>NZ_PWAA01000012.1 GCF_003031585.1 Thalassobius sp. I31.1
TCTTCCCGGCGGCCCGCCATGGCGAGGCGATGAACCTGATCAATGCAAAATACGGAAATGAGCCGGGTCTGAAGGCCCTAACGTACGATCCTGCCCCCTACCGGAGCAGACCCCAAAGCGCCGGATGTTCTGAACGAACCAGTCAGCACTTGCGCTAAGATCTGCATGATCCAGCATAGATTCAGCAAGTTCATAGTCTGCACGGGTCATAACTGAGGATAAAGCGGCAAACATGTCTGTTTGTGACAAATCCGGTTTTTCATCCTCTGACACCAGATTTAGATATCGTTCGGCGTAATCCGGCCCGAAGAGTTTCTCATTTTGGGTCAGATCATAAAAATACTGCCTGACAGGTTCGAGCTTTTCCAGCGCCTCAAGCAGAAGATCACGGGACGGCAGATAGATCGTATCGTCGTTGGGAAAGGCGCCGCCAAAAGCCTGAATAAGGGGTGACCAGTGCTGGCGGGGATCCTGGCCTTCCGGAAGGTTCTGAATGATATGCCGGTGCAGCCTGAGGCGCAAACCGACAGCTTTCCCGGTATCCTTGGTGTTGAGGCGGCGGGCGGCAACACACAACCGGCCGGTAAATCGTTCCCTGACCATCGCAGAATATGAGATTCAGCGTCAGTTCAACACATATTGCAAGGCTAAGATACCGTCCCGGTTTGTGTCTGATCCACTGGTAAATTACTTGCCGGATATCCCTTCGGAAAGCCCGGATATTTCACGCGATGCGCTGGAACATCTGCGCCTGATTGCCTGTCCGCGCATTAAAAAGGCAAACGCTTTACTGCCGTCGGATGCACAGATTTCCTTTGACGAAGAAAAAACCTATACATTCACCGCAGATCAGCTGTCGGTCCTGGTCCAGTCGCTCTCTGCCGGCCTTCAGCCAAACACCGGGGTCGTTGACCTTCAGGAATTCCCCTCACCAACACGCAAAGCCAAAATCCTGATACGGGATGTTGCGCTGAAATACGAAACCGGCGCCCCCGTCACCCAAAAAGAGGCCCTGGGGCTTCTGGAACTGATTGATGATGCGGGTATCGCCGGTCCCCCTGTGAAACGAAAAATGAAGGAAATAGCGCAGCTTCTGGAAACCGGCTTACCGCAGAAACCCCTGTAGTCTTCTGCGTTTCAGGTAATAAAACCACCATATGGCGTTTGGCCGACCGCGCGGCTTATCATTTCCGACAGGGTGACAATATCAAAAACCGGGCGTTTCAGACGGGCCTGTAGGGCGTGGGCATAAGGCGGCAGATCGGTGCATTCCAGAACAATCGGGCCAATTTCCGGATGACGGGCGATCATGTCCTCGGACGCAGCCAGCAGTTCAGCCTCGATCTTTGTCAGATCCATTTCCGTACGTTCATTGCGCAGGATCACAGTTGCAAACTCATCTGTATGATCAAGCCCCTGGACCACAACCGGTGTATTTTCTGCACCAACCCCCTGCATATGGCGATCTGTCAGACTGCTGGCGGATGCGGTGATCACACCCACGGTGCGCCCGGTCATCTGATGGGCCAAAGGCACCTGGATCAGGGATGACACAAAGACAGGCACATTCACCGCCGCTGCGATTTCCTTCTGAAAGATCGCGAGAAACCCACAGGAACCGGTGATCGCACGCACGCCCTTAGCCTCAAGCCGTTTGGCCGCATCAATAAGCCGGGTCTTCATTTCACCATCAGGATTGGCCAGCAGGCCCGGTACGGTGATCCCGTCCAGCATTTCATAAAGCGTGGTGAAATTCAGGCTGGACGGGTTTTTGATGTGACCAGGAGGTTTGGGAAAATAGCTTTCAAGGGCCAGAACGCCAATGGAAACGCCGCAGATATTCTGTCCGCCGGGATGGATTGTCATGGTGTTATCCTTCTTAGTAACGCCGCGCGCGATAGGGCGTCAGGTCAATATTTACGGTGGTGTCTGTGGCAATATCCGCCACGATGCGCCCGGTTTTCGGGGCCATCATCAACCCATAGTGACTGTGCCCGAAGGCTGCGATCAGACCGGGGAAACCGTCAACTTCGCCAATGCAGGGCAGGCTGTCGGGCAGGCTTGGGCGCTGACCGGACCAGGTGCTGATATCCGTATCATTCAGACCTGGCAGCAAATTGCGCGCAAGTGTCACCAGCCCATCCAGGCGTTTCTGGTTCAGGGGTTTATCAAGACCGGCAAATTCAGCTGTCCCGGCCACCCGCAGGCCTTCTTCCATGGAGGACGCGACAAATTTCATATCCATATCCATTACGGAATGGGTCAGCGATACGCCAGGGCTGGCAAAGCTGACGTGATAGCCGCGTTCAGATTCCATCGGGATGTGAATGCCAAGCGGTTTCAGAAGTTCCCGCGACCAGATACCTGCGGAAAGCACCAGTTTAGGCACGTTTTCAGTCCCTGCCTCTGTGGTATAATCCCAGCTGCCATCTTCGCGGGGCAAAATGGCCTGCACAGAGTGTTGCAGAATTTCGCCGCCCATGGCGCGGAATTTATCTGCCAGCACTTCACTAATACGGCCGGGGGATGTGGCACGGGCCTGTCCTTTGATCAGAATTGCAGCTTTGAACTCCGGCGTCAGATCCGGTTCCAGCGCCCGCAGATCAGCCTGCCCGATTTTCTCAATCGGTGCGCCAAATTCCTTGCGGATGCGATAATCAACACTGTCGTCATTCGCATCATCTGCGTTCCGGAAAGCATGCACATACCAGCTGTCCTGCAGCAGGTCTTCATGGCCTGTACCCGCCAGATGTTGCCGGAACAGATCCACATTATCGCGGTTCAGCACATCCATCGCACGGGCGACTTCGTGAACACGTGACATGCGTCCTTCAGACAAAAACCGCATCCCCCAAAGCGCCACCCGCGGCAGATACGATGGTTTCACCGTGACCGGGCCAAGCGGATCAAGCAGCCAGCCCGGAACTTTCTTCCAGAGGCCGGGCATGCTTTGCGGCACAACGGACCAGGGGGAAATGATCCCCGCATTGCCAAAAGACGTGGCCTGCCCAGGTGCATCCCGGTCAATCAACCGGACATGCAGGCCTTTTTCTGCAAGGGACAGGGCCGAACATATGCCGACAATTCCTGCCCCAAGTACAACCACATCCGGGGTCATCTTCTGTGTCATGCGGCCGCCTGTGCTTTGGACTGACCCATTTTCTGCTGAATCAAAACCGGTGCAATCAGGGCCACGGCCAGCAGATCTGAGCTGCCGGAAGGTGCCACAAGCATCAGTCCGCCCAGTGCCATCAGCACACGCCAGATGCCGTGCAGGGGTGCCATGAAGTAAGACGACACAGCGGTTGCGATTGCAAAGACCCCAAGCGCACAGGTGCCTGAAACCTGGATAAAGCTAGCGATGGTGAAATATTCCGGCAGAACAATCAGCATCGTCGGTGCATAGACAAATACCATGGGAACCATCAGCTTACCAAGCCCCAGCGTAAACGCCGTCAAACCCGTGCGGAAAGGATTGGATCCCGCGATACCCGCTGCCGCATAGGCCGACGCACAAACCGGCGGGGTGATCTCGGAAATCACACCATAGTAAAGCACAAACATATGTGTCGCGAGCGGTGGCACACCCAGCTGGCTCAGCGCCGGTGTCGCAACCGCCACAAGCATAATGTAAAGCGCGGTGGTTGGCAGGCCCGCCCCCATCAGGATACAGGCCATAGCGATCAGCACCAGCGATGCGAACTGCTGAATGCTGCTCTGGCTGAAGGTTTCAATACCTGTCCAGTCCAGCATCGGCGCAAGCCAGGCCGCGATATCTGCCGCGCCACCCGTCACCATGAAACCAAGACGGAAGCCAACGCCGGTTGTGTTGATCACCCCCACAACGATGCCCACAGCCGCCGAAGCTGCACCAACAGCCAGGGCATATTGCACGCCCACATGGAAACTGTCGAAAAGGTCGCGGAAGTTCTGACGCTCATTCCGGTGCAGACAGCCCATGATCGTCAGCGCCGCCAGCATCCCGGCCATAACAGGGGAATAACCTTCACCGGAATAGGGGGACGCTTTCCACAGGATAAACGCAAGCACCCCAGCCGGCACGATCATTGTGGCCGGTTTGTTAAAGGCGCAGAAACCAACAACCACACAGAGGCTGAGACCAATGAAAGCGGCCATATTCGGGGAATAGCCCGAGAACAGCACAAGCAGCAGCGCGATCAGCGGAATGATCGTGTACCAGCCATCACGCCAGACCTGCAGGAACTTTGGCAGCTCTTCCTTTGAATAAGCTGTGAGGCCCAGTTTTTTCGCAGTGAAATGCACAATGGAAATCACGCCGATATAGTGCATCAGTGCGGGCACAATCGCGGCAATCACGATGGTTGTGTAAGGCACCTCAAGATATTCGGCCATCAGGAAGCTCGCCGCCCCCATGATCGGTGGCGTGATCTGCCCACCGGCGGATGCCGCAGCTTCAACCCCACCTGCGAAATGGCCGGGATAGCCCAGCTTTTTCATATTCGGAATGGTGAGGGAACCCGTAGAAACGGTGTTTGCGATGGAAGACCCTGAAATCGTGCCAAAGAACGCAGAGGACACCACCGATACTTTCGCCGGACCACCGGTGTAGCGGCCCGCCACCAGCATGGCGTTATCAACAAAGAACTGCCCCAGCCCCATGCGCTGTGCGACGACGCCGAACAGCACAAAGTGGAACACAACGGTGGACACCACCCAAAGCGTCACACCGAAGATGCCTTCGGACGGGAAATACATATTGTTCACAAACTGCTGCCAGTTCACGCCCGGGTGCTTCAGGATCTGCGCGGGCATATAAGGGCCAAACAGCGCATAGACGATGAAAACAAGAATGATCAGGGGCAGCACAAAACCAATGGTACGCCGTGCGATTTCCAGAACGGTCAGGATCAGGATTGACCCGAAGAACACATCCATCCCGGACGGGTTGCCCTGACGCAGGGCCTGTTCCGTGATGTTCAGACCAAAGCCGTCAAAACCCCGCCAGCTGACCCAAAGCCAGAGAGACGCGGCAATGCTAAGCACCGCAAGCACCCAGTCATAGATCGGTACATTGCCGGGCTTCAGCGTGCTGTTGCCGTGCCATTCCAGGTTACGGGCAGATTTAATCAGGGGGAAACCCACAAAGATAAACAGAAAAAGACCTGCAAGATGGACACCCATATGCACATGGTCCACCGGCGTACCAAAACCCGCCGTCCAGAGGTGGTACATGGCAAAAGCAATGCTGGCCCAATACATCACCTGGGTCAGGCCTGGCCCGTTGTCACGGGTGTTCAGAGCGGAATCATACTTTTTTTCGAGCTCTTCCAGCTCTTTGGCATCAAGATGCGTTTCGATTGTCATGGGGATCTCCGATCGGGTCGCGCACCCGCAGGCAGGTCACAAATAGAAAAAGCGGCACGGAATAGCCCGTGCCGCAGTTCAGGGGAGGTATCAGTCAAGCATACCGATTTCGCGGTAGAAACGCTCGGCACCGGGATGCAGAGGCACACCAATGCCCTCGATCCCGTCAAGCGCTGTTTCCAGCGTGATCGCAGCACCTTTCGGGTGACCATTGTCCAGCAATTTACGGGCCGTTTCAGACCACATCGCTTTGGTGATCTCATAGATCAGATCATCGTCGATATTGGCGTTGGTCACCAGCATACCGGACACAGCAACGGTGTTTACGTCGTAATCAACACCAGGATAGGTACCGGCCGGAATTGTGGATGCAATGTAGTATGGCACAGTTTCATTGGCCTGGGCGATTTCAGCCTCGGACCAGTTGTGCAGTTCCATACCCTTGGTGTTGTCCAGCTGGATCATTGCCGCAACCGGGGTGCCCGCCGCGTAGAAATATGCATCCAGCTGACCATCAGCAATACGTTCCGCAGACTGGGAATTGTTCAGTTCTGCTTCGTCCATATTGTCACGGGTCACGCCATGATCTGCCAGGATCAGTTCCACCGCGATCTGGGTGCCGGAACCGGCCTGCGCAATGCCAACACGCTGACCTTCAAGACCAGAAAGGCCGCCATCAAGCGCGTGACCTTCGGGAAGGACCAGGTGCAGATCTTCCGGGAAGAGGTTCGCAATCACCCGCAGATCCGGCTTTGCGTTGCCTTCATATTTGCCGGTGCCGTGATAGGCGAAATGCAGGGTTGCAGCGCCGGACAGGCCCGCTTCCATCTGACCCGCCTGAATGGCGTTCACGTTATGCGCAGACGCATTGGTGGATTGCGCCATGGCAACAAGGCCCGGAACGCCGCAGTTGCCACCTTCGTCACAGGCGCGAGAGCCCGGAGGGTTGGAAATCGCGTTGGCGATAATGCCGCCGATGGGGAAGTAGGTGCCGCCTGCACCGCCGGTACCAATGCGGAAGAACTGCATGTCCTGCGCAATCGCAGCAGATGTCAGCATGGTACCGGCAAGCGCTGCCGCCGTGATCGTTTTGATAAGTTTCATTCTCGTCTCCCTAATGTTGTGCCGCGTTCAGGCCGCGGCCTCCTCCTGTTGTGATTGGATTAGCTTAGGGAGGATGATGCATAAATACTAATTCAAAAAATTGCTATATATATAGATTTCATTTATGGATAGCCTATGAACAGTCAGCAACTTGCCGTCTTCTATGAAGTCATGAAAACCGGATCCGTTTCAGAAGCGGCGCGCAATCTGTTGCGCACCCAACCCGCGGTCAGCGCCGCGATCAAAGGGCTGGAACGGGAATTGGGCCTTGAATTATTCCGCAGAGAAGGGCGACGCATGGTGCCGGTGCCCGAGGCGCTGTATCTGCTGGATGAGGCCACGGAAATTCTGTCACGTCTTGAGGCTGCTCAGCAGAACATGACAAATATGCGTGACCAGAACAGCGGCGCACTGCGTATCGCAGCAATGCCTGGGCCGTCGTCGTTCCTTCTGCCCGATTTCATCAGCCAGTTTGTCGCTGAACGCCCGAAGGTCCGCGTATCTTTGCTGACGCGATCCTCGCCCCAGGTGCGCGCGGTGATGGCGACTGGCAGTTATGATCTGGGCTTTGCAGATGCCTCTGGCCACGGCGTAAACCAGAACCTTTATTTTTCTGAAGAAATGCCCGGTCGTTGTCTGTGTGCGGTGCCACACAATCACCGTCTTGCTGCGAAAGACAGCATTTCCATCGCAGATCTGGACGGGGAACCCATGGGCGCGTTACAGCCCGGTCATTCCACATATATTGAAACAGTGCGCGCCTTTACGCGGGAACGGGCCGATTTCAACCTGCGGTTTGATGCACAGTTTTTTCTGCCTTTGTTTCACTTTGTGGAAGCAGGGCAGGCCTGCGCAATTGTCGACCCTCTCAGTGCGGAAAGCTATCTGCGCAGCCGGGGCACAGAAAGCAAAATCCTGTTTCTGCCCCTGCAGTCGGAAATTGACATGTGGTATTCAGTTCTGTTCCCCAAAAACCGGCCTCTTTCACAGCTGGCGCAAAGCTTTCAGCAGGAATGGTGGGAATTTGTGACTCATCTGCTTCAGGTGAAATTCAGCCAGGGTTGAAGACCAGGGCACCAGGACAGTATGATCACCCCGCAGCCCCCTTACACCAGACGTCTGCCGGATGAGATTGCCAGCCGGATGCAGAGGGCCTAAAGCTGACGCATGATTATTCGTGACCAACCCACGCCGCTTGCCCTGTTTTTCACCATGCAGGGGTCTGTTGTGCCGCGCATTCTGCCGCAAATCATTGCAGTGACGATGCTGTCCGCCGCGATCATTCTGGTGGATCGGCTGCTTGTCGATCTGCCGGGGATTTCCCTGTCGGCGATTGGCGTGTTTGGCGTTGCGCTCTCACTGTTTCTGGGGTTTCGCAACAATGCCGCTTACAGCCGCTGGTGGGAAGCGCGTAAATTATGGGGGGCACTGATTGGCGATGTCCGCACCCTGGCACGCCACACGGTGATCTTCCTGCCGGACGGGCCGGACCGCGCACAGTTCCTGAAAACCGCCGTCGCCTTTGCCCATCTGCACCGCAGTTTTCTGCGCGGCGATGATGTGGCCAATGACATCGCGGGGTTCGACGCACTGACCAGGGCCCGCAACCCCGCCGATGCCGCCCTGCGCGATATGGGCCGACAGCTGGCCCGGATGACTGAGGCCGACGGATTTGGCCGCCTGGCCATAGCCCGGGTACTGGGGGATCTAGGCATGTCTCAGGCAGGCTGCGAACGTATCGCGACCACGCCTCTGCCCTTTGTTTATTCGCTTCTGGTGCGCCGCACGACCTATCTTTACTGCCTGTTCCTGCCCTTCGCGCTGCTCGATGCAGGCGGCTTGCTGACCCCCCTGATCGCCGCGATTGTCGCCTATGTGTTCTTCGGGCTTCAGGCCGTGACAAATGAACTGGAACACCCGTTTTCAGACGGGTCAAACGGCCTGCCCCTCAGTGCCATGTGCCGGGTGATCGAAATCTCAGTTGCCGAAGCCCTGAATGAAACACCGCCCGAACCTTTGCAGGCTCAGGATGCTGTTCTGATGTGATTAACCGTCAGTCCGTCGCATCACGCGGGTGACAACAAATGTTTTCAACCGCTGCAACCGCCGCCGGATCACACGCCCCATATCCAGGATCGGGTAGAAATAAATGTGGGACAATCGGGCGGCTTCTTTATCCTTTCCCGTCAGGCCAAAGGTCAGATCCTTATCGGTCTCTGACAAATGCAGAGATCCGAACATCCAGTCCCACACCGCCAGCGCGACACCGAAATTCTTGTCGTGATGTTCACGGGCAATCGAATGATGCAGCTGATGTTGTGATGGCGAAATCAGGATAAGGGCCATAGGTGTTTGCGGTTGCCGCAGTGGCAACAAAAGCGGCAGCAACAATAACCGTTGTGCGCATGAATTTGGATTTAAGCATTTCGCGTCTCCTGAGTCCTGAGCAAAGCTCTGAAATTTCCTGCGGCCTTTAGTCAGGTATTCGAATGAAGCACTAAAGTTTCCGACAGAAATAGTCAGAAACTTTAGCACCCAGCCCCGATTGCAGCAAAATTTGTAGGTCCGCACCACCACAACGCATGGATACAGGCCGGATCCGTCGCTTTGCTCTGTTACCGACACCTACTCATAGAAATTTCACAGGCATTGCCCTGTTTTTTTTTGCATGTCACTCTGGGCAAACCCGCTTAGTTTTAAGCGGTAACTGCGAAAGAACTGGTCCCCAGATGAGTCAGATAAACGACACCCTCCTTGAAGAAATCCGCGCCCGCTTTGCCCAGATTGACAGCTGCCCCGTTCAGGGCGAGCGGATCTTTTTTGAAAACGCCGGTGGCGCGCTGACGCTGAAATCTGCGCTGGACAGTTCCGCGCATTATGCTGCGATCCCGGACAATCAGGGGCGGGATAACCCGGGCAGCCATGCGCTTGTGGCGACCATCAACAAAGCCAAATCCGATATGGCCGCATTCATGAACGCGCCCGGCGGGCAGTTCTTTGCAGGCGAAAGCGGCACTGAACTGCTGTTTCGCCTGATCATGAACGCCTGTCTTGGTACGGGTGCGGGCAAGGTTCTGGGATCCACGCTGGAACATCCCGCCACCCGTTCTGCCGCAGATCGCTGGTCCCGCATCGCAGGTCAGGATCATATCCTGATCACGCATGATGATGCGAGTGGCACAGTCACGGCCGACGCTTACGCCGCCGCCGTCACCCCAGATACAAAAGTCGCAACCATCGTGCATACCTCGCCCGTCACTGGCATGGGTGTGGATGTGGCAGCGGTCAGCAAAGCCATCCGCGCCGTTGCGCCTGATTGCTACATCATCGTTGACGGCATTCAACACGCCGCCCACGGGCGCATGGATCTGACGGAATATGATGTCGATGGCTATGTGATCTCACCCTACAAGGTCTTTTCCCGCCATGGTTATGGCATCGCCTGGATTTCTGATCGTCTGACCACCCTGCCCCATAACGCCCTGATCGACGGGCCGGAAGACAACTGGGAAATGGGCACACGCGACACGGGCGCTTATGCAACCATGTCTGATGTGGTGTCTTACTTTGAATGGCTTGGCGGCGAAGTTTCCGACACGCAGGATCGCCGGGGTAAATTCCTGGCTGCGGGCGAAGCCATTCACGCCCAGGAAAAAGCCCTGACAGATGCGATGATCCACGGCACAGGCAACCTCGCGGGTCTGGCTGAAATGGAAAAGGTCACAATCCTTGGTGGCGTGGATAACCCCGCGCGCGAAGGGCTGGTTTCTCTGGCCGTCAAAGGCGTGCCATCTGTTGATGTTGTGAAAATGCTGAATGAACAGGGCATCCGCACCCATCTGCGCAAGGCCGATCACTATTCCGGCAACATCCTGAACCCATTGGACATGGACAGCTGCGTACGCGTATCCATGTGCCATTATAACTCTATCTCTGAAGTCGCAACTTTCCTTGCGGCCATGAAAACCATCGCCGCCTGAGGCGTAAGAAACAAAGGATTTCACCCATGAAAACCCACGCACAGGCCGTTGTGATCGGTGGCGGACTTGCCGGCACCTCGATCCTCTATCACCTCGCGAAACTCGGCTGGACCGACAGTGTTCTGCTGGAACGCGATGAATTGACATCCGGGTCCACCTGGCATGCCGCCGCCAATATTCACGGGCTGCATGACAACAACAACATCACCCGCATTCAGCATTATACGATGAACCTGTATAAGGAACTGGAACAGGAAACCGGGCAAAGCTGCGGTGTATTTCAGCCCGGTTCGCTTTATCTTGCGCAGACGGAAGAACGCGAACACCAGTTGCGCCTGCAGGAAGCCAAGGCAAAATTCTACGGCCTGAACTTCCATGAGGTCAGCCGCGAAGAAGCGCAAAAGCTGCACCCACTCGCGAATTTTGATGATGTGCGCTGCATCATGTTTGAATCCGATGGCGGCAATGTGGATCCGTCCGGCGTGCCCCATGCCTATGCTGCCGGTGCCCGCGCTATGGGTGCAACCATTGAACGGTTCTGTCCGGTGATCGGCACAGAACAGCAACCCGATGGGTCCTGGATCGTGCGCACCACAAAAGGCGATATTCACACGCAATGGGTTGTGAATGCCTCTGGTCTCTGGGGGCGTGAAGTTGCGGCCCTGGCGGGTCTGACCCTGCCGCTTCAGCCGACCGAACATCAGTATTTCGTCACAGAAAGCATTGATGAGGTCGAAAAACTCGGCCGTCGTCTGCCTTCCATCGCGGACCGGGACGGCGAATATTACTTCCGTCAGGAAGGCAATGGCCTGCTGATCGGCGCTTATGAAAAAGACATGAAATTCTGGGCCGAAGAAGGCACGCCACTTGATTTCGCCCATGAATTGTTCCCGGATGATCTGGACCGGATCATGGAAAATGTGATCCGCGCCACCGAACGTGTGCCTGTGGCCGCAACCGCCGGTGTGAAACGTGTGATCAACGGCCCGATGATCTGGTCGCCGGATGCGAATATGCTTTGGGGTCCGGTGCCGGAGTTGAAAAACTACTTCCTCTGTGGCGGTCTGATCCCAGGCTTCAGCCAATCTGGCGGTCTGGGTCTGCTGGCAGCACAATGGATGATCGAAGGTGAACCCCAATACGATATGTTCGCCTGGGATCTGGCGCGCTTTGGCGATTGGGCCGATAAAAAGTTCACCAAAGCCCGTGTCGAAGACGCCTATACCCACCGTTTCAAAATTCACTTCCCGAATGAAGAACGTTCCGCTGGCCGTCCGGCCCGCGTGCGCCCCGCCTATGAGGTGCAGAAAGCCATGGGCGGTGTCTTTGGTCTGAACTGTGGCTGGGAACATCCGCTGTGGTTTGCCGATGCCCCGGGTGCTGAGGAAACCAACGGGTTCACCCGCCAGAACTGGTGGGAACCTGTGGGACGTGAAGCAAAGATGCTGCGCGATTCCGTTGGTGTGATCGATATTTCAAACTTTGCGAATTACATCGTGAAAGGCCCGGGTGCATATGACTGGCTGGACAAGCTTGTCGCCAATAAAGTGCCGACCATCACAGGCCGGTCCTGCCTGACCCCGCTGATCTCTGTGCGCGGTGGCGTGGCGGGTGATTTCACCATCACCAAGCTGGATGACGATGAATATATGATGATCGGCTCCGGCCTTGGCGAACGCTATCACCAGCGGTTCTTCAACATGGTCGATCTGCCCGAAGGCACCACACTTGAGGTCGCAACAGACAGCATCGCTGGTTTCAACATCGCCGGGCCAAAATCCCGTGATGCGCTGGCCCGTCTGACCAATGCAGATCTGGGCAATGAGAACTTCCGTTTCATGCGCTCACAGAAAATCCAGGTGGCCGGTGTGGAGTGCGTTGCAATCCGCGTCAGCTTTACCGGTGATCTTGGCTGGGAACTGCATTGCGCGGAAAGCGATCAGATCACACTTTATGAGGCCCTGGTCGGTGCAGCCAAAGACTGCGGCGGTGGCCCGGTTGGCGGTCGTGCCCTCGGATCCCTGCGGATCGAAAAAGGCTATGGCTCCTGGAGCCGCGAGTATTCTCAGGAATACTGGCCGCAGGAAGTTGGCCTGGAAGGGTTGATCAAGCTGGACAAAGACTTTCTGCACAAGGACGCCTATCTGGCGGTCAAAGACAACGCCCCGCGCGAAGTCATGTGCTGCTTTGAAATGGAAGTCACCGACAATGCGGATGCAACCGGCGGCGAACCTGTGTTTGGCGAAGATGGCACATCCGTTGGCCGCGTGACATCGGGTGCCTATGGCTACACCGTGGATAAGTCGCTCGCGCTTGGGTTCCGCAATCCTGAGGTTTCCAAACCAGGTGATACAGTTCTGATCCAGGTTCTGGGCAAACCACACCGTGCCAAAATTCTTGACGAAGCACCGTTTGACCCATCCGGCACACGTCTGCGCGCATAAAGAAAGTCGCCCGCCTTATCCCAAAGGCGGGCGATCTGTCCCGGGTTTTTCTGTGAAAAACCTTACCCCGGCTGCGATGTTCCACCTTGGAAAACCTCTGCAGATTTTAGCATCCAGGTCATGAAAGCTTTCACCGACGGCGTTAAGGATTTATCCTTTGTCCGCAGGCAATAAACCCAGGGCGATCGCACATTCAGCGCCACAGGTTCCTGCAACAAACCCCGGTTTATATAGGTCAGCGCCAGGGATCGCGGCACCACTACACAACCTAGCCCTTCTGCCGCCATTTCCAGCGCCAGATTGGTCGCACTGGTGCGCAATCCGCCATGCTGGTTGAGATCACGCAGACCCAGGGATTTCGCCGCAAGTTTCCAGTATTCCAGCCGTCCCAGCACCTGGATCAGATCCGCATCATATAATTGTTCAGCCCGATCAAACGCTTCGCCATGCACCTGATAATCCGGCGCACACACCAGTGTCAGATCCTCTGACCACAGCTTTGTCATATCCGGCATGATTTCATCCACATGATTCACCGAAATCGAAATGTCTGAAACATTTTCCTCAACATCGGTCCAGACGGTCCCATGCAAAGTCAGATCAATATCCGGGTGGGCCTCTGCAAATCCTTTGATCACACCAGGCAGCCACCCTGCCCCCAGACTGACCGGAACGGAAATCACGACCTCGCGCTTGTGGTTCTGCATGATCAGCGATTGCGTCGCCACATCAATTTCCTGCAGCGCCCGGCGCAGGGCTGGCAGATAAGCTTCGCCCACTTCGGTCAGGGACAGCGACCGGGGGTGGCGTACAAACAGCGGACGGCCGATGAAATCTTCAAGGGATCGCACATGATTGCTGACAGCGGATTGCGTGCAGTTCAGCTCTTCCGCGGCGGCGGTAAAGCTCATGTGGCGGGCGGCGGCCTCGAAAGAGCGCAGAAATGTCAGATGGGGCAGATGCATCATAGGGCGATCATAAGGCCGGCCCGCGCAGGATGATGACCCATCTGCGCCCGATGACCCATCTGAAATGACGCTTTTAACCTTTCGCACAAAAAATCCTGCACCTCAGACCTGCTTTTGTTTTCTCGCCCAGATCCACGCCTGCCCCTAATCTGATCGGTGAAATCATCCGATAACGCGTGGATACTCCTGTGGCTGAACCAACTCTCTCTCCTGATACCTGGGCCAATGTCGCCCGTTTCACCCTGAACACGACCCCGGAGGATTTCCCTGATGATGTGCTGGACGCCGCCGCCCTGATGACGCTGGATACCATCGGCATCACCATTGGCGCAGGCCCGATGCAGGCCGGACAGATCGCCCGCGAAAGCACTGTCGCGCTTTATGGTGCCGGGCGGCAGGATCTGTCCGCACGGATGATGTTTGACGGTCGCCGGGTCAGCCTGGCCGGGTCTGCTTTTGCCGCTGCGACGCAAACCGACAATCTGGACGGCCATGACGGCTATAACCCCACCAAAGGCCATATCGGCGTGGTGGTTGTGCCAACCCTTGCGGCATTGTCCGAAACCACCCCTGATTTTTCCGGGCGCGAGGCCCTGGCCGCTGTGACCATCGGCTATGAAGTTGCCGGGCGCGCGGGCATCAGCCTGCATAATTCTGTCAGCGATTATCACACTTCTGGTGCCTGGAACGCCCTTGGCGTTGTCGCCATGGCCGCCCGCCTGCGCGGCATGTCAGAGGTCCAGATGCGCGAAGCCATGGGCATCGCTGAATACCACGGGCCGCGCAGCCAGATGATGCGCGAAATTGCCAATCCAACCATGCTGCACGACGGATCTGGTCAGGGCGCACTGGTCGGACTGTCCGCCGCGATTATGGCGGAACTGGGCTTTACCGGTGCCCCTGCAATCACCATTGAGGAAGATCAGGTCGCACAGCACTGGGAAGACCTTGGCAGCTTCTGGCAGATGCAGCATCAATATGTGAAACCCTACCCGATCTGTCGCTGGGCCCATGCGTCCATTGATGCGACCCGCGCGATCCTGCGGGAACACGGTCTGACCCATGGCGATATCGCAAAGATCGAAGTCAACACATTCCACGAGGGCGCCTGCCTGTTTCAGGGCATGCCAGATGACACCTCCAAAGCGCAATATTCCCTGCCCTTCGCCGTGGCCACCATGGTTATCCACGGGCGCATTGGCGTTGAACATATCAGCGGTTCCGGCCTGTCTGATCCGCTGGTCGCACAGGTGCTGGACCGGATCACCGTCACAGAAACCGCAAAACACAGTGATCGTTTCCCCATGGGCCGCTTTGCTGACGTCACCATCACCACGACAGACGGACGCGTGCTGGACTCCGGCGACATCCACGCCCGCGGCGGCCCCGAAGCCCCGATGGAACGCGCGGAAGTCATCGCAAAATTCATGGAATTCGCCACCCCGTCACTTGGCGAAGCCCGTGCAAGCGCCATCCGCGATGCAGTGCTGGGACTGACCGATGAGAATGCGAAATTCTCTGACCTCGCCGCGCTGATCTTTGACGCCCCCTGATCTTTCCCAAAGGCCCCCGACATGCCCCTTCGGCTTCTGAAATATGCCTTCTCCCGCGACTATCCTGTCACCGGTGACATCCCTGCCACGCCCGATCTGAAATCCTCATATGATGTGGTGATCATCGGCGGCGGCGGCCACGGGCTGGCCTGTGCGCATTACCTGTCCAAATACCACGGCATCACCAATGTTGCGGTGCTGGAAAAGGGCTATCTCGCCGGTGGCAATACCGCACGCAACACCACGACGATCCGGTCAAACTATATCACGAAAGAAGGCATCGCCTTTTATAAAGAAGGCGTGCAGCTGTATGAGGGAATGAGCCAGGAGCTTGATTTCAACGTGATGTTTTCCCAACGCGGGCAGCTGACACTGGCCCATACAGAAGCCACCCTGCGATCTTTCCATCTGCGGGCTGAAATGGGCAAACATGCCGGCACGAATATCGAAGTCGTGGACGCTCAGACGGTGAAAGACCTTTCGCCGCATCTGAATATGGATGAAGGCGGCCCGCTGGAAATCATGGGGGGTCTCTGGCACGCCGATGGCGGCACGGCGCGGCATGATGCTGTCGCCTGGGGATATGCCGCACAGGCGGCGCGGCGCGGGGTGGAAATCCACCAGCGCACCGAAGTTGAAAGCTTTGAAACAGACCAGGGCCGGATCACCAAAGTCCGCACCAATCGCAGGGACATTGCCGCCGGTCAGGTGATGATCGCCGTCGGCGGTATGAACTATGACATGGCCATGCGCGCCGGTGTCGAATTGCCGATCCGGTGTTACCCGCTTCAGGCCATGGTCACCCAGCCCCTGAAACCCTGGCTGCACACGCTTGTCAGTTCTGTCAGCCTGCACACCTATCTGGTGCAATCCTCGCGCGGTGAAATCGTGATTGGCGGCGGATCAGATCCGTATCAACTGTATTCCACCCGCTCGACCCTTGATATGAAAGAACATCTGGCCGAGGGCGCAACCCATCTTTTCCCCTTCCTGCAGGGCGTGCGTCTGCTGCGCCAATGGGCGGGCATCACCGATATGACACCGGATTATTCCCCGATCATGGGCGCAAGCCCGCTGAAGAACCTCTGGCTGGATTGCGGCTGGGGCACCTGGGGGTTCAAAGCCACGCCGGTCGCCGGGAAATACATGGCGCAGACCATTGCGAATGAGAAAGTCGCACCGATCCTTGAACCTTTCACCATGGAACGTTTTGCGCGTTTTGAACTGCTCAATGAAATGGGCGCAACAGCGGCGAGCCACTGACATGAAGATCCTGACCTGCCCGATGAACGGCCCCCGCAATATCAATGAATTTCAATGCTTTGGCCCGGTGAAAAACGATCCCGACCCGGCCACAACCAGCGATGCAGACTGGGCGCGTCACCTGTTTCGCGCCGATAATTCCCGTGGCGTGATTACGGAATGGTGGCGGCATGTGCCATCGAATTACTTCTTTCTGGCCGAACGCAACGCGACCACAAATGAGGTGATCCGCACATTCACTCCCCAAGATGCGGAGGCACGACCATGACCCGCCTGCCCGCCCCCTGGGGAAGCCGCATCAATCGCGATAAACCTGTCTCTTTCCGCTTTGAAGGCACAAAATTCACAGGCTTTGAAGGTGATGTCATCGCCTCATCCCTTGCCGCGAATGATCAGTGGATGCTGTCGCGCAGCTTCAAATATCACCGCCCGCGCGGCCTTATGTCTATGGCCGGGTCCGAGGCGGATACCCTCGTGCAACTGCCCTCTGATCCCAACGTCCAGGCCGACCGCCACCAGATTTCTGAAGGGCTTCAGGTCACCGCCCAGAACGTCAACGGATCCCTTGCCAACGACCGCGATGCTTTCATGGATAAGCTGGGCCGTTTCATGCCCGTTGGGTTTTATTACCGCACTTTCATGGGGCCAACACGCAACGCCTGGCTGAAATTCTGGGAACCTCTCATTCGTAAGAAAGCAGGCCTTGGTGTGCTGAATACTGATGCAACACATCAGGACTACGAAAAAGCGAACCTGTTTTGCGATCTGCTGGTGGTTGGTGGCGGCGCTGCTGGCCTGACCGCCGCGATTGAGGCAGCGGAAGCGGGCGCAGATGTGATCCTGGCCGAGATGGAGCCAGACATCGGCGGTGCCCTGACATATCGCCGCGACAGTTCTGATCTGCTGGACGATCTGCGCACCCGCGCGACGGCTTGCCCGACCCTGCGCATCATGACCGATACGCTGGTCAACGGCTGGTATGAAGACAACTGGCTGCCCTTGATCCGGGGCAATAAACTGTTCAAAACCCGCGCGGTCGAAGTCATCCTGGCCACCGGCGCGATTGAACAGCCCGCCACCTTCCGCAACAATGATCTGCCCGGGATCATGCTGGGCAGTGCTGCCCAACGCCTGATGCGCCATTACGGCGTGAAACCCGGCAATCGTGCTGTGGTGCTGGCCGCAAATCCCGATGGCTATCGCGTGGCGCTTGATTTGCTGGACGCGGGCGTGGAACTTGCCGCTGTCGTCGATCCCCGTGCAGGCGGGTCCGGTGGTGATCTGGCGGATGCGTTGCGCAGAAAAGGCGTGAAAATCCTCACCGGTGACATCACGGGAGCCCAGGGCAAAAAACACCTGCAATCCGTTACCGTAAACGGGCAAAACATCCCCTGTGATCTGCTGGTCATGTCCGTTGGTTCCGTTCCCATGTGGCAACTCCCCTGCCAGGCTGGTGCCAAGCTCAGCTATGATCAGGACCACGCCCGTTTCAACCTGACCCTGCCCGACGCGCCCCTGAATATCGCCGGCTCAGTCAATGGCTTGTCCTCACATGATGCCGTCACCACGGATGCCATCCGCGCGGCCCATCAGGTGCTGGCGCGGCTTGATCTGCCGCACCGTGACATCGCCGGTGTTGAGGACACCGAGGCCGCGTTTGCAAATTTTGAACCGACAATCACAGCCCACCCCAAAGGCAAAGATTTCATCGACCGGGATGAAGATATTCAGGTCAAAGATCTGCAAAACGCCACCAAAGAAGGTTACCGCGAGCTGGAGCTGATCAAACGTTTCACCACCGTCGGCATGGGCCCATCGCAGGGGCGACATTCGGCCCTGGCCACTGCCCGGATCGTCGCGAAAGCCACTGATCGCAGCATCGCAGAAACCGGCGTCACCACCGCCCGCCCGCCCTTCGCACCTGAAACCCTGGGCGTCTTATCCGGCCATCATCATCCGGCGGAACGGCGCACGGCATTGCACCAGGAACACCTGCGTCTTGGCGCGGACATGCGCCCGGTCGGGGCCTGGTGGCGGCCTTATTTTTACGGCAACAAAATCAACGCCCGCCGCCTGATTGATGAAGAAGTGCAGGCCGTGCGCGAAAACGCGGGCGTGCTGGATGTCTCAACCCTTGGCGGGCTGGAAGTCCGCGGGCCGGATGCGGGCGAATTCCTTAACCGCATTTACACTATGGCCTATAAGAAACAGCCCGTCGGGCGCTGTCGCTATTGCCTGATGACCAATGAAATGGGCACAGTGATCGATGATGGCGTCGCCCTGCGCCTGGCCGATGATCTTTACTATGTCACCGCAACCACCGGCGCGGTCGCGCGGGTCTATGCGGATATGCTGTTCTGGAACGCACAATGGCAGCTGGATGTGGATGTGCTGAATGTCACCTCCGCTTTCTCGGGCTTCAACATCACCGGACCAAATGCACGTCAGGTCGTTGAGGCGCTGAACAGCAATATCGACTTTTCCCGCGAAGGTTTCGCCTATCTCGAAGGGCGCGAAGGTCAGGTTGCGGGTGTCCCCGTGCGGGCCATGCGCATCGGCTTCACCGGTGAGCTGTCTTATGAACTGCACTGCCCATCCAGCCATGCCCTGACGCTATGGCAGGCGATCATGGAGGCCGGTAAATCCGTCAACCTGCGCCCTTACGGTCTGGAAGCCAGCCGGATTCTGCGCCTTGAAAAAGGCCACATCCTGATTGGCCAGGACACAGATGCGCTGACCTCCCCGGATGAATTGGGGTTCGGCTGGGCCGTGTCAAAAACCAAACCCTTCTTCATTGGCAAACGCGCGATTGAAATGCGGCGCAACAAAGGACTGCCGCGTAAACTTGTCGGCCTCAGCTTTGATGCGCCCCGCGACAGTCAGGACGTGCCACAGGAAAGTTGCCTTGTGCTGCGTGACAATGTGCCCGTGGGGCATGTGACATCCAGCCTCTGGTCACCGACGCTGAACAAGCACATCGCGCTGGCCTATGTGCATGGCGATGACAGCGACATCGGCACACAAGTCACGCTGAAATGCCGCAATGGAAAATTGCTGAACGCGCCGGTTGAGGGCCACGCCTTCTTTGATCCCGACAACAAACGGCAGGAGGTGTGATCATGAAAACCTTCCCTCTCTCTCCCGGTGGTGCGGCGGATAATGTCACCTTGATCGATGACGTTATCACCCTGACAGATCTCACCCCCCTGCCCCGTTTCGGTCTGAAAGGCCGGGGATCAGCCGCCTGGCTGCAAGCACAGGGCCGCCCTCTGCCGCAGATCAACCAGATCGCAAGTGGCGTGCTGCGCCTTGGCAGGGAGGATCTGGTTGTTGTTGAAGCTGCCGACGATCTGCGCGCTGCCTGGCACGCAGCCCCTGCCCCCAAAGGCTACAACGCCTGGCGCGAAGAAACCTGGGCCTGGATGCATCTGTCCGGCCAGCACCTGGGTGATGTGCTTGCAAAGATCTGTCCGGTTGATCTTTCCCCCGCCGCCTTCAAAGACAATCAGATCGCCCAGACCCGCGTGGGTTATCTTGAGGCCATCATCTGGCGTCACACCTTTGAGGGCCGCGAAGGGTTTTCTGTGTTCTTTGACATTGCCGCCACCGCGTTTTTTGCCAATGCTGTCACCACAGCCGCCCGTGAGTTCAGCGAAGGATAATCCATGAAGAACCCCGTCACCATTCTGCACACCAATAATCCTGATGCCTCCCGTGATGTGCTGGCGAAATCCCACCCGGATCTGCCCATTCACACCTGCGACAGCTATGACGCCCTGCCCGCGATGATCACAGAAACCGGGGCAGAGGTTGTCTATTCCGTACGTTTCGCAGGCACTCCGGGGTTCCCCCGCCCCGCGCTGATCGACGCGCCTACGGTGAAATGGGTTTCAATCGGCGGGTCCGGCACGGATCATATGAACCCCTGGAACCCGGAAACCCTGACTGTCACCAATGCCGCAGGCGTCGCCGCAGATATGATGGCGGAATATGCGCTTGGGGCGATGCTGCATTTCTCGCTGAACATCCCCGGGTTCAAAGCCGCCCAGGCACAGAAAACCTGGACGCGCGGCAAAGTCGAACCCATCGCTGGCAAAACTGTTCTGATCCTGGGGCTGGGGCAAACCGGCCTGGCCGTCGCCGCACGCAGCAAAGCCATGGGCCTGAACACCATCGGCGTACGCGCCCGCCCGAAAGACACGCCCCATGTGGATGAGGTCCACGGAATGGATGCGCTGCCCGACCTCTGGTCCCGCGCTGATTTCATCGTCTGCTGTGTGCCCCTGCTCGACAGCACACACGGGCTTGTGGGTGCGAGCGCCTTCCAGGCGATGAAGGAAACAGCGGTGATCATCGACGTGTCGCGCGGCGGTGTGATTGACGAGGTCCCGCTGATCAAAGCCCTGCAAGGGAACACAATCCGTGGCGCGGCGCTGGATGTCTTCACCATCGAGCCCCTGCCCGGGGATCATCCGCTCTGGACTGCCGAGAACACCATCATCACGCCGCATTGTTCTTCCGTCTATGACGGCTGGGATCTGAAATCGGTCGAAATGTTCGCGGATAATCTCTGGCGCTATCGCCGGGATGAGACACTGTTAAATATCGTTAATCCTGAAAGAGGATACTAACATGGCACGAGAAAAACGCAGCGGCGGACGCCGGGGAAAAAGCGCACGCAGCGGTGGCGGGATCAATCAGCTGCCCTGGCAGACTGTGATGAACACCGCGCCAAAGACCGAACTTCTGAACGAAGAACAGCTGGAAAAACTGCACGCCACATCCATGCGCATCCTGTCTGAGGCCGGTATTCGCGTCATGGGTGACAACGTCATGGATCTGTTTGAGAAAGCAGGCGCCATTGTCGATCGCGACACCAAGACCATCCGCATGGATGAAAGCATCGTCAATGAGGCACTGAAAACCGTGCCGGAAACCTTCACCCTGACGGCGCGCAACCCGGCGAAACGCATCACCCTGGGTGGGGATCACGTGAATTTCGGCCTGGTCGCAGGCCCGCCCAATGTGCATGACTGCATAAACGGGCGGCGTCCGGGGAACTATGAAGATTACTGCAACTTCATCAAACTCGCCCATCATTTCAACGCCATTCACCTGATCGGCAACCAGGTGATCGCACCACAGGAAATGCCTGCAAATAACCGCCATCTGGATACCTATAACGCCAATCTGACCTATTCAGATCTCAGCTTCCACGCCACCGCCATTGGCCGGGGCCGCGCGATGGACGGGATCAATATGATGGCGATTTCACGCGGCATCAGCGTTGAGGAAATGTGCAAGGATCCGGGCCTGATCACCATTATTTCCGTCAACTCCCCGCGCCTCTTTGATGACGCGATGGGGGACGGCCTTATTGCTATGGCAGAACATGGCCAGCCGGTGACCATCACGCCGTTCACCCTGATGGGTGCGATGACACCCGTGACCCTGCCCGCAGCGCTCGCCCAGCAAAACGCCGAAGCCCTGTTCGGTGTCACCCTGACCCAGCTGGTCAATCCCGGCACGCCGGTGATGTATGGGTCTTTCACCTCTAACGTGGATATGAAATCCGGCGCGCCCGCCTTTGGCACCCCGGAAAACAGCAAGGCAAACATGATCTCGGGGCAGCTGTGTCGCCGCTATGGTATCCCTTACCGTACTTCAAACGCCAATGCGTCGAATGCCGTCGATCTTCAGGCCGCTTATGAAACCATGATGGCCACCTGGGGCGCGGTTCTGGGCGGGGCGAACCTTGTGTATCATGCCGCCGGCTGGCTGGAAGGCGGCCTGACTGCGTCATATGAGAAATTCGTCATGGATGTTGAGATCATCCAGAACATGATGGAATTCCTCAAACCTCTGAAGTTCGATGACGCGGAACTGGGCCTGGATACCATCAAAGACGTGCCCACCGGCGGGCATTTCTTTGGCACAGATCACACCATGGAACGCTATCAGACCGCGTTTTATTCCCCCATGCTGTCCGACTGGCAGAACCACGGCGCCTGGGAAGCCGCCGGATCCAAAACCGCCCTGAACCGGGCGACGGACATCTGGCAACAGGCCCTGCGCGAATATGAAACCCCCGCGATGGATCCGGCCATCCGCGAAGAGCTTGACGCCTATATGGCAAAGCGCAAAGAAGAGATCGGCACAGAAGAGCCCTGATTTTCATGGGGTGCGCCTGCCTGCGCGCCCCGCCTTTACATGACCGGAGAAACCCTATGCCCCATGCTGAACTGAAATATTCCAGCGATCTCACCCTGGATGCACCGGCGTTTTTGCGTGGGATCGAACAGGTTATTCAGCGCCATGATGCAGGGTCCGGTGAATGTAAGGGCCGCGCCTACCCGACGGATCTTTACCATCACAGCCATTGCCTGCTGCAACTGTCGATGCTGACCAAAGCGCATCGCGACAACACATTTACCCAGGCGTTGCTGGCAGACCTTAAAGCAGAAATGAAAAAGCACCTCCGGCAGAGGTGCTTTTTGTCGCTTGGGATTGCCTATTCAGACGACAATTACATCACAACAGATCATCAGCCCTGAAGCAGGTCAAACAACCGTCCCGGCAATCCTGCGTGGTGGGGCAATGCCAATGCCTGCGCCACCGCAAACATCATCGCCTGATTGGATGTGACAACGGGTTTTCCCAGCGCGGCTTCGATCCGCGTGACTGCCTCAACAGATCGCATATCCGTGCAGCTTAAAACAATCGCCTCCGCCGCAGGATCATCCGCCTGGCAGGCCAGATCAAAAACCTCATCTGGGGTCAACTCACCCTGGCCATAATTGCCCAGCTCCCGCCCGACGTCAGCGCATTTCACGGTTTCAATGCCATTTGCCCGCAGGAAATCCTGCGCCTGCACGTTGATTTCCCCAAGATAGGGCGATGAAAACCCAACCTTTGTAACAGCCAGGGCCTGGATCGCAGCCACCAGCGCACCCGCAGCCGTGAAACATTTAGCCCCGCTGCCCGCCTTAATATCGCACGCCAGATCCGCATCAAACGACGGGCCGTGGGTCAGGGTCGCGGAGGTACAGCCGTACAAAACCACATCCGGTCGCACACCGGAAATCATCCGCAGATCATGGGAAATATCCGATGCACCCAGCCCCGCCATCTGGTCGGAACCCGGGATTTCATCAACGTCATATCCCCCCATACGCTGAAAATGCACCGTGGTATCGGGGCAGCGCATCAGGTCCATATCGGCTTCCAGATTGGTGTTTGTGAAGGGCACCAGCACACCAATTTTCGCCCGCGTCCGGGTTTCATATGTCATGACAAGACCTCCTTCAGCACGCTTATGCAGCGATCCATCACCGGTTTTTCACAGATCGTCGCGCGCAGGCAATCTGACAAGCCGTAACCGCCCATGCCCCGCATCAAAAGCCCTTCGGCACGCAGGGCCGCATCCGCCTTTTGCGCAACTTCCGTGGAAGCAAAGCGCATCAGCACAAAGTTCGTATGACTTTGCGGTACATGCAGGCCAAGCCCGCGGCAGCCCTCTGCAAATTCATCGCGAATGGCGGCGGTACTCGCCACAGAATCGCGCATATGCGCCTGATCCCGCATCGCCGCCGTCGCCATAGCCTGCGATGGGATCGACACATTGTTCGGGTTCAGAAGCTTGCGCACTTCGCCCGCAATCGCCTGGGGAAACACCCCCCAGCCCACACGCGCGCCGGCCAGCCCGTAGGCCTTGGAAAAGGTCCGCATGACCACTGTGTCACCACGGTCAACAAGGGCGAAGACCTCTGCCGGATCCTCCCGCGCGTCAGAGAATTCCGCATAGGCCTGATCGACCACCAGCAACACATCAGAACGCAGGTTCTCACGCAAACGGATGATCTCACTATTCGCAATCAGCGTGCCGGTCGGGTTGCCGGGATTACAGAGAAACACAATCTTCGTCGCAGGCGTCACCGCCGCCAGGATGTCATCAACGGAAACCGTCAGATCAACCTCCTGCGCCTTCACGTAAGCCGCCTGCACCTGGGCGCTGGCCGAGGCCACATAGGCATAGCCATAATCCGTGCCCAGCACATGATCACCCGGCCCGACATAGGCGCGGATCAGACAGCCGATCAGTTCCATCGAACCAGCACCGCACAGGATATTTTCAGCAGAAACACCATGGACCTGTGCAATCGCAGCCCGCAACTCCGGCCAGTCCGGATCGGGGTACAGCGGCATATCATTCAGCACCGCCTGCGCAGCTTTCACCGCTGCGGGGCTCGCCGGAAAGGCGCTTTCATTCTGAGCAAGGGAAATGGTCCCCGCCCCACCCAGATCTGCCAGGGCATAGGCTGCCATGGCCTCAACATGTGGAACAGATCGGATCATGATGCACCCCCGTAAACTTTCGCGCCCGTGTCAGTCACAAGCCCGCGTTTCAGATCCAGCGCCAGGGCATCTGCATCACGTTCCGCAGGATCACCAAACCCACCGCCGCCAGGTGTGTCAAAGATCAGGTAATCCCCGCCTTCGACCCGCAATTCGCCCTTGCCGGGGATGTCACTTTCACCCTCGCGGAAACGAATGCGTCCGGGCGCACCAGGCAGCCCGCCCATGCGGCCAAGCGCCGGGAACTTCAGACGTTCCACGGACAGGAAAACAATGAACGGCGCATTGTTGGATGATGTCATCTCAATCCGCTGCCCAAGCCCGCCGCGATACTTCCCGGCCCCGCCGGAATCCGGCAAAAGCTCCCGTCGCCACATGACAACTGGCGCAACGCTTTCAGTGATTTCCACCTGTGAGCCAAACACACCAGACGGATAAGCCGTGGCAGACAGGCCATCCGCATGGGGCCGTGCGCCGGTGCCGCCATTATGCACAGGTTCAATCGCGAATTCGCGCCCGCCATTGGCTGCCACTTCCGGCGCGTGACGCATGGGCAGATCAAACATGCAGCTTGCGCCTTCGGCGGGCACCTGATCGGGCAGCGCCTGATGCAGACAGCCCAGAACAAGATCCGGCGTCACCTGCCCCAGGGTGTGGCGCATGGCCACCGGCAGCGGATGTTGTGCGTTCAGGATACAATCCTTCGGCCCGTCCACTGTGAAGGGCGCAAGTGACCCGGCATTGTTCGGAATATCCGGCCCGACAATGCAGCGCAGGGCAAACACCGTATAAGCCGTGGCGTAATTCAGAGGCACGTTAATGCCCTTTTTCGACGGCCCCGACGTGCCCGTGAAATCCACATGCATGCCCGCTTTGCTGACGCTCAGGGTCGCGTGCAGTTCAAGTTCCTTTTCGTAGCCATCCATCTTCAGCACGTTTTTATAGGTGCCTTCCGGAACTTCCGCGATGGCTTCAAGCGCACCTTTACGGGAGGTATCAATGATGTAATTGCCAAGCGCATCCAGATCATCGATCCCGAATTCTTCCATCATCGCAACCAGGCGGTTTACGCCTGCTTCACAACAGGCGATCAGCGCGTAAATGTCACCTTCATTGGCAACCGGTTCACGGGAATTCACCCGCACGATATCCATCAACAGCGCATTGGGCACGCCAGCCTCAACCAGTTTGCAGGGCGGGATCAGCAGGCCTTCGTCATAGATATCAGACCCTTCAGGCCCCATGCCAAGGCCACCCAGATCGACCAGATGCGAGGTACAGGAGGTAAAACCAACCACCTGCCCATCCTTAAACGCAGGCATCATCAGCAGGAAATCGTTCAGATGCCCGGACGCAAGCCAGGGGTCATTCGTCATGTAAATGTCGCCCGGTTTCATATCCTCAAGCGCAAAACGTCCGCGCAGATGCAGCACAGCTTCGGCCATGGTGTTGATATGGCCAGGCGTGCCGGTCACAGCCTGGGCCAGCATGCGCCCGCCCGCGTCAAAAATCCCGGCGGAAATGTCACCGCATTCCCGCACAATCGGGGAAAAGGCAGCGCGGATCAGGGTTTGCCCCTGTTCCTCAACCACCGCCAGAAGACGGTTCCACATGACTTGCAGACGAGCGGGGGAAAGATCAGCGGTCATTATGCGTCTCCTTTCTGGTCCTGGATCAGGACAAGGTTTCCGATAGCATCAAGATGGGCAGAGAAATCCGCCGACACCAGCGTCGTGGTCTGCGGTTCATGGATCAGCGCGGGCCCCGGCACATGATCGCCGGGTTTCATATGCGCGCGCGCGACAAAAGCCGCATCCTTCGCCTGACCATCCACATCACAGGTGATCGGGCGCGTGTCTGTCACGGTGAACGGGTTTTGCGCAGGTGTCGCAGGCACCGGTGGTACATCGCTGTCACGGGTCGCAACCCGCACCGCCCAGTTGAGAATTTCAATCTCCATCCCCGGCACAGGGCGCGAGAATTGTTTGCGATATTCTTCCTCAAAGGCGGCAGTCAGCGGGGCAATATCATCCACCGTCAAAGCACGATCCGGCAGGGTAATTTCAATCTCATGCCCCTGACCATTATAGCGCATGAAGGCCGTGCGCAGCACTTCGGTCGGAGCATCGCCCGCCCCCTGCACGACAACTTCTTTCGCCTCAGAAATCATCGCGTCAAACAAGGCATTCACTCCGTCCATATCCATGGAATTCAGCAGCGAATATTTTGATCGTACAATTTCAAAACTGACTGGCGCAAAAAGGAAACCCACTGCAGACCCAACCCCCGGATTGGGCGGAATCACGATGCGGCTGACCCCGGCAGACCGCGCCACACGGCTTGCGTGCAGCGGGCCATTGCCGCCGAAAGCAATCATCGTGCGCGGGCCAAGATCCTTGCCACTTTCCACCGCATGCATCCGGCCTGCACTTGCCATGCTTTCATCAACAATACGCGAAACACCATCGGCGGACCCCACGGCGTCAAGATCCAAAACAGACCCTATTACACTGGAAAGCGCTTGTTTTGATCCTTCGGGGTCCAGTTTGATATGCCCTTCGGCAAATGTATCCGGCACGATATAGCCCAGCGTAATATCACTGTCCGTCACCGTCGGCTCCGTACCCCCACGCATGAAAGCCACGGGGCCAGGTTCAGACCCAGCAGATTTCGGACCAACAGTCAGACGCCCCAGACGATCAACACCGGCAATGGATCCGCCCCCTGCCCCGATCTCGATCATCTCAATCACCGGAATGCGCACAGGCATGCCAGACCCTTTGATAAACCGCGCCGCACGGGCGATCTCAAACGACCGGGACGTTTGCGGGCGGGCGTTATCAATCAGGCACAGCTTGGCCGTGGTGCCACCCACATCAAAGGACAGAACCTCATCAAGCCCGGCCCGCGCCGCAATCCGCGCTGCCAGAATGGCCCCGCCAGCCGGGCCGGATTCCACCAGACGGATCGGGAAACGCGCGGCGGTTTCAACCGTGCACATGCCCCCGCCAGCGGTCATCATCAGGATCGGACAGCTGACACCCTCAGTTGCGAACTGATCTGCAAACCGCGCCAGATATGTTTCCATCAGTGGCTGAATATAGGCATTGGCAACCGTGGTACAAAGCCGGTCAAACTCCCGCGCCTCGGGGCTGACGTCAGATGAAATAGACACCACCAGATCCGGGCGTTTTTCACGGATCAGATCGCGCAGGTGCTGTTCATGCGCAGGGTTTGCATAAGAATGCATCAGGCAAATCGCCACGGCCCCTGCCCCGCTTGCGTCAATCTCTGTAAGCAGCCCGTCAACCGCGCCCTCATCCAGCGCGATCAGAACCTCGCCCTCAGATGACATGCGTTCCACAATCACAAAAGACCGTTCACGCGGCACCAGAAGGTCCGGCTTTTCCAGGTTGATGTCATATTGCGAATAGCGCCGCTCATAACCGATATCCAGAATATCGCGAAACCCTTCGGTGCAGATCGTCGCCACATCCGCCCCGCGCCGTTCAATCAGCGCATTGGTGGCCAGGGTCGTGCCATGGATAAACCCGGTCACCTCAGACAGGCTGCGCCCGGTCTGCCCCATCACCCGTTTCGCGCCTTCCATAGCGCCATCCGCCGGGTTCTGATGGGTAGTCAGGGTTTTGGTCGAGGCAAGAATCGTATCTTCACCGGAAACCAGAACCGTGTCGGTAAATGTGCCGCCAATATCAATGGCAAGGCGCAGCGCATCATGTGCTGCTGTAGGGGATGTCATAGAGGTCTTCCTTCGTTCGTATCGCTGTCAGTTCCCGGCCCATTCAGGGCAAGGCATCAGCAATGCGTAACGAGGTCACAGCCCGTGGCGCGACGATCTAATCGTTTTGGTGTGATCATCTGTTTCATAGGTTCAGTTTTCACGGGACCGCCTGGGGTATCTGTCCCAAAAGCGACCAGGCCAAAAAATAACCGGGCCAGCACAAAACGCACCAGCCCGGGCAGCGGTTATCTTCAGGCAAACCACCAGCGTTCATGCGCTTTGGCACCATCCATTTCCCAGTTCGCGGCAATATCGCCATGGGCAACATTGGTGGCGACACCCATGATATGGTTGGCAAACATCGGCACAAGCGACCCGCCATCATCATTCACAAGGGTCTGGGCCTCGGCATAAAGCATACGGCGTTTGCCATCATCCAGTTCAGAACGGGCCTCAAGCACAACGGCGTTGAACCGATCCGCAGCCTCACCGGCGCGCCATGCGGTTTCATTCCATTCCGTGTCATTGGTGTAAGCAGATGCAAACATCCAGTCTTCTGTCGGACGTCCGGACCAGTAAGAGAAGGACCATGGCTTTTTGTTCCAGACATTGGACCAATAGCCATCGGATGGTTCACGCACGACTTCGATATTGATCCCCGCCTCTTCCGCAGATGCTTTAATCAGCTGTGCCGCATCAACAGCACCGGCAAAGGCTGCATCCGAAGACGACAGCTGGATCGGGCCGGAATGACCTGATTTTTCATAGTGGTAACGCGCTTTATCCGCATCAAATTCCCGCTGTTCCAGATCCGCATTATAGTAACGCGCGCTGGAAGAAATCGGGTGATCATTGCCCAAAGACCCATGCCCCAGCAGGATCTTATCCACCAGCTCCTGACGTTTCACCGCCAGTTTCAACGCCATGCGCAGATCATAATTGTCAAACGGCGCTGCATCCACGCGCATTGGCACGGTGTAATGCAGGCTGGATGTTTTCTCGAGAATATTCACATTCGGCGCACGGCCCAGCAGGGAAACCGTCTTCGGATCCACCCGGTCGATCGCCTGCACATCCCCGGACAGCAGGGCATTCTGACGCGCGGTCGGGTCAATGACACTCAGGAATTCGACCTCATCAAAATGGGCGCGATCAGATTTGAAGTAATTCTCAAATCGCCGCCCTTTGGTGCGCACACCTGGTTCAAACACCTCAATGACATAGCCGCCGGTGCCAATGCCGCTTTGCGGATCAATCAGCGCGCCGTCTTTGGATGGCAGAATGATCAGGTGGTAATCGGACAGAATGAACGGGAAGTCGGCATTCGCGCCTTCCAGCACGAAAACAACGCTGTTGCCCTCTGCCCGCATTTCCTTGATCTGCGACACAAGCCCATTGACCGCCGATGTTGATCCTTCACCACGGTGGTGATCAATGGTCGCAATCACGTCAGCCGGGGTCAGGGTCTGACCATTGTGGAACTCCACGCCTGCGCGCAGGTTAAACACCCAGGTCGTCGCATCATCAGATGAATAGCTTTCCGCAAGCTCAGGCTGCAGATTGCCGCTGGCATCCACTTCGACCAGGTTGTTGCCATACAGATAGGCCGTCGCGGTGTTGATCGTGCCCTCATAGGTCGCCGGATCCAGCGTATCGGTCGTCGACCCGCTGCCAAAAGCAATACGGAAACTGCCGCCGCGCTTTGGTTCTTCTGCCCGCGCAGCACCGGTCATGCTGAAGCTTGCCGGCACGATCAGACCACTTGCAAGCGCGGTGGATACAAACCCGCGCCGTGAAATTCCGCCATTTGGTTTCTTATGAATTGTCATTGTCATCCTCCACTGTTGTTTATGATCACAACAGCCAGGGGATGTCGGATCAGACCGGCCCTGCGCGCGCCTCCTCCCAAAGGGCGCAGGGGGACAGCCTGACTGTCATCCTCCGGTTGCCAGAGGATTTCCCGCGAAAGCCATTTCAGACAAACAAAGAAAACATGGTCCGAGACACGGATTTATTTGCCCATCCCCCGCAGCCTTCAGAAATGTCGGGCGAAATCCATACGTTCATGCAGGACACGCAGCACTTCAATCTGCGCATGTGCACCGGTCCGGTAAAACACAATATGACGGTTACACCGTGTGCTGAACAATCCTTCCCGGATCTCAGACCGCGCCCGCCCCGCAACCTCACCAGAGGCAAGCTGTTCAAACAGATGCGCAAGCGCCCCAAGATAACTGTTCCGCTGCGCAACACCCCAGGTCTCCTGGGTGTACCGACCAATATCTATCAGATCACCGCGGGCCAGCGGCGTAATCAGCAGATCAGGCATCCGGTTTCATTTCGCGATCAAGCTCGCTCAGAATGCCCTGCAGATCAAAAGGCACCGCAGCCCCCTGTTCCGCCTGTTGCCAGGCCGGATCAATCTCTGCCCGCAGACGTTCCCGTTTCAGCGCGTCGGTTTCTTCCAGTGTAATCTGGCGGCGCAAAGCTTCGCGGATCACCTCAGAGGCATTGTTATAAAGCCCCGATGATACTTTCTCACGCACATAATCATCCAGGCGGTCGGTCAGGGAAATATGCATTGGCGTCTCCGTCTTTGCATTGATCATACAAAGAATGACAATCTTTGTAAATCAGCCCTCATGCAGGATCTGCAACCTGAACCCAGGCCCAAATTCGGCTTCGATCGCCTCATGCAACATCTGGTCCAGATGTGTCAGGATATACTGGCTGGAAAACCGGTTCTGGGCTTTCAGACAAATCACCCTGCCCTCGCCCGATAAGAACTGCAGCTTTGAAAACCAGCTGGTCCATAGCTGCGGCTGCAATTCCTTCAGACGCCGCGCCACCTGTCGCCACCTTCCGCGCGGGGACTGATCCGTGGTCTGGGTGTTCTCTTCCGGCAGCGGTTCATCCACAGGAACAGGCGCAAAATTCACCTGAACCACTTTCGGCGTTTCTGGCTGGGCCTGCTGTCGCGGATCACTTTCCTGCATCCGTTCCACAAAATCCGGGCCAACCGCATCCCAATGGGGTTGAGACAGGCGATAGATTTCTGGCAGGTTCAAACGATAAGCCCCGACCCTGCCCCGAACACCCTGCCGTTTGCAGATCAGGATCTTGGCATCAAGACAGCGTTTGATTTCACGTTTCACGGTGCGTTCATTCAGGTTCCACATCCGGGCGATATCGCGTTGACCAACCGTCAGTTCATCCTGGGTCCAGTTGTATCTGGCTGTGATCAATGCAGTGAGACGGATCATGGTTGCCTGAAGCCCGGGGCTGCCATGAAGACCGGTTACTGTTAAAGCTGTTAACAGGTCATACTTTAAGGAACCGGCATTTATGCCAGTGTATCGTTTCGTTTGCATGGGCTCTACCGCTCAATCTGTTTCGGATCTTTTGTCCGATTCTGCTGTAATCTGATTGAGGCATGTTTTCCCGTAATTTGTCAACAGAAGAGAGAATACGGGAAAATTCACTTTTCAAAAGAAATAAAGATTGAATCAGGTTTAATGGTTAAGGGGGACAGCCTGGTGTCACCTTATCCCCTGTTCTCTGTCACCCTATTTCGTCTCTGACCCTAGTATTAGTCACCTTATTTTTCCTGAACCATCCCGGTTTTCCTGGAAAAATACCGGAAAAGCAAAAAAACGCGATTTTACAAAATGAGTTTTGCTATATCTGCCTTTTCCCGTTATTCAGGATGCGAGGAAGAAAAACAAGAGTAGATTAAATGCGAGACCATACAGACCTTCAGAATATGAATGAACGCAGCCTCACCCAACAGGCTGCTGTTCGCCGCTCGACCTTCAGCCCGGGTGAGGTCAAAGCACTGCGTCCCTTCTCTATCTGGGAAATCAGCCAGTTCATGTTTGATGTCCCCGCCGATACATTGCGCAAAAAGCTGGCAGATGATCCCTCCCTGCCCCAGGGCGAAACCGAAGATGATGGCCGTCAGCGCTGGTTCAGCCTGGAGGAAATCAACGAACTTCGCCGCCGTCTGCGTTTCCGCGGCAAATCCCTGCAACCCGAACGCCCCAAAGGCCGCGCGATGCGGGTTGCGGTTTCCAACTTTAAAGGTGGCGTTGGCAAAACCGTGGTCGCCCAGCATCTGGCAAATGCCGCAGCCCTGGATGGTTACCGCGTGCTGTGCATCGACTTTGACCCGCAGGCGACCCTGACCCATTCCATGGGCATCACTGAGGTGAAGGAATGGAACACGGTCTGGGGCATTATGTGCCGCGATCTCTGCCGCGAAGCCGACCGGATCACCGCCACCTATGACGACCCGGATGAATGCCCCTACCCTTCTGCGGATGAGCTGCCGGAAGATGTGCAATCCATCGGTTCACAACGGTTTCAGGATTTCATCCAGCCGACCTGCTGGCCGACCATCGACATTATCCCGTCCTGCGCCAATGCGGCGTTTGTGGAATTTGCCTCTGCGCAATACCGGTCCATGCACAAAGCCTGGAGCTTCTTTGGCTGCGTCGCCCGTTATCTCGATGAACTGCCGGATGACCAATATGACATCATCATTTTTGATTGCCCGCCTGCGATTGGCTATCAGTCCCTGAACGCAGCCTTTGCGTCTGACATCCTCTATATCCCGTCAGGCCCCGGCTATTGGGAATATGATTCAACCACCAGCTATCTGGGGCAGCTTGGCGATGCGATGGCGGATATTTCCGAAGGCTTCGCAAGCCTGGCTGAGGACGCAGGTTTAAATCTGCCGAAACATTTCCATGACATCCGTATTCTCATGACCCGTTTTGAAAACACCAATCCGCTGCACAGCGCGATGATGGATGCGTTCAGAAATGTCTTTGGCGCGGATGTCTGCCAGAACCCGATTGAAATGACCCGTGCGGTTGAACAATCGGGCCGCTTTCAGATGTCCGTTTATGAACAGGACTATCGTCAGATGACGCGGGAAACCTGGAAACGGGCACGCCAGAGTTTCGATCGCGCCTATGATGAATTCCTGCAAACCGTTCTGCCGGCCTGGCGGAATGAGAGCAGCAAAAAGGAGGTATGATAAATGTCTTCAGGTAATAAATTCGGTTTTGGTCCGCTTGATGCAGATCCGGCGGCAGGCAAACGCAAACGGTCCGTCGGGCCTATGGGGGCTGCGGTGCGTGAGGCGGCGGAAAGCCTTCAGGAAGCGACCGAAGCAAAAGTCGAACAACGCCGTCAGAACGCGCAGGACGCCAAAGATTTCCGCGCGGCCCAGGACGAAGGGCGTCTTCTGGTGGATATCCCGCTGGAAGAAATCAAGACATCTGATCTGCCGCGCGATCGCCTGGAACTTGAAGCCGTCGCGGCATCGGATGAGATGGAGGAGCTGAAATCTTCGATCCAGCAACGCGGGCAGAAAGAACCGGTCGAAGTCTATCTGGACGACGCTGGCCGCTATCAGCTGAAGAAAGGCTGGCGACGGTTTACAGCACTTAGCCAGCTGCGCGCAGAAACCGGCGAAGATCGGTTTGCCAGCATCATCGCGCGGGTCGAAAAAGGGCAGGGCGCGCGGCTGGATCGTTACGTGGATATGGTCGAAGAAAACGTCGTGCGCGAAGATCTGACCTTCGCGGAAATGGCGCAGGTCGCGATCACCGCCGCCGCAGATCCGGCCATTGATGAGATCGACCCAGATGCGATGGTGCCCCGTCTTTACGGATCGCTGCATAAAATGAAACGGTCTTACATCCGCAGCTTTGTCTTTTTGCTGTGTGCCCTGGGCGATGATCTGAAATGGCCAAAAGATGTGGCGCGCAATCTGGGTGTGGATGTGGCCCGTGCTTTGAAGAACGTCGAAGGGGCAACTGCCCTGCGTGCGGATCTGGCGGCTGCACAGGATCGCGCAGCGCAGAATGACATCCTGGCGAAGTTTGTTGAAGCCTCAAAAAAGAAGCCCGCAGCGGATAAACCCGCCGCCGCACCGCGTGAGAAATTCGAATTTCATGTGGGCAATATGAAGGTCACAGCCCGCAAGGGTGAATGCCGGATTGTCAGCCCGGATGACTTCGCCTCTGTCCCGCGGGCGCAGCTTGAAAAAGCGATCCGCGCCTTTGAAGAAGCATTGGGAAAAGGTAACCCACGGGTTACCTCGCTCTGACCTGCCAGGCAGATGAACGACTTTAAAAGGTAACCCACGGGTTACCTTTTTTTGTCTGGGGGTGGAAATTTACGGCAAGACAGACGGCAGGGTAACCCATGGGTTACCTTATTGATCCGGGTTTCTGCATTTTTATCCGAAAATTGTCTAAAGTCCTGATTCAAATATATAAACTCATGATGGTGATGCGGGAAGTTGAGGCGCGTGATCATCCCTGAACGCCTTCTGGCCTGCAACGACTTGCAAGAAATTATTGTAACGGGGAAGAACTTCTTGCGCCTGATGCGGCGTAGGATCAGAGATAACCCTGGTAAAGAATGTTGTTGTCAAAGAGGTGTGTGATGACGCTTAAACAGGAACTTGCAACGCTTCTGGGTCCGAAGGGCTGGCTGACAGAGGATGTGCAAGCTTTCCAGACGGACTGGCTGAAACTGCAATCTCACGCGCCATTGGGTGTGGCGCGCCCGGCGAATACGGCTGAGGTTTCTGATGTCATGCGGCTGGCACATCGGGCGGGTGTTCCGGTGACGCCGCAGGGTGGGAACACCAGCCTGTGCGCCGGGGCTGTGCCGGGCGCTGAGGGGCATATCATTCTGTCGCTTTCACGGATGAATGAGATCGAACAGATTGACCCGAACGGCTTCACCGCGATTGCCGGGGCAGGGGTTGTTCTGGCGCAATTGCATGATGCTGTGGCCACACGTGATCTGATGTTTCCCATGCACCTGGGGGCGGAAGGCAGTGCGCAGATCGGTGGATTGATCGCAACAAATGCCGGTGGATCCCATGCGCTGCGTTATGGAATGATGCAGGATCTAGTGCTGGGGCTTGAGGTGGTTTTGCCAGACGGGCGGATCTGGAACGGTCTGCGCCCTCTGATCAAAGACAACGCAGGCTATCAGTTGCGGCGGCTGTTTTGCGGATCGGAAGGCACGCTTGGCGTCGTGACCCGCGCGGCTTTGCGTCTGTTCCCCGCACCTGTCAGCCGGGCCACCGCTTTGCTGTGTGTTGACGACGCGCCTGGTCTTGTGCGGCTTGGCGGGCATCTGCGGCAGGGGCTGGGGGAATTTATCTCGGCTCTTGAATTTTTCTGCGACGACGGTCTGACAATGGCCCTGAAGCATGTCAGTGGGCTGGACTATCCGTTGGAAAGCCGCAGTGCGCAATATGTGTTGGTAGAGCTGTCAACATCGGCAGGGGCCGTGGATCTGGACGGGCTTCTGGAAGCCGCATTAGGGGAAGCCTTCGAAGCCGGCCTTGTGACAGATGGGGCCGTGGCTGCGAATGAAACACAGCGCGCCGCCATGTGGAAACTGCGCGAAGAAATGCCCGAAGGCCAGCGCCTGGAAGGGCCGCAGATCAAGCATGATGTATCCGTGCCGGTGGCTGAACTTGGCAGATTTATCGACACCACCGCAAAAGAATTGCAGCGCATTTTGCCCGGCGTCCGGCTGAACCCTTTCGGGCATCTGGGGGATGGCAATATTCACTTTAACCTGACGCCGCCCGAGGGCATGGAAGGTTTCGGAGACTGTAAAGAAACACTTTCGCGGCTCATCTATGAGGCTGCCGAAGCGTCCGGGGGCAGTTTTGCCGCGGAACATGGGCTTGGTCGCAATAAATGTGCCTATGCGGACTGGTTGCGCAGCCCTGTAGAGCTGGATCTGATGGTCCGGATCAAAGCAACTGTTGACCCCGGCGGGATGATGAACCCGGGCGTGATCGTACCGGAGCGAAAAGAACAAGAATAACTTTCGTTTTGTGCTGAATTTCTGAGGTTTCGCTTGCGCTTTCCCAGGTTAGGGTAGGGCAGGGGAAGGACGAAAACATGGTGCAAAACAGAAAGACAGCGCTGGTGACCGGGGCTACAAGCGGGATTGGTGAGGCAATTACGCTTGCGCTGGCAACGGCAGGCTATGCGGTGATCGCCCTTGGGCGGAACGCTGCCGCGCTTGAGAAATTGCAGACGGTGACGGGTGTGCAGCCTCTGGCGGTTGACCTGACCAGCCGGGCCGAACTTGAAACCGCCCTGAAGGGCCAAGAGATCGACGTTCTGGTCAACAATGCCGGGATCATGCCGCCGGTTACGGGGTTCGATCAGATGGAACAGGCAGACATTGATGCCTGTTTTGAAATCAACCTTAACGCCCCGATCGCCCTGACAAGGATGATCTTGCCGGGCATGATTGCGCGTCGGTCGGGCCATGTGTTTTTCACCGGATCAACAGCGGGGCAGGGGCCTTTCCCGAATATGGCGGTCTATGGGGCCTCAAAAGCCGCGATTTCCAGCTTTGCTGCCGCCTTGCGCTGTGATCTGGCCGGGTCTGATGTGCGCGTGACCGAAATCGTTGCGGGGCGGGTTGAAACCAGCCTGTACAAAGATGTGCTGAATGAAACGACCCGCGCGCAGATGTATTCCGCCTTTGATGCGGTGCAGCCCGAAGATGTTGCGACAATGCTGATGTCCGTTCTGACGATGCCTGCGCATGTGGATGTGACACGTTTTGATATTCTGCCCACCGCCCAGTTTGTTGGCGGCGGGGGCTTTGCGAAAAAGGATGGCTGAGATGGACGGATTGTCTGTGGTGATCACTGGTGGCGGGGCTGGTCTGGGCCTGTTGCTGGCGGAAATGGCGGTAGATGCCGGGGCGACGGGCCTTGGTATCATCGACGTGAATGCAAAGGCGGCCGAAGCGACCCTGGCCGCGGCGCGCAAAGCTGGCGTGAAAGCGGCGTTTGCGGTGGGGGACATTCGCACAGCCGACAGCGCGCATGCGGCATTTAATGACGTGGCCGGGCAGTTGGGGCGTGTGGATACGGTGATTAACTCTGCCGCGATTTACCCACGCAAACCGATGCTTGAGATCACCGATGCGGATTGGGATGCCTCAAATGCCGTGAACATCAAAGGCACGTTTCACATCTGCGTGGCGGCGATTAAGCAGTTCCGGGCGCAGGAAAATGATGCGATCGTGAAGGGGCGGATTGTGAATATCACATCCGTGGATGCGTTTAAGGCCCACCCGCAAAACGCCCATTATGCGGCGACAAAAGCCGCTGTTGTCAGCCTGACGAAAAGCTTTGCCCATGAGGTTGCGCCAGACAATATCCTGGTCAATTCCGTCGCACCCGCGGGTATGGCGACGGAGAAAGCCCGCGAAGCCGGTTTCCTGGGTGAACTGGCCGCAGCCAGCCCATTGGGCCGGGGCGGGGAACCCCGTGAAATGGCGGAATGGGTGATGATGGCCGGTGGCCCGAAAAATACCTATATGACTGGTGAAAATATAATTGTTTCAGGAGGTTACATCTATGCCTGATCGGAATTCAGAAATGCGCAATGGCGGCAGGCTGTTGGTGGAATGTCTGCAAAATCTGGGTGCAAAACACAGTTTTGGCGTGCCTGGGGAAAGCTATCTGGCGGTGCTGGATGCGCTTTATGACACGAAAGGCGCGCTTGATTTCACCCTGTGCCGCAATGAAGGCGGGGCCGGGTTTATGGCGGCGGCTTATGGCAAGCTGACCGGCACGCCGGGGATCTGTTTTGTCACGCGTGGGCCTGGCGCGACCAATGCGTCAATTGGTGTGCATACGGCGATGCAGGACAGCGCACCGATGATCCTGTTTGTCGGCCAGGTGGGTGTCGGCATGAAGGGACGCGAAGCCTTTCAGGAAGTCGATTACCGTGCGGTTTTCGGGACTGTGGCGAAATGGGCGACGGAAATTGACGATGTGGACCGGATCCCCGAGGTCCTGGGGCGCGCCTGGACGATGGCGGTGTCGGGACGTCCCGGCCCGGTGGTTGTGGCCTTGCCGGAAGACATGCTGACCGATGTGACATCGGTGCCCGCGCTTGCTGGTCCGGTGACCGTGCAGGAAGCTGCGCCCGCAGAGATCACTGTGACGCAGGTTCTTGGGGAATTGGCCCAGGCGAAACGCCCGCTGATCATGATGGGCGGCGGCGGCTGGACCCGGGAGGGTAGTGAAGCCTTGCAGGCCTTTGCCGAAGGGGCTGATCTGCCGGTGATTGCGACGTTCCGCTATCAGGACTGGTTCGACAATCACTCAAAAAGCTATGTGGGTGATGCCGGGGTGGGGATGACGCCCGCCACGCGCAAGCTGATCCGGGATGCGGATGTGATCCTGGCGATCAACACGCGGTTTGGGGAAAACACGACAGATGGATATACCCTGCTGAAGGTGCCGGTGCCGGATCAGAGGCTGATCCATGTGCATATTTCGGATCTGGAACTGGGCAAAGTTTACCAGCCCGATCTGGCGGTGCATGCGGGGCCGAATGCTTTTGCACGGGCTCTGGCGGATCACAAGATTTCCGGGGCCTGGGCAGAATGGCGTGCAGAGGCGCGGGCCGGGTTTGAGGCCGCGTTTGATTTACCGGATCTGCCAAGCCCAGTGGATATGGGGCAGGTTATGACCTTCCTGCGCGATCACCTGCCAGATGATGCGGTGCTGACCAATGGGGCGGGGAACTTCACCATCTGGCCGAATAAGTTCTTTAAATTCGGGCCTGATCAACGCCTGCTTGCCCCGCAGTCCGGGGCGATGGGGTATGGTCTGCCTGCTGCTGTTGCCGCGAAAGTAGCCTGTCCGGAACGTGTGGTGATCTGTTTTGCCGGGGACGGTGATTTTCAGATGAATTGCCAGGAACTTGGCACCGCTATGCAGGCTGGGGCGCAGCCGATTGTGCTGATTCTGAACAACGGCATTTATGGCACGATCCGCATGCATCAGGAACGCAATTACCCGGAACGCGTGTCCGGCACCACGCTGGAGAACCCGGATTTTGTCATGCTGGCGAAATCTTACGGTTATCATGCGGAACGGGTGGAAAAGACTGCGGATTTTGCGGCAGCGTTTGAACGGGCGATGGCGTCAGGCACAGGCGCGGTGCTGGAGCTGAATATCTCGCCCGAGGCGCTGACACCGCGACAGACCCTCAGCGAAATGCGCGATATTGCGAAAGGGGCGACATCATGAGCACGCAGGATATTCGTCTGGGCGCTGATATTGGCGGGACTTTTACCGATGTGGCGCTGGATGTGCGGGGTGAGATTTTTTCGACCAAAGTGCTGACCAATTACACGGCCCCTGAACAGGCGATCCTGGATGGGATTGCGATTGTGACAGAACAGGCCGGGGTTGGGTTTGCTGATCTTGATATCATCATTCACGGCACAACACTTGCGACCAATGCGCTGATTGAACGGCGGGGGGCGAAGACGGCGCTGATCACGACGGAAGGCTTCCGGGACGTCATCGAAATGCGCACGGAAAACCGGTTTGAACAATATGATCTGAACCTGAAGCTGCCCGAACCCCTGATCCCCCGCCAGGATCGTTTCCCGGTGGCCGGGCGACTGGATGCACAAGGACGCGAATTGCAGCCGCTGGATGAAGCGCGGCTGGATGCACTTGCGGATGAGATCCGCGCAGGTGGCTTTGAAGCGGTGGCAATCGGGTTTATCCATTCCTACCAGAACCCGGCGCATGAGGAACGGGCGCGGGATATTCTGGCGGTGAAACTGCCCGGTGTGCCGATCTCGATCTCTGCGGAAGTGTCGCCGCAGATGCGGGAATTTGAACGGTTCAACACGGTCTGCGCCAATGCCTATGTGCGTCCGCAGATGGAAGATTACCTGACGCGTCTGCAGTCTCGTGTGAAAGAACAGGGTGCCACTTGCCCGGTCTTTATGATCCATTCCGGGGGCGGGCTGATTTCTGTGGACACCGCGATTGAATTCCCTGTGCGGCTGATTGAAAGCGGCCCGGCGGGCGGCGCGATTTTTGCCGCCGATGTGGCGGCGCGGTTTGGCCTGAACAAGGTCGTCAGCTATGATATGGGCGGCACCACGGCCAAGATTTGTCTGATTGAGGATTTCACGCCGCAAACCGCGCGCAGCTTTGAAGTTGCGCGGACGTATCGGTTTTGCAAAGGCTCGGGCATGCCGATTTCCATCCCCGTGATTGAGATGATCGAGATCGGGGCAGGGGGTGGATCCATTGCCTGGGTCGATGCTATGGGACGTATCCAGACCGGGCCTGAATCTGCCGGATCTGAACCCGGGCCTGCATGTTATGGGCGCAGGGGCGATCGCCCGGCGATCACCGATGCGGATGTGATGCTGGGCAAGATTGACCCGGATAATTTCGCAGGTGGTGCGATTGCGTTGAATAAGGATGCAGCCCAGGCCGCGATTGCGAAAGATGTGGGGGGCAAGCTGTCACTGGAACCACTGGAAGCGGCCTTTGGCATTGTCGAAGTGGTTGATGAAAACATGGCCAATGCCGCGCGGGTGCATGCGGTTGAGAATGGCAAAAATGTATCTGAAAACACGATGATTGCCTTTGGTGGTGCGGCCCCGCTTCATGCAGCGCGGTTGTGTGAAAAACTGGGCGTGGATGCCTGCCTGATCCCGCCAGGTGCTGGCGTTGGGTCGGCCATTGGGTTTCTGAAAGCGCCCTTTGGCTATGAGGCCCTGGCCTCGCGTCTGGTGCGCCTGTCGGAATTTGATGCGCAGGCGGTGAACACCATGCTGGCGGAGCTTTGTGACACGGCGGAAGGCTTTGTCCGTGCGGGCAGTGCGGGCGAAATCAGGCGCGAGATCACCGGGTTTATGCGCTATCAGGGCCAGGGCTGGGAAATCCCGGTTGTGATCCCGGACCGGGCGTTGACGGAAGATGATGTTGACCTGATCCGCGACCGGTTTCGCGAAAATTACGCCCGGTTCTTTGGCCGTGCGATTGACGGGCTGGACGGGCTTGAGATTGAGATCGTCACCTGGTCGGTCAAAGCAAGCGATATTCGCGAAGCCCCGGCGCAATCCGCGCTGATCACGGAAGGGGCGGCGATTGTGCCCGCTGTCATGCGGCCTGTGTTTGATCCGGGGTCTGACGGGTTGCGCGACAGTGCGATTGTCGCGCGGGAAGACCTGAAACCAGGCCAACGTGTTGTTGGCCCGGCGGTGATTGTGGAACGGGAAACCTCTACCGTTGTGACAGCACCTTTTGATGCGATCCTGCAGGGTGACGGGACAATTCTGATGATCCGGAAGGGGGTATAAGCCATGGCGGGACTTTCTGAAATTCGAATGCAGGTGATGTGGAACCGTCTGATTTCCGTGGTGGAAGAACAGGCGCTGACCCTGCTGCGCACGGCGTTTTCCACATCTGTGCGTGAGGCGGGCGATCTGTCGGCGGGCGTGTTTAACCCGCAGGGCCTGATGCTGGCTCAGGCGGTGACCGGCACACCGGGACATGTGAACACGATGGCTGAGGCCGTTTTGCATTTCCTCAATGAAATTCCACGCAAAGAGATGTTTGAAGGCGATTGTTATGTGACCAATGATCCCTGGAAAGGCACCGGGCATTTGCATGACATCACCATGGTTGCACCGTCCTTTAAGGACGGGCAGCTGGTCGCGTTTTTTGCCTGTACGGCCCATGTTGTGGATGTCGGCGGGCGTGGTTTCGGGGCGGATGGGAAATCTGTCTATGAGGAAGGCATTCAGATCCCGATTATGAAGTTTGCCGAACGCGGCAAGGTGAATATGGATCTGATCCGCCTGTTGCGTGCCAATGTGCGGGAACCCAATCAGGTGGTTGGTGACTTCTATTCCCTGTCTGCCTGTAATGAGGTCGGGCATCGCCGTCTGATTGATATGATGGCTGAGGTCGGGATGGCGGATCTGGATGATCTGGGGGATTTCATTTTCTCACGTTCCCGCAGTGCCACGCTTGAACGGATTGCCGCGCTGCCGAAGGGCAGCTGGGACAATGAGATGGTTGTTGATGGCTATGATGAACCGGTGAAACTGGCGACGGTCCTTTCTGTGAAAGACGGTGAGGTGAACGTTGATTTCACTGGCACGGATGCACCCAGCAAATGGGGGATCAACTGCCCGCTGATCTATTCCAAAGCCTATGCCTGTTATGCGGTGAAATGTGTGGTGGCGCCGGATATTCCCAATAACTCGGCCTCGCTGGAACCTTTCACGGTGTCGTCGCCGGTGAACATTCTGAACGCCGAACGGCCTGCGCCTGTCAGCCTGCGCCATGTTATGGGGCATATGGTGCCGGACCTGGTGCTGGGGGCTTTGGCGAAGGCCAAACCTGGTGAGATCATGGCAGAAGGGGCGGCGGCCTTGTGGAATATCCATATCTCGGTACGACCTGAAACGGGTAAAGAGGGGCGCAGATCGGAAGTTCTGATGTTTAATTCCGGCGGCACCGGTGCGCGCCCGGGGCTGGATGGGCTGGCGGCAACGGCTTTCCCGTCAGGCGTTCATACGATGCCGATTGAAGCGACCGAACACACCGGCCCGATTGTTGTCTGGCGCAAGGAATTACGCCCGGACAGTGGCGGGGCAGGGCGGTTGCGTGGCGGCCTTGGCCAGGTGATTGAGATTGCGCCGGCAGAGGGGCATGAATTTGACTTCTCTGCTATGTTTGATCGCGTGAACCATCCGGCCCGGGGCCGCGATGGCGGCGATGACGGGGCGGCGGGTGTTGTTGAGCTGGACGACGGCACAAAACTGCGCCCCAAGGGCTGGCAGCATGTGCCCGGGGGCAAACGCCTGATCCTGAAAGCGCCCGGTGGCGGTGGTTTTGGTCCGGCGGATGAACGTGATGATGAGTCCCGCGCGGATGACCGCCTGAAGGGCTATGTAACAGATAAGACATGAGGAATTCATATGGCACAGTTTGAACGTATTCTGATCACCGGTGCGGCGGGACGTCTTGGCACAGAGCTGCGCCAGGGGCTTAAACACCTGGCAAAGCACATTCGCATTTCCGACCGGGTTGCGATTGAAGACGTGCAGCCCCATGAAGAAGTGGTCGTCTGTGAACTGGGCGATTTTGAGGCGGTGATGGAGCTGACGCGCGATGTGGATGCGATCGTGCATTTCGGTGGCGCGCCGCTTGAGGTGGGTTTTGAAGAGATCCTCGACAGTAATATCCGGGGGTCCTACCACATCTATGAAGGGGCGCGGAAAAACGGGGCGAAACGGGTGATTTATGCGTCCTCCGTGCATGCGATTGGTTATCACGGGATGGAGGATCAGATTGACGCTGACAGCCCGGTACGCCCGGACAGTCTGTATGGCGTGTCGAAGAATTTCGTCGAAAGCCTGTCGCGTCTGTATTGGGATAAATTCGGGATCGAAAGCCTTTGCCTGCGGATCTTTTCGTCTTTCCCGGAACCTGCGGACCGGCGGATGCTGTGGAGCTGGTTAAGCTTCAGCGATTGCGTGCAATATGTGGAACGTGCCCTGACCTGCCCACGCCTGGGCCATACTATTGGGCACGGAATTTCGGACAACCGCCTGAAAGTGGTGGATGACAGCAAGGCGGGGCATATCGGCTTTCATCCGCAGGACAATACGGAAGCTTTCCGCGCGGCGATGGAGGCGAAGACAGAAGTGCCGGATCCAAATGCGCCTGGTGTGAAATTCATCGGGGGCTGGTTTTGTGAACTGGGCCACCCCGATGATGAGGCAAAGTGATGCGCGACAGCTATGATGTGGTGATCATTGGCGGGGCGGTGATCGGGTCAACCGTGGCCTATTTCCTGACGGCAAATGCGGATTTTGACGGGTCGGTTCTGATCATTGAACGCGACCCGACATTTGCCCAGGCCTCGACGTCTTTGTCGTCCTCTTCCATCCGCAATCAGTTTTCCAACCCGATCAATGTGCGGATCGGGCAATATGGCACACAGTTTATCCGGGATTTTGCGGATGTGATGGAAGTGGACGGCGAAAAGCCGGATCTTGGCTTTCACGAGGGCGGGTATCTGTTTCTGGCGTCCTCTGATGAACAGGTGCAGATCCTGCGTGAAAACCATGAGGTGCAGAAATCACTGGGCGCGGATGTGGTTCTGTGGGGGACGGATCAGATCAAAGTGGCGTTCCCACATCTGCGCGTCGATGATCTGCAACTGGCCAGTTATGGGCAATCGGGCGAGGGCTGGTTTTCGAACACCGGCCTGATGAACGGGTTTCGCAAAAAGGCCCGGGCGCAGGGGGCGGATTACCTGGTGGATGGGGTGGTTGAAATCACCCGCGTTGATGATCGGATCACCGGTGTTGTGCTGAAATCCGGGCAGGTGATTTCCTGCGGCACGCTTGTGAATGCCTCCGGCCCGCGTGCGGCGAAAACGGCAGCGATGGCAGGGCTGAGCGTGCCGGTTGAACCACGCAAAAGATCGCTGTTTGTCTTTGATTGCGCCAAAACGCCAGAAGGCACGGCCACCGTGAACAACGGGCATCTGCCCCTGATGATTGACCCATCGGGCAGCTTTTGCCGCCCGGAAGGCAAGTTTTTCCTGGCGGGCACTGTGCCCGAAGATGACCCTGCGGTGGACTGGGATGATTTTGAGGTGCGCCATGAGGAATTTGAACGGCTTTGGATGGATCTGGCGGAACGATCTGAGGCGTTTGAGGCGATTAAGCTCGTGAATTTCTGGGCCGGGCATTACGCCTTTAACACGCTGGACCACAACGTTATTGCCGGGCCGCATCATGAGGTTGCGAATTTCATCTTTGCCAACGGGTTTTCCGGCCACGGGTTGCAGCAATCCCCGGCGGTGGGGCGCGGTGTTTCCGAATGGATTACTTATGGGCAATTCCGCAGCCTTGACCTGACGCCGATCGGCTATGATAGGATTGTGCGCAATGAACCTTTCCTGGAAAAGGCCGTCATCTGACGCGCGCACCCAATGACAAAAAACCGCCTTCGCCTGCCGCCCCTGAATGCGATAAAAGCCTTTCATGCGATTTCGCGCCATGGATCGATCCGGGCGGCGGCGGATGAATTGCTGGTGACGCCCCAGGCGGTCAGTCAGCAGATTAAGCTGCTGGAAGATACGTTGCAGGTCGCGTTGTTTGAACGGCGGGGCCGGTCGGTTGAGCCGACAGAAGCCGGACTGCTGCTGGCGCGTTATGTTGAGGCCGGATTTGAAGAACTGGCGGAAGGCGTGCGCCGGGTGACGCAGGTGAAATATCAGAACCGGATCACCCTGAATGTGTCACCCTATTTTGCCACGCGCTATCTGTTGCCACAGCTTGAGGATTTCCGTGAAAATCTGCCCGGGTCTGATCTGCGCCTGACGACGATGGTGGAAACCCCGGATTTTAAGCGCGATGATATCGATGTGGCGGTGCAATGGGGCTATGGCGATTTTGGCGATCTCGACAGCAGCCTGCTGCTTCATGATCACAAGATGATCTGCTGTGCGCCAGAGCTTGCGGATCAGATTAAGACGCCTGCGGATCTTTGTGCACAGCGGCTTTTGCATCCGGTGCTGACGAATACGCTGTGGCAGGATATTCTGGCGTTTCTTGGGGTTGAGGTTGCCGATATTTCATCGGAACTGGCCTTTCATGATGCCGCCACTATGCGGCGCGCGACGATGTCTGCCCTGGGGGTTGGCCTGATTTCGCGCGTGGATGCCATGCAGGATGTTCAGGCAGGCAATCTGGTGGCGCCGCTGGGAGAAGACCTGCTGTCGCTGATGCCAGAAGACCAGATCCCGGGGTTTTACCTGGTTCTGCCCCGGGCCCATCGCCGCGCGGAAGGGATACGTCAGTTCTGCGCCTGGGTGTGTGCCCGCGACTGGAGCCAGAGGCCCGATTGATTTTCGCGATATTGCTGATGTGTTGATTGACCCTGCTGAAAGGGAAGGTCAGTATCCCGCTGACGTTTCTGAACCGGGAAAAACTGATGACAGATCCTCTGGCCTTTCTGCGTAAGCTGTTTGACCGCGCTGTAGAAGTTGCGGACCCGATGCGTTCGCTGTCCGCTTATCTGCCGCCAAAACCGGACGGGCGTGTCGTGGTTGTTGGTGCCGGCAAAGCCAGCGCGCGGATGGCTGAAGCGGTTGAAGTCGCCTGGGGGCCTTGCGAAGGGCTGGTGATTACGCGCTATGGCTAAGGTGGCGTCGCATGCCTCCTGAAGGGAAATCCGAGCCTCGGGTATCTTGAAATACTCGGCCAGCCCAAAATCTG
>NZ_PWAA01000013.1 GCF_003031585.1 Thalassobius sp. I31.1
CGTCTGTCCAGATTTGGCCGAGGCTCTTGTCCGGAGCAACTGCCGGCACCTTGCCGCCAACACCACAAACGAAACCAGCGCAGATGCCGCTGCTGTAGGAGGTTGAGAGTATGAACGCCTTACAGGAAGAAATGAAACGGGCGATTACTGAGGTCAACGCACCTCTGATTGCCAAAATTCATGAACTCACCGAGAAGGTGGAGGCATTAAGCGGTGATCATGCAGGCGATCTACTGACGGTCGCAGAGGCCGCAAAGCTGAAACGTGTTACTGAAGACACCATTCGCCGCTGGCATCGAGACGGAAAAATCGTCAGCCAGCGTGACGGTGCCAAAATCCTTATTCCACGAAGCGCCTTAGTCTAGGCGCTTCGCAATATCTTCTGCACTCTCATTATAATACACTTGCAGCATCTTGATGTCTTTGTGACCGATCATCCGGGCAAGGCTCAGAACATCCAGTTTCTTTGATAACCTCGTTACGGCTTCATGGCGGCTGTCATGAAATCGCAGCCCTTCAATCTTCGCATTATCCCTTGCCCGACGAAACAGCGCGTCCAGATTGGCCGAGGACATGTTGAAATATGTGGGCGCTTCGGGCAGAGCCTCAAGCAACTCAACAGCGGCAAGCGATAACGGCACTTTCCGGGATGTACCGTTTTTCGTTTCCAGCAAAGTTGCCACACGATTTTCCAGGCTCACCAGATCCGGTGTCAGGCTTAATATCTCCCCCGCCCTCATCCCCGTCTCAATGGCGAAGCGAAAGGCGTGAACCGCCCGTGCGATCTGCTTTGTCAAATCTGTTCCAGACTGCTCAAGTAGCTTGTCCAATTCGCCTTTTTTCAGAAGTCTGTCACGGGACCGGGGTTTTGAAGGTTTGCGCACATCGGACAGAGGGTTAATTTTAATTAGGCCCCATTCTTTCCTCGCAACGGTCAAAACCGCCGACATAAGGTTCATCTCCCTAATGACAGTGCCAGCAGAAACTTCTGTCAAACGCCTGTCACGCCATTCAGAGAAAATCAGTGGGGATAGTTCTGCTAATTGGGTTTTCGCAAGTTCATCCCGCCTGAATGCTTCAAGGCGGAGAATTTCCCAACGCGCCCCTTTTCGCTTTGGTGATACCTGCCTTGCGTAACGGTCAAAGAGTTCACCAAGTTTGCCTGACGCATTCTCTGCACCCTCTCCCTCAGCAATCAAAAATTCCTGACGTGTGGCCCAGTCTTTTGCCGCCGCTTTCGTTGGAAAGCTCTTTGCCCGCCGAATCCCGTCACGTGCGACTTGCGCCTGCCACTTACCGGATGCTAGTTTTTTGAAGGTCGCCACGCTGCATTATCCCAATACGATCTGTCGTAAAATCGTAATTTCGTCGTAATGCAATGTCAATTTCACATATCGTTCTGCGTACGTTCACATGTGTTCCGCACTACAAAATAAGACGAAATGTCGTGTATTATATGCGTTTGTGTGTGTTTCTATGTGATTTAGTGGTGCCCAAGGTGGGACTCGAACCCACACGCTGTTACCAGCGGGGGATTTTGAATCCCCTGCGTCTACCATTCCGCCACTCGGGCCTGTTGCGTACAACAGATGGTCACGATGTATCTGCACAGGGAAACAGGGTCAATCTGCAATCTGATCACAAGACAGAAAAACATCCATTTTTCCCGATACACCTTAACCAGTTTCCAAATCACTTTTTGCAATCAGTGATTTAATCTGGCCAGAATGACCGTGAATACGTTAAGCTGTTGTTAATCACGAGGCGCCAGAAGGCGCCCGGGCAGTACATACGGTAAATTACAGGTATCCAGATGGCGGTCATCGCAACATTTCTGGCGATGCCCCTGTCGGCATTCAGCAACCGCCCGGGCGGAAACCAGAACGACATCTTTGTGGCGTCAAATACTGACCCGGCTAATTTTCTGACGGTTACCATTGATGACGATGACACCACGCTGGATGGTGACACGAACACCAACGAAACCCCGGATGATCCAACCCAGATCGCGACAATTACAGATGCCACAGGGGCATTTGTTGACAGTGATGCCTGCTATGTGGAATGGACAGCCACCTATACCGGCGCAAATGGCCATGTCATTGAAGTCTGGCGTATTGAACTTGATAACAATACCCGCGTCTTCGCCATGTCCGAAATCCCTGCTGTCGGGGTCACTTATTCAACAACAGTCAAAGACAGCAGCGTCACGGGCCTTGATCCGGCTTCCCTGCCCCAATTGCCTTGCTTTACCGTTGGTACACGTATCGAAACCCGGTTTGGGCCGCAGTGTATTGAAACACTGACCCCGGGGGATCTTGTAAAAACAGCAGGCGGCGGGTTGCAGCCTGTGAAATGGATCGGGCGCAGAAAGCTGACATCCTGTGAACTGCAGGCACATCCTCATCTGCGCCCTGTTCGTATCACGGCAGGCGCTATGGGCAATGGCTTGCCTGTGTGTGATCTTCTGGTCTCCCGCCAGCACCGGATGCTGATCAGCTCACCAATTGCGAAACGCATGTTCGGCACAGATGATGTTCTGGTCGCCGCAATCAAGCTGACAGAATTGCCCGGGATATATCTGGATCAGGATGTTCGCGAGATTGAATATATTCACCTTCTGTTTGACAGCCATGAGATCATATTTGCCGAAGGCTCCCCATCAGAAAGCCTTTATACCGGTGTCGAAGCCATGAAGTCCGTGCCGGAAGCTGCACGCCAGGAAATTTATACGCTTTTCCCGGGGCTCAAGTCAGGGGCAATCCCGGAAAGCGCCCGTCCGATCCCATCCGGGCGGCGGCAGAAACAACTGGTTCAACGTCACCTGCGCAATCGCAAACCTTTAATTGCGGATTATAGCACCTCAAAATCTGCATAAAGTCGCTTCATACGCCGTTTGCGACCAGGATTATGCCGCCCGCGGGGTGTCTGTTCCGGCCTGCCCTGGTATGCTGGCACAAAGACGCGACTTACAGGCAGGCCAGTATGACCACCGAAAACACCAATGATCCGCTCGTCATTTTCACCCCTTCCGGCAAACGCGGACATTTCCCAGAGGGAACCCCGGTTCTGACCGCAGCGCGGCAGCTGGGTGTTGACCTTGATTCCGTCTGTGGCGGGCGTGGGATCTGTTCCAAATGTCAGGTTGAACCATCCTTCGGGGAATTCCCGAAACATGGTGTGACCGTGGCGGATGACGCCCTGTCTGAATTCAACAAAGTTGAACAGCGCTATGATGACAAACGCGGCCTGCAAAAAGGCCGTCGTCTGGGGTGTCAGGCGACCATTCAGTCCGATGTCGTGATCGACGTGCCCGCCGGCAGCCAGGTGCACCGTCAGGTGGTCCGCAAACGTGCCGAAGCCCGTGACATCACCATCAACCCCGCCGTACGCCGGTACTATGTTGAGGTTGAAGAACCCGATATGCATGAACCGTCCGGTGATCTGGAACGCCTGCGCCAGGCGCTTGAGAAAAACTTTGGTATCAAAGGTGTAGATGCCGACCTTCATGTTCTGCAAACCCTGCAACCAATCCTGCGCAAAGGCGACTGGAAAGTCACCTGTGCGGTTTCAACCGGCATCACAGAAGGCACCGGTGCCGAGAAACCTGCCATTCTTCAGGTCTGGCCCGGCTATACCGAAACGCCTCTGTACGGCCTTGCTGTTGACCTTGGATCCACCACCATCGCGGCGCATCTGTGTGACATGACCACCGGCGAAGTTGTGGCGTCTTCCGGCATTATGAACCCGCAGATCCGTTTCGGCGAAGATCTGATGAGCCGCGTCAGCTATTCCATGATGAACGAAGGCGGCGCTGCCGAAATGACCCGCGCGGTGCGCGAAGGTATGAATGCGCTGTTCACCCAGATCGCGATTGAAGCTGAAATCGGCACAGATCAGATCATGGATGTGGTCTTTGTGATGAACCCGGTGATGCACCACCTCTTCCTGGGCATTGATCCTTATGAACTTGGTCAGGCGCCCTTCGCGCTTTGCACATCCGAAGCCCTGTCCGTCCGGGCCTCCACCCTTGGCCTGACCATCCACCCATCTGCCCGCGCCTATATCCTGCCGTCTATCGCAGGCCACGTGGGGGCGGATGCCGCCGCTGTGACCCTGTCCGAGGCACCGGATAAATCCGAAGACCTGGTTCTGCTGGTTGACGTGGGCACCAATGCGGAAATTCAGCTGGGCAATAAGGATACGGTCTACGCTTGTTCCTCGCCCACCGGTCCGGCCTTTGAAGGCGCGCAGATTTCATCTGGTCAGCGCGCGGCCCCGGGCGCGATTGAACGCGTGGAAATCAACCCCGACACCAAAGAACCCCGCTTCCGCGTGATCGGATCTGAGATCTGGTCTGATGAACCTGGCTTTGCTGAATCTGTCGCCACCAGCGGCATTTCCGGCATCTGCGGGTCCGGCATCATTGAGGCCGTTGCCGAAATGCGCATGGCCGGTATCCTGGATGCCTCCGGCCTGATTGGCTCTGCCGAACAGGTTGGCACGCCCCGCTGTTTCCTTGATGGTCGCACCAATTCCTACATGCTCTGGGATGGTTCTGCCGAGGGCGGCCCGGTGATTTCGGTCACCAACCCTGACATCCGTGCGATCCAGATGGCGAAAGCCGCGCTTTATTCCGGCGCACGCCTGCTGATGGATAAATTCGGAACAGACACGGTGGATCGCGTCGTTCTGGCCGGTGCCTTTGGTGCCCATATCAGCCCGAAACATGCGATGGTTCTGGGCATGATCCCGGATTGCGAAATCGACAAGGTCACAAGCGCGGGCAACGCCGCCGGTACAGGGGCGCGCATCGCGCTTCTGAACGTCGCCGCCCGTGGTGAGATTGAGGAAATCGTTCGCAATATCATCAAGATCGAAACCGCAGTAGAGCCCAGCTTCCAAAGCCATTTCGTCAACGCCAGTGCGATCCCGAATTCATCCGATCCTTTCCCGATCCTCGGAACCCATGTCACCCTGCCGGATGTGAACTTCAACACCGGTGGCGGCGATGGCGGTGGTCGCCGCCGCAGACGTCGCGGATAACACAGATAAAGCCCCCGTTTCGGGGGCTTTTATTTTGCCAGCGGTTACTTGACCTTCTCTGGAAGCTGTCATACTCCGTAGGTAACGCGGGTGTAGCTCAATGGTAGAGCAGCAGCTTCCCAAGCTGAATACGAGGGTTCGATTCCCTTCACCCGCTCCATCTCACTTGATTGCCTGACTTATTCGTCGACACAGATGTTGTTCAGACCGTGATGCTTATTGTTATACTCGCAGATTAACTGATCTGTGAGTGGATCGCAGTTGCTTGTCTGAACCGCATTTTCAAATATGCGTTGTATTTCCTCGGCACTTTGATCATCGGTTTCGCGTATTGTGCCATCCTCAAATCTGACTAGTCCGGGATGATAAAAGATGTGGGAAATCTGGCCACCCCGTCGTGCGTCCGCATAAATGACTGCATATGGGCTGTTGAGATCGGCCCGTTCCGTCTCCTGAAAGGCAAACGGGTCAATAAGTGTTTTTTCATCCAATTCGAAATGACAAAAATGCGGCACCATAACGCCGTAAAGTTCAGAACTTGCATCTGAATGCTCGGTGTAAGCCGCGAAAGTGCAGTTTGAGCCAAGTGAATATTGTATATTCAGGCTTTCTGCGCTGCCAATTGCGGGGAAAACAATCAACAGAAGACTATAGAATAACCCTGATCTTATTCTCATGCGGTTCTTACCTTCAGCCGAAAATCTGTATGGGGGCTGCATGCTGTTTGCCCAGGCAGATACTTACCATGTAATCTTGTGCAGTTATAAGACGGGCTGTTTCTGCTGATGGTTTCAAGACTGGACATCATTCATTTACCGTACATGGCACATGATCGGTGTGCCGGTTTTAATCAGGCGGCTATGAGAAAACACACGGTGCATTCCCGGGTTAACTTTCCCCCCGGAACGGAGACATCTCAGCGGTGGCATTTTGATGAGAAATGCACTTGCAGAAGCTTTCCCCGTACCATGTGCGTAAGCCACATCAGGTCTCATCCGGGTCGTCTACAGGGATGCTCAGCCCGACTTTCTTACGTCCCATGACAACCGATGTCCGGAAACGGCGCACATTTGAATTGTCAAAGAACAGACGTTTTGTGAGTTCCTGAAAATCATCCATATCCCTGGCTGTGCAGATCAGGCAAAAATCCGCATCCCCCGTGATGTAATAGCATTGCTGCACCATCGGCTCTGCCTGGATCTGGCGCGAAAATGCGTCCAGCTGGTCCTGGCGTTCACGTTCCATTTCCACCATGACAACAAAGCTCATGGCGACGCCCAGTTTCTTCGGGTCGACAATCGCAACTTCCGACACCAAGACCCCCGCCGCTTTCATCGCCTTCAGCCGCCGCTGTACAGAAGCCACAGACAGGCCTGTTTCTGCGGCCAGGGCTTCAAGACCCGGTTTTGCGTCAAGCTGCATCCGGCGCAGCAATATCCTGTCATATTGATCAAACTTCATATCAGATCCCCGCTGTGTGAGAAACTTTCCCACAAATCACCCCCAAATGATCATAATTCATCACAGCGCATTGGTACAGTTCTCTGCATGACACATGCTTTTAAACCCGACGCCTCACGGGCGCTTTCACTGCTGACAGCCTGCCCTGCATATAAACCCAGCCCCCTGACGTCCCATATGCTTCAGGGGCGTTCGCTTCTGATCAAAGACGAAACCAACCGGATGGGCCTTGGGGCCTTTAAGGCGCTGGGTGGTGTCTATGCGGTGGCCCGGCTGATCGAAGCCGAGGTCAGCCATTCTATCGCGCCCGAAGCCTTCCTGGACAATGCGGTGAAAGATGTTGCGTCCGGGATGACATTTGTCTGTGCCAGTGCCGGCAATCACGGGATGGCGGTTGCGGCAGGTGCCCGCCTTTTTGGGGCAAAGGCCCGTATTCATCTTGCCCATACTGTTCCTGAAGATTTTGCCATGCGCCTGAAAGACAAAGGTGCGGACGTGGTGCGATCCGGCGATGATTACGAAGCCAGCGTCGCCGCCGCCATTGCAGACGCGGACAGCAGCGGGGCAACCCATCTCGCGGATGGGTCCTGGCCGGGGTATACTGAACCACCCCGCCTTGTGATGGAAGGTTACACGGTTATCGCGGAAGAAATGCGTCAGTCGCTGGAAGCCTCTGGCACCTGGCCCACCCATGTTTACCTGCAAGCCGGTGTCGGCGGCCTTGCGGCGGCCGTTGCTTCGGTCATTCGCGAGACCTGGACAGTTCAGCCAAAGATCATTGTTGTCGAACCTGTTGCGGCCCCCTGCCTGAAAGAAAGCGCCGCCGCAGGCCGTATTCTGACGGTTGAAGGTCCGGTGTCTGACATGGGACGCCTCGATTGCAAAACGCCATCAATGCTGGCGCTTGAAGTGCTGCAGGACTATGCGGACGCCTGGGTTACCATCAGCGATGCCCAAGCGGCGGAGGCGGTAAAACAGGCGGAAAGCCTTGGCATCCCGACCTCTGCATCAGGTGCTGCCGGGCTTTGCGCTTGTCTGATGGAAAATGCTGAAAGTCCGCTTGTCATTCTGTCGGAAGGGGCTGTTCAGTCATGATCGATCTCACTGCTTTTCGCCGGGATTTGCATGCGCACCCCGAAATTGGCTTTGATCTGACACGAACGCCAGACCGCATCACCGCAGCACTTGAAAGCACCGGGCTAAAAGTGACCCGCGGTCTGGGCGGATCAGGGCTTGTTGCCACCCTGAACCGTGGCCCGGATGAGACCGCCATCGGGTTTCGTGCCGATATGGATGCGCTCCCAATTGAAGAAGCAAATGATCTGCCCTGGCGTTCCGTCACAAAAGGCAAATTTCATGGCTGTGGTCATGACGGTCACAGCACGATGCTGCTGGGGGCCGCCTTGAAACTGGCGGCAGATCCCACACTGAAACGCACCATCCACTTCATCTTTCAGCCCGATGAAGAAAACGGAAACGGCGCCAAAGCGATGATCCGTGACGGATTGTTTGAACGTTTTCCCATGACGGCGATCTATGGCCTGCACAATATGCCAGGCATGGCCCCGGGTCACTTTGCGACACAGCCCGGCCCCTTCTGCGCGTTTGAGGATAACTTCGAAATCCGCATTCAGGGCAAAGGCGGACATGCTTCGATGCCTGACAAAGGTGTTGATCCCATTGTGACGGCATCTGCCATTGTCCTGCAATTGCAATCTGTTGTTTCACGTTCACTGCCTGCCTCGGAACATGGGGTGGTCTCTGTGACGGAATTTCTGACAGATGGTGCCCGCAATATCCTGCCCGGCAATGTGACCCTGCGCGGCGATTGCCGTGGGTTTTCAGATGCAGTGTCTACAACGATTGAACAGAGAATGCGCGCGATTGTCGAAGGTGTTTGCATCGCCCAGGGGGCACAGGGCGCAGTGGATTATTCCACATCATTCCGGCCGCTGGTCAATGATGCCACCGCCACACAGCGCATCGCAAATGCGGCCCGGACAATTGGTACGCTAAATGACAGCTTTGGCCGCGTTGGCTTTTCTGAAGATTTTGCGGAATTTCTGAAACATCGGCCTGGTGCCTTCATTCTGATGGGGAACGGCCTGGAAGGAAACCACGCAATGCCCCTGCACAATCCGTCGTATGACTTCAATGATGCCGCAATTGCGCATGGTGTTGATTTCTGGGTAAAACTCGCCCTGCCCGACATGTAATTTCACCCGCCGGTGTCAACACATATATCACAAAGATATACGCCCCGCGACAAGCGCAATGGCCACGGCCTGATCCCGGGTTTTCGCACTTAGCTTTGTACGGGCGTTGCGCAGGTGTAGCTCAACCGTCACCGGGCGCAGGTTCATTTTTGCGGCGATCATATCTGTGCGCAACCCGCGGGCCGTCCACTGAAGCGCCTCAGTCTCTCTGGAGGTTAACTGCGTCGCCTCATCAGCCTCGGACAGGTTCACCTGCGATATCTGCTGATGCACCATATGGCCGATCAGGCGCATTTCATTTTCATGCCTGTGGCGAAGATTGTTAACATGCGCCCGCCCATAACTGCTGAGGAAATTCCACCCGGCCAGACCATTTTGCGATTTCGCACGCAAAGGGCTGACAAAGCCCGCCGTCAATCCCGTTTCACCCGCATCCAGGATAAATCGCTTTTCAGCCGGGGTCATATAGCTGTGATGCAGAATGCAATCCTGCCCGACGTCTGACGCAGCATAACTGTTGCAGCAATACCGGAAGAACGGATCCACCTTCACGTAATCCTGGTCGGTATAATGCGTGGTCCAATCCTGACTAAGGTTGGTCATAAGCGTAAGCTTTTGCGGCTTTAAATCCGCATAAAGCAGCCCGTCAATGCCAAGGCCGGCATAGTATTCGGTCGCAAGGCTCCATACCCCTTCAACACTGGTTTGTTGGGGTATGTATTCACAGAGCGTGTCAAAATCTGGCGCGTTCAAAGTCGTAAACCTATGGTTTTCCTTAGATTGACACAAGGCGTCGTGATTTGCAATTTCGGGTCAGCCCGGCCTTAAAAAACGTGTACCTACAGGAGGTTCGCTTGAAGAAAGCAATCCAATACGCCGCTGTTTTATCAGTGATTGCATCCCCGACACTCGCGGAAAATCTGATTTTTGAGATCACCTCAATGGCCAACAGAGAGAAAGATCCTGACGTTTATTCCCTGGACCGCTGTGATCTGGGGATGTCCGTCAAAAACGAAACCGGGTTTGATATTGCGCTTGAGGTCGCGTTTTCGCCGGTGCTGGATGACGGATCTTTCAGCGATATTGTTAGCGGTGCGATTGGTGACGCATCCCCCCTGAACAGCCACTATATTGGTGTTGTGAATGACGGTGAAACTGTCGCGTCAGACACCGGGCTGATGGCTGTCGATTGCGATGATGTTCAGACGTTTGTTGTGAAACCAACATGCACGCGGCGGTCAGGTGGTGACAGTTGTGCGGAACTTGCGGTTGCCTCCCCCGACTCTGTGATTGGTGTTTTGATGACATCCGCACCTGACGGGAGCGAACCCATCGGTCAAGCGCGTGAAGCTGAACCTGGCGGACCTATGCAGGGCACCTGGACTGTTTCCGCCGGGGGCGAACAGATTATCGCATTGGATATTCTTGACGATAGCAATGAAAACCTGAGCGGCCAGTTCAGAACCTTCCCGGCGATTTGCCCGCTGCTTGATGCAGGCGAAGATTGCGCCAGAGGAGACCTGAACAAAGAAATCCGGTCCGTTTATGGCGGGCCGGAAGATCTGACTGTTCGCCTGATGATGACGGACGAGCTGAACCAAAACGCCATCATTCTGAAGGCCAGCCCTGCATCCGGGGAAGGCACCATGATTGATGATGAAACCTATAAGAATTTTAATATCACTTTTGAAATGACGAACTAATTTATGGTGCGGGCAGCCAGGGCCACAAGACAATCCCGGCTGCCCGCATCCCCCCGCACCATTTTGAGAAACCGCAAATACATGCTATTATGCCGTATTTGTTGAGTTACGTATTTAATGAGGTCACGATGCCACTGAGCTTTCGCACGATATTCCCCCTGTCTCTTAGTCTTTGCACCGCCCTGGTTCCCCCGGCCTATTCGCAGACCGCCGACACCGATGTTATGGTCGTTTTTGATGTCTCCGGGTCCATGTGGGGGCAGATTGATGGCGTCACGAAAATCGAAATCGCCCGCGACGCCTTCAGCACCATTTCCGCCGATTGGAACGCGGGCAATGTGAATGCCGGGCTGATCGCTTATGGGCACCGGCGCAAGGGGGATTGTTCAGATATCGAACTGATCTCAGAACCTGCGCCCGGGTCAAGCGCAGCTTTGGGCCAGATTGTGAACCAGCTTACGCCGCGCGGAAAAACACCCCTGTCGGATGCCGTGCGTCTGGCGGCTGAAACATTACGCTTTACCGAAGACAGCGCAACGGTGGTTCTTGTGTCCGATGGCCGCGAAACCTGTTCTGCAGATCCATGTGCGGTTGGCGCGGAACTGGAACGTCTTGGCGTGAATTTCACAGCCCATGTGGTTGGCTTTGACGTGACCGATCCCGAAGCGCGCGCACAGTTGCAATGTCTGGCCGATAACACCGGCGGGCAGTATTTTGACGCGGGTGACGCCAATGGTCTGGGGGATGCTTTGCGCAACATCGCAGCCCCGGAACCGGTGCAAGAGGCCAGCAGCGGTGTCTTTTCACTGAATGTCGGGATCTCGACAACCGAAGGGACATCCCGGCCAGGTCAGTTGACTTATCGCGCAACCAACACAGAAACGGGCGATGTGATAATCATTGGGTCGCGCAAAGATGCGGCTGAAATCCTGACGGCACTGCCCGCAGAATTGCCCGATGGCGTCTGGCTGATCGAAGCAATATCAGCAGAAGGCCACGGCAGCCTGGAGGTCAGCCCTGCGAATGAAGGCGAAACGATCGATGTGCCTTTCACAGCCCACGCGACCGGGTTCACAATGCCCAATCACGGGCCTTACGCCATGGGCACCGAAAATGTCTTTTATCTGAACGCAACGGCACCACTTCAGCCAAATGCCGAATATACAGTCGCATTGATTGACCCGCGCACAGAAGAGCGCATCGATTGGGAAACCCGCTTTGGCAGCAACCCAACCGGTGTCACGCCCCATTGGCTGGTCGCACCGGAACGTGCCGGAACCTACGAGATCCGGGTTCAGAAAGGTTATGACGCACCGATCGCCGTGTTCCCGGTGGAATTTACTGAGGCGCCGCAAGTCGGCTGGACGGGCGTGCGCAATGGTCAGACCGGTGGTCAGTTGCCTGTTTCGGTTACGGGGCATGTCTATCAGAGTAACCAGTTGATCCTCAGCCAAAATGGCACCGAACTGGGCCGTTTTAGTCTGCAAAGTCTCGACACACCTACAGGTCCGATGCTGCCTCTGCCGAATGCCGATGGCGCATATGACCTGAGCTATAGTTATTATGACGCCAATGGGGATCAGCAGCTGGTTGATCTTGGGCAGATCAACGTGGGTGCCGTCGTGCAGGAAGATGACGCAGATGCGGTTGTTCCACCTGCAGATACCAACGCTGGTGGCGGCGTATTCAGCCAGAACGATATGCAAATTCATATCCTGGATGAGCATCTGAATTCACACCCGGGAATGGTTAACAATATTGCGCTATGGGAGACGTCTGAGACCACCGAAATCGGGTTTGACTGTGTCGCCCCGGCCTGCTCCCAACCCATTCCTGGTTTTGAAGACGGCTTTCCGATGCCTGTTCTACAGGGCATTACACTGCATCGCAGTGGTGTTCTGAAAGGTGGCGTTCCCTATGTGGCATTCCACCACAAAGGCTCAAACGGTACGCTTGAATTAAACCCGTCAATGGCGGATCCCGCCGGATCCCTTCTGCATCTGGGGCATTCCACATGTGAAGGACTTGCTGAAACCGGCGAGACGGCCACCGGTGAACCCGCACATCTGATGTGTATCACAAACATGCCGGATCCGGCGCTGGTGCAGCAACAGGATCTGTTACAGGGCTGGCTGAAAATGCATGCGTTGATGCAGCCCGCCGCGGTGACATCCCGTGAACAAAGCCCGGCCCTGCCCGCAGACGTCCACGCCGATCTGCCTGCCACAGCAGATGCCGACGCACGACGAAACCGCGCAATCCTGGACGCCGTATATATTTGTTATGACGAACGCTGCACCTTCAATTTTGAATCCCTTGGCCTGACCGATATTCCGGTGCTGAAGAACTTTGGCCTGATGGAAACAGGGGCTGTGAATGGCCACCTGAACCTGGAACTGGTGAATGTAACCAATGGTGAATGGGTCGTGGTCAACCCAATAGCAATGCTGTCTGATGAAATGCTGGATTGCGAAGCCCAGGCTGATGACGTCAGCCAGCCAGACCGCATCTGCACTGTAATAAACGCCAATGCTTATACCCATGCACAACGAAACCTGATGAACACCTGGATGCGTGAATTGCGTGCCGGTGACCATAACAACCAGCAGATGTCCCGCGATCACCACTTTCTTTACATGGGCGAAGAAGGCACGCCTTCAGAAATTGTCCCCGTATTTACCGGGGCCTGGACGATCATTGATCGCGCGACGATGAATGAGATCGGTCAGGTCAATCTGGCATCTTCCATTCAGAATGAACAATTCAGCGAGGCCCGCGTGACCATCGGAACGCCGCTTGATCCGGCCAATCTCCCTGTTGGTGAGGACGTCGATATTTCTGTCACCACCCAGGTGAACGCGGATGGAACGCCAGCCTATGGCTGGGTGAGCCTTGGCAATCATCCTGACGAATATTCCGGTGCCATGCGCCCGGTGAAAAATACGGACAATTGGGAAGCCGTTCTGGGCCATCACCAAAACCCGAAACTTCTGCATATTATGCTGCGGCCAGATACCAGCCAGGCATCACCAGAAGGCGCGATCCCAGGCACCCCGGAAACGCCAGATCAGCAACACGGCGCACTCCAGGGAGAATGGGAAATCATCAATGAAAGCACCCAGCGCCCCTGGTTGCGCCTGTCACTGGACCACCTCCCACAGGGCGCACGCGCCACGGGGCCGGTGATGCAACTGGCAGCGGGTGAAATCGGTGACGGTACGGCGGATATACATGTGATCATGAAACCGTCCGGCGGGATCAATATGATCCGGTTGCAGCTGGACACCCCGCAAGGCGCATTGCCCAGTCTGCTAAGCGCGGATGCGTCCGGGAATGTTTTTGCGGGAACCCTGCCCCTTGGCCATGACGATGCCAGCATTTTCATTGAAATGCGGCGCGCGGGATCACAAGCCCCAATCTCCGACAGCGAAGCTGCGATCATTGGCGAAGGGTTTACCCCCGCCTGTACCGAGGCATATTGTTACTACGCCAACTCCGAATACCGCGACAGCTTTGCGCTCCCGCAGGGGTGGCGTTATCGCTCGCCCGTGCGTGCAGGGAACGGCGGCGTGATTGCCATTGATGCCGATGGGCGGGATGCAATCACCTGGCATGTAGAAGGCACACCACCAGCAGACACCGTCTGTCTCGCAGGTGACAGCGGGCAGTTCTGCGCCAGATCGGATGCGCCAGAGGCCATCATTGCGGGCTTTGACATGCTGCGTCAAAGCCATTCACTGCTTCCAGACCATTGATTGAAAGGTGAATATTATGAAAAATCTAATGATGGCCACCGTATTTCTGCCCCTCTTGGCGGCTCTCCCAGCCAAAGCTGAATACTATACCTGCTACAGTGGGAGTGCCGTTCGCATTGAGACGACAATTTCAACATATGAATTTAATCTTCTGCACAACCTGGCAGAGGCACGTCCAAATGCGGCTGCCTTGTTGCTCATTGTGGCTCCGAATGCCCAGAAAGATACCGCCAATACAGGTCAATGGGTGCGTGGTCTCCATCAGGCCAATGTAATCTGTCGTGAGCATGAGAAAACGCTTCCCCCAGGTCATTGTGAGAGACTGGATTTAACCGCAAATATGCCAGGGCCAGTCGCCTGTCAGGAAGCCGACACACCCTATTTCTTCTGTGGCGATTCAGGGATTACCACTGGGCAAACAGGCCAGACCATAGACTATCTGCAACAAACCCATGGACTGGCGGCGCCGGAAGGAGCGGAAACCGCCCTGTATTTTAACTATGTAGGCGAGCCACGCTGGATGGAAGATGATTTAACCACCGCGATGCAACACTGTGCCCTGGAGCAAGCCGAGGTTCCAGAAATCTCCACGGCATCCGTCACGTCAGGCAGTTCCGGAAACTGGAGCATCGCACTGAAAGACACAAGGGCGACGGGCTGCCCCGCGGCTGCCACATCTCAGGCCGGTGCATTTTCCAATCGCTATCTGTCCAGTGGCCTACGACAGATACAGGCACCATTTACGCCAGGGCAGTTGATCTCGGACAATGGGTTTCACAGCGGCTGGCAATCATCGGGAACGAACTCATGGCAGGCTGTGGGGGCAGATCTTGATGAAGGAGGAATAGCGACCCGAACGACATTCTCCATAAGCCTGATCAGCGAGACTCAGGCCAATATTTCAGCGTTAATGATCTTCAATGTAGCACCCGAACTTGCAGCGATGTCCCCATTGTCAGAAAGCTGTCGTTTTGAATTAGACGCGGTCGCAACAAGACAAAACTAGGCGCAGGTTTCACAGCCTGAACAAGACAGCCACGTTGCGTTCTTTATGAACGCTTTGACGCCGCAATATGGGAGTTCTGATTGGCTGTGAACCCTGAGATTTGCGCTTCAAGCAGCTCAGAGAGTTCACCTTGAAAACTCATCGCCATGCCTTCAAACCCATCAAATGTTGCCAATTGTTGTGCGGGGGCATTCGGGCGCGTCATGGGCCAAAGCCCTGCGACCACGATGCCGGAAAACAGGCTGATCCTTGCGGCCTGTGCCTCTGAGATATTCTCCAGGACGCTGGAAATCGCGTGGTTTACCACTTGGGCATCTTCAAATCCGGCCATCTTAATATCGCGGATCTTTTTCAATTCAATATTATGTTCAAGGATCGAAGATGACACGCAGAGCAGATCGCACAGCATAGGCTGTCTGGCATAAAAGTCAGCCAGTAGCGCGCTGAGTTCGGGCACCGTCATCTTTTGGTTTTTAGTTCTCGCCGCGAAGTCGCAAGCGAATTTATGGGTTTCCTCATGCATCAAAACCAACAAAATCTCTTCGCGGCTTTCGAAATAGCGATAGAGATTGGATTTTGTGACATCTGCGCGCCGCCCCAATTCGTTCAACGACCAGCCCATAACGCCAAATTCAGCGCATAAATCCCGGGCACTTTGCAAAATAGCACTGCGGCGCTCTGCGATTTGATCCGCTTGTCGGGCGCGTTGAAATGACATGGATGCCTCCATCTATGGATGTTCAGACTGCGAAACCTCAGCCATGATGGCCCCATAGTAGCGGTTTGATCTCTCTTTGGAAAACATATCAATCACAAGACCCGACAGGCCAAGAAAAACAAGACAAATCGCTATTGCACGCAACATGGCCTGTTCCGAAACCGCGAAAAGCATCAGAGCAATGGCAAAGGCAATCGCCGCGCCGATTATTGTATAGGTGTATAAGATCTGAAATGCCTCAACCCGCGCCTTTTCAGCATATAAAAAGGCCCGCGGATCCAGCGCATAGGCCTCGGTGAATGTTGCGATCTTAGCGGGGGTGCCCAAGGTCCCGCCAAGTCCTGCACCCAAAAAGAGCATCGCAATGATTGCCAGCGGAATTGGCAGTGCCTGCCCCATCGGATTCGGTGCAAAACGCCACAAAGCCGCAGCGATGATCAGGATCACAACACCAGCGCAAGCGAGCAACGACATCTCAAAGGCCTCATTGCGAAGCCATTCAATCGCATGATCCAGGAATGTCATCCCTGGCACCCTTTCACATCCAGCTGGGTCATTTCACGGCTGATCTGCATCAACTGCGCCCGTTTTTCACCATCAAGGGCAATGGGGTTTGGGCTGAGCAGCATGTCCTCATAGATATAAGCGCCTGACGCCGCCTGGTACCGGGGATCCAACGCAGCCGCGACAATGCGCTCTGCCCCAACCCATGTCGGCGCGGCCAGCCGCCCGAACAAACTGGTAAACACCCGCTCAAACCCCTTTACATGACGTGTCAGATTGCTGCGGATATAACCCGGATTCAGACTGTTGATTGTCACATCACTGCCCTCCAACCGCTCTGCTAGATCGTGCCCATGTATGATCACACATAGCTTTGCCTGCGCATAAGATGCCAACATAGACCATGGGTTTTGCTCAAGGTTCAAATCATCCAGATGCAATTTCGCGACCTCTTGCGTGGCCGAGGCCAGATGAAGGATCCGCCCATTGGGTGTCGCTTTGATCCGATCCAGCAGCAATTCCGTCAGTAAGAAAGGCGCCAGATAATTCACCGAAAAATTCACCTCATACCCATCGGGTGACAGGCTGCGCGTCGCAAGGTTGACGCCTGCACAATTGATCAGAAAATCAATCTTCCCATATCTCTGAGACACATCGCCTGCGGCCCCGCGCACCTGTGTAAGGTCACCCAAGTCGCATTGAATCGCGTGAAATTTTCCTTTGTATCCAGTGAGCTGCATCTCATTTATAATGTCCATGGTCTTTTGCAGACTGCGCCCAATAAGGCAAATATCGGCCCCCATTTGCGCAAATCGTTCCACTGCAAGACGCCCCATCCCGCCGGTGAAGATCACCGTCTTACCGGTGAGATCTTGTTTCGGATATTTATGCGCGGTCTTCCGCGCGAAAAATGTATCAACCCAAAGTTTTCCAGTCGGCTGTTTCATGTATCGTTTCATGGGTTGCCTCCGTGAGTAATGTGTCCTGACAAATAAAAAACCAGAGGTCTCTTATCAAGTGACCGTCGGTTCATTATCTGCTTTTCACAAAGAGCCCCACAACCTGAGGACGTCCCAAAATGGATCGTAAAGACGATATTCAGCGCATATTTGACCTGCAAAAACGCAACTATCGCGGCAATAAATCGGTATCCTATGAGGTACGGATTGATCGTTTGAACCGTGTGGAAAAGCTGTTTCATGAAAACCACGAAGAGATGATCCTGGCCCTGAAAGAGGATTTCGGAACGCGCGACACCGACATGGCTTTTATGGGCGATATCATGTCGCCAATTACCAATGTGCAGGTCATCCGCAGGAAACTAAAAGCATGGATGAAGCCCGAAAAACCCGGTGATGGGGTGATGCGTTTATTCGGGCAAAAGACCTATATTATGCACGAACCATTGGGGGTTGTCGGGGTGATCACGCCATTCAACGCCCCCATCACGCTGGCCTTTGATCCTGCAATCGATGCGATTGGCGCGGGCAATTCTGTGATGATGCGCTTTCCAGAAGCAACGCCGCGCACGGGTGCGTTGATGGCGCGTTTAGTGGCGCAATATTTCGACCCTTCCGAGCTTGCGGTTGTGACCGGGGATCTGGAAGTTGCCAGGTTTTCCGCAGCACTACCCTGGGATATGCTGGCCTTTACCGGTGGGGCCGCAACGGCGCGTCATATTATGGCGGCTGCGGCCCAGAACCTGACCCCGGTTTTGTTGGAACTTGGTGGAAAATCCCCCGTGGTTGTGTTGCAGGATGCCGATCTTAAAGTGGTCGCCCGGAAAACCATCAAGACACGCCTGATTAATGGTGGGCAGGTTTGCATCGCAGGTGATTATGCCTTGGTGCATGAAACACAGATGGACCGTTTCCTGGAATTGGCGCAGGAGGCCACCCGAGAGGTCTACCCAACGATTCTGGACAATGATCATTATACCTCCGTGGTCGGGGATGATGCCTTTGATCGGCTCAACAGCTATATATCCGAGGCCCGCGCGCGCGGCAGTAAAATCATTGAGGTCATCCCCAAGGGAGAAGCCCTGCCAGATCCCAAAACCCGCAAATTCCCACTGACGATGGTGGTGAACCCTGCCCCTGACCTGCGCCTGTCGCGCGAAGAGATCTTTGGCCCGATTTTACCGGTTCTTTCCTATCGCTCACTGGATGATGCCCTTGAAATTATCAATGCCAGGGAAAAGCCGCTTGCGCTCTATGTGCATGGCAAGGACCGCGCCAGCATTCATCGGGTGCTTGCCGAAACAAGTTCGGGCGGTGTGACCGTGAATGATTTTCTGATGCATGCAGGATCCCATACCATGGGTTTTGGCGGGGTCGGCCAAAGTGGCATGGGACGCTATAAGGGCGGAAAAGTAGGCTTTCAGGCCTTTTCAAATCCGAAATCCGTGTTTGAACAGGGGATAATGGGGCGCATGACCCTTGGGTTTTTGCCGCCCATCAATTCCGCAAGAACGCGCAAAATTTTAAAATCCCGCGTGGGAATAAAATAGGATCATGCATTGATAGGGAGCAAAAGCGAAACTCAGCGCTATCGCGCGCCAGCTTAACGAGCGCCCGAAGTCAGCCATGCTGCATGCTGCACGAAAGTCGGCTGATGGTATTATTAAATCGCAACACAGGGGGGAGGACTATTATTTATAAGTTGGCCATAATTAATTGGCTAATCCTCTCGGTTCAGGCATCATTATCAATGAATAGCCGCACCCCAAAAAGGAACTTCCTTTGAGTACACCAAAAACTTTAAATCCAGAAGCGGCACGTATTTTGGCGGATACTCCTGCGCCCTTTTCTGATCGTTCGTCCGGGAACCTGCCCAAATTGCGTGATGAAACACGGGCCTATATGGCCCCAATAGCAGATCGCGCGATCCGTACCACTGGTGTCTCAACCGAAAGAAAAACGATAGGCGGTACGCCTTGCATGTTGGTGCACCCTCCTGAAAAACGCTCCACTTGGCCTATCCTGTATGGGTTCGGAGGAGGTTTTGTTCAGGGTGGCCCTTTTGAGGATATGGCAATTGTTGCGCCGCTCTGCGCATTGACTGGCGCAACAGTTATTATTCCTGATTACCGCCTCGCCCCTGAACATCCCTGGCCTGCCGCAATTGACGACGCATTCGCGGTGTATCGCGCGATTGCAGAGGCGCCTTTTGCGATAATCGGCGAGTCCGCAGGCGGAAACCTCGCGCTGTCGCTGATGTTGCGCGCACAAAAGGAAGGCCTCAGGTTACCCAGTGCCGCCGCTCTTCTGTCTCCCTGGTGTGATTTAACCAACTCAGGCGACAGTTTAACCGCCAATGACGGACGTGACCCAACGATAAGAAGAAGAGACGTGGAGGTTTCAGCCCGCCACTACGCCAACGGAAAAAATCCGGAAGACCCCGAAATTTCGCCCATCAATGGTACATTTGATGAGAATTTCCCGCCATGTGTCATTACAACCGGCACGCGCGACTTATTGCTAAGTCAGTCCGTCAGGCTTGCAAACGTTCTACGTGACAACAACGTAACTGTTGATCTGCACGTTTGGGAGAGCTTATGGCATGTTTTCGAGTGGGATGACCGCATACCAGAAGCAAGGCGATCCATCTCCAGTATTGCACGGTTTTTATCCAATCACATGACGCAGAACGAGCAAGTCATGAGGTGAAGTGTGAACCTAACACAAAATTCAACATTGAAGGCTCACTATTTCCGCTGACCGACGTTTGAGCCAACAAAAAAATGCATCTGCATCAATGGCCGCGCCGCAAGTGATCCGTGTGAAGGGCGATCGCATCGCGGATGACGGTGCATTGGTGCGGAGATGGGGGCTGCAAGGTCACGGCATCATCCTGAAATCAGAACTGGACGTGAATGATGATCTGAGCCGGGGCAATCTGGTCGAGGTCTTACCTGAATTTGCACCGCCACCAATCCCCTTGCAAATGCTATTCCCCCCGCCCGCGCACAACCCCGGCGGATCAAGGCGTTGGCGGATTTTTTCATCCAAAAAATCAAAGCGAAAAAGAACGCTTAGAAAAGCGGTGATGGCCCCTCGATGTGAAAATTTGCGTCGGCATGGGAAATGGTTTGGATGCTACAGATGATGCTCTGTGATGATGTTAATGAAACGATTAATCAGGCTGCCTCGGCGGGATGTGCCGGGCCAAACCGCCTGAATGGTGAGTTTTGACATCTCCCACCCCGGCAGCAAGCGAATGAGGCGTCCACTGGCAATGTCTGCCTCAATCAGAGAAAGCGGTAAATTTCCCAGACCCACACCTGCCAATGTGGCAGATCTGGCGGCCAGAATGCTCTGGACCTGCATCTGAAAAATATCGAGGCAAACCTTCGTAGTGTCAGCACCACGTTTCATCGTTATCGTATCGGATATTTCCCCCATTGAAACAAACGGTATTCGCGCGAGATCCGCTGGCGTGTGTACTGAGCGGTGCTTCAGAAGAAATTCAGGTGCCGCAACCAAAACGTGGGTGACTTCGCCAATCTTGCGGCGCATCAGGCTGGACGCTGGCATGTCCCCAATCCGAATGGCCAGATCATAGCCTTCTTTGACCAGATCCATCCTTTGATCCGTGTAATCCAGGGTCATGGCGACATTCGGATAGCGCAGGGCAAATTCCATCACGCGCGCTTCTAGATCCGGGTCGGGGACAAAAGCCGGCAGTGCGATACGCAGAGCACCTGCGATGTCCTCTGCGTCCGCCTCAATCTGGTTCAGGGCGCTTTCAACGGCTCCAAAGCCCTTCTGAGCCACATCAAAAAGCCGCCTTCCGTTTTCTGATAACGTCAGCTTGCGGGTCGTGCGATGCACAAGTGTCTGTCCTATTTCATCCTCGAGCCGGGCGATATGGTGGCTGATCACTGAAGGACTGACGCCCAGCCGTTCAGCAGCTTTGACGAAAGCGCCGGTTTCGCCGACGGCGACGAAGGCAACAAGGCTTTGGGCATAACGATACATTCATTCATAATATCGAATAATAAAATCAGAAAAAAGGGAATAGTGCATCAAATAAGTGATCCATATATGCGTCTCATGGAAAACACGAGGTGTCATATGGCTGAACGTTCCCAAGTTTTGCTGACGACGGAAAAGGCTGCGAACTACATTCGCCAGTTGAGCAAACATTTTGCACATAAGATCCGCGTCGAAGACGGGGACGGCCTGATCATATTTCACTTCACCGATGGTCGTGCCACAGCCCAGGCTGAAGGCAACCACCTAAAACTGTATGTTGATGCCGAAACAATCGGGCAACGTCAGAGGGTTGAAGAGATCATCGGCTCTCATCTTGAACGCTTCGCCTTTCGCGAAAACCTTCGGGTTCACTGGCCCGATCAGACAGAAATGGACATCTGACCCATGAAAATCCTCACCACAACCGCCTTAATCCTAACGCTGGCAACCCCTGCTTTGGCCCATCAGGCGCCAAGCCATGATCATAGCGAAATCGTGCCCATCCCGGCTTATGACCTTCCCTATGGCGAGGCGTCAGGCGCTGCGGCCCTTACCGCAATTGAGACGTTACTCGCGAGTATTGATGAACACACCCGGGCGCAGTTCATGTTTGACATTGACGGCCCGACCCGCGCGGGCTGGTCGAACCTGCCTGCAGGTATTGTAAGCCGAACCGGCATCTCATTGAATGAGCTGTCAGAAGAACAGCGCAGTCTGGTTTTTGCTTTCCTGTCGTCCTCTCTGGGCGAAGAAGGCTATGAGACAGTTGCCGAAGCTCTGGCAGCTGAGGCATTCCTCAGCACGGATGGTCGGGCAGAACGTCTGCAATGGGCCCCGGAAAACTACTGGCTGTCGATCTTTGGCACGCCCTCTTCAGACGGGGCCTGGGGCTGGCAGTTTGGCGGACATCATCTGGCGCTGAATATTTCGATCGAAGGCAATAAGGTCGAAACCATGTCGCCGACCTTTATCGGGACGGAACCTGCGGTCTTTACCCTGAACGGTGTTGACTACGAAGCCGTGCGTGACATGCATCTGTCGGGTTATGCTGTCTTTACCGCGCTGGATGCCAACCAACAAAAGACTGCTGATGCCGGAAGTATTCCTGAAGATGTGCTGACAGGCCCGGGAAATGACGGCGTCATTCCGCAGGCAATTGGCCTGTCAGCCGCGGATATGAACGATGAACAGCAAACGCTGCTGCTGAACACGATCGCGGAATGGGTATCCGTTCAACCCAATGAGAATGCCGCCCCACGCATGGCCGAACTGGCGGCCGGGATGGATGCGCTCAGCTTTGCATGGACCGGAAATGATGAGGTCAACACCCCAACCTATATGCGGATTCAGGGGCCGACCCTGATCATCGAACTGCTGTCCACCGGCGGCAATGTCGGCAGCAGCGCAAAGGGCGCAGGCCATTATCACACAATGTATCGCAACCCGACCCGCGAATATGGGCAGTGACCGCTCTGGCGTCCACCTAACTTAGAAAAAGGTAGATAAACTATGTCAGAAGAACCCATCGCTTATGCAGAAATCATATTGCACTGGGTGGTCGGCCTCGGAATTATCGGGGTCGTCGCCATCGGGATCTATATGACTCAGATGGAAAATTTCGCGCTTTACGGGCTGCACAAATCCCTGGGGATCTTGCTGTTTACGGTCATTGTGATCCGCGTCGTAATTCGCCTGCGCAAGGGCTGGCCAGAGAATGTCAGCACAGGGGCAGCCTGGGAACGCGGGCTGGCTCGCGTCATCCAATGGGTTCTGCTGATCGCCACCATCGCTATGCCGCTGTCAGGCATGTTTGACGCTTACGGGGCTGGGCGTGGGCTGAACGTGTTTGGTGTAAATCTGGTCGCTCCTAATATTGACGACACAGGCCTTCGTGCAGTCGTCAGTGAAGCGCTTTCCAGTTTTGGTGAGGCCGTGCATGGCATCGGCGCAAACATCCTGATCGCAGCAATCCTGCTGCATGTGGCAGGCGCGTTGAAACACCATCTGTTCGACCGCGACACTCCCCTGCGCCGGATGGTCCGGCGCGGAACGATGTCATGAGCTCCTGATCAGGGGCAGAAGATTTGATGCCGGACGTGAGGCAGGATCACAGAATATCCCGGACAGCCAGCCCAAATCAAAGGATCGGAATTCAAATGTGCAAAACCAGCATTTTATCCAGTAAAAATGGCGGACAGACAGCCCGATTGACTGAACCAAAAAATTCACTCAAACATTTGTTATAAAATCTTATTTATACATTCCTCAACTTTTATTGTGTAGCAAAATGTGTAGCATTTTTATTGATCAATGGTAGGTACGATTGCTGGCAACTATAATACGTTAATACGCCATTGACCTTACTCATGCAGATGATGAACTTCTGAATATATTCGAATTGAATTCTCCCCCTACGGCGTAGGTGATGGCGGCGGAGCGATGCTTATGAAATTCAGCGAGCTCAATGGTGTGTAGATGTGTCATTACCAGCGGGACATTTCCTTTAACCTCCCAGACTTAGGAAGAAGGATATGCTCATTTACAATGCCGCATCCCGCTCAGCGGCTCCTTTTGAGCCAGACCTACCTTGACCACCGTTATCCAATGGGTGATCAATCACGAAATTCTGGGCTCATAGCATCCCAATTTCGTAACTTTTTTCAACAAATAAAGGAGAGCGTTGTAATGCCTCTTCGGAGCATTCAAAAAACCTTCAATCCGGTTCTGATCATACTTCTTGGCCCAGCCAGTACGCATGCGGTGGACGCGCAAACTCCTTACGGGACAACTCCTTCCTATGCCTAAATGATAATAAAAATTGAGGATTAAGTTAGGAATGCTGGCGCCAATTTTGTTGCGTGGGGAGTGGAGTAAGTAGTCTCAGGCATCTACACTATATTGTATAAATAAATAGGAATTTAGAAAATGAGAGCTTTAGACATGTTTTTCTGGGAAATGACGCAACACCTCACTAGGTGGTTTGCAGTAGCTGATCTAATTGGTGACCATAACACCTCCCCGATTGGTAATGATCATGAAAAATAAAGGCCGTAACCTAATATGTGTGCTGATTTTTTGTGCATGTTCTATATTTTTCTCGATGTTACTCTCTAAAGAATGTGACCGGTCGCTTTCAATTGCGGATTTGCCTCAGCTAGAAGAAATCGCCCTTCGCGCCTTGAAGGGGAGACCTAGTGAACTGGGCTTTCTGGGGCTGGAAAGGGACGGCTCAAACTTAGAGTTAATTAATAGCTACGTTACATCTCGAGAGCCCCCAGCAGATCAGATCACAGATCACCCAATCGATCTGGCAACACTTTTTCTTTACACTGAGATAATCGGCAAAGAGTACAGGTTTTCGTTCAATAGATGTGGTGAGTTAATGCATTTTTCAAACCTAAATGGCTTCAATATAAACTAAGGTCAATATTATGACATGGCAACTTAAAGACCAAAAAAACAACGTGTGGACCGGGAATATTTCGGATTTCACATTATCAACAGCAAATAATTTTTTTTCGTATGGAGCGCCGACAAGAAGCTTACAGAGTCACTTCAACGGAAACAGATCTCAGGCAACTGTTGTTTTTGAATCAAACGACGTTTTTGGTAAACTTACGGATGGAGATCGTGGCCTAAATTTCTCCAATCTACAACCTTCTTCTTTTGGAGTTGTTAAAGATTTCATTGAGGGAAACCATAATCTAGCGCCGAATACATATTCATTAAAACAAATTTCTCAACAATCCAATCTTAACGGAAGATCTTTCGAACACTACACCTACTTGGATGGTACCTTTTATGACGTTGGCTCATATTGGAACAGTGATCTTAATGGGACAGCGGTCGGAGCATTAGGTTCTTACACCGTTAACATTTCCCCAAATACTACATTCACAGTCACGCCAAGCGGCGAGTTTATCATAGATAATTTCGCCTATTCTTTTGACTTTGGAAACTACGATTTCACCTCAGGTAATGTTAATTCTGTTTTAAATAGCACGTATGAAATTATCGTAGATTTGGCGAACCCATTGGGTTGGGTTGATCAGCCTGTAATAATTACAGTCAATGGTCAGCGTTTAGTAGGCCGCGTTACTATCAATAATTACAATCAAGGATATATCGAATTCGAGCCGACTGGTCCTCATTGTTTCCCCGCCAATACGCTCATTCAGGTCGCGGATGGAGGGACGAACTCCATTGAAGCTCTCCGCGTCGGCGACGAGGTTCTAGCGTTTGCGGATGGTGCATCGGGTCTGATGCCTGCGCGTGTTGTTCGGCTTTACGAAAACGTCACCCAAGAAATGATCCGACTTGAATTTGTGGATGGGCGGGATGTGCTGCACGTCACGCCAGGTCACGCATTCCTAGATGAGGTTGGAGGTTTCACAAAGATCGGTGACCTGCTGAAGCTGGGCGGTGGCCGCGCACGGGTAATTGACGCGGATGGCTCCGTGCTTGATGTCACGGGTGAGTGGTTGCGGTATTCTGCTGAGACGGCTGATCTGTTTGAGGTCGCAACAACCAAAACAATGACCATCGGAGGGAACCTCGCCCATAAGGAAGAAGTTCAGGAGGGCTGGAAGACTTATAATTTTGAAGTCGAAGCCTTGCATACCTATGTGGCTGGCGGAGTACGCGTACACAACGACAGCGGGAATTTCATTCATGAAGATGGGAAAACCTACTTCGACTTCCATGAGACACCTTTCATTCAGGAAAAAATTGACCTTGCTCGGTTCCAGTGGCTGGCTGGTGATAAAATCACACCTGAAGGTGCGATAGTTGCCCCGACATTTAATGGAATCGGTTTCGATTTTGTTTATTCAGAAGGTCATAAATTTGTTGGTGAGGATTGGCAGCCCGGCGGTGATTTTGATGGTGACGGCAACCTGACAAGTCGAGATAAAACACTTCACGACATCGATGTCGCGGAACGTCATGCTCGAAACGCACGCCTTGATGGCAATCAAATAAAAGCTGAGCAACTTGAACGAAGAGCTGCAGAGTTGCGTGAAGATTTTATAAATCAGAAGGTAGCGCAAACCGGCGGACTCCACCCTAGAGATCGTGGTGATGGCGGCGGTGGCCCTCATGATAAGGGCAAGTCCGATGATCGCGGTGGAAGTACAGGATCGGGCAAAACTGCTGATCCAAATGCTTCAAAAGAGGGCTGGAAAGATAAGTACAAGCCAATCATCCTCGATCTTGATGGCAATGGGGTAGAAATCACCGAGCTTTCCAAATCGACCATGTTTGTTGATGCCACCGGTGATGGCCTCATGAACCGGACGGCATGGGTAGGTGCTGGAGACGGGGTTTTATTTTACGACCCAGATGGCACAGGTGCGCTGACAGAAAAGCGCCAATATGTGTTTACGGAATGGGATCCGACGGCGACGAGCGACATGGAAGCTTTGGCCTCAGTCTTTGATGAGAATGGCGACGGGGTACTCGATGCCTCAGATGCGGCCTTTGCGAACTTCAAGGTTCTGGTGACCAATGCCGATGGATCCACCACAGCAAAAACGCTGACACAGCTTGGAATTGTCTCAATTGATCTGACGGCGGATGCGACCAATATTGAACTACCGGATGGATCTACGATTACTGGTAAATCTACCTTCACATGGGCAGATGGCACCACGGGAACGGTTGCCGACACCATGCTTGTAGCCGACACTTCTGGGCACAGGGTCGAGAAGGCAGTCAGCACCAATGCGGTCGGTAATCGCGTAGAAACCTCGACCGGGTATAGCGCCGATGGCTCTATCGCCTTTATTCTGACGGCAGAAACCAGCCCGGATGGGTTGATGATCACCAACAGCCTGGATCGCAACGGTGACGGTGTTGTGGATATGATCCAGACAATTGTCACGGTGGTGAATGGCGACGGCAGCAAAGCCGAAACCGTGACCAATAAATCCGGCGCGAATGCGGCGACCGCTGTTCTGACCAGCCAAACCGTGACCAGTACCAGTGCTGATGGCCTTGTGGTGACGATTGAGCGGGATTCCGTTGGTGGCGGCTGGTTTGACCAGATTGAGGTTCGCACAACAGCTCTTGATGACAGCATGACCATCGTCGTGACGGATCGCTCCAGCGATGGCAGCACCATTCGTCAGGTCACGGAAACTGTTTCTGCAGATGGGCTGACCCGCTCTGAGGCGATTGATCAGGATGGTGATGGCGACATTGATTTGACCATCAACCATGTGATTGTAGTGAATCCTGATGGCAGCCGGTCCGAAACCATCACACATCTGAACAATGATGGCAGCACGCGCAGTGCTGTAACGGAAACGGTGTCCACCGATGGTAAAGTCAAAACCATTGCCCATGATGTGGATGGGGATGGGAACATTGATACGCAGAATGAGACTGCGATCACGGTGAACCTTGATAGTTCAACAAGTTCGACGCTGGACGTTAAAAATGGCGATGGGTCGCTGCGCAGCTCAACAACGCATACGCAATCAGATGATGCGCTGACCAAAACCACTGTGTCTGATGTGGATGGCGACGGTGATACGGATCTGACCACGGTTGATCAAACCGTGATCAATGCGGATGGAAGTCGCGTGAATACAGTGACCGCGACCAATAATGATGGCTCGATCAATGGGATGAGCAAGACCACCCTTGGTGCGGATAAAGTGAGTTCACAGACTTGGGTCGATCTCAATCAAAATGGTGCGTTTGAAGCCACCGATCTTGTGTCCGAGGTTACAGTTGATCCTGTTTCCGGCAATCGCACTGCGGTGTCTTACAGCCGTAATGCCGATGGCTCGATCAATGCGACCCAAACCTCAGTTACAGCGGCGGACGGCCTAACCACGACGACAACCATTGATACGGATGGTGATGGCGATACCGACGGTACAATCACCGATGTAACAGTTAATAACGCAAATGGCTCGACCACACGTACGGTTGCGACACGTAATGGAGACAACTCTCTTCGCAATGAGGTGATTACCACATCCAGTGCAGATGGTCTCAGCACAACTGTTGAAACGGACCGCGATGGTGACGGCATACGCGACGGAAAGGTCACAACGATAACCGTTGTGAATGCCGATGGCAGTACGACAACCACACGCGAAAGCTTTGCCGGTGACGGTACAACCTTGACAGGACGCAGCGTGACAGATGTCAGCGCGGATCGGAAGGTCACAACGGTGACAAACGATAGCAACGGCGATGGGCATACTGACCAAACAACCGTGAGCACACAAAACGATGTTGGCGATCAGTTTGTGGCCACCACAAGTTTTGCGCCCGACGGCGCACAGATCTCCAAAGAAACGCTTTGGACCCAAGCCAACGGGCTGTCATCTATTGCAAAACACTGGGTTGGTGCCAGCACTGTTGAAGATTACATCTCCAATACCAATACCGTTCTTCTTGCAAATGGTGGCACTCAAACCCAAAGTACCATTCACAATCAGGATGGTAGCCAGCGCAGCTGGCAACAAACCACGACCAGCGATGACGGTTTGGTTCAGATCTCTGAGGTAGATGCAAACTGGGACGGCGTGAAGGAACGCACAACCACTGCGACTACCGTTCTGAATGCAGATGGCAGCGCAACAACCACAACCGAGGTTGCGAATGCCGATGGTCTCGTCATGTCTCGCAACCAGTCTGAAGTCAGCGATGATGGCCTCGTGCAAATCACCCGCTCTGATGCGGATGGCGATGGTGATTATGATCTGGTGACCACCAGCACGACCACGCTGTTGAACGATGGCGGCCGGACCACTGTAACTGAATTGCACGAGCTCGATGGCACTTTGCGTAGCGCGACCACGAGCACTACCAGCGATAATGGCCGTCAGACCACAACCACACAAGATACAAATGGCGATGGCAACATTGACCAGCAATCCACACGTTCAGTCGCGGATGACGGTGTTGTGACGACAATCAACAGCAACTTTGACAGCAGCGGAACCTTACAAAGCCGCGCCCAAACTGTAGTCAGCGCCAATGGTCTGCATGCCGTCTCAAGCACTGATGCAGATGGTAATGGCGTCTTTGAAATGACCTCTGACAGCCTGACGGTTCTCAGTGCCGATGGCAGTAGTACGACCACACTAAGCGAAAAATCTGCGGACGGCAGTATCTATAATCAGACTGTTACAATTATAAGCGCCGATGGTTTAACCAAAACCACGACCAAGGATTTGGACTTTGACGGTACAGCTGACTTAGTGACCGTAAAGACATCGTCACTGGCACCAAATGGTGTTGAAACAATCGCGACGACAACAACGGCAGCAAATGGATCTGTCATAGAAAGTGTTGTTATTACGGTTAGTGCGGATCGCCAAACCACAACAGAAGCGCGTGACCTAGGTGGTGATGGCAATGATGACATCATGATTGTCACTTCTGTTGCCTCTGACGGTTCCCTCCATGAGGACATCAGCTACTTAAGCCGTCAAGGGCATGACTGGGCAACTTCAAAATCGATAGTCAGTGCAGATGGACAGTCACGCATTTTCCAGCGCGACACCGATGGTGATGGCTTTGCCGATTTTACGGTCCACAGTAAAACGGACAGAACTACAAATGGCGTGACAACCGTTACGGCTGAAACATTTGATGCACATTTTAAGAGCCTTGGAACATCTGAGACCCGAACAAGTGCAAATGGGTATGATCAGACAACAATCCTTGATCTGGATGGTGATGGACGAACTGATTTCCAAACAAGAGACAAAACCACGTTCCTTGAAAATGGGGAGACCGTCCGCACAGTAACCACTTTGTCGGAAACGATGGATGTTGTTTCACAAATTGAGGCGACGACCAGCGGAGATGGTTTAAACTCACACACACGTATTGATCTGGACGGTGATGGAGCAGATGACCGCAGGACAGATGTCATACGCGGTGCCGATGGCAGTTCTGTGACAGACACAGTGATTTATGACAACGCTTTTACCTTGCAGGAGCAGACGAAAACCACTGTCAGTGCAGATGGTCGGACAATCGAAACAGTTACCGATGCTGATGGCGACGGTGACAATGATTACCGCACACATATTCAAGAGGATCTGAACGGAAATGTAACGACCACTCTTAGCGATCTTGGTGATCACGGTGTCGCAGAGCATACAGTCACTAGCACTGTATCAGCCAATGGGATGCAATCCCAAACACTGATAGATACTGACGGCGATGGCGCCGCTGATCTGACATACGTCAGCAACATGACCTATGATGCAGCTGGAAACAGGACGAGCGAATATAATGAACGCGCAGGGAGCACCCTCACCTATCAAGAAACGACGGTCACCTCAGCCGATGGCCTAAGTTCGTCGACCAGTTACGACATTGATGGAGACGGCATAATTGATGGGTCCGTTGTCTCTAACACTACGATCAATTCAGATGGAAGCAATTCATTCGTTCGGGAGACGCATTATGCTAATGGCGATCTGCAATCATCTACGCGTATTGAGACCTCAGCCGATGGTCGGCAAGAAACTCAAGTTGACGACTATGACGGCAATGGCATTGCAGACCGCAAGATCACGACCGAAACCCGTGGCGATGGTGTGACGGTTGAAACGACGTCAACGTTTGACGAGGCCGGTCGAAAGTACAGTACCTTTGTTATCGAAACTTCCGCTGATGGTCTTGAGACGATAATGCAGCGCGGTGATGCTTTCCAGACAATCACTCGTAGTGCTATAAATGAAGATAGTTATACTTGGGACAACGGCATTAAGTTCGGCCTGAATACACAGAATGTGAATGTAACACATGAAATGGATGCTTCTGGCATAGAAACATGGACACTAGTTACGTCTGTGAGAGTATCTGAGACATACACTCACCAGAAAAATAACGGGGATACGGAAACGCGTACCCGACAGGTTGATAAAATAACGACCGAGACAGCACGCCTGGATGCGGAAACCAAGGCTGAAATTTTAACCGAAGCCGCGCGCCTCTACGATACAATCCTCGACCGTGATATGGATTTTGAAGAGATCGAAGGGCTCGTTAAGTATATTGAGGGGAATACTTTAAAAGCTGACAATCTGGCAGCAAACCTTCTGGGACACGCTGAGTTCTCTGCACGGTACGGTTCAGGCAGTAATGTAGAGTTCATCACCCAAATTCACTTGAACAGCTTTGGTCGGGCGCCAAGCTTAGATGAGTTGGACAGTTACTTAGGCGCATTGAATTCAGGCACTTATACGCGCTCGGCATTGGCTATTGAGCTTGCAGAATCCTCTGAACACATTGCCACTGGCAACTGGCACATGAAGACAAACAATTTGGATGTCATCATGAACCCCGCACAGTTTGAGCGCAGCCTGGATAAGGCACGTGTCATGGAACAGATCAAAAACCTGGTCGATGTTGCATATGATCGCGATGCCACCGCACAGGAACTGGCCTATCTCTGTGACCGCCTAATGAATGAAGATGATACGCTAGAAGACGTAGCAGCTGAACTATTGAGCGTCGGAGGTGAGATCTTTGGTGTGTACACCAATAGCCTGAAAGGATTGAATAACAATGACCTGGTAACGGAAGCCTTCCAGAACGCTTTTGGCCGAAACCCGTCCAATGATGAGCGCGCAACTTGGGTGGGGCATCTTGATAACGGACGCCTCAGCAAGGCGCAGTTTGTGGCCTCACTTGCCCAAAGTACAGAATACCTGGCAGAGGGTAATTCACACCAAAGCGGGCCTATAAGTACAGGAAACATTATTAATGGAACGAGCGGTACCAATCTGATTATTGGCACCGATGGAAGTGATATTGTTAACGCTGATGGCGGTAACGATTTGGGTTCTACTGGTGATGGGGCAGACCAGATAACCGGTGGCGCTGGAAATGACAATATTCACGGTTCAGACGGCAGCGATACGTATTATTGGTCAAAGGGTGATGGCAACGATACGTTCACGGGCACGACTGAGAACTATACCGAGACAGACACAATCGTTTTGACTGATGTGCTATCGACAGGGGTGGCATTGACGCGCGAAAGTGGGCAAGGAACCTTCCGTGTGACCATCATGGCTACAGGCGAATATCTGACACTGGGTAAAGATGGTATTGAAGCCCTTCAGTTTTCTGATGGTACCACCTGGAATCTAGAAGAGATCCACAGTCGCGTCCGCTTGGATGGCGACGCAACAAACAACAGTTTATCAGGTGCAAGCTATCGCGATAATATGTTTGGTGGTGCCGGCAATGACACCCTCGATGGCAATGATGGCGATGACCATCTCACGGGCGGTCTTGGGGGGGATACTCTACGTGGTGACGCAGGCAGTGATACCTATCATTGGTCGAAAGGTGACGGTGATGACATCATCAATGAAACCGAAGCCTCTTATGATGACATTGACCGTCTAATTCTCACCGATGTTGACCCTTCGGATGTTTTGCTAAGCCGCAGCTCTGCAAACGGGGCAACTGAGTTGCAGATCAAAATCATCAGTACAGGTGAGATCATTCATATCACCAATCAGCTGAAATTTGTTGGGACTGCATCTGGTGGATTATGGGGGGGATCAACCTCTAGCGGTCCACAAGGATTTGTTTACGGCATTGAAGTAATCGAATTTGCAGATGGAACACTCTGGGGGCGTGATGAAATAGGTGAAAACACCAGGGTTTCAGGCAGCAATGGCCAGAACAACACCATTAACGGCACAAATGGTGATGATTTTATTGATGGTAAAAGTGGCAACGATACGCTCAACGGCAAGGATGGAGATGACCGTCTGACTGGTGGTCTTGGAGACGATACACTGAACGGTGGCAAAGGCAGCGATGATTATGTGTGGTCCCCCGGCGATGGCGACGATGTTATCAATGACACGGGCAACGAAGCAGCGGAGATTGATGCGCTTTATTTTGGGACAGGCATCAAGCCTTCTGATGTTCAGCTGACACTTTCGGGTGGAGGGGCAAACACTGGCGGCATATTCGGTGCCTTTTTCAGCTCACACAAGGATCTGATTATTACAATAAACCACCTGAATGGCAGTGGTGAAATCATCGTCAAAAACTTCCAGGATGGTAATGGTCACGAGGGTATTGAAGAAATTCGCTTCCTTGATGGGACTGTCTGGGATCTGGATATGATCCGGTCCAAGGCTGAACTAAACGGTTCTGCCAATAATGATACGCTGTTTGGCACCGTGCTCGATGACACGATCAATGGTCTCGATGGTAACGACACGCTTGATGGCAAAGGTGGTGATGACATCATCACCGGTGGATCAGGCGCTGATACGCTGAACGGCGGTGAAGGCAATGATCGTTATGTCTGGTCGAAGAACGATGGAGATGACCTCATTGAAGACAGCACTCGCTCTCTGTCTGATATTGATACGCTGCATCTGACTGATGTTTCACCAGGCGACATTAATTTGTCTGTGTCTGGAGACGATCTTCTTATCCTGATCATTTCCACCGGGGAAGTCATTACTATATCAAATGCCATGCATCCGATAAATGGCATCCAGAAGGGTGTTGGTATTGAAAATATCCTGTTCGCCGATGGCTCTCTGATTAAGCTCAATGAAGAGGGTATCACTGCCACAACCCACACAGGGACTGCTGGGAATGAATCCCTTACCGGAGGAAATGGTCGAGATATTATCAACGGCCTCGCCGGAAATGACACATTGAAAGGCTATGCTGGCGATGACGTACTGATCGGCGGCGCTGGCAATGATACGATGTATGGCGGGGCATCAGGCTCAGAGACATCTAACGGGAATGATACCTACATCTGGGCCAAGGGAGACGGTAATGACACCATCTATGATGGTGGCAAATCGACAACTGAGCTTGACCGTTTAATTCTGTCAGATGTGACCGCAAATGATGTAAGGCTTGAGCGTTTGGCTGGAGAAGATGATCTGGTCATCACAATTATCAGCACAGGTGAAACCATCACCAGCTTGAAGCAATACTACTCCACAGCGCAAAGACGGGGCCTTGAGATCATTGAGTTCGCGGATGGTACAATATGGGGCTTGGATAAAATCCTGTCCGAAACTGTTCTTGAGGGTGATACGGGTAATAATAGCCTGAAAGGCCTCGACTTTGGCGACAATCTCAACGGCCTCGCTGGAAATGACACATTGAAAGGCTATGCTGGCGATGACGTTCTGACCGGCGGCTTGGGCAATGACCAACTCTATGGCGGAGGATCAAGTTCAGAGACATCTAACGGGAATGATACCTACATCTGGGCCAAGGGGGACGGTAATGACACCATCTATGATGGTGGCAAATCGACAACTGAGCTTGACCGTTTAATTCTGTCAGATGTGACCGCAAATGATGTAAGGCTTGAGCGTTTGGCTGGAGAAGATGATCTGATCATCACAATTGTCAGTACTGGTGAAACCATCACCAGCTTGAAGCAATACTACGCCACAGCGCAAAGACGGGGCCTTGAGATCATTGAGTTCGCGGATGGTACAATATGGGGCATGGATAAAATCCTGTCCGAAACTGTTCTTGAGGGTGATACGGGTAATAATTCATTATACGGCACAGGATTTCACGACAACCTTTACGGCCTGGACGGAAATGACACGCTGAATGGTAAAGATGGTGATGATGTCCTGATTGGCGGCCTCGGGAACGACATTCTTCGTGGAGGCATCTCAGGCAGCGACTCTGCCAACGGTAATGACACTTATGTCTGGTCGAAAGGCGATGGTAACGACACTATCTTTGATGACAGTAACTCCATGCTTGAAACTGACCGGTTGAAGCTGGTTGATGTCACTTCCAATGATGTACGCTTGGAAAGACTGCAAGGCAGTATGCACACACGTATTGTGATTGTGAGCACCGGCGAAGTGATTACGGATCAATATCGTCACTGGTCCGCAAACGAAGGGAATGGCTTAGAGGAAATTGAGTTTTCTGACGGTGTCGTTTGGTCTTTGGAAGACATACTGGCTCAAACGGTTACTGAAGGCACAACTGGAAATAATACGCTTTCTGGTTATGGGAACAGAGATAACCTTTACGGCTTGGACGGAAATGACACGCTGAATGGTAAAGGCGGTGATGATGTCTTAATCGGTGGTCTGGGCAATGATACCCTAACTGGTGGAGCTGGTGACGATTTCTTTGTTTTGGACGCCAATGCAGGCACTGATACCATCACGGATTATAATGTCTCGGATGATACTGTGAAGTTCGAGGGTTTCACTTTTGCGGATCTTACGATCACCCAGAATGGATCTGACACTGAGATCGCTTATGGGAATGGCAATGTTGTGACTTTGGAAGATGTTTTGGCCAGCGATATGATCGAGGGCGAATTCCAGTTCGCTTAAACTAAATGACGGCCCTGTGTGCTTTGCCAGCATAAAACACGGGGCCGTTTCCTACCTGATACATTTTCCCTGAAAGCAATTATGCAGTCACCTGCCTCCCTTCGCCGCGAACTTCGTGCTGCGCGCAATGCCAGCTTGTCGGGCATTTATATAGCCTTCCTATTCAGCATTTTTGTAAACCTTCTGATGTTTGCCGGACCACTGTTTATGATGCAGATCTATGATCGCGTTTTAGGGTCTCGATCAGAAGAAACCTTAGTCGCATTGTTCCTGTTGATTGGTTTTTTATATGCACTGATGGGGATTTTAGATTTCGCGCGTGGTCGTGTTGTGGCCCGTGTTGGTGCAAAAATTCAAGCCAGCTTAGATGCCCGTGTTTTTGAGGGTACCCTGCGTATGGCGATACATCCGGGGATGCGGAGCAAACCGGCGACAGCCCTGCGTGATCTCGAAACTATCCAGACATTTTGCGCCTCTCCCGTTTTGTTGGCGGCGCTGGACCTGCCCTGGTCACCACTATTTTTCGCCGCGATTTTCATCATCCATCCGACACTTGGCTGGCTGTCGCTGGCCGGTGGCGGCTTGCTGGTCTTGATTGCCGTAATAAACCAGTTCCTGACTTATAAGAAAGTCGCGCAAGCACAGGGGGCATCTGCTGAAGCAGCCGCATTTTCCGAGCAAGCCCGTCAAGCCACCGAAATCGTCCGGGGGCAAGGCATGCAGGAGGCAATTTCCACACGTTGGCAACGTAAGCGTATAGCTTCTCTATCCCAGAACCTGGCCGCCAGCGACTGGACCGGTAGCTTTACATCCATGACCAAAGCTCTGCGCATGTTTTTACAATCAGCAATGTTGGCTGTCGGGGCCTGGCTTGTCTTACAAAACGAGATGAGCGGCGGCGCGATGATCGCCAGCTCAACTTTTTTGGGGCGGGCATTAGCCCCCATTGAACAAATGGTCGGGCAATGGGCAATGTTGCAACGGGTGCGTATGGCGTGGAGTTCTCTGAATAAATTCCTGGAGAATGTTCCGCTAGTGCCTGAGATCTCTCGCCTGCCAAAACCAGAGGCTCACCTGTCGGTACAGGGATTAACACTTATGCCCCCAGGGGCCAATAAGCCGACGCTGCGCAATCTCAGCTTTCAACTTCATCCCGGTGAAGCTCTTGGGGTAATTGGTAAAAGTGCTTCGGGCAAATCAACATTGGCCCGCGCGTTGCTGGGCCTTTGGTCTGGAAGTTCAGGCGAGGTCCGACTTGGTGGTGCAACTCTGGATCAATATCACATTGAGGACCTTGGTCTACATATTGGTTACCTTCCACAACAGGTCACGCTGTTGCACGGTACCATCGCCGAAAACATTGCACGTTTTTCCTTAGAACCCGATATTGAGGCCGTTATCGCTGCGGCCAAATTTGCTCGGGCGCATGAATTGATCCTATCGCTGCCCAAAGGGTACGACACAGTAATTGGCGGTAATAACAGCTTGCTTTCTGGTGGACAACAACAGCGCATTGGTCTTGCCCGTGCATTATTTGGCGACCCTATATTGCTGATCCTTGATGAACCAAATTCGGCTCTCGATGCCGAAGGCAGCGATGCGCTAAACCAAGCAGTACGAGATTATAAAGCGCAAAAGAAGGCTGTGATCATCATGACCCACCGTCCCACAGCCATCGCAGAATGTGATACCCTTATGGTGATAGATCAGGGGAGTGTTGCCAAAATTGGCCCACGTGATGAAGTCATAAAATCAATGATGAAAAATCCAGAAGGTGTCACTCGTAACATCGCGCAGGCTCAGGCATGACCCAGACAGTTCTTCCAGAAAACACACCTGATTTTCGGGCTCGCGGCCCCCGTATCGCGGGAATTTCTGCACTATTGGTTCTGCTGATTGGTCTTGGCGGCTGGAGCACGATTGCGCGCTTATCCGGCGCGATTGTGGCCTCGGGCGCGGTGGAAGTGCAAAGCAATCGTCAGGTCGTGCAGCACCCTGAGGGCGGTGTCGTGGGCGAGATATTCGTGCGTGATGGTGACCTGATTGAGGCGGGCCAACTTCTGGTCGCGCTGGACGGCACGTTCATGCAATCCGAGATGAACCTGATTGAGGGGCAGTTGTTTGAGATTTTGGCCCGAAAATCTCGCCTGGAAGCCGAACGTGATGGTGATCAAAACATCCGTCTGACGGCAGAATTAGAACAACTGACGACACAATATGATTGGGTTCAGGCCCATGTGGATCGACAGCAACGTCTGTTTGAAGCCCGACGCAATACTCTCCAAAGTCAGCGCGCACAATTGACGGAACAGGTCGCCCAAACTGAAAGCCAAATACGTGGCACGGACGCTCAACTCAGCGCCACACGCGGTCAATTGGAGCTGATCAACGCGGAACTAACAGATCAGCGTTTATTGCTGGAGAAGGGCCTGACTCCGGCATCTCGCGTCAGTGCCTTGGAACGCGAAACCATTGGTTTGCGCGGTAATATCGGACGTCTAGAGGCCGAACTTGCAAGGTTGCGGGGCCAGATCGCCGGGACAGAAATTGAGATCCTGCGCCTCACATCAGGCCGCCGCGAAGAGGCCATCACCCTGCTTCAAGATCAACAGGTTCGCGAAGCCGAACTGTCGGAACGCCGCATCGCCCTAACGGAACATTTGGCGCGTTTGGACATTCGCGCGCCCGTTGATGGCATCATCTGGGGCAGTCAGGTTTTTGCGGTGCAATCTGTGATCCAGCCTGCCGAACCCCTGATGCATATAGTGCCCCAAGACGCCCCACTATTGATCTCTGCCCGTGTGGATGCCACCCAAATTGATCAGTTGTATATTGGGCAAGACGTCACCCTGCGCTTCCCCGCCTTTAACCAACGCCTGACGCCAGAATTATTTGGCACAGTCATGAATATCTCCGCCGATGTATTCACGGATGAGGCCACAGGTTACAGCTTCTACCGCGCCGAGCTTCTGCCCAACTCAGGTGAACTTTCCCGTCTTAACGGCCAACCCCTCGTGCCTGGCATGCCCGTCGAAACCCTCATCAAAACCGGTGACCGCAGCCCCCTGTCGTATCTCACAAAACCGCTGACGGACTATTTTATGAAGGCTTTTAGAGAAAGGTAAAGAGCGCTTCAAGCAACTCACCCTGCCAAATGCCGATAAACAGACGCGCGGCCAATACCCAGTTTTTTGGCTATGGCAGTTGCTCCCAATCCTTCGGCTTTCAGGGCAATGACCTGCTCCTTATCGATACTCACCGGGCGGCCTTTGTATTTCTCTGGATTGGTGGCTTTGGCGCGGGCGATGCCTTCGGCTTGTCTGGCTTTTGATATATTTCGCTCCCATTGCGCAAACGCTGCCAGCATATGCAATTGTAGTCGCGCCAATGGATCATCTTCGTCTTTGGAGAACTTCAACCGTTCAGAGACGAACTCGACTGCAACACCTTTGTTGTTCAGTTCTTCCACGATATTCAGCAGATCACGAATATCACGGCCCAACCGGTCCAACGAATGTACGACGACACAATCCCCTGCCCTGCAAAATGTCATCATGTCATTCAATCCCGGCCGCGCACGTGATGCCCCGGTTAGTTTGTCTTCAAACACGTTCTCAATATCAGGTTGGTCAACAAGTTGGCGGTCAAGGTTTTGGTCAGCGGTGCTGACACGGCGATAGGCGACGCGCATTTACACTCCTGTGTCTCATTTAGCTCTAGAGTAATACACGGATTCGCCTCATAAATCAATTTATACCCACATGAGACAGATTTTGCACGCCGCAATTGTCTCATCGCAATGTCTCAGACTGCTTTACCCAAATGAGACAACACAGTCGGGATGGAACGAAACGGTGGTTGCGGCGGTGCATCGTTCACTCTAGCAGCACAGCAATCCCACCCAGAACAAGGCAAGATATGAGATCGCGCAGTACATTCAGACCGATCGTCCTGACCGGATTACTGGCTTTGGCCATTTACGGAGTGTTGAAACCAGGCACCACCAACACGGCCAGTATCTCCGCGACGGAAATCTATGTCGTCGATGGCGACACACTGCGTTACAATGATGAGCCAATCAGATTAGCAGGTTTCAACACCCCTGAAACACGCCGTGCCGAATGTGACGATGAGCGCGACGCAGGAATTGCGGCAAAGGATCGCTTGCAGGCATTGCTTTCCAATGCTGTTGAAATCGATCTTGAGGTCCGACTCAATAATTCCGGCGCACCAGTGCAGGACAAATACCGCCGTCAGATCGCCCGGTTGATATTGGATGGAACGGATGTTGCAGATATCTTGATCCCAGAAGGTCATGCAGAACCTTACGATGGCGGCACGCGACGCGATTGGTGTGGTCCGTGATTTTGCAACAGTGTCAAAAAGCCGCCCTTTGACAGCACTTGCCCCCTTCACAGCTAAATACAGGTGCCCCCACTCAATCTGGTGCATTCATCGCACCTTGTGTGCTGTTAATCCTCTGCTAGGCATTCGAGTGCGTAAGCGGCTAATGTATGCGCCGAATGGATCACCAAGCGAGCATGCCTAGGTCGTAGGGCTGATTTCTTTAACTGTTCTTCTGTGCGGCCATGGGCTCCACTCTTTTTGTTACGAAGATACATTGTTCCTTCAACGATATTTCCAAGACCGGAAGCTATTTTCTTGAGGTCCTTTTCCTCAAGGTTCTTGGGGTTGATCCCTAAGTCGTCACGCACCAATTGCCAGAGTTTGTTCAGTCCGTCATTTTGATCATTGAAAGGTATCTGTTTATTAGTCAGATAGGCTTTGAGAGCAGCTTCCAGAACGTTCCCTGCGTAGTGTGCGGCAGCGTTAGGATCAGCTTCAACCTGTTTCAGGGCACGTGACATCTCCAACTCAACCGCAGATAGCCTGTCACGTTCAATTATTTCCCGCAGCGACGCAGTCGGCGTAGCAGAAGCCGTGCTGATATGGCCACCGGGAGAGTAAGCAAGGCCCGACTTCCCTAACGATGCAGAAATCCTATCCTTGAAGGTGCGGTGCTTTTCGACCCATTCAGAACCAGCTTGCCAGCCCGACCCGTACTCAGGAATCTCCCGTTCCATTATGTCTTCCAAGAGGCTTCCAAGAACCTCAAGCGGTGTATCAGACTGTTTGTTGGTTCGGCGAAGCCATTCCATAGTCTTTTTCACTTTGTTCGCATCAGGCGGTTCGCCGGGTGCGTCTGCATAGGCGAAGTGCCTATCAATATCGGAGTGTGAATAAAACTGGTCGAAAATCTCGCTGACAACGCCAATGACTGGTGAGGGAATACGATCATCCATGTAAATTTTTCCTGCAACCTGCTGTTGAAATCGTTTCTTGTTGGCACCATATTTCGTACAAACACTATACGCGATACACAAAATTAAAGAATTGGAGCAGCGGAATGTCTGGTAAAAAATTTAATCCCGGTGATTTGGTGCAGCTTAAGTCCGGTGGCCCGAAAATGACGGTGGAAAAAGCTTCTAGCGGGTTTGGGGCGGATAGTACCACTTATTTTTGCACTTGGTTCTCTGGCGCAAAACACAACAAACACGGTTTCTCCGAAGAATCGCTTCAAGAATACTCGGAAGACAACGAATGACGCCTCAGGAAGCCGCTCAATGGATGGTTGATGAACTGGCAAAGCGCAAAGTGCTTGATCAAGAAAGCGCCGCTTGGCAACTCACTCGTCAGGACAAAACACTGACCTACCAAAACGACAACGGAAATTTGGCGATAAACAAGCCTGTCCTAGCTGCGTTTAACAAACTCACAAAAGGTGATGATGTGGTGTGGTCCCGATCTGAGCGCCAATGGCGCTTTAGAAAGAAATACGACCGCCCCGGAAGAATGCAGGATTAAGCATGGCCCAAAAATATCGGATCAAACGTATAGTGAACATCACGGCCCCTCACGGGGGCGAGTCAGTCTTCTTCGAAGTTTGGGACATTTTCAATGTGGACGGTGAAGAACGTGAGCATCGAAACTTCGACCATGCATTCAAGACTGAGGCTGAGGCGCAGGCGTGGATTGAAGAACAGGATGATAAATGAGAACAGCACCGACTTTGTACGAAGATGTATTAGCGATTGTGAAGTCAGCGGCCAGCGAAGCTGACGCCGCCGCTGTGTTTCCCAAGCTTAACGGATTGGGCTTTCAAGAGGCTAATGCAACTGACCACAAATTTCACGAGGGTTACATAAGAACCGATGGTTACGACACCGTATTTGTTCAGTACCGCTACTACGATACATCGAAGGCTTTCAGCATCAGACCGGACATGAATGTCTTCCTGATCAAGTTGCTTGGGCAGCAAGGCACCTTGAAAGAGAAACAAATCAAGTTTTTGGACGCATCGTAGAAGTGTCGACATAACGCACGGCCCTCAAATTTTCGTCATCTACCGTTTTGTTTTGTCCTGCACTGTCGCTCTTGCATGATGGCTTAAGACGAAGGCAATTACACTATCAGCCTGTATCCGGTTTTGATTCATTCTCAAGGTCTATAATCCATACAGCCAATTTTGTCTGAACTGTTTGTGGTGTGCACTAAACTGAACGCTCTATAGTCACTTTCCCGGACAGTTTAACAGCACCCAATGCTTTTCCGGTTAGAACTGCCTGTCGGTTGATCATTCCATATCAGTTAAATCTCGCGAATTTCCGGTGATTTTTTGGGCGCGCGTCGCCATCAGGTCGATTAATCCGCTGTTGCGCCGATCACCAAATGCCCGGGATTCAGACAGTTC
>NZ_PWAA01000014.1 GCF_003031585.1 Thalassobius sp. I31.1
CGTAAGAGCATTGAAAATAAAGAGTTTTCTAGTTTTCTAGTTTTCTAGTTTTCTAGTTTTCTAGTTTTCTAGTTTTCTAGTTTTCTAGTTTTCTAGTTTTCTAGTGAAACTATGTTCCAGCTCATACAGGTCAACAAAAAAGCCCCCCGGAAATCCGGAGGGATTTTTTGCATGCATTCCAATAACTTATGCGGTCAGGCCTTCCGGCTCTTCCAGACCATTTGCACGGCAGCAAGCTGTCAGCGTGTTGGCCAGCAGGCAAGCAATGGTCATTGGACCAACACCACCTGGCACCGGTGTGATCGCGCCAGCACGTTCCGCGCAGGATGCGTAATCCACATCACCAACCAGACGATGCTTGCCTTCGCCTTTTTCCGGCGCAGGAATACGGTTGATACCCACGTCAATCACGGTTGCACCTTCTTTGATCCAGTCGCCCGGCACCATCTCAGGACGGCCTACGGCAGCAACCACAATGTCAGCACGACGCACAACATCAGGCAGATCCTTGGTGCGGGAATGCGCGATGGTTACGGTGCAGCTGTCGCCCAGCAGCAATTGCGCCATTGGCTTGCCCACGATGTTGGAACGGCCAATCACAACTGCATCCATACCGGACAGGGAACCATGGTGATCGCGCAGCATCATCAGGCAACCCAGCGGCGTGCAAGGAACCATAGATTTCTGACCGGTGCCCAGCAGACCCACGTTAGAAATGTGGAAACCATCAACATCTTTTGCAGGGCTGATGGAGTTGATCACCAGATCTTCATCCAGGTGCTTTGGCAGCGGCAGCTGAACCAGAATGCCGTGGATGCTGTCATCGTTGTTCAACTGGTCAATCAGGGCCAGCAGGTCAGCTTCGGATGTCTCAACGTCAAGCTTGTGCTCAACGGATTTCATGCCGACTTCTACGGTCTGTTTGCCTTTGGAGCGCACGTAAACCTGGCTTGCAGGATCTTCACCAACCAGAACCACCGCAAGACCGGGGGTGATGTTGTTCTCAGATTTCAGTTTGGTCACATGTGCTGCAACTTTTTCACGAACTGTGCCGGCAAATGCTTTGCCATCAATGATTTGTGCGCTCATCTTTTTCTCTCTCTGTCATAGCGAAAGGCGGCCCCGGAAAGGCCGCCTTAATATCGTTTCAGATCTGCTTAGAACAGGCCTTCGATTTGACCGTCGTCGTTCAGCTGGATTGTTTTCGCAGCTGGGTTACGCGGCAGACCAGGCATGGTCATGATGTCACCACAGACAACCACGATGAAGCCAGCACCTGCGGACAGGCGAACTTCACGTACAGGCACAGAGTGGCCCACTGGCGCGCCGCGCTGTGTCGGATCTGTAGAGAAGCTGTATTGGGTTTTCGCCATACAGACCGGCAGGTTGCCGTAGCCTTGCTCTTCCCAGATCTTCAGCTGATCACGGATCTTTTTGTCAGCGATAACTTCGTCAGCGTGGTAGATACGCTTGGCGATTGTTTCCACTTTCTCAAAGAGCGGCATGTCGTCTTCGTAGATCGGTGCGAACTGGCTGATGCCGGAATCTGCGATCTCTGCAACGCGTGTTGCCAGAGCTTCAGAACCCTTTGAACCATGCTCCCAGTGCTGGGACAGGATCGCTTCGGAACCCTGGCTTGCAACATAGTCTTTCACAGCCTGAACTTCAGCGTCTGTGTCAGTTACGAAGTGGTTGATCGCAACAACAACAGGCACACCGAAGGATTTCAGGTTGCCGATGTGACGACCAAGGTTTGCACAACCGTCGTTTACCGCAGCAACGTTTTCTGCACCAAGGTCAGCCTTAGCAACGCCACCGTTCATTTTCATCGCACGCACGGTTGCAACCAGTACAACACAATCAGGTGCCAGACCTGCTTTACGGCATTTGATGTTCATGAATTTCTCAGCGCCAAGGTCAGCACCGAAACCAGCTTCGGTCACAACGTAATCTGCAATTTTCAGAGCAGTTGTGGTCGCGATAACAGAGTTACAGCCGTGTGCGATGTTCGCGAATGGGCCACCGTGTACAAACGCCGGGTTGTTTTCCAGAGTCTGAACCAGGTTTGGCTGCATTGCGTCTTTCAGCAGAACGGTCATAGCGCCGTCAGCCTGAATGTCGCGGCAGAACACTGGCGAGCGGTCACGACGATACGCAACAATGATGTCGCCCAGACGTTTCTGCAGGTCAGACAGGTTGGTTGCCAGACACAGGATCGCCATAACTTCGGACGCAACAGTGATGTCAAAACCGGTTTCACGTGGGAAGCCGTTGGACACGCCACCAAGGGAAGCAGTGATCTGACGCAGCGCGCGATCGTTCATGTCAACGACACGACGCCAGGCCACACGACGTACGTCGATTTCCAGCTCGTTGCCCCAGTAGATGTGGTTGTCGATCATTGCGGACAGCAGAGAGTGCGCAGATGTGATCGCGTGGAAGTCACCTGTGAAGTGCAGGTTCATTTCTTCCATAGGCACAACTTGTGCGTAACCGCCACCAGCAGCGCCGCCCTTCATGCCGAAGTTTGGCCCAAGCGATGCTTCACGGATACAAACAGCGGCTTTTTTGCCAATGCGGTTCAGGCCATCGCCCAGACCAACTGTTGTTGTGGTTTTGCCTTCACCAGCTGGTGTCGGGTTGATCGCTGTTACCAGGATCAGTTTGCCGTTTTCGTTGCCCTGTACAGAGTTGATGTACTCCTGGCTGACTTTGGCTTTGTCGTGGCCGTATGGCAGCAGATCTTTGCTGTCGATGCCCAGTTTCGCGCCGATCTCCTGGATTGGCAGCTTGTTTGCCTCGCGGGCAATTTCGATATCAGTTTTGTAGCTCATGTGACTCCCCTGGGATCAGGTCCGTTGGATAATTCTTTCCATTGCATACAATTGAACGCCGCGCAGCAAGGGTGTTTTTGCGACATATTCAGGGCCTGAATCGTCGGCTTATGCCTTCACGGGGTCCAGGATCTTTGCGCCGGATTATGTAGTCGCAATTGATCGCCCACACGCAACATTCCTTCGCACAGAACCCAGGCTGTGACGCCGCGCCGGTCTTTTGCTGCGCCTTTAAAGGTTTTTCCTTTGCCCGTGTGATCAGATTCGATGGTTTTTCCCGGAAAAACACACGGAAGGTTGATCACATCGGCAACCAGCGTTGTGCCATTTTCCGCAATCAGGCGGGAGCTTGGCGGAATATGCGAGAAATCCGGCAGGCCCGAGACAACAAGGTTCGCCCCAATCAGCGCCGGGTCCAGGTGATCCAGCCCCATATTCTGCGCAACCACGGCAAGTTCTTCTGCGCAAAGCACTGTAAACTGACGGGTGTTGCGGATCTTTGTGCCGACAGGGTGCTGCCCCTGCGTGCGCCCACAACTGGCCCGCGTCGCGCCAAAATGGCTGTCCTCACGGATGCCATCAAACGCGGCAAACAGGCTGTCGCGCGCTTCCCCCCGCAGGGTCTTTTCCCGGTCCGGCATCAGCCCCAGCCATGTGATTTCGCCACTATAACCACTGTCGATATGTTCCGGCATCTGCGCCCTCCTCTGATCCGGCGAGGATGCCGGGGCTTCCCCAAAGACACAAGCCACGTCATAGTGAATTTATTTCGATCCGCCGTATAAGGACAAACCATGCGTAAATTCATTCCACTCACCCTGCCCCTGGCACTTCTGGCCTGCACCCCGGTCGACACCCACCCACCCGCCGGCCTCGCCAACCCGGCGTCGGTCTATTGTTCCGAACAAGGCGGCGAAGTTGTGATCCGCAACACAGAGGAAGGCCAAACCGGCGACTGCCACCTGCCTGATGGGCGTGTGATTGAGGAGTGGGCGTTTTATCGGGAAGAAGTTTGATCTCTTTCAGACTTTTTCTTCTTCCGCGTCAAGTTCATCTTGCACCTCTGATCGCAGGCGATCAATGGCCGTGAGCATCTGCCCAGATTTGACGACGTGACCTTGAGTTAACGCAACCAGATCGTGCCGCACTGACTTCACTTTTCCCGAAAAAACACCAAAACTCAGACCATTAAGGCGAAGAATAGCTGCCTCCCAGAACTCCTGTACTTCCAGTGCTGCATCTTCAGCCTTATCGTATCCCGCACATGCTGTGTCGAACCGTTTCATAAGTGTTTGCAATTTTGCTGCACTTGGACCTCTGCCGCCCTGGAAGCTCTCTACAGCCTTGTTCCAGCTTGCTGAAACTTTGTTCACTTGGGGAGAAATCTTATTGAACTTAGCTTCAGATTTCTCCAGCATTACTGTAATTTTCTGCAGTTCTTCCGCCGCTGTCATCCGCGACGTACTTGCCCAACTGGTTTGCTTTGACCACGATAAACCACTACCAGGAATGCCAACTGTTGTTCGCACACCTTTCTTACTTAGGTTTACGGTTGCTCCTCTTCCGCCAAGGCTAGTACTAACTCCGCTCTTGGACACATTGAGACGCACTCCCGGAGCAATTTTAATTCTCTTCTGAAAACGGAACCCCATTCAAAATCTCCTGACAATAAAATAGTTGAATCAAATCAACCAAAACACGACTTACACATCAAGTGCAATATACTTTAGGGTGTATTTATTCTCATCAGACGCTCGTTGCGCAAAACGAAAACAGCCCGCAAATTGCGGGCTGTTTGTGTTCTTGCGAGGGTCTGAATGATCAGCCCTTCTTCTGGATTTCCACGGCATGTGGGTATGGGATGGAAATGCCACCCTGATCAAAGGCTTCTTTAACCTCTTTGGTCAGCTGGAATTTCAGCTCCCAATAGTCGGCGGCATCACACCAGATGCGTGCTGTCAGATCGACAGAGCTGTCACCCAGGTTTGTCACGCGCACCCATGGCTCCGGATCCTGAAGCACGCGACTATCGGCTTTGGCTTTCTCAAGGATAATGCCCATGGCCACGTCTGCATCATCACCATAATCAATGCCAAAAACCATATCCACACGGCGGGTGTCGTGGTGTGAGAAATTGGTGATCACTGCACCCCAGGCCTGACCGTTCGGGATGATGATCTGCACATTGTCGGGTGTCTTCAGCTCTGTCACGAACAGGTTGATATCCACCACAGTGCCGGCCGTGCCGCCGATGTCGACATATTGATCGAGCTTATAGGGGCGGAAAATGATCAGCATAAAGCCGGACGCCAGATCGCTGAGCGTGCCCTGAAGCGCAAGGCCAATCGCCAGGGTCGCAGCACTTAGCATGGCAACGATGCTTGTGGTCTGGATGCCAAAGACCGCGAGTACAGCGGACAGCACCATCAGCAGGATCACCCAGCGCACAACGCTGGCGGCGAAATTGCCAAGGGTTTTGTCGATGTCGGGGCTGCGGTTCACACGTTTGCGCACAAGGCCGCTGATAAATCCGGCGGCGATCCAGCCAATCACCAGGATCAGCAGCGCTTTGCCCGCATTCATCAGCAGAGGCATGAAATTTGTCAAAGTATCGGGGAGGTCAGTCATTTTGGTCTCATCAGTTCAGGTAACTTGCCCGGGTCGTTGCCCTGCCACAGCAGAACAGCCTCGCGCACCAATGAACCCCATACCTCACACCCGGGAGCGGATAAAAGCACATATCACCCCACATGCCCCCTGTATATGGCGGAACACGGTTGCCGCAGGGGCAGGCCTGCACGATCCGTTCACCCTGCCTCAACTGCCTGTGATCCGCTGAAACCTGCCTTTTTTCTGCCGCAACTCCCGATCAGCAAAAGGAAAAACCACGACGGAGACTAAAAAATGAAAACCCGGATCACGTTCCCTTTGCTTCTTACAGCCAGCCTGGCCAGCCCGGCACTTGCCATGGATGACCCGCTGAATGGCGCAGATTTTGTGCTGAACTGTATTTCAGATCAGGATGGTTCCGCTGTGACCCTGGCCCGGTCTGGTGCGACCAATGCGGGGTTCATCGTGACCGACAAGATCCGCGGTGAATCGCAGATCCTGCCAGGTGTGAATTCCCTCACCTTCCTGCATATAATGGATACGGATGTGGTTACATTTGTCGTGGATTTCGGCACGCTGAACTATGATATGACTGTGCGCGGGCAACACAGCCTGAATGATCGCGGCCAATGCCAGGACCCTATCTGAACAATACTAAGCGGGAAGTGTATATTCGCTGATCTCAAGCGGTTGTTCCTCAACAAAGTCACGCAGGGCAAGATGGGGCGCCAGTTCTGGCGTTGCGTGACTTTCCCCGTCCTCACGTACAACAGCAAACTCCCCCTTATTGGTCCAAATTGTCGCTGAGAGGGTATAGTCATCCTGTGATCATAGCTTTTGTGTGTGGTCGGCGGAGGACGTTACACGGTGAGAACCACACATCTTCATCGCGAAAATCCGACCTGTATGTGCTGCTATATCTGAGAGATATATCGCCTGTCTTCTGACAGACAAGAAGCAATTGCCCCTCGCGCGTTGCGACATAGAAAATCTGCCCGGTCTTATCAACTTCTATGCTGATCGGCACGTTGTCACGTTGCAGCCCAGTGACCTTCAGGACTTCGCCTGTTTCCACGGACGTCAGAACCAGGTCAGTTGTGATTGCCTGAGAGCGATGACTCAGCATGTATTTGCGGTTGGTTGACAGTGCGAAACAGAAACAGCCACCACCAACCCGCCGAAAGCGGTAATTTTCTGCCCAACTATCCAGATCCCAGGTCCATATTCCAGAGGATGTGGCAGCAATCAGCAGGTTTTCGGGGCCCGCGACCATTATCTGATTACAGCCCTGGCGTGCTGACTGCAAAGAAAGCACCTTTTTGCGCTTCAGGGTGGTGGCATCCCAGAGCCGGATTTTCTTTTCGGTTTGCGTTGCGATAATTCCCTGTTCACAGGTCGAAAATACTCCGAACACCTGATGGCTGTTTCTCGGATTGTGATCGACGCGACCAACAGGCGACAGGTGTTCGAGATCCCAAAGCAAAGCACAATTCCCCCAAGCCGCAGAGAGAAATCTATCTGAGCTCCCAATGGCCAGTGTCGACCCTCCGCCACCGGCGACATCGCATTGAGAGATATGCAGGGGCAGAAGATTGTCGCCCGACCAGCGCCAGATCACATGACCCGCATGAAAAGAAAGCCAGTCATCACTATCTGGCAATGGCAGGAGTGCGAGCGCTTCACTGTGATAGTTTAACATTTAAATCTCGTATGACGGTGGGGTCGCGGGGCGCAGGAAACCCGGCACATAAAAGATATTGAAAAAAATGACCCCGAAAAAACTCCGGGGTCATTGTGTCTGATCTGCTTATGCAGAGGGTTCCGGTTCCATTCCGCCGTCACCTTCTTCAGGTTTTACCTTCGGGCGGGTCTTCGGGATTGCGGTGACGGAAGGTGTGTCTTTCTCAGCAGACCCATCATCATCGTCATCCCCATAAGGATCTTCGCCCCGAATAACCTTTTCGATTTCTTCACCGGTCAGGGTTTCATATTCCAGAAGCCCCTGGGCCAGGCGTTCAAATTCCTCGTAGTTATCTTTGAGGATTTTATATGCCTGGTCATAGCCTTCATCGATAAAGCGTTTCACTTCTTCTTCGATCAGCTCTTTGGTCTTCGCAGAAATCGAGAACCCGCCAGCGCCGCCATTGCTCATGTAACCGGCAGCGGCTTCCTGATAGTCGATGTTACCGACTTTGTCAGACATGCCCCAGCGCATCACCATGGAACGGGCCAGAGATGACGCCTGCTGAATATCGCCAACAGGGCCGCTGGAAACGGTATCTTCACCATATTTGATGATCTCAGCCGCTTTGCCCGCCATTGTCATGGCGATTTTCTGGTGGCCTTCGTCTTTGAAGAACTGCAGACGATCCATTTCAGGCAGGCTCATCACCATACCAAGGGCACCACCACGCGGGATGATTGTCGCCTTATAAACCGGATCACATTTTGGCAGTTTCAGACCAACAATCGCATGGCCGGCCTCGTGATATGCAGTTTTTTCTTTCTGATCATCGGTCAGAACCATGGAACGACGTTCCGCGCCCATCATGATTTTGTCTTTGGCTTTCTCGAAATCCAACATGGTGACAAAACGATGACCAACACGCGCCGCCATAAGTGCGGCTTCATTCACAAGGTTCGCAATATCCGCACCGGACATGCCGGGGGTACCACGCGCGATGATGCGCAGATCCACATCAGGACCAAGCGGGGACTTGCGGGAATGCACGTTCAGGATCTTTTCGCGGCCTTTGATATCGGGCAGCGGTACAGTCACCTGACGGTCAAAACGACCCGGACGCAGCAGAGCCGGATCCAGCACGTCTTTCCGGTTGGTCGCCGCAACGATAATCACACCTTCATTGGCTTCAAACCCGTCCATTTCAACCAGCAGCTGGTTGAGGGTCTGTTCGCGTTCATCATTGCCACCGCCATGGCCTGCGCCACGGTGACGACCGACCGCGTCGATTTCGTCGATAAACACGATGCAAGGCGCGTTTTTCTTCGCCTGTTCGAACATGTCACGCACACGGGATGCGCCGACACCAACGAACATTTCAACAAAGTCAGAACCGGAAATGGTGAAGAACGGCACACCTGCTTCGCCGGCAATCGCACGGGCCAGAAGGGTTTTACCGGTACCGGGAGGGCCCTCAAGCAGGGCGCCTTTCGGGATTTTACCGCCAAGACGCGAGAATTTCTGCGGGTTGCGCAGAAATTCTACAACTTCTTCCAGTTCTTCTTTGGCTTCATCAATGCCCGCAACGTCATCAAATGTGACACGGCCATGGGCTTCGGTCAGCATACGGGCACGGGATTTCCCAAAACCCATCGCACCGCCTTTGCCGCCACCCTGCATGCGGTTCATCATAAAGAACCAGAAACCGATCAGAATAAGCACTGGCAGAAGCAGGGACAGCAATGAGAAGAAACCACTTTCTTCACGGGTCTTTGCGGTGACCTCTACGCCTTTTTCAACCAGCATCTGGCTGAGTTCACTGCTATATTCCGCACCAGTCGGAATGATGGTGACAAGTTCGGTTCCGTCAGATCCGCTGAAGGTGGCGTTCTCGCCATCCAGTTCAACACGGGTGACAGATCCGGATTCAACCTGGTTCAGAAAATCAGAATACGGCACGGCGGACAAATTGCCCGCGCCGGAGCCATTGCTGAATACATTGAAAAGGGTCATGACAACTACAAGCAGCACGACCCAGAATGCGACATTTCTCGCGTTGCCCACGGGCATCTCCTCAGATTCGTTCAGGGCCACTCATACCGCGCGTGGCCCACAATTAAAATAGGGGCGCCCAACCATATCTTCAATGTGATACAAGAGAGTTAAAGAAATCCTTTTCGTCGCAGGCATTTTCTGCCCGCCAACCGTTGTCCAGACCGGCCAAGGGTGCTGCCAGAAAAGCATCGCCCCGGAAAGCCGCAGGCGACGCCAGCAGAGAGGCCCGCGAAAGCCCGGTTTCGCGCCAATCCGGGCAAAGTTGCAGGGCCTCTTCCCCCAGCGCCCGGATGGTTACACCGGTTGCATCGCCCTCTTCCGGCAGCAGACGCCAGCGATTGTCCCACAATTCACCCGGCGCGGTTGTCAGGCGTTCCACAACGCTGAACTCACGGGAAATGCGCACACGTTCCCCCTCTGCCGCAATCAGACAGCCACATAGTGTCGCGGTGCGTTCTTCTTTGATGGCTTTAAACAGGTTCATCAGTTCCCGCTGGCGCGGCCCGTAATCCGATGCTGACACCCATGTCAGCGCATGGCGCAACAGGCGGCGGCGGGTTTCAAAATGCCCCCGCATCAGATTTTCACGGTGCAGCAGGACATCACCTTCCTGCACAAGCGCCACATCACCGGCAAAATGCCAGACCTGCTGGTTCAGCGCATGACGCGCATCAGCCATATTGCCAGCAAGTGTACACAGCTTTTCTGCCGATACGCCAAGCGGTTTCAGGGCATCCATGATATTGCGGGCTTTGATACGATCAAAGCGTTCATCCTCATTCGACGGGTCATCGGTCCATGACTGTCCCTCTTCCCGCAGATAGGCCCGCAGACTTTCGCGACGGGTCTGAAGCAGGGGGCGCAGCCAGGTCACGCCAAGATGATCCCGTTTCGGGGCCATCGCGGCGAGACCATCGACACCCGCAGATCGTGCAATCTGCAACAGAACCGTTTCCGCCTGGTCATCCGCCGTATGACCCAGGCAGACCAGTTCCAGATTGTACCGCTGCGCCCAGTCCGCAATCATACCATAGCGGGCGCGGCGGGCTTCGTCCTGCAGATTCCCCTGCCCGTCCCAGCTGGTCCAGCGGGCGATTTCATGCGGGATGTTCAACCGGGCGCAGATGTCGCCAACACCCGTGGCCTCGGCATTAGATCCCGCGCGCAAACCATGATCAACGGTGATGCAGAACAGTTCTGCCCCGTTGTCACGCGCATAGTCCACCGCCAACAAAAGCGTTGCCAGGGAATCCCCGCCACCGGAACAGGCGACACCAAAACGCCCCGGCGCATCAGACGCCAGGGCGGAATTAAACTGAAACTTCAGAAAATTACTGTCTGCGCTCACGGGTCAACTCCTGTGGAAATTCCCCCGTGAGATACCGTCAGGGCCTGCCTACAGGCAACCCATATTCTGCCCGGCCGTCGCCGCATCCGCTGTCACAGTGGAATTCGGGAACCGCACGCCCACCTGCTGGAACATCTGACAGGCTTCATCCTGCTGACCAAGATCGCGCAAAGACGTGCCAACCTTATACAGCGACTGCGGGGCAAAATCCCCGTCTGGTGCAGAACTGAACGCATCCAGATAGGCCCGTGCCGCCGGGCGGGTCTCGCCCAGCTTTTCATAGGCATCGCCCTGCATGAAATAGGCCTGGGCCGACAGCGGGCTGCCCGGATAGTTCTGTACGAACAATCCCAGCTGCTGTGCAGCACCGGTATAATCGCCGCCATCCGACGCCGCCTGAGCCGCCTCAAAGTCTGCCTTTTCACCGACAGCCAGTTCCAACCCGTCATTGCGGGTTGGGGTCAGGACCACGGCAGGGGCTGCGGAAGTATCGACATTGCCAAGGGTTGTGCCGTCTGACAGATCCGCAAGGTTACAGTCTGTTTCCAGCTCACACAGACGGAATTCCAGATCACCGATCTGATTGCCACCCACGGTCGCGATCTGGTTGATCTTATGTTCCATTTCCTCAGCACGCGCGGTCAGGCGCTGCAGAACCGCTTCCATCGCATCAATGCGTTCCAGCGGGGAATTGCCGCTGATATTGGTGGTTGGTGCACCGGTTGTCGACAGCTCACGCTTCAGGCGCTGAACCTCAACATAAAGCACAGACATTTCCTGACGGATGTCCGCCAGGGTCTGGTCATTCTGCTGAGCCACGGCCGGGGAAGTTACCATCAGAGCCAGCGCAAGTGCGGTACATGTGGAACGGAACATATCAGATCTCCCTTACGCGATCAGCTGGTCGGAATGCCGCCGCCCACAACGGTCACGGACCGGCGGTTCTGGGCGTAGCAGCTTTCAGCGGAACAGATTTCAAGCGGGCGTTCTTTGCCGTAGGACACCTGGTTCACACGCGCAGCGGACACGCCCTGCGACACCAGATATTCGCTGACTGCATTGGCACGACGCGCACCCAGTGCGAGGTTATATTCCCGTGTGCCCTGCTCATCTGCATGGCCTTCGATACGTGCGGTATATTCTGTGTTCTGCAGCAACCACTGTGCCTGACCGGCAAGAACAGTACGGGCCTCATCTGTCAGGGTCGACTGATCCACCGGGAACAACACACGATCGCCGATGGTTTGCTGGAAATACGCGGCTGAGCGCGGGTCATTCGCGCTGCCCGGCACAATGCCGCCAGCACCAGGGCCACCAGTGCCCGGACCGTCGCCATTGCCGAAACGGTCTGCGTTGGAACAGGCTGACAGTGCGCCGGCCACCAGCAGCAGTGCTGCGATTTTCTTCATTTTCATCATGCTCTTCGCCTCTGTGTCTGTGGCCGGATTATCCCGGCATCAATTCTGTTTCTTATTGTTGGCCAGTATAGCACCGGAATTACCATCCGGGAACCTGTGGCAGATGTTACGGCAGAAGGGGCGACCAGGCCGGATCAGACCCTGCCCCCTGGGTGTTCACGCGACGCAGATTGCGCCCGGAAATATCAACGGAATACAGCGCCGCCTGCCCATCCGCACCCGAGGTTTCGCGCATGAACATGATCACGCGGCCATTGGGGGACCATGTCGGGCCTTCGTCCAGGAAAGATACGGTCAGCAGACGTTCATCGGATCCATCGGTGCGCATCACGCCAATGTGGAAACGACCATCGTTTTGCTTGGTGAAGGCAATCAGATCCCCACGGGGCGACCAGACCGGCGTGCCATAGCGGCCATTGCCAAAGCTGATACGACGGGCTTCGCCACCGGTGGCAGACATGACGTATAGCTGGGGGGAACCGGACCGGTCGCTTTCAAACACAATCTGTGTGCCATCCGGGGAAAAGCTTGGCGCGGTTTCAATCGACGGGGCCGAGGTCAGACGTGCACGTGCGCCCGTGCGCAGATCCACAGTGAAAATATCAGTGTTGCCGCCGGAAGATGCGGAATAGACCACGGTGCTGCCATTGGGGCCAAAGCGTGGGGCGAAGGTCATCGCGCCGCTTTCGTCATGCAGGGCACGGCGCTGCACAGAACCCACATCCAGCAGATAGACCTGCGGCTGGCCGGTTTCATAAGACGTATAAAGCACACGGTCACCGGTGGGCGAGAAACGCGGGGCCAGCACGATAGAGGAACTGTCGGTCAGGAACTGCAGATTCGCGCCGTCATAATCCATAATCGCCAGACGTTTGCGGCGGTTGTCCTTCGGGCCGGTTTCAGACACATACACCACACGGCTGTCAAAATACGGGCCTTCGCCGGTAATACGGGAATAGACCGTATCGGCAACTTTATGCGCCAGACGACGCCAGGACGCAGTGGTGCCGCCCAGTTGCAGGCCAGAGCCAAGTTCCGCACCAGAGGCAATGTCATAGACCCGGAATTTCACACTGACGCGACCATCATCGGCGACATTCACAGCACCGGAAATCAGGCCTTCCACATTGATCGCGCGCCAGTCGGGATATTGCACCGGGGCGTCAAAGCTTGTGATATTGCTGATAAAAGCATCCTGCGACACCTGACGAAACAGCCCTGTGCCAACCAGATCAGCCGCAACCACCTGGGCGATTTGCGCGGCGTATTCCTGGGCTGCGCCATTCTCTGCCACAAAAGACGGGATGGCGAGGGGAACAGGTTCCACCCGGGGATTATCCAGTTCAATCCGCAGCCGATCCTGGGCGCTCAGTGCAGTTGCACAGGCCAGCATCATAAGAAATGCAAAAAATCGCGTGGTTATGTTCATTACGTGTGTCATCTCAGCCCCATTTTCTTCGGGTTGGTGAATTTATCAATCCCGCCTGCGTGTTCCTGCACGCTTTGGCGGATAACAGCCGGATTTGCGACGCGGGTCATGGGGAAAAATCTCATCTGATCATCCCCGAGCCGCTGAAGACGGCTTCAATGTCGCGCCAGTGGTCGTATTTCTCTGTGGGCAGGTCATAGCCTGTGCGGCCGCTGTGGTTCTGACAGCGGTAGATTGCGCTGCGTGCGGCGCGGAAAGCGATATTGGCGGCATTGCTGTCGCCACCTTCCCAACCCGCAAGGGTCACATCACTGCTGATGGATCCGTCACGTGCCAGTGAGAAATGCACAGTAATCGTGACAGCTGCCGCAGCAGAGGACACAGCACCTGTGTTCCAGCAGCTGTGAATCTGACGACGCAACCCGTCGCGTTCGCCAAAGGACAGAGGTGGGCCAGACGGTGCGGCAGGTGTTTCATTGGCAGAAGCCACAGCATCATTGATCGCATCCGCCAGCGGATCGCTTTCCGCTGTTTGTGTTGTTGTCGGCTCTTCCGCAGGCTCAGGTGCAGGGGCCGGACGTGCCGGGCGCAACTGTGGCACTTTCGAGGTCACGGGCGCAAATGTCGGGGCTTCGACCTGTTCGGCAACAATGTCTTCGCCGCCATCTTCCACGGTGGTTTCTTCCTGTGGCGTGACCTCTTCCACGACCTCAGTTGTCACCTCGGGCGTTTCTGTCACTTCCGGTGTCACCTCTTCCGCGACTTCCACTTCGGGTTCCGGTTCAGCCACCGCATCGGGCGCGATGATTTCATTGGCTTCCTCAACCACACGTTCGGCAGGCTCGGCCTCCTGCGGCGTTTCAACCGGCTGATCCGGGCCTGGCGGCACAGGGTTCTGTTCGGGAACGGGTTCTGGTTCCGGCTCTGGCGTGGGTTCAGGTTCTGGCTGAGGTTCCGGTTCCGGCGCTGGTGTTGGCTCGGGTTCCGGTGTTGGTTCTGGTGTTGGTTCTGGTTCGGGGCGTGGTTCTGGTACAGGGCTGATCTCTGGGGCTGTCTCGGCAGTCTGCGCCTGTTCCATCAGGGCCTGAAAGTCAGCCTCTGAAATAAAGCCCACTTCGGTCATGGCAAGCTCTGGCTCATTCTCAGGCAGGAAGAACCCGCCAAAGAGCAGCCAGAAGATCAGGCCACCATGGCCCAGACCGGATATCCAGAGACCCGTCTTCACCTGCCCTTACCCGTCCGTTCCATTCAGCGCAGGCCCCCCAGTGTCATGCACAAAACTGATCTCGCTGAAGCCACCGGCCTGCAGCGCGCCCATGATCTGCGCAACGTCACCATAAGGCACAGCACTGTCCGCCCGCAGAAACACCCGCTGGCTTTCCCGTTCCGCCGCAATCGCACGCAGCTGTGTGATCAGCCCGTCACGCGCCACATCTGAGGTCTGCAACAGCAAGCGCCCGCCTTCGGTCAGAGTGATCGTCAGCGGTTCTTCCTGTTCCGTTGGCAGGGCCGCAGCCGATGTTTCCGGCAGCTCCACCGGCACACCAACCGTCAGCAAAGGTGCAGCAACCATGAAGATAATCAACAGCACCAGCATCACATCCACAAAAGGTGTGACATTGATTTCCGACATCACAGCACTGCTGCCCCGGCCTGAACGACGACGACGGCGTCCGCCGCCCCCACCGTCTGATTTGATGACACCCGCACCCATCAGATCTTGTCCTGTTTCATAGTATTTTCCTTATTCAGAGCACGGGACGAGGCAGCGTTTGTGTCACAAACGCGTTCGTCCCGTGATATGAATGCAAATTTACAGGACACGATCAGCTATCCAGCTCGCGGGACAGGATGGTGGCGAATTCATCGGCAAAAGCTTCATAGCCGCCAATGATGCGATCACTGTCGCTGGACAGTTTGTTGTAGAACACAACCGCCGGGATCGCGGCAAGCAGGCCAAGGCCTGTAGCCAGAAGCGCCTCTGCAATGCCAGGGGCCACAACGGCAAGGTTTGTGTTTTGCTGTGCCGCAATTTCCACGAACGCGTTCATAATACCGATCACCGTGCCGAAAAGACCGATGAACGGTGCGGTAGAACCAACGGTTGCGAGGAAGTTCAGACCAGAGGTCAGCTTCTCATCCTCTTTCGCAATCGCCACATTCATCGAACGATCAATCCGCGCCTGGGCCCCGGCAATAAATCCGCCATCCTGACGCAGGCTGCGGCGCCATTCTGTCATCCCGGCAACAAAGACCTTTTGCGAGGCGCCTGCAGGGTTTGGTCCGATCTTGTTGAAAAGTTCGTCCAGCGGCTCACCTGACCAGAAGGCGCGATCAAAAACCGCCGCTTCTGCCCGGCTTTTGCGATAGGCCATGATCTTTTGCACAATGATCGCCCAGCTCCAGAAAGAAGCGGCGATCAGCATGATCATCACCAGTTTAACCGTCAGTGTCGCTCGCGCAAACAGCGCCCACACAGAGAAATCAATCTCCTGCGCTGCAGAAAGAAGTTCCTGTTCCATATGCCTGCTCTTTTGTTGTGGCCATCTTTTGACGGCTCTGGTTGGGGAAAACCCTAATACAGCATTAAGAAAAAAGACAGGGGAAAGGCAGAAACCCTGTGTCACCTTTGGGTGAAAGCGCTGATTTGCCCGTATTTATGCGCGAAAACCTGCCGGAAGCCGCTGTGGACGGCCGGTTTCATCCAGGCAGACAATGGTGACCACGGCTTCAAACAGCCGGGTATCGTTGCGCAAGACTTGCTGTGTCAGGGTCAGGCGGGCGGCGGTTTTGCGGGTGATTGTTGTGCGCACCACCAGCAGATCATCGTATTTTGCGGGCTGGATATAATCCGCTTCCACCCGCGACACGGCAAAGACCAGACCACCATCTTTCATGGCCGCCTGATCAATGCCAAGTTCCCGCACATATTCAGACCGGGCCCGTTCGATGAACTTCAGATAATTGGCGTAATAAACCAGCCCCGCCAGATCCGTGTCTTCATAATAGACGCGCAGGGTGAATTCATGCGCCATGGTTAATGCGCCTTGCCAATCGGCACGCCCAGACGCGCCGCAAGACGCAGCGCATGGCTGGTTTCGCGTGCAGCCACCGGCATGTTTTCATCATAGGCCGCGGTGATAATGCCAGAGATTTCCGGTTTCAGAATGGTTTGACCTTCCGGCAGGTTCGCCAGCGGGGACGCATCCTGGAACGCTGTATCCGACCAAAGCACAATCGCCTGCGCCACCACAGACAGCGCAATGGTTTCAGCGGGCAGATCAGCAAGGCTGTCGTCCATGCGCACAAAAGCAAAGCAAGCCTGAATGGCGTTGTCATCATCAAAGCGGAACGCGCGATACTGGCTGGCATTGGCGGCCTGCAGGCGGGCAACCGTGTTTTCCAGATCCGGGATCAGCTGATCCATGTTCGGGGTATCGGTCAGTTCAGCCCAGTCCTGAATAAAGAAGATCATCAGGTTAGAGCCAAGTTCGGCATCAGTTTCCGCCATCTGATGGCCTGCGACGGTGACAACCGCCTCAATCGCGCCTTTCAGGACAGAAACAGTCGCATCATCGACCCCAAACACCACAGGCACAATCGGACGGCCCCAGCGGGCAAAGACATAGTCGCCATTGCTGCGGGTAAAAAGTTGTTCGATTTCATCAGCGGTCATGCGCGCATCCCCTTTTCACTGATGACAGACCTAAATGCTGTCGAAGACGGGTGCAATTACTGATTGGCGTTTTGCTGAACAGTCGCGGCAGCTGTTGGTCTGGCCACAGAACGAAAACTAGAAAACTAGAAAACTAGAAAACTAGAAAACTAGAAAACTAGAAAACTAGAAAACTAGAAAACTAGAAAACTAGAACAGGCAGAGGCCGCAGCTTCAAGCGCAATCTGTCACATATGGAAAAAGACCCGACGGAGGCACAAACCTTAGTCTTCAAACAAGTCCGGCGTTTGTTTCCGCTCGACCTTCACCTCAGGTGCGGCCATGCCCAGATGGATCCAGGCCTTCTGCGCCAGCATCCGTCCACGTGGGGTTCGCTGAATCAGGCCTTGCTGCAAAAGATACGGCTCAATCACATCTTCCAGCGCATCGCGGCTTTCCGACAGGGCCGCGCACATGGTCTCAATCCCTACGGGGCCGCCCTGATAGTTTTCTGCAATCATCCGCAGATAGCGACGGTCAGCCCCGTCCAGCCCCAGATGATCGACACCCAGGCGTGACAAGGCACCGTCGGCGACCTCCTGCGTGATACGCCCGTCGCTTTCGACCACGGCGAAATCCACAACCCGGCGCAGCAGGCGTCCGGCGATCCGTGGGGTGCCACGTGCCCGACGAGCGATTTCACGGGCCCCACCATCGGTGGCCTCAACGCCCATTTTACGTGCGCCCCGGGTGACAATCTCATGCAGCTCATCCGTGCTGTAAAATTCCAGCCGGATCGGGATGCCAAAACGGTCCCGCAAAGGCGTTGTCAGCAGACCCAGACGGGTTGTCGCACCGACCAGCGTGAAGGGTTGCAACTCGATCCGCACGGTCCTTGCCGCTGGGCCTTCGCCAATCACCAGATCCAGTTCAAAGTCTTCCAGCGCCGGATACAGGATTTCTTCCACCACAGGATTCATGCGGTGGATTTCGTCGATGAACAACACATCCCGCGCCTCAAGGTTGGTCAGGATCGCGGCCAGATCGCCGGCTTTCGCCAGAACCGGGCCAGAGGTCATCTTAAAGTTCACCCCAAGTTCCCGTGCCATGATCTGCGACAGCGTCGTTTTACCCAGGCCGGGCGGGCCGTGGAACAGGGCGTGGTCCATCGGTTCGCCGCGACGGCGCGCACTTTCAATGAACACCTTCAGGTTGGCGCGGGCCTCGGCCTGGCCAATGAAGTCATCCAGCATCTGTGGGCGCATGGCCCGGTCAAATTCGGGCTTTTGTTCGCCATCCATCGGGGCTGGGCGCAGGTTCGGGTCGGGTTGGTCCATGGATTAATCCTTTGGCGCGAGAAGCTTCAGGGCTTCGCGGATCAATGTGGACATGTCAGCGTCCGGATTATCCCCGGCAGCCTGCGCCACGGCAGAAGTCGCATCCGCAGGCGCATAGCCAAGGTTGCCAAGGGCAGACAGCGCATCCGCCTGAACAGCCGCATTGGTATTGCGTTTGACAGGTTTCTTTGGCGCAGCTTTCTTCACGGGCGGTGCTGGCGTGTCGTCAATCACGCTGTCATCAACAACAGGCGCGGACAGATTGTCATCCACCGTACCAAGCGCCATCACCGCATGTGCCTTGTCTTTCAACTCATTCACCACGCGCTGTGCGATCTTCGGGCCAACGCCTGGTGCTGCTTTCACGCTTGCCCAATCCCCAAGCGCAATAGCGCGGCCAATACCATCGGGGCCAAGGGTGCCCAGGATCGCCATGGATGCTTTTGCACCAATGCCCTGAACGGAAATCAGCAGGCGGTGCCATTCCTTTTCCTGCAGGGACAGAAAGCCAAACAGTTGCAGATTGTCCTCGCGCACCAACAGTTCGGTATAGAGTGCACAGCCCTCGCCCAGTGCAGGCAGGGACGCCATGGTGCGGTCAGAGACGTAAACAAGATAGCCCACGCCGCGCACATCAATCAGCACATGGTCAGTGGAACGGTAATTCAGAATACCTGCGATACGTCCGATCATTGGGCGGCCTTTTGTAATGCAGCCGTGATACGGCCGGAGGATTGCATATGATAACTGTGACACATGGCAATGGCGAGGGCATCGGCCGCATCCGCACCCGCAATTTTCACGCCGGGCAATTGCATCTTTACCATATGTTCCACCTGGTTCTTATCGGCGTGACCAACACCAACAACGGATTTCTTGACCGAGTTCGGGGCATATTCACCGACAGAAAGCCCCGCACGGGCCGGAACCAGCATGGCGATGCCGCGCGCCTGGCCCAGTTTCAGGGTGCCCGCACCATCTTTGTTGACGAATGTTTTCTCAACGGCGGCAGTATCGGGTTGCCAGGTTTCGATAACCTCGGACAATTGATCAAAAAGCGACAACAGGCGCACGGCCAGATCGGTACCGGTGGAATGACATATGCCGTTCGCCACGTGACTGAGTCGGCTTCCATCCACCGAAATCACGCCCCATCCCAGGTTCCGCAGCCCCGGATCAATCCCCAAAACACGCATTTTGCCGCCTCGTTAAAAATTTTTGCAATTTTTTGCTTAAGACCAAAGTAGCACGAAACGCGAACATTTGCCAATTGCTAAAAATGCCCGACCCGACCCTGCTACCGGTAACAGGGCAAAAAACGACACAAAAACGACGCGCCGAAATCCACAGGCGACAGATTTCACGGAAACACGATTAACCTTTGTTTACAAGGGGGAAACGGTTTTCTGAGACATGCAGAAATTGCATGAGAGACATGCAAAAATCACGCTTGTCGGAAAGAATACACAGGCATAAGTGGGGCTTTGAAGTTAACGCGCAGATCAGCGCCCCAATCTGAAGGACTTAACAGATGGCAGTAATTGATCACACCCGCTCCGCGGTCGTCACCCAACCCTTCGGTGGGTTCGCTGAGACCATCCGTTCCACCTATGCCCGTGTGCAGGCCTGGAACGATGTACGCATCACACGCAAATCCCTGGCCGCACTGAGCGACCACGAACTGGCAGACATCGGCATTGAACGCTGCGACATCGACGTTGTTGCAACGAAAATGTCCCGCTGAATACAGCCGCTACTGTAAGGCTAAGCGATCTGAACCATTCCTCCCTGGTGATGCTGATCGCAAATTACAGCAACGCCCGCTCTCATCTCTGAGGCGGGCGTTTTTTATGCCAATCTGTATGTGTTCAGCTGTCAGAAGCAGAGGCGGACTGAATGTCTGTGTCTTCCGCCGCCCCCAGGAACAATGGCTGCATCAGTCGTGCGGCCCAGATCGTGGCAACTTCGGGCTGCATCAGAAAGGCACCAATCCGTTCAGATCCGTTCCCCTGGGCAAGGCGTGCAACCCGTTCGGCATAAGAGCCCGGGCCAAGCGCCGCCAAAGTTGCGCCTTTAAACAGAATAAACAATACTGCGATTAACAACATGAATTTCCACGGAAAACGAATACGTCTTGTCGGGCGGGCTGTAATTAACCCATCTTTCCCAAGCCTGGTTACATATCCGTCGGCCATTTTTCTGTGTCGCTTCTGAATACGACCCAGTCTTTCGTCAAATGGTTCTGCCTGGACTTCGGGCATTGGATATCTCCGGTCACAAAATATACGGTCTACTGATACCTGAAAACTTGCAACTTGTGCAGTTTCTGAGGCAAATGTGTCCAAATTGTGGCAAAGACATCAACTGCATTGCCTTTTATACAATTCAGGCGGATTTTTGCAGAATTAGCGTTGTCCATTCCGTAATTTCATCGCGGGAAATGAGTTTAATTCCGTTTTCTGCATAAACGCGAATTACATCATCCGCCTGTTCATTCAGAATCCCGGAAAGAATCGCATAGCCTTCCGGGGCCAGAAATTCTGCCATATCCGGGGCAAGGCCAATGAGCGGTGCCATCAGAATATTTGCGAAAACGAGGTCATAAGGCGCGGCGGCCTCAATGTCATCATGGGCAAAACCGGCGGCTTCAAGGCAGGTCACGCGCCCTTCCAGGTTATTGGCTTTGACATTGGCTTCCGCCACATCCACGGCTTGTTGGTCAATATCGCTGGCACGGACATTTTCCGGCCAGATACGGGCCGCAGCCATTGCCAGCACCGCCGTACCACAGCCAACATCAATACAGCTCTTCGCGTGAAAACCCTGCTCAACCAGCTTATCCAACGCCTTCAGGCAACCCAGCGTCGTGCCGTGGTGGCCGGTGCCAAAGGCCATGGCGGCCTCGATCAGCAGCGGTTCACAATCGGCAGGGACTTTATCGGCATCATGGGCGCCATAAACAAAGAAACGGCCAGCTTCCACCGGGGCCAATTCACGACGCACATGGGCCACCCAATCGGTTTCAGGCAGCTCAGACACCACAAAGGGTTTCGCGTCAAAGGCCATCCCCAGCAAGGCCAGGCCCGCTTCATCCGGTGCTTCGATGAAATAACCGCCGACTTCCCAGACACCCGTGCCATCTTCGACTTCAAACACACCCACGCCGTAGGGTTCCGGCACCAGACGTTCCAGCGCTTCGCCCAGGGCTTCGGCTTTGGTTTTGTCGGTCAGGGTGGTGAAGGCGGTAAAGGTTGGCATGGTTACGTCCGTTATTCAGCTGGCTGCGCGCGACGTGCGGCAAAGATGGTTTCATGGCCCGGTGACGGGTGGCGCGGGATCAGCATTGCAAGTGCAAAGCTGCCACAGGCGATGGTTGCCGCGAACATAAACACAGCCGCTGGCGACACAACCCACAAAAGCCCCAGAAGCACCGGTAGGAAAACCGCCGAGATATGGTTGATGGTAAAGGCCACAGCGGCCGTGGGTGCGATATCACCGGGATCTGCGATCTTCTGGAAATAGGTTTTCAGAGCAAGGGCCAGGGCAAAGAAGATATGGTCAATCACATACAGCGTAGATGCAATGATCCAGCCCCAGTGGAAGAAATAGATCCCGCCATACAGCGTAAAGACAATGATCAGCCCGGCATATTCAAACAACAGCGCCCGGCGTTCGCCCCATTTCGCAACCAGCTGCCCCATGAGCGGCGCAAAAACCATATTGGCACCAAGATTGATCAGGTAAAGCGCGGTGATCTCATGCACTTTGAAACCAAAGAGTTCGACCATCATGAAACCCGCGAAAACCACAAAGATCTGACGGCGCGCGCCGGCGAAGAACTGCAGCGCGTAATACAGCCAATAGCGTTTGCGCAGGATCAGTTGTTTTTTCTGCGGATGCGGGGCTTCGAACTGCGGATAAGCGAAGAAACAGAACGCCGCGACAATGGCGGTAAATCCACCAGAGATCAGGTAAACGAAATTATAAGAGAGATCGAAACTTTTCCAGGTCATCACGATCAGGATATAGGCCAGCGCCGTGGCCGCAGACCCGGCAGCGGTGATCAGCCCCAGCATCTGCGGCGCACGTTCTTTTGGCAGCCATTGCAGTTGCAGCGATTGATTGACCGTTTCGTAATAATGAAAGCCGATCGAACTGAGCATGGTGATCGTCAGAATGCCGCCAAGGCTTGGGAACCAGGCCGTCACCGCCGTGGCCATACCCAGCATGGCCAGCGAGACAATCCCCAGCACCTGTTCACGCATAAACATCAGGATCGCGATCACGCCAATCGCCAGAAACCCCGGAATTTCACGCACGGAATGCAAAAGACCAATTTCTTTACCGGTGAAACCCGCCGCTTCAATCACAAAGTTATTGAGCAGTGCAGACCACGTGGAAAAGGCCACCGGCATGGCAGCGGCCATAAGAAACAGCAGCGTGATCGGGCGGCGCCAGAAAGGGAGCGAGCGGGCATCAGAGAGGGCTATGGTTTTCATCCCTTCGCCTTACGCCCGTTTTCCGCCTGCGAAAAGGGGAAGATCGCCTGTATTTGCGTGAAAGAGATGTGCAGATTTGCGAAGAACCAACAGGAAGACCCGGTACAGATGTGATCTGCCCGGTGGTTGCTGTCTGTATCAGTATGGAAGTTGTGCCGGTTATAAAAAGGCGGCGCCGCCCATACGGAGGATGAGACCGGGATGGTTAAACCCGGTGAGGAAGCTTAATTCGCCCGGTATTTTATCGGGCCTCGTTCCGTTTATGGTTCCCGGATTGATGGTCCGGGATGCGATCGATCAGGCATAAGATTGCAGTGCGGATCTTAAAATCCGCCAGGCAAGGCGCGCGGTGGTCATGTTTCCCGGACTTGTGTGTTTAACAAACTGTGAATACCAATAGTAAACGGCCCGTTTTGGCCGCGTTTGAGTGAGCATTTCATGTTTGATTACAAAAAACACCTTCTCGCCCCCCTGACCGGTTCCGCAATCACGCTTTTCGCCCGCCTTGTGACTGCCGTGCGCGGGGTCTGGGAAGGGTGCGAACCTGTGGCCCGGCAAAGGGTCTATTTTGCGAACCATGGGTCCAACGGCGATTTTGTCCTGGTCTGGACGGTTCTGCCCCCTGCCCTGCGCGCCCAGACCCGCCCGGTGGCCGGATCCGATTACTGGCTGAACACGCCGCTGAAAGCCTTTGTCGGACGCGATGTCTTTCGCGCAGTTCTGATTGATCGAAACCCCGAAACCCGCACGCTTGATCCGGTGGGGCAGATGGCAGAGGCGCTGCAGCAAGGCGATAGTCTGATCCTCTTCCCGGAAGGCACCCGTAATACCGGCGATGATCTGTTGTTGCCGTTTAAACCCGGCCTCTTTCATCTGGCGCAAAAATGCCCCGATGTGGATCTGGTCCCAACCTGGATTGATAATCTGACATCTGTGATGCCCAAAGGCGAGGTGATCCCTGTGCCGCTGCTGTGTTCCGTCACCTTTGGCGAACCCCTGCGCATTCGCGACGGCGAAGAGAAGCTTGAATTTATCACACGCGCGGAAGACGCCCTGCGTGCCCTTGGCCAGGAGGTGCAGTCATGAATACGCCCGCAGAATTTTCCACGCTGATGATCGGGGTCTTTGCCATTCTGATCACCGCCACAGTGATCGCCCGCCTGATCAAAGCCAGAACCGGCACAACAGAGCTGGTTGAAAACCTCATCGCCCGGATCAACGCCTGGTGGGGGATGGTCGCCCTGCTGGCGATTTCCATGGTTGCCGGGAAAACCGGTGTGGTCATCCTCTTCGCGCTGATCAGCTTTGCCGCCCTGCGCGAATTCCTGACCCTGACAACGAAACGCCGTGCCGATCACTATGCGCTGCTGGTCAGTTTCTTCATTGTGCTGCCCCTGCAATATATCCTGATCTGGACCAACTGGTACGGGATGTATTCGATCTTCATCCCGGTCTATGTCTTCCTGCTGCTGCCGATTGTTGCGGTGCTGCGCGGGGATACAGAAAACTTTCTGGTGCGCATCGCAGAAACCCAGTGGGGGTTGATGATCTGCGTCTTCGCCGCCAGCCATGTGCCCGCGCTGATCATGCTGGAAATCCCCGGATTTGAGGGCAAAAACGTCCTGCTGATCGCCTTCCTTGTGGTGACGGTGCAGATTTCTGACGTGTTGCAATATGTCTGGGGCAAGCTTTTGGGCAAACGTAAAATCGCCCCGAAACTGTCCCCGTCCAAAACCTGGGAAGGGTTTCTGGGCGGTGTGCTTTCCGCATCATTGATCGGGGCGGGACTGTGGTGGATGACACCGTTTACACCGCTTCAGGCCTTCACTCTGGCTCTGATGTGCACCCTGCTTGGCTTCTTCGGCGGGCTTGTGATGTCGGCGATCAAACGCGACAAGGGCGTGAAAGACTGGGGCCATCTGATTGCCGGTCACGGCGGCTTTGTCGATCGCCTCGACAGCGTGGTGTTTTCCGCCCCGATCTTCTTCCATGTGGTGCGCTATTTCTGGTCTGCTGTATGAGGCCCTTTCTGCAACATCCGCTGGTGCACAGCCTTGCGGGCATGTGCCTGATGGGCGGCTGGGCGGCCTGGTCGAACAGTGATTTCCCCATGCCTACCCCCCTGATCGCGGGGCTGGCCCAGGGGGGGCTGACGGGGGTGATCACCTTCCTCATGCATCGCGTGATCAGCCGGGTGTTCACCGCCAGCACCTGCTGGCTTTGCGCTGCAATTGCAGGGATGGCAACCTCGGCCAGTTTCCTGATCTGCGGCCATCTGATCGCTGCAACGCCTGCCTTCTGGCAAACCATCGCCCTGCCTTTCAGCGTTGCATCAGCCTACGCGCTGAGCTTTGCCTATTCCCTGAGAAAGAGTTGATATGAGTGACCTCAACAACCGCCGCCCCATTGCGTCGCGCAGTGCAAAACCCATTCAGACCCTGGCCCGTCGCCTGGCGCAATCCAACGTGACACCTAACCAGATTTCACAGGCTTCCATCGGTTTTGCGATATTCGCAGGCCTGATGTTCTGGCTGTCGGCTGGCTCGCAATGGGTATTTCTGATCCTTGCCGCGCTTGGCATCCAGGGGCGATTGATGTGTAACCTGCTGGACGGGATGGTCGCGGTGGAAGGCGGCAAAGCCGAGGCTGACGGCCCCTTCTGGAACGAAGCCCCGGATCGCTATGCCGACATCGCGATACTGGTAGGGCTTGGCTACGGGCTGGCCGCACCGGGCCTTGGCTGGGCGACAGCATGTGCGGCGGTTTTGGTGGCCTATACGCGGGAGCTTGGCGCAGCCCAGGGGCTGACACCTGATTTCAGCGGACCTTTTGCGAAACAACACCGCATGGCGGCACTCACTGGCGCTGCCTTAGTGGCAATATTCGTGCCGCAGATCGCGGGCATCGCCACCCTGAAAATTGCCCTCTGGATCATCGCGATCGGTGCCCTGGCAACCGCCCTGCGCCGCTCGCGTAACATGATCATTGCCCTGCGCAACACGCCCGACAGCGCGTAATGCGCAGCTCAGAAAAAATTCACCGGATCAATATCAACCGCCAGGCGCACAGCATTTGGCACCCGGAATTGCGCGATCCACTGGCTGATCGCGCGCTGCAAAGGCGCGGTCTTATCCGCCTTGATCAGCATACGCACACGATGCCGCCCGCGCACCCGCGCAATCGGGGCCGGGGCCGGGCCGAACAATTGCGCGCCAATCGCCTGCAACGGGCCATCCCGGCGCGCCATTTCGCCGGCAAATTCAAACACCTGCTGCGCATCTTCCGCTGACAGAATAATCCCTGCGAGACGCCCGAAAGGCGGCACAGCGGCTTGCTGACGTTCCGTGCATTCGGCACGCCAGAACCCTTCCTCATCGCCAGAGAGGATGGAACGGATCACCGGATGCTCAGGCTGGAAGGTCTGAAGCAGCGCCACACCGCGACGCTCCGACCGCCCGGCACGACCCGCCACCTGGCGCATCAGCTGAAAGGTGCGTTCCGCCGCCCGCAGATCTGACCCCTGCAGGCCCAGATCGGCATCAATCACACCGACCAGCGTCAATAGCGGGAAGTTATGCCCTTTCGCCACCAGCTGCGTGCCCACGATGATATCCGCCTCACCCGCTGCGATGCTTTCGATGCGTTCCTTCAGGGCGCGGGCAGAGCCAAACAGATCTGACGACAGGATCGCAATCCGCGCATCGGGGAAGCGTTCGGCCACTTCCTCTGCCAGCCGTTCAACGCCAGGCCCAACAGGCGCAAGCTTGCCTTCTACTTCGCAGTTTGGGCAGGCCTCGGGCACCGGTTTGCTTTCGCCGCACTGGTGACACATCAGGCGTTTCTGAAAACGATGTTCCACCATACGCGCGTCACAGAAATCACAGCCGATCTGCTGACCACAGGCCCGGCACACCGTGGTGGGCGCATAACCGCGACGGTTGATGAACAACAACGATTGTTCCCCGGCCTCAAGCCGCCGGTCCACCGCAGAGGCCAGCGTCGGGGAAATCCAGCGACTGGCAGGCAGTTTTTCAAGGCGCATATCAATCGCCTTCATATCCGGCATTTCGGCTGCGCCAAAGCGTGCGGTCAGGTTCACGCGGTTATACTTGCCGCTTTGCGCATTGCTCCAGGTTTCCAGCGAAGGCGTGGCGGACGCCAGAATGACCGATGCGGAACACAGACTGGCCCGCAGAACCGCCATGTCACGGGCGTTATACATAACGCCTTCGTCTTGTTTGTAGGATCCGTCATGTTCTTCATCGACGATGATCAGGCCAAGGTCACGGAAGGGCAGAAACAGGGCCGAGCGCGCGCCAACCACAAGCTGCGCCCCGCCTTCACCGACCATCCGCCAGGTGCGCCTGCGTTCTGTCATGGTCACGCCGGAATGCCATTCAGCGGGACGTGCGCCAAAACGGGCCTGAACACGGGTCAGGAATTCTGCTGTCAGCGCAATTTCAGGCAGTAAAACCAGCGCCTGACGCCCCTGACGCAGACAGGCGGCGATGGCTTCCATATAGGTTTCGGTTTTGCCCGATCCGGTCACGCCTTTCAAAAGCGTCGTATTATATGTCCCGCTGTCGACGGCCGCACAAAGCGCGCCAGATGCTTCGGCCTGTTCCGGCGACAGCGTGATGCCCCCGAGATTGGGATCAAGCGGCGGGAAGGCCACATCACGTGGCGCATCAATTTCCTGCACGACACCCTGTTTCACAAGCCCTTTGACCACAGTCGGGCCAGTATCGGCCGCCTCTGCCAATTCTTTCAGGGTAAATCCCGCGCCGCCGTGATCTTCCAGCACCTGCATCACGCGTCTGCGTGCATCTGTCATGCGATCCGCCTCGCCGGTGCCAGGACGGTAGATTTTACGCATGGATGGCGGGTTCATCAAGCCTGGCGCGCGGGTGGCAAGACGCAACATTTGCGAGAGCGGCGTCAGCGTATATTGCCCGGCACGGATCAGGAAATCGCGCATCTCTTCGCGCATGGGGGCCACATCCATCACGCGCGATGCCGCGCGGATTTTCGCCGGATCAAAACGGCCTTCCCCTGCCCCCCAGACAACCCCCAGAACCTTGCGGGGGCCCAGCGGCACTTCCAGATAGGCCCCGGCGAAGCAGCCGCCTTCCGGGGCTTTGTAATCAAGGAAACGGTCAATCGGTTCTGCGGTCAGAACCGAAATCAGCTGCCCTTCCTGAAAAAAGCTTTGCCCTGTCAAAGTCATGCCTCTGGCTGTTTCACGGGTGTTCCCGCCTGTTGGTATTTAACAAAAACATCTGTAAATTTTGCGTTATTCTTGCTATAAACCGAAAAACACAAACAATCGAGTACAGTAACAGGTATGAGCGACACAGCCGCAAATGCAGCGCAACTGCGCGAAAAAATCATTTCCACACCTGAAATGGTCCTGGAAGACCCGGATGTCATGCGCGCCCTGATTGAGGCCAATGATCAGCAGACCGGCAGCAATGTTGTTGATCTGCGGTCCGTCGCGATGAACCGGCTGGAAGCCCGCCTGGACCGTCTTGAAGGCACCCATCAGACTGTGATCGCCGCCGCCTATGAAAACCTGGCCGGCACCAATCAAATTCACCGCGCTGTGCTGAAAATGCTGGATCCGCTGAGTTTTGAAGAATTTCTTCTGAACCTGGGCGATGAAGTTGCTGCCATTCTGCGGGTTGATTCTGTGCGTCTCATTCTGGAAACCCATCAGGAAGAAACCGATGCCTCGCTGGATCGCGTCGGGTCTGTTCTGACCGCTGCGGTGCCCGGTGTGATTTCAGATTACCTTGGGGGCCCTGCGGATGATGCACAGCGCAAAGTCACCCTGCGTGCGGTGAAACAGGGCGCGGACTGGCTGTATCTGGAAGGCGAAAACACCGTTCAGTCCGAAGCCGTCATTGCCCTGGACCTGGGCGAAGGCACTCTGCCCGGCATGCTGCTTATGGGATCAAAAGACCCGGATCAGTTTCATACCGGCCAGGGCACAGATCTGCTGACGTTTTTTGGCGGCGTTTTTGAACGATCCATGCGCCGCTGGCTGGCATGAGCGGGGACAAGGGGTTTATCGCCCCTGCCCTGACGGATCTGCTGGAACGCTGGCTGACCACCGACAGTGCGCTTGGGCGGATTTCGGAAAACACACGCAAGGCCTATCAGACCGACCTGTTAGTATTTTTTGCGTTTCTGTCCCAACACATGGAAAATGCGCGCGGCGTTGAAATGCTGCGCGATATTTCTGTCACGGATATGCGGTCTTTCATGGCCCATGAACGCGGCCGCGGGATTGCAGCGCGATCGCTTGCACGGGAGCTGTCTGCGGTGAAAAGCTTCTACCGCTGGTTTTCAGAACGTGACGATTTTGACGCAACCGCCGTGATGATGACCCGCGCGCCGAAATTCCACAACAAACTGCCCCGTCCGCTGGCGAAAGACGCGGCCAAAGCCGTGTTGGAAACCGCCGCCCTACAATCAACAGAGCCCTGGGTGCAGGCCCGCGACGTGGCGGTGCTGACCCTGCTGTATGGCTGTGGCTTGCGGATTTCCGAAGCCCTCAGCCTGACGTTCGCGGATGTGCCCCTGTCTGACAAATTGTACATCAAAGGCAAAGGCGACAAGGAACGTCTGGTGCCGGTGATCCCCACCGCGCAGGACGCCGTGGCGCAATATCTGCGGCTTTGCCCTTTCCCTGGTGAAAAAGAACACGCCCTGTTTCGCGGCGTGCGCGGTGGTGCTTTGTCGCCACGCCAGGTGCAGAAAACCCTGGCAGATGTGCGCATGCAACTGGGCCTGCCATCCAGCGTCACACCCCATGCCATGCGCCATTCCTTTGCCACCCACCTGCTGAATGCCGGGGGAGATCTGCGTGCCATTCAGGAACTGCTGGGCCATGCCTCGCTTGCCTCAACCGAGGCCTATACAGCCGTGGACACCGCCCGCCTGCTGGAAGTCTATGAGAAAGCCCACCCGCGCGGTTAACAACGGGTAAATTCCACGATTGCCTTCCTGGCCCTGATGCGGCAAGAGAAAGCCATGACTTTACAGACCAAAGCTTACGCCGTTCACCTGCTCACCGCCACCGGTGCTGTTTTCGCAATGCTTGCCATGCTGGCGGCTGTCGAAGCAAACTGGAGCCTCATGTATCTCTGGCTGGTTGTGGCCTTTGCTGTTGATGGCGTCGACGGGCCGCTTGCCCGCCGCTATGAGGTGAAGAAAAACGCCCCGATCTATGACGGTGTGCTGTTGGATCTGATTATCGACTATCTGACCTATGTTTTTGTGCCGGCTTTCGCCCTGTTCAAATCCGGGCTGTTGGACGGCTGGGCCGGTTGGTTGTCGATCATTGTCATCACGTTCACATCAGCGCTGTATTTCGCAGATGCACGCATGAAAACCAAGGATAATTCCTTCTCTGGCTTCCCCGGATGCTGGAATATGGTGATCCTGGTTCTCTTTGCGACTGCCCCCAGCTGGCCTGTGATCCTGTTCATCGTGATCGCATTTTCCGTGACCATGTTCCTGCCGCTGAAGTTCGTTCATCCTATGCGCACAGAACGCTGGCGTCCGGTTACAGCCCCGATCGCTTTCCTCTGGACCGCCTGCGCGGGCTGGGCTGCCTGGGTTGATTTCCACCCGGAAAGCTGGGCGCTTTGGGGCCTGATCGTGACCAGCATTTACCTGGCGCTGGCCGGTATTGTGCAAAGCCTGATCCCCGCCCACAACACCTGACGTTCCGCTTAAAGCCGGGTGATCGCCACACCTGCGACAATCAGAATGGCCGAGATCGCCTTGCTGCGTGACATGTTTTCGCCAAAGATCAGCCAGCCGATCAGAACTGCAAAGAGAATGCTGGTTTCACGCATGGCTGTGACCAGGGCAATCGGTGCCTGTGTCATAGCCCAGACCGCGATGATGTAAGACGCATAGGACGCCGCAGCACCGCACATGCCCAGGACCCAGGTTTTACGCGGGATGCGCAGGATCTGCGTGCCATGCACCCCGATCATCAGCGCCGGATAGGTCACCGCTGCAATCACAAAAAGCCAGCCGACATAGGCCACCGCATTGTCCATCGCGCGCGCGCCCATGCCATCAACAATCGAATAACCAGCCGTCGCAAAGGCAGAGCCAATCGCAAAGGGCAGCATCCGGCGGGATTCACCGGATGTGAACACGCCCCGTGCCATCAGGATGATCCCAACACCCAGCAGGGCAATGCCCATATAGCTTTGCACCGACATATATTCCCCCAGCACAATCACGTTGACCAGAAGCACCAGCATGGGTGCGCCCCCCCGGGCAATCGGATAAACCCGCGACAGATCCCCCTGCTGATAGGCATAGCCAAGAAAGAACTGATAGGCCGTATGGAAGGTCGCAGAACACATCAGCCAGATCCAGACCTCGCCCTCTGGCATGGGTTGCGTGAAGATCGTCACAAGCCCGATCAGCCCATGCCCCAGGGCCATGACCATCATGCCTGCCAGCTTGTTGTCGCCGGTTTTGATCAGGGCGTTCCAGCTGGCGTGCAACAGGGCGGCCATAAGGATCGAGATAAAGATAAAGGCAGACATGAGGGATGCTCCGGTGATTGCTGCCCCGAGCAGTAGCCTGCCGCATAACCGGCGCAACTTAATTTGTCATAAAACTGTTACATTTCCAGGGCGACACCGGAATACGTGCGGAAATATCACGACAAATCCCGGGGTTGTCGGGGGTGATGACGCCAGATCAGGGCACGACCCGTTCAATCTGGTCAAAGCGCACCTCACGCACCGCCTGCCAGTTTCCATCCGTGACAATACTGCGCAGAACAAGGCCCGGGTCACGCGCGTAAAACCGCACCATAAACATCGGATCGACCCCTTCGAAATCCGTTCGTTCATGGACCTGTTGCGCGGGGTAGCTACAGGGGCCGATATGCACGGTTGTGTTGCGGATCACTTTCCAGGTCACATCCCCCGGCACCTCTCTGCCATCGGCAAAACGCAGCCGCAGATCGCGTTTCAGGCTACGCCCGACCCGCAGGTTGTCCAGTTCCGCCGGGCTGACATCATAGGACAGGCGCATATGGTTGTTCTGCCCCTCTTCCCAACGCTCCACCGTCATCAGCGCGTGGGCTTCACGGGTATGTATAACACGCCCCTGGCTTTCACGCCGTTCAGACAGGCCACCGGCATCACGACGAAACAGGGAAACAAAAGACGGATCATGCCGGGTCAGCCTGATGCCTGTTTCCAGATCATCCGCAATCGGGCAATCCTGCGCGAAAGATACTGTCACCCCGCAGATTAAAATCAGAAGCACAAAGGAGGTTTTCAGCATTCGGAACCCTCAGATCAAAAGGCCCGCAGCCCCTTCATGCTTTAATAAGGTGACTTTCATTTCAATCCCGTTAAGCCCGCCGCCCGCGCCGGAAAAACCACCAAGGCCCGTCGCTGACAAAACACGATGGCAGGGGATAATCACCGGGATCGGGTTGGCACCACAGGCATTGCCCACAGCCTGGGCCGGGGTTTCTGTGGCTTTGGCGATATCGCCGTATGTCACGGTTTCCCCAAAAGGAATGGCGAACATATAATCACAGACCGCACGTTGAAAATTGCTGCCTTCCACCCAAAGCGGCAGATCAAATTCTGTCAGTTCATGATTGAAATAGGCCTGCAACTGCCGCGCCCCTTCGCGCAGCACGGCGGTCCCTTCACCCACAGGATCTGCATTCCACAAAAGCTGCGTGATCATGCCGTCTTTTTCGACAAGGCCAAGACGACCGATGGGGGTTTCTGTTGTTCCGATATTCATAAGGGTAACATGGGTGCAACCGGGGGCATTCACAAGAGTAAACCCGTTCCGGAAGCTGCGCAATACCAGCGATGCACTTGTCTTACCGGGGCGCCTCAATACCTTCGTGCTGCTTCACGGCAAATGCATCCCCGCCGATCACTTCTCCGGTCTCCGAAGAAAGGTCCAGCCTGTAATGATTGTGATCCCAGTCAAAATGACCGGAACAGACCAGAACATCTTCTTCCAATTCAACACTATGCATATTGCCACCAAACAAGCCACGCTGGAACCAACTAAGCCCGGATGCGTCATAGCAGGCGATTTCATGTGTCCAGTAACTGAAAAGCCGGTCATTCCCCGAAATCATCCCACGAACGTACGACACAGGTTGCTTTGCAATCTCAGTTCCATCTGACAGATCAATCAACCAGCCCTCACAAAGCAGGTGCCTCCCGCCTGGGACTTCGTGGATCAAATCAGGGGAAATACCGGGCAGAGCAAAACTGCGCATCCCGCAATTATCAAATTCTGCCTGCCCGATAATGTGACGATCAGAAAGCAGTACGCTTCCCGTCAGATTGATATCCACCTGCCCGACAGCAGGAGGATATCCGATCTTAATTCTGCCATTGCAGAAACTGCTGAGCCTGACGTGGTCAAACCCCGCAGCGATTTCATCCCAGCGCGTCATTACAACGGGAACAGGTTGCCGGGTGGCTGTGGGTGCCGACGTCTGGCAGGATCTTCCAGCAGCGCTGACATTTGTCACCATCTGCTTTCTCAAACACCACGCCAACGCCCTCGGTTTCCGGCAGGCGGAAGGCCTCGGCCGGGCTTGGGTCGCCGGTCAGGGTGATGGAGGATGTGATACACATGTCTGCGAAGTCAACGGATTGCACCAGGGCCAGCACGTCTTCATCGCGGATATGCACGACTGGGGCCGCCTCAAGCGACGCACCGATGACTTTATCGGTCCGCTGCACTTCCAGCGCTGCGGTCACGACACGGCGCACTTTGCGCATCTCGGCCCATTTCGCGGCCAGGGGTTCATCCAGCCAATCGGCAGGGGTGTCCGGCATATCAACCAGATGCACAGAGCTGTCCTCGCCCGGGTGACGTTCCAGCCAGACCTCTTCCATGGTGAAACACAGGATCGGGGCCAGCCAGGTGGTCAGACGCGCGTGCAGGATGTCCATCACGGTCAGCGCCGCGAAACGGGTGTTGCTGTCGCCGTCGCAATACAGCGCATCCTTGCGGATGTCGAAGTAGAAGGCAGACAGGTCTTGCGTGGCAAATTCAAACACCGCGCGGAAGACACCCTGGAAATCAAAGGTGCGATAGCCCTGGCGCACCTGGTGATCCAGTTCGGCCAGACGATGCAGAACCCAGCGTTCCAGTTCCGGCATATCCGCAGCCGCCACGTTTTTATCCGCATCATGTGCATCCAGCGCACCCAGCATAAAGCGCATGGTGTTGCGCAGACGACGATAGCTGTCGGCCACACCTTTCAGGATTTCCGGCCCAATGCGCTGATCGGCGGTGTAATCGGTCTGCGCCACCCAAAGACGCAGGATATCCGCGCCATATTGCTTAACCACAGTTTCAGGCACGATGGTGTTGCCCAGGGATTTGGACATTTTCATGCCCTTTTCATCCAGGGTAAACCCGTGTGTCACAACGTTTTTATACGGCGCGCGGCCCTTGGTGCCGGAAGCCTGCAACAGCGACGAATGGAACCAGCCACGGTGTTGGTCGGTGCCTTCCAGATAGACATCAGCGATGCCATCCGGCGCACCATCTTCGCGGTCACGCTGCACAAAGGCGTGGGTTGAACCCGAGTCAAACCACACGTCCAGCACGTCATAGACCTGATCATATTCCTCAGGGTTCGCAATACCGTCCAGCATTTTTTCCTTGAAGCCATCGGTGTACCAGACGTCAGCACCATCGACTTCAAACGCCGCTTTGATGCGGGCGTTCAGATCAGCGCTGCGCAGGATGTAATCGGCATCAGTTGGCAGTGCATCTTTCTTAGTGAAACACGTCAGAGGCACACCCCAGGCGCGTTGACGGGACAGAACCCAGTCAGGACGTGCTTCGATCATGGAATGCAGGCGGTTGCGGCCGGATTGTGGCCACCATTTCACCAGCTGATCGATGGAGTTCAGCGCGCGTTCCCGGATGCTGTCACCCATCTCGCCCATACCATCATCCAGCTTACGATCCACGCTTGCGAACCACTGCGGCGTGTTGCGATAGATGATCGGGGCTTTGGAGCGCCAGGAATGCGGATAGCTGTGCTTGATCTTGCCACGGGCCAGCAGACCGCCGACCTCAACCAGTTTGTCGATGACGGTTTTGTTGGCGTTGCCTTCCTTGCCCTTGCGATCAAGGATGAACTTGCCACCAAAGAACGGCAGATCCGCGCGGAAGCCACCGTCATCCATGACGTTATAGGTGATGACCTGTTCCAGCATATTCAGATCACGGTAAAGTTCGAATTCCTCCATACCGTGGCTTGGCGCACAGTGCACAAAACCGGTGCCTTCCGTGTCAGTCACAAAGTCAGCTGCGCGGAAATCACGGATGTCATCCCATTCGCCATTGCCACCTTCGGCCCCCGCCAGCGGGTGGGACAGCTTCAGGCCGGACAGTTCATCGGCAGGCACATCACGTACACGGGTATATTGACCATCCTCAAGACGCGCACGTTTGAACACATCCGCCGCAAGGTTATCGGTCAGCAGGTATTTGTCACCCACATTGACCCAGCTTTCCTCCGGCGTGCCGGTGACTTCATACAGACCGTAAGCAATGTCCTGGCCGTAAACGACCGCTTTGTTGGATGGGATCGTCCAGGGGGTGGTTGTCCAGATCACGACATAGCCGTCGTTCAGATCAGCATTTGCCGCGCCAGACACTTTGAACTTCACCCAGATCGTGAAGCTTTCTTTGTCGTGGTACTCAACCTCGGCTTCGGCCAGAGCGGTTTTCTCAACCGGGGACCACATCACAGGTTTGGAACCCTGATACAGCGTGCCGTTCATCAGGAACTTCATGAATTCGTCGGCGATCACAGCCTCAGCATGGTAATCCATGGTGATGTAAGGATCCGCCCAGTTGCCGGTGATGCCCAGACGTTTGAATTCGTCGCGCTGGATGTCGATCCAGCCTTCCGCGAACTTGCGGCATTCCTGACGGAAATCAACGATATTGACCTCGTCTTTGTTTTTGCCTTTTTTGCGGTACTGTTCTTCGATCTTCCATTCAATCGGCAGACCGTGACAATCCCAGCCCGGCACATAACGCGCATCATGGCCCATCATCTGATGGGACCGCACGACCATGTCTTTGATGGTTTTGTTCAGCGCGTGACCGATGTGCAGATGGCCGTTCGCATAGGGGGGACCATCGTGCAGGATGAAAGGTTCACGTCCTTCGCCCTTTTCACGCAGGCGGTCATACACCCCCAGTTTGCTCCAGCGATCCAGCCAGTTTGGCTCGCGCTTGGGCAGGCCTGCGCGCATGGGGAAATCAGTTTTGGGCAGGTTCAGGGTGTCTTTATATTCGACGGTTTGTTCAGGCGTATCGGCGCACATGTTCTGTGGTCCTTATCGGGGAATTCCAGGGAAGATATGAGGGCGGCGCGCGCGTTGCATACGCCTTGTCCCGGCGGCTCGTGTCAGTGGAGCGCCGGGCATATAATTCGAATAATAATCGCCATCATATGTCGCATAAGGGCCTTATAGGCCTGTGCTGCGCGGGCGTCCAGCAGGAGTATCGGTATTTTTGACGCGCCTCCGGAGTTTTACAAAAACTCCGGGTAAATTTCTTTGAAAGAAATTTGTTGCCGGCTTCCATTTCGACACGATAGCTGTAGCATCCTGCTATGCGTGTTTTTCTATTCTGTCTGTTCGCCGCATTCTGTACTGCGCCTCTGTGCGCAAAACCCGTACAAATTCCCGGACCACAGGGCCCTCTGGAAGGTGAATACCTGCTTCAGGGCGCCACCTCCAGAGGTGTGCTGATCATCCCTGGTTCCGGCCCGGTGAACCGTGATGGCAACCTGCCGCAGACAGGCACAGAAACAAATATGTACCTGTTGCTGGCTGAGGGGCTTGCAGCAACGGGTCTTGCCAGTCTGCGCATCGATAAGCGCGGTATGTCTGGCAGTGCAAACGCCATTGACGATGCAAATGACGTGACAATTGAAGCCTACGCCCGGGACGCACGCGACTGGGTGAACTTCATGGCACAGGAACTGGATTGCCTCTGGATTGCGGGCCACTCGGAAGGTGGGCTGGTGGCCCTTGTGGCCGCGCAAACTCCGCCGGAAAACCTTTGCGGCCTGATCCTGATGGCAACTCCGGGCCGCCCCCTCGGCCCCCTGATGCTGGAACAGCTGGGAAAAGCATCGGGCAGTGATGCCTGGATTGACGAGCTGCGCCCTGTCATTGCGGCACTGGAAACGGGTTCCACGCCAGATACGTCAGGCCTGCCGGTCACGCTTCAGGCGCTCTTTCGTCCTGCCCTGCACCCCTATCTGCACAATCTGTTTTCCGTTGATCCTGCAGACGTTGCCCGTGACTGGCATGGCCCCGCGCTGATCCTTCAGGGGGATGCGGATATTCAGGTGATAATGCGAGATGCCGATCTGCTGGCCGACACGCTCCCCCAGGCCAGACGCATAACTCTGTCTGGCGGCACCCATATTCTGAAAGCGCAAATCCCCGATCGCCCTTTCGCCACCTACCGCGATCCGTCCCTGCCCCTGCATCCGGATCTTCTTCCGGCAGTTGCAGCGTTCATCCTGTCCCCTTAGGTCCGACCGCTTCGGTTCATTCCGGGACGGAACTACTATGTCCTTCCCCGTGAAACGCGATCAGAGCATCACGCAGCACCTGTTGCTAAATGTATGCAAACTCTGTTTTCTCCCGGTTACAACCCCGTAAAGCCAAAGAAACAAGCCTGCGGCAAGTCACCCTACTGACAGCAATCTGTTTCCTGATAGTTTCACCAGGAAACCTGCAGGAGCCCCCCATGTCCTACCCCGTCCGGCGTTTTCCCATTACGGCTGAGGAAATCAACCGCGTAATGGTTAAATTCTACGCCCGTATTCGTGTGCACCCCGTGCTTGGTCCGGTGTTCAACGGGATTATTGGCACGGACAAAGGCGAATGGGCCGCGCATGAAGACAAGATCGGAGGGTTCTGGCGCAACGCACTTTTGCGGGAACAAAGCTATTCCGGAAATCCGATGCAGGTGCATCTGGATACACCGCAGATCCTGAACGAACACTTCCCTCTGTGGCTGGAGTTGTTTGAAGAGGTTCTGGCAACGGAACTGCAACCGGAAACCGCAGCCGCCTGGGGCGCGATGACGCATCGGATTGCCCGTGGTTTCCGCATCCGCATGGCCGAAGACCGCGCGCCAGACGGCGCACCGCCTCAGCTGTCTTTCTGATTGCCATTTCGGCCGAACAACCCTGCCAGCGCATTGCTGAGAACCGCGGTTACGCGCGGTGGTTTCCGGGCCGTGAAGGGCAGCGGGCGGCAGACCTCCATCGCAGCAATACCGACGCGGGCTGTCAGCGCACCATTCACCACGCCTTCGCCAAAGCGACGGGAAAACTTAGACAGAACCGATCCCCCCGCGACCGAACCAATCAGATCATCGCCCACCGCAACGGCACCTGTGGCCGCCAGATGGGTCAGGACAGAACGCATCAGCCGCCAGTTCCCCAGACTGCCCGTGCGCCCGCCGTATAGTTCCGCAATCCGGCGGATCATGCGCAGATTGGCCACAAGCGCTGTCAGCACATCGGCAAAAGCCAGCGGCAGAAGGGCCGTGACCGTCGCAACCTGACGGGCAGCGGCTTCGACCTCACGTGTTGCGGCTTCATCGATGGGCGTCAGAATTTCAGCTTCGGCCAGGGCCATATGGGCATCTGCATCATGGGTATCGCCCTGTTTTTCGGCAAAGTTCTGCAAAGCCCAGGTCAGCTCATCACGCTGCTGATACAGGCGCGTCAGACGCCCGGTCAGGTGTCGTGCCCCTGTCAGATCCCCGGCGGCCAGAACCTGTCCTGCTTCTTCATGAATACGGTCCAGACGCTTCAGTCGCAGGAAACCTGTGACCTCACGCAGGGCGATCAGCAGTGCAACCAGAACCAGCAAAGCAGAAAGGCCCAGAACCACCTGACTAAGCAACGTATTGCGCGCAATCAGCCCCATCACGATGTCCCAGCCCCAAAGGCCAAGCGCCAGCGATATCAGCGCGGTCAGCAACCACCAGAAGGCCCGCCCAAGGAACGACATACGCCGCGCACCCAGGGCCACCACATGGGTCATAGCGGCAGCCGGACGGTCATTCCCGAAGACCTCTGGCACCGGCGGGGCGTCGGATGGGGTCAGCCGTTCCGATGCCTCAAGATCCAGACGGATCGGGCCGCGATGGGGTGTCTCTGTCTCGCTCATATCTCTTCCCTTCCGGGCCGGTAAAACTGAATATCCGGCAGGCCCTCGTCATTGTCGCCCTCTGTGCGGGCAACCTCGCGAAATCCCGCATGGGTATAGAAACGCACGGCCGCCTGATTTTCCGCGAAACACCAGAGATGCAGACCCGGTGGATGCAGACGCGCGGCATGGGCGATCAGCGTCTTTCCCTGACCTTGCCCGCGCGCCTGTGGTGCCAGGTACAGGCAGTTGATCCAGCCATCATGCAAATCAAGGAAACCCGCAATCTGCCCCGCTTCATCACGCAAAGCCGTCACACTGCCCCGTGTGATCAGACCGGCCAGAAAGGCTTCGGCCTGCGGCAATGTCCAGAGCTTCGGCATCCAGGCATTTTCCTGCACCCAGCCCATCAGGATTGTCGCGCAGGAAGCGGCGTCTAATGGGCGGGCCGGTTCAATCGTGAAACCCGTCACAGGCGATCCCCGATCAGAAACTGCGCTGCTTTATCCAGACGAATATGGGGCGGGCCGGAACCGGGGCGCAACGCATCCGGTGCTGGCAGAAATTCCATCGCGTCAAATTCATGGGCCAGCCAGCGACGTTTCTGGTCGCGGGATTCTGAAAGCAGGATATTCGGATCCGCAGGCAGATCGCCGGCATAAAACAAGGCCTCCTGCCCCGGCGCACGCAGCCCCCGGACACAATCCAGTTCATCGCCGTTCTGGCGGTGGGTTTCTTCAACGGTTGTGCGCAGGGCCGCAATCGACAGGGCCTCTGTCTGTGCCCCCGCGAAATCAGCGCGATCTTTCGCATCCCGCACAAGCGCTTCCATAATCGCGGTCAGGCGTGGGTGCTGGGAATGGTGCAGAAGATCCGCACGGGTGGCCGCAAAAAGGATTTTCTCAACCCTTTTAGAACGCCAGAGCCAGGACAAAAGCCCGTTCCCGCCGGGTTTAAAGGCCTTAAGAATACCCGCCATGGCTTCGCGCATATCATCCACGGCCGCCGGGCCACGATGGATCGCACCCAGCGCATCAACCAGCACCACCTGACGATCGACACCGGAAAAATGGGTCTGGAAAAACGGTTTTGAGATCTGGTTTTTGTAAGCCTCAAAGCGGCGTTCCATCTCTCGCCAGAGGCTGCGGCGGGCGGGGCGATTACCACCTGGCACAGGCAGGGGCGCAAAAGACAGCGCAGGCGCACCAGCAAGATCACCCGGCATCAGGAACCGACCAGGCGTGCAAAGGGAATAGCCCGCCTCGCGGGCCTCCTGCAGGTGGTCCGTGTAAAGCCTGGCCAGTTCTTTAGCCTGCGGTTCCTCAAATTGTTCCGCCCCGGCCAGAGCATCCGCCCGCGTCAGAAAATTTGCCCCCTGCCCCCGGGTCTTCATGGCGGACAGCGTCTGTTCTGACCATTCTGAATAGCTTTGCTCCAACAGGGTCAGATCCGTCAGCCATTCACCGGGGTAATCCATAATATCAAGATGCAGGGTACGAGGGCCGGACAGGCTGCCAAGGATCCCGCCCGGCTGAATACGGAAAGACAGGCGCAGTTTGGACACCGAAGCCGTGCCTTCCGGCCAGTGCGGATTTACGCCGGTCAGGGCGGCAAGGCGGGCCTCGTAATCAAAACGCGGCACTGTGTCGTCCGGATGGGGTTGCAGCCAAGCGGCCAGAATGCGCCCGCCGGACGCCGCCGTCAGCTGGTTCATCCGGCCACGATCCAGAAGATTGGCCACAAGTGAGGTGATAAACACGGTTTTCCCGGCGCGCGACAAGCCTGTCACACCAAGGCGCAGCACGGGTTCGAACATGCTGTTTACACGGTCGCCGGTGCGTTCAATTTCACGGGTGATGCCCTCGGTAATCGTCGTCAGTACCAAATTCTGCTCCTGCCTGTTGATCTGAAGATAGGCGCAGACCGTAGGCATTGCAAAGCGCCCGTTCCCATACTGCTGATTGCCAGGGGCGAAATCCTGCGTTATCCGGGGGCATGGCGAAATATGCACTAAAAATCGAATATGACGGAAAGCCCTTTAAAGGCTGGCAGCGGCAGGCGGATCAGCCCTCTGTTCAGCAGGCGATTGAAGAGGCTCTGGGGAAACTTGAGAAAAATCTCCCCTCTATTATGACAGCCGGGCGCACAGATACTGGCGTCCACGCCCTGGCGCAGGTGGCCCATTGTGAATTGCAAAAACCCTGGCAGCCTTTCCGCCTGTGCGAAGCCCTGAATTTCCACCTGAAACCCCACCCCGTTTCGATTGTCGATGTGGCCCAGGTGGATGATAATTTCAGTGCGCGTTTTTCCGCAGTTGAACGCCAGTATATCTATCGCATCCTGAACCGCCGCGCGCCTGCGACGTTTCATAAGGGGCAGGTCTGGCGTGTGCCTTATATACTGGATGTGAAAGCCATGCAGGACGCGGCCAACCATCTGATCGGGCTGCATGATTTCACGACATTCCGGTCTACCATGTGCCAGGCGGCATCACCCGTAAAGACGATTGATGAAGCCCGGGTTGAAGTGCATGAAACGCTTGAAGGCCGCGAAATTCAGTTTCACTTCCGCGCCCGCAGCTTTCTGCACAATCAGATCCGTTCGATCGTTGGCACGCTGGAACGTGTAGGCGGTGGCGGCTGGACAGCTGAAGATTTCAAAGAAGTCCTGGATGCAGCGGATCGCCAGGCCTGCGGCCCGGTTGCCCCACCGCAGGGTCTTTATCTGAGCAAAGTGGTTTATCCGGAAGAGGTTTTCAAAGGCGAAGGCAGCAATTCGGGGCGTGGTGGTTAACAAAGCAGGAAGATTGATTTTCTAGTTTTCTAGTTTTCTAGTTTTCTAGTTTTCTAGTTTTCTAGTTTTCTAGTTTTCTAGTTTTCTAGTTTTCTAGTTTT
>NZ_PWAA01000015.1 GCF_003031585.1 Thalassobius sp. I31.1
ACAAAAGCCCCTTGGCATTCGAAAGAAAGGCCGCATAAATGAGCACAAGGATCGGAACTTAAACGTGGCAAGTCCAAAGTATAGGTTGTGGTGCGGTCATCGGCTATCTCAAAGGTCCAGTAAGGTTCCGTGCCACGACAAAGGATGCCAAGAACAAACCCGTTCGCCAGGGTCACAGGGTCAGCGCCGGAGCCAGAGCTGCCGCTATTTCGTGTGAGGTAGCGGATATTTACGTAACCTGCAGTTTCTCCATCCGTGACATAGGCCCAGTTGCCGCTTGCCATGCCTGAAACCTGCACATCCGCGCCAGGGGCAAAGTGGCCAATAATGTTGCCTGATGTGCCGGGCGCATCCCGAAAGTTCAGGTTGTCGTCCGCGGCCACGCCGCTGACGATGAACATCGCTGGCAAGCTGCCGCCATCAGGGGCCGTCTGCGGTGTGGGGGATGGCATCGGCTCAGGTGTTGGCGTGCCTGTCGCCGGCACGCTGTTCAGATAGGTCGCGCTGACCCACCCGACACCGGTACCCGCCGAAATCATCGCCCATTCCCCATCGTCACTGCGTTGAATGACATGCACCTGGGTGCGATTGGAAAGAACACCAATGTTTGTGTGATTGGATCCCGGCCCATCGCGCACAACCAGACCACCATCCGGATCGCCAGCTTTGATGCCGGTCACTTCATGGGGGCCTGTCGTAACTGAACTGCCATCCGCCCGGCTGGGTGATCGCAAGTATCGGGCGGAAACAAATGCAAGCTGCCCCTGATAACGCACCTGCGCCCAGCGCCCGGTTTCATCATAGCCAAGTACCACCAAAACTTGACCGGGCTGAATATCACCGATATCTGGAAAACCGGACCCTGGCCCTGTGCGCACATTCAGGGTGTCACCCTGAGGCACCCCTGTGACCTGCATGAAGGATGTTTCCGCCAGTCCAGCGCCTCCCGCCAGAAGATTAGCCACGACGAGTGATGCAAACAACTTATTCTTCATAATTTCTCGCTTTCATTTGTCCGAAATCGGCGTGACAGTTTTGTGCTCTGGTCAGTCCGGCCAGAAACCCTCACTCCAAAGGGAAAAACAGGGCCGCCCCATGGGAATGCAACCCTGCTTTCGTTAGTTAAGACAGATACCATTGATCCTGATGCGACATTCTGTTGGCTCAGCTGGCCCATCCGTTTCAATCGTCGGATTAACCCTGATCGGGATACAGTTTCCGTTGATCATCGGCAGGCCATTCGTACATCTGCATTGTGTTTCCGAGACATTTCGGGCGTTTTCATGATCGATACAGGAACAGGCGTTTCCATCCGGATAGGTTGAACGTCGGTCACAATCCGGTCCGGTTTCCGGGACCGGTTGCGGTGTGGGGGCAACGACTTCCTGGCACCCTGCCCCCGCGACCAGGCTGAACCCCGGCAGGCATTGGCAGGAGGTTGCATTGCGGCGCGTCATGTTATCGTAACGACAAGCACAGCTTTCGCCCTGGGCCACGGTGGTGCTGGTGTTGCATTGCAGCGGTGGGGCTGGCATCGGGGCAAGATCAACCGTGACACAAGACGCCTGGCCTGCGGTCTGCAACGGCAAACCAAGAGCGTTGAACAAGGCATTGTCAAACTCGCGGCTGCCCGGCAAACCAAGATCGCTGCGCAATGTGCTCAGGGCCGCATAGGTTTTATTCCCGGCGACGCCATCAACTGGCCCTGCCTCCAGGCCGCGATCATTCATGATCTTCTGGATCAAAGCAACCCGCTGACGATGATCAGCTGTCACGCCTGTGGTGCCACAGTTCCGGATGCTGCCACCTGCGCGAAGGCCCTGGACGTTCATCCGTAAATCAACATGGGTTGAAGCCCCCGGTGCCAGATTGACGGCTGCGTTCGTGCAAGAGATCGCATCGCGCACAACCGTGCCACAGGTCCAGTCACCCCCTGCAATTGCAGTCGCCGATCTGAGCCCCGGATTGCCGGCTGTATCGGTCACCACCAGTGGTCCGAAATATGGCCCGGTGCCGGTGTTGGTCACACTTAACCGGAACCCACAACTATAGGTCTGACTGGCGCGATTGGCTTCACATGGGCCAGTTTGTTCTTTGAGAATGGTCAAAACCGGCGATTGGACTGGAAGGACTGGCGGCTGAACCACTTCATCCTGCTCCAGTGTCACATGGTCTTCGTCATCCCCCAGATAAGCACTTTCCGATTTTGGCATGGCTTGCATCACCTCAATCAGCGCTTCTGTTTGTGCTTCGGTCATACCCACTCTCTCGGGGCAATATGCACGCGCGATGGCTTCAAAGGCCGGAATGATCTGGGATGAGTCCGGAATGTGAATTACGTCTGTCGTGAGCGGATCGAACGCAGCATTGCCCCCTGCGGTGACAAGGTCTGGCCCAAGCAACGTCGACAGGCTGGTGGCAACAGATGTGTATCCAAGAGCGACCCCGACAACCCGACTGCCCTGGTTGCGCAACGCATTCAACGCCGGTAACGCAGCATTTATGTTCTGTGCATAATCGCCAGGGAAAGGCTTGCCGGGAACCCCGTCAGAAATGAACAAAACCAAAGGTTTATTTGTCATGCCGGACACGGTGGTGTTTGTGGCAGACATGCCAACCTGCCAATCTTCGTTCCCCCATGCAGAGAAACCACCAATCGCGGCTTCTAAGTCGGGTGAGGGCAGCACTGCAGATGGCCCCCCAATGACATTTGCGGATTGATTGAAAATGATCGCACCCGATCTTGAACCGCCACCTTCAAAAACACGCAGCGCAGCAATAAGAGCCTGTTTGGTAAGCGGCAAACGGTTGTGCAGGTTCATGGATCCGGATCGATCAATAAGAAACAGCGTATCAAAACCACATCCAACCGGGATGACAGGTGTGGCGATGGTATCGGTCACCGAACCCACCTCAAAACCGCCTGTTCCGGGCGTTGGCGTGGAAGGGGTAGTAACATCCCCGATCATAGGGCCTGCGCCCCCAACAGACGACAGTGGGAAGGTCACGGGAACACAAGATTTACCATTTCCACCCACTGGCCCATGTAAACCCAGCGCGGCAATATCGACATACGCACAATTCCGGGCCTGAGCACCATTCAACGGGCGCCCCGCTGGCCCCTGATAAGTGCCGGTAAACGGGATGGTCAGAACACCACCCGGCGCGGAGATGATATCATCAGTGGTGATATCACAGGCGCTGGAGGTGCCGCCATTCATCTGGCCACCGCCACAGGCGTTTGTCGCCCCCATAACCTGGCCATAAATTGCAGTTTGGGTCGCCGATGACATAAGCTCATCTGTGACACGAACCTGTACGCCGGCCGGGAGGTTCTGACCTGTTATGGTCAGGGTACAGGCGACAGTCCATTGGCCCGCAGTCGTTTGCTGCGCAGGCGAACAGGTCTTGACCAGATCAATGTCGGGGTCTTCCGGGGTTGGCACCGGGGCGATTTCGTAGCAATCACTGGCGATGGGCGCCGGAAGACCATTGGGCGTTGGCTGACCGACGCTGAGTGACACGCAATTTTCCGCGCCGAATTGATCCATCGCCGCATTCATCATCAGATCAACCGTAAGCGTCGAGGTGCCGGAAGCCGGAAACTGAGCCCCCTGAATGCCGCAATAAGGCACGTTGCCCTGGCCCGGGGCGGAATACGGCGGGTTTGAGCAAGACCAGGGATCAGCCGAGGTGATGCTTTGGATTTGCCCCGCGCCGGAGTTTGTCCCGAAATGCAAATCTTCGGTGATCCAGAGTGGGTCTGTGAACGGAACCCCGTTCGTCGTCACAGTCAGGGTGCATTGATAGGCCTGCACCCAGCCTGTGTCGCCAAGGATATGTCGCTCACCTGATGGCTTACAGGATTTTTCGACATCAAAACGCACCTCGTCAATTTCCCCGGTGATATCCACGCAGTCAGCTGATCCCACGACCTGATCACCGATGCGCACCTGGGCACAGTTCCTGAACTCTTCTTTTTGCAGAACCCCGTTCGGGATTGCGATATAGGCGTCTATCCGGTGGCCCGTGTTGCTGTTGAAATCAGCCGCAGAAATTGTGCAGCTTGCCCCACTCGGGAATGCAGGTTGCTGGCAAACCCATCCATTTGGCGCAGCGGGCGTGCCCGTCAGGCTTTGGATATATTGGGTTGCCGGTGCACCGGATGCTGTGGTGAACAATTCATCCACCGTCAGCGGGCCTGTGACGGTACCACTGACGGGCGGGTTCACATGGATTGAACACAGGTAATGGGTGTTGCCGTTTTCTGTGCCGGTCACCCGACAGTTCTTTTCCAGTGGAATAACCGGAGGCTCTTTGGGGGTGTCCCAATCGACACTCACACAATTGCCCTCTACAGCCCGTGCTTCACCAGACGTATTCGTATAGCTGCCTGACACGCAGTTTTCCCATTTCACGCTGTTGCCCTGATCGGCTGCGAACAGCTCGAAACTGATTGTTTCAACACCGGATGGTGAAAATGCACTGCCAATAATACCACATTGGGTTTGCGGCTGCGGGAAGGTGCCGCCACAAGTCCAGGCCGCGTTGCCGGACTGATAACCAATGATATTGGCGCTGGTTGTGCCAGATATGCTGCTGGCGTCTTCAAGGAAGCTAAAACTGCCAGAGAAAGGCGCAGGGGTGGCCGCAACGGTGATCTCGCAGGACCACAGCTTTCCGTTGACGCCATCATGCTGTCCATCACGTGGGGTGCCGCAGAATTTGGACAAAGCCATTTCGTTGGGTTCCGGATCATCGATAGAGATTTCGGGCTTAATCACACGCCCAACACACATCGGGACCGTTGGGTATTCATCCGTCACGGTTTCTGCACGGCCCTTGATGCAGTTCTCCCATTCAATCGGTTGATTGGGATCCGTAAGCGCCGTGAACAGTTGATAGGTAACGAGATGCGGCGCTGTCATCACAGTGCCATCCAGAGTGCAGCTCAGCTGATCTGTGCCAATCCCCTGGCAATTCGGTTCCGACGCTGACAGGAACTGTGCTGAGCCAATCGATATGTTGGAGGCATCATCATCGAAGGTGAAGGTCCCGCTAAATGGTGTTGGGGTAACCGTGATCGACGCTTCGCAATCCCATGTGTATCCCAGCACACTATTGACAACGGCCTGCACGGGCTGATCACAGCTTTTGTTCATTTCCGCGCGTTCGATTTTAGGGGTTGGGGTCGTGCCTGGCAGATCAAGGATCACGCAACCATCGGGCAATCCTTGTTGAGAATTGGTCTGCGGGCTGCGCATCGGCGGTTCAGCGTTGCGCTGTCCCGCAGCCCCAATAAACGATGTGGGTGATGTATCTGACATTGGACAATTGACCACCTGGCCATCTGTCTGGTCAGTGGTGAATTCAAAGCTTACATTGATCACCGAGGTGCCACCAGCTGCCGCCATATCGGCCGCAGCCAGTTCACATAAACCAAGAGAGCTGGGCGTGTTGATATTCAGATCAACACAAGACCAGGGTTCATTTGAAGTGATGTTCATCATTGTGCCGGCAATCGATGCCGTCACCGGCGCGAGACCCGCAAAACCATCGCCTGCAATGACAAAACTGCCCGGTACAAGATTGGTGCCTGTTACTTCGATCTGGCAGTTCAGGGTCATCGGACCAGAACTGACAGGGGCAATCGGATCGCAGGTTTTGAATGCGTTCACGGTGGGTGAGGGCTGTACCAGCGACCATTGCGTTTGAACGCAGGATTCCTGCAGGTTTTGGACGCCATTTTGATTGTAGCTCGCAAACACACAGTTCTCGGCGTTGTACACATTTGGCGCGACACCACCTGAAAGGAAAAGTTGCACCGCAAATTGTTCGCCGGTGGTTGGGTCAAAATTTGCACCGAGAAAGAAGCACTGCTGCACACCGCCCCATGCACAATCCGCGCTGCCGCCGATAGACGTCATCGACAAGGTTTGAACCGTGGTGCCGCCGTCTGTGTCGGGGTTCTCAATGATATGTACGTTGGGCGGCATTGGCCCAGATCCCTGAACATCAATCACACAGTTCCAGAACAGGCCATCCACGCCATTGTGTTGCCCCAGAACCGGAGGGGTGCAGGTTTTCTCGATAGAGATATCAGTTGGAATAGGAACAACCGGATCATCACAATCCAGCTCAACCGAGGCCTCGTCCATATTCACGCTGTGACCAAGTTCGGCCATAAAAGCGTAAAGCTGGCCCGCCTCGACAGGGACCTGTACCGTCATCGGCGTCCATGGATAGGTCTGGGTGCTGCCTGCGGTCAGAAGAAACGGCATCTTTTCAGCATCAAATTGTGTCTTCAGGGCCGTGACAAGTTGCGCGGTTGTCGCGGGCGCAACGCCGAAACCAACAGGAAACGCAGGGATTTCATTAGAAACCTGCAGCACTGCCAGGCCGCCTTGCGTACTGCGAAATGTGAATGGGTCAGTTTGCGGTGGAACTTCGCTCCCTGTGCGGGTTGGCCCGGTTTCTCCATGTCCTTCGCGGTTGGTCACTTTCATGCTTGCCGTCGCTGTACCACGACAACTGGGCGTGAAATACTGCCACCCATAAAGCGGGATATTACCGCTATCGATGTAATACTGGGTGACACCTGCAGGCGCACCGGATGCGTCAGACTCGGGGCCTAAATCCAGATAATCAAACCCGCCCGGCCCGTCGACAGCCACCAGGTTTTGCGTGTTCTGTATAACCGCTGTGGGTGAGACAGTTGCAAACATCCAGGGCGAAAGATCTTCGTCAAAGCGATTGCCATACTGCGTCTGTGGTGCGCCATCAAACCCGCCGTCTGCCAAAATGCTTTGTGCGCTCGCCCAGGACGGCGCAATAAGGCAGGTAACCAATCCAAGTGCTAAAATGCGTGAGGCTGCGGCGGGGATGCATGCGGTCATGATAGAAATTCCAATTCAAATACTTTTATCAACCAAGGGTCAGGCAAGGCTGCTTGTAAGGATAAGACGGGCATGCTTTGATGCGAACTACCATATGGTAGTGCTTGTGAAATATGTGGGAACTTAACCGCGGATTCTATGTTAGAGACCCATTAAATTACTTTCTTTCAGTAGGTTGAAATGGTAGGTATGGAAATACATACCTTCCGCCTTCTTTTTTCTATGCAAAGCAGAAGGACGCTTTATTAGTACACTTGGGGCCACCTGGCGTGGGGTAAGGAATGCCTCCGTTCTTCAAAGGATGCCGACAGTGGAAGACCTATTCGAACAACTTGAAACGACACTCGCATTGGCGACTGAAGACGCACAATACTGGGATCCCTCTCTGGATATCGTCGTTGAAATTCTTGGCGCACGCGGGGCGCTTTTTCCGGCCACTGACCCATTCTTCCGCGGGATGTGGATGGCCGGAACCCGAAATATGAAAGACGCTTTGACCAGCTACCTCAGCGACGGTTGGTTTAAGAACGATCCACGCGAAGCAGTGCTAAAGCGTATGATGGAAAAGGGACATGCCTGCGACCATGATGTCTTTCCTGATCGTGCCAGAAAAGACCAGATACCGATTTATCGCGATTACCTTTATCCGTTAAATTTTGGGGTTTCCTATTGCGTGCGTATTATAACGCCAAATGGGTATTGGGCGCTGGCGATCCATTTTGACAATGATCATCCGGAAATCAGCCCTGCTGATGCGATTTTGATTAAGCGTATCCAGGCGATGTTCGCCAAAGCAACGACACGTGCTGATGAATTGGCCCATAAACGCATCGCGACATTCGCACAATTTTTTAAGGGCACTGAATCCGAAGTTTTCGTGCTGGATGTAGATGGGAAGGCCTGCTTCAGCATCAACAGCGACGGCAAATTGCAATCCCAGACTCGCATGAACCATTTGCTACCCGAGGAAGTGAGTGAGGATATTGTCGCAGAAATACGCGAACTTTGTGTCAGTGATCCTAACCTGTCATTGAGCCGCGCCTTTCAATTCAACACTGACAGAAACAATACGAACGTATTGGTCATTCAGATCCCTCCAAGTTTACGCCATTTTTTCATGCACTTCAAAGTATGCGCCATTCGGACCGAATGCAGTGTCGCCACCGGTCTGAAACACACGCAACTTCGAGAGAATTACGGCCTGACCGCATCAGAAATTGCGACTGTTGATCTGCTGGTGGATGGAAATACGCCAAACATGATCTCCGATATTTTGAGTCTCAAAGTATCTACGGTTCGACAAAGGCTGAAGCAAATCTTTGAGAAAGTTCAGGTGAACAGCCAGGTAGAACTGATTGGGTTCCACAACCGTTTATGATCGTTCTGCAGAACGATCCATGCGCAAAGCTGTCAGACGCATGCTTCAGTGTGTATGGTAAACATGTGTGGAAGCCAATTAAGCAACGCAAGAAATACACCTATTATCAATACCTTGCAGTGATACCATTGAAAATGGCGGAGGAACAGGGATTCGAACCCTGGGAGGGCGTTAACCCTCGTCGGTTTTCAAGACCGGTGCATTCGACCACTCTGCCACTCCTCCGACACGGCAGGTTTTAGCTTCCTCTGACGGGGACTGCAAGGGGGAAAAACGCCGGTTTGTGCATGGTTTTCTTCTCAGGCTTTTCAACTTGATCGGCCATAGCTAATAATGTCTGAAAATCAGACTGTTTCTGAAGTAAAAAGTAACTTATCAGTAAATTGCAGGTTCCACCCAGGGGATCCCGGTGGCGTTTACAGGCAGTTGCGCCGCCAGTCAGGGATCAGGGAAAATGAGGGCAAGAGATGACGGGCAATAATAAAATATATTTTTCAAAAGCTTCCGCTTTAATTCTAAGCAGCACACTGCTGTTAAGCGCATGTATGGAAGGTGACGGATTTAATCCGTTCAAACCACGTGACACGGCTGAGACAGAACAGGCCACGCAGGCCGCTGTCACCCGTACGGTTGAACGTGATGTAGAAGCACCGGATGTTTTTCAGAAATCTGATCGTGGTCTCTGGGATGGGCGGCCGTCCCTTGGCGGCGTCTGGATCGCACATGAAGATGTCTCCGAACCTGAACGCGTGATCATCCGGAATGAAGCAGACGGGAAATTCGTGGTTGGCGCGCTTTTCCGCCGTGAACGCCTGACCCCCGGACCTGAATTCCAGGTGTCCTCTGCTGCGGCTGAAGCGCTTGGGATGCTCGCAGGTCAGCCGGCAAATCTGCAGGTGACCGCCCTGCGTCGTGAAGAAATCGTCGAGACAACAGAACCTGCACCGGGTGATGTGGCCATTCCCGAGGCTGAAGAAATCGAAGAAACCACACTGGATCCGATCGCTGCGGCTGCGGCTGCGATTGACGGCGCGGGTGACACCGCCGCGGCAACAACTTCTGCACCGGTTTCAGAAGTACCGGCGACCGCTGCTGCCTCGTCGCTTAGCAAACCCTATATCCAGATCGGGATCTTCAGCGTCGAAGCAAATGCAAACAGCACTGCGGCCTCTATGCGGGACGCCGGGGTGTCTGCCGATGTCCGCACCCTGACATCCAACGGGCGCGAATTCTGGCGTGTCGTTGTCGGACCTTCTGCAACGTCTTCTGATCGCGCAGCCCTGCTGAACAAAGTCAAAGAGATGGGCTTTGCTGACGCCTATTTCGTCACCCGCTGATCCGGAGGTATCTTATGCCACGACGTCTTTCCGCCCTGATCCGCAGCGCACGCACTCTGCTGATTGCCGGCCTGGCCTTGTCTGCAACGACCATCAGCGGCCTGGCACAATCGGCCTCAACGCTTGACACCCGCGCCACTGCGGCCTGGATCTATGATGTGAAGACCGACACGGTACTGTTTGAAAAACAGGCCGATGTCGCCCTGCCCCCGGCATCTATGTCCAAGCTGATGACCCTGAATATGCTGTTCGAAGCATTGCGCGACAACCGCGTGACGCTTGATACACGCTTCAGCGTGTCTGCCCGGTCTGCCGGGATGGGCGGGTCCACCATGTTCCTGAATGAACGGGATCGTCCGACTGTCGAAGAACTGATCCAGGGCATCGTGGCTATGTCTGGCAATGATGCCTGTGTCGCCGTTGCCGAAGGCCTGGGTGGCACGGAAGACGGCTTTGCCCGCATGATGAATGAACGTGCCAAAGCGATTGGCATGACCAATTCCATGTTTGCAAATGCGTCCGGCTGGCCAAACCCCGGCCAGCGCATGAGCATGCGTGATCTGGGCACCCTCGCCCGTCGTCTGATCATCGAATTCCCCGAATATTACGGCTATTTCGGTCAGCGTGAATTTGCTTTTGATGGCCGCGCACCGGACAACCGCTTTAACCGCAACCCTCTGCTGCACCTGAACATCGGGGCAGACGGCCTGAAAACCGGCCACACCAGTGAGGCAGGTTATGGTCTGGTGGGATCCGCCGTTCAGGGCACCCGTCGCATCATCTTTGTCATCACAGGCCTGCAGTCTGAACGTGAACGTGCGGAAGAATCCGAAGCCGTGGTCAACTGGGCCTTCCGCCAGTTCCGCGAACAGGCGCTGCTGAGCGAAGGCCAGGAAGTGACACGCGCCGATGTCTGGCTGGGCGCGGAACGGTCTGTCGGCCTTGTCGCCGCCTCTGACACCAGCGTGCTGATCCCGGCCATTCAGTCTGCGGATCAGGTTGAGGCCGAGGTATCCTATCGCGGCCCGCTTCAGGCGCCGCTGTCTGCCGGGGAACAGGTTGCCGATCTGATCGTGCGCCGCAATGGTCTGCCTGATGCGGTGATCCCGCTGGTGGCGGAACGTGACATCCCCCAGGGCGGCGTGCTTGTGCGCCTTCAGGCTGCGGCCAGTGTCCTGATGAACCGCTTCCTCGCCCCCGAAGCCCCCGCCGGGTAATTCACCCGCCGGCAGCGCCCGCTTCCACTGGTCAGGCGCTGCATTCCCCTGTATGGATCAGGTATGAACACAGGCATTTTCATCAGTTTCGAAGGCATTGACGGTTCGGGCAAATCGACCCAGGCCAAACGTCTTGCCGCAACTCTGCGTGACCTCGGCCATGAGGTCGTGCACACACGTGAACCCGGTGGGTCCGTTGGTGCGGAAGAAATCCGCTCTCTCGTGCTGGAAGGTGATCCAGATCGCTGGTCGCCGGAAAGCGAAATTCTGCTGTTTACCGCCGCCCGCCGTGACCATCTGGAAAAGACAATTACCCCCGCAATTAAGGCCGGTAAAATCGTGATCTGTGATCGCTTTGCCGACAGCACCCGCATGTATCAGGGCATTTCACGCGGTGATCTGCGGGCTGTGGTCGACCAGCTGCACAGCCTGATGATCGGGCGCGAACCGGATCTGACCGTGATCGTTGACATGGACCCTGCCGTGGGCCTGTCCCGCGCCCTGTCCCGTCAGACATCCGAGGAACGCTTTGAAGGCTTCGGGGAAGATCTGCAGGCAAAAATGCGCGCTGGTTTCCTGCAACTGGCGCAGGAATTCCCGGACCGCTGCGAAGTGATCAATGGTGCCCAGGATATGAATGCGGTGGCCACTGACATCCTTGAAATCGTCAAGGCGCGCCTGTCATGAGGGATGACAGCATCCCCGAAGCAGATCGCGTCGAAGGTGCCCCGCATCCGCGTGAAACCCAGATGCTGTATGGCCAGACCAAAGCCGAACAGGAATTCCTGACGGCTTTTAACGCGGGTCATCTACACCACGCCTGGCTGATCACCGGCCCCCAGGGCATTGGCAAGGCGACGCTGGCCTGGCGCATGGCGCGTTTTCTGCTAACGCAACCTGTGAACGCAGATGCCGGAGGTGGGTTGTTTGGCGAAGACCTGACCCCACCCACGCCAGAGACCCTCGATGTCGACGAATTTCACCCGGTCGCCGCGCGGATCACCGCCCTGTCTGAACCCCGCCTCAAGCTGTTGCGCCGGGCCTGGGACGACAAGAAAGACAAACATAAAACCGTCATCACGATTGATGAGGTTCGGGTTCTGAAAAACTTCCTCATGATGTCCGCCGCAGATGGCGGACGTCGTGTAGTGATTGTTGATAGCGCGGATGAAATGAACACGTCTGCTTCAAACGCGCTTCTGAAACTGCTGGAAGAACCACCCGCCGATGTGACACTGCTGCTGATCTCGCATCAGCCCTCTGCCCTGCTGCCCACGATCCGGTCCCGCTGTCAGACATTGCGCCTGCATCCCCTGAACCCCGCGGATATGGCCCAGGCCCTGACTGCCACGGGAACAGAAATCCCCGCCAGCACCGAAGCCCTGGCCACCCTTGCCGGTGGATCTGCCGGCACCGCCCTGCGCCTATCGAACCTTGGCGGCATGGAAGCCTACCACAATATCGTCAGCCTGTTTGGCACCTGCCCGAATATTGACCGCCAGGCCCTGCTGCGTCTGGCTGAAAGTGCGGCAGGTGTCAAAAACGTCGATCATTTTGATCTGCTTCTGCGCCTGCTTGATTTCTTCATCGCCCGCCTGGCCCGTGCCGGTGTTGCTGGCGCCCCCCCGCATGAAGCCTGCAACAATGAGGCCCAGACACTTACACGCCTGGCCCCCAATCCGCTTGCCGGACGTGCCTGGGCGGAAGCCCAACAAGACCTTGGCGCACGCGCCCGCCACGGCAAAGCTGTGAACCTTGACCCTGCTGCCTTGCTACTGGATATGGGTCTGAAAATTGACGCCATCGCCGCCAAACATGCCACGAGATAAATGATGACCGACACGCCCGTAATTACCGACAGCCACTGCCACCTGGATTTCCCCGATTTCGCCGAAGAACTGCCCGACGTCATCGCCCGCGCACAGGATGCAGGCATTCAGCGCATGATCACCATCTGCACCAAAATGAAGAACGTCGATCAGGTCAAGGCGATCTCTGAACGCTTTGATCCGGTCTATTGGGCCGCCGGCACCCACCCGATGAGCGCGGCTGAGGAACCTCTGGTTTCCGTCGAAGAACTGGTCGCGCTGGCTGCCCATCCGAAATTCGTTGGCATTGGCGAAACCGGGCTTGATTATCACTACACGGCTGAAAGCAAAGCGATCCAGCAGGAAAGCCTGTTGATCCATATTGAGGCTGCCCGTCAGACAAAACTGCCCCTGATCATCCACGCCCGCGCCGCCGATGAAGACATGGCCCGCATCTTGTCAGAGGAACACGCCAAAGGCGCGTATGACTGCGTGATGCATTGCTATTGCTCCGGCCCGGAACTGGCGAAAACCGCAACCGATCTGGGGTTTTATCTGTCGATGTCCGGCATCGCGACTTTCAAGAACAGCCAGGAAGTCCGCGATATTTTCGCAGCTGCCCCTGTGGATCGTGTGTTGCTTGAAACAGACGCGCCTTACCTTGCGCCAACACCCTTCCGTGGCAAGAGAAATGAACCGGCCTATACCGCCCACACGGGCCGTCTGGGGGCAGAGGTATTCGGTATGGAATACGCCGATTTCGCCGCGCAGACAGAGGCAAACTTTGAACGCCTCTTCACCCGTGCGGTTGCAACCCGCGAGGCCGCATAATGGCGGAACTGCGCTTCACCCTGCTTGGCACCGGATCATCGGGCGGCGTTCCACGTCTGTCCGATAAACCCGGTGGTGAATGGGGCCAGTGCGACCCGGACAACCCCAAGAACCGCCGCCGCCGTTGTTCTATGCTGGTGGAACGCGTGACGGACAGCGGCACAACTCGTGTGCTGATTGATGCCTCGCCCGATCTGCGCGAACAGCTGCTCTCTGCGGGTGTTGGCACGCTGGACGGTGTGATCTTCACCCATGCCCACGCCGATCATATCCATGGCATCGATGATCTGCGTGTGATTGTTTACAATCTGAAACAGCGCCTGCCCGTCTGGGCCGATCAGACCACCACCGATCAGCTGCTTGAAAAGTTCTCTTACGTGTTCGTACAGCCCGAAGGCTCTTCTTACCCGCCGATCCTTGATCTGAACCTGATCAACCGGCCCGTGACCGTCACAGGTGCTGGTGGCCCGATCACCTTCACCCCTTTCCTTGTTGCCCATGGCCGTATTGATGCGCTTGGTTTCCGCATAGGCAATCTCGCCTATCTTCCGGATGTATCCGACATGTACCCTGAAGCCTGGGAACATGTGCAGGACCTTGATATCTGGGTGCTGGATTGTCTGCGCCGTGATCCCCACCCGACCCATATCCACATGGAAAAATCGCTTGAATGGATCACGCAGATGCAGCCGAAACAGGCAGTTCTGACCAATATGCACATTGATCTGGACCACGCGACGGTCGAGGCCGAAACCTCTGATCACATCCACGCCGCTTACGACGGTATGGTATTGACCTTGCCTGATCCGGGTGACGCATAATGCAGGCCCTGCTCGACGTTATCTTACCGGTTTTTCTGGTCGTCGGGTTTGGCTATGTCGCAGTCTGGCGCGGGTTATTTTCGCCCGAAGGCGTCCAGGGGCTGATGAAATTCACCCAGCAGTTCGCGATCCCCTGCCTGTTGTTTCGCGCCATTTCCACACTGGATCTGGGGCAGCAGTTTGAACCTGGCCTGCTGATTTCCTACTACGGCGCATCCGGCGCGGGCTTTGTCGTCGGCCTGCTTGGGGCGCGCTATATCTTCGGGCGCGACTGGGAAGACAGCGTTGTCATCGGTTTTGCCTGCATGTTCGCGAACACAGTTCTGTTGGGGCTGCCGATCACCGAACGCGCCTTTGGCGAGGCAGCGCTGGCCCCGAATTACATGATCATCGCCTTCAACGCGCCGTTTTGTTACGGCGTCGGCGTCACCGCGATGGAGATCGTGCGCAATCGTGGTGGCGGCGGGATCACGACGCTGAAAGCGATCCTGAACGCGATGTTCCGCAATGCGCTGGTGATTGCTATCGCATTGGGATTCCTTGTGAATTTCACGGGGATTACCCTGCCTGTTGCTCTGAATGATGCGATTGAACTGATGATCCGTGCTGCCCTGCCCGCCGCCCTGTTCGGGCTGGGGGGCGTGCTTGTGCAGTACAAACCCGAAGGCGATATGCGGGCGATCCTTTTTGTCTGCGCAGTGTCGCTGTTCATGCACCCGGCCCTGGCCTGGGGCATGGGGCAAGCCTTTGATTTGCAATCAGATATGTTCCGATCCCTTATCCTGACAAGCGCCATGGCACCGGGCATAAACGCCTATGTTTTCGCCTCTATCTACGGACGCGCGCAACGGGTTGCGGCATCGTCCGTGTTGCTGTCGACCGCCGCCTGTGTGCTGACGGCCTGGATGTGGCTGTCCCTGCTCTGAGGGCGGAGAACTCAGGAAATCTTTAAATTTTTTACAGAGGCTGAGGGGCGAAGTTTAAACTTTGTAAGGGAGAAACCACGTGCAGGTTACCGTAACTGATTTACGCCCAAAACTGACCCGCTGCCTGGGCCATGTGGAATATGGCGACGGTCATGTGAAGATCACACGCCACGGAAGGCTGGTGGGGGGGGTGATTGTGCCACCGATGGAATGGAAGCGGATGTTTGAAGCGATGGAGGATGAAACCTCGGGCGAGGTGAACCCCGAAACCGGCCGCCGCCCGGGGGCCGGCCTGATCCGCAGTTGGGTGCCGTCTGATATTATCCGCGTGCGCCGCAACAATCAGCCCCCACCCAAAGGCCGCGCCAGGAACTGGGGCTGGCATTGGGACTAAAGCCTGCTGAACAGGCGCGGTTATGGTGTGAGGTTTGCAGAGGGAAGCGCATGACCCTGGGTGGGCGTGAAGCGCCCTCCCTTGGGGAGGGTCAGGCGCTGCCCGTGCGCGGCACGGGCATTTATCTGAGTACTGTTCCAGCAGAATTTGCAGAGATTGCAATACGTTCATAGCTGTAACTGTTCGCTTCCAATTTCATATCAGAATAAGCATACTCTGCTCCAAGCTGTTCCATCACTTGATTTCGAGTATCAGTAGTAGCCTTGGGGCCGAATATCACACCTTTCAGTTTTAGAGGAACACGCAGATATTGTGGTTCTTCACGTACGCTCACTAGACGAAACTCTTCTTCGTATGACCAATCGTAGCTTTTCGAAGTTGCAGCCAATTTGAGTTTTTCATGTGCGATTTCCTCCAGCTGTTGCATGGTCTGTTCTTTGTAGGTTCTCCCGCTTTTACGTTGCAGATGAACATAGTTGCTGATGGTAGTCGAAATGAGAAAATCCAGACCGGAATATCCGGGTGGACGTTCTTTCCAGTACTGGACCGGGTAAAGTGGAGCCGCATCTTCAGGAGTGAATATCCAGTCGTGCTCAAAACATAGACAGAGGCCAGAGAACTGGTCTGCATAGTGCCCCCACATTAGGGTATTACTCCATGATCTGCTGAAACAGGCAATGTGGACGTTCTGAATCACATATGAGGAGAATTGTCGAGCCGACGAGTTGCAGTCTCGCGCTTGTTCTAGAGATATGTCGTTTGAGAAGATTTGTTCGTCAGGAAAGTGAGTTTCGAAATATCGCCGACAGGCTTCATATTGTTGAAGAAAGCTTGCTTCCGGAGTTTCTTCAATACAAAGGACACCTTCGAAGGGATCATTTTGCGTCTTGATGCTGCCAAGCCAAACCTTGTTGTTTTTAAGTTCTTTCAGTTCTTGCTCAAAATGCGGAGAAGACACACCTCTGTAGCGAAAGAATTGATCAGGAATCCAATTGTTCATCATTGCCTCAATTACTTCGTGTGAATGAGGCAATGCAATCATAGGTGGTGGTTTGGGTCAATGACATAGCCAAAACCCTCAGCGTTTGACCGCCGGGTGGGAGCGAAGCGCCCGCCCGAGGGGGGCGGTCAGGCGCTGTCGGGCCTCTGGCCCGACGAAGAGGCCCGGAGCAACAGAACTGACAAAGAAAAACCCCGGCGCAGGGGCCGGGGTCTGAAATCTGTGTCTGGCTGTCAAAGCCGGATCAATCGTCCATTTTAAGGGCGTTGATGAAGGCCTCTTGCGGGATATCAACACGGCCGAACTGGCGCATCTTTTTCTTACCCTTTTTCTGCTTATCCAGAAGCTTCCGCTTCCGGGACGCGTCACCACCGTAACATTTCGCGGTCACGTCTTTGCGCATGGCAGACAGGGTTTCGCGGGCGATCACTTTGCCGCCAATCGCTGCCTGGATCGGGATTTTGAACATGTGACGCGGAATCAGGTCTTTGAGCTTTTCGACCATGGCACGGCCACGCATCTCTGCCCGGTCACGGTGCACCATGGTGGAGAGCGCATCAACCGGTTCATCATTCACCAGCACGGACATTTTCACCAGGTTGTCCTGGCGATATTCGGTCATGACGTAATCGAAGCTGGCGTAACCTTTTGTTACCGATTTCAGGCGATCATAGAAGTCAAACACCACCTCGTTCAGGGGCAGGTCATAGACAACCATGGCGCGCGAACCGGCATAAGTCAGGTTTTCCTGGATGCCACGACGGTCCTGGCAGAGTTTCAGAACGTCACCCAGGTATTCATCGGGCACAAGGATGGTCGCTTTGATGCGCGGTTCTTCCAGGTGATCGACAAGCGTCAGGTCGGGCATATCTGCGGGGTTGTGCAGTTCGATCATCGTGCCGTCGCGCATATGCACGTGGTAGATCACGGAAGGCGCGGTGGTGATCAGATCAATGTCATATTCGCGCTCAATCCGGTCGCGGATGACTTCAAGGTGCAGCAGGCCAAGGAAGCCACAACGGAAGCCAAAGCCCAGCGCTGCGGATGTTTCCATCTCATAACTGAAAGACGCGTCATTGAGGGCAAGTTTTTCGATGCTATCGCGCAGGTCTTCGAATTCGGCGGTGTCGACAGGGAAGAGGCCACAGAACACAACGGGTTGCGCAGGCTTAAAGCCAGGCAGAATGTCGGTTGTGCCTTTTTTCTCGTGGGTGATCGTATCGCCCACACGGGTGTCACGCACCTGTTTGATTGACGCGGTCAGGAAGCCAAGTTCGCCCGGGCCAAGTTCATCGATGCTTTCCATCTGCGGGCGGAACACGCCGATGCGGTCCACCGGGTAAACAGCGTTGGTGGACATCATCCGGATGCGTTCGCCCTTTTTCAGCTTACCATCAATGATGCGGATCAGAACGATCACGCCGAGGTAGGCGTCATACCAGCTGTCGACCAGCATGGCTTTCAGGGGCGCGTCAGCATCGCCTTTGGGGGCGGGCAGTTCATTGACGATGGCTTCCAGCGTTTCGCGGATGCCCTGGCCGGTTTTCGCAGACACCTGGATGGCGCCGGTGGCCTCAATGCCAATCACATCTTCGATCTGTTCCGCCACGCGTTCACAATCAGACGCCGGCAGGTCAATCTTATTCAGGATCGGCACAATTTCATGGTCGGCTTCCATGGCGTGATAAACGTTCGCAAGCGTCTGCGCTTCGACCCCCTGCGAGCTGTCCACAACAAGAAGAGAGCCTTCAACCGCACGCATGGAACGGGAGACTTCATAGGCGAAATCGACGTGGCCGGGGGTGTCGATCAGGTTCAGAACATAATCTTCCCCATCCTCCGCCGTATAGTCGATGCGCACGGTGTTGGCCTTGATGGTGATGCCCCGCTCGCGCTCAATATCCATTGAGTCGAGCATCTGTTCCTTCATATCGCGATCGGCAACGGTATCCGTTTCCTGGATCAGGCGATCAGCCAGAGTGGATTTGCCGTGGTCAATATGCGCCACGATGGAGAAATTGCGGATTTTGCTCAGCTCAGTCATACTGTGCGTATTATAGGGATTTGAGGATTGGTCAAGGTGGTATCAACTCCCCAGATCACAGCTTAAAAAGCCAAGACTATCAAACAGGAAAAATTAATGAACAAAGAAACTTCGGATGGTACGGATTTTCCTGAGCAGGTCGCATTGAAAGCAATTGTTGCACGGGCATCCCTGGTCGCGCTTCCTCATTACGATGATGAGATACAACAAGATTACACTGCTCAGCATATCACCAATGTGATGTTTGCCTGTGCACGAGCGACATTTGTTGCGGTTAGTTCAGCCTACCACCTTTCCGAAAATTTTGATCAGCAATGCGAAAGCGCGCTCCATTTTCTGAACGAGAACAACACCGGTTTTGACGTACAAATAACACAAGCTTCACTTCAAGCTCAGATCGGGGTTTGTTCACACCGTGAAATTCTACGTTTAATTTCTCTATTTGATGAATTTCTTCCTTTCGAAGCCGATTTTTTGAATGATCATCTGAGACGCATTGTGCGAGGCCAGATTGACTATAAATGGGACGATCTCGATCTCGGCCCTGAAGGCATGTCACCATCCTCATTTTTCTGGAATGAGTTGATAGAAGTCACTGAAAGCGCAAATATTTGGTCTTTTTGGCGGGAGTGGTATCAAGGGTTCCTTGAGCGCACCCCCATGGACTGGGAGTTGCAGCGGCGGGTGGCGATGATCCCGGATATGGACTGGGAGAAAGGGCCCGAGCATATTGCGCAGGTGATTGAAGACATCCGCGCGCGGTTCGCTCTGGAACAACGGCTTGCTGAGCTTGAAAGTGAAATATCCACGCTGACTGAACGCAACCGTCATAGCATTGGCGGAAACAACCCACCGGAAGAGATCGAACAGGAAGAAATCATTCAAGGCTTTCTGGTGGAACCTGTGCAGGAACTGCAAACGCAGGTTCTGGCAGAGGTTCCCGACAAATCGCGCGTCAGAAAGGCAGTTGAGAAACTAACGGCCCTATTGGTCGTGGTGGGGAAATGGACTGGTGGCAAGTTGGACAAAGCCGTTGATGAATGTGTGAAATCCATTGGCAAAAGAGCGGGTGATTCACTTTTTGCCTGGGTAGTCCTGAACTCTGCAGCGATCACAGGGATTGTCAGTCTCGCGAGGACTTGGCTGAATCTTCCCTGAACTGATCAGAGCAACCTGACCTGGATCAAAGATTGGCCGGGCGACTCGGGGTAATATCTGTGCAACTTCAAGGCTGCACAGGAAAGGTCTGCCCCATGTTACGCCTCGCATCTGCTTTATATTCCATCGTCGGCACCTCCATTGCGGGGGCCTGTGTCGTGGCTGTTCTGACCATGGGTTATGACACCATGATGCCCATCATCTATGCGGCGGCCGTGGGGGCGATTGTGGCGCTGCCCGTCACATGGCTTGTGACCAAAGCGATCCTTGAGCTGAAGTAAGCTTACGCGTCCAGAAACACACGCACGGCGGCCTCGAATTCGCGGGGTTTGTCGGCGTGCAGCCAGTGCCCTGCCCCCGGGATTTTTGCGAAACGGGCGGCGGGGAAATGGGTTTTGATCAGCGGGCGGTGTTCCGGGCGCACGTAATCGGATGTGGCACCGGACAGAAAGAAAACCGGCCCGTCAAAGATCTGATCGCCCAGCGCCGGGAAGCCGATCACAGCATCCATATGCGCCCGCAGCGCTGTATGGTTCAGGCGCCAGGCTTTGGGATCCGCGCGCAAATCCAGCGATTGCAGCAAAAACGCCCGCACGCCTGCTTCGGGCACGGTGTTTGCCAGGGCTGTGTCTGCCCCCTGACGGGACGTGATCGTGGCAAGGTCCAGCGCCTCCATCGCGTCAATCAGCGGGGTCTGCGTGTGGCCATAGCCCACAGGCGCGATATCCGCGACGATCAACCTGCGCACAAGATCAGGCCAGGTCAGCGCCAGCATCATCGCGGTTTTACCGCCCATGGAATGACCCAGCACATCGGCCTGCCCGCCCACAGTGCGAATGACCTCAGCCAGATCCGCCGCCATATCTTCATATGTATGGCTGTTGCCAAAATCACTTTGACCATGGTTGCGCATATCCACCGCAATCACATGACGTGTATCCGCCAGACGTTTGGCAATGACCCCCCAGTTGCGGGCGGATCCGAAAAGGCCATGGGCAATCAACAGCGGTGTGCCGCCATGTTCTGTGCCGTATTCAACATAATTCAACATGAAGTTTATGTAACGCAGCGGGATCAGGCTTTCCAGACGTTGTAATGCAATTTGCAACCGCTTAGGTTTCAGCAACGGGAGGCTGCAGATGACTCCATCTGAGATTGAAGATAAAGCTGAAGAAATTTTTGACGCGCTCGGGCGCAGTTTTCGCCTGCGCGGAAGCAGTTTGTCAGCACGTGTGCGCAAAGCCGGGCGTCTGTTGCCGCGCCACCTGCGGCGTGATCTGAAATATATGTGTGACGCGCAGGAACTGGCGGCGAACCCGCGGCTGGCGAAGCTTGTGGATATGAAACGGATTGAGCGCACCCATCGCACTGCGCTGCGCTGGCTTGCGGATGTGGATCCGGGGGCACGGGCGCGGGATCTTCTGTGGGAAAGCGCCTGGCGGATCGGGCTTGTGATCCTCGTGGTCGGGGGTGGGCTGATCGCCGTTCTGGCCTGGCGCGGATTGGTCTGACCCTTCTGCGCAGTTCAGCTGGTTCCCCGAAAAGGCGACAGACATATCTGCCTGCCGCCTCACAAAAACTGAATACTATACCTGATAAAACACATCGACTGGGTACCGCACTGATCTTAATGCGACAGCAGGGGCTGCCCGTCCTTCAGATGTCGCTGAATATCCGCAGCCCGGCAGTGGGATCACTCGGAGCACTAGCGATTGTGACATCTGAATTTATGATCTCAAGGGAGTGACCAGAACCCATTGAAATAAGTTCCGGGGAGATGGTGGAATCTTTGATGATAATCTGGTCATTGGTGCCTGACGACAGACTGATCCTTGTCAGAGGATCCGTGAACAGCACGCCATTTACAGTAATTACATTGTTATCGATGAGGATGATATCATCACCCGCAGTACCAGTAATAAAGATCATTTGTTCTCAGCACCTTAGTGTTTGTTTTCCGTCACTTATGAAAATCCTGTGCGCAAATCCGGTGATTGCCCCGCGGCTTCCTCCGGTCAATCGAATTCAAGGAAAAATCGACATAACATATTGTTACTGTTTGATAAAAATACCAAACGGTCGAAAGTTTTGGGGTAGTGTTTCCAAAACCCGATCAATCCGCCGAAATACCACATCCATAAATACCTCGAAGGCTGACTGATCAACTCCAGAAAAGAGCCTCACCAACCGTATGATTTGGGTAAGTGATTGATCTTACGTTGAAATACAATCACACCAATTCGATCTGTTAAAAAGGGAAAACGAAACAATCCCCCCGGACGCCTCAACCGGAGCACGTGCAAATTGGTCGCAGGTTTTGCATTTTCCCTCGCGGGTGTTTCCCGTTAAAACACCGCGTCCCTGATCCAGATACGAGCCAAGATATGAGCCACGATTTAAGCCCGCGAAAATCCGAACTGCTGATGCCCGCAGGCAACCTGCGCAAACTGAAACTTGCGATCCTTTACGGGGCGGATGCGGTTTATCTGGGCACGCCGGATATGTCCCTGCGCACAAAATCACAGTTTTCCCTGGAAGAGGTGATTGAAGGTGTGAACTTCTGCCATGACCACGGCAAACGCGCCTATCTGACGCTGAACCTGTTCAGCCACAACAAAGACATTCCCAAGCTTGATGAATATATCGACACGGTGCGCAGGGTGAAGCCGGACGGGCTGATCATCGCGGATCCCGGCGTGTTTCAATATGTGCGCGAACGTGCGCCGGAACTGCCCCTGCATATTTCCACCCAGGCCAATATCTGTTCCTGGCTGTCGGTGCAGTTCTGGGAAAAACAGGGTGCCGAACTTGTGGTGCTGGCGCGCGAGGTGTCCTACCCCGAGCTTGCCGAAATCCGTGAAAAATGTCCTGACATCAAACTGGAAGCCTTCGTGCATGGCGCCATGTGCATGACCTATTCCGGCCGCTGCCTGCTGTCGAATTTCATGGCGGAACGCGGGGCGAACCAGGGCAATTGCGCCAATTCCTGTCGCTGGAATTACGGCGTGCGTATGCGCCTGAAGGACGGCACTGTGCAGGAACTGGATATCAATGACGACAATATTGATATGTTTGAGTTCCTGCTGGAAGAAGGCTGTCGCCCCGGGGAACTTATGCCGATTGAAGAGGACGGGCGCGGGTCTTACATCCTGAATTCCCGCGATCTTTGTATCATGCCGAAACTGGATGATTACCTGAAAATCGGTGTCGACAGCCTGAAGGTCGAAGGGCGCGGCAAGTCTGAATATTACTGTGCCGTGGTCGCGCGTGCCTATCGTATGGCGATTGATGATTATTATGCCGACCCCGAGAACTGGGATCCGAAGCCTTATATGCGCGAACTCGAATCTGTTGGGAACCGGGGCTATACCCTGGCCTTCCACAATGGCCGCCTGAACAATCTGGCGCATGATTATGAACATACCGCATCCCTGTCGCAGTGGGAATATGCGGGTGTTGTGTCTGAGGTGACAGAGGATGCTTTCCTGGTTGAGGTTAAGAATCGCTTTGCCGCCGGTGAAGTGCTTGAATTCATCTCACCGATTTCCCGCGAAACCGTTTTGTTGCGCATGTATGACTTTGAAGATGCCGCCACAGGCGCACGTAAAGAGGTTGTTCAGGGCGGCACAAAAACCACGATCCGCATTCCCTTTACCCTGTTTGACCATGAAGACCTGGATCAGCTGAAAGCACGATTCCCGCAGTATTCGGTGCTGCGCAAAGAAAAAGCCCTGAGCGATGAACAATGGAATCGCATCCGCTTTGACAAACTGACGCAGGGGCTGGAAATTTCCGGCAAAGAAAACCCGAAAGCTTACGAGCGTCGCCGCGATGCCCTGGCGGACAGCATTGCAGAGGACAGCAATGAAAAGCGTTTCAAGACCAATCGTGTTGGCGTGGACGGGTGCTGTGGGAAGGGCTGCAATGGCTGTATGATCTTCTGGGAAGACGATAAATACGCCCTTGCCCGCAAGGTTTTGCTGAAGCGCAAACAGGGCGAACAGCTGACAAAAGCAGAAGCTGCGGAACTGAAACTGGATCTGTGATCTGCGGCTGAATGCAGTAGCCACACACCATCCAGGCGCAACACATCCCACACCCGCTATCCCCAGGCGGGTGTGTCTTCTGCCCCACATCTTTTCCCTGGCAATATGCAAAGATTGTTGCCAAAGCGTGTGTTATCCGCCATTGTTCGCCTAATAAGGGCAAAAATGCTCAGGCGAAGCAGTGATCGGAGAGGCAGGTCACAATGACACACTCACACTTCCTGAAAGCGGGACTGATAGGTCTTGCTGTTTCGTTAACCAGTATCAGTGCAGTTACCGCACAAAACAATCTCCCAACGACCTCCGGGTCAACTCTGCGTGTTGTGCAGGGGCAGTCTTCCGCAACTCTGCGTGTTCCAATGAACCGCGCTGTGGTGGTGGAAACACAGGGGGCTTTTTCAGACATCTCGATTGCCAACCCCGGCATTGCAGAGATTTCAACAATTAATGAACGTACAATTTACGTGCTGGGTAAGATCCCGGGCCGTACAACCCTGACCCTGCTGACAGCAGACGGGCAGTTGATGGCAAACGTTGATGTCCAGGTTTCCCCTGATATCGCAGAATTCAAGGAACGCCTGCAGCAGATCCTGCCAGGTGAACCGGTTGAAGTGCGCACCGCCAATGACGGTCTTGTGTTGTCTGGTGTGATATCTTCCATCGCCCGCCTTGATCGTGCACTTGATCTGGCGGAACGTTACGCCCCGGGCCGCGTGTCCAACCTTATGAGTGTTGGCGGCACGCAGCAGGTCATGCTGAAAGTCCGCTTCGCGGAAATGCAGCGTTCTGTTACCAAAGCTCTGCGCGGCGGTCTCAACGTGAATATCCCCGGTACTGACGGCAGCCTTAGCTTCGGCGGCGGCGGCGGTAACATTTCCGGCTCCGGTTTTTCATCCCTTCCAGGTTCTCAGGGTGGCGCGATTGGCTCCATCGGCATCGGTGATGTTCAGCTCTCTGTTATGCTGCAAGCTCTGGAAAGCCGCGGTATCATTCGCACACTGGCGGAACCGAACCTTGTGGCTTTGTCTGGCCAGGAAGCAAACTTCCTTGCTGGCGGTGAATTCCCGATCCCCGTATCACAGCGTGTTGATGAAACCGGCTTCACCCGGGTTACTGTTGAGTTTAAGCCATTTGGTATAGAACTTAGCTTTACCCCTCGTGTTGTGGATCAGGATGTGATCAATCTGGAACTCTCCGCTGCAGTAAGTGCACTGGATCCAACCAACAGCTTCACCAGCGGCGGCCTCAGCATTCCGGCCTTCACACGTCGTGAAACCTCTACCACCGTAGAAATGCGCGATGGTGAAAGCTTTGCGATTGCAGGCCTTCTGCAGGATGACTTCCGCGATCTGAACTCTCAGGTGCCATGGTTGGGCGACATCCCGATTCTGGGTGCTCTGTTCCGTTCTGCTGATTATGAACGTGACCAATCCGAGCTTGTGATCGTGGTCACCGCACATCTGGTGACACCAACTCGCGGCGAAGCCCTGGCACTGCCAACAGACCGTGTGCGCCCACCAACAGAAGCAGACTTGTTCCTGCGTGGCCGCGTGGCGTCTGAGGGCAATGCAGCCTCTGGTGCAGCAGCTGAAATTTCACGCCAGGATTTCTCTGGTTCCTACGGCTATGTGATGGAGTGAAGACCATGAAAATCACAACATCCCCCACCCGACTGAAATCTCTGATCCTTGTTGCTGGTCTTGCAGGTCTTACCGCCTGTGCGCCAGGTTCAAACCTGCAGTTCTATAAAGAAGCCGGCAGCGTTCTTAATCGCGGCAACTTCGGCAACTCTAATATGAACAACCACCTGATTCAAACCGGCCAGCTTGACTATGCCGTCAACCTTGCCAACCGGTTTGAAGCAGAGGTGCCAAGCACGATCAACTTTGGCTTCAATGAGGCAACTCTTGATGCAGAGGCGCGGCGCGTTCTGACACAACAAGCCAACTGGATCCGCCAGTTCCCTGAGATTCAGTTCCGCGTCTACGGCCATACTGACCTTGTAGGCGGTGACACCTACAACCGTCGCCTTGGCCTGCGTCGGGCACAGACTGTGGTCAACTTCTTTGTGGCCCAGGGTATTTCCCGCAGCCGCCTTGAAGCAGTCAGTTCCCTGGGTGAATCCCAGCCACTGGTTCAGACACAGGATCGCGAACGTCGCAACCGTCGTACAGTGACCGGGGTTTCCGGTTTTGTGCAAAGCAACCCGGCAGTGTTGAACGGCAAATATGCCCAGATCGTCTGGCGTGAATACCTGACCAGCGCCGAGCCCGCTCGCGTAGTGGAAAGGGCCGATGCCGAAGGTCAGGGCGGTTAATACCTGCCGCATAGCATTCAGAAAAGCCGCGACAAAATATGTCGCGGCTTTTCTGATAGCGAACTCGCAAATATCATCGCAATTTGCTTCACTCTGACTATAATACAAACTTCGTATTTCGTTTTGTCGCCATATAATCGCCAATTTTCGATTATTAGCCGCAATGTTGCCCAGTTTACCCGCCAGAATAAGCCAGACGCCCGGTATTCCGCAGATTCGCGGACATTATTCAGTGTGTCAGCGGAAACAGTAATTTGCAGGCATTGCCCGAATATTAACCGGCAGCCTGTAACAGGAGATAATGAGGCAAATGTCGAGTAGCGCAATGTTGCAGCCTGAACCAGCTCCAATTGTGGCCTGTACCATCTCGCGGGATGTGCAGAACTTCGATCTTCTGATCGATGATATGGAAACCGAACTGGGCGAAAGCTGGGGTGATCTCAGCTTTGAGGATGCTGTTGCCTTCCTTGATCAGCCCGAAGCCAATCAGCTGGAATTTGTGGCGATTGCCATTGATGACCATGATGAAGAACGGCTGACGGACATCGGATCCCTGATCGGCATGGCCAATGAACGCGGGATCAAAGTGATCCTGATCGCGGAAGAAGTCAGCCCGATCGCCCTGCACCAGCTGCTGCGCATGGGCGCCGGCGATTTCATCCCTTACCCTCTGCCCGAAGGCGAACTGCACGCAGCCATCGAACGGCTGCGCCGCCCTGCCCCTGAGGCAACAGCAGATCATTCTGACGTCCCGGACGAACTGCGCACAACCATCAAAGCCACGGGGGATCGCAATGGTGTTGTGCTTCCCGTTCACGGGCTTGCCGGTGGCACAGGCGCAACCACGCTTGCCGTGAACCTGGCCTGGGAACTTGCGAACGTCGAAAAAGACACCCCACCCCGGGTCTGCCTGATCGATCTGGATCTGCAGTTCGGTACCACATCCACTTATCTTGATCTGCCCCGGCGCGATTCCGTCTATGAACTGTTGTCTGACACCGCGTCCATGGACAATGACTCTTTCATGCAGGCGCTGCTGACTTTTGAAGACAAGCTGCATGTGTTGACGGCCCCTGCCGAGGTTCTGCCTCTGGATCTGATCGGACCGGAAGACATCACGCGTCTGCTTGAAACCGCCCGCAGCAATTTCGACTATGTCGTCATTGATATGCCTTCCACCCTGGTCGCCTGGACGGAAACAGTTCTGCACCAGGCCCATGTCTATTTTGCGACTATGGAACTGGATATGCGGTCTGCACAGAACACCCTGCGGATGATCCGGGCGCTGAAATCAGAAGAGCTGCCCTATGAAAAGCTGCGCTATGTGCTGAACCGTGCACCAAAGTTCACGGACCTCACCGGCAAAGGCCGGGTCAAACGGATGGCGGAAAGCCTTGATATCAGCATCGAGCTGCAGCTTCCGGATGGCGGAAAACCCGTCACACAATCCGGGGATCACGGCCTGCCTCTGCAGGAAACAGCCGCGAAAAACCCGATGCGCAAAGAAATTCAGAAACTGGCTCAGTCCGTCCATGCAGTGAACCAGGTCGCTGAAACCGGACGGTAAAAGGATATTCAGCTATGTTTTCCAAATATAAAAAACCAGGGCAGGTCGAACAGGCCCCCAAAACCCAGGCGGTAGATGCAACGGCATCCCCCGCACCGGAAACAGAACGCAAAGTCATCCGGCGGGTAGAAGCCAGCCAAGTTGCGCAGTCTCCGACACAGGACAAAGAAAAGAAACGCAAAGAGCGGCTGAGTGAAATCAAATTTCACCTGCACCAGGAACTTCTTGATAACCTGAACCTGTCAGCGCTGGAAAACGCATCAGAATCTGACCTGCGCCAGGAAATCATCGCGATTGCGTCTGAAACCCTGGATGATCTGGGTGTGGTTCTGAACCGTGAAGAACGCAACACCCTGAACCAGGATCTGTTTGACGAAGTCACCGGTCTTGGCCCGCTTGAACCGCTTCTGAAAGACGATAGCGTCAACGATATTCTGGTGAACGGCCCGCAACAGATTTTTGTTGAACGCGATGGCAAGCTGGAAATTTCCCCGATCACCTTTAAAGATGAACGCCATCTTCTGCGGATCATCGATAAGATCGTATCCGCGGTAGGACGTCGCGTAGATGAATCCAACCCTTACGTGGATGCCCGTCTTGCCGATGGTTCCCGTTTCAACGCCATGGTGCCACCTGTTGCGGTGGATGGGTCTCTGGTTTCTATTCGTAAGTTCAAAAAGGACAAACTTGCGATTGATGACCTTGTGGGGTTTGGTGCTTTTACCGAAGAAATGGCTGCCTATCTTCAGGCCGCTGTATCAACCCGACTGAACATCATTGTGTCCGGCGGTACAGGTTCCGGTAAAACCACCACGCTGAACGCATTGTCTTCTTTCATTGATAACGCCGAACGTATTCTGACGATCGAAGACACGGCGGAACTTCAGCTGCAGCAGACGCATGTGGGCCGGATGGAAAGCCGTCCACCCAACGTTGAAGGCAAAGGCGAAGTTTCCCCGCGCGACTGTCTGAAAAACGCCCTGCGGATGCGGCCTGACCGCATCATCGTGGGGGAAACCCGGGGCGAAGAAGTTATCGATATGCTTCAGGCGATGAACACCGGTCACGACGGATCCATGACCACCATTCACGCCAACTCTGCCCGGGACGGTATTTCGCGTCTTGAAAACATGATCGCCATGGCCGGGATCGAAATGCCCCTTAAGGCTGTGCGGAACCAGATCGCATCTGCGGTGAACCTGATTGTGCAGGCCTCGCGTCTGCAGGATGGTTCGCGGCGCATGACCTCCATCACCGAAATCACGGGCATGGAAGGGGATGTAATCTCGATGCAGGAAATCTTCCGCTATCAGCGTGTCGGCCTGACCCCTGACAATAAGATCATCGGCCACTTCACCGCCACCGGCGTGCGTTCGCATTTCTCTGAACGCTTCCGCATGTGGGGCTATGATCTGCCACCCTCTATCTTTGAGCCGATCGCGGCGGAGTAACCTATGTCCATCAATCCGGAACTCCTTATTTACGGCCTTGTTTTCATCGGCGTTATCCTTCTGGTGGAAGGCATCTACCTGACGATTTTTGGCAAATCGATCAGCCTGAACAGCAAGGTGAACCGTCGCCTTGAAATGATGGAAAAGGGCCAGGGGCGCGAACAGGTTCTTGACCAGCTGCGCAAAGAAATGGAGCAGCACCTTAAGTTTGACTCCATCCCACTTTATTCCCTGCTGGCCCAGAAAGCGCAGAAAGCCAACATCGCTTTCAGCCCGCCCCAGCTTATTATGCTTATGGGGGTTCTTGCGGGCGTCGCATTCGTCGGCCTGACCTTTGGCACAGCTACGAGTTTTGAACTGCGCATAGGTCTGTCTATCATCATGGGCGTGGCCGGGGTCTATATCTGGATCAATGGCAAGGCGAAGAAACGTCTGGCGATGATCGAAGAACAACTGCCTGACGCCGTTGATCTGATGGTACGCAGTCTGCGCGTCGGGCATCCTTTCACCTCTGCCCTGTCCATTGTGGCCAATGAGGTTCCGGATCCGCTGGCATCCGAAATGGGCGTCATTTCCGATGAAGCCGCTTACGGCCGCGACATTGGCGAAGCCCTGAAAGACATGGCCGAACGGCTTGATATGCAGGATCTTCGCTTCCTGGCGGTGGCCGTCGCCATTCAGACCCAGGCGGGGGGTAACCTTGCGGAAATTCTGCATGGTCTGTCCCTGGTGATCCGTTCGCGGTTCAAACTGTTCCGCCGCGTGAAAGCAATTACTGCCGAAGCCAAATGGTCCGGCATGTTCCTGTCGGGTTTCCCGATTGCCGCGCTGATCGGCATCAACGTGGCGCAGCCGAATTACTATGACAAAGTGATCGACACCCCGGTTTTCATCCCGGCCTGTCTGGTGGTGGCTGGTTTCCTGATCGCCAATGTGTTTGTCATGCGGTCCCTTGTGGATATCAAAGTCTGAAATCTGCCCGTGAGGCGAGGAAAATATGCTTGATTCAATCAACCAGCTTCTGATCGACAACTTCGGCGAGTTCGGCCCTCTCATGGCTTTGGGCGGGCTGGGTCTGTTGCTGATCCTGGCCGTTCTGCCTGCAATGTTTGCGCAGAAAGAAGATCCTCTGGCCAAGCTGAACCGGGAAACCAAAGCCCGGGCAGCAGGCAAATCGCAACAGCTGCGCTATACCAGCAAGGCCGATAAACTTGAGAAATATTCAGACTTTCTGGAACCTCAGGATGAAGCAGAATATTCAGCGGTCCGGCTGAAACTGCTGCAGGCGGGCTATCGGTCGAAACAATCCGTGCGGACCTATCACTTTGCCCAGTTTGCCCTTGGCCTTGGTCTGATGGCGGTGGGTCTTGTTGTCTGGCTGTACATGCGGTCACAGGGTGAGGTCACCACACAGAACACCGTTCTGACCATTCTGATGCCGGGTGTCATCGGCTATATGGCCCCGAAATACTGGGTGACCCGCCGCGTCGCGGAACGCCAGGAAGAAATCACCAATGGCTTCCCGGATGCGCTTGATATGATGCTGGTCTGTGTCGAAGCCGGTCAGTCCCTTGACCAGTCCATTCTGCGCGTCAGCGGCGAAATCCGCGCGGGTTTTCCGGCACTGGCAGATGAATTCACCATCGTTTCACAGGAAATGAAGGCCGGTAAAGACAAAACCCAGGTTCTGCGGGACATGTCAGAACGTGCCGGTGTACAGGATGTTTCAAGCTTTGTGACCGTGCTTATTCAGTCTCAGACTTTCGGTACATCCATCGCCGACGCGCTACGGGTCTATGCCGGTGAAATGCGTGACAAACGGGTGATGCGGGCGGAAGAGAAAGCCAACACATTGCCGACCAAAATGACGCTGGCGACCATGATGTTGACCGTTCCCCCGCTGCTGATTATCCTTATCGGGCCCTCAGTTTACGACATTGTTCTGCTTCTGGGGGGCGGGACTCCTACCAGCTATTAACACCGGATCACCGAAAGTTTATGCGCGAATGACACGCTTTATTCCTCTTGTTCTTCTGATCTCAGCCCTCGCGGCCTGTGGGCAGGCTGGCCTGACCACCAAATCAGGCAGCCCCTATGCGCCGCGTGGCAATTTTGACCCCGCAGACAGTATCGACGGGCTGATCGTCGGGCATCGCCTGATGGCGGCCGGGGAATATGATCTTGCGCTTGAAGCCTACTATCGGGCTGCCGGGCAATACGGACTAACGGCAGATACACTGTCAGGCATCGGATCTGCGCAGCTGATGCTTGGCCGTCTGGGGCAGGCCGAAACCACATTACGGCAAGCCGTGCAAGAAGGGTCAGATTTCCCAGAGGCCTGGAACAATCTGGGCGTTGTCCTGATGGAACGCAACCAGACCGCCGAAGCTGTCCAGGTGTTCCGCCAGGCCTATGCTCTCGATAGTGGCGAAAGTGACTCTATCCGGGACAACCTGCGCGGTGCTATCGCAAAAAATGAAGATCTGTCTTATGATGGACAAAGTGAGACCAGATTTGATCTGATAGGCCGGGGCAATGGCAGCTATCTGTTGCTGACCCCTTCCTGAGATCCTGAGCAGTAAAAGGACGCAAAAATGCGCCATTCATTTATTATACCCCTGTGTCTTGCCGGCACTGTTGCGCTTTCTGCCTGTCAGAAATCCGGTGAACAACAGGTCGAAGAAGCCCTAGTTGATATCAACGTCATTGACGAAAGCAATCTCAATGATGTCATGCTGAACGCGGCAGATCCGAATGAAGCGGTTGCACATTTTGTCCGCACCTCTTCTGCGCACCCTGACCGGATTGATCTGAAGCGCGGTCTTGCACAATCTCTGACCCGCGCCGGAAAGCATGATGATGCGCTGACAGCCTGGGAAGCAACCGTGGAACATCCTGAGGCCACCTCAGAAGATCAGGTTTATCTGGCGCAGGCCCAGATCCGGACCAATCACTGGGACGAGGCCGAAGAAACCCTGAACCAGGTTCCCCCGACCCATGAAACCTACCTGCGCTACCGCCTTGAGGCCATGGTTGCCGACAGCAACCAGGACTGGGATCGCGCCGATACATTCTATGAGACAGCTGCAGGTCTGACGACATCCCCCGGCGCAGTCTACAACAACTGGGGCTATTCCCAGCTGACCCGTGGCAATCCCCGTGACGCCGAACGTTTGTTCCAGCGCGCCCTGACCTTCGACCGCAACCTGTTTACAACCAAAAACAACCTCGTTCTGGCCCGTGCATCGCAACGCAACTATGAATTGCCAGTTGTTCCTATGACCCAGACGGAACGCGCGATGCTTTTGCATACCATTGCCTTGTCTGCGATCAAACAGGGTGACCTGTCCATTGGACGTGCCATGCTGGAAGAAGCTATTCAGACCCATCCGCAGCACTTTGAAGCCGCTGTGCGCAGCCTGCGGGCGCTGGACAACAACGTAACCAACTGACGGCGAAGAACTTATGGAAACGACTTATATTCAGGCGGCCTGGTTCCTGCCGGCGGCCCTGCCCATCTGCCTTTTTGCAGCCTGGAACGATATGAAGGATATGAAAATCCCGAATTTCGTCACCCTAGCCCTGTTGGTCAGTTTCCTTGTACTGGGTCCTTTTGCACTGGGTCTTGAAACCTTTCTCTGGCGCTTGCTGCATTTCGCAGTGGTGCTGGTTGCGGGCTTTATCCTCAGCGTGATCGGACGGGTCGGTGCAGGTGACGCCAAATTCGCAGCCGCTATGGCCCCTTTCATCGCTTATGACGATATGAAGCTTTTCGCCGGCCTTCTGGCCGCCTCTCTTCTGGCGGCTTTCTTCGGACATCGCCTGTTGCGCATGATCCCACAGGTACAGCTGATGACGCCGGACTGGCGCAGCTGGCAGGATCATCAGTTTCCTGCCGGTCTGGCCCTTGGTCTGTCCCTGGTCCTGTATCTGGGTATGGCTTTCCAGCAGGGCTGATTACCCTGCTGCGCCCCCGGCGGGGTGCTGCATTTCAAACAATATGAACAAGTTGTTCCGCTGAACCTCATCCAGGGTTACGCCCCGCGCGGCGATCCCTTCCAGGGTAAACTTCCGGGCCCGCAAAAGCGTCGGGCACAGTGGCACCATCAGGTGGGTCGCGTTTTCAAGCCCGGCGAGATCGCCATATTGCCATGGCGCCGCCCCGGGAACAGGCTCAAACGGCCCATAAAGCCAGATGCTGGACGACAGATCCGCGACAAAGATCCGCGCATCTTCGCCAATCCCCCCATCGGTCAGCGCCGCAGTCATCGCCCCCTGCAAGGCCGGCACGCCCACCGACAGATTGCAGGCCTCCAGCACTTCGTCGTTCAGCACAATAGCGCCTTCGTCATCGTCGCTCTGGTTCACAGGGAAGGCTTCGCCCAGGTATAGATCCCCGATATATTCAACATTCTCAAGCCGCGCCGTGGCCAGAAACACATCATCATAACGCGCATCCCCTGCTGCAAGCGGGCCGAACTCAGCCCGGTCAGACAAAAGATGACGCAGCGGGCTGTTCGCAAGATTCACAAATCCCGGTACCATCAGTGCAATCGCAAAGATCACTGTTACACGCAGCATATCCCGCAGCTTCCATTGCCACAAAACCGCATCTTCCGGCACCTGCGGCAGTCGCATTGCGATCAGAAGCGGCACCAAAAGCAGCCATTGCGGATCATTGCCATAGTTCTGCCAGGTGACATAGAAAAAGCCCGGGGCAAGTGTCAGCAACAAAAGCCCCGCCTGGGCCTGGCCCGCTTTGCGCAGCAACATCACCGCCAGCATCAGACAGGCGGAACCCGCCAGATACGCAGGGCTTGAAATCACTTCGCCAAAAGAAACACCGGGGAAAGGTCGCAGATCAGAACGCGCAACGGTCAACAGATCATCCAGGTAAGCCTGCCAGAAGGACACCCCGGCCAGCAAGGTCACGATCAGCGCGACCAAAAGCCCGCTGATCACAGAAACCACCAGGGCCTTATATTGGCGACGCAGCAGAAACCCCAGGGCAACGGGCAAAGCAAAAGCGGCAAAATATGTCACTTTGATCAGGGCGAGAATCGCAAAGCCCAGCCCAGCAATCACACCATCCGCCAGATCCGAACCATTCCTCTGCACCGGCAGAAAGCCTACCGTGATCACAAGGAACGCCACGGCCCAGGCCCAGCGATTGTAATGCATGGACACCGATGTAACATCGCCTGTGCCCCCATGGATCAGACTCAGGATCAGGGTGAATACGGCCACACCAAACCCCAGCGCAATCCAACCCGTCATCCGGCTGCGGATGATATAGATCACAGCCGGAAACAGCAGCATAGCAATCAGAACCTGGGCCGCCATCAGAGCCATACCAACGGACAGGCCTGCCTTCATAAAGATCACCACAGGGGCAAAGGCAAGCACACCAATCGGCGTCATAAAATCAAGATGCGGGATCTCGCCCCCGTGCATTCTGACAAGAATATCAATCAGATGTAACGTGTCGACTTCGTGTTGATGGATCTGCAATCCACCTTTGGCCAGCAGGAAAAAACTCTGCACAAGAACCAGCACCAGAAGAATGACGGAAACCCGTCTTATACTCAGATTGCCCATATTTTGCCTGCTCTGTCTTATGTCCCGGAAATTGTAATCGGGACTGGTTTATTCATCCGGGACACGATAGCCTTATGCACAGCTTGATGCAAAAACCTTTACGAGTTTTGTTGTTATTGTGCCGCCGTAAAAGTAGAATTCCGCAAAAGGCAATTGCCCCAGGAGGCAGCAGAATGAACATGCAGACAACGGGCGTCACAGCGCCCCCCGCCCCGCGCAGCCTTGAAGCCATGAAACTGCCGCCGGTCATGATGCGTGACATCATGCTGAAAACCATGTTTCGTAAAAATGTCGAACAGACCTCTGAAATCGCCAAAGCCATCTGCCTGCCTGTTCCTGTGACACAGCAACTGGTGGATCTGGGCCGGGATCAGCGCCTGATTGAGGCCACCGGTACGCTGCACGCCACATCCGGCAATGAAATGGGTTATCAGCTGACCGACCTTGGCAAAGCCCGTGCCGCCGATGCGCTGGCCCAGTCCGAATATTTCGGGGCCATGCCTGTACCGCTGGAAGTCTACCGGGAACAGGTGGAACGTCAGTCGATCCGCAACATCCAGGTCACACGCAAACAGCTGACCGATGCGATGGGCCATCTGATCCTGCCCGACGAGCTTCTGGATCATTTGGGGCCTGCTGTGGGTTCTGGTCGTTCGATCCTGATGTATGGCCCACCCGGCAATGGTAAATCATCTATTTCCAACGGCATCCGTGATGCCCTGGGCGATAAGATCTATATTCCACGTGCAATTGAATACGCCGGTCAGGTGATCACGGTTTATGACCCGATCGTGCATTCCAAAGCCGAAGAACAGGTGGATGACCCCAATTCCCTGCGCCGTACAAGCAACCGTTTTGACACGCGTTATGTGCTGTGTGAACGCCCGACAGTGATCACCGGGGGTGAACTTTCACTCTCTATGCTGGATCTGGTTTATAACCCCACGGCGCGGACCTATCAGGCGCCTCTGCAGCTGAAATCCACGGGCGGCGTCTTTATCGTAGATGACCTTGGCCGTCAGGAAGAACCACCCCAGTCCCTGGTCAACCGCTGGATTGTTCCACTGGAAGAAAGCAAGGATATTCTGGCACTGCAATCCGGTGAAAAATTCGAAGTGCCCTTTGACACACTGGTCATTTTCTCAACCAACTTCCACCCGAATGAGATCTTCGATAAGGCGGCGCTGCGTCGGATCTTCTTTAAAATCAAGATCGACGGCCCCCATCAGGAAGACTTCCTGAAGATTTTTGCTCTTGTGGCACGGAAGAAGAAAATGCCACTGGACGAAGGGGCGCTTGTGCATCTTCTGAAGAAGAAATACCCGACGATTGACAATATCTACGCAAACTATCAGCCGGTTTTCCTGATTGATCAAATGATCTCGATCTGTGAATTTGAAGGCATTCCCTACCAGATGTCCCCGGAACTTATCGACCGGGCTTGGGCGAATATGTTTGTGAAAGAAGAAACGATCGTACACTGATGGGAACCGGAATTGCAGGCTGTGGACGAATGGGCGCACCAATGCTGGCGGCGCTTACCACAGCTGGCATTTCTGCCCGCGGCTTTGATGTGAAAGCCTCGGACGGCTATGGTGATTTGGCCGCAGTCATGACAGATGACCCGGATCAGTTTGCCCGGGGGCTGACCACACTGTTTACCGTCGTGCGTGACATCGCCCAGACAGAAGAAACCCTGTTCACAGATCAGGCTTTTGTCACCCGCGCCGCCAACCTTGAACGTATCGTCATTTCTTCAACCCTGTCGCCGCGCTATGTACGCGATCTGCGCGCCCGCATCCCTGCCCATATCACCCTGATCGATGCCCCCATGTCCGGTGCCGCCATCGCCGCAGAGGAAGCCCGCCTGTCCTTCATGCTGGGCGGCTCCCCCGGTGACATCGCGCAAATCCAGCCGCAGCTGGATGCCATGGGTAAGCATTTCCACCACATGGGTGATTTCGGCGCGGGCATGTCTGCGAAAGTGCTGAACAACCTGCTGGCCGCCTCCAACACCGCGATGACACGCATGGTTCTGGACTGGGCCGATGACGCAGGGATTGAGGAAGACGCGCTCTTAAATCTCATCCACACCTCATCCGGTCAGAACTGGTTTGCCAGTGGTTTCAACGACATCGAATTCGCCCGCGACGGACATGCGGAAGACAATACAATTGGCATTCTGGTCAAAGACGTCGAAAGCGCACTGGACGCCGCGCCTGTAAAAGCAGATACCACCCTGCCCCGCGCAGTGCAGAGACTGATTTCAGGGCTCAGCCCTCGGCCCCGGTGATCAGATCAGGCCCCGCTTTTTCATCGCAGCTTCGCCATTGCAGCTGACAGGCACCTCGTTCCCGTCTTTCAGACGCACCAACAGTTTACCGTCCCGGCGCAGGGTTGCTTTCACCTGATCCACAGCAACCCAGTGCGATCTGTGCACAAGCACGCCCATGCCATCCGGCAGATCCACTATCGCATCCCGCAAGCGCATCCGAAGGCGATGTTTGCCACGGCAGGTATAGATTTCAACAAAGTGATCCTGTGCGCTGACACGGATAAGTTTCACCCGCATGTCTTCCGGCACCCGGGCAAGAAGGCGGATCTCACCTGAAGTTTCAGCCTCGCCCACCGCATCTTTGCCGGCCGCAGACGCAGGATCGCCCTGACTGCCACGCCCCGCACGTTCAAGCGCAAAACGAAACACATCCACAACAACCAACATGCCAATGGCCGCGCCAAACGCATAATGAGGCAACCGCAGCCAGCCAAAGCTTTCGGGGTCAGCTGCAAAATTGACGAACACCACCCGACCAAAGGATACAGAAACCGCGCCATAGATCACCGCCGCCAGCACACGGCGCAGCCAGGCCGGCAGGGAAAAGTTCCGGACGTCATTAACAGCGATAAAAAAACACAAAAGCACGGAAGAATAGATCGTCGTTACAACCCAGTATCCCAATGATCGCAGCCCCGTCAGCTTTGGGCTTGTGTCAAAAGGATCAGCATGATCCAGGCAAGAACCATCAGGTTCAGATTGACCGTACTCAGAAAAATCGCACGAAATCTGTCCGCAACCTGTTTCGACTGAATACCCTCCCGTCTGAATGTTAATATGTCCTGATCTCGATGTGATATAGCCTGATTACAAATACAGCAGGAAAATACAGCAACGTTACGGCATTTTTCCATGTTCCGTAAAAATCTGCCAGAGTGACAAAAACAGATCACATCAGGAGGCCGGGTATGGCGTTTCAGTTTCGATATAAAGGTGCGGTGGATCGTGCCCGCGAAGGATTTGCGCGTCAGGGTATGATGGGAACCCTGAAAGCGCAGATGGAAGTTCTGAAACCCGGGTTTTGTGAAATCACCGCCCTTATCCGGCCAGAAGTCAGCCAGCAACAGGGGTTTGCCCATGCCGGCCTGGCCTTTGCGATTGGTGACAGTGCCGCTGGTTTTGCCGCACAAAGCCTGATGTCCGAGGGCATGGATGTCCTGACAACCGAAATGAAAATTCATCTTCTGGCGCCTGCCCGGGGCAACAGTCTTGTGGCCCGCGGTACGGTTTTGAAATCCGGCCGCACCCTGACCGTGGCTGAAGCAAATGTATACGCCCAGACCGGCGATAATGAACAGCTTGTCGCGAAACTTGTTGGCACCATGATGGCTGTGCCAGAAAACGGAGGCCAGTGATGTCTGAACGTGTTACGATCACCCAGGAGGGACACATCGCCTTTGTCCGCCTGTCACGCCCTGAAAAGCGCAATGCGCTGGACCTTGCGATGCTTGAGGCCATTTCTGATGCGGGCATATCTCTTGCGGCGCGCAACGACATCCGCGCCGTGGTTCTGCATGGGGAAGGCCCGGCCTTCTCTGCCGGGCTGGATCTGAATGAAATGCCGAAGCTTGCGCAATATGTGGCGCAAAACGGCGGCATTATGCATCGCAGTCATGGCAATGCGAACCTGTTTCAGCATGTGACCACCGTCTGGCGTGACCTGCCCCAACCGGTGATCTGCGCCCTGCATGGCTATGCTTTTGGCGGTGCGTTTCAGATTATGCTGGGCGCGGATATGCGCATTGCCGCGCCCGATTGTCAGTTTTCGATCATGGAAGGGCGCTGGGGGCTGATCCCGGACATGGGTGGCATTGCCCAGATGCGGCGGTTGGCACGCGAAGATGTGTTGCGGCGCCTGACGTATAGCGCGGAAAAATTCGCCGCCTGTGATGCGCTAACCTGGGGCCTGGTGACGGAGATTGCTGATGATCCGCTTGCCCGCGCCGCTGAGATCGCCCGCGATATTGCAGACAAAAGCCCGGATGCTGTGCGCGCCGCAAAAGAATTGTTCAATCGCACGGAACTGACCAGCAAAGCGGACACTTTGCTGATCGAGTCTGAACTTCAGGGCCGCCTGATTGGCACGCCCAATCAGATGGAAGCGGTGATGGCCGGTTTGCAGAAACGCACAGCTGATTTCAAAGACCCGGATTAACGCCCTCTGAATCCCCCGTTCCCCGCGTATGCATAAATTGTGCATAGAAAGTGCATGGTTTGTGCATGCGATATTCTGACGTTTTGGCTTGTTTCAACTGCTCACAGACTGGTGTGCATGTGTGAACATTAAAAACGCAATCCTCACGGTTCTGTGTCTTGAAGGTGATCTGAAGCACCCCCAAATCAATCACATCGGAAGCAACAAGACTTCCACCGAAATGAAAC
>NZ_PWAA01000016.1 GCF_003031585.1 Thalassobius sp. I31.1
CAAATCGACAGGTTGTCAAGATGAGCCGACACACATCCCGGAGACCGATACGTAAAGGTGATAAAACCACCACGGGGAGAGCACTATTCGGAGCCTCTCATTTGCCAGACTGGGTCTGACCTGAATTAAGTTATCTCTGCACAGAAATGGTCACGGAAATTCGGGCCAGCTGTACGTGCGAGAACGACTATAGCAGGCCCCATCAAAGAGAGCTGCCTGATAACAGTTTTTATACCTCGAGTGGTGACATTTGCATATCGAAGCCCGATTTTCTCAAGCACTGGCATACAGAAAGAATCGCCTTTGTAAGCCGTTCTTCTTTTTTATGAGTAACGGTTGAGACACAGGTTTAAAAATGGCTGGAGATAAGCTAATTGTGCCCATCAGGGGCAGCATTGTGTAAAAATCTATTATGTTGTCAGTTGACAACTTTACAGGCGGGGACTAAATTTTATTGGCACGTGAAAGGCACTCGAAGAAGGAAATTGAAGCAGTTCTGTCTGAGCTCGAGGGACACGGGTGGACTGTGAACATACGCAAAAAAGGACACGCCTGGGGCTTGTTGCTATGTGAGCACAACGACAAAGACTTCCGGTGTGGTGAGTTCTGCCAGATGTCGATCTGGTCAACTCCCAAAAATCCTGGAAACTTTGCGAAGAACCTGCGCAATAAAGCTTTGAATTGCATCAAACTGCATCAAGAGGATTCAAACGATGACTAAATTAGAATTCGACATCATATTCGCCATCCCAGACGGTGACTACGATGAACTTGATCTGTCAAACGCTGTCTTCGAGGCTGGCTTCGAAGACGCAGTCGTTGGCACTGGCCTGCCTGGCCTTTTGGCTGTAGCGCTTGAAATGGAAGGCGAGGATGCTGAGAGTGTCATCGTGAGTACCGCACGTGATATCCTGAAGCAGCTGCCGAAGGGAAGCACTCTGCGTGAGGTTCGGCCGGACCTTGTAAGTCTTTCTGATGTTGCCAAGAAGCTGGACGTAAAGCGACAAGCCCTTCAGAAGCGACGCGAAATGCCAATGCCTGCAATCAGCGGCTATTATCGCGTCACCGAAATAGCCGAAGCTATTTTCACAATTACTGCCACAAGCTTGAGGCAGCCGCGCTTCAACGTCCATATTGCAACGCCGTGGTTGAACGCAGGCATTGGAGCTCAGACTCTGAACGCCCGAATAGCGCTCGGCGAAGTCGATCCAGAGAACATGGAATACCGGGCAACGGACAAAAAGGACATTCCCCCCGCATATCAAATCCACGCAGGTGCATGAATTACCCCCCCTCGGGGCCCTTTTCTTTAAGATCACCCCACCTAAGTGATCCGGTTTGATCATGTTAGTGCGTGAGTTATTTCAGATCTATCAGAACGACAGCTTCAGCGGTCGGAGGGCGGTAGCCCAGAGCACTATGTGAGCATTCGCAATGTAGTGTTTCTTCCATTCTTCGACCAGATCCAGGCAGATGAGGTAACAGGCTGCGGAGCGACGATCCCTCAAGGATCATCCGCCTCAAAAATTGACAGCCCGCCCCCGAAGAGGGAGCGCCCCGTCCATTACTTACAACGGACTCTGACCTGGTAAGTTGTTGTTTCCTGCGTCACAGAGATATTACCTACAGGTGCTGTTGTGGATCCGCTCCGGAGAGCTTGCTTCTCCAAAAGGTCGTAGCCAGCCGGACACCAGCCCCTGGTTCGGTAAGCGATTGAATTATCAACATAACCAGGCGGGTTACTATCGTACGCAAAAACCTCAAACTGATAAACATCTTTACCACCATCTGTCCCGACAAAACTTTCCTGCCTATACGTTTCTGAAGAAACACAAGCTGTCAAAAGCAGTGCCATGAAGCCGGATCCCACATGGTGGCGATTTAAAAATACTGCCATAATTATTCCCTCAAGCTTTCTGAAATAGGTTTTGCTCTGCCAAAGAACCTTGCATTCACATATTGTCAACATGGACACATACCTCACTCCGCTCATCGAGACGCCATAGCAATATAAGAGCAACACAGGTTCATGTGTTCAGAGCGTTCAACCGAATACCGCCCTGAAGCCTCACGGCTTCCAGGGGGTACACAATTAAAAAATTGACAACACCGCCTCTCAACGACAGGTTGCATCAAAATTGAATAGCAGTAATGCATCAATCGAAAAATACCGCATTTCCGCTCTGACACGCCAAATTCCCCCAAAGCAGTTTACCCATGACATCCTCCGACCAACACCTCCTCGACAAGCTGAGCTTCTGGCACAAACTTGAGTTTTTTATTCCGTTTGACCTCAAGAGCCGCGCCACTGAACAAGACAATTTCAAAAAGATCTGGCGCAACTATCAGGATCCCTCAGCGCTTCAGTTTACGACCCCGCCGCGTGGTAAGGAGGTGGCAGCCTATACGCTTTTTCTTGGCGTTTTTGATAAATCGGAAGTGAACGGTATCGTTCCGGAACAATCGGATTGCTCTGACAGCGATAAACTTGAGAATGAACAGGGGGCCGACCTCGAAGGTGAGACCTGCATGGCAAGTATCGGGTTGTCAGCAGATGGTGTCCCCATTTTTGAAGACTTTCAGGTTTCAACGCTGCCCTGGGCCATTGGGCGCAGCCGGGAAAAGGGCGTCTCGTCTCTGTCCAGCGATGCCTTCAATATCGCCCGTGAGCGCCTGGAGAAAGAACTGCGCAACTTCTCTGCCCGGCGCCAGGAAAAGCATCAGATCGTTGATGGTGAAGAGGTTGTGGATCTTTCCCTCGCCCCCGGTGAAGTTGATGATCTGATCGATCTGCTGTCAAAGTGGAGTGGGTTTCGCCCGGCACAGGAACACCATGCTGCGCTGCTTGAAGTCAGGTTCCAGAAGGAAAAATCATCAAGACCAGGCAAGGAAAATGACGCTTCCGATGAAGAAGACGCTGACGAGATCCCCATCGAAATCGGGATCCTCAACAGTTTCTATATTGAAGATATCGAAGCTGCGATGGAGCTCGTGAAGGCAGAAAACACGCCCCCAGCTCTTCGGCAATATTTGTCACCCCTGCTCAGCGATAAACGTGTAGACCTTTATTCAGATGCCGGCCGACAAGAGATCGTCAACGCCTTAAGTCCGCAGCGCATGAATGCAGGCCGTTGGCCCACCAATCCGGAACACGCCATGAGCCTGATGCAACAGTTTGCAATCAACACCGGCCTGGATCAGCTGTCTGATGAGGGCCTGTTTTCGGTGAACGGCCCTCCCGGCACCGGCAAGACAACGCTGCTGCGCGATATGATTGCGGAAAACATCACCCGGCGCGCCGCAGTTCTTGCTGGCCTAAGCAAGCCATCTGATGCATTCCAGACAAGTAGCGGGAAAATACGCAAGCTGATCCCGGAACTAACCGGTTTTGAGATGGTGGTTACATCATCGAACAACGCTGCCGTTGAAAACATCTCACGCGACCTGCCCAAAGGCGAAGCCATCTGGGGAAATGACTTACAGTATCTCCAGCCCATCGCTCATAATATTGTTGCCCGGGATAATAAGGGCAAGCCGCGCAAACTATCTGAGGCGGAGCACCCCTGGGGCCTGATCGCAGCCACAATGGGCAGAAGCAGCAACCGATCTCAATTCGTAAACAAAGTTTACTTTGATAAAGCCCGTGAATCAGACTGGCCGGAGGGACAACAGCCCCTAACATTATGGGAATGGCGGGATCAGGCCGGGACTGATCTTGATAAAAAGAAAAATTTCAGACAGGCCAGCGCTGCGTTTCAGGCAGCGCAGTCAAAAGTGAGTGCAGCCATTTCTGAACTGCAGGCTTTTCATGAATTAACATCCCAACTCCGGGGGCATAGCGAGGACAGCTGGTGCAGTGCTGCGCACAAACATACTGAGAAATGTCGCAACACGGCTTCCCAAGCCAGGTCTCAACTTGAAGGGGCAGAGCGGGAGTATCAGAAACTTCACAGCGCCCTCGAAGAGTTAGAGACTGAAGATCGGTTGATCCAGAAAACCGCACCAGTCTGGTGGAAGCTTCTATTTTCCACCCAGGATGCCCGGATTTATAAAGAACGCCAGTCTCAAAACGCAGAAGCACAGATTGACCTGCGTCGTAAAGCAGCAATATTCGGATCGCACATCGTAGACACTCTAACGCCTGGCGCTAAGCACGCTGGAGCTGCACACACAACTGCATTGGATCTCCTGAAGGAAACACGCGCTGATTGGCAACGCAAGAATGCCACCCATGAAAAACTGGTTGAACGCTTCGGGGAAATAGCGCCCCCATCAGACCTTGAGGCACTGGAAGATGACAAAATCCAGATACGAGGCTTCTGGCATACACAGGCCCTGGCAGAACTACGTTCCGATCTGCTCAAAGCTGCGCTGCGGCTGCATGAGGCATGGCTTCTGGCCGTAAGCCAAAAGGGCGGCGGCTTTGGCGGAAATCTAGGCGCACTCAAGGATCTTCTGGAAAATAAGCATGATGACGATCCGGAAACCTGCCTGACGCTCTGGCAAAGCCTGTTCATGGTCGTACCTGTGATTTCCAGCACATTTGCATCCGTCGCCCGGCAATTCGGCGGCCTCGGAGAACACAGTATCGGCTGGTTGTTCGTTGACGAAGCTGGGCAAGCCGTTCCTCAGGCCGCTGTTGGTGCTCTATTCCGGGCCAGGCGCGCTGTTGTTATTGGCGATCCACTCCAGATCGAACCAGTATTCACCTTGCCAAAACAGCTGATAACCGCTCTGGCGCATACCTCCCCTGCCACAGAAAGCGGCGAATATTCTACTGATCTGGTTTCTGCTCAGGTTTTGGCGGACCGCGCCAATCGGTTTGGCGCCTACGTTGACACGGGTGAAGACACTCCCACCTGGATCGGGAGCCCTTTACGAGTTCACCGCCGTTGCATTGATCCAATGTTCAGTATTGCGAACAAGATCGCCTATGAGGACCAGATGGTATTTGGAATGCCATCACGTCATTCAGAGCCGGACAAGGCGCCATTCTGGGGTGAGTCCTGCTGGATTGATCTTCCCGGCACAGTTCAGGGCCGCCAGACCGTTCCGGCACAGATCGACTATGTCGCGCATCTGATCGTGGACTATTATCACCGATTTGAAAAACTGCCAGAAATCTATGCCATCTCACCATTCAAGGAAGTCAAAGAACACCTGATTACAAAGCTGCGCGCGTCCAAAACCTGGTCAGGTTCTGAGGTCGGGATGCCCAAAAGAAGTGTGATAGCCGACTGGACAAAAAAACGCGTCGGTACTGTTCACACGTTTCAGGGGAAAGAAGAAGACACCGTTATCATGATCCTTGGCGCTGATGAAAACAGGGAAGGCGCAGCTGGATGGGCGGCTTCAAAGCCCAACATATTCAATGTTGCGCTGACGCGTGCAAAACGCCGGTTCTATCTTGTTGGGGATCGGGCGCTCTGGGGCAATCTGCCGTATTTTCAGGAGGCGGCGCGTGTCTTGCCTGTTAAGAGTCCGCAGCGTTTCGTTGATGATGCGAGGTCTGTGCAACAGCCAGAAGATGCGTAGATCAGAGGATGATTTCAGCGCTTACAAAATATTTCGAACCGAAAGACACCAGGGTATTCCGGCAAAAATCGCCAGAATATTACTCACCCAAGCGCAAAGTTTCTCACCCGAATTCCCTTTACCCTCACTTTTTTATGTGCCATGCTACATAAAAAAGTGTGATCGCAGGTCAATGTTGTACTCTGATTTCCTCGAAACCCTAGGAAAGTGCGGCCTAACCGTTCGCGCATTTGCAGAGCTTGTCGGTATGAACCCAAATTCCATTTCAAATTATGCGCGCAAGGGAGAAGTCCCGACACATCTCGCTTTGATCAGCACACTGATAAATGAGCTTCATGCTCTTGGAGGTGACTACAAAGCTGCGATCCAAAACCTTGAAATTACGCCTAAACGCCCGAGAGGTGGCGCACGCGAGGGGCATTTCGGGGGAGACCGGCAAGACGTATTGGACCTTAAGACATGAACATGATTGCGACATGTCTTGGTGAGTTCGGAGCAGACACGGTTTCTCTGCGGATGTTTGATGAAGAAACGTCTGATCTCCTGCCTTATGCCACGATTCTCAATGCACGCAGAGATGGAGACGAAACCCTGGGCCTCATTGGTGCGGTTTATGAGTGGCAAGACGCGCCACTAATATTCTTGGTCGATGGCGATCTGGTTGAAAATAATAGACAACTACATCGCATGAGGCGTTTGTTGGCCATGCGCGGCGATGCGCCCTATCTGGGCGTTGTCTCACCTGGACGGCTAGAGGTTTATCACGTCGGGCTAGACAACAAGCAGCTAGGCCAAACAAGAGTAAGTCTCCAAACTGATGATAAAGCGAAATTTACAACACTGGCTCGGCTTGGAAATGCTCGTCCAAATGCTGCGATCAGTCAACGCGGCTGGATTTCAAACGTCGTCTTGAACCTTCTGACTAATTCCATTTCTGAACTGATCGAAACTGGGGAAGTATCAGATGAAGATGCAATTTCGCTCGTTGGCCGAGCACTGTTTACACGTTTTCTAGCAGACAGAAACTTGCTTCCTGATCGTATGGTAACATCCATTGGTGCGGGAGATTTATTCGACAATCGGGGTTCCGCTGAAGCAACTTCAAAATGGCTCGACGCCACATTCAACGGTGATCTGCTGCCGCTTTCAGGCGAGATATTTTCATCTCTTTCCGAGCAATCGTACCATGTTCTGGGCGGGGTGTTGAGAAAAGCGCCCGATCAGCAACTTTTTCTCGGCTGGGAGGAGAAATGGGACAACCTAGACTTCGCGCACATTCCTGTTGGGGTCCTCAGTCAGGCATATGAGCTATATCTTAGAAATCACGCTCCTGCCCGTCAGAGGAAACAAGGTGGTTACTATACGCCACGTCCAATCGCGGACTTGATGGTAAGAGCGTCAATTCGAGCGCTTCAGCACGAAGATAAATGTGAAAACGCTAAGGTGCTCGATCCAGCAGCGGGCGCGGGTGTGTTTTTGCTAACTGCCTTTCGTGAGCTCGTAGCTGAGCGTTGGCGTAAAGAAGGAAGGCGGCCGAATACCACTGCCCTGCGGTCGATCTTATACAGCCAGATTGTCGGATTCGACATCGACGAGGCGGCGCTGCGATTTGCTGCGCTTGGCTTGTATTTGATGTCAATCGAATTGGACCCTGTTCCAAAACCCGTCGACAAACTGCGTTTCAAAAACCTTCGCGGGAACGTCTTGCATCGGCTCACGGGTGATGATGATCAGGAGGGGGCAAAATTAGGGAGCCTTGGTCCACTAGTCGGCAAAGAACACAAGGGAAAATATGACATTGTCATTGGTAATCCACCATGGGCAAGCGGGACAAAACTGCCTGATTGGAAGCTTGTACAACAAACTGTTCGAAGTATTGCCGCTGAGCGCGGCATCAAAAACCAAAGCCCTCCGCTTCCCAATGAGGTGTTGGATTTACCATTTATTTGGCGCGCAATGGAATGGGCGAAACCGGGCGGGCAAATCGCCTTCGCATTACACGCGAGAGTTCTGTTTCAACAAGGCGATGGCATGGTCGACGCCCGCTTGGCGATCTTTGACGCGCTTGATGTAACATCGGTAATAAACGGCGTGGAGCTTCGCCAAACAAAAGTATGGCCTGAAATTTCTGCGCCATTTTGCCTGCTTTTCGCACGAAACCACCCCCCCCCTGCTGGCGCTGGCTTCCGCTTTGTTAATCCTAGGCTTGAGAAAACGCTCAACAATGCAGGTAGCATGCGTGTCGATACAGTCGCCGCAGAGATTATTCCTTCATTCAGAATTGCCGAATTTCCAGAAATTCTGAAGGTTTACTTTAAAGGTACGAAGGCTGATCTGGGCATATTGGAACGTATTCGAGAGAGAGGGCATCCAACGCTGGAGGAATTCTGGCGAGAGGTGATTGGAACGACTGATCGACAACACCTGTATGGTAGCGGTAAAGGTTATCAGCGATTGATAGCTAGTAGTGAAATTCGGAAAAACGGCGATGGGCTTCCTGGTGTGGATGCTTCTGAGTTAAACGGGCTTCCCGTGGTATCAGTAAATGACCTAGCACATCCGTTAATTGACTATGGATCACTTCAAAGGTTTGCAGGCCAAAGAATGCATCGCAAGCGCGACCGTGCGCTGTTCCGTGGCCCAATGCTAATCGTTCATAAGTCGCCCCCGGCAAACCGAGGACGCATCCAAGTCTCGGTCGCTGACGGAGATACCTTGTACAACGAAACTTTCTATGGCTACAGCTCAACCAAGCACCCATATGGTAAGACACTCGTCAGATATTTGGCGTTGCTACTCGGAAGCAAAATTTCACTTTGGCAAGCTCTGCTAACAAGTGGTGAGTTTGGATTTGAACGAGAGGTGATTGAAAAAGTTGCTCTGGACCGGTTGTCGTTTCCAGATTTCCGCGAGCTATCCAAACGACAGCTCGCCTACGTCGAAAATCTATTCGATGACCTGAGTTCTGGTGCCAAGACATGGACTGATGTCGACGAGTGGGCGGCAGAAATTTATAACCTGAACAAGCGTGATCTTCAGGTGATTTCAGACACTCTCGAATTCAACCTTCCTTATGCTGAAAACAAAGCCAACGCACAGCTACCTCCTAGCTTTCCAGATATTGCGCGTTTTTGCGAGGTGCTTCAAAATGATCTATCGCCTTGGGCTGAACGATTTGGAACCAACGTAAGAGTTGACCATGTCTCCGGCATACCTGGTTCTCCTTGGGAATACGTTGAGATTGGAACCGGTCTTCAAAGCAAGAAGACTAAATTGCGAGAAAACGACCTGTGCGGATTGGTTCAGGCAGCAGATGACGCTGCCGCAACAGAGATTGTGATCAACTATGCAGAAAATGGTTTGTTCGCCGGAAGGCTCGCGCAAAAAAGATACTGGAGCGAAACCCAAGCTCACTTATTAGCCCAAAGAATAATTTGGTCTCACATTGATATTTTAAAGGGGCATGTAAACGCGTGAATTCAACGTCTATAAGGCCGCGCCCAGACCAAATTTTAGAGCTTTCCCGGGGCCTCACATTACCATTACCACCAATCGACAATACCCTTTTAGAGATCATTGTCGAAACGTTTTTGCGGGCATTCGAAGATGTTTGCGCGACTTCGTCGCAAACTGCCCAATCCGGTACAGAAGCTGAAGTTACAGCCCTCATCCAAGCCCGCCTGAACGAGATAGCTGACCACGACCCGTTCTGGGGGCAGCTTGTGAGCTGCATAGTCAGAGGTGCTGAATCCTTGAGTTTTGACGGCTCCCACCTGGAGAAGCGCCCTGACCTTTCAATATACCTTACTGAACGCAGCAGGAATTTCCCTCTTGTTGCTGAGGCTAAAATTCTGGACAGCTCCAAAGGAAAAACTGAAAAACTCTATTGTGAAAATGGCATACATAGATTTCTCAACGGCGAGTACGCTTGGGGGACAAGGGAGGCGTTAATGGTGGCATATGTTCGTGACGGGTCATCCATCAATTCAAAGCTTACGCACTACCTGTCGTCGGGAACTCCCAGAAATTCCGTGAAATATGCGGTGGAAACAATGCCTGAGCAAACCTCAAATACTTCCGAAGACATCGCAATATCTACCCATAACCGCTCATTCTCATACCTGGCACCGAATACACCAAAAAGCTTACCCGGCCCAATCACTCTTTGGCATCTTTGGTTACATTAACGGCGCGCTTAAAGCGCCACAAGAAACAGAAAATGGGGATCAAACGGGAGCTTTGTCCCTTTACCAATACGACACATATTGCAGGGCACAGCTTGCATCAGACCCATAGAGCCTATTTTTTAGTCACTTCAGAAAACATTTTCCACACTTAATATCCATGAACAATCTAAGCATGGTACAGCGCAGCTCTTCGAAATAAGGCCTAAGCAGATTCATTTGATCTTCATCCAGTCAATAATGGCCACCCACCCCCCACTTGGGGGGAATGGGAATACGACGAACTGAAAAGCGCGATCAGATGAACAAGCATGAGACCACCCGAACGGGGCAACAGCCCCGCCAGCGGGCAAAGTCACAAGTTCGCGTTAGTTAACTGCAGCCCGCAGAGCAGCTACACGAGAATTGACACCACGAGGAGCTTTAGAGCGAGCAGAAGCCGCACGTTCATTATTCACCCTTAGCTCTTGCCGAACCGAATCGATCTCGCAGCTGGTCAATAGGCGACTTTCTTGATCCGCTATTCTCCCATTCTTCGAGAAAAGTTCCTTCAGCATCCGTAAGTTGAGAGACATGATGCCCTACCTCCTTGAGCCAAAATCCATCCAGCTCGTTTCCATACTTCAATGACAGCACATTTATGCAAGCTTCTGCAATCGAAAAACGCATCGATTTGCCTATAGTAGTACACAACACACAGACACCACCAATAGTTCCTCCGTGAGAAACAATGTGGGATCTAAGCATCGCGAGAGTACCGCCGAGTGTGTAGGCGTCATCTACTAACACGTATACCGCAGAAGAGTCAATTTTCCCTGAAAATTTCGGTTGAAAAAGAAGTCTTGGAATACGTTTTAGCTTAGTGCGTCCTGGACGGTGGATTTGGACAATTTCGTTGTTTACCTCGACATCTAACGCCTCTGAAAAAAGCTCACTCAGGGCAAACGGTATAGCGTTAGTCACAGGCTTTATTTCAGAAGTAGTTTCGTCACCGTTAAACTTTGGCTCCGGATGGACGACGATAATTCGTCTATTTTCCGTAATATGTCGAGCAAGTTGGTCGACCAACTGATCAATTACATCGTCTCCAACGAATAGATCTACGAGTTCTCTTGCTGCGCTATGATCACACGCACTCTTAGCTGCCTGATACAGCTTTTTTTGCTTGCCAGCGTCACCTCGATTGCTAGCTGCAGTACCTTTAACTCCATCTAAACGCGCCGCGACGAGGATGGTATCAGAATCTTGATCTCTCCAATTTTCTCGTCGGTGTGGCCCGTATGTATTCCGCAGTACATTCATTGTCGTTGTTTCAGTGCTTTCAAATACCATGCCGACCGATACACAGCAGCGAACCTTGTCCTACGAGCGCGGTCACAATGACACTCCAAGGGCATGCCTATCAATCGCCGCGTTAATTTTTTTGCCGTTACATCATCTCATACAGGAACCCAAACTACAGAGAGGCACAGCTAATCTCCTAGCTACGAAAGAAACCACCGGGTTAATATTCAACTGCAATTTTTCAGTATTATTTACGCTGAAGAAAGACTACCTGCAATGCTCAAAAATGAACGAAAACAGTGCCCTTTACAAGAAAACTTGAAGCTCGGAGGTAATCCCCCCATTTTTAATGGGGTCCGCCTGTAGAACTACGCGGCCATTTTCAGTTTCATTGCAGGTGTGATCCCGCCGATGGCCATGTTGGGCCGATCGTTGTTGTAAGTCCAGAGCCATTTCGTGGCCTGATCCTGTGCCTCCTCTATCGTTTCAAAGATGTTCTGATCCAGCCATTCGTGGCGCACCGTGCGATTGTAGCGCTCGATGTAGGCGTTCTGTTGCGGTTTGCCTGGCTGGATGTATTCGATGTGAATGCCCCGCGTCTCGGCCCATGTCTTCAGAAGACCGCTGATGTATTCTGGGCCGTTATCAACACGGATCACCTCCGGCACACCGCGCCATTCGATGATCTGGTTCAGGCTGCGCACAACACGCACGGCGGGCAGCGAGAAGTCCACTTCGATGCCAAGCCCCTCACGATTGAAGTCATCCAGCACGTTCAGCGTCCGGAACTTTCGTCCATCCGCCAGCTGATCCTGCATGAAGTCCATCGACCATGTGTGGTTGGGGGCTTCCGGCACGGCCAGTTCATCCGGTTTGGGCCGTTTCAGCCGCTTGCGCGGTCTGATACGCAAGTTCAGCTCCAGATCGCAGTAGACCCGATACACGCGCTTGTGGTTCCACTCAAAGCCTTTGACGTTGCGCAGGTACAAAAAACACAACCCAAAGCCCCATGTCTTGCGATTGGCTGTCAGGCGCACCAACCAGTCCGCAATCTCAGCATTCTCATCGTCGAACTTACGCTCATACCAATAGCACGTCTCGCTGATCTGGAAAGTACGGCAAGCCAGTGCGATGCTGACGGCCTTGGTCTTCACCGCGTTCACGGCCATCTCTCGTCTCTGAAATGGCCTTACCGCTTTTTTCCGAGGGCTTCCTTCAACAGGTCATTTTGCATGCTCATCTCAGCATACATGCGTTTTAGGCGGCGGTTCTCATCCGCCATCGCCTTCATTTGTGACACCAACGAGGCATCCATGCCGCCGAACTTCGCACGCCATTTGTAAAAACTCGCGCTGCTCATCCCATGTTCACGGCAAAGCTCAGAAACCGGCACACCGCCTTCCGCCTGTTTCAAAATGCCCATAATCTGCGCGTCACTAAATCGTCCATTCTTCATCAAAAATCTCCTCACATATCTTGCCGAGAAAATTCTACTTTTGAACACCACTAATTTTCGGGGGGGGATTACCCGGATACCTCCCTAAGCCACACAGACATACTCATACACCGCCAAAAAAACTTCTCCAAATGCACATTTTGTACAGAAGGGCGATAACTTGGTTGATAAGTCCTCCCGATTCAATAAAATATGCGCATTCGTGGCCCAAGCTGCTCTAGGGGATACTGTGCGTACCATTTACCGAACCTGTCGGGCGGGCCACTGAATACTTACACCGCAACCCCTGCACCAGCGCGCAGCAGCAAGGTTGCCACCTCATCTGCGCACGCAGGGTTTTCCAGTATAATTTCCAGTGGCGAGCGGTTATGTAAAAGCAGGTGTTTGCGCAGGATAAAGCGCTTTGCTGCGTCTTTGTCTCCGCCGTAAAGAACCCATGCGTTTTCCAAGATCCCTTCAATAGCTTCAAGACGATCTGCGATTGGGGGGCTATGTTCCGTGCCAGCTTTGTATTGGCTTTCAAATCTGGCTTCAGAAACGATCGCAGCTATGGCATTGCAAAGGGCTTCGTCGGACAAAATGTCCACTTTTCTGGTCTCAGATGTTATGTCAGGACCCTGGTTTTCATCGTTAGTCATTTGCTTCCTCCCATAACGCTTGGACCTGTCACGCCTCGCTTTGACGGCTTTTCCAGACGCTTTTTTCGCGCAGGTACGAGGGGCGCAGATCAATCACTTCATCCAGATAACCGATGGAGATATTACGGATTTCAGTGCCATGAACCTTCGCGCAAATCCTGCGGTGGGAATGGCCAAAGAACCAAACATCGGGGCGGTGCTGTTCGATCATGCGATCCAGGTCTGAGTGAAAGGCGGCCGAGAGTGTGTCGATCTCTCCGGCGGCAGCCGGATGTGGGCCGTGATGCGTGACAATCATCGTTTTGCCGTCCTTCCCCATGGGATGAGGATTGGCCAGGCTATCATCCAGCCAGGCGCGATGATCCTGATGCACACGCAGGATTTCTCTCGGTTTTAAGCGGCGTTGCTGCCGCATGATCGGGATATCTTCCACGGGCGTATTGCGATCTTTCGGGGCGCCAATCTGGTCATAGTCCGCCATGCCTCGGTCGGCTTCACGCATGGCAATAGCGGCCTCGCCGGAGAGGTTAAAATCCGTCCACAATGTGCAGCTAAGGATCCGCGTGTCGCCATGCAGCAGCGCCTGTTTCTGCACAAAATGCGCACCGGCGTTCTTTGCCGCTTTCTTCAAAGCAGGATCGTCGCTCAGAAAGCCACCATAATAATCGTGGTTTCCCGGCAGCGCATAAATCCGGTTCGGTTGGATAAATTTGGACAGATACCGGAACACCCGCGCCCAGTTCTTAGCCGGCCCGTTTGTCAGATCACCAGCGAAGATCAGAGCATCCGCGTTCCAGATAATATCCTGCAGCGCGCACATATTGATCGGGCACAGCGCGAAGCGGCGGAAGCTGTCATAATGCAGGTCGCCAAGGACCACGATTTTACCGTTATGGTACGGAATGTCTTGATAATTCATGGTATGATCTCAGTTCAGTGTCGGACGATTGGAAAGGGCCTCGGCGCGGTCCAGCATGCGGCTGACGGTGCGCAGGCTCAGCTCGGAACTTCTGATCGCGCCGCAATCAAAGATATCCATCAGTGCCCCCAGCGCAGGGTCTGGCAGGCTACGGCGTTTCCCTTCGATCTCTGCGAACGCGCACAGCTGATCCGGGGTCAGGCCAGGCAGATCCAGCACAACACATCGGCTTTGCAACGGCGATGGCAGACCATGCCGGCTGTTCGCTGTCATCACCCAATTCGCCCAGGACATGTCAAACCTGATCTGGAAATACGGGCACTCCCAAGCCTGCGCCGTCATGCGTTCCAGCAGCGGCAACAGCGCATCAGTCAGCGTGTGACGCGATCCTTTTGTTGATGTCACCTCCCCCGATTTTTCCACTTCATCGATGATCACAAGTGGCCCGGCGTGCTGTTCCGACAAGACGGTCTGGATGAGCTTTCCTGGCGAAGCCGTGCCCCAGCCTTTCTGCGTTCCCACCAGCGAGAATGAGCCCGGTTCCCCCGTTGCATCAAGCTTGGTTGTCGGCACCGCCAGGTGATGTGCCAGGCGCCGCGCCCAATGGCTTTTGCCGATGCCGGGCGGGCCAACCAGAACCAGCGGATTGAACCGCAACCCTGGCAGGCCCTCCCGGGCCGAGGCGCGCAGACCATGCCAGACCTCTTCGGTTGCGCGCGCCATCCAGGGCATCTCAGCATGCAGGGCGGCCGCAATCTCATCGGCCTCATGTTCCGTTTCAATCCGCGACACCGGCAAGCCACAGCGCAATGGGGCCAATTTGGCTTTTGTATCAGAGTTCAGATGGGCCATGCCGGATTTGTTTCCCAGCAGTTCCAAATAGCGCAGGGCCCGGCGTTCAATCTTGAGGCGGTCAGGCTTTTCGATCAATTCGCGCCAATTGGGGATTTTATGCGGATTGAGCTTCACGGCCGTCAGGTTGTTGTCCTGCTTTAACGCCCGCAGTGTCCGCAGGAACATCTGCAGGCGATTTTCAACGGTGTGAACGCTTGGGATCTCGCCAATGAACCTGATGGGGCTGACGGGGATCAGAGTGGTGGAACGAGTCAAAACGGAATCCTTTCAAAGCCAGACAAACCTGCCCAGCGCATGGCCACGACCCTGATGGGGGCGGCTGATGAGTATGAAAGGTTCCGGAACCTGTGGAACATTTAATGAGAAGACTTTGAGGTTCGGTCAAGGCCTGGGGCCATTGCCACTCCGCAGAAACAAAGATGCCGACCCGCGTGGGTCGGCATAATAGGTATTTAATGATTTCAATAACTTACACATTGATGGAAATTATATCCCCAACAAGTGGTCGCTATTCTAGGCCAAATGGGCCTCAATTGCCCGCTGTTTCAAGACGTGACACTAGCAGGCAGTCAGATCATCCGCACTTGCTGTGTCCGCAGCTGCGGCAGGTCATGCAGCCTTCGACCATTTGCAGGTCAAACTGGCCACAGGATGGGCAGGCTTTGCCGCGTGGGGTGCCGCCGATTTGCACGACGTCGGCTTGTGGGTCTGACTTCAGCCCCATGCCTTCGCCAGCGATGAAACCTGTGCTGATCAGATGGGTTTCGATCACGCCGCCAATGGCCGCAAGGATGGAAGGCACATATTTGCCCTGCATCCAGGCACCGCCGCGAGGGTCGAATACGGCTTTCAGTTCTTCAACCACAAAGCTCACGTCACCGCCACGGCGGAAGACTGCGGAAATCATCCGTGTCAGGGCCACGGTCCAGGCGTAATGTTCCATGTTTTTGGAGTTGATGAACACCTCAAACGGGCGGCGCTGGCCGGACACGATCAGGTCATTCACCGTCAGATAAATCGCGTGTTCTGAATCTGGCCACTTCAGTTTGTAAGTGTGGCCTTCAAGCGATTGCGGACGATCCAGCGGTTCAGAAATGTAAACAACATCAGCGCCTTCATCGGCCTCTGGTGTCTTCTCACTTTCCTCAGACACGGACAGAACAGAACCGGTCACATCATTCGGGCGGTAGGTTGTACAGCCCTTACAACCGCTGTCCCAGGCCTGCATATAGACCTCTTTGAAGTCATCAAAGTTGATGTCTTCGGGGCAGTTGATGGTCTTGGAAATAGAGCTGTCGATCCATTTTTGTGCTGCCGCCTGCATGCGCACATGGGCTGCCGGGGCAAGGGTCTGGGCGTTCACAAAATAGCTCGGCAGTTCTTTATCGCCGAACTTATCGCGCCACATTTGTACTGCGTAATCAACGACTTCTTCCTCAGTACGGGAACCGTCTTTCTGCAGGACCTTGCGCTTATAGCTGTAGGCAAACACAGGTTCGATGCCGGAACTGACGTTGCCCGCATACAGGCTGATGGTGCCGGTTGGCGCGATTGAGGTCAGCAGAGCGTTGCGAATGCCGTGTTCAGCGATCTCAGCGCGCACATCGTCGTCCATCTGCATCATATTGCCGGACGCCAGGTATTTGTCGGCATCAAACAGCGGGAATGCGCCTTTTTCCCTGGCAAGGTCCACTGACGCCAGATAGGCGGCGCGGGCGATACGTTTCATCCAGCTTTCGGTCTGACGCGCCGCTTCCTCTGACCCATATTCAAGACCAGTCATCAGCAATGCATCCGCAAGGCCGGTCACACCAAGGCCAATACGACGTTTTGCAGCGGCTTCACGGGCCTGGGCTTCCAGCGGGAAACGGGAGGCATCAACAACGTTGTCCATCATGCGCACAGCGGTTGCGACGAGTTCGCTCAGCTGTTCTTCATCAAGATCCGCCTCGGCTTCAAACGGGTTAGCAACCAGACGGGCAAGGTTAATAGAGCCCAGCAGGCACGCGCCATAAGGCGGCAGAGGTTGTTCACCACATGGGTTGGTGGACGCAATATCCTCGCAGTAATTCAGGTTGTTCATCGCGTTAATACGGTCGATGAAAATCACACCTGGTTCCGCCTGACTGTAGGTTGATTGCATGATTTGATTCCACAAATCACGTGCATTTACAGTGTGATAGACCTTGCCATCGAATTTCAGTTCCCACGGACCATCTGCTTTCACGGCTTCCATGAAATCATCTGTCACCAGAACGGACAGGTTGAACATGCGCAGGCGGGCTGCGTCAGATTTGGCTGTGATGAAGTGTTCGATATCCGGGTGGTCACAGCGCATGGTCGCCATCATCGCGCCGCGGCGTGAACCTGCGGACATGATCGTGCGGCACATTGCGTCCCAGACATCCATGAAAGACAGCGGGCCAGACGCATCGGCAGCAACGCCTTTTACGTCGGCACCACGGGGGCGTATCGTGCTGAAATCATAGCCGATTCCGCCACCTTGCTGCATGGTCAGCGCGGCTTCTTTCAGGTTGTCAAAAATGCCGCCCATGCTGTCCGGCACAGTGCCCATAACGAAGCAGTTGAACAGGGTAACAGCGCGGCCTGTGCCAGCACCGGCAGCGATACGGCCGGCAGGCAGGAATTTGAAATCTTCCAGGGCTGCATAGAATTTTTCTTCCCAGCCTTTGCTGTCTTTTTCGACTTCCGCGAGCGCGCGCGCGATACGACGCCAGCTGTCTTCCACAGCCTTATCAACGGCTGAGCCATCAGCATTTTTCAGACGGTATTTCATATCCCAGATTTGTTCGGCAATCGGGGCGGCAAAACGGCTCATCGCGGCTTCCTGACATCGGTAAATGGTGTTAAATGAGGATCACAAACTACCTCGCGCAGCTGTGAAGCGTCAACGATTTTATCTTCCTAAATTGCGAAATATAGTGGTTGCAGAACGGAAATCCACAAGATACGGGGTCATATGGGGAATCTACATCTCATAAAACTATGCGTTGGAATCGACTCACCGGATCAGCTTTTGCTGTCCCGGGAAAGCCATGGCACCCTGCATACACCCACAAGGCACGTGACACGCATGTGGCCTAAACGTGAGGTTGAGTTGCTGGATGGCGGATCGCTTTACTGGGTGATGAAGGGCGTGGTTCAGGCACGTCAGGAGATTCTGCGTCTTGATGAAATTACCGGGGAAGACGGGATTCGTCGCTGTGGGATTATTCTGAAACCGGATGTGATCCGCACCACTGCCGCGCCAAGACGGGCCTTTCAGGGCTGGCGTTATCTGAAGGGTGAAGACGCCCCTGTGGATCTGCCTGAAAACCGCGTGAAAGATGATGCGTTGCCCCCGGAACTGGCCCGGGAGCTGTCAGATATCGGACTGTGCTGAACCAGCCTGAAAACCCGTATTCGGCACATACACAATCCATGCACTATCTATGCACATCTTATGCATACGCAGCGCACGCGGCGGCAACCTGTCGTTAAACGTCGAGTTTCGCCAAAAGCGCTTTCAGCGCGGTCCGTTCAGAATCGGCCCAGGGCGCTTTACGTGACCGCAAAAGCGTTGCCTGAGACCGATGCACCAGACCGTCAGACAGAATCTTCAGGTGGTTTGCCCGCAGAGTTTCGCCGGTGGATGTGATATCCGCCACGGCTTCGGCGGTTTCGTTTTTCACAGCCCCTTCGGTTGCCCCCTGACTGTCGACCAGCTGATAGTCGGCAACCCCGTGATCGCGCAGAAATTCACGAATCATCCGGTGGTATTTCGTGGCGATGCGCAGGCGGAACCCATGACGCGCGCGGAAGGCGGCAGAGGCCGCATCCAGATCATCCAGTGTTTCCACATCGACCCAGAATTTCGGCACAGCAATAATCAGATCGGCCTGACCGAATCCCATCGGTGCGATTTCTTCCACCTGATTTTCCCAGGCCGCCAGTTTTTCGCGCACAAGATCGGTGCCGGTGACACCCAGGTGAATGCGGCCTTCAGACAGTTCGCGGGGGATTTCACTGGCAGAGAGCAGAACAAGTTCCACGCCTTCCACACCGGCAACGGCACCCGCATATTCACGGTCAGATCCGGTGCGGGCCAGTTCAATGCCACGCTTGCCAAACCAGGCGAAGGTTTTTTCCATCAGACGCCCTTTGGAGGGCACACCAAGTTTCAGGGTCATATCGCGCCCTCCGCCTCAAGCAACAGATCAGGGCGGATCACGCCGCCCACCGCCGGAATGGAACGCCCCTGCCCCAGCACACGGGTCAGCGCATCATAGCGCCCGCCGGTGGCCACCGCAGGGCCGCCGGTTTTGCCAAAGCTGAAAACAAATCCGTCGTAATATTCCATAGAACTGCGCCCGTGACTTGCATCGAAATCAAGGTTTGCTGTGTCGATCCCACGCTGTGCCATGGCGGCAAGGCGGGCTTCGAAAGCTTCGGTCGCGGTGGCGACAGATGGCATATCAACAGCAATGTCGCGCAATGTGCTGAGCGCTTGCGGCGCAGGGGCACGCAGCGTCAGAAGTTCTTCCAGCATCTCGGCTTCATTCCGGGAAATCGGGGCCTCGACCGCGTCTTCCTGAATGACCGTCAGACGGGCACGCACATCTTCTTCAGATCGCATACCAACCTGGGCACCGGCATTTTCCAGAAGCACATCCTGCGTATTGGTTTCCAGCAGATCAAGCAGCTTTGCCCGTGCCGCAGGCAAAGGCGTGCGACCAGAGAACCGGTCCAGCAGGCTGCGGAATTTGCGTGGACGCCAGATGTGGCGCAGCAGGGCGTTTTTGCGGCGATCAGATGCGGACAGCCCGGCAACAGCCGCGCGCAGAATGCCCATATCTCCGGTGACCGCAGACAGGCCCTTGCCACGCAGAACACCGTTGAACAGCGCGAAAACTTCGGCATCGGCCCCGGCGGGATCTTCGCGATCAAACACCTCATAGCCGACCTGCAGATATTCGCTGGCGCGGCCCAGGTCTTCTTCCTGGCGACGGAAGACTTTGCCGGAATAGGTGTAACGGGCCGGTTCAGCACCGTGGTTCATATGCATCTGCACCACAGGCACGGTGAAATCCGGGCGCAACATCAGTTCGCCCCGCAGGGGATCGGATGTCACATAGGTGCGGGCGCGAATGTCTTCGCCGTACAGATCCAGCAGGACTTCGGCGGGTTGCAGCATGTCTGCTTCAACCAGGGTCGCACCGGAGGTTTCAAAAAAGCTGCGCAATCTGGCGGCTTCCGCAACCAGACGCAGCGACGCAGCGCTTGTATTGGTCATCCGGCATTTCCTTCCAGGATTTTGCGGACTTCAGCCACCAGATCAGCGCGTGCAATTTCACGCTGGGCAGGCTGGGCTTTCCATTCTTCATGGGTGGCGCTTTCCGCAATCTTCGCACCCAGCACGAGATCTTTGATCTGGACAACACCGCGCTCGGCCTCATCCCCGCCCTGAATGACCGCAACGGGGGACTGGCGTTTGTCCGCGTATTTCAGCTGGTTTCCGAAGTTCTTGGGATTGCCAAGGTAAACTTCCGCCCGGATGCCTTCCACGCGCAGTTCAGACACCATCGCCTGATAATCCGCCATACGATCGCGATCCATCACGGTGACCACAACCGGGCCAGGACCGGCACTTGCCGCGCGGCCCTTCATGCGCAGAGCAGCCAGCAGACGATCAACACCGATGGAAACGCCAGTTGCAGGCACGGCCTGACCGGTGAAGCGTTTCACCAGATCATCGTAACGGCCACCGCCAGCGACGGAGCCAAACTGACGGGTGCGGCCTTTTTCATCCTGAATGTCGAAGGTGAGTTCAGCTTCAAACACCGGGCCGGTGTAATAGCCAAGGCCACGCACAACGGATGGGTCGATGTCCACCTGATCCGGGCCGTAGCCCTGGGCGTCGAGCAGATCCGCGATCTGTTGCAGCTCTTTCACGCCTTCCGCACCAATGGTGGATTCGCCCACGGCTTGCGCGAGGTTTGCCAGTGTCTCAGCCGTGGTTGCGCCCTTAGACGTCAGGAAGGCGATCACAGGGTCAGCCTGTTCCGCCGCAAGGCCCACGCCGTCGATGAACGCGCCGGATGCATCCTTGCGCCCGGTTGTCAGCAATTCACGCACGCCGCTTTCGCCGACTTTGTCGAACTTGTCGATGGTCCGCAGAACGTCGTCACGCTGGGAGTCGTCAGAGAGCCCCATGACCTCAAGCACACCATTCAGAACTTTGCGGTTGTTGACGCGCACGATGTAGTCACCGCGGGCAATGCCGACTTTTTCCAGAACGTCAGACAGCATCGCACAGATTTCAGCGTCAGCCGCCACAGACGGCGCGCCAACAGTATCCGCATCACATTGATAGAACTGACGGAAACGGCCAGGGCCGGGCTTTTCATTGCGCCAGACCGGGCCCATCGCGAAACGGCGATAGGGCGTCGGCAGATCATTGCGGTGCTGGGCGTAAACACGGGCCAGGGGGGCTGTCAGATCATAGCGCAGCGCCATCCAGTCGCCGTTGCCATCGTCTTCATATTCCTGCCAGGCGAACACACCTTCGTTCGGGCGATCAACATCGGGCAGGAATTTACCCAGGGCTTCCACAGTTTCCACCGCAGAGCTTTCCAGCGCCTCAAAGCCGTAATGATGGTAAACCGCCGCGATAGCATCGAGCATCGTTTTGCGCTCATGCACCTCATGCCCGAAATAGTCGCGGAAGCCTTTAGGGGTTTCTGCCTTGGGACGCGGAGATTTCTTTACTTTGGCCATTGGTCTTACCTTTGGGTCATATTTCACGCGCACCTGTAACGCGCGCGCAGGCGCGGGGCAAGACAACAGGGGCTGTGACACATAATCTTCAGCTTAAAGCGGCAGTTCTGTCGTCGATTTAAGCTCTTTCAGGGAAACAGACGACGATACCCCCCGGACAAACGGGTGAAGCAGCAGGTTGTGGGTCATGAAGTTTTCATATTCCACCACGTCACGGGTGCGGATTTTCAGCACGTAATCGGCACCCCCGGTCAGTTTGTGGCATTCCATGATTTCGGCGTGACGCTGCACCAGGCTTTCAAAAGCGGTGACAGAATCCTCGGAGTGATCCGCAAGGGTGATATTGGCGAAGATGCAAAAGCCCGCATCAATCTTTGCGGCATCCAGCAGGGTGACGCGGCCGCGAATAATCCCGCGTGCCTCAAAATCCTGAAGCCTGCGCCAGGCCGTGCTTTGCGCCATCCCCGCCCGTTGGGCCAGTTCCGCCACGGGTAAGGTGGAATCGCGCTGAATTTCCCGCAGAAGTGCTTTTTCCTGATCTGTGAATTCCAAATTACACCCCTTTCCGAAATATTCAGGTCAAACATGCCAGATTATCCACCAATCTGAAACCCGCATTTCACCAACAGGGCGTATCCTGACACAAAGGAGACGCGACCATGACGAAACAGACCGACGGTGGATATGCTTCACTCAGCCCCGATGCATCGGGATATTATCCCTATTCTGAGGATGATCGCGCGGTCTGGCGCACGTTGTTTACGCGCCAGATGGGTGCGCTGCAGGGCGTGATGGTGGACAGCTACCTGGACGGGATCCGGGTGCTTGGGCTGAATGCGGATGCGGTGCCGCAGGTTGTCGACATTGATAAACGCCTGAACGGGCTGACCGGTGCGGGTGTCGAAGGTGTGCCTGCGCTGATTGCGCCAACGCGGTTCTTAAACCTTTTGTCGGATCGCAAATTCCCCGTCGCCACCTTCCTGCGGCGGCGCGAACATATGGATTACATCGAAGAACCCGATCTGTTTCACGAGGTTTTCGGTCATTGCCCCCTGCTGACCAACAGCCCCTATTGCGATTTTATTGAACGGTTCGGACAGCAGGCGCAAAAGCTGGGCAAAGGCTATAGCTGGCATATGTTCCGCCTGTTCTGGTTCACGGTGGAATTTGGCCTGATCCACACAAAAGACGGTGTGCGGGCTTACGGCGCAGGCATCGGATCTTCCCCGGCTGAGGCGGAAAACGCGATGAATGGTCATGCGGAAATCCGTGATTTTGACCTGATGGATGTGCTGCGCACCCCGTATCGGATCGACATTGTGCAGCCGGTGTATTTTGCGATTGAAAGCTTTGAGGCCCTGACAATGGCGCTTGATCAGGATCTGGCGGCGCTGATTGATCAGGCGAAAGCCCTGGGCGATCACACGCCACTGTTTGACCAGGCGGCGTAAAGCGCCTATGTGCAGGATATGACTGATCGTATCCTGCAGCTTGAAGAACAAATCGCCCATCTGACCCGCACGGTAGAGGAGCTATCCGATATCGTGGCGCGCCAGGAGACAGAGCTTGCTGTTCTGAATCGTCGGTCTTCCATGTTGATGGAACGCGAAGCGCAACGGGAAATGGAAGTCGGCGGCACGGTACCCCTGGCAGATCAGCGCCCGCCACATTGGTAAAGCCGACATAAGCCCGGGTGGATCAGTTGTTGACCACTTCACGGGCAACCACGTCGCCCTTCCAGATCAGCAGTTCACTGCGCGCACCGGAATAGCCGAAGCGATTGTAGACAGTCAGAAACGCGAGATTACGGTTCAGACGACTGCGCCGCCCGTCCGGGCAGGCTTCGCCATCTGACACGCCACAGGTGCGGTTTTTGAAGCGCTCGTAAGCGTTGTCCATATCGCTGTAAGGCCGGTTACGGACACCGCCTGCGTAACGGAACCCTTCATGCACATCCGGTGACCCCAGCAGGGCCAGCGCTGCGGTGAATTTGCGCGCACAGCCATCGTCAAAACCTGTCAGGTAGAAATCACGCGGTGCACTGGTGCCGGGCGCGGTGTCGAACAGACGCACCCCCTGCCCCGGCGCGCGGTCGACTTCTTCGCCACGTTGCTGACGGGTGGTGCCACACACACGGGTCAGGCCATGTTCCACCACGGGTTCTGCGGTGCGGCTGCGGCGGGCAAAGCGGTTGATTTCAGCGCTGGCGTCTTCAGACGTATCGGCAGTATGGGAGTTCGAAGGGCTGCCACCGGCAACAAGACTGCGCGACACGCCACCACCATCAAGCGTCATTGTCTGACAGCCTGACAGAAGCACAGCCGCAAAAAGCAGGCCTGATGTACCCAGCTTAAAACCCATATTCATGATCCCTCATACCCCGTCGCCCCTGTGTCAGGAACGACGGGGAGGTTTTATGACAAATTCATATGAGTTGTCGAGTGCCCTGATATCAGGCGTCTGGCCAGGCGGGACCGCGCTTATATTTCCTCGACAGCCATAACACCATCAAGGCTTTTGATCGCGCTTTTGATCTGTAGATTAAGGGCGAATTGCTTTGGCAGCTCAATATCGACTTCGCCCGGCAGATCTGGCGCCATGAGGCAGAATTTCACAGGCCCTCTGCCCCGCGCGTCCGACTGATCCAGCACGGAGGCCACCGCAGAAATCGCCTGGGCTTCTTCCACAAAAACCAGCAGCCCCATGTTCCCGGCATCCGCCGCGACACCGTCCGCAGGCACGATTGAACGCGCCAGAAGCTTCATCTGACCGGAGTCCGCCTCCATTGTGGCTTCGACCGTAACCACAACGTTGTTACCGGTGGTCAGATGATCGCGGCATTTTTCCAGCGTGTCAGAGAAAATCGTGACCTCATAACCACCGGTTGGGTCTGAGAGCTGCGCAAAGGCGAAACGATTGCCGCGGGCGGATTTACGTTCCTGACAGCCAGAGACAGAACCCGCGATTTTCGCAATCTTTGCACCGCTCTGACAGGCCTTTTCAAGTTCAGCCAGGGTCATAACCTTTTTGCGCCGCAAAGCAGGCATGTAATCATCCAGCGGGTGACCGGACAGATAGAATCCAATGGCTTTAAATTCTTCGGTCAGACGTTCTGCCGCCAGCCAGTCAACCGCCTGCGGCAGGCGCGGTTCGGGCAGGTCATCGCCGGCCTCGCCAAAGAGAGACACCTGGTTTGACGCCCGCTGTTCATGGATGGCCGCGGAATAGGCGACAAGCGCATCAAGGCTGTCGAAAACCCGGCGACGGTTGTTGTCGAGCTGATCAAAAGCACCGGCACGCGCCAGCATTTCCATCGGGCGTTTGCCGACGCGTTTCAGATCCACGCGCCGCGCCATATCGTAAAGCGTGGCAAACGGCTTATCAACGCCATCCACCCGACGGCCCTCCACCACCAGACGCATCGCATCAAGACCAACGTTTTTCAGCGCGCCCAGCGCATAGACCAGACGTCCTTCAGACACAGAGAACGTCGCCAGCGAACGGTTCACGCAGGGCGGAATGATCTCAATCCCAAGGCCATCCCGATCCTGTGGCTTGCGGGTTTCATTGGCATAAATCGCCAGCTTATCCGTCAGATGGATATCGCAGTTCATGACGCCGGCCATGAATTCAACCGGGTGGTTCGCCTTCAGCCAGGCGGTCTGATAAGACACCACCGCATAGGCCGCCGCGTGGGATTTGTTAAAGCCGTAGTTCGCGAATTTTTCGAGAAGGTCGAAAACCTCACTGGCTTTCTTGGCTGGCACACCGTTTTCAGCCGCGCCCTTTTCAAATTTCGGGCGTTCCGCGTCCATCGCCTCTTTAATCTTCTTACCCATCGCACGTCGCAGAAGATCCGCGCCGCCAAGAGAGTAATTCGCCATGACCTGGGCGATCTGCATCACCTGTTCCTGGTAAACGATGATGCCCTGGGTTTCTTCCAGAATGTGGTCAATCAGCGGGTGGACGGATTCGATCTCTTTGAGGCCGTTCTTCACCTCACAATAGGTTGGAATGTTTTCCATCGGGCCGGGACGATACAGCGCCACAAGCGCAACGATATCCTCGATACAGGTGGGCTTCATGCGCTTAAGCGCATCCATCATGCCTGTCGATTCCACCTGGAACACGGCCACGGTACGGGCGGCGGAATACAGATCGTATGAAACCTTGTCATCCAGCGGGATCGCGTTGATTTCATTCACCGCACCTTCGGGTGGTTCATACAACTGCGTCCCGTCAGCCGCGATATGAATGTCGCGCCCTTCGCCTTTAATCTGATCCACCGCGTTCTGAATGACGGTCAGGGTCTTCAGACCCAGGAAGTCGAACTTCACAAGCCCGGCCTGTTCCACCCATTTCATATTGAACTGGGTCGCTGGCATGTCGGATCGCGGATCTTGGTATAGCGGCACCAGCGCATCCAGCGGCCGGTCGCCAATCACAACACCCGCCGCGTGGGTGGATGCGTTCCGCAAAAGACCTTCGACCTGTTGACCGTAATTCAGCAGACGTTCCACAACTTCTTCATTGCGGGCTTCTTCGCGCAGACGGGGTTCTTCGATCAGGGATTGCGCGATGGACATAGGCTTTACGCCTTCCACCGGGATCATTTTAGAAAGACGATCCACCTGGCCGTAAGGCATCTGCAACACACGACCAATGTCACGCACGGCGGCCTTGGACAAAAGCGCACCAAAGGTGATGATCTGGCCTACTTTGTCGCGGCCATATTTTTCCTGCACATATTTGATCACCTCTTCCCGGCGATCCATGCAAAAATCGATATCGAAATCCGGCATCGACACACGTTCCGGGTTCAGGAAGCGTTCAAACAGCAGGGAATAACGCAGCGGATCAAGGTCAGTAATCGTCAGCGCATAGGCCACCAGTGACCCCGCACCAGACCCCCGGCCCGGCCCGACGGGAATGCCCTGATCTTTGCCCCATTGGATAAAGTCCGCAACGATCAGGAAGTAGCCGGGGAACCCCATGCCCTCAATAATATCAAGTTCAAAATCCAGGCGTTCCTGGTATTTTTCCGGCGTCACCGCATGGGGGATCACGGCAAGGCGGTTTTGCAGACCTTCGTTCGCGATGCGGCGCAGTTCTGCGACTTCGTCATCAGCAAATTTCGGCAGGATCGGGTCACGCAGATAGGCGCCAAAGGCACAGCGTTGCGCGATTTCAACAGTGCTTTCCAGGGCTTCCGGCAGATCGGCAAACAGTGCCGCCATTTCTGCAGGGCTTTTGAAATAATGCTGGGGTGTCAGCCGACGCCGGTCATCCTGCTGATCGACATAGGCCCCTTCGGAAATACAGATCAGGGCGTCATGCGCCTCATACATATCGGTCTTGGGGAAGTAGACGTCATTGGTCGCGACCAGCGGGATATTCAGCGCATAGGCACGTTCAATAAAACCGCGTTCTGTGGCACGTTCCGCCGTGGTCAGCTGTCCGCCTTCGCCCGGGTGACGTTGCAATTCCATATACAGCCGATCGCCAAAAGCCGTCATCATGCGGGCCAGCAAAGCATCCGCCTTGGCATCCTGCCCCTGCGCAATCAGCATTCCCAGCGGCCCTTTCGGCCCGCCTGTCAGACAGATCAGCCCGCCTGCGTGTTTCTCCAGATCCTCAACCGTGACCTGCGGCAGCTCCCCCCCGGCATCCACATACAGGCAGGACGACAGCTTCATCAGGTTTTCATAGCCGGTTTCATTCTGCGCCAGCAGAACTACAGGTGCGGGATTGCGTGGTTTTTCACCTGTTGCAGGCGGATCATAGCGCAGATCAACCTGACAGCCGACGATGGGCTGCACGCCTGCTTTCTTCGCCGTCACAGAAAATTCCAGCGCCGCAAACATGGAATTCGTATCAGTCACTGCAACCGCAGGCATCCCCATGCCATCGCACAGGCCGGGCAGTTTCTTTACAGGAACGGCCCCCTCAAGCAGGGAATATTCGGTGTGTACGCGGAGATGGATGAATCGAGGCTGGTCAGTCATAGCGACCAGTTTAAGGGGCGCACCCGGGCGGCGAAACCCAATTCTCGCCGCCCGGGAAGTAATTGTTTATTTCAGCCAGATTTCGCCAGCGTTACACAGCGCCCGGCAATCGGCCGCATCAGCCCGCAGATCAGCAGGCACAAGGATTTCATCCACGCCAGGCCCCGTGAAACGCGGATCGTCACATTCATTGTCCCGCGCCCAGCGCGAAGAATTATTGCCGAAATCCACTGCCTGGCATTGCGCCACATCCCACTGTGCACGGGTGCGTGCCAGACGAATGCGCTGCGCACTGTACAGCGTCTGACAATCCGTCGCATCTTTGCCGATGTTATCCACGCTCAGAGAAGAGGCCATGCCACCACCGGTAAAACGCGGATCATCACATTCATTGTCATTCGGGTAATCACCCGTGTTGTTGCCAAAAGAAAGGCCAGCGGCGGTTGTGACACAGGCAGCAAGCACACCAGCCCCTGCCAGCATAAGCAGGCTTTTGAGTTTCATTCTATTTCCCTCGTACTTAATATATCCGCAAAAGGACGTTTTTCCCCCGGATGTCAAAAGATAATCGCGATTTTCACCATTTCCCGAAGGATCTTTCAGGCGCTTATCTGAACTCCCCCCTTGCCACTGCGACATTTTCGCGCTTTTCTGGTGCGATCAGGGAAGCGCGCGAGGCTTTACGTCGCATCGGGCCCGCGCATTGAAAACGGTAACGGGCAATTTAAACCCGCAGTTTTCCGAAAAGAAGGCGACACGGACTGACATATGAGCCAGATTGAATTTCTCCTCAACGGGGAAGCTGTCTCGCTAAATACAGTGAACCCGACCAAAACGCTGCTGGATCACCTGCGCAATACACGTGGGCTGAATGGTACGAAAGAAGGCTGTAACGAAGGCGATTGCGGTGCCTGCACGGTGATGGTTGAGGATCCCGACGGCACCCGCGCGCTGAACGCCTGCATTCTGTTTTTGCCGCAACTGCATGGCAAATCCGTGACCACCGTGGAAGGCTTGGCGGCAAAAGACGGCAGCCTGCATCCGGTGCAGGACGCTATGATTGAACATCACGGCAGTCAGTGCGGCTTCTGCACGCCGGGTTTTGTCATGTCGATGGCGACGGCCCATAAGAACGGCGCAACGGACTACGACGATCAGCTGGCCGGCAACCTCTGCCGCTGCACGGGTTACGCCCCGATCATCCGCGCAGCAGAGGCCGCCGCAGATCAGCCCGTGCCCCATCACCTCGCAAAACCTTTCATCTTGCCGGAAATACGCGCGGGGGTCCCAGGGGGCAGCCAGCCCCCTGGCGCGGCAACACATTTCCGCCCGCAAACCTCTGACGAACTGGCCACCTGGTACGCCGCCAACCCGGACGCCACATTGATTGCCGGGGCGACTGATGTTGGTCTCTGGGTCACAAAACAACTGCGCGCGCTGCCAAAAACCGCCTTCCTGAACGGCATTCAGGATATGCAGCAGATTGAGGATAAGGGCGATCATCTGCGCGTCGGTGCCGGTGTTTCCGTGGAAACCCTGCGCCCAGTTATCAATGATCTTTACCCGTCATTCGGAGAAATGCTGCGCCGCTTTGCATCGAAACAGGTGCGCAATGCGGCAACCATCGGCGGCAATATTGCCAATGGGTCCCCCATCGGGGACAGCCCGCCCGCGCTGATTGCCCTGGGGGCGGCCCTGCATCTGCGCAAGGGCGACCTGCGGCGTGATATCCCGCTGGAAGATTACTTTATTGAGTACGGCAAACAGGACCGCGCGGCCGGCGAATTTGTAGAAGCGATCAGCATTCCTAAGAAACGCGATGCGCTTCGGGTGTATAAACTTTCAAAACGGTTCGATCAGGATATTTCCGCCGTACTGGGGGCAATTTACATTATGGGCGATGGCAAAGTGATGAATGAAGTCCGTATCGCCTTTGGCGGCATGGCAGGCACACCGAAACGAGCAACCCACGCGGAAAATGCGCTAATCGGGCAGCCCTGGTCGATGGACAGCATCGAAGCCGCCTGCGCAGCCCTGACACAGGATTTCACCCCGATGAGCGACATGAGGGCGTCGAGCCAATATCGCATGGAAGCGGCACAAAACATGCTGCGCCGCTATATGCAGGACGCCATGGGCAGGCCTGTTTCCGTGCTGGAGGTGACACCATGAGCGTTGCAAAATCCCTGACACATGATTCCGCCCGCCTGCATGTCACCGGCACCGCGCGTTATCTTGATGACGTTCCCATGCCCGCCAACACGCTGCATCTGGCCTTTGGCACATCAGAGGTTGCGCATGGGGTGATTAGCGCGATCAATCTTGACGCCGTGCGTGCAGCCCCTGGCGTTGTTACGGTTCTGACGGCGGATGATCTGCCCTTTGAGAATGACGTCTCGCCTTCCATTCATGATGAACCGCTGCTTGCAACAGGCAGCGTGCATTACCTGGGCCAGCCGATTTTTCTTGTGGTTGCCGACAGCCACTTAAACGCGCGCAAAGCAGCCCGTCTTGGTGAGATTGCGGTTGAGGAAAAGACACCACTTCTGACGATTGATCAGGCGATGGAAGCGAACAGCCGCTTTGAAGACGGCCCGCGCATCTGGTCGAAAGGTGATGCATCCGCGGCCATTGAAAACGCCCCGCGCGTTGTTGAAGGCTGCTTTGAAATGGGCGGGCAGGAGCATTTCTATCTGGAAGGTCAGGCAGCCCTGGCCATGCCTGCGGAGAACGGGGATGTCTATATCTCTTCCTCCACCCAGCACCTGACCGAGATCCAGCACAAGGTTGCCCATGCCATCGGCAAACCCATGCATGCGGTGCGTGTGGAAAGCCGTCGCATGGGCGGCGGTTTTGGCGGCAAGGAAAGCCAGGGCAACGCGCTGGCATGTGCCTGCGCTGTGGCCGCGTTGCAGACCGGGCGGCCCTGCAAGATGCGCTATGACCGTGATGATGACATGATGATCACAGGCAAACGCCATGATTTCCGCATCACCTATCGCGCAGGCGTGGATGAGGCGGGCCGTATTCTGGGCGTGGAGTTCACCCATTACACCCGTTGTGGCTGGGCGCTGGATCTGTCCCTGCCTGTGGCAGATCGTGCGATGCTGCATGCGGATAACACATATAATCTTGAACATGTCACAATCGAAAGCCACCGGTTGAAAACCAACACCCAAAGCGCCACCGCCTATCGTGGCTTTGGCGGGCCTCAGGGGATGTTGGGGATGGAACGGCTGATGGATCACATCGCGCAGGATCTTGGGAAAGACGCCCTGGATGTACGCCGCGCGAATTTCTATGCGGATATGACGGATGCCTCCGGCGGGAGTATTTCCGGCAAGATGAAACAGACCACCCCTTATGGGCAGGAGATCACCGATTGTGTGATCAATGATCTGGTCGGTCAACTGTCTGAAAATGCGGACTATCAGAAACGCCGGGCGGCCATTGAGACCTGGAACGCTGAAAATGACATTCTGAAGAAAGGTCTGGCTCTGACGCCTGTTAAGTTTGGCATCAGTTTCACGCTGACGCATCTGAACCAGGCGGGCGCGCTTGTGCATGTCTATCAGGACGGTTCCATCCACCTGAACCATGGCGGCACGGAAATGGGCCAGGGGCTGTTTCAGAAGGTGGCACAGGTCGCGGCCAGCCGCTTTGGCGTCAGCATGGATGCGGTCAAGATCACACCAACAGACACCGCGAAAGTGCCGAATACCTCTGCCACCGCTGCTTCATCCGGCGCAGACCTGAATGGCATGGCCGTGCAGGCGGCCTGTGACACGATCCGGGAACGCATGGCGGATTTCCTGGGGGAATATTATCAGATTGCCCCGTCTGAGGTCAGTTTTCTCGATGATCAGGTGCATATCGGCCAGGAGGTTCTGACATTCGCAGCAAGCGCGAAGCTTGCCTATGAAAACCGCATCTCTCTGTCTTCTACCGGGTTCTACAAAACCCCGGAAATCTCCTGGGATCGGATCAAGGGCCAGGGGCGCCCGTTCTATTACTTTGCTTATGGTGCCTCTGTGACAGAGGTCGTGATTGACACGCTGACCGGGGAAAACCGCATTCTGCGCACGGATATTCTGCATGACGCAGGCAACAGCCTGAACCCGGCGCTTGATATCGGCCAGGTCGAAGGCGCTTATGTCCAGGGCGCGGGCTGGCTGACAACCGAAGAACTGGTCTGGGATGATAAAGGCCGTCTGCGCACCCATGCGCCAAGCACCTATAAGATCCCCGCCTGTTCTGACCGGCCTGATATTTTCAACGTCGCGCTGTATGAAAACGAAAACCCGGTTGAAACGGTTTACCGGTCCAAAGCCGTGGGCGAGCCGCCGTTCAACCACGGGATTTCTGCCCTGATGGCATTGTCGGATGCGGTATCGGCCTGCGGTGATACTTTCGCAGATCTTCAGGCCCCGGCGACGGCTGAAAACATTCTTGCCGCTGTGAAACGGGCGCGCGGATGAGCGGCTGGATCACAGTGACTGTGGCGCAGGTCATGGGATCTGCGCCGCGCGAGGCCGGGGCATCCATGCGGGTGTTTGCGGACCATCAGGAGGGCACCATCGGCGGTGGCCGGCTGGAATGGGAAGCGGCAAAGGTTGCCCGACAGATGCTGGCCGATGGCAAGACACAAAGCCGCCAGACCATGCCCCTTGGCCCGAACCTTGGCCAATGCTGCGGCGGCACGGTTGTTCTGGATTTCATCGCTGACAGCCTGGAGGATGAACCCATGGACGCGCCGCCGCTCTGGATCTGGGGTGCGGGGCATACCGGCGAAGCTATCTGCCGGGTCATGGCCCCCCTGCCCGGGTTTCAGATCACGCTTGTGGATTTTGACGCAAAACGCCTGCCAGACAACTTGCCGGACAGCATCACCCCCGTGATCGCAAAACACCCCGCACAGCTTGTGCCGCACACCCCGACAGATGCCCATCACATCATCCTGACCCATGATCACGCGCTTGATCTGGAACTGTGCCATGCGCTGCTGAACCATGGGTTCACCAGCTGCGGCGTCATCGGGTCGGCCACAAAATGGGCGCGGTTTCAGAAACGTCTGTTTGAGGCGGGACATACTGCCGCAAAAATCAGCACCATCCGTTGCCCCATTGGTAACCCCGCCTTAGGGAAACATCCGGCAGAAATAGCTGTTGGCGTTGCGGGCGAGTTGCTGGCATATGGGAACGAAACATCTGTGGACACAACCACAGGCACAGAGGGAGAGATCGCATCATGAATGACACGGGCGAAGCACCGGTTTTGTTGCATCTGGACGGGCTGACCAAAGCCTATCCCGGCGTTGTGGCCAATGACAGCGTCAGTTTTGATATCCGTGAGGGCGAAGTTCACGCGCTTCTGGGGGAAAACGGCGCGGGCAAATCCACCCTTGTGAAAATGATCTACGGGCTTGTGAAACCTGACAGCGGCACAATTACCCTGCGCGGGCAGCGGTTTGAACCGTCTGAACCCCGGGCCGCACGTGCCGATGGCATTGCGATGGTGTTTCAGCATTTCTCGCTGTTTGATGCGTTGAATGTGGCGGAAAATATTGCGCTTGGCATGGAAAAACCGCCGAAGATGGGCGATCTGGCAGCAAAGATTAAAGAGGTCAGCGAAGAATACGGCCTGCCTCTGGACCCGCACGCAACCGTGGGCAACCTGTCCGCCGGGGAACGCCAGCGCGTGGAGATTATCCGTTGTCTGTTGCAGGATCCCAAACTGCTGATCATGGATGAACCGACATCGGTTCTGACGCCGCAGGAAGTGGACATTCTGTTTGAAACCCTACGCCAGCTGTCCCGTGAAGGCACCGCAATTCTTTATATTTCCCATAAGCTTGAAGAAATCCGCAGCCTTTGCGACGAAGCCACAGTTCTGCGTCTGGGTAAGGTTGTGGGCAGTTGCACACCCCGCGAGAAATCCGCGCGTGAACTGGCGGAAATGATGGTGGGTGAGGTTCTGCATGTGCCGGAACGCGCGGCCAAAGATGCGGGCGATATTGTATTGTCGGTTTCCGATCTGTCCGTCGACAGCCCCAACCCGTTTGGCACCAGCCTGAAGAACGTCAGCCTTGAAGTGCGCGCCGGTGAAATTCTGGGCATTGGCGGGGTTGCGGGGAATGGGCAGGATGAACTGCTGGCCGCAATTTCCGGCGAGGCAAAGACAGATCAGGGTGCTGTGATGGTGCATGGCAAAGCCGTGGGCAATCTGTCCCCGAATGAACGGCGCAAGCTGGCGATCCTGGCGGCCCCCGAAGAACGCCTGGGCCATGCGGCAGCCCCTGACATGAGCCTGATTGAAAACGCCCTGCTGACGGGGGCCGTGCGCAAAGACCTGACAAAATCCGGTTTTGTGAACTGGGGTGCGTCCCGTGAATTTGCCCGGGAAATCATCAAGAAATTCGACGTACGCACGCCGGGTTCTGCCAATGCGGCGCGGTCCCTGTCCGGTGGCAACCTGCAGAAATTTGTTGTCGGGCGTGAAGTGTTGCAAGACCCGGATGTGCTGGTTGTGAACCAGCCGACCTGGGGTGTGGATGCCTCTGCCGCGGCCTCAATCCGGCAAAGCCTGCTGGATCTGGCAGAACGCGGGGCGGCAATTATTGTGATCAGCCAGGATCTGGATGAACTGATGGAAATTTCTGATCGCTTTGCGGCTTTGAATGAAGGTTCCCTGTCAGGCGCACGCCCGGCGGTCGGCCTGACAGTGGATGAAATCGGCCTGATGATGGGCGGGGCACACGGGATGGAAGTGGCGCATAGTCATGGCGAAGGAGCAGCATCATGATCCGGCTTGAAAAACGCGCAACCCCTTCAAAACAGTGGTCTCTGGCTGCACCTTTGCTGGCGGTTCTGCTGACAATGATTGCAGGCGGCTTTATGTTCGCAGCCCTTGGCAAAGACCCGGTGGCAGCCATCCGCCTGATCTTCTGGGATCCGATTTTTGGTGAATTCGCCGATTATTTCCGCCCGCAACTTCTGGTGAAAGCCGGGCCGCTGATCCTGATTGCGATTGGTCTGTCCCTGGGCTTTCGGGCCGGCATCTGGAACATTGGTGCTGAAGGCCAATACATCATGGGCGCGATTTTCGGCGCGGCGGTGGGGCTTGCCTTCTATCCGGCAGAACTCTGGATCATCTTTCCGCTGATGGTGGTCGCGGGGGCCGTGGGCGGGACGCTCTGGGCGATGATCCCGGCGATCCTGAAAACAAAATTCAACACTAATGAAATCCTGACCTCGCTGATGCTGGTCTATATCGCCCAGGAAATCCTGAAATCCATGGCGAACGGGTTGCTGAAAAATCCCGAAGGCCATGGCTTCCCCGGATCGCGCAACCTGTCGCATTATTCCGCATCCTCAAACCCGGAACTGATCGCGGGCACTGGCATGCACTGGGGCGTGGTCGCCGCCTTTATCGCGGTGATCGCAGCTTATATTCTGCTCAGCCGCCATATCCTAGGCTTTCAGATCCGCCTGACGGGCGAAAGCCCGCGTGCCGCACGTTTCGCATCCGTGCGCCCGAACCTGCTGATTGTGATCTGCATGGGGCTTTCCGGTGGGCTGGCTGGCCTTGCGGGCTTGTTTGAAGTCACCGGTCCCGCAGGCCAGATCACCGATAAATTCAACGTGGGTTACGGTTTCACCGCGATTATCGTGGCCTTCCTGGGCCGCCTGAACCCGATCGGCATTCTGCTGGCGGGGCTTCTGATGGCGCTGACCTATATCGGCGGTGAAATGGCGCAGCTGCAACTGTCCATTCCGGCAGCCGCAATCCAGGCCTTCCAGGGGATGCTGTTGTTCTTCCTGCTGGCCATGGATGTGCTGACAAACTTCAGAATACGTTTCGGACGGGAGGCAGCGTAATGGATCTTTCTTCTTTTGACCCGGTGGTGTTGATCACCACAATGATGATCGCCGCAACGCCTATTCTTCTGGCGGCACTTGGCGAACTTGTTGCTGAAAAAGCCGGGGTGCTGAACCTGGGTGTCGAAGGCATGATGATCTTCGGCGCGATCTGCGGTTTCATGATTGCTGTGAACACCGGCAGCCCGTTTCTGGGGTTTATTGCGGCGGCGGTTGGTGGCGCGGTTCTGTCTCTGCTGTTTGGCCTGCTGACACAGTTTCTGCTGTCAAACCAGGTGGCAACCGGGCTTGCGCTGACGCTGTTTGGCCTGGGGCTTTCTGCCCTTCTGGGCCAGAGCTATGCAGGCATCAAACCCCCATCCACAGCAAAGCTTGATCTGCCAGTTCTGTCTGATCTGCCCGTTGTCGGGCCAATCCTGTTCAGCCATGATCTGATGGTTTACTTCGCCATTGCCCTGGTCGCGGGCGTCTGGGCTGTGCTGAAATACACCCGCGCCGGTCTGATCCTGCGTGCGGTCGGTGAAAACCACGATGCCGCCCATGCGCTTGGCTATAAAGTGGTGCGTATCCGCTTGCTGGCGATCATGTTTGGCGGGGCCTGTGCGGGGCTTGGCGGGGCTTACCTGTCGCTGGTGCGTGTGCCCCAATGGACCGAAGGCATGACCGCAGGCGCGGGCTGGATTGCGCTGGCGATTGTTGTGTTTGCAAGCTGGAAGCCCTGGCGCGTTCTGCTGGGGGCCTGGCTGTTTGGCGGTGTGACCTTCCTGCAGCTTTACCTTCAGGCGGCGGGCGTTAGTATCCCGGTCGAATATCTGTCCATGTCACCCTATGTCATCACAATTGTCGTTCTGGTGATCATGTCCGCAGATAAAAACAAAGCCGCGATGAATGCGCCTGCCTCGCTGGGCAAGCAATTCCACGCAACGCATTAGATCGGGAAGACCAGTCAGTTGGCGCGTCAGGACATAATTGAGATGCTCGACGGGGTTCATCCCCGCCTTGGCGCAAAAGTATCAACTGCGCTGAACGTCCTGATTGGTGTGTCCGCAATCACAATTGCTGTGGAAACACTTCCCAGTCTTCCTGCCAGCGTAAAATACTATCTGGATATTTTTGAGTTCTTCATTCTCGGGGTATTCGTTCTTGAATATATCCTGCGTGTCAGCTGTTCCCGACATCCTTTCAAATACATCTTCAGTTTCTGGGGCATCATTGATTTGCTATCCTGCCTGCCTGCGCTGCTTCTCCTGGTTCCCGAATGGCAGACCGTACGTACGCTGCGCCTGATGCGTTTGTTGCGGATGTTCAAACCCTTTCACTCGTCCCGCATCCTGTTTCGCCTGCGCGATGCGCTACATCTTGTAAAAGGTGAACTTTATGTATTTTCGGTCCTCGCAGGCGTAATGCTCTATATCAGCTCCGTCGGCATTTACCTCTTTGAGCATGAAGCGCAGCCAGATGTGTTTCGCTCTATACCCGAAAGCTTCTGGTGGGCAGTTGCGACATTCACAACCGTTGGTTACGGTGATATGTTCCCAATCACTGCCGGCGGACGTGTATTTACGACTTTCATTCTGTTCATAGGGCTGGGAATCGTTGCCGTGCCTTCGGCGATTATCACTACCGCGTTGCTTGAAACGCAGACAAATCTGCGGCCGCTGCGCGATGAAGAGAAGAATAAAACTGAACCTGACGACCAACACGGGAGAGATCAATGAAATCTGTTAAATCCATTCTGGCGGGCGCAACCCTTGCGCTTGGCCTTGGCGGCGCGGCTTATGCCGAAGATCCGCTGAAAGTCGGCTTTGTTTACGTGGGCCCAATCGGTGACTTTGGCTGGTCCTATGAACACGACCAGGGGCGTCTTGCTGTGGAAGAGCACTTTGGCGATGCCGTTGAGACATCCTATGTGGAAAGCGTACCTGAAGGTGCAGATGCAGAACGTGTTCTGACCCAGATGGCGCTGTCTGGTCATGACCTGATCTTCACAACCTCTTTCGGTTACATGGACCCGACCATCAACGTTGCGGCCAAATTCCCGGATGTGAAGTTTGAACACGCCACCGGTTATAAAAACGCTGATAACGTATCCACATATTCCGCACGTTTCTATGAAGGCCGCGCGGTTCTGGGCACCATTGCCGGCCATATGACCGAGACCAACCAGGTGGGTTACATCGCGTCTTTCCCGATCCCGGAAGTGATCCGCGGCATCAACTCTGCTTATATCCACGCACAGAAAGTGAACCCCGATGTCGAGTTCAAAATCGTCTGGGTTTACACATGGTTTGATCCTGCGAAAGAAGCGGATGCGGCAACTGCTCTGATCGAGCAGGGCGTTGACGTGATCATGCAGCACACAGATTCCCCGGCTGCAATGACCATCGCGGAAGAGCGCGGCATCATGGCGTTTGGTCAGGCTTCTGACATGGCGCAATTCGGCCCGACAGCGCGTCTGTCTTCCATCATCGACGACTGGGCACCTTACTATATCGCGCGCACCCAGGCTGTGATCGACGGCACATGGGAAAGCACCAGCACCTGGGATGGCATCAAAGAAGGCATGGTTGAGATCGGTGAATTCTCTGACCGCGTTCCGGCTGAGGTTCAGGCAGAAGCACAGGCGATTTCTGACTCTATCGTGTCCGGCGAATACCACGCATTTACGGGACCTCTGAACAAGCAAGACGGTTCTGTCTGGCTGGCTGAGGGTGAGACCGCGGATGACGGTACACTTGCGGGTATGGACTTCTATGTTGAAGGCGTTGAAGGCGACATTCCGAACTGATCTTATTGATCCTGTTGATTTTTTCGACGCTCCGGACCAGTTGGTTCGGGGCGTTTTCTTTTGCCGGAAAACTAGAAAACTAGAAAACTAGAAAACTAGAAAACTAGAAAACTAGAAAACTCTTTATTTTCAATGCTCTTACG
>NZ_PWAA01000017.1 GCF_003031585.1 Thalassobius sp. I31.1
CATCAAAAACAAAAAACAAAAACTGAAAAAATACAAACCAAACCAAAACACACCAGGAATTCAAATCGCAGCGCAAAATCGACAAAGCAAAGCGCAGGATATCGCTAAAAACAAACATTCACCCCTGGCACAGGAAACGGTCACCCCCAAGCCTGTGTTGCCTCTGGAAATGAAGCCAGTCCCGGCGAAATTGACAGATAAGCAATGCGTTGGGGCAAAGTTTCAACCTTCGAAGGTCACTGGATCCCATCAGAATATCTGGAAAAACCTGATTGCCGAAGATCGACCGGAAACTGTGGATGAACTTGTTGCTACGATAGAAAGGTTTTTGGTCGCTGCTGATCAGAAATCCCGTCCTGGCCAACACGCAAGCCGGGTTTGACCTGCTGAGAAATTAAAATAGCCCGACATAAAATTCATCCGTCGGAACAGAAATGAAAATGGAGCTGGGAATGACAAGCGAAGTAAATGTCACCCGTAAACTGCAACACATCCTGGCAGAACTTTCCCCACGGACAGATCAGGTGGCACAGCTTTCTGCAACGTCACGTGGCAATAAACGTGCAAGAATGCTGGAGGCGATCGGACAGACTGTTCTGGCGCGTGTGCTGGTCTTTACATCGGAACACGAAGGTACAGCAAAAGCGACATTGGTTCTGAATGTGAACAGTTCGCGTGTCACCGCTGTAGAGCATGCGGAACCGGAAAGTCTGGGAAGTATTCCTGATCTGGCGAGCGAAAGCCGCACCGAAACGGCCCAACAGCTTGGGGCATTGATGACGGAATTTTCCCGGGTGGATGGTGATGTGCATTTGCAGTCTTTCCCACCGGAAACGGCCCCTGGTGCTGAAGATGTCGGCATCACACTGAGTGAACTTCTGGCTGTTGTCACAGTTGAGGAGCTGCCGGAAGATGTGGTGGAGGCGACGCAGGTGGCCGAGGTTTCAGAACCAGAAGACGTTGCCGTTCCGATTGACGCCGCACAGCCCGCACGCGCCGGTTACCTTGCGCGGTTTTACGACAGTGTTGACAGTTTTTCCGCTGCAAAGGCAGAGATCGCAGCCGGTGGGGAGATTGCACGTCAGTCAGAACCAGAACTGATTACGGCTGATCTGGCAGAGCTTCTGGCACGTGATTTGCAGGAATGGGAAAATGACAGTGGCGATGTCATAGCGATGCCCCAACTGATTGTGATGCGCCCCGAGAAGCCGAAGGATCCGGCGCTGGCTTTGTATCGGACCGAAAGCGGGACGGTTGTTTCTGTGCATGAAACCCGCAAGCTCGGATCCGTGGTGAGTGCACTCAAAGAACTGCGACAATCAGATGAACAATAAGACGCTGTCGGTAGAGAAACCCGGGCACTTGGCCCTGGAGAATGCCGGAAGGAACCGGCAAGCGGCCTGTGACCTGGCCGATCTGACGCACGAGATGTCTGCGGCTTGTCCGGATGAGATCGGGGCGCTGCAGAAGATTTCGGCCAACATCCTGCCTGATCCCCTGTCGGTTATGATCGTCGGCCAGGTCAAAGTCGGGAAATCGAAGTTTTTGAACGGACTGACCGGCCGGGGCGGTTTACTGCCTTCTGATGTGAATCCTCTGACGACTGTTCTGACGCATCTGCATTTCAACCACACACCAGATCGGCAAAGTGGTGCAGACTTTCATTTTTATAACCCGCAGGAATGGCAGGCGCTGACGCAGCCGGATGCCAACGAACCAAAGCAGATTCACGAGCATGCAGAGCAGCTGGTGTCCCGGGCGCAAACCCGTTTTGGGAACCATTTGCCGGATCTGTTAGGCGCAACGCATCAATTTAATCCGGTGACGCCCGAAGTTCTGGCGCAATATGTCAGTTCCGGACAGGAGGGCGCCGAACAATATGATGATCTGATCCGCGCTGCTGACGTCTGTTTCAGCACGGCCCCATTCCCGGGCGCAATTCGTTTTACGGATACGCCAGGTGTGAATGATCCCTGCCTGATCCGCGATAAAATCACCTGGGCGGCAATTGGTGATGCTGACTATTACCTCGTCATCCTTTCAGCACATCAGGCCATGTCCCGTATGGATGAATCCCTGCTGAAAGTGCTGAAAGAAAAAGGATCCGGGCGGGCTGTGATTTTTATCAACCGGATTGATGAGCTCAGCAATTGTGTTCGGGACGCAAAGCTTTTGCAGCGCAGTGTCCAGAATGATATTACCCGTATCTTTGGTGGCGCGCCGGCTGCGGTGCTGTGTGGGAGTGCGCAATGGGCGCATGTGGCTGAAACAGGTGAAGGCACGGATGCTGTGCGTGAGAAAGCCGAAGCCTGGGTTGAGGCCAACCCCACCTTGAAGCGCCAGCTTGAAACCGGTCTGGCAAAGGGCGAGCATACCGAACTTTACCAGGAAGAAATGGCCGTGCCGCGGTATCAGGCCCTTGTGGCCTCGGGCATTCCGCAGCTGCGTCGCTTCTTTTCCAAAATTCTGCTGAACCGGTTTGATGCCCTGAACACTGAAGAACAAGTCGGGGAAGTGCTGGAGATTGCGGAACGTCACCTGGGTTCTGTCCGGAAGGTCACAGATGATACTTCTGATGTGCAGATGGATGCGCATGTGGATGAGGTGATCCTGGACGAAGTCGGGATATGTCTTGAAGAGGAACAGGCGCTTCTTGCCTTGCAACTGCATGAAGACATAGACGCGTTGCGCGGTGAACTGGTGGCCGGATACGGTGCTTCGGACCCTTCCCCTTCGGCGGAAATCGCGGCAGACCCAGAGGCTGAAATTCCTCTGCCTGATGAGCTGGAAAACCTGCGTCTGAACTTCATCTCAGGGATCCAGTCTGTCAAACTTGATCTGATCGCGGGGATACAGCATTCAAAAGAAGGGCTTTGTGCGTCTTTCCCTGATTTTCTGCCCCTGCAGAAAACAGAAACGGATAGTTCTATTCTGCGCCGGTTCAGCCCGGATACACGGATATTGTGGCGCGAAGCGGCGGCAATGGTGCAAGCCAGCTGGGCAAGCCGCCTGTTTCACCGGAAGCATACCCGGCCCTCTGCGGATGCGGTTGTGAATGAATTGCTGGAAGCGGCGGAAACGGCGCTTCTCAGTCATACAGATATCGTGTTCCGGCACTATCTGGCGGCGATTTCCGGAAATCTGCCCGATGAGGCGTCAAAAGCATCAGACAACAGCGCCCGGATTCTTCAGGCTGAAGCCTTTGTGAACGCCCTTCGGGAACTGCAGAAGAATATCGACATTAACCCCCATAAGATGGATCAGAGCCAGTGATTGAATTTCCAGGCGTCGAAACCGAAACAAAACAACTGGAACAGTTTCTGGAAGACAGCCAGTCGCTGCCTGCCAGCGATGAGTTAACGGCATTGCAGGACGAAGCCCGTCAGCACGTCAGTCGGCTGTCCACGGCGATTGGCATTGCGTTTGCCGGCGAATTCAGTGCCGGCAAATCCAGTCTGGCGAATATGCTGGCTGGTGCAGATATTCTGCCCACGGGTGTTCGGCATTTGCAGCTTCCGCTGGTTATTCTGAACTATTCTGACAAACCCCGAACCGTCGCCGGTTGGTGGGGTCAGGAACATAAGACGTTCCCGGGGGTTGCCCTGACGGATGCCGCCGAAATCAATCCTGATTTCATTTCCATCGGACTTGATACACCGGCGCTTCAACAGGTTTCTCTGTTTGATCTGCCCGGCACCGGTGTCAGTGGAATTGCCCATGATGACACCAATACGCTGGACCTGCTGAAATTTGTCGATTGTGCGATCTGGTGTACCAATGGCACCAGCCCCTGGCGGGAATCTGAACGTCAGATCTGGCAACAGGTGCCGGATAATCTGAAAAAAAGCAGCCTGCTTGCGATTACACATACTGATTTGCCTGCGGTGCAAGAGGAATTGCCGGACATTCTGAAACGGTTGGAGGCAGAAAAAGGAGAGCTGTTTCAGGAAATCATTCCCATAGCCACGCCAGAGGCGGTTTCTGCCCTTGCAGATGGACCTGAACCGGACTTTGAACGCTGGAATGAAAGCGGAGGGCAGTTTCTGGCGGAACAGATCCTGACAGCCGCATCCCGTCGTCGTGAAGCGGATCTGGAAAATGCCCGCCGGGATCTGAAGGAAAAATTCCTGCCTCTTCTGGGGGAAGTTTTACCGGAAGAACCCGTGGAAACTGAAGCGACAGACGTTGAGGAATTCTCAGAGAACGCTGCGCCCCAAAATGAGTTACTCGCGATCTGGAAAGAACGGTTGTCTGATGTCTGTCGCCAGACTGAGGCAGGAGACCTTTCCGACAGTACCGAACTGCTTCAGTCCTGTCAGGAAATTGTGGAGGAGTTTGCGGAACGTCTGATTGATGCAAAGCTTCCGGCGACGGGGGCGGACTGGGTTCCTGAAGAATTTGAGCGCGCGACAGATCTGCTTTTACTTCTGCAATTTGAAACCGGGGACGGTCCGGTCAGCGATGCGTTAAATGTAATGCATCAGCTGGGAGAAACGCTTTCCTGGGCGGGCAGTCACCCCTGAAACGACAGCTTTGACATGGATAGTATTCTTCCGGGATTGTCGGGGGAATACACTTTAGAGAGGAATTATTGAAGTTCACTCACGTCGATTCGATAATCATTATGGCTTCTTTGTGTCATCATTCATGCCTTTACTTATGGTCAAAACCAGAGGTTGAGGGATTCATTGCGATTCTTCAGGTTTTCAGGAAAATATGACCGAATATGGCATTTATTCGGCCAGATTCTAACGCATGGTCGCCATCTGGTTGTCTTACTTTTACCTCATTTGACAGCTTTATCGTTAACATAGCTGCCTTCTCCGGGACCGTTCTCCCGGGCCACAAGGGTTGAAGGCGAAAGAAGTTGGGGCAAAACCGTGAGTCAGATACAGGCTGTTGAACAGATTGATGATGAAGTGCTGATTGATGATGAAGTGCTGGATGAAGCGCTTCGTCCCGGAACGTCGCTTCTGCGCGGCCAGTATGAAATCATCCGCTTTCTGAACAGCGGCGGGTTTGGTATCACTTACCTCGCGCGTGACAGTCTGGAACGGGATGTCGTCATTAAGGAATGTTTCCCGGGGGCGCTGTGTCACCGTGAAGGGGAAGATGTCGTTCCCAATGCGGCACAGTCCGAAGGGGATCTGGCCTCTATCATTCAGCTGTTCATTCAGGAAGCCCGAAGCCACGCCAAACTGGTGCATCCGAATATTGTACCTGTTCATCAGGTCTTTGAAGACAATAACACAGCCTATATCGCGATGGATTACATTCGCGGTTATGATCTGCTGGATTACCTTGATCTGCCTGATACCCGGTTCAGCCCGGAACAATTCGTCAGCCTGACAGAGAAAATGCTGTCTGCGGTCGCGTTCATTCATGAAAATGGCATGCTTCACCGTGACATTTCCCCGGACAATATCCTGATTGCGCCGGACGGCGAACCAATTCTGATCGATTTCGGTGCCGCCCGTGAACAGGCTGCGCATAAAAGTGCCGCGCTGGTAACGCTGCGTGTTGTGAAAGATGGGTACTCCCCCCAGGAATTCTATGTTCCGGGTTCAATTCAGGGACCGTACAGCGATCTCTATGTTCTGGCCGCGACTCTGTATCACGTGATTACAGGTGATCCTCCAGCAGATGGCAAAACGCGCTTTGCCGCCTATGATAAACAGATTGTTGATCCCTATGTTCCGCTGACCGGGCGCTATAAAGATTTTCCGGCGGGCTTCCTTGAAGCGCTGGACAAAGCCATGAGCGTCATGCCCGCACAGAGGCAGCAATCTGCGCTTGAATGGCTGCGTATGTTCCGCGGACCACAAGCTGCCTTTAATTCCACCATTTCTCGTCCGCCTTCTGTTATCGCCGCTCTTGATGAAGCCGAAGCTCCGCGTGTGGTTGAAGAGCTGGAAGGCGTGCGCACTGTTGAGGAAGAAGAGCGCGTTCAGGCCGATGTTGAGAAAGCCGATGCCGCGATTGCTGCGATGTTGGCTGAAACAAGTGAAATCGCGCTTGTTGAACCCGAACCGGAAAAAGCTGTAGCAGCAACAGTTCCTGTGCGGGAAGACAGCAAGGAAGTGAGACGCCTGAAGGCACTTATTGAAGAAGATGACGCCACCGAACCTGCAGAAGAAGCAGAACCGGACACGGCGGCTGCGGTCTTTGATGAACTGCTGCCTCAGGAAGAAGAACCTGCGAAAAAGAAAACGGGTCTGTTGCTGGCAGGTGTTGCCGTTGTTGCTTTGCTGGCGGGTGCCGGGATCTTCCTGAGTGGCGGATCGGATACACCAGAAACGCCCCTGGCTGTGGCTGAAACACAGGTTGAAGAAACCGCTGTTGAAGCCCCCGCAGAAACAGCAGTTGCAGAGGTTACCACACCGGCCCCGGAACCTGTGGTTGAAGCGCCTGTGGAAACAGCTGCCACTGAACCTGCAGCTGCTGCTGTTGCCGAGACACCGACTGCATCTGCAACACTTCTGCAAAATCAGATTGCCTATTCTCACTGGGATGTGGATGTGCCGTTCACCACCCGCACGCGTCGGGTTGCGAATGGTGAAATTTACCTGGTTGAAAGCATCAATGCCTCTGCAGATATGTCTGTGATTGGCGCCTGGCTGACACGTGGGACTGCGATCTATTCGATCAACAACCGTGCGGCCAATGCGAATTCGTCTCTTGCCTCTATGGTCTTGAGCAACCTTCAGGTCGGGCGTGACGGTTACACCCGTGTGCAAGTACGCTATCGGGCGCCGGGCAATGCGCGTTTCCTGAATGGTGAACTTGCATTGCCGGTGATGCAGCTGATCGGCCTGGCCAATGGTGTGACGCTGACGGAAAGCGGCTCTCAGAACTGGCAGCTAAAGGTAACCAACGCCGGAAATTCTGGTGCTGATGGCCTGCGTGTTGGCGACATTCTGGTCCGTGAAGAAACCACCGGGGCGTCTTTGATGCAACGGGGCGCGCTGACTGCGGTGCTAAGTTCTCTGACCGAACGTGGCGAAGTGAATGAAGCACGGTTTGTTGTGAATCGTAACGGGGCACAAGTGCGCGCCCGTATGCCCCTGGCGACAGAATGATCGCCAGAGTGCTCGTCCGAATTGAAATTGAAATATGAAAGCGTCGATAAAATGTTTAACTACAAAAGCCCGCTAAGTCGCATTCTTGAAAAGTCAGCTGAAGATACACCTTCTGCAACGAAAGAGACGGAGACTGTCGTATCCGAAGAGATCCAGTCACGGTCCGACGAATTTATTGAAGACGTTGAAGCTGAGGCGGACGTAGCGAAACCGGAAGTGATTTCTGATCAGGCGGCCGATGCAAGTCAGCCTGTAGAAAGTTCTGACGATTTTATGGTGCTTCAGTCTGCCTTCGAAGACGATGATATGTCTGAAGAAGAGAATATCTTCGCTGAAGCAGCAGAGGTTGAAAGCACCCCGGAAGAGACCCCAGCTGAGCAGGCGGAAAGCAACACTTCCATGGCAGAAGTGCTGACACTGATGACCGCACGTGAAGCACGATCAGCCATTGCACCCGTAACGCAGGCCCCTGCTGTGGCAGAGGTCGCAGAGGAAGTCGAAACAGAGACACTGTCAGATGTCCTGACCATGCCGGAAGAAGAAACGGTTGTGTCGCAGGACGAGGTTGAAGTTGTCGCTGAGGTGGCCGCAGAAGAAACCGTTGAGGAAGTAGCAGCGGTGCTTCCTGAAGAAGTCGAAGTCGAAGTCGAAGTCGAAGTCGAAGCTGAGGTTGAGGTTGAGGTTGAACCTGAAGCTGAGGTTGAAGCTCCTGTAGAAGCAATCACAGAACCAGTGGTTGAAGAGACGCCAGATGTTGCTGAGGAAGAGGCCCCCGTTCCGGCAGCTCCGGAAGCAGAGCAGGTTGCACCGGCTGAAGTTGCTGCACCGCGCCGTCGTGCACGGATCAAAACCACATTCCTTGGCCTTGACCATGTTGATCACCGTCTGAATGATCTGATTGCTTCTGAACCGGTGAAGAAAACAGCCGTGACCACATCTTTCCCAGTTGGCTGGCTTGTGATTGTCTCCGGTCCCGGCCGCGGCACCAGTCTTGCACTGACCGAAGGTCTGCTGCAGGTGGGGCGTAATGATGACCAGGCGTTGCAGCTTGATTTTGGTGACAATGGTATCTCCCGCAGCAATCACGCGGTCATTGCCTATGATGCAGAGGAGCGTAAGTGTTTCCTTGGCCATGGTGGTAAAGCGAACCTTGTGCGCCTGAATGGCAGCCCGGTTCTCAGCACACTGCCGCTGAACAACGGGGACATGATCCGTATCAGCGAAACAACAATGCGTTTTGTTGTTCTTTGTGATGAAAACTTTGACTGGCGGGATGCAGAGTGACCAGTTCAGCGTTGAGATACGAAGTCGCTCTTTCTGCAGAGCAGGGACATCGCGAATATCAGGAAGATGCAATTGCTGCCCGGTTCTCAAGCCGACGCGATATTGGTTATGTCGTCGTCGCTGATGGCATGGGCGGACATGAGGCGGGCGATGTCGCATCGCGCCTTGTGGCTTCATCCTGGTCTTCGGTGATTGATCGCCGGATCTCGGAAACTGAAGCCACCGAAAGCACGCTGGCTGATACGTTGCCTCTGGCTGCGATGGAAGCAAACGCTGCGATTGCCGCCTATATCAATGATAAACAGGTCTCGCCCGATATGGGATCCACCCTTCTGGGGACTGTCTTTTATGAGAACCGGTTTTACTGGATTTCTATCGGAGATTCGCCGCTTTATCTGTTCCGTGACGGGCAATTGATCCAGCTGAATGAAGATCATTCTATGGGCCCCGACATTGACCGGCTTGTTATCGAAGGGGTGCTGAAACCCGAAGAGGCCCGACATCACCCTGACAGAAATTGCCTGACGTCTGCTTTGATGGGGGCCGGGATTTCAAAGGTCGATTGCCCTGAGGACCCGCGCGAAGTTCTTCCTGGTGATATCTTACTGATTGCCAGCGATGGGCTTCAGCATCTGGAACCTCAGGAGATCGAAACAGTCCTGAAAAAACACCAGAACGAAAGCTGTCAGGATATTCTTGATCAGATCATGCTGGCGATACGTGACGCCAACGTTCCGGATCAGGACAATACCTCAGTGGCCGTCGTCGCGCTGAAGCCACCTGCAAACGCCGCTTACACCCCTCACACTTCCAACCAATGAACAGAACGTCATACAAATGAAATATATCTCTACCTGCTGCATTTCTCTTGCTCTGATGTCGACTGCCGCTTCTGCGCAGGTGGCTTGTGAAACCTATGAAATTCGCCCTGGTGACAGCCTGCGTCAACTGGCGACTCGTATTTATGGTACTCCGGATTACCGTATAATTTATGATGCCAACCGTGACCGGATTGGCCGCAATCCGAACCACATTGAGGTTGGCATGGTTCTGAATTTGCCCTGTGATCCCCGGGATGCGGTGGTCAATGAGCAAGCCTCTCAGATCACTGAGCAGGCTCAGGCAGAAGCTCAGCGTCTGATCGCTGAAGCCGAAGCGCGGGTTGCCCAGGCAGAAGCCCGTGCTGCGGAACTTGCAGTGCAGTCCACGGAAACTGAGACGGTTGAACTGGAAGAGGCCCGCCGCGTAGCGGAAGAAGCCGAAGCGCAGATCACAGCAGCCCAGGAAGCAGCTGCAGAAGCTATCGCAGCTGCCGAAGCTGAAATTGAGAAAGTCCGGGCAGAAGCATTCGCAGCTGTAGAGGCGGCGACTTCTCTTGCCAGCCCGGAAGCTGCGCAATCAGTGCAGGAACGTCAGATCATTCTAATTACGGGCAATAATTATGCCCCTTATACGGATGAAAACCTGCCAGACCGCGGGCTCTACACCAAGCTGGTTGAAACCGCTTTTCTGCGTGCAGACCCGCATCAGAGCTATAAAATTCAGTTTGTGAACGACTGGAATTCACACCTTGATCTGCTGATGCCAAGTCTGGCGTTTGATGCTACCTTCCCATGGTCGCGGCCGGACTGCGAAAACACGGCTCAACTTTCAGCAAATGATCAAAGCCGTTGCAGTTCATACAACTTTTCAAATCCATTCTATGAAGTTGTAGACGGGTATTTTGCGATGTCCGGATCCGGATATGAGGTTGCTCTCAGCTACAACGATTTTTTGGGGACAACCATTTGCCGGCCTGAAGGGTATTCACTGAACCTGATGAGTAAAGCTGGTCTGGTTGAACCGGAGATCACACTTGTACGTCCGGTTCTTGTGGAAGAATGCTTCGACGCTTTGGTGAGCGGAGATGTGGACATCGTCGCGCTGGATTCACAGGTTTCCGAAACGATCATCGCGCAAATGGATATGGAAACAACGATTATCGAAAACCCGAATCTTCTTGAAGTCAAAGCGCTCAATGTCATGACGCATATTGACAACCCGGAAGGTCTTGCCGTGCTCGATACACTGAACCATGGCCTCGCAATTATGCAAAATTCGGGCGAATGGCACGAGATCGTGTCAACCGCGCTTAAATATCAAATGGAAAATCAGTGACATCGGTCACTACAAAAGAATAACACCTGGAGGAAGAATAATGAGAAAGTTACAGTTCGGTAACGTCTTTAAGACCATGCTTGTTGCAACCGGGCTTTCCGCCGGTGCGGCAAGTGCGCAGGAAGCCTGTACCAACTACACTGTTTCCAGTGGCGACACGCTTGCGAGTATCGCTCTGGCGGCTTATGGGGTGTCTGACTATCAGAATATCTTTAACGCAAACCGCAGTGTTGTTTCCAACCCGAACCTGCTGGAAGGCGGCCTGGTGCTGCAACTGCCGTGTGCTGACGGCAGCCTGCCAAATGGTTTGTCCGCAGAAGCTGTTATTCAGCAGCAGGAACAGTTTGCGGCATCTCGCCCGACAAATAATGCCTACAAGCCACCTATCAAACTGGTAACCGGCAACGACTGGGCGCCATTCGCGGATGAAAGCCTGCCTGGTGGCGGCATGATGGCGCGTCTCGCGGCAACAGCCCTGCAACGTGGGGGCAACGACCGTGAGTATTCCATCAGCTTTGTAGATGACTGGTCATCTCACCTTGAAGTTCTGTTGCCACTTGGTGCGTTTGACGTATCCATGGCGTGGACACTGCCGGATTGTACGGTACGCCATGATCCGGAATCTTCTTCTGGCAAGCGTTGCAACGAATTCCTGCGGACACTGCCGGTTTACGAAACCATCACGGCATATTTCATGCGACCAGACAGTGAATTCTTTGGCGCACAATCGTATGAAGATTTCCGCGGTTCCACCTTCTGTCGCCCAAAAGGTTACTCCACGATTGACCTTGAAGTGAACAACATGATGCCGCCGGCTCTGGAGCTGTTGGTTGCTGAAAAACCAAGTGATTGCATCGAAGCCGTTATGCTGGGCAACGCGGATATTGCAGGTATGACACCTGACCTTTTCGAAAGCGCCCGTTCAGAACTGGGTATCACGGCTGACGTTCTGGAAAACCCGAACGTAAACTACGTAACGTCATACGGTTTCCTGATCAGCAAAACCAACCCGTTTGGACGTGAATATGTTGCGCTCTTGAACCGTGGTCTGAACGATATGCGTCAGTCAGGCGAATGGTACGCGATTGTGTCCCAGTCTCTGCGTGACCACAACGAAATGTTGCTCGCTGGTGAATCGAACTAAGGCGATACCCCGGGCACTTGCGTGCCCGGGGGGCTCTCAGAATTTAAACCAACACCCTATACGTCTGCTGCCGGAGGCAAACTCAATGAAAAATACACAGCTTCGTACATTTTTTAAGGCGGCATTTGCCAGTACTGCCCTGTTCGCCAGTGCTGCTTCTGCGCAGGAGGCCTGTTCGACATATACCGTGTCTGATGGTGATACCCTCGCGACCATCGCGCTGGCCGCATACGGTGTGTCTGACTATCAGAATATCTTCAACGCCAACCGCAGTGTGATCAACAACCCTAATGTTCTGAGTCGCGGTCTCGTTCTGCAACTGCCGTGCCTGGATGGCAGTCTGCCAAACGGCCTGTCTGCAGATCAGGTTATTCAGCAACAGGAACAGTTCGCTGCGGCCCGTCCGAACAATACCGCTTATCAGCCACCAATTCGGATCGTGACCGTCAGCAACTGGCCACCTTTTGCATCTGATGAACTGGAAGGCGGCGGTATGTTTCCGCGTCTGGCAACAACTGCTCTGAACCGTGGCGAAAACAACCGTGACTTCACCATCAGCTATGTGGATGACTGGGATTCTCACCTGAGCGTTCTGCTGCCACTTGGTGCGTTTGATGTTTCTCTGGCGTGGACCACGCCGGATTGTTCTAAGGATTATGTACCGGGCGGCGATGCGGCCACACGTTGTAGCTATCTCAGCACGGTGCCGGCTTATGAAACCATCACGGCATTTTACTCGCTGGCCGACAGCAGCTATGCCCAGGCGACATCATACGAACAATTCCGTGGATCCCGCTTCTGTGTTGCGGAGGGTTTCCCAAGTGTCTTCCTTGAGGAAAACAACGTGATGCCACCAGCGCTGGAGCTGATGATCCTGGGGACGCCGCTGGATTGCATGGAGGCAGTTCTGCTGGGCACTGCTGATATCGCCAGCGCAACACCGGGTCTGTTTGACGATCTGCGTTCGCAGCTGAACATCACCGGTGAAATTGTTGAAAATCCTTTCGTCAACTATCAGACAATGCTGACCTTCTATGCAGACCGTTCCAACCCGAAAGCACCGGAAATTATTGCGATGCTGAACCGCGGTCTGAACGAGATGCGTGAAAGTGGCGAATGGTATGCGGTTGTGTCACAGGCCCTGCGTGCCCACAACGAAGCCCTGATGGCAGACGAGCAATAATTCAGAAAGGGCCGGGCATGTACCGGCCCTTTTCTTTACCGGGTGAGATCGTCAAGGCCGCATGTCAGAGCCTTGGACATCCCGGATTTTTCCATATGATCCCGCAATCTCTGATTATACCCGCCAGGCGTATCAAGCGCCTGTAAGGTGACCCCTGTGTCATCTTCTAGGTTCGACGCCACGAGGTGCCGCAGAAACCCCTGCACACCGCCGGGGCAGGCTGCATCAAGCCAGGTTTCGGCAGTGTTCACAAGTTTCAGGGCAGGTGACAAAACGGCCTGGGCTGCCAGGCAGCTCTGTATTTCCTGCGCATTCGCGACCGGGTAAATCTGATTTTGCGGGGCGAAAAGGTGCAAGATCAGCGCATCATCACCCTGCGTAAGGACTGGTGAGTTCCCACGCGCGATATTGGGGAAGGGGATCATGATGGCGCAAGTCCCGGCGGGTGACACCAGGTTTCGCACCTGCGGAAGATCTGCCCCGGCCATCAGGGAAATGACCTTGTGATCTGGTCTGAAATGCAGCTTCGTCAGCACATCTGCCGCATGTTCTGCCATAAGCCCCAGGAAGACTACATCGCTTTCATTCAACACATCCTGATTGTCAGCGATCATCACCTCATCAAACTGCTGCGCCAGGGCTTCTGCACGTTTCCGACTGCGGGGGCTGACTCGTATCACGTGCCCCTGCCCGGCAAGTCCTTCGACAACCGCGCTGGCAATTGTACCGCATCCGATCACACCAATTTTCATAATGTACTTTCTTTATGCTGACACGAAAACGGGCCGTCAGAGACCGCCCGTTTTGTATTTATACCGCTGGTTTTTCACTTTCCGTGCTGTCTTCTGGCGGATCATCTGCCTCGGGCAGGATTTCCGCATCTTCGGGTTCGCTTTCGATCAGGGGAATATCCTCTGACGCAATTGCATCCCCGGCAGGTGCAGGCGTTTCGATCAGTGGCAGCATACTGGTTGCCGCTGACAGAACCGGATCTTCTTCCGATGTGGTTTCCTTCCAGGACAATGTATCAAAGCCCTGACAGCGTTTACAAAGCGGCGCCCAGTCATGATGCGCTGTGTTGCATTTCTCGCAAACCCAGGCCGGGCCGCGACGGGCGGTGACTGCGCGGGCAAGCCAGCCCTGCACAACCGCATTATCCGCACCTTCACCCCGCTCAATCGCCGCCATAATCGTCAGCGCCCGGGCAGACGGGGAAGTTTCCACCAGATCGCCAATGGCTTTGCGTGCCGTCGGGAAATCTTCTGCCGCAATCAGAAGCTCTGCCTGCAACATCCGGGTTTGATCGTGATCAGGTTGCGCCTTCACAAGCGGTGCAAAACGTTTCACCCGGGCTTCTGCGGTTTCTTCCGGTTCAATCGCGGCAAATGCAGCGGCCAGATCCGGGTGCGGCGTGGTGGTCCAGGTGTTCAGGATCGCCTTTTTCGCCTTACGTTTATATCCATTCGCCAGATGCGCATGGGCAGCCATAACCGTTGCCGGGATCAGATCCGGGGACAGACGATGGGCTTCAAGCGCTGCGGCGTGTTTTGCAGTGTCGTCCATGTCAGGATCTGCCGCATTCGCAAGCGCCAGAACAGCATCACGGCGGCGGTGCAGGGTTTTTGGGATATTCCCGGCCCGCAGCTTTGCTGCCAGTGTTGACCGCGCGCCTGCCCAGTCTTCACCTTCGGCCTGAAGCCCCAGAAGAATATCCTGGGTTTCTTCATGCTTCGGCTTCAGGGTAAAGGCTTTTTCTGCAAGCTTCAGGGAGGTTTCTGTTTCACCGGCTTCAAGGCGTTGTTTCAACAGCCCGCGCACACCGACAAAACGTGTTTTATCGTCACTCAGCAGGCGTTTATAAACCACTTCGGCTTTGGCGCTGTCGCCCATCATTTCGGCGGCCTGCGCAGACAGAAGATTGGTCAGTTCAGGTTTGTGCAGATATTTTTCAGCTTTGGCAGCGGAAGACATCGCCTTTGATGCCTCACCAGAAGCAAGTGCCAGCATCCCGTCGGCCAGTGCCTGATAACCTTTGCGTTCACGGTTGCGGTCATACCAGCGCGAAATTGCGGTTTCATCGCCAGCGAGAAAACGGAAACACGCAAGCAGGAAGCCCGCAACACGGATCATAAGCCAGACCAGAAGGAACAGCGCCACAATCACCAGGATTGATTCCAGCGGGCCGGGGGTCATCTCATACCCGGCAAACTTCAGCTCAAAGCCGGTGCCGGCATCCATCCAATACATGGCACCAACTGCAATCAAAGTGACAACAGCAACAAACAGGGTGATTTTAACCAGAGACCAGAGCATCTTTTTTCCTTATTCCGTCGCTGCGCCGGGGGCGCTGGCTTTCAGTTCGCTCAATGCGGCAAGCGCCGCCATACGTTGTGTTGCTTCAGCAACCCAGGCGGCCATCAGATCCTGTCCGTCCTGCGGTAATGCGGCGATCTCAGTGATCGCATCGGCAATGCGCCTTTCCTGCAAGGCAAATTCGGCCCGGGACAGGATCGCATTGGCATCTTCGCCGTCCTGCGGTGTAAGGGAACGCAGCCCCAGACGATCACGCAGGAAACCACCGACGCGGGAAACAGAGCCATCTTCAACATTGGCAGCAAGGCTTGCGGCAATCGCATCCCGCGCCGGGGCAATAAACCCGTCTTCCAGGGCTTCCTGTGTCGGAACACCCGCGGCATTTTCAAACAGAGCAGCGGGGGCAGTCCCCATCAGATCAGCCAGGGCTGAACTATAGTCAGACCCGTTGTTCAGCGCCGCTTCAATCGCGCTGAGGGCGGCAATGTGTTTAGCTTCTTCAACACTCAGCTGCGCGGCGGCTGACTGCGCCTGGGCATTGGCCAGCATCGCATCAATTTCCGCACGCTGACTTTCCAGTTGTTCGCGCAGCGCCACAACATCGCATTCATAGGCAGCTACAGCGTCTTCAGATGCAACATCGCCGGACACCGGGCGTTTTTCCAGGGTCTCAATGCGTTCATCCAGGCTGGCTAGTGTCGCGGTGATGCCGTCCAGATCACTGCGCAACTGATCGGTCACTTCTGTGACCCAGGCTTCGACCGGTGCGATGGCCGCGTCAGGATCGGGGTTGTTCAGACTATCCAGGCGTTCTGTCAGTGATGCGATTTCAGATTGCTGCGCGCTGATCTGCGCCCGGGTTTCGCTGTTGTCCGCACCAATGGGCCAGCCATCCGGCACCACCAGAGACGTTCCAAAGCCAACCGCAGCGGCCACAACACCGCCCAAAATCAGCGGAAATCCGGATTTTTTCTCAGCAGGTGTGGGCGTCGGGGCTGGTTCAGAGGCTGGTTCTTCCTCAGCCTCAGGTTCCTGGTTTAACTCGTCAGCGTCAGAATCTTCATTGGTCTCATCCGTTTCTTCAACGGAATCCTCCGCAGGCTCATCTTCAGAAATTTCATCGTCTGTCAGAACATCGTCTTCCGTAGCTTCCGGCGTATCAGAGGCTTTCACATCCTCTTCAGATGTTTTCTTTTCTTCCTGTTCAGACATTTCCGGATCTTTCGTCACCTGCTATCCCCCGTTTGCGTTACTCTTTTACCAATTATCTGCACTAAATCAGCAACCATCTTCTTCATATTGTCACCATCGGGCCGCGCTGCAATGACTATCTTTGTCGCGGAACATTCTGTGCAGGCCTCTGCCACCGCCGCGCTGATCGCCACCACATGCACCTCCGCCTGATGTGCCGGGTACGCCTTCCAGAATAGGCGGGCGCTGCGGGGCGAGAACAGGGGAACAATAAGCGGTACTTCCCCACGCAGGTATTCAGTGACAACCGGGTCAGGTGGCAACGCGGCCTGGTGATAGCTTATGATTTGCGTGAGACCGGGCACATTTCGCAAGCGCGGACTGGCCTGATGTTCGCCGGTCAGATGCAGAAGGGGCTGTGGGTTCTCCTGGCGCATCAGCAGGTTATAAAGATCGTTTGCGTCGCCATCTGCAGAAATGGCATCCAATCCCATGTCTGTTGCAACCCGGGCAGTGCGATTGCCCACACACCAGACCCGCCGGCCGGGCTGTTGGTACGTCGCTGGCATGGTGCGCAAGGCATTCTCAGATGTCACAACCAATTCGCTGTCGCATGCCGGGAAATCACCTTGTACCGGGATGATTTCCATGACCGGTGCGATCACAATTTGCGCGCTTTCCGGGTCAATCTGCGCCGCGAAACGACCCGACTGCGCTTTGGGGCGCGTCAGAAGAACGATAGGGCGGGATTGTCTGTGCATGGTTCAGGTGTTACCTGCTGAGGGACGAACACGCAACAAATGATGATCATGCCAGATACTCTGACCTTCCTTGGCCTTGAAAGCAGCTGTGATGACACCGGGGCCGCGGTGGTACGCCACACAGACGGTGAAATCCCGCAGGTGCTGTCAAATGTCGTTGAAGGCCAGACCGCACTGCATGCGTCTTTTGGGGGTGTTGTCCCCGAAATCGCTGCCCGTGCCCATGCGGAACGGATGGATGATTGTGTGGAACGTGCCCTGGGGCAGGCGGGCGTAACGCTGGCTGATATTGACGGCATTGCTGTCACCGCCGGGCCGGGGCTGATTGGCGGAGTTCTGTCCGGCGTCATGTGTGCCAAAGGGTTAAGTGCAGGCAGTGGTAAACCTTTGATCGGCGTAAACCACCTCGCGGGGCATGCTTTGTCGCCGGGTCTTTCCGAAGAACTGCACTTCCCCATGCTGATGCTGCTGGTGTCTGGCGGACATTGCCAGTTTCTGATCGTACGCGGGGTTGAAGAATTTCATCGCCTGGGTGGCACGATTGATGATGCACCAGGCGAAGCTTTCGACAAAATCGCCCGCCTCACCGGCCTACCGCAACCCGGCGGCCCTGCGGTGGAACAGGCTGCGCTTGAAGGGGATGCGAAACGCTTCCCCCTGCCTCGCCCGCTTCTGGACCGGCCGGGGTGTGATATGTCTTTTTCTGGCCTGAAAACCGCTGTCCTGCGCGCGCGTGAAACTGTGATCACAAATGAAAACACCCTGGCACGTCAGGATGTGAATGATCTGGCTGCCGGTTTTCAAAAGTCGGTGTGTGACGTTCTGGAAGAAAAAACCAGACGTGCAATCGCGATTTACCTTGAAGAAAAGCCCGCTGTTCCGACCCTGGCCGTCGCGGGTGGTGTTGCCGCAAACAAGGCTATTCGCGCAGCGTTAGAGACTGTTTGCTCGGAAAACAATCTGCGTTTCACGGCCCCGGCCATGCAATATTGCACCGATAACGCAGCGATGATCGCCTGGGCAGGTCTGTTGCGCTATCAATTGGGGGCAAAGGATGATCTCACCCTCTCCGCACGTCCGCGCTGGCCGCTTGATAAAATACAGGCGGGCATGTTGGGATCCGGCAAGAAAGGCGCAAAAGCATGAGCATTTCAGTGATCGGCGCCGGTGCCTTTGGTACAGCCCTTGCGCAAAGCCACGCGGCCGATGGGCATGACGTCACGATCTGGGCACGCAGTGCAGAGACCGTTGATGCAATTAATCAAGATCATGAAAACAGCCTGCGTCTTGCAGGGATCAATTTGTCTGAGAATTTGCGCGCAACCCCTGATCTGGCAGAAGTCACGCAGGCAGATCACATCCTTCTGTGCTTGCCCATGCAAAAGCTTAGCGCATTCTTAACGGACAATAAGACCCTGTTTCAGGGAAAAACGTTGATTGGCTGTTGTAAAGGGGTGGAACTTACCTCGCTTTCCGGCACCTCTGATGTCATTCGAAATGCCGCGCCAGATGCCACACCTGCCATCCTGACCGGCCCCGGCTTTGCCCGGGATATCGCGCGTGGCCTGCCGACAGCAATGACGCTGGCTTGTGATCACAAAGATGCGGACAGCTTGCAACAGTCGCTTTCCACCTCTGTCCTGCGTCTCTATTTGTCTGACGATATGGCGGGCGCTGAACTTGGCGGTGCATTGAAAAACGTTGTCGCGATTGCCTGTGGTGCGGTCATGGGGGCCGGGCTGGGTGAAAGTGCACGCGCGGCGATTATGACGCGCGGATTCTCTGAAATGCAACGCCTGGCCGCGCATCTGGGCGCAAAGCCTGAAACTCTGACTGGTCTGTCCGGTTTTGGGGATCTGACCCTGACCTGCACCTCTGATCAGTCACGCAATTACAAATACGGCTTTGACCTTGGTGCAGGAAAGATTCCCGATCCAAAGATCACGACCGAAGGTGTCGCCACTGCCCAGGCCGTCGCAAATCTGGCCGAAAAATCAGATATCGACATGCCCCTGACCCGCATGATCGCCGCCCTCACCCGTAATGAAATCACTCTCAGCCAGGCGGTAGAAGGCCTGCTGAGCAGACCCCTCAGAAAGGAATAACCATATGCTGATCGCTCTTGTAGGCCGTGACAAACCCGGTGCGCTGAACATCCGTCTTGCCAACCGCGAAGCCCATGTGAACCACATCAAATCCAGCGGCATCGTCGCCCAGGCCGGCCCGTTTCTGGATGAAAACGGTGATATGTGCGGATCGCTTGTGATCCTGGACGTCGAAGATATGGCGCAGGCGCAGGATTGGGCCGACAATGACCCCTATGCAAAAGCCGGTTTGTTTGAAACAGTAACCCTGACGCAGTGGAACAAGGTAATCGGCTGATGGCATACTGGCTGTTCAAATCTGAACCTGACACCTGGGGCTGGCACGACCAGGTTTCAAAAGGTGACGCAGGCGAAGAATGGGACGGCGTGCGCAATTACCAGGCCCGCAACCATATGCGGGCCATGAAGGCCGGGGATCGCGGCTTTTTCTATCATTCGCAGAAGGAAAAAGCCGTTGTGGGTGTGGTTGAGGTGATCGAAGAGTCCCGGCAGGACAGCACCACTGATGATCCGCGCTGGGACTGCGTGGTGATCAAGGCGATTAAACCTGTGAAGACCCCGGTGACGCTTGAAATGGTCAAGAACGAGCCGCGCCTTTCAGAAATGGTTCTGGTGAAAAGCAGTCGCCTGTCGGTGCAGCCTGTGCGTGTTGATGAATGGGCGGTGATTTGCGAAATGGCGGGAATTACGCCAGACTAACCCTATAAAAGGGAGGTCACGATGGAATTTCTGAATGTTTTGATCGCAGCCATTGCCGGTTTTGCTTTTGGTGCCGTCTGGTACATGAGCCTGGCAAAACCCTGGAAAGCCGCCACAGGGATGACAGATGAAGCCATGCAAGGTGCCGGCGCCAAACCCTACATCATTTCCTTCATCGCATTGCTGTTTGTCGCAGGAATGATGCGCCATATGTTTGCGCTGGCAGGCATTGACAGTGCCGGGAAAGGGCTGGTTGCCGGACTGGGCCTTGGCCTGTTTATCGCCGCCCCCTGGATTGCCACAAACTACGCATACAGCATGCGGCCTCGTGTCCTGACGCTGATTGATTGCGGATATGCGGTCGGTGGATGTACCGTGATTGGTTTGGTTCTGACCTTGATTTGACGGGATTGCTGCCAATTGCGGATCAAAACGTATCTCGCACGTGTGTAAGGTGCGATTTTGTATGCTTCTCTTTTGAAAAAAGAGTGGTGAGCCCTGCAGGGTTCGAACCTGCGACCTACTGATTAAAAGTCAGCCGCTCTACCAACTGAGCTAAGGGCCCTCACTTGTCGGGTCGTTTAAGGTTGCTGACGGGTGGGGTCAAGCGGGAATCTTGAAAAAAGCGGCTCTGGCATGATTTTTTCTTTCGGATTATACGGAGCACATGGATATGCCGCAGAAAAATACCGCAGGATTGCCGTTTCGTAAGATGCACGGGCTGGGAAATGACTTTGTTGTCATTGATACCCGGCATGCACCCGACGTGATGAGCGCAAAAAACGCCAAAGCGATCGCAAATCGCTATTTTGGCGTGGGATTCGATCAGCTGGTGATTCTGCGCGAATCCACCCGCGCCGATCTGGATGTGGAATTCTGGAATTCCGACGGGTCGCGTGCAGATGCCTGTGGCAATGCCAGCCGCTGTATCACGCGGTTGATTCTGGAAGAGACCGGTGGTGACAGCGCGACCTTCTTCACCGGACATGAAGTCCTGACAGGCAAGCGCATTGGCGATGATCTGTTCAGCGTCAACATGGGCCAGCCGCAGCTGACCTGGGATCAGATCCCATTGGCGCATGACGTGGATGACCTGAACGCTCTGCCGATTGACGGCGCACCGGGCGCCTGCGGCATGGGCAACCCGCATATGGTGTTTGTGGTCGATGATATGGATGTGGTTGATCTGCGCGCCATTAGCCCCGATCTGGAACATCATGCGCTATACCCCGAACGCACCAACGTCGAATTCATCCAGATCCGTGCGCGTGATGATATCCGCATGCGTGTCTGGGAACGTGGCGGGGAAATCACGCTGGCCTGTGGCTCTGGTGCATGCGCGGCCGCGGTTGTCGCCCATCGCAAGGGGCTGACTGACAAAAAGGTAAAGATGCAGCTGGATGGTGGCTGGCTTGAAATTGACTGGCGCGACGATGGTGTCTGGATGACCGGTCCGGCGGCGCATGTTTTTGATGGCACGCTCAGTGCAGAATTTCTGGATGCGATCTGATGTCTGCGCCTGATCTTAAATTCACGACACTTGGCTGTCGTCTGAACGCCTATGAAACCGAGGCCATGAAAGCCATGTCGGAAGAGGCCGGCATTGGCGGTGCTGTGGTGGTCAACACCTGCGCTGTAACAGCCGAAGCCGTGCGCAAAGCCCGCCAGGAAATCCGCCGTCTGCGTCGCGAAAACCCGGATGCAAAAGTGATTGTCACCGGATGCGCCGCGCAAACAGAACCGGAAACATTTGCCAATATGGATGAGGTCGACCTTGTCCTTGGTAACACCGAAAAGATGCAACCCGAGACATGGCAGAAACTTTCCGGCCCTGATTTCATCGGCAAAAGCGAAAAGGTTCTGGTGGATGACATTATGTCTGTCACAGAAACCGCAGGGCATCTGATCGACGGCTTTGGCACGCGGTCCCGCGCCTATGTTCAGGTGCAGAACGGCTGCGATCACCGCTGTACGTTTTGCATCATCCCCTATGGTCGCGGAAACTCGCGGTCTGTGCCTGCGGGCGTGGTTGTGGATCAGATCAAACGTCTGGTCGATCAGGGCTATAATGAGGTCGTGCTGACAGGCGTAGACCTGACATCCTGGGGCGCGGATCTGCCCGCAACCCCGCGTCTGGGTGATCTGGTGATGCGCATCCTGAAACTGGTGCCGGATCTGGCGCGCCTGCGGATTTCATCGATTGATTCCATCGAAGCGGATGAAAACCTGATGCAGGCCATCGCGACCGAACCCCGCCTGATGCCGCATTTGCACCTGTCCCTGCAGCATGGCGATGACATGATCCTCAAACGCATGGCGCGGCGTCATCTGCGCGACGATGCGATTGCGTTTTGTGAAGAGGCAAAGAAACTGCGCCCTGATATGACCTTCGGGGCTGATATCATCGCGGGTTTCCCCACAGAAACCGATGCGCATTTTGAAAATTCGCTGAAGCTTGTGAGTGATTGCGATCTGACCTGGCTGCATGTCTTTCCTTATTCGAAACGCGAAGGCACCCCTGCTGCAAAAATTCCGAACCAGGTGAATGGCAATGTGATCAAAGCCCGCGCCGCGCGCCTGCGGGCTGCTGGCGATTTGCAGGTCAAAAATCACCTCGCGGCGCAGATCGGACATACCCACAAAGTTCTGCTGGAAAATCCGCGTATGGGTCGCACCGAACAATTCACCGAGGTCAGCTTTGACAGCGATCAGCCCGTCGGTCAGATTGTTGAAACCCGCATCATCGGGCAGAACGCAACGCAATTGTTTTCATCTTGCTGAAAATACTCCCGCCGGAGGCTTAAATCTGATGTCCCGCCCTATCCTTTACACCTTCCGTCGCTGCCCCTACGCCATGCGTGCGCGCCTGGCGATCCATGTGGCGGGTATTGAATGTGAGTTGCGGGAAATCCTTTTGCGCGACAAAGCGCCTGAGTTTCTGGCGACATCGCCTAAGGGCACAGTGCCTGTGGTGGTTGATGGGGATCAGGTGATTGAGGAAAGCCTGGATGTGATGCTTTGGGCGTTGCAGCAGAATGACCCTGAAGGCTGGCTGCAAATGCCGGAAGAAGGCCATGCGTTGATTGCGGAAAGCGACGGGCCGTTTAAAACTGCGCTGGATCGCTACAAATACGGCAGCCGCCATCCTGAGGCTGACACAAGTGAAGAACGTGCAAGAGGCGCGGCTTTTCTGCAAAAACTGAATGGCATGTTGCAAGGCCAGGCGCATCTTTACAGCGACAGACCCTGCCTTGCGGATATGGCGATTGTCACCTTTGTGCGCCAGTTCGCCCATGTGGATCAGGATTGGTTCTATGCGCAGCCCTGGCCAGATCTGATCCGCTGGCTGGATGCGTTCAAAGCATCTGACCGCTTCGCTGCGATCATGGGAAAATACCCGATGTGGCGGCGAGGTGATGAAATAACGCTCTTTTGCCCAAAAACACCGGGCTGACGTCGTTTTATCACTGGTTTCCGGCAGGCCTTGCGGATTAGCCTGCCCGCAAGGAGACCAGATCATGACAGACAACAGCAACCGCAAACCCGCACTTTCCACCCGCGTCGCCCAGGCGCTGCGCTTTGTGGAAGAAGGCACCGGCGCCGTTGTGCCCGCGATTCAGCCTACGGCCACTTATGCGCGTGATGAAAATTATGAGGTGCGCAAACCCTATTGGTATCGCCGTGATGGCAGTCAGACCACCGGCCACGCCGAAGCGATCATTGCGGAACTGGAAGGCGCGGCAGAATCGCTTTTGTTCTCGTCCGGCATGTCTGCCTGCACTGCCGTGATCGATCATCTGCCCACCGGCGCCCATGTGGTTGCCCCAGAGGTGATGTATCACGGTGTGCTGCAACAGCTTCAGATGTATGAGAAAAACAAGCGCATCACTGTGTCCTGGTACACAGCTGGCAATCTGGAAGAACTTGAAGCAGCGATGAAACCGGGTGAGACACAGCTTGTCTGGATTGAAACCCCGAACAACCCGAACTGGGAAGTGACCGACATTGCCGCAGCGGCTGAAATCGCCCATGCGCATGGGGCAAAGCTGATGGCAGATTGCACTGGTACCCCGCCCTGCATGACGCGCGCGCTGGATATGGGGGCGGATATTTCGTTCCACTCTGCCACGAAATACCTGAACGGGCATTCTGATGTGACAGCGGGCGTTTTGTCTGTGCGGGAAACCGGGCAATATTGGGAAGATATTTTCTGGGTGCGCAAACTTCAGGGCACTGTTTTGCAGTCCTTTGATGCCTGGCTTTTGATCCGGGGCATGCGGACGCTGTTCCTGCGGGTGGAAAAAGCCAGCGCCAATGCAATGGCAATTGCGAAGCACTTTCAAGGACATAAGCATGTTGAGGCGGTGTTGTATCCTGGTCTGCCAACCGATCCCGGCCATGAGGTGGCAAAGCGTCAGACCGGTGGGCAGTTTGGTGCGATGCTGTCGATCATCGTGAAGGGCACGGAACAGACCGGCATTGATGTCACCCGCTTCTGCGAACTCTTTTACCCGGCGACCTCGCTGGGCGGGGTAGAAAGCCTGATTGAACACCGCAAAACCGTGTCCGGCGAAGGCTTTCCGGTGCATGAACGGTTGCTGAGAATCTCTGTTGGGATCGAGGATGCGGATGATCTGATTTATGATCTGGAACAGGCGCTTACACGGGCAAACGCCTGATACCAAACGGGTTTATCCCGCAATTTTCGCCCGGGTTTCGCCGATCATCAGCGCGGCCTGGGCGGCTTCGCGGCCTTTCTGAACGAAATGGTCGCGGTAGATGCCGATGTGATGGTCGGTTTCCTGGAAGTGATGCGGCGTCAGGGATACGGACAGCACAGGCACGCCTGTATCCAGACCTGCGCGCATCAAACCATCAACCACGGCCTGGGCGACGAAATCGTGACGGTAAATTCCACCATCAACCACAAGGGCCGCGCAGGTGACTGCGTCGTATTTCTTTGATTCTGCAAGGGTTTTCGCCAGCAGAGGCATTTCAAAAGCGCCGGGCGCATCAAAGACATCAACCTGATCTGCGGGGATCAATTCACAAAACCCTTTCAGGGCCTGATCCACGATATCGGCATGCCAATTGGCTTTGATAAAGGCGTAACGGGTGTGTGTCATAACATTTGCTCCTTCAGGTTCAGACACGTCACCCAGGGCATTCACGACAAAAGACTTCGCACGATACGAAAGCCCCTTTTGCCGCGTTCTCTTTCATCCGGACTATGACCGTCGGTTCCGGAATTACACCGGATCTGCTGACACCAGAAACCGGATGCAGACGCGATACACAATCTATGCACAAACCATGCACATCTTATGCATACACACTGTATACAGTTTCAGGCCGCTCGCGGACTTACGGGTTACCCCGCTTACCGCCGGTGGGGAATTTCACCCCGCCCTGAGAACAGGGGGAATATGGCGTGGGGTTGCAAGGGACGCAATGGCCTCCTACGACTTTGCATGAAAGGAATCCGTCATGCATCCGAATCCAGCGTTTCGCCAGACCCCGGAAGATCAGAAGCTGAAGCTTGCCCGCGACCGGGGCTTTGGTGGGCTTTCCGTGAACGGGGCAGATGGCCCTTTGATTTCCCATGTGCCGTTTATCATAAATGAGGAGGCGGAGTTTGCGGATATGCATCTGGTGCGCTCGAACCCGATTGTGCGCCTGCTGAAAGATCCCGCGCCTGCGGTGATCGCTGTGTCCGGTCCGGATGCCTATATTTCGCCCGATTGGTACGGGGCTGAGGATCAGGTGCCGACCTGGAATTATGTTGCGGTGCATTTGCGTGGTGAATTGTCTTTGCGCCCGCAGGAAGAACTGCGCAGTCATCTGGATGAACTGGCCGCATATTTTGAAGTCCGCCTGTTGCCGAAGCCACCCTGGAGCAATGATAAAATGACACCAGAGGCGCTGGGCCGGATGATGCGGATGATTGTGCCGGTGCGTTTGAAAATTGATGCGGTGAATGGCACCTGGAAGCTGGGCCAGAACAAGGGCGAAGCCGCACGCAATGGCGCGGCGGACGGGCTGGAGGGTGCTGGTTTTGGGCAGGATCCACAGGCAATTGCCCGCCGGATGCGTGACGCGGGTGACGCCTGACTCGACAGATGTTGGCGCGCGTGGGCATGATTGCAGGCAGGAGGATCTGATATGCCTGTACCTGCTTTGCCCGTGATCACCGGTTTTGCCCTGCGTTATGGAATGGTTGCGCTTGCGACGTATGCGTTCACCCGGACTGTGCGCATTGGACGATGGGATCAGTCTGAAGAAGATGCCCATGATAAAGTGGAAGAAGGCGTTTCCCTGCGGCGTGAACCCGGACAGATAAACACGACCGGACGGTTTCACCGCATTATCAGGCTTGGCAAATCGGGCCCGGGGATAGAGATTGATGCCAGCGGGTTTGGCCGCGTGAAATTCCGAAAAACCGACTGACAGGATCTGATCATGAAACTCCATCACTCTCCGACTTCTCCTTATGTGCGCAAAGTGATGGTGGTTCTTCATGAAACCGGGCAGCTGGATGATGTGGAACTTGTGACGACCTCTGGCACGCCGCTTGATCCGGCGGATGGGTTTGCTGCTGTGAATCCTCTCAGCAAAGTTCCGGCCCTGGTGACGGAGGACGGGCAGGCCATTTATGACAGCCGCATTATCTGCCGCTACCTTGATGCCCGCGCAAATGCCGGGCTGTATGGCAGTGATGACACCTGGCGCATCCAGACGCTTGAGGCGACGGGTGAAGGTATGATCGATGCAGCCCTGTTGATGGCCTATGAATGGCGCCTGCGTCCGGAAGAAATCCGCTTTGAAGCCTGGGTTGAAGGGCAGTGGAATAAGGTCGCCCAGGCGCTTGATGTGATTAAACGCGACTATATGGATCTGATGAACGCGCCTCTGAACGCGGGGCAGATCGCGGTTGCCTGTGCGCTGGGCTATCTGGACCTGCGCAACGCAGACCGCAACTGGCGCGCCGGAAGGCCGGGGCTTGCGGAATGGTTTGAAGCGTTTTCTGCGCGTGAGCCCATGCTGGCGACTGTGCCGGGCTGAGATGAATAAGGTGCTTTACCGTAAAGTCCTGGGCGCTGATTTCGATCAGTTGCCCGAACAGGTGCAGAAACTGCATGGCAGTGCTGAACAGCGTGGCTGGTCCGGGCAGGTGAACGCGCGGGCGGGGCGGAATGTGTTTGCGCGGCTTGCGGCGAAGGTTTCGGGGTTTCCCACAAAGGATTTTGACGGGCCGGTTTCGGTGAGTTTTATCCCGGATGAAAAGGGTGAGCTGTGGGAACGCGATTTCGGCGGATATAAATTCCATACATATCAGACCCCGGGGCAGGGGCGGAACGCGGGGCTGCTGATTGAGCAATTCGGGGCGATACATGTGGCCCTGGCTGTGGTTGCGCAGGACGGGCGGCTTTATCTGATTCCCCGGCGCTGGACGTTTCTGGGGGTTCCCCTGCCGAAATTCCTGCTGCCGGGTGGCGACAGTTTTGAATATGAGGCCGACGGGCGATTCCACTTTGATGTTGCTGTGCATCTGCCCCTGATCGGGCAGATCGTGGGGTATCGCGGCTGGCTTATGCCGGATGATCAGAAATTCCGGGAAAACGCTGCCTGACATTCAGTGACATTATAGTCAAAAAACGCAACATTGGACCGGTTGATTGTATGGCTGCAATTCAGAACCGGGGTGAAGCCACGGAAGTTGATCCTGTTGTGCTGTAGGCCCAGGATAAGTTTGTAGTATTCGTCGTCTCTTGCGAAAGTTTGCAGAGGGTATTCACCGACAAAATTCCGGGATCCGATTTCCAACCCGAAGCTGGTGCGCAATCCGCCCTCCCAGGCTTTGGTCAGATTGCCGAACAGACGGTGGCTATCGTGTTGCAGATGTGCCAGCTGAGGGCGGTTCCTTTCGAGCCCGAGCCCCATGGTCAGGGACAGGTCGGGATTGAACTGATGGGTCAGGCTGGCTGTGGCCGTGCTGATGAAAGCATCCTGATGTTTCTGGTCTTCATAGTCCCGCCGTTCGCGACCAAAGGACAAATGAAGCTGATTGCGGGGGGAGATGCGGTGAAACAGACCGAAACTCAGTCCCAGTGCTTCGTTTCCTTCATTGCGTTCTGCATCCGGGCCGTTTTCCTGCGGTATGGCGTACCGCTTCCATGTGCGTCGGTAGTATGGGGTGATAAACCAGCGCCCGCTTTCGGTGAACCGTTCACCGGTAAGGGACAGGCTGCCAGCCGTTCCGTTATACTGCGTTTCGGCGTATTGGGATCGGGAGGCGCTCCAGTTCAAAGTATAACGCGTGTTCTGGTCCGGGATATGGCGGAAGAAACCAGACAGACCGAATTGCGCCCCGATGCCGGAGCTTTCCTGTGATTCCTCGTCGATAACAAATGTACCGATTGTGGTGCCCAGGGTGGTGTTTGTTGTCCCCCGGTTAATATTGGTTGAGGGAAGAAAAGCGAAAAAACCGCTGAAACCAACGGTTTTATTCTGGTGAATTGTATTCAGGAAGTTGCGATAAGTGTCGCGCATCCGGGGGTCTGGATCGCTATTCAGAAGATCATTGAAGTGATGTTCTGCCGGACGGAAATCTCGGGCCAGAAGTAAGCTATGTGCCAGTTCACGACGGGCAATGATATGACCGGGATCAAGGAGTAAAGCCTGACGAAACAGATGGGTTGCCTCCGGCAGCCGCCTTTGCAGTTTTGCGATCCGGCCTTCAAGAACCAGGCGATCTTCCTCCCGGTGATCATTTTGAGCAAGAAGCTGACGTGCGCTATCAAAATTCCCGGCCTGCGCCAGTTGAATAAGGGTCTGATCAAGCGCAATGCTGATACGAGCCTGAGACGCAGTCGGGAACGCAATAGCAAGCAAGACCGCAAAAGCTGCGGGCAGGAATCCTGAGGCACGGCCAATCGGGCTGCGCCTCAGGATGGTGTGTATAAAATGACGCAATTTAATGCGCGCGATCAGTTCTGCGTACCGACAATACCGCCCACAAGAATGGTATTGGAGTCGTTCCCATGGAAGGCGCCGATTACACCATCCGAGCCAATCATACCGCTGAGGTCGCCATCTACGCTTCCGTTGACAGTTGTCAGACCGCCGCTGCCAATAACAGTCGCGCTGTAGTTCGCAGTAACAGTACCGTCCAGATCGCGCCCATTGATTGTGCCGTTGACGGAAAGTTCAGAGTTGCTGCCTGTCAATGTACCTGCACCGAAGTTAGCGTTCAGCGTCAGATTTCCGTCTTCGCTCAGGCGATCTCCGCCGATAGTGCTGCTGGTACGGGCGACATTGTCGATAACCTGATATTCGTATTGGGTGCTGTAGTTGGCAGATCCACTGGTTTCTGTGCTGCCAACATTGGCACCAGGAGCAATGCCGACATATCCAAGCGCCTGCCCTGAACTCAGGTCAAGACCGGTTACAAAAGCAACACGTCCAACAGATCCACTGCTGACAGAACCGTTTGACTCGCTGGACAGGCTTACATTCACGTTGGTGCCGGAAACGGATCTGATACCTGTGCCGGTGGGTGAACCTGCCAGGCCATCGCTATCACTGGTGCAAGCCGAAAAAAATGGAATTGTCAGGCAGGCCACTGCAAGGGAAAATTTGCTGTTTTTCATAATTTTTTCTTTCTTTACTATTGGTAACTTTTCTTAATTTCAGGGAGTTCCTGAGGCAAGAATAAAGTAGCTCCCAGGAGTGTTTTTCAAGTGAGAGAACGGCTGAAGGTGTGATGTTCCTGGATGATGCTTGTCTGACGCTGACAGATGGCCGTAGCACGGAGGCCGATGTGTCGAGTATCTGAGAAAAACAGGTTGAAATATTCGTGCGAATACCGCGACAAATGCGCATAAATTGCTTTCTGCATCTAATGTGCGCTGGACGTAGCGCAAATGGCGGGCTAAACACCGCCGAAGGCCACGTTTACGCGTGGTTTGTCGTCGTTATGGCACTCAACGGTACCTGAAAGGGAGAAACACTCGTGTCCCACACAGATGATCACGAAGGCACCCGTCGGGATTTTCTCTATTACGCGACTGGTGGCACCGCCGCAGTTGCAGCCGGCGCAGTTGCTCTGCCGCTGGTAAATCAGATGAATCCAAGCGCGGACGTGCTGGCTCTGGCCTCTATCCGAGTAGATATTTCCGGGGTCGCACCCGGCACACAGCTGACTGTAAAATGGCAGGGTAAACCGGTTTTCATCCGTCACCGGACGGAAGAGGAAATCGAAGAAGCCCGCGCTGTTGAGATGGGTGAACTCATCGATGCAGAAGCACGCAATGAAAACCGCAGCATCGGTGCAGATGCAGCCGATCAGAACCGTTCGCTGGATGAAGAAGGCAAATGGCTGGTCATGATGGGTGTCTGTACCCACCTTGGTTGTGTTCCGCTGGGGGATGGCGCTGGTGAATTCCATGGCTGGTTCTGCCCATGCCACGGTTCCCACTACGATACCTCTGGCCGTATCCGCAAAGGCCCTGCACCAGAGAACCTGCCGGTTCCGGTTGCAAGCTTTGTTGACGAAAACACTGTTCAGCTTGGGGAGGAAGCATAATGTCCGGTCTTCCACACGACGCATATGAGCCAAAGACAGGCATCGAAAAATGGGTTGATTCCCGTCTGCCGATTGTTGGTCTGCTCTATGTTACTCTGACAGCACCTACACCGAAAAACCTGAACTGGATGTGGATCTGGGGCATTGTCCTGACCTTCTGTCTGGCTCTGCAGATCGTCACAGGTATTATCCTTGTGATGCATTACACACCGCATGTTGATCTGGCCTTTGCGTCTATCGAACACATCATGCGTGACGTAAACGGCGGGCATATGATCCGCTATGCCCACATGAACGGCGCATCGCTGTTCTTCGTGGCTGTTTACGCCCACATCTTCCGTGGTCTCTACTACGGTTCTTACAAAGCACCACGTGAAATCACATGGGTGATCGGCATGCTGATCTACCTTCTGATGATGGGCACAGCCTTTATGGGTTATGTTCTGCCATGGGGTCAGATGTCTTTCCACGGCACAGCGGTTATCACCGGCCTGTTCGGCGCTGTTCCGGGCGTTGGTGAAGCACTGCAAACCTGGCTTTTGGGTGCTGGCGCTGTTGGTCAGCCTGCTCTGAACCGCTTCTTCTCACTGCACTATCTGCTGCCATTCGTGATTGCAGGCCTTGTGATTGTTCACATCTGGGCTTTCCACCACACAGGCAACAACAACCCAACCGGTGTTGAAGTGCGTAAGAAGAACCTGGAAGAAGTGAAAAAAGACACATTGCCGTTCTGGCCTTACTTTGTGATCAAAGATCTCTTCGCTCTGGCTGTTATCCTGACAGTGTTCTGGGCTGTGGTTGGCTTTATGCCAAACTATCTGGGTCACCCGGATAACTACATTCCTGCGAATGCTCTGGCGACACCTGCGCACATCGTTCCTGAATGGTACTTCCTGCCGTTCTACGCGATCCTGCGTGCCTTCACTGCAGAAGTATGGGCCGTACAGCTGGTTGAAATTCTGACCGGTGGTATCGTTGATGCGAAATTCTTCGGTGTTCTGGCGATGTTCGGCGCGATCGTTGCGATGGCTCTGGCCCCTTGGCTTGATACATCCTCTGTACGTTCCGGTCGTTACCGCCCGATGTTCCGCATGTGGTTCGCCGTTCTGGTTGTCGACTTCTTCGTTCTGATGTGGGTTGGCGCGCGTCCGACTGACTTCCCATATGACTGGATCTCACTGATCGCAGCGACTTACTGGTTCGCTTACTTCTTCGTGATCCTGCCGCTTCTGGGTGTGATCGAGAAGCCGGAAGCACAACCCGAAACCATCGAAGCCGATTTCAACGCCCACTACCCGGGCGCTGACAAATCCGCCAACTAAGAAAGGATCAGGATTATGATGAAGAAACTTCTGATCTCTGCAGCACTGACACTGGGTCTCACATCCGGCGCAATGGCTGCTGGCGGTGGCGAACAGGCGATCACAGACTATGAATTCTCTTTCGAGGGCCCCTTCGGGACCTTCGATCGTGATCAGCTTCAGCGTGGCCTTCAGGTCTACACCGAAGTCTGTTCTGCCTGTCATGGTCTGCAGTATCTGTATTTCCGCAACCTGGCTGATGAAGGTGGCCCGGCTTATACCGGCGATCAGGCCCGTGCCTATGCAGAGACCATTCAGATCTATGATCCGGAAATCGACGATTACCGTGCGGCGACACCAGCGGACAAGTTCCCTGAGAACACCGGTGCCGGCGCACCTGACCTGACCCTGATGGCGAAGGCACGTGCTGGTTTCCATGGTCCTGCTGGTCTGGGTATCAACCAGATCGTTTACGGTATGGGCGGTGCGGAATATATCGCGTCTCTGCTGACCCACTACAATGGTCACGACGAAGAATCGAATGGCAACTTCCTGTATGGGAACGACACATTCGCAGGCGGTCTGATTTCCATGGCGCCCCCTCTGTCTGATGACATCGTGGAATATGCTGATGGTACACCTGCCACTGTGGAACAGATGGCGAAAGACGTCTCTGCCTTCCTGATGTGGACAGCTGAACCAAAGATGATGGCGCGTAAGCAGGTTGGCTTTGTCGGCGTTGCTTTCCTCGTGCTGCTGTCTGTGCTGCTGTACCTGACCAACAAGCGTCTCTGGGCGCCGGTTAAAGGCAAAAAGCTGCACGGCGACGCATAAGTATCGCTCAGAAATCAAAAGAAAACCCCGCCGGATCCGGCGGGGTTTTTTCGTTTTAGCCCATCCAGGTGCGCATGGCTTCGGGGGGATCATTGAACAGGTTGTTCGTTTCTACCGGGGGACGGGCGATCTGGTCGGCAACCAGTATGATCTGATCGGCAATGCGTTTTGCATCCTCGGGATCATGGCTGACCATCAGCAGGGTCGCGTTGGTTTCAGTGACCAGCTCTGCCACCAGATCCAGCATTTCTGCCCGCATCGCCGGGCCAAGGGCGGCAAAGGGTTCATCCAGAAGAATCACCGGATTTCCCTGCACAAGCAGACGGGCCAGCGCCACGCGCGCGATCTGCCCGCCGGACAGGGCGGCCGGTTTACGCGTGGCCATCTCTGCCAGTCCGACACGCACCAACGCGTCTGACACACGCTGATGATCCGCCTGTGTCAGGCGCAGCGCCGGGGAAATGCCCAGGCCCACATTCTGCGCCGCACTCAGGTGGGGAAACAGGTTGTTGTCCTGGAAAATCATACTGATCGGGCGCTTTGCCGAGGGCAGGGTGGTCAGATCATCACTGTTCCAGCGGATGTTGCCCCCGGCCGGTGTCAGAAAACCGGCAAGCGCAGACAACAGGGTTGATTTCCCCCCGCCAGAGGCTCCGATCACGGCGGTTTTTGTGCCGGGTTTAATTGTGAAATCCGCGTGCAGGGAAAAGCTGCCCTGGGTGATCTGCACATTTTCAAGTGTCAGCATTCTTCCGGCCTCCCCGGTCAAAAATCATAAACAGCGCAAGGCTGAGAAACAGCAAAAGCAGCGCAGCCCCTGCGGCCTGTTCCATGCGGTAAGCCCCCATCAGACGATAGATCATCAGGGGCAGTGTACCCGCATCAGGATCGGCAAACAGGGCGACCACGCCAAGGTCGCTCATCGACAGTGCCGCGGTCAGCCCCAGGGCAAAGCCCAGCGGGCGGCGGATACGGGGCAGGGTAAGCAGGCGAAAGCGCGCGAACCCTGCCATGCCCAGCTGATCGGCAAGTGGGGCATAGGTTGCCTCGATCTCACGCATGGCGGGCAGAAGCCCGCGCAATGCAAAAGGAATCGCCATGGCCGCGTTCACGATAATGGTGACAGGCAGGGCGAGGTCACGGGGGCTGAAATATGGGTTCAGCAGGATGAACAGCCCGGTGCCGATGACCAGGGGTGATGCGGACACAGAAAGATAGGCAATCGCTTCGGGCCAGGCGCGTTTTTCTTTCGCGGCGATCTGTGCCAGCGGCAGAACCAGGGCAAGCATCACGGTGGAAGATGCAATTGCCATCAGAACCGACCGCAAGGCTGCCCACCAGACCACATCGGGCATACTCAGAATGCCTGTCAGCCCGGATTTAATCACCATGGCCAGCGGCAGGATTACAAAAAGTGCTGCGAATCCCAGGCAAAATGCATCCTGAATGCGCAGGCCAATCGCCCCGGCGTCACTGCGTTGCACAGCGCGATCAAACCCGGCGGCTGCATCCTGGTGGCGGGTGAAATACCAGGCGATCCCAGCGGCCAGGGTGCACAGCAGGAATTGAATGGACGACAATAGGGCGGCTTTCCCGGGATCAAAGTCACTGCGCAGGGCCTGGTAGATCGCCAGTTCAATTGTCGTTGCTTTTGGTCCGCCACCCAGGGTCAGCGCGACGGCGAAACTGGTGGTGCAGATCAGAAAGATCACAGCGAAAATACTGGGAATGACTTCACGCAGCATGGGCCATTCAATCTGGCGGAACATATCGCGCGGGGCAAAGCCCAAGCTTTGCGCCAGACGGAAACGTTCAGCCGGAATCGCAAGCCAGCTTTGTAAAATCAGACGGGTGGCAAGTGGCAGGTTGAAAAACACATGCGCCAGCAGAACGCCGGAAAACCCATAGACAGACACGGTTTCAAACCCCAGGGCGTTCAGCATCTGGTTAAAGAGGCCTGCCCGGCCAAACACCGCCAGCAGGCCCAGAACCGCGACAATCACCGGCAGGATGAAGGGCGCGCCCAGCAGTGTGATCAGGATCTGACGTCCTGGGAATTGCCGTCGGGCCAGGGCGCGGGCGACCGGGATGGCAAGCGCAACGGAAATCAGGGCAGAAAAGAAAGCCTGGATCAGGGTGAAACGCAGGGCGGCGATATCCGCGCGCCCCAGACCCCGGGTGAATTCCGCCTGCCAGGCCACAGCGGCGAGCGTTCCGAGGGTCAGAAACAGCAAGAGGGCAGCCGCAGCCGCCCCCCAAAGCCCAAGCGGGCTGATTATTGAGACAGCGCGTCGAGCCACTCTGTCAGCGCGGCTTCGCGCACGCTACCTGCGTCTTCTGCCGGGATCAGCAGGGATTTTTCAGGCACGGTCAGGGTTTCGAAGCCTTCCGGCAGGCCAGCGGCAGGTGTTGCGGCCGGGTACATCCAGTTGGTGGTTGGCAGGATGGTTTGCGCCGCGTCTGAAATCATGAAGTCCAGGAACTGTTGCGCCAGTTCCGGCTGATCTGCGGATTTGGTCACGGCTGCGACTTCGATCTGCATGTAGTGACCTTCATCAAAGGCGGCTGCGGATTTGGACGCATCGTCTTCCGCGATCAGGTGATAGGCCGGGGATGTTGTGTAAGACAGAGCCATGTCGGCTTCGCCTTCAAGGAACATGCCGTAGGATTCGGACCAGCCTTTGGTCACGGTGACGATGTTATCGGACAGATCCGCCCAGATTGCTGGGGCTTCATCGCCGTATGCCGCTTTGACCCACATCATCAGGCCAAGGCCGGGGGTGGAAGAGCGCGGATCCTGGATCACGATTTTCAGATCAGACGCGGCCAGATCACGGAAATTCGCAGGAACAGTGTCTGTTTTGGTGTTGTCATAGACAAAGGCGAAGTAGCCCCAGTCATATGGCACGTAAGTCGCGTTGTCCCATGCGATCGGCAGGGTCAATGTGGGGTTTTCCAGCGTGTGCGGTACAAAGAACTGATCGGCCAGGGCCTGATCCGCCAGGTTTGTGTCGATGCCGAGAACAACGTCTGCCTCGGAATGATCACCTTCCAGGTTCAGGCGAGCGATCAGCGCAGCACCGTCACCAACGGCAGAAAACTGCAGGTCACAGTTGCAGATGTCTTCAAAGGCGGCCTCAATCGCGGGACCAGGGCCCCAGTCAGACGTGAAGCTGTCATAGGTGTAGACGTTCAGAACGGGTGTCTCTGCGCTTGCTGCTGTAGCTGCACAAAGTCCCGCGGCGAGTGTAAGACATTTCATATCTCATCCTTTTCATTGCCGACGGGCGGATGTCTGGATGAGCGTTGTCTCAACCTTCCCTCCGCCGGTCTTAACCGGTTCAGGTTCTACGGGTCCGCTTTCGCATCTCAGCCATACTGGCCCCCCGAGGTAAGGGGATGTTTAGCCACTGCGGGGACGATGTGCAAGAAGTTGTGGGGAACTGGACTTATGCAGGGATAAAGCTGGATCGCAAAGTGCATGCGAAACATGCCTGTTGGCATAATCGCGATCTACATTTTTTGGTAAATTGGTGCCCAGAAGAGGACTCGAACCTCCACGTCCATACAGACACTAGCACCTGAAGCTAGCGCGTCTACCAATTCCGCCATCTGGGCACGGGGTAGTGAGGGCGGATTTAGACCTGTGGGCGGGGGGTGTCAATGCGAAAACGCAGGTTTTTTGTGAATCTTTAAGATTCTTCGCGTTTACTGCATCTGAGTACCGCAAAGTGTTTTGGTCGCGGGGTAAATCGCCGGGTTTAATCTTGTCTGTGCGGGTGCAGAAAGCTATGCCTGTGTCAGGAAATTCCCGGAGGATACCCAATGAGCGGATTAGTCACGATCTTCGGCGGTGCCGGCTTTGTCGGACGCTACATTGCGCGGCGCATGGCGAAAGAAGGCTGGCGCGTGCGTGTGGCCGGGCGTCGCCCGAATGAATCCCTGCATGTGAAGCCCTATGGCACACCAGGCCAGGTGGAACCTGTGTTCTGCAATATCCGCGATGATGCCTCTGTGCGTGCGGTGATGCAGGGGGCGGATGCGGTTGTGAACTGTGTTGGGATCCTTGACGAAAGCGGTAAGCAAAGCTTTGACTCGGTGCAGTCTGAGGGTGCCGGGCGTATCGCACGTATTGCGGCGGAAGAAGGTATTGCGCGTCTGGTGCATCTGTCTGCCATTGGCGCGAGCGCCGACAGCGCCAGCAAATATCAGCAAAGCAAGGCGGCGGGCGAAGCGGATGTTCTGGCGCATTTTAATGATGTCGTGATCCTGCGTCCTTCGGTGATCTTTGGTCCGGAAGATGGTTTCTTTAACAAGATCGCGGGCCTGTCACGTTTCACCCCTGTGATGCCTGTGATTTCCGGCGCAACGAAATTTCAGCCTGTTTATGTGGATGATGTGGCGAAAGCGGCGGTTGCTGGTGTCACAGGTGCGGCTGCGCCGGGGATTTATGAGCTGGGCGGGGCGGAGGTTATCACCTTCCGAGGGGCTATGGAAAAGGCGCTTGAAGTGTCTTATCGTAAGCGCATTCTTGTGCCCATGCCCCTGTTTATTGCGCGTATTCAGGCGACGGTGATGTCCCTGATCGAAGCGATTTCTCTGGGGGCCATTCCGAACTTCATCGTGACACGCGATCAGCTGCGGTCTCTGGCGGATGACAATGTTGTGTCGGAAGGGGCAAAGACCCTTGCGGATCTGGGCATTGATCCGGTGCGCATGGATAGCGTCCTGTCGGAATATCTGTGGCGCTATCGTCCGTCCGGGCAATATGACGACATCCGCGATTCAGCCGCTAATCTGCGCGACTGATCAGGCGTAAGCGAACCACAACAGCACCACGCCCAGGCCGATCCGGTAGATCACATAGGGCGTGTAGCTGACGCTGCGCAGCAGGCGCATCATCAGGGTCAGCGCCAAAAGGGCGGCAATGCAGGCGAAAGCGGCGGCAATCGCGCCGTCTTTCACCGCCTGCATATTA
>NZ_PWAA01000018.1 GCF_003031585.1 Thalassobius sp. I31.1
AAAAGACCCGGAAACAATAAACCACAGCGCAAGCAAAGCCAGCAGACGAGCTCGCTATTTGAGGGCATCTCGCCTGCGGGCTTTGCCTCATAAAGGGTGGGTCACTTTTAAATGCACATACCGGGTCAGTTTTGAACGATCATTGACACGTGCGCATGGCCTCGACCATTGGCACCTTTGTGCCGCTGCATTCCAGCGGTGTCGGCAAGGCCTATCTGTCTGCATTGCCGGAAGACGAATTTGAAACCCGACTGAACACTCTGAACCTGGCCCCGGTCACGCGCTTTACCACAACCGACCCTGAGACACTGACCCGGCAGATCAACGAGAGCAGAAAAACCGGGTACATCTTTGACAGTCAGGAAAATGAAGAAGGCATCGCCTGTTTTGGCGCCGCAATTGTCGATCAGAACAACATTCCCCAGGCCGCGATCAGTGGGACCGTTCCCCTGTTCCGCCTGCACGATGACAAAGCGCAATACGTCCCCCACCTGCTGCAATGCATCCGGACGATTACAGAGCATCTTCGCGCATCGGGGCTGTGAAATTCAGGTGATCGTGATGGGAAACCGGTCATACACAATTTCCCGGAGATCACCTCAAAACAGCGCTTGCACATCCTCCGCCAAAACCGTAAAAGCCCCCTACCACAAGCAGGCAGGCGAGTTGGCGGAGTGGTGACGCAGCGGATTGCAAATCCGTGTACACCGGTTCGATTCCGGTACTCGCCTCCAATAAAATCAATGACTTATGGATTTCTGCTGTCATGGGGTATCACCTCAGGTATCAGTTTCTCGTTCTGTGCTTGTTCTGTCCGCATATCATTTGCGCTTTGCTGCGGCCTGACGCGCCCGCATGATTTGCCGTGCCTCGCCCGCATATTTGATGATCATGGCTTTGGAGGTATGGCCGCTGAAGCTGGCAATCTCGTCGTCGGTACAACCAGCCCAAGCCAATTCCATCACACCACGATATCGTAATGCGTGTTGGTCAAAGGCCATCAGGCCCAGCCGTTTACGCTCTCGCACCATCACCCTCGCCATAGCGTGGTAATCCATCGCAGAGCCGTCCGCCCGTGTCAGGATGTGTCGCGAAGGGTGTGGAGCGAACCCCAATTCGACCTTCGCCCGATCCAGTGCGACGTTCAACCCCTCCGTGCAAGGCAGGAGCAATGGCTTACCGGTTTTGTTCTGGTGCAGCTTCAGGGTTTCGCCATCATAATCGCCCCACTGAAAATCCACCCAATCACCGGGGCGCTGCACACTGCCCACGCCGATTTCAAAAATCAGCAAGGGCAACGGCTCCCCCTCATCACGCATCGTCTCCACCGCCCAATCGGCCCACGGCACGTGCGGCTTTTTACGCGCCTTCGGAACTTTAAGCGGTTCGATATCAATCGCTGGGTTATCCTTGCGCCACCGTTTGCGGATCGCCAGCTTGGACAACATGCTGATCGCAGTCGGGATGTAGTTTGCGAACCGAACCCGATGTTTGTTCTTTTCCATTGCATCGTAAATGTCGGCTTGTGTCAGGCGCGCTACGTCCGTTTTTCCAATCTTTTCAGTGAGGTATGTAAAAACAGGTTCCAGATCCTTGCGATACCGAGGCGAAAAATTCGCCCATTTATCAGTTTCGCGCATGGCGGCAATCAACGCGGTCCATGAGGTTTTCGCCTCCGCTCTCTTACCACTCACGATTTCCCAATACTGATGGTCAAATTCGGCAGTGCCTTCCTTAGCCGTGATGCGGCCAAGATAGATCATCTTGCCATTGACGCATTTACGCACGTACCAACGACCGGACGAATGCTGCCACAGATATTTCTTGCGCCGAATTACCATTCAATTACCTCGCTTCCATCGATGGCATCACCACGTGCAATGGATTGCAGTTGCTCCACATCCCACCTTTCAAATTCACCAATTCTCTTGGGTTTGGGCAAAACGCCTTCGCTGACAAGTCCATGAAAATCCTTGGTCTTTAGATCCAACAGCGCGGCTGCATTTTTATCGTTTGCAAATAACTGAGTTGGGCGCGTCATGTCTTCTGCCCATCTATGAGGTGTAGCTGCGCCTTGTTTTTGTTTTGCATGGCAAGCGATTCCAGCCGCATCATTTCGTCAATATGTTCTGGCAGAAGCATCATCATTCGACCCAGCGAATAATACTGATCATATTCACGCGCTTTGGAACGAATTGTCCGGGGCGAGATCAACACACCTCTTGCCTGAAGCTTCAAGCTCCACTCTTCTGGTGTAAGTGCTTTTTCAACGATCTGAGACACGCTTTTTCCTCCGATTGAGCGCACTCAAACGCAGGAAAAAAATATCGACAACTCATTTTTTCTGCACTAAGCATTAAGTGCAGAATACTGCACAAAAGTTGATATGTAGGATTTATAACAATGGCCACTCTCCTCAAAAGCATCCAAAATTGGGATGAAAAGGAGTATTATAGAATGCTTGGAGAGCAAGCCGTCGCGAATGACGAGCAGGAAAGATTCGAAAAGGTCCGACCGGACATCGGATTGAAGCTTTTTAGAAGCTGGAAAGGCTTGTCGCAGGTTGAGATGGCTGCTGCCATGGACGTCTCGCGGAGAAGCTACATTGATTATGAACACGGGGAAAAGCCGGTTCCGAGTGTTGCACTGGCGCGGCTTTTGTCCAAGTTCGACTGCGATCTCAACGTGCTGTTCACCCAGCAACCAGCACCTATCACAGCCACACAAGGCGCGAAAATCACCAACCGGGCGATAGATCTCACCATTGAACTCATGCAGCTCTGCAAAGGCATGGATAAAGAGGATGCAAGAAAGGTCGTCGGTGCCATAATTGCGGATGAAAGCGACCCTGCCTGCTGGGACGAAAAATACGTTATGGATTACGTCGAAACCTATACCGACTATTTTCCCTCCGCAAAAGAACGGAGAAGCTGGCCCGAATACCAAGATCTATACGCCGAGCGGAATGGATCACACGAAGATTGACTCCTCACCATCTACCGCAGTTTACTGATCGACCGCTCGCAAAATAGCTTGCCAATTCTGGCTTGCGCCAAGGATACGCAAGACGGCAAGATTGTGTCCCTCAATGCGATACACAATCAAATGTTCAGCGCTCGGATGGATGCGCACTGGCGGATTAAATTCCAGCCGTTCACGGGCCATTTCCGGCATAAACACCAGACGATCCAAGGTGTCTTCCAAGATATCTGCATATCGATCAGCCTGCGTGGCTGACCAATTCTGCATCGTGTAATACCAAATATCTTCGAGATCGTTTTGGGCCGCTGGCGTGAGCTGATATCCCGTCAGGTTATTTGCGGACATGTCGCTCGCGCATCCGTGCCTTGAAGGTTTTGAAGTCAAATTCCTCTGGCGGACCGCTGTTCACACCTTCATCAATCGCGACCTGCAGGGCCTCAATCGCCTCCTCGCGCTCTTGATCGCGGCGGATCAGATGCCGCACATAATCACTGGTATTGCTAAAGCTGCCTGCCTCAAGCCGCCCATCAATCCAAGACTTCATCGGATCCGGAAGAGAAACATTCATCGTTGCCATCGGTCATTCTCCGTTGCTCATGTCTTGTAACATGAGCGCATGAAACTGTCAAAATAAATGGCAAACCTTGCCAAAATAAGGGATTCATTGAATGAACTCCCTGCTGACTTCAATGATTAACTATCCGCTAAACCTCTCGAACAATGTGACCCATCGATCAAGCAAAGTGTCATCAACATGCTTGTCTGGGTTTGACAAGAGCTTACCCTTAACTCCGAGTGCGAGTTGAATTTTCCAGTCACTCACAAGCTCAAAGCCTTCATCTACCGCCCACGCTTTGATCTGGGGAACGATTGGTTTGTCAGTTTCGTAGAAATCCTCGAAATCTTGGCCAGCACGTCGCTCTAGCCGGTCCAACACTTGAATCACCAAAACAATTGGCAATAGATCTTCGATTTCACTTGCCTTCATGTCACCAGTAAATTGGTCGGTTGTCAGCACTGAGTCCTTTGAACTTTGATACAAGCCATCCTTGAGAGACTTTGCGGCCTGTTTTCCAGCAGCATCACCATCGAGTAGAACAAATGGAAGTGCATCATCGCGCCCCATGAGGATCGCTGCGATTATTTTTGCCGTTTTAGCTCCGCCCGATGGTGGGAAAACCAATTCAGCCACTGGATTGATACGGCCCTTGGAAATCAGAATGTTCTTTATCGCAGACAAATAGTGTTGATCAGACGGTCCCTCAACGATCACCGGAGTGCATCCAAGAAGTAGACTCTCAGCAACCGACAAATTCAACGCGGAATGCACCGCATAGGTAGCGCCAGCGCCTTTTTCTGCGTTTTTCCCTCTGCTCACCGCCAAATTGCTAGATGCTACCGTACCGCCGTCGCCGTCGACAAATACTTTACGTACGCGATCAAGCCTGTCTGCATCGATCATGAAAGGTGAATGCGTGGTAAAAACGATCTGATGAGTCTTAGAAAGGCTATCGAAGAAGGTCGACAAGTCGCGCTGCGCCAACGGGTGGAGCGAATGCCCTGGCTCATCCAAAAGTACAATTGCATTGTCGTGCGTGTCCTCGCTCTCATATGTGAAAACGAGGAAAAAGCTTAGAAACCATTGCAAACCCGTCGAACGGCCTTCCAGCTCGATTTCTTCAGGCCGCCTGTCATCTGCAACCCATATGCGAAAGTAATTCCCATCTGCATGAAGCCGGAAACGATAGTCGCCTTGCTTCCACCAGTCCTTGAAGGCCTTGGTCAATTTGGTCGAAGCGGACTGTAAAAGTGCTGCTCTTGTGCGGAGCTGCTCATCATCTGCCTGCATCTGTTCTTCGGTCTTCTCCTCAACACTGACGCGCTGTCCATGCTGATTGATGCGCTCAGTCACGCCTGTGGCTCTTGCCAATTCAAGAACCTCTTCAGGGCTGAGATTTACCAGCTTGAAGAGAACCCGAAGCGTTCGGGCTTTCGCTGCCTCCTTACCGCCAAGGTCATCACGACTAAGGTTCTCGACGACATGAGGAAGATAAATTTGAGCATCGAGGTTCCCATAATTCGAGTAATATACGAACTTGGGCAACCAACTCTTGATATAAGTAAAAAGACTCGGCCCCTTGTCCGGCTCTACTGCTTCTTCACCCTCCTCAATCGCCGAAACTTCCTTAATCTCGTAAGCTTCACCGACCTTGAAGTCGCTGTCATCGCAAAACCAAATCCCATACCGACCTTTGAAATCACGACAAATCTCGATGGTTTCGGTCTTGGACCGGTCCGCGCCAAACTTCTCGGCTTTGTCACGCTCAGCATCGGTAAGCTCAAAGATACATCTAATGAAATCATGCTTTTCCGGCTCTTCACGCATCTCAGCGTAACGGGATCTTGGCATGTCATCGAGCAAGTTGATCTCGCCGTCACCCGATGGATTCAGCTTCCAGAGTGGCAGCAGGAGGTTGGTTTTGCCTGCTTCGTTCTCTCCAATCAGCGCCGTCACATCCGAAGCGTCGATCCAGCCGCTGTCAGTTACAGATCTAAATCCTGTTACGCGAAATTTCTTCAGTTTCATCTCAATACCTCAATCAATCTCCAGCCTCGGCAGGCCGTTTACAATCTTCATCGTCTCAAGACTTACCGTGACCACACGCTGGAACAATTCCAGTGGGTAACGCGGGTTGCCGACTGTTTCGTTGGCGTAATCGTTGGCATCGTTGACGATGCCGCTTTTCTTGTCGGTTTTGACGATCTGGCGCTCCATCACCCATTCCAGCGCGGGCTTGCCGTTGACGACGTAGTCATAGGCCGCCAGCGGCACGTTCTGCATGGTGATGTTGTCATTGTAGATCACCGTGGTCAGGTCTTTTTCCTTGCCCTTACCGCCCCATTTCCACTTGTTCGTGTGTTTGACGCGATAGAAGGCGACGGGATCGTTCTGTGCTTCGGGGATCAGGCGGTGGTCGCCCTCTTTGAACGTGACCATGTAGGGATCGACACCTTCAAAATTCACATGCAGATCGCCAAGGGCGCGGCCTGCCTCAACGAAGGCGGCGAAGTCATCAAAGCTTTTGACCGCCGGAATGCGGGGGAGTTGTTTGGCTAGGTTGTTTTTGAACCGTTCGCGATAGTCGGGCGAGTGCAGTAGGCCATAGATGTAATAGAACAGATCCTCTTTGCTGATCTCTTGGCCCGGATAGGCGGTTTGGAAATGCGTAAGCCCGTCATCAGTGATGGCATCGCGGCGGTTCAGGCCAGTATCCGAGCTGTCAGCAGCAAAGAGGCCGACATCTGGTTTTGTGTCTTCGTAGAGATAGAGGGGAAAGCATTGGGTTCCGCCGTCTGTCTGAAGCTCAACCAAGCCGTCGACCATCGAAGCAAATTGCCCATATCCACCCCACCGCTGTTTAAGGACAATCATCCGATTGTCATTTGTTCCTTCTGGAAAAATGTGTGCGTTTTGCCCCATACGGTGAAGCAAGGTACTGTCATAGTAGAGCCACTGCTTTGAAAACGGGCGATATACTGCCGGAGCCAGTTTTGTTTGGTCAGACTGAAGGCTTTCTTGAGAAGCTAGAGAACTCAGCAAGCTGGATGTCCACTTGATTTTTTTAGTGTCAGTCTCGACCTCACTACCGACACGATCGGCAGGAATATTGCTTCCGTATTTGGCCTGTAGTTGATGAAGATCTTGATTATATTGTGCAACCATCGCCGTCACTTTGGATTGAACTACTGCTTGTGAGGAGTTCAAAACCCAAGCATCTCGACCAGTCTCAATTCCGCGAGTGTAATTTTTGAACAGCACGGCTTCGGTGTTGGCGTTCTCTTTGCTCCCGATCTCGATAAACTTGTCAAAGCTGCGATCCACTTGATCCAGCCAATCGTTGTTTTCATCGGGCGTGATTGGTTTCCAGCCATTGGCATTCGTGATCCCATCCACAGATCGGAAATCACGCACAATCGCCAGCTTTTGTTTTTGATCGAGGTAATCGCCGATGTCGTGGAAATGGATGCGACCATGTTCAGTTGCATCTGGGTTCTTGACGAATACTGAAATTGCAATCGGTGCGCGGCTGCCTGAGCCGAATATCTTGCCACCTTCTTTGCGCGACTTCTCGCCAGACGTTCTCTGATTGCCCCGCAGATGGAACACGTAAAGATCGCTGAATTCATCAGCCAGACATTTGCGCAACCCGTCGGCCGCGTTGCCTTCTACCCATCCGGCATTGGAGACATAGGCCATGACACCTGCGTCCCCGATCCGATCACTGGCCCAGCGGATGGCGCGAATATAGCTGTCATAAAGTGAATTCTTGTTGGTCGCGGTTGACTCAGCCGCATATGTATCGCGGATTTTCTCATCCAGTTGCGCATAGCCAATATTAGCGGCGTTATCGTTGGCGCTGTTCTGCCCAGACGAATAGGGCGGGTTGCCGATGATGACGCGGATATCCAGCGCTTTTTGCTTGGTCCGGCGTTCCGAGTTGTCCGGCAGCAGGTTGGCGATCATGTCGCGTTCCTGCTCGTACATCTGGAATGTATCCGTCAGAAGGATGCCTTTGAACGGCTCGTAAGGGGCATCATCGCTCAGCTCCCCTTGCGCCAGTTCGTGATAGACCGTTTCGATATTCACGGCGGCGATGTAATAGGCCAGCAGCACGATCTCATTGGCGTGAATTTCGTGCTTGTATTTATGCTCCAGCTCTTCGGGTGAAATCAGCCCCGATTGCAGCAGACGTGTGATGAAGGTGCCCGTGCCAGTGAAGGGGTCAAGGATATGCACGCCCTTTGATCCAAGCGTCTGATTGAACTGGGATTTCAACACGTCATTGACGGAATGCAGGATGAAATCCACCACCTCGACCGGGGTGTAGACGATGCCCAGCCGTTGGGTCAGCACCGGGAATGCTCCCTTAAAGAAACTGTCATAGAGCTTGAGGATCAGCTCTTGCCGCCCATGCGCAGTGACAACATCAGCGGCGCGGCGTTCAACGCTGGCATAGAATTTGGCAAGGCTTTCGCTTTCCTTGGCCAAATTGTGTTCATGGAGCTGACCCAACACGATCTCCATCGCGCGGGAGACCGGGTTTTCCTTGGTGAAATCACTGCTTTTGAACAGGGCGTCGAAGACGGGTTTGGTGATGAGGTGCTGGGCCAGCATCTCAATCGCTTCGGCCTCGGAAATTTCGGGGTTCAGATCATCCTGAAGCTCTTCTACGAAGGCCAAGAATGAAGTGCGCTCCGGCCCGTCCTGCGCGACGATGGCGGTGATACGGGTGATGTGAGTCTGGGCGATTTCTGCGATATCCTTGGCCCATTTGTCCCAGTATTCGCGGGTGCCACATTTTTCCACGATCTTGGCCATGATGGCGCGAGTGAATTCGTCGAAGACAAATGCGCCCTGCTGATCGCTATCATCGCTGGTGCGGCGTTCCGGGGCATCATCGCCGATACCGGCGCCGGTGCGCTCGGCCTTGGTTTTGTTGGTGTCGAAATCATCGACAACTGCGGTCAGCTCTTTCAGCTCGCTTTCTGATGAGATGCTGACCAGTTCGACCTTGTCGCTGATATCTTCGCCAAGATCGGCTTGATTGATCCGCGCATCCAGCCGCTCATCATGGGCGCGAAGGGCGTTGAGGATCTGCCAGACCACCTTGTAGCGTTCGTTATCATTCAACGCATCTTCGGGCTTGGTATTGGGCGGGATGGCGACCGGTAGGATGACATAGCCGAGCTTCTTACCCTCGGCCCGGCGCATGACGCGGCCCACGGATTGCACCACGTCGATCTGGCTTTTGCGGGGGTGCATGAACATGATTGCGTCAAGTGCGGGCACGTCCACGCCCTCGGACAACACCTTGGCATTGGTCAGGATGCGGCAGCTGTCATCGCCCGCATCGGCCTTGAGCCAGTTCAGCATCTCGTCGCGTGTGCTGGCGTTGAAGCTGCCGTCGACGTGGCGAACTTCGGTATGCAGGTGGCGGGTATCGTCGATCAGTTCGTTGCCGATGTATTCATCGACCACTTGCGTGAATTCATCTTCGATGATCTTGGATTTATTGATAGTTTGGCAAAAGGCCAATGCGCGCTTCATCGAGCGCGGGTCAAACTCCAGATCAGCGGTAAGGTCGGTTTTGGTCAGCGCCTTGTAGCAGCCGATAATCTTGGTGGCGTCATCCAGCGTTAGTTCCGGCCCGTTCTTAAGGCGGTTCTGAATGGTCTGAGAAACCAGCCCCTCATCAACCGCCAACACAACAACCTTTTAATCGGTCAGCAACTCATTCTCGACCGCCCAGCCAAACCCGCGATGGAACAGATCTTCGCCAAACTTTTTGGGATCGTCCATCGAAGCCAATTCTGCATCGTGGTCATCAGCCTTGCGTTTGGCTGTATCCGCGAAAATGCGGGGCGTCGCAGTCATGTAGAGTCGTTTTTTGGCCGTGACATAAGCGTCGTCATGAATGCGCATAAATACGCTGGCGTCATCTTCCTCTTTCAGTTTGACGCCTGTTGTTCGATGGGCTTCGTCACAGATCACCAGATCAAATTCAGGTAGGCCGTGCTGTTTCTGGGCGCGGGTCAACACATCGATTGAGTGATAGGTAGAAAACACCACCGTCATTCGATCCGCAGGTGCATCTGTAACCTGACGCGCGATTTTCTCCGGATCAGTTGTGGCTGGGAAAGCCAGATCATGCACATTCAGATCAAGGCTATCGGCATCGGCCCTGCGTCCGACCTTGGTATCGGAACAGGCCGAGAAGGCGGTGAACTCTTCCTGACAGTCGTTTTTCCATTCTCGCACGGTCTGGGACATCAGCGCTAGCGATGGCACCATGAACAAAACGCGTTTGCCTTGTCCGGCCAAAGTCTCGGCAATGCGCAGACCAGTGAAGGTTTTGCCGGTGCCGCAAGCCATGATGAGCTTGCCTCTATCGGCAACGGCCAGTTTCTCCGTCACTTCCTTGATTGCTTGGATTTGGTGAGGTTTAGGGGTCTTCTTTTTTTCAAGGCTGACTGTCCCCGTGCGGACAAACTGGGACCAGTCAATCCGGCTGCCTTCCAACTCATTGATACCAATGCGGTTCCATTCCTTGGACAGCTTCTCAAGCGTTTCCTTGGCGTTGCGACCAAGCTCTTTCTGCGTGGTGTCGGCGATGACCAGTCGTGTGAACAGATCGTTAGACGCCGCCGAAATGAAGCTGTCGATATCCGGCTTCTGGATGCTGTGGTCAGGTGCATAGAATTTGCACTGGATCGCAGCATAACCAGCACCGTCCGCTAGCGTCGCCACCAGATCAATGCCGGTGTCTACGTTGCTCCAGCCCTGAGATTTTGCCCAATCCGCGAAAGGCACGACCTCGGAATAGAATTGCTTTTGCGTATCGTCGTTCTCAAGGAAAACGCGCACCAGCTTTTCAAAGTAATCGCCTTTTTCACGCTCGGTACGTGCAGCTTGTCGATAGGTATTTAAAATTTCTTGCAGCTGCATCGCGTAACGGCCTCAAATGACATATTTTTATTGTGATGGGATTCGAAACCCTACCACTTATGTTTCTAGCGGTTCAGCCCCATTCGATCCACTACAGATTGTGTCAGGCCGCAAACTCAGCATGTTGGACAGCCTCCAGCACATCAACGGCATTGCAACCGATGGCGCGGACAACATGCACGAATTCGACAACCTCAATCTTGCGTTCACCCTTTTCGTACTTAGCGACGAAGGATTGAGGGCGATCCAGCCGATGAGCCAGTTCTGTCTGTGTCAGGTTAGCGGCTAGGCGCGCGTTCTTAAGTGCGGCCATCAGGGCCAAATGCCCGGGGCTGCGTAAGGTTCTTCCCATAGTGTGAACTCCGAATAAATCCGGAATTCGGATAATCCTGATTGCGGATTATCCCATTTTGGGTTATTGCTTTGGCACTTTGACACTAACTCGAGTTTTCCCAATGCCCCATTGCCCCCACTGCATGACTGATCTTCACGCTGAGGCGACCACCTGCGCGGCTTGTGGGGCGCAAAAGGGCATATTGGCACCGGGGTGGACAGCGGATCGCTACGCTTTGCGGTCGTGGCCGTTGGTGATCGTGGCTGGGATGCTTGGTTTTGGCGTGTTGATTGTTGCCGCCATGGGATCAGGTGTCGGCGCATTGCTTTTGTCAATCCCGACCGTGTTTGTCGCTGGGCTGGCATGGGTGGCCCGCTATCTCATCCCGAAACTCCCAGAAAAATGGTACCGATGATGCAAGACGATCCAAAGGGCGTTGAGCGCCGAATGCTTGAGCTGGTGAAGCCCATTTTGCATCCAAGCTGGCTGGAATTTGAACAGGCACCGCAATCCATCGCAGATCATGAACGCTGGGCTGAAATGCTGGAGATTCTGATCGACATTCTCGAAGATGCCCAGATTAGCTTGCGGCGTAAGCTGGTGCCAGCGGATGCGGTGGTGGATTGGTCAACGCCACGCAAGCTGTTGTCGCCGGAAAATGAGGCTTCGTTTGATCTGTCGGTGAACCCCGAAGGCGGGCTGAACATCATTGCCCGGATCGAGGACAAATCCTTCGTCGAGCATGGGTTGAGCGTCGAAGGTGTCACGACACTAATATACACCTTCACCAACCTGCGCATGGCGAGTCCATACAGATGAGCGACAAACCTGCCCTGAAACACACTTCGTTTTACATCAGCCATGAGGGCCATAAATCCCTGCGGATCGAAGCCCTGAAACGGGGGCTGACCATGAGTCAGTTGATCATTCAAGCGCTGTCGCAGGCTGGCGTGGATATTCCAGCAGAGGATCTGAAATCATGAAATGTATTGTGACAGCCGCACTGTTGGCGATGGCAACACCATCATTTGCCGAGGGCTGGTATTTCGAAGCATCGCTTGAGGGCGGCGCAGAATTCTGGACCTACACCAATGAAACCGGCGACGTCAGCCCGCGTCGGGTGCGCGGCAATGAAATCTGGATCACCCGCACCGATGAGATGAACGACCTTGGCCCCGATGGAACCTGCGATTTCAACAATTGCAGCGTGTCCGTGATGTTGGGTGGAGTTGGCGCTGAGGTCGGGCAGCAAGTGCAGATCACATTTTCAAACGGTGAAGTGCTGGGTTTCTCGGCGCGGGGTGGTGAGATTCTGTTTGATAATTTCTCAACAACAGGCATGGGCGCGACTAACTCGTTTGTCACCAATGTCCGTGCGGCAGAATGGGTTGAAATCAACTTTAGTTGGCGCAGTCACCGGTTCAGCCTTGCCGGATCAGCCAAGGCGCTGGATACGATCCAGCACTATCTGCAATAAACACAAGAAACCCTACAATAGCATGCTTTCCTTATGAGCCTGTTTTAAAATTCCTTGCGACATACTGAACTTAGACAATAAACAATCAATAACATCACCTAAGTCGCTGAAATAAATTATTTCTGAGGGAAGTCATTGAATAGAAATCTTACCGTTGACGTGGTGGCGTCCTCTTGGCCGCCTCCCGGAACTCCGCCCTTATTTCCAAGCACCTTTCACAGGGGAACCGTGTCGTGGGATATGAGCTTTCCTGCAATGCTACTTATGATTGGCTACCTAACCACGCCTACAACGTCTACGGGTGTCTCCCTAAGCGAATTTTGGGCATGGGTCAGGTACTTGTCGGCAATTACGCCAGACCCTGACCTGCGGCTAACTAACAGTTTTTCAGAGCTTGATGCGCACCAGAAAACAATCTTAAGCGACGACTTCGGAATGGGGGCACCACTCCTCTGGCTAAGTGAGCGCTTTGACCTAGACCGAATAGTGGACGGGCAGTATTTCGTTGAACATCTGGCACCGCGGTTAGGTGCAACGCAACAAAGAACGGCTAAGCGTGGCCCAAACAAAACTCCAGATTTTGTGGCACGGGACACCACCGGCGTATGGCATGTGATCGAGTGCAAAGGAACGCAATCCGGCTCTGGATACAGTGCCCGGCAATTGGGGGATGTTGGTCCTCCGCCTTCAGGCGGCATTGCCCAGAAACGCTCAATCATATTCCCCCACGGACATACAGGACAACGCCTCGTCAGCGGACTTCAGATTGGCGTTCCGAATGGCGCGCCCAGCCGGTTGACCATCATTGATCCAGCGCCAGAAGATCCGTTCCGGATTAACGATTCAGATATGGCACTTGCGGATGATGCTGCAACAAGATGCGTCGTGTCAAAAGTCTTGCGCCAATCGGGTTTTGAGACTGCGGCTGAAACCATGGCCTCTCCGCATGATGATGTGTTTTTCAAGGCACGCCGTGCGTCCAAGGATTTCAGCGGTGAAATTTATGAAACGAAACTGCGTGATGAACGTGCCCGCGAAGAACTTGGAAGAAGAGAGCGCACGGTTCAATTTGCAGAAAATTATGTTGGCCGAGAAAGACATTTTATGCTGCCCAGACCTGTAGTCGTTGATGAAAAGCAGGTTCATCGCGTAGTCTTAAGGCAGGGAATTCAAAAAGATGCCGTCGACGAAATGCAATCCAATCCAAGCATAGAAGGCCTTTTGTCAGAATCTGATATCAGTTGGGCATCTGGGTTAGGAAGAAGCATGAGTAAAAGCGGCAAAGGGTTCGCCTCCATGACCATTGGTGACATTTTCCGGTCAGAGATAATTATGGAAAGTAGCTGATTGCATCAATTTCATAGCATCATGATTGATCCGGAAAGCTGATAGACGATCTCTGATTTACTGAGTGGGAGGGTCACCTTACCGCCCTGTTACACAACGGAGGTGTCAGATGGCACGATTTCTGGTCTGGAGCGACCTGCACGACGAATTCTGGGAAGGCTTTGATCTTCCTGACCTGACTGCCCCGGTGGACGGAGTTCTGATTGCTGGCGACACCCATACCAAAGGGCGGCATCTGGACATTCCCGCGCAGGCCGCGCGGAAATACCAATGCCCAGTGGTGGCGATCTGGGGCAATCATGAGGCTTATGGTTCGGTTTGGCCGGAACTATTGGCGAATGAACAACGCCAGCTGGCTGAGTTGTGTGGCGAGGGGCTGGATGTCCGGGTACTGCATGGCGCAGCGACTGAAATCGCCGGTATTCGCATCATTGGCGCAACGTTCTGGACAGATTTGCAACTCTATCCCGGTTACGATCATCTGGCGCGGATGCTAGTCTCCGCTGGTATGCAGGATTACCGCGCTATTCGCACCGCGCCGGGCAAGGCATTCACAATCACCGACATGCTAGCACGGCACATGCAGGACAAGGAAGCGATTTTTGACATTCTGGCAACGCCTCATGACGGTTCAACACTTGTCATGACTCACCACCTGCCGGTACGCCAGCTCATCGCCCCGTGGCGCACAATTGGTGGTGAACAAAAACGGGCGATGAATAACGGTTTTGCCTGTCACCTGTGGGACGAGATCAAAACCCATGACATTCACACATGGATCTGGGGCCATTCTCATGAAGGCGAAATCTGGACCGGGCATGGCAATCACGGTCCCATCCGTTTTGTGACGAACCAGCGCGGCTATCCCGGTGAGGGCGCTGAGTTTGACCCGACATTCCTTATCGAAGTGGGGTAGTGCTATGGCGGTGCATAGGTATGGACTGACAGATAGTTTGGCGGATGCGCAGATTTTATCGAAACCAGCCGTTCGAGGCGCCACTATCGAATAGGGAAGACGCGGACAAAGGGTAAATTCGCTGCGTTCGCACCAACGTCAACTTTGATGAGTTCGGAATGTAGTTCAAAGAATCTTGATCAGATTTAGATTGTGCAGATCTTGTCCCGTGAATTTGAAGCAGTGCGGATCTTGGGGATGATCTAGACAAAGCACATTTGTGGTTTCCAGTCGGGGTGTTCCTCTCATTTTATAATGCCCACAAAAGACCGGGCGCTCACCCGACGGATACCAAATATCATCCAGTTCCCCTGAAAATAACCCATCTGGCAGCGCTTCCGGGCTTGGAACTGACAGACCAATATCACGCCAAGATTTAGCGCCTGATCGCCACCATGCAACGCGAACGTCATGACGTTTATTTCCTCTAAAGTCTTCGAACCAAAGACCATCAGGAAGCGCGATCTCAGGACCGCAGACAAGAGTTTGAACGGCCTTGCCAAAGTCGGTATTTTGACTGGCAACTTCCGGTAGGTCTTCGCGCTGCAACCGGCCATCTGGCCGTCTGGCCGCAATCATATTGATTTCAGACTGCCCCCAATACGCGTGAACAAGCCTAAATTCTTGGTTTTCCAACCAGAGCGGCAGACCTAGAAACCAGTCAATCCAGTCGTTTTTCTCAGTAGGATTGGTATCAAACTGATCAATGAAGCTCTGATGTTGCGCGCAATTTTTCTTTGAATGTTCTCTCAAAGGTAGCCCATCATCTCCAGTCGAATGGAATAAAATAGCATTCAGTTCGTGATTGCCCATCACGGCACATGCTGTTCCTTGATCAATGAGCTGCCTGACGCGCACTAAAACACCTTGGTCATTGGGGTGTGACACAGAATTTCCCGCATCGATAAAATCGCCTAGAAAAGCAAACCGTTCAACCTGCGCGTGGTTTAGGTTATCTAGAGCAGCCTCTAAGAGGGACATGTCAGCATGTATGTCGGGGATAATGCCCCAATAATCATCTTTTCCCGATATGTTTGTCATTGCTTTACACCTCTACTAGGGCCTGTGGACAATCAGGATTTCCATTGGGTCTGATTTCTGATTCAAACTTCCAAAATGGAGGTTTGAATGAACGAGCAACGGTTTGTGGTTTCCGACATCTTATGGCAGCGGCTCGAGCCGCATCTACCGGGTAAGGTCAGTGATGCCGGTGCCACTGCAAAGGACAATCGCCTGTTTCTGGAAGCGGTGTTCTGGCGGGTGCGAACTGGGTCGCCATGGCGCGACCTGCCGCCTGCCTTTGGTCACTGGAACAGCCAGTTCCGGCGGTTTCGCCGGTGGGCCAAGGCCGGAGTATTCGAGAGTCTTTTCAATGCTATGAGCGGAGACGTCGACCTCGAATACGCGCTAATCGATGGAACCATCGTTCAGGTCCACCAGAACCTTCGTGAAGTGCGCGCTGCCAAAGTCGGTGCGAATGCAGATAGCCAGTTTGTTTTAGATGGTCACAGAACGCGTCGAAGGCGGGTTTGAAGGTACCAAGATCATAGCCAGATCTCAGATTGAAGGCTCCAAGCATTGAGCATGTGTCTGACGTTTTCTCGTTCATTTAGTTGTTTCCCCGGCATCCGACGCAACCACACTTGGAGGGATATTTCGGGCTATGCATTGATTTCCGCGACACTGAGATATCTAATTCCGGCCATTCGCTGTGTCATGACAAAATTGTAGGCTTGGACTCTCCTGGCACTTTCGCCGCGTCATTTCCTTGGATAATAACTCTTCACCGGGGGATGCAAATAAGTAGCAAATCCAGTCAGCAACTCGTCTGCGTCTGCACCGTCAAAGAGCATTTTTCGATGCGTATCTGACAGGAAACCGCAATGAACCATCTGGTCAAACATCATCAAAAGCGGATCGAAGTAACCGTTGATATTGATCAACCCAATCGGCTTTTCATGGTAGCCGATCTGCGCCCATGTCCACTGCTCAAAGAATTCTTCAAGTGTTCCGCTTCCGCCGGGTAGCACTATGAACGCATCTGAGCGATCCGCCATCTCGGCTTTGCGTTCATGCATATCTTCGACAAGGATCAGCTCGGTTAGAGCTTGATGGGCGATTTCGCGTTCTACAAGCGCCCTTGGCATGACACCGATGATGCGCCCTCCGGCATCAAGGCACCCATCTGCCACGGCCCCCATCAAACCCACATGACCTCCACCAAATATGATCCGATGACCTGCCTTGGCCAATGACTGTCCCACCTCAAATGCCTTGGACTCGTAGTCGTAGTTCTTGCCCGGCGCCGACCCACAGAACACAGCAATGTTCCTGTTCTGAGATACCTCTGTTTTCACCATCATACGCTATCTTTCATGGCGATAGCCTGTACCTTTATTTTAGCTCCAAAGGGCAGTCTTGCGGCCTCGTAAACTGTCCTTGCCGGGAAGCGTGAAAAACGATTGCGACAAACCACGTTTACCTGCGCCAGATCGCGTTCAATATCGGCAAAGGCGATGTCGACATAAACAATTTCATCCGAGCTAAAACCTGCGGCGTGAGCGACCTTGAACACCAGATCGAAAGCGCGTCCAGCTTCTTCGCCTGCGCTACCCGGTCGATACCCTTCGTCGTATACGGCCAGTTGTCCGGAGATATGGCAGGTGTTCCCAACAACTACAGCGTTGGAGATTGGAGACGGCGATGCAGGTACGCCCGGGACATCAGTGATAAAGGTACGCGACATGGGATGGTTCTCGCTTTGCAGGGTTTTGTTGACAACAACCTACCTCCCGTGGCTGATGTCGAAAATGGCTACTAACCTTCACAATCAGACAAAGCGCCTTCATTCCGTTCTCGTCCTAGGCTTCGATGGTGTCTTGCTTCTGGATGTGGCTGGTCCCGCGCAAGTATTCGCATCCACGAACAAGGTTCTGGGCTGGAAAGCATACGACGTCATCATTGCGACTGAAGACGGCGGGGATATCGCGACCGACACCGGGTTAACGCTACGCTCCGATACTTCATTTGCTACAGTCGTCGGTCCGGACGTTTTTGTTGTTCCCGGCGGCCCCGGTGTCGATCATCGCTTGGACGACCCTTCACTTCAAGGCTTCCTGACAGGAATCGAACCACATGTGGAGCGTTTCGTGTCGATCTGCTCGGGCAGCCTTCTTACCGCGTCTGCTGGACTATTGGATGGCAGGAAAGCCACGACTCACTGGGAACGGACAGGACTGGCTCACGAGCAATTTTCGGCGGTTGATTGGCACCTGGATGAGATTTTCACACGTGATGGCAAGTTTCATTGTTCGGCGGGCGTGACGACAGGCATTGATCTTGCCCTTTCGCTTGTAGAAGCGGATCATGGGCGGCGTGTTGCACTCGGTGTGGCCCGAGAAATGGTGGTCTTCATGCAACGGCAGGGAGGACAATCCCAGTACTCTGCTCCGCTCAAGGCACAGGCGACATCCAGTAAACGTCTCAGCGACCTCTACAACCGCATCGAACAAGATCCGACCGCGCCATGGAGCGTACAAAGGATGGCCAAGATTGCAGGAACGACCGAACGCACGCTACATCGCGATTTCACGCATGAATTTAGCCAAACACCTTCACGCTTTATTGAGGAGCGAAGGCTTTCCATCGCACGTATTTATTTGGAAGGCAGCAGGAAGCCCATAAAGGAAATAGCATCACTTTCGGGGTTTGTAACTGAACAGAAGATGCGTCGGAGTTTCGTGAAGCTGCTGGGCATCCTGCCGACGGACTATCGAGACCGTTTTGGGGAAGCCGCCATTCGTGACGAGCGCAGCATCGGTTGAAGTGGGCTGATACTGTTGAAAAACTCCGAATTTCAGATGTCGTAATTTTTCGGACAGAACCCGTGATGCCGAAAAGTCAGATGAGATTTGCCATGAGGCGCAGTGAGCTGCCACATGAGCGGCAGAAGGCCAATTTGGCCGAACCCCTCGCCTTGAAAAATTGGTCGCGCTGTACGGACAAAATTTTCACCGATTTCGCCAAAAACGGAGTTTTTCAACAGTATCGGCTCGTTCGTGGCCTTCGCTGCGCTTTCCCCGAACGGCTGCTGTTCGTATGGGGTCAGAATTGAATGACGTGGTTTTCTTGTTTCCTGAGGTTTTAGTGGCCGAAAGAGTCAAAGGTTCGTGACGTTCCACACTTCTTGTCGAACGTCAGACGAATTTGACCTTCGCGTCAGTAAGTGACCTTTTCCGCAAGAACCGGGCGTTCGCGGAATCCGCTACACAGTTCAACATCAGCAATCGTCGACTACATAACCAATTGCGTTTTCCACGATGCGAACAAGATGACCAAAGAGCTCCGCTTCAACACCCGTCAGGCGGGATTGGGTTGGGACTTTTGTTCGCATGATTTCTGCTGCAACTAAAGCTTGGTCTGCGGTGTCGCAACTGCCGCCTGAGGCTTTTTGGAGTGCGACAGCACCTACCCGACGCATGGCCTCTTCCAGCGCAAAGGTTTCGAAATCTGCATTGGGAAGATCGCGTTCTAACATGCCTATCGGCAGCGATGACATGACTTCTGCTGCCCCTCGTGCTGGACATTTTTCGCTGCCGAATGGTCCCGCCGAACATCCTGTTATCCAACCAGGGAACACTGCTTCTTGTTGTCCAAAAGCCACCTGAGCGTTTAGCACTGTAACGATTGCAATTGCGGGTAGCATTAGTGTGCGCAGTAATACCATCAAGTAACTTCTCCATAGAATATGCGCCGATCCAGCACTACAATTCGATATCGCATTTCCGACAACAAACACAAGTTATGCGGCTGATCGCAGACGTTCATGCACAGTGCAGCATCGGTCAACATGGGCTCTTTTTTCTCTTTCGCCGCGCTCTGGCCGAAGGGCCGCTTCTCTCGAAAGGCTCAGCGGCGCTGCCAGAAAAAGACAATCTATGCGGCCATAGGGGGCAAACTAAGTGGACACTTAGAATAGAGGTAACGTGATACTGCCCGCCAGAAACCCCACAATCGCTCGATACTTGGCGTCTCGCTCATGTGGATTTTCCGGCTATCGCTACAAGCCAAACCCCACCTGACATCGCCCCTCACAAGGCAGGGGAAGGTAGGGTTTGATAGGAGTTCCCGCCCGTAAATTATGCACGATCACGACACCAAGACGCTATCGCACCAATACGTTTTTACGTTAAATTACCCATACATCTTCAGCGAATTCCGGCCCCGCAGGGCGCACACTTAAGCGGAGCGCTCCGACGCAGGCGGATAAGTGGTAGTGCGTTACCACTTAAAAGTGGGAATAAAGTAGGTCACTTTAGGTCATCGTAGATCAGTGCCTGAAATCGGCCCCGCGTTCTGCCAGCCGCCGAAAAACAGGCTCCGCTGCCCGCAATTCTTCCGCTTCGCGTTCCGCCCGCATTTCCAGATCCACCAGTTCGTCAGATCCTAAACACAATCGTGCAGTCGCTGTATCCCAATTGTGCCCGCCGTCTTGACGTGTCCAATGGTGTAGCAGGTGTGGTGTCACGGCCTCCACGATGCGCTGCAACAACCGGAGCATCAGGTCCGAAATACGTTGGATTACCTCCAGCCCCACGACGCCTTTGGCAGCTTCCTCGGCTAATGCCCCGGCAACGTACCGGTCAGGGTCAGGTTCAGAATTGCGCAGTTCGTGGAGCAATGTTCTTTGGTTGGGAAACAGATAGTTCTCTTTTTCAGATTCGAGTGCCGATTGATGCATCTCGGCGACCATACGATGCAGATCATATGCTTGGCGTAGCTCATCGCTCAGATCATACAAAAGAAGACCGTGATACGGGCCCGTTGCCGCTTTGGCCCATAAGAGCAGCGCATCGCTGGCCGCTTTGGCTTCGGCTTCAGCTCGCACCGTGGCCTCTCTCCTCTGGAATTCAACAGCGTCCATCGCTGCCTGATGTTTGGCCCGCTGTTTGTCACCCTCGGCACGTAGCACATCGGCATGGATGTGTTTGCGTTGGGTCTGCTCCCGGCTGGTGCCGCGTTGAATGCGCAGATCCATTCGTTCGCGACACCAATCATTCCAACTGGTTTGCATGGCCTGCCCAGAGGTTTTGGCGTTGAGAGACTTGCGCAGCTCTTCCTTTGCCATACGGGTGGAAATGGTCAGCACCTCCTTGGTTGCGGCCTTTTTTCGGGTTTTTCGCCGCTGCATCCGTGTCGGAACAACCAACACATCGACATTGCCGCTACCTTGTTCGTCCAGATCGAACCGGGTGTGAATGACCGAACCTCCACCGGCCCAGCTTTCGGCCCAAGCCTTGGCCTCAGAAAACAGCTTCTGGATGCGGTCATTTTCCTCGGAATGCGGATCCCGACCATCTTCCTCAAGCCATTCCCTCGACACACCCACCAACATGTGCAACGCAAGCGAAGCCCCACCACGTTCGACCGCACCGGTTTCTGCTTTGTGGCGTTTGAACGCATCCCAGATGTCACAACCGCCGCTGTTGACACCAGATCCGATCTTAGACCATGCCAACGGGTCCAATTCACGGATGCGGCGCAGCAAGGCCGTCTTATCCAGCCGTTTGGCATGGGCCTCAATGCCGCCCATGCTGCTCTTGCCGGTAGAGCCAGATTTGACATTTGCCGCGCGGACGAAGGATTTGAACGAGGCTTCACTCATGCCGCAACTCCAACACCTGAGGCAGATTCAGCTTGGATCGCTTGCTGTATTTCCGAAGGCACATCGCACCCAGACAATCGGTAAATCTGAGAAAGCTGGAGCAACCAACCCGAACTGCCACGCGGTTCTGGCCAATTTCCGGGCAAGAGATAGCAACGCCTACCTTGCTCATCGATGACCTGCTCAAACATGCGATCCAACCGTTCAAGCCCAGCAGATTGCAAACGCTCATCCCATTCTCGCTCGAAAACACCGCCACCTCCGGGGACATATTTGAGTGCAATGCGGGATTGCCCTTCATTAGGTAAATCCCGCGTTCGCGCCTGTTTTTTCTTTATCTTTTATTGGTGGACATTTTTGTCCGGGTTGCCGGGACATTTCTGTCTGGGTTTGTGGACAAGAACGTCCGCCTTCATGCCCACGAAGGTGGACAATTTTGTCCGTCTTTCCAGTCTCTTCTTTTTCACGTAAATCTTGAGCTGCCTGATGCGATGTTTTGGAAGGCACGTATTCGGTGGACTGCTTTTGACCATTCCCGCGCCTGATCTCGAACCACTTGCCATCGAGTTCTTTGATCAGACGCTGGATGGTCTTTTCGCTCTTCAGCCCGAGATCTTTGCAAACCGTCGCGTGTGATGGCCATGCTTTGCCATAATTATCGTTGTACCGAACCACAGCAAGGTATGTGGCGAACTGCACCGCACGGGCGCTGAGTGATGTATCAGCCAGTAATAGGCGCAACCACTGGAGCTGGATTTCTTTGAAGGGGCGCAAGTTAGTCATAACACACCTCCGCCAAAAAACATTGTGGTATCAAGTTCACCAATAGTTCTGGTTTTGTCTTGATACTTTTTCAATACTAAATTATTGCTTTCTAAAGACAATCTCTTGGATTGCAAATCCGTGTACACCGGTTCGATTCCGGTACTCGCCTCCAATAAAATCAATGACTTGCGTCATCCTTCCTCTCCTTCACTGCCATTTTTGAAACAACCCTTGAAACTTTCACGTTTCGGTCTTGCTTCGTTCCATTTGATTTCTTGCCTCTTGAGCGCGCTTCGCGAGTTCCCTTTGCCGGTGTAGCTCGCCACGAATTTTTTCAGTTTCTGACAATCAAAATTGCAGCAGCATAAAATCTGTTTTGCCGGTCAAAACGGACATCGCATTTAAAGTACGTGCCCGGCGGATTATTTTCCGGGCACGTTGGATTTATTTGGGGGCACTCAGATCAGATCAAAAATCCCTTCGAGCAAGACCCATTCGTTATCATTGAACTCGACAAGGATCCCATCATCCGTCTGAGAAACGTCAATACCTGCTCCGGGTGCCTGCAGGTCCACTTCGTTGCCACCAATGATAAGCGTGTCCTGGCCAAGCTCAAAATCGGTGACTGTCGCTCGGGAGTATTTACTCGTGGAGCCCAGGTTGAAAACGAAACTGTCCGCACCTTCGCCGCCGGTCAGTGTGTGATGAACGTTTTTCTTGAAATGGGCAACCAGAGTGTCATCGCCTGTCCCACCATACAGCTTGCTGGAATGTTCACCGGAGTAAATGGTATCATTCCCGGCATCACCATACAGGGTGTTCAGCCCCTTGTTGCCGCTGATGGTGTCATTACCGTTCCCGCCATAAATGGTATCCCAGCCTTTCCGGCCGTAAATGGTATCATCACCGTCCCCGCCAAAGATCAGATCACTGCCATCCCCGGCTGAGATAAGATCATCGCCAGAAAACCCATGCAGAAGCTGTCCTGTGTTGTTTAGGACATGGCCATTCGCATCAACGAATGAACCATTGATAACATCGGCTGTTTCCGTACCTGAAATAACATTTGTATCCGTAAACCCAAACAGCTCGGGATATGCTGAAATCAAAGCGGGAGATGAGAGTATGGTAATTGTATCTCCGCTACCATAATGCAGGATGAGTTGTTCAGAGGTGGCTGTGACAGTCATTCCTTCCGGCAGGTTTCCGAGGTCAGAGATTATACCTCCATCCACAAAAATCTGATCCTGTTCCGGATCGAAATCAGAAATCGTATCGTGGCCATCGCCTGTTGCAAAGATGAATGCATCATTGCCGCCCCCACCTGTCAGATGGTCATTGCCGTTTCCGCCGCGTAGCCTTTCATTTCCATCACTGCCAGACAGTGTATCGTCGTTAGAAGAGCCCCCAATCACATCACCAAAACCATCCTCCCCCAAACTCTCAGCGGCATCGTGATAGTCAGACAAATCCTCATAGCTGATATGCAGATCTGAAAGAAAATTGTCAGGGTTCTGATCGAAACTTCCAGGGTCAGATCCTGTGATTTCACCTATCGGCAGGTCAGCGATCCGCACATCATTTACAAGCCCGTATGCCCGGGGATCCCCGGTAATCCCACTTGGCTGAATGCCGAAATCTCCAAACTGAAAGCCGATTGTCGCATCGGCTGTTGAACGAATGAACCTTCCCTCAGGTGTAAAGTTGCTGTCGTCCGGATTCAGAACTATGTAACCATCCCAGATAATACTGGCCTGTGTGCCATCATAGTGGAACTGTAGCAGGCTTGGTGTGACAAAGATAACCACGTCCCGCGATTTCAGATCGGCCAGTAGATCATCGCCATATGGTATTAGACTGCCATTGCCCTCAATGATGTCGCCAGTGATGGGTACACCATCTAAGGTGAGTGTATCGTTCGCATCGCCGGAGATACTGTCGCCGGTCTTTGCCTCAATGATATCGTTCCCGGCTCCGCCATGTACGCCCCCATTGCCACCACTGATCAGGTAGTCATCGCCACTGTCACCAAGCAAGACGTCTCCGTCGCCCCCAATCAGAGTATCATCGCCGAGCCCCCCGGTCAGAACACCGTCTCCGGCCCCGGTCATGTGGTCATCACCCGATGAGCCGGTCACAGTGAAGTCACCATTCAATAGCAAAGAACTGTTGTCGTAATGAACAACGCTATCTTCTGCATCCCAGGTGATGCCGCCGGTATAATAGCTGAAGTCAATAGAGCCACTACCCGACAAAATTTCGACATTAAACGCCAGATTGGTGGTTGTGACGGGCAATCCCGCATCGTCGTCGAAACCTCCTGAGCTAACCGTTGCCAGAGCAAGCACCCCATCAACTTCACCGGCGTAAATCTCACCTTGCACCTGTAGGGTGTCTGCACCACTGCCGCCGTCCAGAACATCTGCCAGACCACCGTAGATCACGGGGAAATCTTCCCCCCCTCAGAGATTAGCGTTTCGCCAAATCCCATTTGCAGAGAATCGCTTCCATCACCACCAAATATTATGTCGCTGCCTGCACCGCCATCCAGGACATCATCACCGTCGCCACCTGAAAGAATATCATTTCCACTGCCGCCATCCAGTTGATCATCGCCAAGTCCACCTTGAAGTTCATCCTGTCCTGAACCACCGCTCAGAATATCGTCATCACGACCACCATATAGTAAATCATCTCCATTTCCTCCCTCGAGTATATCATCCCCATTTGCACCTTGGAGATTGTCGTTCCCATCCATGCCAAATAGATGATCATCTCCCCACCCCGAGCGGATAATGTCATTGTCCTCATACCCATGTAACTGAAGGTCTGGAGAATCTGATTCCCAAAAAAGTGCATTTCCAGTGCTGCCAAGATGCTCGTAAGAAGGGATATAATTGGATACGTTAATCCCAACAACATAAAGTAATGTGCTTACAAAGGTATTGCTGTTGTACGTCAGCGCGGAGTAATTGAGGCTCACCTCACCAGTATTCTGAGCAGCAATAAATTGGTTGGTGACTTGGTTTAATATGCCCCAAACTTGCTCAGAGGTCCTGTCCTCACCTAAGTCTATTTCATAAGTTGTTAAATAACCATCTGGATACGGCGCTGGTTGATATGCTGCTCTTATATCCCACTGACCATCTGCACGTTCGCCGACGACTTCTAGTTCTAGGCCGCTGTCGTGAATAACTTGCAAGTGTGAATATGCGAAACCCACCGGGAAGCCGACGGGGGTACTTCCAATTGTTAGCGTTGCCATAATATCCTCCTAATTTCTGATAGGGTATTCATTGCCGGTTTTCCTAATATTCTGGTTTGTTATGAGATTGATCGTGTACCCGAGGTACTGACCAGTTTCATCAAACGAAAGAAAAACTAAAATCAATTGTACTGTTTCTGGGCCGTCATGAGGGGCTCCAGCGAAAAACGCTCCTGACATGGCGCCTTCTTGTGGGAACCAGGCGAATGATGCGGATATGTGCTCTTCTGCGCTTGGTTGTGTATAGATGTGAAGATCCACAATATCCTGACTTGCAATCCAGGGCAGCACAGTTTCTCTGGTCGACATTTTGGATAGAACGCGGAACAGGCAGACTTCCAGCTCGGCTTCATTCTTGAATTCGTTCCAACGCAGGTTTCGCTCCGAAATCTGTGCAGTATTTTCTCCTGTCAAACAGTTGTTTGCAGTGGGGTATAGGTAGCGGGGAATTCCATACTTTATTAGAGCATGTGGTGAACCATTCTCTATTAGAATCCGCTCAGGTGTCATGCCTGCAATCCTAAAGGGAGTTTCTTCTGTGACCCTAAATGTATCCATTGCATCAAACTGCTCTTTTCCCCAGACCTCACCTAATGGCGTTGAGGGGCGCAAGTACCAAAAGGCAAGAAGTAACGGGAGGAGAACAATACACAGACGGCGGAACGATTGGGTGTTAAGCAATTTATTCTCCCGAAAACCACATCATAGCAAAAATTCTATAAATACCTCATGTACTTTCTCAAAATGAATACCCCTGAGGTTGTGTTGGAGGTACATCTGTTGGCAACGACATGTCAACCTTGTCTTCGCATTGTTGTGTGATGGACGCGGGCTTGTTAGTTGGACAGGTCCGCTTCCAGCGCATTTTTGGCCTTCGCACCCCACGATGCCCATCTGGTCCACTGGCCTGAGTTCTTACCCTTCCTCCCCTCTCTTCGCATCAATGCTCGTGGTCAGTGTTTCCCCCAGCCGGTGCGTCACGCGCGTGACGGTCCAGATCCCGGTGAGTTCCGGCAGGAAGCCCTGCAGATCCACGGGGCTTTCAGCGGCGATGTCACCAAAGAACCCGCCGAGCTGCAGGCTGATGCTGCCACTGGCGAACTGGCTGGCGCGAAGGGCTGCCTCTGCAGCGCGGCGGGCCTCGGCCTCTGTGGCGTAGGGATGGCGCAGCTTCAGCTCAGGGGATTTCTCCCCGGCGCTGACCCGGTGCAGGGATGCGGTGCCGGTCTCTGACCATTCGGCTGTGACCTTGCCATATTTGCCCCGCCCGGTGAGTTTCCATGACCCGCGCGAGATCTGGCTGCGGTGGATGACATCGGGCAGGATATCCGGTTACTGAAATAATTAGTGTCACCTTACATTCAGCAAACGTGTCGCAGCCGTACCTCGTGTGTCAGACAAAGTTTTCTCGCGCCCATCGATCCATGGCGGGATTTGTGCTTCTCGCCGCCATTTGGTGATCTGGTTCGACGCCCAACGAGCCGAAAGTGGCTGTCCACGCTCAGAGACCAGCAAAGTTTCTTGCTCATTCCCCGTTTCTGCGATCAATCTTTCAAGGGCTTCCGATGCAGGGATGTATGCAATTTGACCACGTTTGCTGGTGCGAAACCGTAGGCGTTTTCCGTGGGGCGTATCCTCAAAATGATCAAGCCGTACTTGCACAAGGTCGGCGGCCCTCAATCCAGTCTCGCAACCTGCCGTCAAGATCCGTTGCACCCAATCCGGTGCATGCCGATTAAACTGCTCAATATCACCACGGGTCCAAATAATTTCAGTCCGGTTCGATTGGTAGAGCTTCTTGAGCTTATGGCAGTGATGCTCCTTCAGTTTTCCCTCTTCCACAGCCCAATTCAGAAGCCGAGTCGCATGAGTACCTGCCATGTCGTGCTGTTTTGGCGAGTGAAGCCATTTCTTTCGCCAATTATTGACCTCACCGCGCGATGCTCTTTCTTCGAACATCGCAACAGGATCCGCGCTAAACTCTTCGCGAAACAGTTCCAGCCATTTGCGAATATCTACTTTTGATCGTTGCGCTTTGGGCAATGACGCGCTCGAAAGAAAATCATCGACCAATTGCGAGGTCAGGTATTCGGAAGGTTTCGCTGGCTTTCCGCATTCAGTAAACGCATGGAAAAACTCAGGTTCCTTTGGATTGGGTAAAGTTCCTTCCCAGAACTTTGGCCCGCCCCGCCATGCATAAAAATGGTAACGCACGCCGCTAACAACTTTGCGTCGGATCCGATGCACGCCTTTAGGCAGGTTACTCTTGGGCACGTCGAGCTCTGCGTTGTGCAACTAGGCTTGGCTTGGAGACCGCATCTCTCATGGCCTCCGTCATGCCCTGCACAGCATCCAATCTTGCGCGCACCAGCTTTGGATCATACCAACCCCGTCTCCCCGGCACAGGCGCTATACCTGTGCGGCGGCAAAAATCGTAGAATGATGCAGAGGCCTCATTATAGCCAAATAAAGAAGCAAGCTCGGGCGTTGGGATCAGTTGAATTTCGTTTTGCATTATTCACCAGACCTTTCACCTACATTTTCTCTTTGAGACATCGCCGCACGCAAACAAGTGACGACTTGGGCACCTTGCGAACGCAAGTTCCGAACCGCCTCTTCTTCGAGCCATAATTTAACATCAGATGGTAGGTTAAGCTTGAACTGGATTGTTTTCATATCTGCACCTCAATTTGCGCCCAATTCAGGACATAAAATGTCCATAGCATCAAGGACAAATATTGTCCATCATGCATTTATGAAAGATGAAGCCTTGATCCAATTTAAACTCATGCTCCCTGCCGCACTAAAAAAGCGGCTGGAAACGCATGCCTCATTGAACCGGCGAAGCCTATCGCAAGAGATAGTCGTCGCGCTGGAAGAAAAATATCCAACAACTGGCCCAGAGGCGACGCCGGACCCCGCCGCGCGGTTGTTGTTGTGGCTGGCGGCACGGATCCGACGCAGAAAGCCAAAGCCTGGATCTGCAAGAGATAAACAAGCGGCGCTATACGAACGCATCGCAAGTGAGCTGTCTGATCGTGTTAAGGATATTGGCTCAGATTAAGGCGCATGGGGCTCAATAAACCACCCACTCATATCCATGATTGCCCTCGTGATCTTCCCACTCAACACCCACGCCACGCCGCCAATTGGATGACGAGCAACGCCGCGACGGCAGCACCCAAATTGGTGCAGTTTCTGGATTCGTCTGCCGCCATCCAAATTCGCCCTGCTGCCCATATGATCCAAGGCGAATGTAGTATTGCTCCGAACAGTCATCATCGCGCCCACGTTCCCGATGACTATAGTGCCGCACATCCCAAACGCGGATAGAACGTACAAAATCAAACTCAAACCCGCTGATATCAATCTCAGCACCACGGCCTTCGGACACTTGCGCCAAGATCGTCTGTACAGGACTGGGGTTGCTTTGCTGCGGCGCATTCATGGAAACACCCATAGGGCACCGCCAGATCTGCAAGGGAGGCTCAATCGGCCAAGGCGTAATCCGTCTGATAAACACTGCGCGCGCATGGGTGCATTCTGCTGAAGCGGGCCATCCACCAGCCAAGCAAAGCAAAATGGCGCAATCTACCTGATACGCTTTCGCCGTTTGCGGCGAAAGTACAGCAATTATGGCAGCAAACAGTATTCCACCACCATTTCTAAAAATTGCAAATCCCAATTGGACCTCCACACCCGTCAAAATTATAATACTGATAGGTGCGGCGTTCATGGCCGAATAATCAAGGCTGGCGATCATCCAGTGATATTTTGTTGGGTATTTTCCGTGAAAAGCCACTCGATCCTTAAAAGGCCACAACCTTGTGCGATATCTTTGAACCTTAAGTTCAAATTATGCTTAAAAGAATTGGGCTAACATGCTCGACCCATGCAGATACTGCGGTAGAAAAACTGAACAGAACAGAAAGGTTTCCATTGTTGGTTCAACAATCGCAGAAATTGCGTAACATTTTCTTGCCACCAGGAGCCTTCAGCCATACACAAGCTTTATGGATTGGGATGATTTACGTGCATTTCTGGCCGTCGCTCAACGTTGTAATTTGCGTCAGGCCGCCGATATGTTGGGCGTTACACAGCCTACCATAGCACGCCGACTGAAACGGCTGGAGACAGGTTTAGGCGTCCCTTTGTTCGAGCGCTCAAGGGATGGGCATCAACTGACCGAAGCCGGGGCACAGCTTTTACCCGATGTGCGCGCTGTCGAAAGTGTAGCATTGCGTGTGGAGCAGCGTTCGCTCGGACTACTGGAAGGCCTCACTGAAACGGTCCGTGTTGAGGCCGGAGAATGGGCAGCTGCGGTCATCGTCCAGGGGCTTCACAACTTGTCGGATGGGCCGCAGATTGAACTTGTGCTCAGCGGAACGCCCTCACCCGCAACTGATCGCAGTCCGGACCTGAGTCTGCATCATGGGTTGCCAGGTTCCGGAAATGAACTAACCCGAAGGATAGGTGCAATCGAATGTGCTTTCTACGGAGCCCCAAAGTTTCTGCAAGGGCAAGCGGCCCCCCTGTCCGATAGCGAACTATCAGCTTTGCCTTGGTTGGGGTTTGTCGAAGAGCAGGAAAACTATGTGACAATGCGGTGGTTGCAACACTTTATGAAAGGCCGGCGGCCTGCCGCAAGGATGATGAACACTGATCTTATGTTAGCTGCCACCTCGTCCGGTTTCGGAGCGGCAGTCTTGCCTTGCTTCGTGGCGGACCAGGTTCAGGGCATCGTCAGATTATCCAGTACAATTAAGGAATTACGTGCCGATTATTGGATAAAAATAAATCCTGATCTGGCTCAAAACCCTTCGATCCGTCTGGTTGCACTTTGGATTACAGAGTGCTTTCGCGCCGTCCGTATGGCACCAGAACAGGACAAAAACCCGTAACGAAACCGTTTCAATAGAAACGGATTCGTTACGTAGTTTCAGACTTGAAGAACTTCTTCTAAAGCGGCACTGACGGGGCGTGGACAAGATAGTTCACACAATTATACTCAGAGGAACCCAGATGCTTTATGCAATGCAAAAGGGTCTTTGCTCTGTTTCCGCAGCAATCGTGATCACAGTCATGACAGCAACGTGCGCATTTGCAGAGACCATTACAATCACCGACATTGCAGGACGTGTCGTTGACGTGGAAAAGAACTCAAACAAAGTCGTGTTGGGCGTAGGCAGGACGATTTATTCCGTGGCTTTGCTGGATCGCGACAATCCATTTCAGCGCGTCACCGCATGGCCAAATGACATGATCCATTATGACCCAGACAGTTACCGTAAAGACCTAGCAGCCTTCCCCGAAATCAAGGAGCTGCCTGTACTCGGAAACCCATATCACCACGAATGGAACCTAGAAGCGGTTATGCTATCAGCATCGTCCAGTGGTCATCGTAGCCTTGCATGATCTCAATCTTGCGGCACGCTATTGTGACCGCCTGCTTCTTTTTTGTGATGGCAGCCTGCAGGCAGATGGGCGACCGGATCAAGTTTTGGCGTTGGAGAGTATTGGAAATGCTTATCAGGTCGAGACCGTGCTGGAACGGACGCGTGTCGGCGATTTTTTTGTAGATGTCCGTTTGCCAGCCTAGGAAGTCAGAAATGCAGAATTTTGATCTCAAGGAAGAGATCCGGTCATACTGGTCGGATCAAGCCATTCACTTCGACAAACTACCCGCCCACCAGATTGAAAAGCGATATGGGGTGCCCGAGTGGAAAAATATGCTGAGGGCGGCGCTACAGTTGGAGGCGGACGGGGATCTGGAGGGTATGGAAGCACTCGACATTGCCTGTGGCACTGGCGAAATCAGCCAAGTTCTATGCGGTCTACACGCAAAAGTCACCGGGATCGATTTTGCCGGACCGATGCTGGATGCGGCACGGCAAAAGTTGCGTGGAAAGGCATGGACCGGCCTGCATGCGGACGCGGAGAATCCCTTTGTACTTGAGGACCATCAGTTTGATATTGCCATCACACGGCATCTTTGCTGGACACTGGTTGATCCGCAGTTGGCCTATGCAAGCTGGTTCCGAGTCTTGAAACCCAGAGGGCAACTCATCGTCATTGACGGGAATTGGTCGCAGACCGTCAGTCGGTGGCAACGCATCCGGAACTGGATCGCAGGTCAGATTGACACCAACATGCCCGCAAGTTTCACCGACAGCCAGCGACACAGTGAGATTGTAAGTAGGCTCCCGTATTCAGAGGGTTTGAGTGCAAATCGATTGCGGCACGACCTCGAGCGAGTTGGTTTCACCAAAATGACTGAAATTGATATTTCAGCGCTCTATAGCAAGGGCATGGACGCTTGGAGTCTGGCTGAACGGTTGCGCCAAACCTCAGAAAACCGTTTCGGGGTGATTGCTGAAAAACCAGCAGAGTAAACGATTTCGTTGCTCGCGTTAAAAAACTGTTGATATCATCCCATCTTTTTTCCGAGTAAATTTATCAGGAAATAACTCGGAGAAATTTAGCGATGCAACAAGGCTGGTTAATCTCGTTCGGGGCGGTTCTCTTTTGGGCGCTGCTAAGTGCCGTTACACGTGTCGTATTGGTCCGGTTCGATCTGGATCCGTGGGGGTTCAGCTTTGTTCAACTGACTACGGGGGGGCTAGTACTCTTGTTGTTCAGCGTTAAAGCACCATTCGCAAAGACCAGTTTTCTGCGACCATCCACGTGGATAATCGGTGTGTTCCGTGTTTTGTCGGCTTCTCTCTACACGGCGCTTCTTGCAATTGTCAGCGTATTGGAAGCAGGAATCATGGGTGCCATCAGCATGTCAGTCGTGGCGATTTCTGTATGGTTGGTGTTCGCCCGCCCGCCCGCGCGGGGAGAATGGATCGGACATTTGGTCGTACTAGCTTGCGCTGCGGCTTTGGTTGCAAAAGTTGATCCCAGTATTCGCACAATAACTTTGACTCTGGTTTTTGCCAATACGATCTGCGTTGTTGGCATGACTGTATTGGCCGAGTTGCATCCCGATAACTTGTCAGAAGATCCAGCTGTGCGCATTCGGTTTTCTGGGACAGTATTGCTTGTTACTGCCGGAATGTTCTTTCTCGCACGTCTTGCTCAAACTGGTCTTTCGGCCGAGTTCTGGGACTGGCACATGCTACTGTTTGGAACACTCGTCGGCATCTTTTTGCGTGCGCCGTCGATGGTTTTAGCCTTTTCGTCAATCCGATTGGTGGGGTCGCAAAACTACTCGGCTGCAACCGCATTTCTTCCACTTTTCGGGATGCTCATGGAGCACCTTTTCTATCTTTTGGGATGGATAAACGTCACAAGATTTCAATTGGATTTTCTCTACCTTGGCATCGGTACCGCGATTGGGGCGATCACAGTTATAGCTGCCCGGATTTTGGCGAGGCGAGGACACGCACCATCATTGGAAACAAAATAGAGCCAAGCCGGAATACCTGCTCAAGTCAAAAAATTGGACTAAATCGAACAAGGCAGGGCAACATGCAACACGAACCCAGTGGCTTCAATAACATTTCAGACGCCCGCACAGATTTTGAAGATATCGATCGCCTGCGAACATCCATCCAGACACTCATCGAAATACTGAACAATGCCGGTATCGAGTTACCGAGAATTGAGGATATTGACAAAATATGTACAATTTTAAGCGCTGGCAGCGTGACCTTAAAGAAAGCAGAAGAGATCGAAAATATTACAGCGCTGTCCATTAGACAATGCGAGTGCATGTATTGGATAGCTCAGGGTAAATCGTCCTGGGAAATTGCCCAGATCATGAAGATTTCCGAAAGTACCGTGAACTATCATATACAACAGGTATTGCGCCATTTCGAAACAAGCAGCCGAACAGTCGCAGCGATCAAATGTGTCACCGCTGGCTATTTTCAAATTGATTGAGACTTACAAATCGAATCATATTTCTTGGCGGACTCCCGCCGCTAGCAAATGTGATAGTTGCCTGAAGGTGTTTTTATCATACTCACGACTCGACCACTCTACATACAGTGTCCATGATGTTCAATTTAACAATATATGGCTATATTTTCTGATTTCACAAACGACACGAAACTTGAAGCACTGTCTATCCTTATAGGTGTATCACAAGTCAATTCTCCTAACATCGTTTTCAGTCAGCCAAATGCCAGACCGGAAATCGATAATAAATTTCAGGAGAACTAAGATGAACATTGATATTGCTGAAGCACCCCGCACTCAAGACAACGTTCTGAGTGACGATATCGAAAATCGACTCAAAGAACATTATGACAGCCCTAACTGGCGGTCAAATATCGCAGAACGTCGTAATCAATTGACGCGTGAAGGGTACGTTCGGGTCAGCGACCTGTTGCCAGATGATTTGAAAGAGGGAATGAGAGCCGAAGCGCGCGAAATAATAGATGCTTCGGAAAGACGTATCGATATTCGCGTTGCAGAAACATCCAACACTCAGCGCAAGCTCGGCTCAGTCAACGTTCGCGACATTCGTGAACACGGCAACATCATCCCGTTGCTTTACGATTCTAAACAATTACGCCGGGGGTTGAATGATGTCGCCGGACACTCGGTGTTGGATTGCGATTGGGAAAACGAACGCATGACCATGACGCGCCAAACTAAACCTGGCGATACTCACGGTTGGCATTGGGGTGATTATCAGTATGCGCTGATTTACATTGTCGATCACCCACCGATTGAATGCGGAGGTATGTTGCAATGTGTCCCGCATACAACTTGGAACAAGGATCAACCGGATATTTTCCGTATCCTTACAGAGAACCCGATCACCACATATTATCATGAGGGTGGTGACATCTATTTCTTCCGCACAGACACAACGTTGCACCGGACCTACCCAATTGAAGAGGAATGCACTCGGATCATTCTCAACTTTACTTATGATGGTCCGGACGGTGTTGAAAAAGAGCGATCACACGAAACGCAATCGGCGATTTACGACTGGTAGATCGCGTCAACCGATCCGGGGTAGCTCATCGAGTTCTCCCGGATAACAACGGGTTTCGCTGAAAGGATGATCAATTGCTCTCTTTAGATAGCGGGTTCAACAGACCTCAATTGGACTGGGTAACTGCCAAAGATGTATTGCCGTATTCGATTGCAGGAACACTTATTTTGAACCCGACAGATATCGTCGGTCGCATCGGTTTGACCGAAGGAGAACCTACAATCACTTGCCACCTCAAATCGCCACGGTTTGTAGTTTTAGCAGTTGACGAAAGCCTGGCATTTAGCACCGACTTTCTTGCGCAAGCAAAAAGCATCATGCGCGATGGTAACGTCCTCGTCCATCATGCAAGAAATCAAGGTTTCTGGAGCGGGTGTTGGTTGGTTAGGGCAGCCAAGGCTGGATTTGCTTCCGGCTCTTCGCATCACCTTTCCAGTGGAGGAGGAATACTGAATCTGGCATGCAGAAGAACACATAATCTGGATCAATTGCTCAGGAAACGGCAGCTATCTGCTTCGTGCGACAATAACACGGCCATTTCAGAAGTAGCAGTGTCAATTCAATGAGTTGCACAGTTTGCAAGACACTGAACTGTACAAACAACCCCTTGCTGGCGAGGTTGCCCGATCTGACCTCTGAGCAACCCACAATCTCTCAAAACAATGGTGACGCAATGACAACACTCTCTGGCCCGACCAATGACTTACTGCATAAGTTCCCAAACCTCTATGAAAAAGTATTCACTGTTTCGACTGCACCGACATGCATCGAATTGTATCAGTCACAGTGTGGATCACTACCCCGCACCGCGCTGGACATCGGCTCCGGCCCAGGGCGGGAACTTGCCGATTTAGCTGAGATGGGCATTGATTGCGTGGGTGTCGACTTCGTGCCGATGATGGTTGAATACGCACAAAAAAACTATCCAAAAGTAGAGTTCATTCAAGGCGATATGCGCGAATTTCGACTTGGTCGAAAATTTGACATGATCACGATCCTCGGGGCCTGCATAAACTACATGTTGGACAATGCTGATCTAGAAAAAGCGCTCACAACGGTCCTAGCGCACAGCCATGAAGACACGGTTGTTATCGTCGAGCCCTACAATACCACGTCTTTTGTTGGCACAAACACCCCCCCGCTGGAATACGTTATTCCGGATGGTGAGTTCAAAGCTGTCGGCAGTGCCACATATGAGTGGTCCCAAAAAGAACAGTTGATTAGCAGGGTCCGAACGTGGCGGTTTTCTGAAGGTCAAGATGACATTCAAGATACCTACAAGCAACGCCTCTACTTTGCGAAAGAACTTCAATACTTCTTCGAAAAAAACGGCTTCTCGGTCGTTAATACAGTCGAACATCAACAGAGCAAGATTTACAATAAATCTCTGTTTCTGTTGGCGACCCCAAGCAATTGAAAATTATCAATAGGAGGAACGCATGACTACTCAGGAGAAAGCAATTGCTAAATCTGAAACCGGTAAGGTCGGTGACACAATAAAAGCGAAGAGCGCGGGCTGGTCATTCGGTGGTGAAACACCTGCATCATTCGAAGATCACGTCGCCAAATCAGTTCCGCTTTATCAAGAAGGGCACGATGTAGTTGTTCAGCTATCCGACTATTTTTTGCATCAAAATTCACTTTGCTACGAAATTGGGTCGTCAACGGGAGTTCTGCTAGACAAAGTAGTCAACCACAATCACCAGAAGAACATTCGCGCTGTTGGTATCGATGTTGAGTCAGATATGGTCGCCTTTGCAAAGCAAAAATACACAAAACCCAACATTTCGTTTGTTAACGCAGATATCGCCGAGTTCGATCTGGAAAATGCAGACATGATTGTCTCCTATTACACACTGCAGTTCATAAAGCCAAAATTTCGAATGGACGTGTTGAGACAAATCTACGACGCACTCAACTGGGGCGGTGCGCTGCTTCTCTTCGAAAAGGTTCGAGCGCCTGATGCGAGGTTCCAAGACATAATGTCGAGCCTGTATATCGAGTATAAGATTGATCAGGGCTACGATGCGGGTGAGATCTTGTCAAAATCAAGAAGTCTCAAGGGAGTGCTCGAACCTTTCTCAACTGGCGGAAACTTAGACCTCCTGCGAAAGGCCGGGTTCGAAGACATTATGACTGTAATGAAATACGTTTCTTTCGAAGGCTTCTTAGCTATTAAGTGAAACGACAGAGCCTTTGCGGCTAGGCCGATGCCCCTATGGTATTCGTCGCTAAAGCGGGAAACGCTGGGATTTTCGAGATCCCTGCGTTTTCCACCTATGCTCTCTTCAAATGTCGAACCTGGATCGACGCAACGCTGCTGTTCATATGAATTTGTGGAATACGCACATTGTCTCGTGTCGATTATTTCCTGAACGACCTTTCTAAGAATTGCGTTCAAGAATTTACAGTTAAGGTAACTCCTTACCAACCCAATAGCAGTCGTGGCTGGCTGCCATTTAAGCGCCACCGCCAGTCAAAGCTGTTTTGTGGAATATGTTCCGTAGAGCCGCATTGATGTTCTGGCCGAAGAGAGGGCATGAATTTAAGGGTACGTGTTGGCTTAAATATCCAAAACACAAGGTACTCCAGAAAGTTGAGCCAAGAGGCACTCGCATTGTCAGCAGGAATTGATCGCAGCTATATAAGCGAGATCGAACTAGCGAAATCCTCCGTTTCCCTCGACATTCTGGAGCGCCTTGGACTTGCCACGTTTAAGTTCCGATCCTTGTGCTCATTTATGCGGCCTTTCTTTCGAATGCCAAGGGGCTTTTGT
>NZ_PWAA01000019.1 GCF_003031585.1 Thalassobius sp. I31.1
TCTTCCCGGCGGCCCGCCATGGCGAGGCGATGAACCTGATCAATGCAAAATACGGAAATGAGCCGGGTCTGAAGGCCTATACCCATGTCTCAGACCAATTTGGACCGTTTGCCACTCAGAATATACCTGCCACCGTCAATGAAGCACCCTATATCCTGGACGGGTTGCTGATGAACGAGACGGGTCAGAGAATAAAAGAACAGTACGCCGACACTGGCGGCTTCACGGATCATGTCTTTGCCGTAACTGCGTTGCTGTCCTATCGTTTCATTCCCCGCATCCGGGATCTGCCCTCAAAGCGGCTTTACCTCTTTGATCCTGCGACAACCCCGAAAGAGCTGCGTGGGCTGATTGGCGGAAAAATCAGGGACAAGCTAATCGTGGAAAACTGGCCTGACATCCTGCGCTCAGTCGCGACAATGGCGGCGGGGGTCATGCCACCCAGCCAGCTCTTGAGAAAATTCGCGTCGTACCCGCGCCAGCATGAACTCGCCCTTGCCCTGCGCGAGATTGGCAAGATCGAACGGACATTGTTCATTATCGACTGGTTGCTGGATGCCGACATGCAGCGCCGCGCACAGATCGGCCTCAACAAAGGCGAGGCGCATCACGCCTTGAAGAACGCATTGCGCATTGGCCGCCAAGGCGAAACCCGCGACCGCACCGCCGAAGGCCAGCATTATCGCATGGCCGGGCTAAACCTGCTCGCCGCAATCATCATATACTGGAACACAAAGCACCTCGGACAGGCCGTGGCTGCGCGAAAACGTGCGAGTCTCGACTGCTCACCAGACCTTCTGTCGCATATCTCGCCTCTCGGATGGGCGCATATCCTGCTTACAGGCGAATATAGATGGAAAATCGCTGACAAAAGGCCCTAACGTACGATCCTGCCCCCTACCGGAGCAGACCTCATCGTCGAAGGTGTCGTGGTCGGTGCGTTTGGCGACGATCTTCAGATTGAACTCTTCAACGGCCTCTTGATACGAGGCTTTGAAACTTTCGTTAATCGGATCGGCCAGAAATTTGCGGATGTCCGCCGTAAGCTCCAAGTACCTCTTTCGCAGAACGGTCTCGAATTCTGGCGTCATGTTATTGAGCCGGTTTTTCTCTACCAATGTGGTGCGTGGTGTAGGAATGCTGCGATCTTCATCCGAGGCCGCAACCTGGACGGCTTCACGAAAGCCCTCGATCGTATTTGCAAGGTCATCGGGGCTGACGATCAGCGGCGATTGCAGTGGGTTGATCGATAACGAAGCCTGCGCGTCTGGGAAGAGCTCTAGCCAATCATCCAGTTGCTGCGTCCCTGCAAGCGCTATGTTTTCTACCGGCAATCCGGTCATATCCGAAATCAGTTTGACGAGTTTGGGCTCAGCAACACCCGACAATTTTCGGTTGGAAACCAGCAGATAGTTTTGGGCTTCCCCGCTTTCATAGAGAGCTTTGATCTTCGGAATTTCGTCACAAATAATGCCAGTGAGTTTCTCGACGTTGCACATTGCCGGGTCACTGAAGGACGCGGTGATTCCATTTGTGTGTTTGGCCTGAATGATCGTGCAGCCCGTCCAGGGGGCAGCCGCCGACGGGTAAAGTTCGGCGGTGCCTTTGAACTTGGCATCTCGCCCGCCGTCTATACCAGCGTCAAACCCCATCAGACCTGCACCAAATAGTCTTTGGCCGACCGCAACCACGATTTTTTCGAACTGATCATCGCTCAAATCAAAGTATTGCATCATCTTGAATTCAGCCTCAACTCTTTCTGCCCTTATAGCAATGCTTTGGTCAGCAACAACTTGAAACAAGCTGGTATGAAGGAGAACCTGACAAAGTTTAAGGCGACCGAGCAGCTGTTGACGCAACTACACCGATACCGTGCTTTTGTTCAGAAAGCTTCCGTGTGAAGGGATTGCAGTTTTGCTGCCATAGCAAAAGTCTGGTCTGACTGGTTGCACAGCAGCTAAGGGCCGAAACTACAATTTAACAGAATGACTAATTCTGTTAAGTTAAAACTGGCAAGCGGATCGAGAGCAGACCTTCACCCAAACAGCAGCGAATGGCGGGTCAGAGCTCAAACCGGACTCGTTGGTTTTGTGCTGCGTGCGCTTGCAGCACCGAAATCGCTGCGACAGCGTAAGCCTCTTTGCCGCTCCGCGGCAAGAAAAGCAGTCGTCCGCGCGAAACGTGGCGAGGAGATCATGCTGGTGATTGGTGGCATTCAGTAGGCATTTGTTAACGCAGAAGCCGCCTTGCTATCGCGATTTCTTGCAATTGGTCTTGTTGTCTCAGATGCCGTAAATTGCGCAGGACATAGGCGAGATGCTCATCCATGGTAACCTGCGCTTTTTCGGGGTCTCGGGCCACGACTGCTTCAACAATCTGTGTATGCTGAAGGTGGATTGTCGATTGGTCACTTCGCATTTCCATATGTTTCTTAAGCCACTGATTGGTCGTTCGGGAAAACACTGGAGACAACGCTGCGTTAATGACTGCAAACACGGGATTATGGGTGCATTCGGCAATAAGCTGATGCAAGTCAGTATCAAGCTTGCTGTATTGCGAAGGTGAGCTGTCAGCAATCGCGGTCATATAATCGAGATGGGCTACAAGTTGTTTGATTTCGGAGCCTTCCACATGTTTTGCGGCTTCTAGTGCGGCATAGCGTTCCGTTATGAGGCGAAGCTCGTAAACGGCTTCCAGGAACAAGGGATTGCGCAAAACAACGTCAACCAGTTGAGCCGCATTAACCCCGCCAAAATTTACGCTGTCGTTTGTAGGCTTTGCTTTGCTTTGCTCAAAGCCAGTCGCAAGGGCAGTATGAATCGGATCGGGTTCAAATTCCATTTTCATGACCAATCCAATGGCCTGTGAGAGCCGCTCGGCAGCTTTTGGATCCTCCGCCAATTTTTCAAATGACCTGACGAAATACGGCTGCATGACGGACATGAGAGCCTGATGGGTTTGACTGAGAAAGAAGTTGTAGCATCCGTCAAAAACGGTGCGGTTAAGCGCTTCAAAGCGGCTGAACATATCAGCGGCATGAGAGCCTAAGAGGCTCTGCCGTAGGTTTGTCACGGCGTTTTCTATCATCTCGCGATCGCTATCTTGCGCTTTTCGAACTGCCAAACCCACGGCTTCGTCAAAGAGGAATATCCAGTAGTCGAAAAGCTGTGTCGGGAAATTTTGTGCAACTTTCACAAGGCTGGGAGCTAGCAAGTCAGCCATAATGTTGGTCGTGTGATATCGCTTGCCCACTTGCCTCAACAATCCACGCTCCAGCAGGCTGGCCAGTGCATTGCGAAGTGAGGTGCGAGAAACATCGAACTCGTCTGCGAGACGACGCTCGGAGGCGATTGGCATGTCGGGCCAAAAAGCACCACCCAGGATCATCGCCTCAAGTTTTTGCTCAAGGCTTTCGGATACATTCGGTATTTTGATGGATAAGGTTCTCATGACCGCAGACCCTATACACTGTTCCTTGGTCCGAAAAGAGACCAAGTGACCAGACCGCCGGAAGGGGAGCGGTCTGGTCTATGAGGTTTTCTAATTTAACAGCACACGCGGCAACCACATCGCCAGTTCAGGAAACCGCATCACGAGGGCCAGTCCCGAAAGCTGGATCAACACGAAAGGAATGATGCCTTTGTAGATGTGCTGGATTTTAATCTCGGGTGGCGCGACTGCCTTGAGGTAAAACAGCGCAAACCCAAAGGGCGGTGTCAGGAACGATGTCTGAAGGTTGATCGCCATCAAGATCGCGAACCAATACACCATGTCCACTGCGGCTACGTGATCGCCAAAGTCCAGTTTGGCAATGATTGGTGCAAAGACCGGCAACACGATCAACGTGATTTCGATCCAATCAAAGAAGAACCCAAGGCAAAACACCAGTACCATCAAGGCGATCAGGATGCCCCAACTGTCCAAGCCCCAGCTGTCGAAGATGTGGATCACGACCTCTTCGCCGCCGATCTGGCGGAAAACGTAAGAGAACAAGGTTGCGCCAATGAAAATACCGAAGATCATCGCGTTTGTGAGGGCAGAGCGACGCACAACGTCCCACACGACTTTGCAGAAATCCCACAACTTGCCTGTTGTCGGCGCATCATCAAACTGAGCCGTCTCATCCCCGAACTCCATGGGCTGCACGCCCAGCTTGGGAAGGATGACGAGGTTGAACAACCCCAACAGAATGGCGCCAGCAGCACCCATTGACGCAGCCTCGGTCGGGGTGGCCAGACCGCCCAATATGGAGCCAAGCACGAACATGATTAAGACCACAGGCGGCACAAAGGACCGCAGCACCATGACCGTGACACCGCCTTTGTTTTCAAGCGCCATATCTTTGTTCGGTTTCGGGGCCAATTCTGGTTTCAACCAACAGATAAACACGATGTAGATCATGTATAATCCGGCCAACATAAAGCCGGGGATGATAGCGGCGACAAACAGGTTGCCGACAGATTTCGATAACAGATCCGCCATGATCACCAACATGATCGAGGGCGGGATCAAAATGCCCAACGTACCGGATGCGGCAATCGTGCCTGAAGCTAAAGCAGGCGAGTATCCCTTTTGCATCATCACGGGCAATGCAAGCAGCGACATCATGACGACTGATGCTCCAACAATGCCTGTTGTCGCCGCCAAAATTGTACCCATCATGACGACGGACAGAGCCAATCCGCCCGGCACACGGCGCAGCAGGTATTGCAGGCAGTTCAGCAAATCTTTGGCGATGCCAGATTTCTCTAACATTGTGCCCATGAATATGAACATCGGTATCGCCGTCAGGATGAGGTTTTCAGCGATGGAGCCATAGACGCGCGCCGGGATCGCGTTGAACTGTGGCCAGTCAAACAACCACGGGTCCACAAGGATCGCGATGAACGCAAAGCTTAGGCCGACACCGCCCAAAATAAACGCCACCGGAAAGCCCGAAAAAAGACAGACGGCGAGGGCTGCAAACATTAATAGCGGTAGAATTTCAGGGTTAAACATATCAGTGACCTCCGCCAAGAACGTTGTATTCTTCGTCGTCGGTGAGGTTTCCCAACAACCCGTCGATACATTTAAGAAGTTGAGACGCTCCGGCGACAAACAGCAGACCAAACATGATGACGATTGTCGATTTGATCAGCCAGATATTCGTCAGGCCGATTGTGGATCTCGAGATTTCATCGTCGCGCCACGAAATCCATGCGTAATTGTAGCAATAGTAGGCGGCAATGGCGGCGAACGGCATCAGAAATACCAGCAGGCCGAATATTTCCAACGCATATTTGATACGTCGGGGCATGACATCACGCACCAAATCAATCCGCACATGGGATTGGCGGGTAAAGGCATAGGCCATCACGAAGGTGAACAGGACCGTATGCGCCCAATATTCGGCCTCTTGCAGCATTGTGGAATTCAAGCCCTGGAACTTTGGCAGACCAAAATAGCGGGTCATAACGTCGTAGACTGTGATGCAGACCAGCGCGAGCATGGCGGTGCTGCCTACAGTCGCCACCACGCCCAAAACTTTGTCCAACGCGCGGTAAACTATTGATAATTTTGATGACATGACACCCTCCTCCCATTGGTCATGAAAAAAGGCACCAAAGCGCAAACTCCGGTGCCTTTTGGTTTGGTGCGGCGTTACGGCAGGTAGGCGTTATCACGCCAGATTGCGTAGCCTTCGCGGAATGCGGACAGTTCGGCCCATGCGTTTGCAAAGGTCTCGGATTCCTCGACAAGCTCTGCTGCAACTATGTCCCAGTTTTCTTCGAATACCGCGAGCTGATCTGCATTGAACTGGCGGATATTCACGCCATGGTCGTTCTGCAACCGCAGCAATGCAGCGCCATTGATCGCTTCGCCTTCGGCCAACATGTTGGTGTAGTTGGCGCGACAAGCGGTGCGGATCGTCAACTGCTGACCCTCAGTCATCCCGTTCCATGTGTCGAGGTTGATGATCAGATCCTGCAACGTGGATTGCTGGTGCCAGCCGGGGAAGTAGTTGTATTTGGCCAACTGGTAAAAGCCTGCGGATTCGTCAACAACGGGCATGGAATACTCAGTCGCATCAATCGTACCACGCTCAAGGGCGGCGTAGATTTCGCCGCCTGGCAAAAGCTGCGTATCAACGCCAAGGTTGCCCATGACGCGCGCACCAAGACCGAAGAAGCGCATTTTCATGCCGTCCAGATCGTCAAGCGACGCCAGTTCTTCGCGGAACCAACCTGCCGTTTCAGGTGGGGACACGCCACAGATTTCAGAGTGTACGTTGAACTTATTATAGAGCGTTTCGTTCAACAGTTCCTGACCGCCACCGTAGAACATCCACGCAGCATATTCGCCAGCGCCGGGGCCAAACGGCACGGCAGAGAACAGTGCAAAAGCGATGTCTTTGTTGGTGTTGTAACCTGGGTTTGTCCAAGCGGCGTCTGCGGTGCCTGCGCCAACAGCGTCCAGAACCTCAAGCGGTGGAACCAATGCGTTCGGCTCAAAGAACCGCATCTCGATGTCACCGCCAGAGATAGCTGTAACAGTTTCTGTAAGATTGACGCCAGATGAGCCCAAGAGAGGCTGTGACGATGGGAATGATGATGCGACCTTAAGGCGGATCGGTTCAGCAGTGGCTACCGTCCCTGCGGCGATTGTAGCGGCAGCCGCGGCTGCAAAAGTAAGTCTCTTCATGGTTTCCTCCCGGTTTATAAACGACCGGTAATTCATGTACCGGTTTTTAAAATACTGCAATAGAGATTCTTGAAAGTTTGCCAATACATATCTAGTATACTGTTTTTGTGTGATAAATAATTATGTTGCGTCCTTTAACAAGACGATTGTATGTCTTTGGTATTAAATTAAACCATCAAAGGAATCGAGTGTTGCGTTGTACTAAAAGAACCACCCTCGCGCATTTGTTTCGCTCCGGTGTCTCAGCCGTTAAGGGCGACAGCGCCGTAACAGCATGGCTTCATGACAACGAAATTGCGCAACCAACGCATATCTTAGCTGCTGGAAAAGCCGCTGTTGCGATGTTTGAGGGGCTTCCACGCGCATGGCGCAGCTTCACGCCAGCGCTATTGATCACGAAGACCGATCATATTGGCGAAACTGAACTTGGGCGGAATGTCGAAGCGCTAGAGGCAAGCCATCCGGTGCCCGATAAGGCGTCGTTGCTCGCGGGGGCAAAAGCACTGTCCTTTGTGAAAAAAGCCCCAAGCGACAGTAGGTTGCTTGTGCTTATTTCTGGCGGCGCATCTTCCCTTGTTGAGCATCTGGAGCCGCATATTAACTATGCAGACCTTGTTGCGCTCACGATGGAAGCGCTTGGTGAAGGCGCTGACATCTGCGAAATCAACAGACGTCGCAAAAACATCTCAACTATCAAAGGCGGCAAGCTTTTGGCACACTTTGGCGGCAAAAGCGTCAAGGTGCTCGCCATTTCTGACGTCTGCGGTGATGGGATTGACGTCATTGGATCCGGTCTTGGTGCGCCTCCACCGGATCCAAACTTCGACTATCGGTCCAATGTTATTGCTTCAAACGCCGTTGCGCGTGATGCCGTCGCCAGGGACGCAGACGCCAAAGGTTTGAAAGTGGTTTTGAATGAAGAGACGATGTACGCCGACGTGGCAGACGTCGCTGCACGCATTGCCAAAGACGTTACAGAAGGCCCTTGCGGGCTTTATGTTTATGGCGGCGAGCCAACGATTGTCTTACCCAAGAACCCCGGCAAAGGTGGGCGCAATCAGGCGCTCGCATTAGAACTCGCGCGGCATTTTCGCAATCGTAAAGACATCAGTGGTCTCGTTGCAGGGACGGATGGGACTGACGGCCCAACTGAAGCTGCTGGTGCGTTTCTCGACGGTGACACCTTTGATATGCAGCCCGGCGCAACTGAGGCGCTCAAGCTTGCCAATTCCGCCCATTATCTCAAATGCACCGGCGATCAGATTATCACCGGTCCTACGGGAACGAACGTGATGGATCTCGCCCTCCTTATCAAACACAGTTGAAAGAAGTTTTATGTCCTTGAAAAATGTACACCCTCGGCAAACCAAGATTGTCGCAACCCTTGGACCTGCATCAAATACACCTGAAAAAATCAAAGCACTGGCCCTAAGCGGTGCCAATGTGTTCCGCATGAATTTTAGCCACGGCAGCCATGAGGATCATGCAAAGGTTCACGCTGCAATCCGCACCGTGGAAATGGAACTCGACCTATCCATCGCAATCCTTGCCGATTTGCAGGGCCCAAAGCTGCGGGTCGGAGCACTGACAGGCGGAGCCAAGACACTAGAGATTGGCGATACGCTGACGTTCTCTGTCGGTGAAGCCACCGAAGGCCACATCCCGCTGCCCCATGCCGAAGTGTTTGAGACTGTCGCGGTTGATCATTTGGTGCTGATCGACGATGGCCGTATCCGGCTGAAAGTCGTTGAAGTCGGCGACAAACAATTCTCGGCAACGGTCTTGAACAAAGCAACTTTACAAGACCGCAAAGGGGTGAACTTTCCTGATACAACGCTGAATGTTGACGCGATCACGGATAAAGACCGGCGCGATTTGCGGTTCGCTTTGGAACTTGGCGTCGATTGGATCGCCATGTCCTTTGTGCAAACGGCCCAAGACATCCGCCGCTTGCGCGAATTGGTCGGCAATCAAGCAAAGATCATCGCCAAGATCGAAAAGCCCGTCGCCGTCACCAACATCGACGCGATCCTTGACCAAACCGATGCTATCATGGTTGCACGCGGCGATCTTGGGGTGGAATGCGACTGGTTTGAGTTGCCCGCCATTCAGGCGTCCCTTGTTGCCAAAGCCCGCGCCGAGGGCAAGCCCGTGGTCGTGGCAACCCAGATGTTGGAAAGCATGATCTCCGCCCCGTTGCCCACCCGCGCTGAGGCTTCGGACGTGTCGAACGCTGTGGCGCAACAAGCAGATGCAGTGATGCTATCCGCCGAAAGTGCGGCGGGGGAGTATCCCGTTGAGGCGGTCAAAGCCATGGCTGCAATCGCCACGGCGACGGAAACGGCCAGACGTTCAACACGGTCCACTTTTGAAACAGCCTTCATTGATGCGCCGGACGATTCCGGCTCAATCGCAAGTGCGGCTGGCGTGCTTGCGCAACTTCGCAACGCATGCTGCATCGCGACCTACACGGAAACGGGTGCAACAGCCCTGCGCGTGTCCAAAACCCGCAGCGATGTGCCAATTGTCGCGGTCTGTCCTTCTCAAAAGGTTGCTCGCCCCCTCAGCCTTGTGTGGGGGGTGACACCCGTGATCAATACGAATGCCGAAGAATTCGGTGCCAGCCGTGATGGACGCATTCCACCAAAGCTTGCGCCAGACAATCTCATCCAACCCAATCGACCCGTTGTCGTCACATCCGGCTCCACCCACGGTCAAGCGGGCGGCACCGATAGTCTAAAAATCGCATACCTGAGCGCATAGAGGTCCTCCCATGAACACCATCAAATCAATCCGTGCCCGCGAAATCCTCGACAGCCGGGGCAATCCCACGGTTGAGGTGGACGTCATCCTTGAAACCGGTGAAATGGGCCGTGCGATCGTACCGTCTGGTGCGTCAACAGGCGCACATGAAGCCGTCGAGCGCCGTGACGGCGACAAGGCGCGCTACCTGGGCAAAGGCGTGCTGCACGCGGTCGCTACAGTTCACGACGAAATTGCACCTGCGTTGATCGGCATGGACCCAACCGCGCAAGTCGCGATTGATCAGGCGATGATTGCCCTTGATGGCACACCCAACAAAGCACGCCTTGGGGCCAACGCAATCCTCGGCGTGTCGCTCGCCGCGGCAAAGGCTGCGGCGGCGAGCATGGGCCAGCCTTTGTACCGCTATATCGGTGGCACGTCCGCACGCATTTTGCCTGTTCCCATGATGAACATCATCAACGGTGGCGAACACGCGGACAATCCGATTGATATCCAAGAGTTCATGATCATGCCGGTCGCTGCGCAAACTATCAAAGACGCCGTGCGAATCGGCGCTGAAGTCTTTCATACCCTTAAAAAGGAACTCTCAGCCGCAGGCCACAGCACAGGAATTGGGGACGAAGGTGGCTTTGCACCAAACCTCGCCTCCACCCGTGACGCGCTTGATTTCATCATGTCGGCGGTCCGCAAGGCTGGGTACACACCGGGCAAAGACATCTATCTCGCCCTCGATTGCGCAGCGACGGAATACTACCGCGATGGTAAGTATGAAATGTCAGGCGAAGGCATCACTCTGACATCGCAAGAAAATGCTACCTACCTAACGCAACTCGTCGCGGACTATCCGATCATCTCGATCGAGGATGGTATGGCTGAGGATGATTGGGACGGCTGGAAACTTTTGACTGATATGCTGGGGATGACAGTGCAATTGGTCGGCGACGACCTGTTCGTCACCAACCCCGTGCGCTTGGCCACTGGTATCGCAAAAGGCTCAGCAAATTCCATGCTGGTCAAAGTGAACCAGATCGGCACGCTGACCGAAACGCTTCAGGCCGTGGACATGGCCCACCGTGCACAGTTCACCAATGTCATGTCTCATCGTTCCGGCGATACCGAAGACACAACTATCGCGGATCTTGCCGTGGCGACAAACTGCGGTCAGATCAAAACCGGATCCCTTTCGCGGTCTGACAGGCTGGCAAAATACAATCAGCTGATCCGCATTGAAGAAGAGCTTGGGGATACCGCGATCTATGCTGGGGCCACGATAGTGAAGAGATGAGCAGCACGGCATGAAACCAAGGCCTTTGTGGATGCTAATATTTAATCAAGTTCACAAAGGTTAACATAGTCCCTCTGCCATCAAGCAAAGACACGAGACGGAGTAAGTACGCTTTTAAGGAGCCTGTCCAAACTTTTTCGCAACGCCTGCTTTGGTGAAATCCGCTGCGCTGCAAAATGTGTTCCGCTGCACATGCGAAGAAATGCTGCGTCAGCAATAGCTGCACCAGCAAAAGGCCGCTTCGTCCGCCGTGTGTGAATTCATGCGCCGTGCAGCGAAGGTTGGCAATCGCACTTAACACTATTGGTAATAGTGTTAAACGATCTGCATGCAATCCGCGCCAATGGATAGGGCAGGGGGTGGCTTTGGCCCTTGCTGCTTAACAGTCTTCGGGTAAACTGTTAAATATGAGTGAAATGACCCTCTATGACCCCAACGGAAACCGCCTCTACCTCAACGCTGAGGAGCGGGCCGCATTCCTGTCCGTAGCCCGTCAACGGCCCGCCCGCGACCGCACTTTATGCGAGACGCTGCACTACACCGGCTGTCGGCCATCTGAGCTGATCGAGATTACACCAGCGCGCATCGACCTCTCCGGTGGCGCGGTGGCCATCAGATCGCTCAAGAAACGCAAGGACAGCTCGGGCGAACAGAAAGCCGTCTACCGCGCCGTTCCTGTGCCGCCAGAGTTTCTCGATACTCTGAACACCGCCCACGGCATTCGGGAGGCGCAGAAATCGCGTAAGCTGGCGCATGTGCCGATCTGGGCTTTGTCCCGTGTCAGGGTCTGGCAGATTGTGAAAGGCGTGATGATCGAGGCCAAAATCGCCGACGCTGCGCACAGAAGTCCAAAAGGCTTGCGGCACGGGTTCGGCATCAATGCAGTCGTGAAAGGTATCCCGCTGCACATGCTGCAAAAGTGGATGGGACATGCGCAATTGTCCACCACGACGATCTACGCCGACGCGATTGGCAAAGAAGAGCAGGACATAGCTGCGAAGATGTGGAGCTGACCCATGCACCTCACGCGAACTAACCCAGAAACCAACCTTTATCGCTACTACCGATTGGAGATTGTAAAAGGCCTCTTTGGAGACTGGGGATTGGTCCGGGAGTGGGGACGGATCGGCAGTTCGGGACGGGTGCGCACAGATTGGTTTGGAAGTGAGCGTGACGCAAAGGATGCGCGTTTCGCACTGCACATGAACAAGGCCAAGCGGGGATATGATTAACCCATTAGGGCGACCTGGGTAAAAGGTACGCGGGCAGGGGGCATTCATGCCGTTCGCTGCACCATGCCTGAACGCGGACTTTCCCGTCATTCGCCTTTCGCGCTTTGCTGACGCAGCAAGGCTTCGCAGTCGCAGCAAATTCTATGTCGCTTTGCCGCGAGTGTCGCCAATCCGGTCATTGACGCCCCTAGATTGGATCAAATGCCCGGTGGTTCATTTTCAAATGCGGCAGGCTCCTTCTTCACACACCACGCACCTCAGCAATCGACGTCTCACTCAATTTCTGAACCAGGCTCTCTTCAATTTCCTTGAGGACACCCGAGACCCGCTCGTGCAGTGCATGTTCAACGGAACAAGCTGACGCATCACTCGTCTCATCCGTTGCAACCATACGCTCATCAAGCGCCAGATAGACATCTGCTAGTGTGATGTCCTGAGGCTTGCGTGCCAAACGCCATCCACCGGCATGACCTTTTTCCGACGTCAGCAAGCCTGCCTCTCGCAGCTTTCCCAAGACGCGGCGCACGACGACAGGATTGGTGCCCGCATGCTCGGCAATATCACCAGAGGTGCGCATGCGGTCAGGGCTCCCCGCCATATGGCTAAGGGTGTGCAGGGCAAGTGACAGGCGAGAGTTACGCTTCATTTGTGATTTTTCTCCAGACGGGTACCATCCGTAACTTTTCTGGTTGCATTAGTAAAGTAACTGCGTAAGTTGCGTGACCAAACGGATCAGCTTTCGGAGTTTCTTATGTCAGACACACGCCTTCCCGTCACTGTGCTTTCCGGATTTCTAGGCGCAGGTAAGACGACGCTTTTGAACCGTGTTCTGAACAATCGCGAAGGCCGCCGCGTTGCGGTGATTGTGAACGATATGTCCGAAGTGAACATCGACGCCGATCTGGTAAGGGCAGACACAGAACTCAGCCGTACCGATGAGACATTGGTAGAAATGTCCAATGGTTGCATCTGCTGTACCCTGCGTGATGACCTGCTGGATGAGGTTCGCAAGCTCTCCGCTGAGCGTCGGTTTGACTACCTTTTGATCGAGTCGACCGGCATATCTGAACCGCTGCCCGTCGCCGCCACCTTTGATTTCCGCGATGAGTTTGGCGACAGCCTGTCGGATGTCGCGCGGCTTGATACGATGGTGACGGTCGTGGATGCGGTGAACTTACTCAACGACTATGCCAGCCATGATTTCCTGCGCGACCGAGGCGAGATCATGGGAGAGGAAGACGAGCGTACGCTGGTGCATCTGCTGACCGATCAGATCGAATTTGCGGATGTTGTGATCCTCAACAAGGTAGATGATGCGGGTGCTGACAAGGTCGATGCTGCTCGCAAGATTGTTCGCAGCCTGAACGCCGATGCCGAGATCATTGAGGCCAATCAGTCCGACGTGGCCGCTGAGAAAATCCTCGACACAGGGTTGTTTGATTTTGATCAGGCCCATGAACACCCGATGTGGGCCAAAGAGCTATACGGCTTTGCCGATCACGTACCGGAAACCGAAGAATATGGTGTGGCGTCCTTCGTTTACCGTGGCAAAGCACCGTTCATCCCCGAAAAGATTCTTGCGGTCCTGAACGGTGACTTGCCGAGAGTGATCCGGGCAAAGGGGCATTTCTGGATTGCGACGCGGCCCGAATGGGTAGCGGAATTCTCGCTCGCTGGGTCGCTGTCCAGCGTCAAGCCCATCGGAACATGGTGGGCGAACGTACCGCAAGACCAATGGCCCGATCATATCGCCGCCTCTGACTACATGCAGCAGCATTGGTCAGACCCGTGGGGTGATCGTCGGCAAGAATTGGTGTTCATCGGGGCTGGCATTGACTGGCCTGCGTTGCAATCAAAACTGGATGCATGTCTTGTTCCGACTATGCTGGCGGCTGGCCCCGATGCGTTACCACTTGATCTGCGGGATCCGTTCCCGGGCTGGCGCCGGGTGGAAGACGCGGCGTGAGCTTGGCGCGAGCGACGATACAAGACGCCGTCGGTATGGCCATTGCGGACAAGCCCGAAGGTTTGACAGCTTTCTTGCAGCCAAGCTGCGCGGCGGCGATCTGGCGGCGGCAACCTGCGCAAGATTTCCAACGCTGGATCGACGGTCTCGACGCCTCTTTGCTGCCCGAAGGCCGCATCGTTCTGCGTCCTGATACCGTGCAGGCAGCAGTTACCGAATTGTGTGAAAACGCCGGGACCCCTGATTGTCTGGAACGGCAGCAACTGATTGGCGACGTCGCAGCCCTCGCGGATATCTTCGCAAAGCTGATACAAACGCCGTACCTGCGCCTGCGCCTGCAACCAGTGACGTCCAATGCCTGCCGCAAATTCCATATCGACGCGATCAAAGCGCGCCTGATCTGCACATATCGCGGCCAAGGCACCCAATATGGGATGACGACCGACGGGCAAGACCCTGCGCGTGTCTTCTCGGTGGCAACCGGTGCCCCGGTCCTGCTGCGGGGGACGCTATGGCCTGAAACACCTGCCTCGGGCCTTCTGCACCGATCTCCGCCCATTGAAGGAACAGGCGAGACACGGCTGTTGCTGGTGCTCGATGCCGTCGATAGTCTGGAGGACGACATATGACCCGCAATCTCGGAGCGACGTCACTCCGCCGTAAAAACCGATCGGCCGATCCAATGCATAGCTACGATGCTTTGCCCGTGCCGCTCCGCCGCTGGCTGGCCGACGCGCGTCTGCCGTGGTCGCCGGCCTCTGCCCGCCGCGTGTGGACCCGTGCCTGGGCACGCGGCTTGGGCCCCGAAGAAGCGCTTAACGCGCTCGCAAAAGCCGAAGAACGGACCCTTGCCCGCGACCGTTTCGCGATTACAAATCAACTGACACTTAAGATCTAAAGGACCCCTTATGTCGATACTCACCCGCTTTGCCGCTGCTGCGTTGATCGCAGTCGGCACGACACTGCCAGCTTTGGCGCAGGACGATACACTCACCATTTCAGTCACCTTCGGCCCGACCGCCGAAGTGCCCGACCCACGCGCAGGCTATAATGGCTGGATGTCCAACCAGACCGGTGTCACCGAGACGCTGATGGGCATTGATTATGACCTCAATCTCTATCCCCGCCTTGCCGAAAGCATCGAACAAACGGCAGCGACCACATGGCGGGTGACATTGCGCGAGGGTCTGACGTTCCATGACGGCAGCCCCGTGACAGCACAAACCGTGGTTGACGCGATTGCCCCGATTTCGATTGAAGGGGATCCTGCCCATAACGCCCGTATCGCAGGCGTCCTTGATCTGGCCAGCATGTCGACCGATGGCGAGCGTGTTGTGGTATTTGAAACCGACAGCCCGAACGCTGCCTTCCAGTGGAGCCTCTCTGACCCCGGCGTCGCCATTCTAGGTGCTCCATCCGAAGATTTCCCGATCAACGCGACTGGCCCTTATATCTTCCGTGAAGCGGTGACAGAGCAGCTTTACCGCGTTGAGGCTGATGCCGACTACCGCCTTGGCACGCCCGGTTTCGACGAAATCCGCGTAGTTGCCTCCCCCGATCCTGCATCTGCGGCGCTGGCGTTTGAGGCAGGCGATGTAGATATGGTCATCAACTATCCCGAAACGGATTTTGCACGCATTCAAGAAACGGGTGCGCTTGGGTTCACTGCCCCGACAGCGCGGCTCTATTTCTATTCGATGAACACGGCGTCCGGTCCTCTGGCCAACCCACTGATCCGTCAGGCCGTGTCCCTTGCGATAGACCGGGACGGCATTGTTGAGGGGGTTTTGTCCGGCGTCGGCGGCGTCCCGGCGGGCACAATCTACCCTGCGGGCAAAAGCTGGGCCGCGGACATCGCCCCGACCTATGACCCAGTACGTGCAGAAGAGCTGCTGGCCGAGGCCGGAGCCGTCAAGCAAGGAGGCGTCTGGATGCTGGACGGTGCGCCGCTGGAAATTGAAATCCTGACCTATTCCTCACGCGCGGCTTTGCCGCCCACCGCCGAGATCACGCAAGCCTTCCTGCAACAGATCGGCATCAGTGCAAGCGTGCGCGTCGGCGAATACGGGGCCAGCAATGAAGCCCTTATGGCCGGTGATGGCGATATGTTCCTGCAAGCCTGGGTGATGTTGCCGCAGGGCGACCCCGGTTCAATCCTTGGGTTCCTGCTGGCCAGCGATGGCGGCTCGAACGCGGGGCGCTATGCGAACCCGGCAATGGACGACCTGCTTGTGCGCGGTCAGACAACGTTTGAGCAGGCAGAACGTGAGGCGATCTACAACGAAGTCCAGCAGCTCATCGCGACGGACGTACCTTTGATCCCGGTGTTCCACGTTAGCCAAGCTGTTGTGGCGCGTGCAGGCCTTACCGGGTATCAGGTCCATCCAACCGAGACCTATTGGATCACACACGAGACCCGCTTCACCGAATGACAATTATTGCACAAGGCCTGAGCGCCAAACGCTCGGGCCGGACAATTCTTCACCCCACGACTGTGGACATCAAGCCCGGCGAACGCGTCGGGCTTGTTGGTGCGTCCGGGTCGGGAAAATCGACCCTTGGGCACGCGCTGATCGATGCTTTGCGCGCTGGCGGTACACGCGTGGCCCACGTGCCGCAAAGCCCGGACGAGGCGCTTGACCCGCTGCGGTCCATGGCTTTCCATTGGCGCGAAGCAGAGCAGGCATTGGGCCTTGCTGGCGATGACGCGCGCCGGTTACAGCTTTTCGACGCGCTTCAGATTGCAGGTGGTGATCTGGGCAAACGCCCGTGGGGCTGGTCGCGTGGTATGCAGCAACGCTTTGTCATTGCTATGGCCCTGATCGGCACACCTGATCTACTGGTGATGGATGAACCTACATCAGCGCTCGACCCGGTGGTTGCGGCAGGCACCATGGACCTTCTTGATCTGTACCTGACAGATCGCGAAACCGCACTTCTTCTTATCACCCATGACCTTGGCCTCGCAGCAAAGCGCGTCTCGCGGTTGATGGTCATGGACACCGGGCGCATCGTGGAAGATGCGCCAACGGCGCGGTTTTTGTCTGCGCCTCAAACACAGGCGGCGCAAGCCCTGTGCGCCCACCGCAACTGGTTGGAACTGCCATGTTGAGGGTCGAGAAAGTCTCGGTGAGGCGCGGTGCGGCGACCACCTTGCAAGACGTGTCGTTGACACTTGCAGCGGGCCGCACGCTGGCTGTGGTGGGCGAAAGCGGGGCGGGTAAATCAACTCTCATCAACGCGATCCTAGGGCTGGCGCAATGTGCCGCCGGTCACGTCACTTGGAACGACGCGCCTGTGACGCACTGCCGCCCCGCGTTGGTGATGCAGGAGCCGCGCGCGGCGTTCAATCCGCGTCAGACCCTTCGGCGTTCTGTCATGGAACCTGTCGTGGCGCAAAGAGCCCCGACCAACCCTGATGGCCTGCGTATGTTATGCGACGGGCTGGAGATCGAACTAGACCTTTTGGATCGCAGGCCCTCCGAAGTATCCATCGGCCAAGCCCAACGCATGGGCATCCTGCGCGCCCTGATTGCCGCCCCGCCGCTGATGCTGTTTGACGAACCCTTGTCCGCACTCGACGCCGTCACGCAAAAACACACCGCACGGCTGATCGCGCAGATGCAGGAACGGATCGGCTTTGCCGCACTTATCGTAACCCATGATCTTGGCTATGCCGCCGCCTTTGCCGATGACATCGCGGTGCTACGCGCCGGACGGATCGAGGAATTCGGACCGGCGCAAGCCTTTGTCACAGCCCCTCAAACTGACTATGGGCGCAAGCTGCGCGATGCCGCCTTCGCCCTCGGCGCGCTGGAACGTGTCGCGTGATCCGTATTGCTGCCGACCTTATTCTGCGCGCCTTTGTCGTGCTGACTGGCGTGGCACTGGCGACCTTTGCGTTGCTCTGGCACGCGCCCGGCGACCCTGCGCTGTCCATCGCCGAGGCGCGTTATGGCACGGTTGTTTCCAAAGAAGTGCTGGACTTTATCCGGGCAGAGGCTGGTTTTGACACGGGTTTTTGGACCGCTTTCTGGGCTTGGCTTTCCCCGCTGCTCGCCGGGGATTTTGGGCAATCGTCTGTGACGGGCCGCGCCGTCTGGCCAGATTTGATGACGGCGATGTCCTACACGTTACCCCTTGCACTCGTCAGCCTTGCCATCGGCCTCGCCATTTCGGTGCCACTCGCTCTGATCGCGACGCGTAGGCCCGGCAGCTGGATGGATCGCGGTGCGGTCGCACTTGCCTCGGTCGGGGTCGCGATCCCGGCCTTTTGGCTGGGGCTGCTACTTATCCTGCTGTTCGCGGTCCAGCTTGGCTGGCTGCCCGCGATGGGGGCCGATACACGTGCCCATGCTGTCCTGCCCGCGCTGACACTGGCATTGGGTGTGGCAGCATCCCTGACTCGGATCATCCGGTCCGGGATTTTAGAGGCACGCACGCAGGTCTTCCTGCCTGCCTTCCGCCGTCGAGGCATCCCGCCGCGCAATATCGCACGCGACCATGTGGCCCCCCACGCGGCTATTCCGGTCATCACGGTCTTAGGCCTTGAACTTGCCTTTCTGCTAGAAGGGTTGGTCGTCGTCGAGGTGATTTTTGCGCGCCCCGGCCTTGGTAGCTTTCTGGTCAACGCGATTTACGCGCGCGACTTTCCAAAGGTGCAGGCGGTTGTGCTGTTGGCCGCTGTGATCTTTGTGATCGTCAACCTTGCGATTGATTTGATCTATCGCAGCCTTGATCCACGGATGGATGGCCGCAATGCGTAGTGTTGTAATTCTAGTTGTCGTCTTCGCGTTGCTCATGGTGTTCGGGCCCATGCTGGCCCCTTATGACCCGACAGCGATCAACATTCCCAAACGGTTGCAGCCTCCCGGTGGTGAATGGCTACTTGGAACAGACGCGCTTGGCCGCGACATCCTTTCAAGGCTTTTGCATGGTGCGCGCTGGTCGCTTGGGCTGGCGTTTGTTGTCTCGTTTCTGGGGCTGATGGTCGGCACCTGCGTGGGTCTTATCGCCGCCCAAGGCGGTAGGTTTGCGGATTGGATCGCCATGCGGACAACGGACACGTTCCTTGCTTTCCCCGAACTAATTGCCGCCGTGGTGATCGCTGGCATTCTGGGCGCTGGCACCGGCACGCTCGTCTTCGCGCTCGCCGTGACAGGCTGGATGCGCTATGCGCGCGTGGCGCGAGGTATTGGTCTATCTCTAGCGACAAAGGGCTACGTTGTGCAGGCACGGCTTGCAGGAATGCATCCGCTGGCGATTGCGCGATGGCATTACCTCCCATCGCTTCTGCCGTCGCTCACCGTTGTTTGGACCGGCATGTTTGCCCGCGCGATCCTTGGCATATCCGCCCTTGGCTTTCTCGGCTTCGGGGTGCAACCACCACTGCCGGAGTGGGGCACAATGCTACTGGATGCACGCATCCACATGCGCTCTACCCCGCTGCAAATGATCTGGCCCGGAATCGCCGTGGTTGTCTCCGTCCTTGCCATCAATTTGGCAGGGGACGCGCTGCGCGACGTGCTCGCCGAACAGGAAAGCCCATGAGCCGCACTGACCGTCCGAACCTTGGCATCGGCCTGCGCCTGATCTCTGGTGTACTCTTCACCGGGATGGTCATCTGCGTGAAGGCGCTGAGCGAGGCCGCGCCACTCGGCCAGATCGTCTTTTTCCGATCCTTTTTCGCGTTGATCCCGCTGGTGATCTTTCTGGCATGGCGACACGAATTCCCGTCTGGCCTGCGCACCTCTCGCCCACTGGGCCATATGGTGCGCTCGTTCTTCGGGGCCGCCGCGATGTTTACGTCTTTCGCATCCGTGGCGCTCCTGCCGTTGGCCGAAGCTGTCTTGCTGGCACAACTCGCACCCGTCCTGACCGCAATCATTGCCGTGCTGGTCCTGTCCGAGCGGTTGACCAGATGGCGGGTCCTTGGGCTTACCTTTGGCGTCGCGGGAGTGTTGGTCCTTGTCTGGCCCGATATTGGTGGCGGCGTGGTGGACGCGAATAGGTTGCTCGGGATCGGGCTTGGTCTGCTCACCGCTTTGCTCACGGCATTCGCGTTGATCATGGTTCGCAGCCTGACGCGGACCGAAAGCCCGGGTGCCATTGCCTTCTATTTTGTCATCGCATCAATGGCCGGAGGACTGGTGACCCTTCCTTGGGGGTGGGCCTTGCCAGACGGGCAAACACTCGTGTTGCTGGTGCTTGCAGGGCTGTTCGGCGGCTTTGCGCACATCGCAATGACCTTGTCCTTCAGCTATGCAGAAGCGTCCCGACTTGCGCCGTTCGAATATGTCGCACTTTTGTGGCCGGTTCTTGCGGATATGCTGATCTTCAGGCTTTCGCTCTCGACCAGTTTCATGCTCGCTCTACCGCTCGTCCTTGCCGGGGCCGCTATCGCCGCCGCAGAACGAGACAGACCGAGGCCACAGAAACGAAGTACGTGAATCTTGTTTAGCTTTGCCAAAGCAGGAGCTATGCAAAACCCTCTGAGAATTCGATTGCCAACGCGGCGGCACTCTCGTCGACTTACGGTTAGGCACTGCCGACTGATATTTTCTTTGGACCCAGAGGTCGGCGTCGATTTGCCAAGAATGCGATATAGGGCTGTGCAATCAATCCATTTATCGTAACAATGTCAGTTACGATATGGGATGAAGAGAATGGAGCAGTCGCATGAAACGAAATTCGCGCCTATCTCTCGCGCTGCACGCACTCAGTCATATGGCATATGACACGGGCGATGCCCAAACATCCGCTGATATCGCGGATCACGCTGGAACCAATCCAGTCGTCGTCCGCCGCGTTTTGGGCAAGTTGCGTGCGGCGGGTCTGCTAACATCTGAGCGCGGTCATTCTGGCGGATGGCGATTGGCCCGCGAAACAAAGCACATCACATTGGCAGACGTATACGCGGCGCTAGGAGAACGCCTTGTTGCATCTGAACAGCCAATGGAAACAGATACATGTGCTGTAGAGCGCGCTCTTGATGCGCGGGTCCAACAGATCATGCGAGAAATCGAAGAGAGTTTGGTCGAGCGCCTTGAGCACACAACGATTGCAGATGTTCAAGGCGCGACACGACAGCTGCCCAGCCATGCACATTGAAACGATCATAGACTTGGAGAACCTAGAATGAACGATCAACGTGTTCCGGTAACGCTGCTGACTGGTTTCTTAGGGGCTGGTAAGACAACGCTCCTTAATGCGGTTCTGTCTGACAGTTCAGGAGGGCGCGTGGCCGTCATCGTCAATGAGTTTGGCGAAGCGGGGCTTGATCATGATCTTATCAGGGAAAGCAGCGATGAGGTCGTTCTGATGTCTTCGGGCTGTCTATGTTGTTCGGTGCGTGGGGACTTGGCCCGTACCATGCTGGGACTGCTCTACAAGCGCTCGCAAGGTGAACTGTCCTTCGACCGCGTTGTGATCGAAACAACAGGTCTCGCTGATCCTGGGCCAATCGTCCAGACCCTCGTGAACGACAAGGACCTCAAGCGAAATACGCGGTTGGACGGGGTGGTGACTGTCGCCGATGCCGCCAACGGAATGACAACGCTGGATAGCCAGTTTGAAGCCGTATCGCAGGCGGCTGGGGCCGATGTGATCATCTTAAGCAAAACTGATGTGGTCGCGCCCGAAGCCGTCGCGGCGATTGAAACGCGGTTAAGGGATTTGAACCCGACCGCCCCTATCGTCAGAGCCATTCGTGGCGAAAACGCGCATCAGCATATGTGGGGCGTGTCAGGCGTGCGGCATGGTGTAACACAGACTGAGGCACTCCATTGGTTGCAAACGCCAAGTTCCGCGCCAAGCGATCCGTTGCAGAACCTATCGGGTCTCGTCCTTAAACCGACGGATAGCGCGGCGTTCTCACCGCATGACAATCGCATTCGCAGTGTTTCAATTGTTCTAGACAAGCCGCTTGAAGACCAAGTTTTCGACGACTGGCTCAACGATTTGGTAGCTTTGCGCGGGCCAAACCTATTGCGTGTCAAAGGCCTTGTGTTTCTTCAAGGGATTGATGCGCCTTTCGTGTTCCACGGAGTTCAGGATATTTTCGATGACCCGGTTCCGATCAAAGATTGGGACCAAAGCGATCGAAGTAGCCGGATCGTCATCATCGCCCGCGATCTGTCTGAAGACCGGTTGCGACGCTGCTTAAGGCCACTTGCCAAAGAAGCGGAGATGTCCCTGACCAATGCAAGTTAGGAAGATGTCGAAATTGACGCCAAGGTACGTCGGCTCGCTATGCCGTGTCCCAGCTCTTTGCGGTTTGATCGCCGTGGCTGGCAGTCCGGCCGTTGGGCACCCTCATATTTTTGTCGATGGTGGCGTAGACTTCGTGTTCGAAGATGACAGCCTTGTGGCACTGCATGTGACATGGCTCTACGACGAATTTGAGACCCTCTATATTTTGTCATCCCACAACCTTTCATTAAATGCAGCGGGTGGCCTTGATGAAGCTGACCGCAGGGCATTGGTGCGACTTCGGAGTGATTGGCCCAGCGACTTTGATGGCTCGGCGCATATGTCGATTGAAGGGGAACCAGTCCCGCTACAATGGCCGGAAAATCTGGATGCTCAGGTGGTTGACGGCAGATTGCGGCTCACTTTCACAAGGGGCTTGGATGAACCTGTCGAACTGACCGGCCTAACCGCAGAAGTTGCTTTCTATGAAGCGACGTACTTTTTCGCATTTTCTGTCACAGAACAGCACGCAATTGTAGGTGCCGCAAACCGGTGTATTGAAGAGGTTCTCAAGTTTGACCCAACAGCCGAAGATGAAGGCTTGCAGGCGACATTGGCTTTGTTGAATCGTGAGGAGACGCCAGGCATGGCCAATGTCGGGGCCTTATTTGCAGACCGGATCATTCTGACATGCGCGTAGCATTGGTTCTTGTTGCTGCGCTCATGGCTGCGTTTGTCGCGATCGGGTCAGTTGACCTCAGCCGGATCGCTATTTGGGCCGTTGACGCACAGCGCGATTTTCAGAACCAAATGGCTGGGGCCATACGCGCACTGAAAAGCGGGGATATGGGCCTGTAGGAAACCCGTCCTTGTCCACAAATTGCCCCGCGCCGAGGCAGCAAGCCGTTGGAATAGTTCTTTCCAACTACCGCCGTCTCTGGGGAGAGAGAAAAAGTATTTTCCATTATTTATCAAATTCTTAAGATATCTTAGAATTCGTTGTCGGCGAGTCCAACTTTAGGCCCGTCGACAATTTAGTGAAACAACTCTCGGGAAGAGGAATTGTCTCACGGGAGAAGCGCAAATTTCTGTCATTCGAATATTCGTTCGATGGAGTCTGCCAGGTTCAGTATCGCGTCGTCCCGCTTCGAGGGCGCTGTCAACATGACCCCAATGACACCCCGATCGAACTGAAAGGGGATGGAAATCGAACACGCATCCATCACATTTGCAACAGATGGATTTCGCAGTACTTGTAGGTTTTTGCTGTTGAAAGATGCATCGTCTCTCAAATCGCTGAACTGAGGGGCTTCAATTGGCACAGTCGGCATCAAAAGAGTCTCATCTGTGAACTGAATTTCAAATTCTGATATCAACTCGTCCCGTAGGTTTAGGCATTCTCTATAAGCAACAGCGCTACGTTCTTCTGCACGTTTCATTCGAGACAGTACGCGGGGATCGAAGGCCTTGGGTGTCTGAGAAAATGCTGCTTGATAGTTAGCTCGACATTCGACTGAAGTGACATGCCATGCTGGAAATTGTGCCAGTTTATCAAAGAGGCTTACGTTCTTGTAAGTGATGGCATGGCCAGCCGCTTCGAGACGCCCAACCGCAGACTTAAAAGCTTTAGCAACCAATGGCTCAAGATCATCCATTCCGAAATTTGTTGGAATAACAAAACCCTTTGAAACCGGCTCCTTAAACGCGTCTTTACCAGTCGCCATGACCTCAAATGCCGCACGACACATTGCGACCGACTTTCCCATTACGCCGACACTATCGAGCGTTTGCGAAAGCGGCTTACAACCGTTCCGTGAGATGGCTGATTGGGATGGTTTAAACCCAACGATACCGTTAAAGGCCGCCGGAATTCGGCAAGAACCACCAGTATCAGTGCCAACCGCTATATCAGCAAGGCCAAGAGCGACAGAAACAGCACCGCCAGAAGTTGATCCCCCTGGAATCCGCTTGGGATCTAAGGCGTTGCGGGGTGTATTATAGTGTGGGTTCAGTCCAAGACCCGAGTATGCAAGCTCTGTCATGTTAGTATGACCAATTAGCAAAGCGCCTGCGTCTCGAAGAAGGCCAATGGCCGCTGCATCTTTGTCTGCTGGACTTGTGTCCTCCAAGAACGTTGTTCCAGCGCGCGTGACGAAGGACTTTACATCAAAGAGATCTTTGACTGAAACCAAAGCACCCGCGAGAGGCCCGGTTCGTGGCGTTGCCCTCGATTTGAGGCACTCTTCGGCAAATGTCTGGGTGAATATGTGCTGTGTATCTGTCTCATCAGCGTCAACACGTGCAAAAACTTTTGCGGCACGATCATGTGCGTTTTCTTGTGTCCAGAGATGAGAGTTAGGCATTATCTTTGTTCCTTCCAGAAGGTTTCCGCCGCAGAATGGGCAACCTTGGCTGCTTGTGAATTGAGATTGTTTTTGGGTTCTCCGAGGTAGGACACGGTAAACCTAAGGGGATTCAAACGCCAACCGGGATCAAATTCGACAACGCGACCCTGTTCGATAAGGCTTGCTGCGAGTTTGCGAGGGAACATGCCAACACAAATACCAGATGCCACCATTTCCAAACCGGCATAGATGGAGCTGGTGGTGAAGATTTGAGTATTCATGCCGTGCCTCGCCGTCAGTTCTGCACGAAGTTCGCGGTAGGGACGGGAGTTGCGGTTGTAGGAAACGACGGGCGTAACGGAAAGATCAGGCTCTGGGGCTGCTGTCGCTTTCAACCAGCTCAGGTCAACAGCTGATAGATCAATATTGTCGACAGAATACTCAGAAACTGGGCCCATCAAGATCGCTACATCTAAAGAACGTTCCAAGAGTTGTTGGCGAAGATTTACTGTGAGATCGACGGTAATCTCGACTTTGAGGTTTGGGTACTTCTCATAGAGGTCGGATAAAAACGTCGGAAGCCAGAGTTGAACGATAGTTTCGACGACACCTATGCGTAAGAGTTCGTTTACACTTTGATCAGAGACAACCGTTGCTTTGATGTCTTCAACAAGACCGGCCATCTTTTCTGCGTGTTCGCGCAGGATCAGCCCTTGTTTCGTCAGGCTTACCCCTCTTTGTGCGCGATCAAACAGTTGTGTTCCAAGCGAGTCCTCCAAAGCGGAAATTCGACCTGATACGGCTGGTTGTGATAGGTTCATTTCCAGAGCGGTACGACGTACCCCGCCCAAGCGTGCGACCCATAGAAAGGTCGTCAATTGATCCAATGTCATGTGGATTCTCCCAGGTTTTCGATCAGCTGACTTTATCGCCAACTTTTCGGACTGGATAGATTCTACGGACATTTTACAAATTTTTCCGCTTAGGAGACAATTGGTAGCGTGGATACAGAGTAAGAAAGCTGCATAGTTTTACTGAGAACGGGATCGGTCACCGTCATCCGGTACTTGTTTGCCGGACGAACCCCACCAATTGCTCCAAGAGTACCGCACAACATCGCAGATCCTTCACCAAACCCAGCGTCATCACACAATTCTGCAAGGGGGCGGATACTTGCGAGCGTGCCTTCCTGATAGAGAACTTCCGTATCATCAATTTCCATCCAGCATGACAACTTGATGTCGTCCAAGTGATCCTTGATTGAATCATAATTCCAGAGTTCTGACGCTACTGGCTTGGCACAGGCTTGCTTTGAGGCTGCTACCGAATGAGCTTCCAAATCTCTATCGGTATGATCGGATGCGAGGCCGAAATATGTTTTGCCATTTGATCTGATCAACAAGGGTTCAACTTCACCAGATGTAGCTTCTCCAAGAACCTCAATTTCCCTGGTTTGCGTGAGCAACCCGTCTGAAACACGATAAAACAACGGAACTTTGCTCGGAGGCGCGATCCCAATCGCCGCAAGTTCATCAATATGGTGCTGTACGGCATCGGCATTGCGCCCGGTCCATCCCGCGACAATGACGGAAGTGATCGATAGAGAAACATCTGTATCGTTGAGATTGAAAGCAAGATTCATGCCTTAAAATCCTTCTGGAAGAAATAGTGCGATTGAGGGGAATGCTATGAGCAGGGCAACCATAAGCAACATAACCAGTGCATATGGAATGACGCCGACCATGACATCAGAGAAGCTGCCCTTTTTGCGAACAGCTTGAACGACATATAGATTAAGACCTACCGGTGGCGTGATCAAAGCCATCTCTACGAGAATGATCATCAGGATACCAAACCACAATTTATCATACCCTAATTCAACTATAATCGGGACGACGATGGGTATTGTGGCAACCATCAAGGATAGGGTCTCGATGAAGAAACCCAAAACAATGTACATCAAGATGATCACCAGCAGAGTCGCAAATGCGCTAAGCCCTAGGTTTGCCAAGAATGATTGCAAAGCTGCGCTAACTCCGGCTGCGGTAAGTACGAAATTCAGTACATATGCTCCGATAACCACCAACATGATCATCGACGAAGTTCGTATGGCACCCCTAAGGCTCTCCAAAACCATTTTGATTGAGAGTGATCTATGGAATGCAGCGATAACGAAGGCCATAGAAACACCTATCGCGGCCGCTTCCGTTGGTGTTGCTAAGCCAGCATAGATTGATCCTACGATTACCCCAAATAACCCAAACAACGGGATTAGATCCCAAAGGCCAACAAGACGTCGAGACCAGGTGGATTTTGTTCCTGGGCCGCCCAAATTCGGCCAAATGCTGCAAATTATTGCCGTGACAATCATAAACATCAAAGCGAGCAGTAGGCCCGGTAAAAGGCCCGCAAGGAATAATTTCGGGATAGAAGTCTCTGTTAAAAAACCATAAACGATAAGATTGATTGAAGGCGGGATCATTATTCCCAGCGTGCCGCCGGCTGCAATGGCGCCAGAGAACAGTCTTTGATCGTAACCGAGACGTTCTGCTTGCGGCATTGCAACACTTGCAACGGTTGCCGCTGTTGCGACTGAAGAACCAGATGTTGCAGAAAACAATGTCGCGGTAGCAATGTTTGCGTGGATCAAGCCACCTGGTAACCAAGACACCCATGATTCAAGGGCTGCGTAGGTGCGTCTGGCAATACCACTTCTCACGAGGATTTCTCCGAGAAGCACAAAAAATGGAATGGCTATCAGGGTAGCGCTGTTGGAAGACGACCAAACAACTTGCCCCAAACCGCGCATGAGTGGAAATGGAGAGAAAAAGATATCAATCCCAAACGCCAGAAAGAAAAGAACAATTCCGACGGGTACAGAAAGGGCAAGGAGGGCTAGTAGTCCTGTTGATGTAAATAGAATCATTCGTTTTCTCCCATGCCAACTGCTGTCTCAACAGCATCGAAGTCCCGTCGAATGAGGGACCAGAGCGCACCAACCGCAAGGATTGATGAGGTGAAGGCAAACCATCCCCAGCCCATGAGCCAGAGTGACTGTGGAATCCAAAGTGGAGTCTCCATTGTAGTGTTTGCGGTCGAGTTGAAACGAATGGATTTTTCCAGAACAGGCCATGCTTTTACAGCTATGAAAAGGGCTGTTCCCGCAAGCGCAGTGATCGAGATACAGTCAAAAACAGCGCGTGCGCCCGTGTTCGCTTTAGAGCGGATAATATCGATCCGCACATGTGCTTTGTCTATTAAGGTGTATGCCACCCCCCAACTTGTCGCAATAGCCATCGCGTAGCCCGAGAGTTCATCTGTTCCGCCTAAGGACAGATGAAACTGACGAGCCACGATATCAAACAATGTTGAACAAACGCTAAGAAGCAAAACAGCACCTGCCGCAAGTGCGAGCCTATCGTTTATTTTATGGAGACGTGAGTTAAGGGATAGCATGTTTTTCTAAAATCCAAGATTAGTTGATAGAAACGCCGGTCACGGCACCCACTGTATCGCTCCAACGCTGACCCCAATCACCACCAGAACGTTCAGCCCAATCGGGAAGAACCTGTGTGATCAAGATTTCACGAGCAGTTGCAACATCAGCGTCTGATACCGGAACAAGGATCATGTCGTGCTTTTCGCCAGGGCATTCGCCTTCACCCGTCAAACAAGCGACGTCTGTTGCGAGTGCTTCTTGGGCTGTTTCCCAAGCTGGTGTTTCCAAGTTATCAGTTACTTGCTGTTGGATCAGAGCATGTTGCTCGCTTGTGAGAGAGTTCCACTTGTCCAAGTTGATCGCAGTAACGACTGGGTCCCAACCACCAAGAGGAATTGGCATCAAGTGAGTAGATACTTCCCACCATCCAGCACTGTAGCCAGAGCCAGCACCTGTAACAGCACAGTCAACAACTCCTTTTTGAAGAGCACCTGGAACTTCGCCAAACCCAACGCTGACGGCTTCTGCACCAAGAGCTTCAAGAAGTTTGCCCGTCATGCGTCCGGACGCCCGAATTTTCAAACCTTCAAGGTCTGCAAGAGAAGCAACTTCGGCGTTACAAAACACAACTTGAGGCGGGTAGGGTGCAATGCCGAGCACCTTGGCATTGAAAACTTCAGCGAAGATATCGTCAACCATTGGACGTGCTGCATCAACCATGATGCGTGCAGATGCAGCGTCAGTAGCGATCAGTGGAACGTCGAGGCCTTCGAGTGCAGGGGTATCCGAAACTGCATAGTCGGCAACGGTCATACCTATGTCAAAAACGCCTTCTCCAAGCATGCGGAACACGTCGCCACCTTGGATACCCATTTGATCGTGTGTTGTTAAGCTGACCGTAAAGTCGCCGCCACTCGCTTCTGGAAATTGCTCAGTCCAGAAAGGATTTTCGTATTGTTTATGGAGCGGAAGGCCGCTCCAGCTTCCCACTACAGAGAGGGTTTCTTCGGCATAAGTCGCTGTCGATGTTAGGGCTATTGTTAGCCCAACTAATCCTGAAGTAAACTTCATGAGGAACTCCTTGTTGGTTGATGGTGGACTTGGTTATTGTGATTGGCCCGGGCATTTTCCGCCCAATCAGTGATCAGCATTGCGCCTGGCGCGTGGCTGAATGCGATATTTGGACTTGCCGCTAAGACAGCCAAATGACTTGTGACGCCGCATCCCCAGAAAACGGGAACCTCGCCATTTTTCAGACTAACAGGATCACCCCAATCTGGATGCTGTAGATCTGAAATTCCTATAGATTTGGGATCGCCAATATGAATTGGGGGCCCATGTGCATGTGGGTATTCGTTGCAAATCGCCCTTGTTTTTTCGATATCAGCGACTGCAATGGGACGCATGCTTACGACCATCGGGCCTCTAAATGGCCCAGCCCTTATGGTCTCAATATTTGTACGAAACATGGGAACTGTCTTTTGTTCCTCGATGTGGCGCAATGCAATTCCTTCGTCTGCGAGAGCACGTTCAAACGTGAATGAACATCCCAGCGCAAAGGCGTGCAGATCAACATGCCAATGACGCACGAGATCCGGCACTTGGCCAATCACACTGTCACTTTTGATAATATTATAGAGTGGTAGATCGGTTCGAAGATCCAATTCATGGCCCAGCTCCTCGAAAAGCCCATGAGGCGTGGGAGCATGTGAAACTAGGGGGCAGGAGACTGGATTTAATAGGCAGTATTCTTCAAAGGACTGCGCAAATTGTTCAGGCAAGACCATGAGGTTACACTGTAAAAATCCATCGCAGAACCCAGACGTTGGACCGGAATACCCTTGGGTTCGGAACTTCAACCGAGCCGCTTGCGGGCTAAGATTTCGCACCTCTGGCTCGTTTAGATTATCACTCGTTGCTTGAAACACGCACCACATCCCCCCTGAGCTACAAGGTAGAGACATGCCACGATAAACTCAAATCGCCATTTTCTCTACTCTTTGATCGGATTTACCTATCATGGAGTTCTGTGAAATCGCCTATATGTATTTAAAGTGAGTGCCTTAATCTGGCGTTTTTCAAGAAATTAAAATGCCTTGAATTCATTTTAGGGCGCTATCTTCAATGGGGGCATTGACACGATGAATACCAAGTTCTTAGAAGCATTTGTTTCCGTCGCTCACCTAAAGAGTTTTAGGGCTGCAGCAGAAAAACTCAATGTTTCTCAGGCAACCATTTCGAGCCGTATTGCGACCTTGGAAGAAGAATTCCAATGTCGCCTCTTTGAACGAGACCACAATGAAGTTACTCTGAGCCTTGATGGAGCAAAACTTCTCGAAAAAGCAGAACGTGTCCTACAATCTGTAACGACGTTGAAGAAAGCGTTGGACTTAGCTGATGAACCGATGGGAAGAATCAAAATTGGGGTTGTTGAGTCGATCATCCACACTTGGCTGGGCAGTTTCCTATCTGAGCTTACCAAAACTTACCCCAAACTGGAATTCGAACTTACCGCAGAGCCAACGGCATCCTTACACACTCTTTTCGCAAAGGGGGCACTGGATCTAATCCTACAAACTGATCCTGTACGCGATGAGGCCGTAATAAATTTGGATCTCGCCCCGCTGCAAATGGGATGGGTCTCTCGGTCGGACAATGACTTGGTCGGGCGCGTTGTTTCGCTCGAAGAGGTTTCGAACCATCAGATTGTGACATTTACAAGAGGATCACGTCCGCACTCTTCAGTCTTATCTATGTTCGACGACGCAGACTGGACTTGTCCCGTATTTGTTCCGTTCCTTTAACTTGGTATTTTGCCGAAAAGGAGAACGGAAATGGCAAACGGAC
>NZ_PWAA01000020.1 GCF_003031585.1 Thalassobius sp. I31.1
TTTTCTAGTTTTCTAGTTTTCTAGTTTTCTAGTTTTCTAGTTTTCTAGTTTTCTAGTTTTCTAGTTTTCTAGTTTTCTAGTGAGACTGCCAGTCGGATCCAGCCGGTCAACCGTTTTTCTTCAGGAGAATATAAAAATGCTGAAAAAACTCTCCACCCTCACCTTCAATGTTAACGCTCCGGAAACACTTTCAGCGTTTTATCGCGACATCTTGGGCATGCAACCTATGCATTCCGGCCTTGGCTTTGGCGATGCCGGGGCGGAGCTTTGTTTTCAATCTTGCGCGCGGGCATCAGCCTATCAGCCCGGGCCAACCGATCGTTACTGGAAGATCGCAATCACCTTGCCCGATCTGAATCTGGCCGTGGCCTGGTTGCGGCAGCATAATGTTGTGGTCAGTGATCCGCACCAGTTCCGCGATATCGCCAGGATGAGCCATCTGCGCGATCCGGAGGGACATGTGATTGAACTCATCCAGCATCAGTTTGAAGACACGCAACCCCGGAAACAGGGCAATCCTGATCTGCCTTTAGGCGGCGGTGCAGAGATCGGGCTGATTACACTACGCACGACAGATATTGATGCGGAACTTGCCCATTACCTGGCGCTTGGGATGAAATATCTGTCGCGCCAGGCGCTGACGGACATTGGGTTTGATCTCTATTTTCTCGCCTGCACGGATGAGGTTCGGCCTGATCCTGATGTAAATGCCGTAGCCAATCGCGAATGGCTTTGGCAGCGGCCTTATACGGTGCTGGAATTTCAGCATCTGTTAAATGCGCCTGGGGTTCAGATGCCTGATGCGGATGCGCCGGGCTATGTTGGGATGGTGTTCAGCTGCGCCGATGGCAGTCTCCACCGGGAGTGCTGATCACACACCAAGATTGCGCCGGATGACCTCTGGATCCGCTTGTAGATCAGCACGGCTGAGGGTTTCCAGATTGCGGCCGTTTTCGACAAACACGGCTTTGTCTGCCAGTGTCAGGATCGCATCCACACGCTGTTCCACCAGGACCACAGCAAGGCCCTGGTCGCGCATGTTCACGATGACCTCCTGAATTTGTGCGACGACAGAGGGCTGCAAGCCCTCGCCCGGTTCATCCAGCAGCAAGACCTGCGGATCAATCGCCAGCGCCCGGGCGGTCGCAAGCATCTGCTGTTCGCCGCCGGACAAAGTGCCTGCCTGCTGTTTCAGACGTTCGCGCAGGCGGGGAAACAGCTCCAGCACTTTTTCACGCATCTCACGGCGTTTGCTGACTTTGAAATTGCGGGCCATCAGGCCAACTTCAATGTTTTCAGAAACCGACAGCTCCGGGAACAAGCGCCGCCCCTGTGGCACCAGCGCAATGCCCTGTCGCGGTGTATCATGTGGGGGCTTTTCACTGACGTTTTCACCATTCAGGGAAATATCACCGCCCGTCGCGGGCACAATCCCCATGATCGCGCGCATCAATGTGGTTTTCCCCGCGCCATTGCGCCCCAGGATACAGGTGATTTCGCCCGCCTGGGCCGTCAGGGACAGGTCATACAGCACCTGAACCTTGCGGTAATGGACGGAAACAGCGTTGATTTCCAACATCACGCGCCCCCCAGATATGCGGCCTGAACATCGGCATTCGCGCGAATTTCCTCGGGTGTGCCACGGGCCAGGACTTCACCATTGTTCAGAACCGTCAGGCTGTCAGAGACCTCCATCACCACATTCATATTGTGTTCGATCAACAGAATGGTGGTTTCGCCACGCAGGTCTTTGACCAGTTGCATGAAGGCTTCGACCTCTGGCAGGGCCAGGCCTTGGGTAGGTTCATCAAGGATGAAAAGTTCGGGGTTCTGCGCAAGCCCCATGGCGATTTCAAGCACGCGCTGGTGGCCATAGGACAGATCGCCCGCCAGTTGATCTGCCTGTTCCGTCAGGCCGACACGTTCCAGTACACCATCAACTTTCGCACGCACCGCCTGGCGGTCACGACCACGGATGCGCCGCACGGCAAGGGCCACGTTTTCGCGGACGGGCAGCTTGCCAAAGACCGATGTGATCTGGAATGTATAGGCGATGCCAAGGCTGATGCGTTTATGGGCCGGAAGACGGGTGACATCCGCGCCGTCAAACCAGACCTTGCCGCACGTCGCCGGGATGCGACCAGAGATCATGCCAACAAAAGTGGATTTCCCCGCCCCGTTCGGCCCGATCAGCGCATGGATTTCACCGCGCTTCAGGGTGAAATCGACGTTATAATTCGCATCCAGCCCGCCGTAGGTTTTGGTCAGGCCTTTGGTTTCAAGAATGTTCACGGCAGCCATGGGATGAACCTCCGGCGGATTTCGCCCAGAATGCCCGTGGGGGCGAACAGGGCCAGGGCAACCAGAACCACGCCCGCAACCATCATGTTTCCGCCGGACCAGTCGATCAGGTAGAACATGAACAAGGTGCCGACGAAGGGGCCGATCGTTGTGCCCATGCCGCCCAGCAGCACGTAAAGCAGCGGGAAGATGGAATAAGGCACGGCTGCGAATGCCGCCTGGGCCGACCCGAACAACAGGCAATAAGCTGCACCGGACAGGCCCGAGATTGTGCCCGACAGGATCACTGCGATCAGTTTATGCCGGGTGATGTCATAGCCCAGCATGCGGGCCCGTTCCTCATTCTCGCGGATCGCCACAAGGCAGCGCCCAAAGGGCGTGCGCACCAGCCAGCCGATGAAGAACAGCACAATGGCGAACAAGATAAGGGCGGCGAAATACCGGTTCTGCGCGTCTGACAGGTCGATCCCCATCAGGGCGCGTGTGGCCTGGGGCAGAACGAAACCTTCATCCCCTCGCGTATAAGTTCCGAACAGCAGCACGGTCAGATAGCCCGCCTGGGCAAACATCAGGGTGACGATCATAAAGGCGACACCGCTTGTCCGAAGGGCAAGAAAGCCAACCACGCCAGAAACAACCAGGGCTGTGATCAGCCCCGCCAGAATACCCGGCCCGGCGGATACACCGCCCAGATGCATCGCAAGGCCAAGCCCATACATGCCTGCACCAAAGAACAGCGCATGCCCAAGGGACAAAAGCCCCGTGTAGCCAAACAGCAGGTTATATCCCATGGCATAGATCGCAAAGACCATGATCCGGGCAAGGTTTCCGGCGTGATAGACGGGCAGCACGAACCAACAGATCACAAGCGCCACAACCATGGCGGCGTGCAAAATGTGGATGCGGGAAATGTCAGACATCAGTGCACCCCTTTCCCAAACAGTCCCTGCGGGCGGAAGACCAGCACCATGGCGACCAGCAGGGTTGCGATAATTTTTGCCAGTGTCGGCGAGAAGAAGACAGAGATGATCCCGTCGCTCATCCCGATCAGAAGGGCGGCGACAATCGTGCCACGCAGACTGCCAAGACCGCCGATGATCACGACAATGAAAGACAGCAACAGCGGATCATGCCCCATCAGATAATAGGCCTGTTGCACCGGCACGATCAGCACCGCACCCAGCGCGGCAAGGGCTGCGCCCAAGCCGAATGTCAGCGCATAAATGCGTTCCACCGGGATGCCAAAGGCCGTGGCCATGTCGCGATCCTGTTGGGTGGCGCGCATCACAAGGCCAACTTTGGTGCGCGTCATGATCAGCCAGAGGCCCAGTAACAACATGGCAGCGGCAAAGATAATGAACAGCTTGTAGGAATTGGTCGACAGGCCCCAGGGGTAGTACATTTCAAACCCAGCCTCGGTCCATTCAAACCAGGGCAAAGCGATGCGGTGGCTGAAAGGTGGTTCAACCGGTTGGGCATTGGGGCCAAAGCCGATGAGTGCGCCTTGTTGGATGATGTATAGCAGACCGATGGTGGCGACGATCGTGCGCTCCGGGTCGTAATCCAGACGTTTGAGAATCAACCAATCCGCACTGACCGCCAGCACCCCGATGATCAGCGGGGCCAGTATTGCGGCGGCGATGAACCCCAATGCCGGGTGGCCACCGATGGCGGTTGAGGTAAACCAGGCTGCCACCGCGCCGAGCATGAAGAATTCGCCATGGGCCACATTGACCACGCGCATGACGCCAAAGGTCAGGGACAGGCCTACCGCCGTCAGCGCCAGGATCGCCGCCGTAATCGCACCTTCCAGCGCGGCCAGCATCAGATGAGGACCAAATTCCATCGTGTTCTCAGATTATCCGGGGAATATGCAGGCCCGGCGGGGACCGGACCTGCGGAAAGTATCAGAAGCTTTGTGCGGTGTAGTCGACTTCATCTTCGTAGAAGCCGTCTTCAATCGCGGTGGTGTGCTTCACGTTCAGGCGGCCTTCTTCGACCTGTGAAATATACTGATGGCCAAAGACCTGGTGGGTTTTGCCGTTGAACAGCTTTGCCCCCTGCGGGTGATCGTCGGAATGGGCCATGTCGGTCATGTCCTCAATCGCCTCAATCAGTTTCACGCGATCTGCGGGGCCCTGATAGTCGGCGGTTTCCATGCCGCGTTTGATGACGTTCAGCGTTTCCCAGCAAGAGAACATATGCGCATAGGTCGACACATCGGCGCTGTCATCAAGGCTGGCCCCGTTGTCATCAATGCCAATGGCGGCGCGGTAGGCTTTGTCATGGTCCGACTGATCAGCCTGGGCGTACCGCGGGTTGCCTTCCCAGAAATAAGTGCCTTCCAGGAACTCAAGCCCTGGGGATGACAGATCAACCGCCTCAAGGCTGTCGATAAAGCCGAAAATTTCCGGGCGGGACGGGCCAAAGAATTCGCCCATTTCCTTCACAAAGGTCAGAACTGCGGGGCCAACCATCACGTGATAGATCACCTCAGTTTCGCGCGGTATCTGGGGGAAATATTTGGTAAAGCTGGTCTCTGTCGGCGGGATCGCGATTTTGGCGACGACTTCACCGCCCTGGGCTTCGATCGCCTCAGAGAAGAAATCACGGTGATCATGACCAAAGGCGAAATCCGGGAAGATCATGGTGACCTTCTTACCAAGATTATCCGCCACAAAAGGCGCCATGGCCTGGACCTGGCTTTTCACATCCGTAATACCGGGCTGCAACACATAGCGGTTCAGCGCGCCAGAGGCAACGTGATGACCTTCGGAACACACGAAATACGGCAGCTTCAGCTCGCCCGCGCGGGGGGCAGATCCGTAAACCACATGGGAAAACAACGTGCCAAAACCGATGTCACATTCGTGTTGGGTTGCGAATTTCTCGACCACCTCGGCACCACGTTTCGGATCGGTGCCGTCGTCTTCAATCACCAGTTCAACCGTACGGCCATTGATCCCGCCCATGTCATTGATGCGGGCGACGGCGGCGTTTGATGTGCGTTCGTACCAACGCCCGTAAGCGGCCCCGATGCCGGTGCGATGCAGCTGGAAACCAATCTTAATCGGCGCGGAACTCTGCGCCTGGGCGAAACCAGACAGGCCGGGTAATACAGCAGGCGCAAGCGCAGCCCCCCCAAGCAAGCCCAATGTACTGCGACGCGAAATCGCTGTTTTCTTTGTGGAAGTCATCGTGTAATTCCCCCATAAGCTGGATTAGATCTCTGGCTTCTGCGTCCTTTTGTTGCGGCTCAGTTTGTATGTATGCAAACGATCTGTCTAGGGTTTTGTTCAAAAAACACCATCAGACCCCACGCGGACTGGCCAACAGCCAGAGCCCCAGGAAGCTGTAAGCGATCATAAAAACGATCAGGGGAAGTTGACTGATCAGGGCCTGACGTCGGGTGCCTGACAGGCGCAAGGCAAAGCTATGTGACAGTAAAATCGCCAGAATATGCCCGATGACAATGGCACTGGCCTGAACCGTATAGATCACCTGCACAGAGGCGGGACGGTTAAAGAAACCCGTTGTAATAAAGGGGCGAAACTGCAGACTGCTGTCTGTCTCGCGGATCAAATCAAGCAGCGCGATTTTCAAATATTGCCCGTTGACCATGAACGCCGTCAGGTAATGCGCGATGTGATAGCCCGCGGCAATCGGCAGAAGCGCAAGTGACATGAGTTTGAAAAAACCACGGAATGAACCGGCGGATCCGGCCAACCGCCAGCCCAGATAACAGGTGGCTGAAAAACTAAGCAGAAGCGCGAATTGTGCCGCTATGAACCCCAGGACCATCGGTGTGATCACCTGTGATCGCCCCGGAAAAGCCAGGGGGTTCACGCCGATCCGCGCCAGCCACCAGAAGGTTTCGTTGATCCCGTCATAGCTGCCCGCCGCCAGCATCGCGATGGCAAAAATGGCGAGGGAAAGAGTGGGTGCAGAGGCGCTGTACAACCCGTGTCCGGGCAGTCCCAGATGTCTGTTCGAGAACGCTGAAAGTCGGGCAAGAAGGGAAAACAACACTGTGAAACCTTCGCCCCGCTCCAGCCAACCAGTGCCTTTCCAGAAGATCATCGCCATATGAAACAGCCAATATCCCGCCGCAATCATCGCCAGCCGGGCCGGCGCGTCGGGTGCGATATCCACCATGGCAAACAAATAAATTGCAAGAAAGCAGATCAGCGCGGGCCAACAGGGCTTATGTGCGCCCAGACCGTTTTTGCTGAGAAACAATCCAGCAAAAGCCCAGGGGTTCAGCCAGGACCAGATATTCCCGATCAACACTTGCACCGCAGGCAAGATCAGCCAGAGCAGCGTCCAGACATAAAGCGGCATGAAGTTCTTCAGCGGGTGTTGTTCACCAAGGACACCGGCCAGCAGCACACTGATAAACAAAGAAAACCCAAGAAAAGAGGCAAACATATGCAACCTCGGAAAAGATCGTCCGCCCATATCGGCAGAGGCAAACAACATCCCCGCCCCGCGTTGCGTCATCAGCGCCGCAATCACCACGGATACAATCACCGCGCCAATCCCGGCCGCTGTGTAAAACCCGGTTGGCAACAGTAAAACCAGCGCGCCTTCTGACACATGTGCCAGCGCCACTGTCGGGCACAAAGCCAGCAGCCCCGCGAGGGCCGGAAATCTGAATTGGCGCATGAATTTTATCTCCCCGCCCTATTCTGCCCGCACAGATCCCTGCCTGACAAGCAGAAGGTCATTCTTGCGCGACTCAAAATATATGTTAGCCTACAAATGAAAATCAGGGAGAACGATCATGGCTGCACCGACCACGCCCGAGGGCTCACAGGGGAAACTTGTCATTAAAAACATCGGCCTGATGCTGTCCGGCAAGATGGAAGCCCCGATTTATGAAGCGGATTGCCTGATCGCAGTGGACGGAAAAATTGCCGAATGGGGGTACGCCAAAGACCTTGATTGCGAGGGAGCCGATACGGTGATCGATGCCCATGGGGTGACATTGGCCCCTGGCCTGATCGACAGTCACATCCATCCGGTTGTCGGTGATTACACCCCGCGTCAGCAACAAATGCACTGGATTGATTCGACGCTGCATGGTGGTGTGACCACTCTGATTTCCGCTGGTGAAGTCCATATGCCAGGCCGGCCCAAAGACATTGTTGGCCTGAAGGCCATGGCGATTGCCGCCCAGCGCTGGTACGAAAATTTCCGCCCCTCCGGCATGAAAGTCCACGCGGGTGCCCCGGTCATTGAACATGGGATGGTTGAAGAAGACTTCAAAGAGATGGCAGATGCCGGTGTGAAGCTTTTGGGCGAGGTCGGGCTTGGCACGGTGAAGGACGGAAAAACCGCGAAGCAGATGGTCGACTGGGCCCGCAAATACGGCATTCAGTCCACGATCCACACCGGCGGACCTTCGATCCCCGGATCAGGTCTGATTGACGCAGATATGGTTCTTGAAACCGGCACCGATGTGATCGGCCATATCAACGGCGGCCATTCCGCCCTCCCCGATGATCAGATCATGTGTCTTTGCGAAAGCTGCACCGCCGGGCTTGAAATTGTGCATAACGGCAATGAACGCGCCGCCCTTCTGACGCTGAACACCGCGCGCGAATTGAAACATATGGATCGGATCATTCTGGGCACTGACGGGCCTGCGGGATCCGGCGTGCAACCGCTTGGGATCATGCGTATGGTGGCGATGCTGTCTGCCCTTGGGAATGTGCCCGCCGAGATCGCTTTTTGCTTTGCAAATGGGAATACCTCACGGCAGCGGGAATTGGACACCGGTATTCTGGAGGTCGGAAAATGCGCCGATTTTGTCCTGATGGATCAGGCGCAACATGCCCCCGGAAAGAACGTCCTTGAATCCGTGCAACTGGGCAATCTGCCGGGTGTTGGCATGACGATTATTGATGGGCGGGTCACGTCGGGACGCTCGCGCAACACACCGCCTGCAGGACGTTTACCCGAAGTTGTCAGCGGGTGACGGCGTTTTTCAAAAACGCCGGGTAAATTTCTTTCAAAGAAATTTTCTGCTTACAGCAACTTCTTCAACAGGGTTTTCAGCTGTACGGTTTCTTCGCGGCTTAGCTCTTTCACCGTATCCCCCGTAATCACTGCGCCAGCGTCTTTCAGCTTTGGGATCAATGCCTCGCCACTCTCAGAAAGGGTGATTTTCGTGCGGCGGCGGTCGTCAGGGTCCGGCGCAAGTTCCACAAGGCCTTTGCGCTTCAGACGATCCACCACGCCCTTAATGGTCGCCACATCCATCGCTGCCATCCGGCCCAGACGATTCTGGGAACAGGTGCCAACGGAATGGATCCGCAAAAGGGCTGAAAACTGCGTAGGGGTCAGTCCACCGGGCAGCAGATTTTGTGCATGTTCCTGAAAAATAGCCGTATGGCGCTGTGTCACAAGACGCAGAATATAGCCGATCTGTTCATCAAGATCATAGGCTTCGGTATTGCTTTCTGGCTGACTCATGACTGCTCCGGGAATTGATCTGATGTTACTACACCAACAATTCCCGGCGGAAAACCCTGCCAAACGACGCATAAGCGCGGATTAGCGCAATCCGTCTTTGCCTTCCGCATCGTCATGCGACAGCCCGCCCACACGCGGCAAAGGCCTGCCGCTGTCTGTTACGGCCACGGCGACCATGATTTCACCGGCACGCGGTGAGTCATTGAGACGTGCTTCAATCCCGTCAAAATGGCTGCGCACATAAGCAGCGTCCTTATGGCCCAAAGGCACATCCAGCGCCTGGCCAGGTCCCCCCATTTTCTTTGAACTCGGCACAAGAGCTGCGCCCTTTTCCACGGCTTTGCGCAAAGGTGCGCCCAGTTGTGGATGCAGGATTGCGGCGGCATGTTCCAGCTCGCCCCCTTCCCCGACCATCGCGGCCTTGCCATAGCTTTCGGCCTGATCCGGGGTGATGCCCAGGGCCTGCACACATTTGTCACCAAGCAGACCGCCAAGCTCTGCGCCGATCTCCATCAGGGGATTCAGATCTTCAGTGTATCCACCGGCGAAAGGATTTCGGATCACCGCAACCGCGACGGCCTTGCGTGTTGCAGGTGAAATGTCCCGCCCCGCCTCCTGATGGGTTTCTTCAACGGACACAGCTATTTTACGGATCTCAGATTTCATCGCAGACCATCCTTTTTTGAAATATCTTCCTGCGCCAGACCACCCACACGGGCATGCACCCGTGCCCCTGTCGTCATGACCAATACCAGCAGCAATTCATCGGCGCGCGGACTGTCGTTCATCCCGACTTCCATCGCGTCAAAATGGCTGCGCACGTAAGAGGCATCCACATGGGTGATTGGCACATCAAGCCGCGCCCCGGTTCCGCCAACTTTCTTGGTTGAGGGCACAATCGCCAGCGCATCCCCCAGGGCTTCGCGCATCGCGTACCCCCCTGGCACATGCCAGAGCGCGGCATGTTCGACCTCCCCAGCCGCCCCGGCGATCGCGCCTTTGCCGTAACCCTCAATGGCTTTGGTATCCCCCCCCAGCGCATTGATCAGACGTTGCGCCATCGACAGCCCAAGTGGTTTCAGATCCTCCATAAACCCGGCAATATCGTCTTCATAGCGTCCCGCGTAAGGGTTTTTGATCACAGCCAGCGCGGCTGCGCGTTTCAGCGGTTCCGCACGTGCAGGGCCGCCTTCATGAAAGATTTCTTCAACCACAATGCTTTGCTTGCGAATGATGACATCAGGCATAGAGATATCCTTTGTCCTGTGTTGGTTTCATATCTGCAGTGCCACTGACCCGGGCTTCCCCCTGAAGGAAAATGCAGGCCCCGGCGATCAGCTTTTTGGTCACCATAGTTTGTGCCACGGTCTGCGCCCGATCCAGCGCGCCGCTTTTGTCAGCTGCGGTCAATGTCTGGCATTCTGTAACAACCAGACGAGTGCCGAGATCGCTGTCGGGCTGCAGATCTTGTGCAGGTTCACGGCTGATCGCCGGGTGGCCGGGAAGATCACAGCTGTTGGCGATCAGTGTCGCCGCTGCATCAGCACTGGCGGCGGTGTTTGCCAGCACCGTAACACTGTCCGCAACCCCCATAGACAGGCTGCGCCCACTGCGCCCTGAAGTCGCGATCCCTTTGATCAGATCCTGGCCTGAAAGGTTAATTTTGCCCCAGATCTCGCCCGTTTCAGATGAAATGGCGATGCTCATCTGTTCTGTATCGGTGAGATAAAGCGCGATATCCCCGCCATTGTTCACCGCCGCACGGGTCAGCCCCGGTGCCTGTTTCATCGCTTCCAGAACCTCATCCGCCACAGAACCCGCTACAGCAGCCATTGGTGTGATAAATTGTGGCAAATGCGGCTGTGTTGCGGCCTGCATTCTGCGCGCAATCTGACCTGCAAGCCGGGCTGTTCCTGTTGCCTGACGCAACGTCGGGAGTTCCGCCACCAGTTCCTCAAGCACGGTCGGGAAACGGCGCGTGGCAAGATCAAATGCCATCTGCGCACCAGGCCCTTCGGCCATGATCACAAGATCAATCGGACCATGGTTCAGATGCAAACGGCCATCGGGCAGAAATGTGATCTGAGGGCCCGTCATTCTTTATCCTCAAGTGCAGCCCGCCCCGGGGCCTTTTCCCAGGAGAAATGCCGTTCATCCATGGGCCAGGGATAGCTTTCATGTTGCCCCTGGCGGTTTTGACCTGCCGCCGCGCCAACAACGTCCTGAAGCTGTTGCACCTCATCCATGTGCCCGCCAAGCATTTCATAATCTGTCAGCCGCATGGTGAATTCGATGGGCGCAACCAATGCAGGCGTTGGCACGTAACCAAATGAATTTTCGGGCATATTCAAGACATCGACCATGACGGTGATCCCCCCGCCCGGCCAGATATAGGCAGGCGCACCGCCGCAGGATACATAGGTCAGCGCGTCTTTGACGGAACGGGTCAGGCGCACGGGGTTCTCTGTGACACCAGCCCGCAGGGAACCGCCTGCCCCGCCCATAAACAGAACCGAAGTCATCGCAGGTTCGCAATTTTCAGCGACCCGTTCGACGGCTGCGCGCAGGGCCACGGAGGCTTCAACCGGTTGCGGCACCAGATCGGCATCCAGCTCAAAATAGCCCCATTGTTCACCGGTGGTGGAGACCATCAGCAACCGCAGCCCTTCCCAGGCCTGATCCGGCTTAAACGCATCGAGAATAGTCAGCGGATCTTCGATATCTGTGCCGCCCCACCCCGTGCCGGGTTCAGCCACCTGGAAGTAGCGGCCCGGGGTCGAACGGCGACCTTTGATCTTAATCCCCGTTGGTTTCACATCCAGCATTTTACCGGCCTGATGTTCCGACAGAACCCCGGTGATATGATCGTCCACGACCACGACTTCATCAACAATCGGGGCCCATTGCCGGGCGAACATGCCAATCGCGGCGGAGCCACAACCAACCCGCATCAGTTCTTCCTGGTGACCGTTAATAATGGGTGCATGGCCGGCCTGAAGGGTTAATTCCGCACCGCTATCAATCGTCATGGTCACGGCTTCGCGGTTGCAAAGCGCAAGCAGGGCGGCGCAGGTGACACGGCCTTCTTTCTTGCTGCCGCCGGTCAGGTGATCAACGCCACCAAGCGACAACATGCGCGACCCATATTCACCGGTCATCACATGGCCGATGGCTTCGCCATCAACCCGCACAGTCGCGGCTTCGTCCCCGATGTGACGATCCGTGTCGATCTTCACTTTCACCCCGCAATAGGAATAGATCCCTTCGGTCACAACCGTCACCATTTCCGCATCTTCCAGCGGCTGGCTGACGATGAATGGGGCAGGTTTGTAATCGGGATAGGTCGTGCCCGCACCGACGGCCGTGACAAACTGTCGGGTGTTTTGCAACAGATCACCATCCCAGTCAGCTTCGCCTTCAAGGAAAGGCACAAGCCTGCCGCTGTGGCTTTGATTGCGTTCCACAATCACCAGGGGATCAAGACGCACAAGTTCGCCGTCGTGATTGGCGTAGCGATCACAGGCGCCAGAACGACCTTCGGCGATAAAACAAAGCACGGGACAGGCATCGCAGCGTATTTTTGCGGGCGCTTCGCGGCGGGGTTTTACGGGTGTTTCACTCATGACAATTTCCCCAAAGCGGTGAGAACCCGGTCCGGTGTGGCAGGCACCTGGGTGATCCGTGCCCCGGTTGCGTGGCGGATTGCATTCAGGATCGCGGGAGCTGTGGGGATCAGTACATGTTCGCCCAGCCCTTTCGCACCATAAGGCCCGTGCGGGTCGGGTTCTTCGATCAGAAGGGATGTGACAGGCGGTATGTCCCCAACCGTCGGGATCAGATAATCATGCAGGTTTTCAGTGACATGGGGGATATATTCTTCCATCAGGGCAAGTCCCAGGCCCTGGGCGATCCCGCCTTCAATCTGCCCTTCTGCCAGCAGAGGATTGATCACGCGCCCAACATCATGGGCCGCAATGAAGCGGATGACGCGGGTGGTGCCAAGGTCTGTGTCGACCTCAACTTCGGCGATATGGGCGGCATAGCCGTAGACCGCATAGGGTACGCCCTGGCCATCTTCATCCAGCGGCGCGGTGGGCGGATCCCAGGTTTCGACAGCTTCCAGCACATAGCCATCCGCGCTCAAAGGCAACGATCCCAGAGGCAGGGCATGCACCTGCCCGCCCTCATGCACCTCAAGCCCGCCTGGCATCGGGTGAATTGAGGCCACGTCGCCGGCATTACAGAGCTTCAGGATCGCGGCCCGCAGCGCAAGGCCCGAAAGCCGTGCTGCATTTCCGGACACCACCGTCTGGCGCGAAGCAGAGGTTTTGCCCGCATCCGGTGTGATATCAGTGTCCCCGCCGATCAGGTGCAGGGCAGCCAGGGGTACGCCCAGCGCCTCAGCAAAGATCTGGGCAATCACCGTATTGGCCCCCTGCCCGATGTCGGCCGCCCCCTGATGCAGCACAATCTGCCCATCCGCACGCAGGCCGGAACGGATGGTGGATGGATTTGGCAGGGATGTGTTGCCACATCCGTACCAGCCCGCCGCAATCCCGACACCGCGTCGGGTGGTGGTGGCGGTTTTGTTGAACTCTGCGGTGTCGGATCGGGCTTTGTCCCAATGCGGTTTCAGTGCCTCAAAACAGGCGGCAATGCCAACACCGCTTTCCAGCAGTTGATTGCAGGTGGTGCGATCCCCATTGCGCAAAGCATTCTTCAGGCGGAATTGCAGCGGATCCATATCCAGCTGCAGCGCGAGATCATCAAAAAGCACTTCTTGCGCAATCGCGGATTGCGGCACGCCAAAGCCCCGGAACGCCCCTGCTGGCATGGTATGCGTATTAACCGCGCGGGTTTCGGCCAGGAAATCCGGGATGCGGTAGGGGCCAGAGGCGTGGATTGGCACACGGTTGGCCACGGTCGGGCCCCAGGACGCATAGGCCCCGGTGTTAAACGTGCCGTCAAAGGTCATACCACTGAGAAGCCCGTCCTTTGTGGCACCAATTTTCACTTTGATATCAGAAGGATGCCGCTTGGTGGTGCTTTGCATGGATTCCAGGCGTGAATAAGCCATGCGTACGGGACGATCTGTCTGCATCGCGGCCAGCGCGAGATAAGGCTGCACGGACATATCCAGCTTGGCCCCAAAACCGCCGCCTGTCGCGGTGGGTATGATCCGCACCTGATCCAGAGGCAGACCAAGGATTGAGGCCACGCCCTCCTGATCCATAACAGGGGCCTGGGTGCAGGCGTGAATTTCCACCCGATCCCCGACACGGCGGGCAAAGCCAGCCTCTGGTTCTATATAGGCATGTTCAACAAAGCCCGTGCGGAACTGGCCTTCGGCAACAACATCCGCCCGCAGCAAAGCTCCTGCTGCATCGCCATGACGTACCCGACCTTCGCACATAATATTTCCGGGCCGGTTTTCATGCAGTTGCGGCGCATCTGCTGCAGTCCCCTGGTCAGATGTCATCGCAGCGGGGCGTTCACACCAGGTGACCGGGAAATCATCCGGCAGGTTCAGGGCGTTTATGGTATCTTTTTCACCGACAATTGCCGCAATGGCTTCGCCACGGAAACGCGTTTCGTCAGCGGCAAACACCGGCTGATCTATAAACCCCGGGATCACACCAAAAAGCTTTTCCCCCGGAACATCCGCCACGGTCTGTACGAAATGCGCACCCGGATGATCATTGATAAATTTTGCAATGTCTCCGATTTCGAAGCCGGCCCTTGCGTATGGGCTGCGTACCACCCGCAATGTCAGTGCATCTTGCGGCGCGCCGTCATCTCCGAAAACCTCAGAACCGCCGACTTTTGGCGTTCCATCCAGCCGCAGCGGGCTTTGCCCCACGGCCCCGGTGCCTGACGTCTCAGGAAGGTCATGCACCTGCATCACCGCATCAATAATTTTGCGATACCCGGTGCAACGGCATAACACGCCGCCCAGTGCATCCCGGGTTTCACGTTCTGAAGGATGTGGGGTTTCGCGCAGCAGGGCAACGGCCGCAACCATCATGCCCGGCGTGCAGATTCCGCATTGGGCCGCGCCATGGGCAAGAAAGCTGTCCGCCAGCTGTGCCGCAAGGGCATCATCAGCAAAAAGGCCCGCCTGTGTTTCCACTCCACGTCCTTCAGCCTGAAATACCGGCGTGACACAGGCGCAAACCGGCACGCCATCCAACAGAACCGTGCAGGCCCCGCAGTCGCCGGCATTGCAGCCGGTCTTTACATCTTTTTGCGAAAATTCTTCCCGCAACATATCTGACAGGCGGCCCGATTGCGGCACCCTGCCAGTGACATGCTGTCCGTTCAGAGAGAAGGAGAGCACCGGGACTTCTGCCAGGTCATCCACAGGCACCCTCCTTCAAAAACCCGGTCAACATGCGACGGACCAAGGTTTCTGATACACGCATCCGATAAGCACCAGATGCGCGCACATCCCCTATAGGCGAGAGTGCGGTGAAATGACCAGAGTAAATTTCCTCTAAAAATTCAGCACGTTGCGCAGATACAACCAGTTCCTCGAGACGGGTGAGACGTCTTGCCACAGCAGAACATGCCCCTACGGCGATCCTGGCATCAGAAAATCCCCCACTGCCATCCGACACAACCAAAGCAGAAACCATTGCAATAGAAATCACCAGATAGTGCCGCGCGCCCAGTTTTTCAAAACCGGACAAACAATGGTCCGGCAGGTCTGGAATCACTATGGATCGCAGCAGCTCACCCGGACGCAAATCTGTTTGACGCACACCAAGAAGGAAATCACTTAACGGTACCTGGCGACAGCCGTTCTCTGAAATAAGGTCCACTCCCGCGTCCAATGTCAGAAGTGGCGGAACACCATCCGCAGCCGGTGACGCATTACATATATTGCCACCAATCGTCCCACGGGCCTGAATTTGCACCGAACCAACTTCGCGGGCCGCCGCCTGCAAGCCATGAAACATTGCGGGCAGATCCGCGCGTATGATATCGCGCCAGGGTGTTGCCGCCCCAATGCGCCAGCCAGACGCTGTCCGGGTGATTCCATTGAATGCCGCAAGCGCCGAAATATCCAGGGCAGGCGGAAGCACAGCCTGATCGTTCAGTGCCGGGAAAAGATCTGTGCCACCGGCAACCACACGGACATCCCCGCCCTTCAGGACAGTCAAAGCCTCTTGTTCAGTCGTTGCGGTCACATAGCGCATGTGGGGTCCAATATGTTTGCACACTAACGATATTTATATTCCCACGCCTGTCAATGTTTTTCAAAACCTACCGCACGGTCGGGAAATTCATTGCGAACGTAACAAAATTTTCGTACCCAACAGAAAACCGTAACACTTATTGCCGGAGTAAACGCCGTGAGCCAGGCTGTCAGCTACGACCTTAACGGAGCCATTGCGGTTCTGACTATCAGTAATCCTCCGGTGAATGCACTGGGGCTTGCGGTGCGCCAGGGCCTGGTTACCGGTATTGAAAAGGCCGAAGCGGATGCGGCTGTCAAAGCGGTTCTGATCATCGGTGAAGGCCGCACCTTCCCGGCCGGTGCCGATATCCGCGAATTTGGAAAACCGCCTGTTGATCCTTATCTGCCCGAAGTCGTGCTGCGGATCGAAGCCTGCAACAAACCCGTTGTCGCGGCCCTTCACGGCACGGCCCTGGGCGGCGGGCTTGAGGTTGCGCTTGGCGCGCATTACCGCCTTGCCGATAAAGCCGCCCGGATTGGCCTGCCCGAGGTGAACCTTGGCATTTTGCCAGGTGCAGGCGGCACGCAGCGCACTACCCGCATTGCCGGTGCAAAAGCCACATTGGATCTGGCGACCGGCGGCAAACCAATTGGCGCAGATAAAGCCCATGCGCTGGGGATCATTGACCGGATTGCAGAAGGCGACCTGAAAGAGGCTGCACTGACTTATACCACTGAACTGATTGCCGCCGGCGCAGCTCCGCGCCCCTCTGGCGAGCGCCGCGAAGGGCTGATGGATAAAGCGGCCAATCTTGCGGTGATTGAGGACACAAAAGCCACCCTGGAAAAACGCGCCCGCGGCCAGTTTGCGCCTTTCCGCATTGTCGAATGTGTCGAAGCCGCGCTGACACTGCCCATCACCGAAGGTCTGGCGTTTGAACGCGAACAGTTCCTGAAATGCATGGAAACCCCACAACGTCAGGGCCTGATCCACGCATTCTTTGCGGAACGCACCTGTACCAAAGTGCCGGAAGCCTCACGCGCCAAACCCCGCCCCCTGAACCAGATCGCGGTCATCGGCGGCGGCACCATGGGCGCGGGCATCACCGTTGCGGCCCTGAATGCGGGCCTGCCCGTTGTGATGGTGGAACGGAACGCGGAAAGCATCGCGCGCGGTCAGGCCAATGTTGAAAAGGTCTATGACGGCATGGTCAAAAAGAACCGTCTGGATAAGGCTGGCAAGGCAAAACGCATGGCGCTGTTCACTCCAGCGACGGATTACGCCGCCCTGTCAGATGTCGACCTGATCATCGAGGCCGTGTTTGAAAACCTTGAGGTCAAACAGGATGTCTTCCGTCAGCTGGATCAGGTGGCAAAGCCCGGTGCGGTGCTGGCGACAAACACATCTTATCTGGATGTGGATGCCATCGCCAATGTCACCAAACGCCCGCAAGACGTGATTGGCCTGCATTTCTTCTCACCCGCCAATATCATGAAATTGCTGGAAATTGTTGTGCCTTCGAACCCGGCAGATGATGCGGTGGCAACCGGGTTTGCGCTTGCGAAGAAGCTGAAGAAAACCCCTGTACGCGCGGCAAACGCTGACGGGTTTATCGGTAACCGGATCTATAAGGCTTACGGCCTGTGCGCGACCTATATGATGGAAGACGGCGCAAGCCCCTATGCCATCGACAAAGCGATCTATGACTTCGGTTACCCCATTGGGATTTTCCAGGTGCATGATCTGGCGGGCATGGATATTTCCTGGGCCAACCGCAAACGCCTGGCGGCCACTCGCAATCCGGCGGAACGTTATAGCGCCGTGCAGGATAAAATGTGTGAGGCTGGTCATTTCGGCCAGAAAACCGGGCGCGGCATGTATATCTATCCCGAAGGCGCGCGCAAGGGCGAAGAAAACCCCGATGTGCTGAAGGTCATCGCAGAAGAACAGGCGCGCCTTGGCATCACCCCGCGCGATTTCACACACGCCGAAATCATGCGCCGGTATATGGCGGCTATGGTGAATGAAGGTGCGAAAGTGCTGCAAGAAAATATCGCCCTGCGTCCGTCTGACATCGATGTTGTGGCGCTCTATGGCTATGGCTTCCCGCGTTATCGCGGTGGCCCGATGAAATATGCGGATATGTATGGGCTGGAAAACCTCCTGGCGGATCTGCGGGAATTTGAATCTGAGAATGCGCATTTCTGGAAACCGGCCCAATTGCTGGTTGACCTGGTTGAAAATGGTCGCTCTTTTGAGGATCTGAACAAAGAAAGCTGAAGGTCATCAGATGTCACAGAAAACCGCGATCATCACAGGTGCAGGCAGTGGCATCGGCCGGGCCTGCGCGCAGATCCTGCTGGATAAGGGCTGGCAGGTTGGGCTGATCGGGCGGCGGGAAGAGGCTTTGCTTGAAACAGCTAAAGGATATGGCACCGCCCTGCCCCTGCCCTGTGACGTGACGGAGGAGGCATCCGTGAATGATGCCTTTGATACAGCACAGAAAACCTGGGGGCGGCTAGACCTTTTGTTTAACAACGCAGGCATGCTGACGCCGGGCAAACCGCTGGATGAAATCGCTGTGGATGACTGGCGGGCGATGGTGGAGGTCAATCTGAACGGCGCGTTCATCTGTGCCCGCAAAGCCTTTGGCCTGATGCGGCATCAGACCCCGCAGGGGGGCCGTATCATCAACAATGGTTCGGTGTCGTCCTATGTGCCCCGCCCCGGCACTGCGCCTTATGCGGCAACAAAACATGCGATTTCCGGGCTGACCAAAACGATTTCGCTGGATGGGCGGGCATTTAATATCGCATGCGGTCAGATTGATATTGGCAATGCGGCAACTGACATGGTGGATCAGATCCGTGCAGGTGTGTTGCAGGCCGATGGCAGCATCAAAGGCGAACCTGCAATGGAGGTTCCAGACATCGCCAGGGCCTTTCTGTACATGGCGGAACTGCCGGATGGGGCGAATGTTCAGAACATGACGGTGATGGCCACCAACATGCCCTTCATTGGCCGGGGCTAAGGCGCGCAGCAAAGGGAAAGTTTAAAGTCTGTACAGGTGGCAAACGCCGGAATGTACAGACTTTACATGTCAAAATACGGTACTTATTCCGTAGTAATTGCGGCCTGCACGGCCTCATCCCAGCCCAGATGAAACACATCCCCATCACGGATCACCGGGCGGGTCATGAGCTTGGGTTTTGCGGCAAGCTGCGCCTCAGCTTCAGAGTTCTTCAGCCAGTCGCTGAGACCGCGCCAATCGGGCGATTTCCGATCAACAAGGCGATCACCAAATTCTGCGATCAATTCCGCCCATTCATCGTCGGACATAGGATCAGCGCGCACATCGCGAAAATCCACATCCCGCCCAGCCTCTTCCAGGGTCCGGATGGCACGTTTGGTGAGGGCACAGGTTGAGATACCGTAAACGATCATTGGGTCTTCCTTATGGGCGGATGCTTATTTGGCGTCCCGCGAAGCTTTTTCTTCCTTCGACAGCTTCACACCCCAAGTGTTTTTGCTGATGCCAAGATCGGCTGGCAAAGGTTTGGTTTTACCCTGTTTGACGGTGCCGCCTTTGTTCAGGAATTCCTGAATAAGAGCATCATCTGTGGTGGGCTTGGGGACTTGTTTCATCGCTGCGATCTTCCGTGGTTACGAGTGGCGCCTGAGATTGGTCTTACGCATAACTTAACAGGGATGTGGGGGAAAGGAAGGGCTTAGTGTCTGTGCCAAGGCCAATTGTCTGAGCAAAGCTCAGACAGCGCCCGAACCGCCCCCACGGGCGGGCGCTTTGCTTCCCGCCCTCGGTTCGGACGCGGTGTTTTTTTTGAGAGGCTGCTCTATGTTGCAGCTTGTGCCTTAACTGCTTTTTTCTCGTCGGCAACTTTGCGTACTCTATCTAACCGCGCCTTGCGCTTCTCTCGCTCACCGTACCATTCATCAAACAATTGCTCGATCAACTCAATCAGAATGCCCGCCTCTTCCTCATCAACTTCGACAATATGGTTCACATCTTTTTCCATATGCGCACCGATATTCCCAATTTCGCGGACAGCATGAAGTGCTTCAACGGACTCTTCTGAGATACTTCGATCCGCAGAACCATCTGTAATCGCTTCACGAAGTTTTTCGATCTCTTTGTAAAGCGACGGAGCTTTAATCTTTGCAAAATCCCTGATCATACCCTGGATGCAACGACGAGACAGAGTTGCAGATGCCTTGGGGCTGAGCTTTTGAATTTTGCAAGCCTCATAGTAGTCCTCGACAATTACTTCGGGGATAAAGTCAGGCTGAGGTTTTGCGGCGCTAGATGGATAGATTGCATCGCACCATAGTGAATAATCATAGACATTCCGATGTTGCAACTGATCCCAACGCCGAGATCCCAACCCCAAATTAAAACTCAGTTGATTGCAATCTGAGTTCAGACAACGCATTGCCAGATACTCAAAGCTTGTATCTCCAATATTCGTTACACCAAGATCTAAGTGAATTTTCGCCGTCGCGGAATTATCTTCAGTTCTCACTTGCGGGTGTCGACAATGCGGGCAGGTCCATTGAGTGGCCATAAAAACTCTCCATAAAAAAGGGCTGCCCAGTTATGAGCAGCCCTATATTTTTTCGCAAGGGTGAGCCTTTAAAATTCCCTTACGGAAATTCGTCTTTGCTCTCGGCAGATTGGCCCATCGGGCCAATCGCCTGACGCATCATATTTTCCAGAGGAAAATATGATTACATCATGCCGCCCATGCCGCCCATGCCGCCCATGTCTGGCATGCCGCCACCAGCTGCGCCAGCTGGTGCAGGCTTGTCAGCGATCATAGCTTCTGTGGTGATCAGCAGGCCCGCGATGGAGGCTGCGTCTTCCAGAGCAGTACGTGTGACTTTAACCGGGTCAATAACACCGAAGGAGAACATGTCGCCATATTCTTCAGTCTGTGCGTTGAAACCGAATGCAACGTCGTCAGATTCACGGATCTTGCCCGCAACAACTGCACCGTCAACACCAGCGTTTTCAGAGATCTGACGCAGAGGCGCTTCGATTGCTTTACGCACGATGGTGATACCAGCGTCCTGATCAGCGTTCGCACCGGAGAGAGAAGCCAGACCTTTGCCAGCCTGAACCAGAGCAACACCACCACCAACGATAACGCCTTCTTGCACGGCCGCGCGGGTCGCGTTCAGAGCATCGTCAACGCGGTCTTTGCGTTCTTTCACTTCAACTTCGGTCATGCCGCCAACACGGATGACAGCAACGCCGCCTGCCAGTTTCGCAACACGTTCCTGCAGTTTTTCACGGTCGTAATCGGAAGATGTTTCTTCGATCTGGCCACGGATCTGCGCAACACGTGCTTCGATCTCTGCTTTCTCACCGTTGCCGTCCACGATTGTGGTTTCGTCTTTGGTGATGTGAACTTTCTTAGCGGTGCCCAGCATGTCCATTGTGACGTTCTCAAGCTTCATGCCGAGATCTTCGGAGATCACCTGGCCACCGGTCAGAATTGCGATGTCCTGCAGCATGGCTTTACGACGGTCGCCGAAACCAGGTGCTTTCACAGCAGCGATTTTCAGGCCGCCACGCAGTTTGTTCACAACGAGAGTTGCCAGCGCTTCGCCTTCAACATCTTCCGCGATGATCAGCAGTGGTTTTTGTGACTGGATCACAGATTCCAGCAGCGGAACCATGGACTGCAGGGAAGAGAGTTTCTTCTCGTGCAGCAGGATCATGCAGTCTTCCATGTCTGCAACCATTTTGTCCATGTTGGTCGCGAAGTATGGGGACAGGTAGCCGCGGTCGAACTGCATGCCTTCCACAACGTCAGTCTCTGTTTCAAGACCTTTGTTTTCTTCAACGGTGATCACACCTTCGTTGCCAACGCGCTGCATTGCGTCTGCGATCTGACGACCGATTTCAGCTTCGCCGTTTGCAGAGATGGTGCCAACCTGGGCAACTTCGTCTGTGTCTTTAACTTCACGTGCTGCGCCTTTGAGGGCCTCAACAACGTTAGCAGTTGCCAGATCGATGCCGCGCTTCAGATCCATTGGATTCAGACCAGCAGCAACCTGCTTGAGGCCTTCTTTAACGATGGCTTGTGCCAGAACAGTCGCGGTTGTTGTGCCGTCGCCTGCTTCGTCGTTGGTGCGGGAAGCAACTTCCTTAACCATCTGTGCGCCCATGTTTTCGAACTTGTCTTCAAGCTCGATCTCTTTGGCAACAGATACACCGTCTTTGGTGATGCGTGGCGCACCAAAAGATTTGTCGATGACAACGTTACGGCCTTTTGGACCCAGAGTTACTTTAACGGCATCTGCAAGCACGTTAACGCCAGCCAGCATACGATTGCGGGCATCGGTATCAAATTTGACGTCTTTCGCCATGATATATTCCTTAGAATTTAAGTGTCAGATAGAAAGTGCGTGGCACAGGGCATTTCCGATCAGGAAATGATCCCCATGATGTCGCTTTCTTTCATCATCAGCAGCTCTTCGCCGTCGACAGAAACTTCTGTGCCGGACCATTTGCCGAACAGAACTTTGTCGCCTGCAGAAACAGCCATCGCGATCAGTTCGCCGCTGTCTTTGCGCATGCCTTCGCCGCAAGACACAACAGTGCCCTCAGCCGGCTTTTCTTTTGCGCTGTCAGGAATGATCAGGCCGCCAGCGGTTTTTTCGTCGCTTTCAGTACGGCGGACAAGCACGCGGTCGTGCAGTGGTTTCAATGCCATGTTGGATAACTCCTGGCTCATGTTACGTTTCGGCCCGGTGCAATCTGGACCTTCTCCCATGTTAGCACTCACCCATGGGGAGTGATAACGCGAAAGAGATAGGAGTGTGATGAAGGCGAGTCAAGGCGAAGGGGGAGAAAAGGTGAAAAGACTGAAAGTCAATCTTTGCCCTGGAATGATTGACCGCGTGAATTAAAGAGACCTGCCCTTCAGAAAATCAATACTGCGCCTGGCCGGAACTGATATAGTCAGACACAGATTTGACCCCAACAGCCCCGACAAAGAGATGTGATATGGAACCTCCAAAGCATTACACAGCAGATGATATAACAGTCCTGAAAGCCCCCTTTTCGGTGGTGCAGCTTCACCGTTGGTTCTTCGGGGAGGTTCAGCTTGTTGACAGGGATTTCACAGGTGATGGGGCCGGAAATCTGACCGCCTGGATCCAGCAGCAGATGTTATCCCACATCACTTGGTATGAACCTGATGAAACCCGGATTCTCCCGCGCAAGGGCGGCTGGGAAATACACAGCACAGCCCAGTGGTTCCTCTCGCGTGAAGATCTTGAAACCTGCACAAAACGCGGCGTTGTAGGTTCTATTGGACAGGTAAATGCAATGAGTCCGGAGACACTTTTGTTCCTGCACTTCAGGAAGGTTTCTTTCCTGTTGAATGGTACCGACTATTTCTCTGCTGGCGCGGCCCTGACCCCCACCCATTCCCCGTTAAAGACATGTCTGATTTTTGAAGACGTGCAGAATTATATGCGCCAGGACGATAACAGGTAATTGTACAACGGCGAATAAGCCCACATATTCCCCATAGCAACAAAGGGATTTTTCATGCGTTCATTTCTGGCCTCTGCCTTCGCGATTACCTTCGGCAGCCTCTCTGCCCTGCCCGCCTTTGCCGCCTGTGAAAGGGTCGATCTGATTGCGCAGCTGCCTGCGGAAGAACGTACGGCGCTTTATGAACAGGTGGCGCAGATCCCTTATGCGGAAGGTAACCTGTGGCAGGCGTCAAAGCCCGGCAGTGAGATCACCGTGGTCGGCACGTTTCATATGTTTGATCCGCGTCATGAAGATCTGATGCAGGTGTTGACGCCCATGTTGCCGGATCTGGATGCGCTTTATGTGGAAGCGAACCTGGAAGACAGTGCCGCACTTGAGGCCCGGATGGCGACGGATACCTCTTATATGTTCATCACCGAAGGACCGAGCCTGCTGGAACAGCTTGATCCTGAGGTCTGGGAGACCCTGACGGCCGCCATGGCGGAGCGCAATGTTCCCGGGTTCATGGTGGCAAAGATGCAGCCCTGGTTTGCGGGTATCACCCTGTCCATGTCCCCCTGCACCACCGCCCTGATGCAAAGCGATCCGGACGCGGCGCGCAATGGCCTGGATCATCAGTTGATGGAAGCCGCCGCGCGCGTGAACCTGCCGACACATAGCCTGGAAGACGCGGAAGAGACCATCGGGATTTTCACCAAAGCCCCGATGGAAGAACAGCTGGAAAACCTGGAGCTGGCTCTGGTGATGGATCAGGACAGCGATGCACAGTTTGGCACTTTGCGCGAAGCCTATTTTCGCGGGCAGCACGGGTTGATCTGGACATGGTCTATGGCCCAGGCGCGCGCGCATCCCAATGCCCCCGATAATCTTGAAGACCTGATTGCTGAATTTGAGGCCGATCTGCTGATTAGTCGCAACAGCGCATGGATTGATGTGTTGCGTGAAAACGCCCAGGAGGGCCGCTTTATGGTGGCTGTCGGGGCGGCGCATCTGTTTGGAGAAAACGGTGTTCTGAACCTGCTGGCGCAGGATGGGTACGAACTGACGCGTCTGGCCTGAAGACCCGTCAGAGACATCGGAAAGGCCCGGCAGCACACAGCGCCGGGCCTTTTGTTTTGGGTCAGGTCAATTGCTGCAGGAACTGCGCAATGCCGGAGACAACCGGGCGCAACGCCGGAATGCTGGCGTGATCCCCCATATGGGCGACGCGGAAGACCTCTTCCTTATTGGCACCGAAACCACCCGCGATGCGGATCTGATGGTGCTGCATGAGGTACGTGACCAGATCGGACGAGGAAAAACGCCCACCGGTTTTCACAGCCGTGACACCTGCGGCGCGGGCGCCGTCCCTGATCTGCATCTCAAGCCCCAGATCAGCCAACTCAGCACAAAGGAAATCACGTGCGGTTCTGTGACGCTGATAGCGATCAGAAAGACCCTCACTGAACATGCGTTGCAGGGCGACATCCAGCGCATAAACCACACCCACGGGCATGGTCGTGAGGCTTGGATGCCAGTCGCGTGCTGTATCAAACTGTTCACGCCAGCGCAGCAGATCCGTAACACCGCCACGACGGATGCCGGTGCTTTCAACATGTTTCCAGGCACGGTCCGACAGGGCCACAAGGCCAAGGCCGGGCACGGATTCAAGGCCCTTCTGCGAACCAGAGGTCATCACATCAATGCCCCATGCGTCCATCTCTGCGGCACATGTGCCAAGGGCGCTGACGGAATCAACCATGACCGGCACGCCAGCATCACGGGCGACCTGGCAGTAGTCTTTGACCGGGTTCAACAGGCTTGTGGAGGTTTCCACATGGGTGAAACACAGAAGGTCGTAGTGCTGTTGTGTCAATGCAGTGCGCAGGGCCTCAGGTGCCAGGGGCTGACCTTCGGGCACGGGCAGAAGCACGGGTTCTGCCCCCCAGCCCTCGACCGAGCGCTGCAACACGGAACTGAAGTATCCCGCATCCAGGATCAGCACCCGTTTGCCAGGGGCAAGATACCCGCCCAGCGCCATTTCATTGACGAGCGTCCCACAGCCCGGCACCACAGCCACATGGCCGCTGGTGCCGAAGATCTTCTGGAGACCTTCGGTCACGCGGATATAAGTGGCGGCGAAATCAGCCCCGACGTGCAGCTTTTGTTGCCCGTATTGCGCGGAAAGAACCTCTTCCGAGACCTCAACCGGGCCCGGGGTGAAATTGCGGATGCGTGTCATCAGTAGGTTGCCCTTCCGCCGGAGAGATCAAAGACCGCGCCGGAATTAAACGTGCAATCCTGAGACGACAGCCACATGACCATGCGCGCGGCCTCTTCCACGTAGCCCAGACGTTTCATCGGGGATTTGTCGATCATGATCTGCACGAATTCAGGCGTCATCTGATCGAGGATCGCGGTTTTGACGGCGGCAGGTGCGATGCAGTTCACGCGGATATCACTTTGCGCCAGTTCTTTCGCCAGCGATTTGGTGAAGCCAATCACCCCGGCCTTGGCTGCCGAATAGGCGGAGGCATTTGGCGTACCTTCCTTGCCCGCAAGCGACGCCATATTGACGATGCGCCCAAAGCCACGTTCCTGCATCACCGGCACAACCGCGTGCGCCAGATAGAAGGTGCCGGTGAGATTGACCTCAACCACGCGCGCCCATGTTGCCCGGTCGTTTTCCACAACCGGCAAGGTCGGGCCGGCGTAACCCGCGTTATGTGAGAGGAAATCAATGCCCCCGAAGGCATCACACGTCTGTTTCACCGCGGCGGCGATCTGATCCGGGCTGCTGATATCAACCGGACACCAGATCGCGCCCGCAGGCATGTCCCCGGGTTCGGTCAGATCCCAGATTGCGACCCTCGCCCCGGCCTGCGCATAGTGGCGCGCAATTTCGGCACCAATCCCCGCCGCGCCACCTGTCACCACCGCGACACGGCCAGAGAAATCATAAGTTACATCTGTCATATTGCTTACCGGATAAAGTTTTTCACATAGTCCGCGCCCAGGCCGACCTTTTCAAAATGCGCGCGGCACATGTCGATCTTGGTGAAGACATCTTCATAGCCAATGTTGTTTCCATCCGGGTCCACGTAATTCATGCAACCGTTCACCTGGAAATAGGTGATCATCTCATCCACATCATCGGGGACAACCAGCGTGTGGGTTTCACCGGGGGGCTCATAAACATAGCTGCCCTCGACGGCTTCCCAGTCATGTTCCAGGTAATGCCAGCGGCCTTTCAGCACAAACCCATGCACAGGGTTCGGGTGACGGTGGCGGGACAGAACACCGGCCTTTGTTACCTTCAGAAGGTTCATCCAGTAGCCCTGGGACGCATTCAGGCAAAGCGGGCGGAAGAACACAGTTTCCGTCTGCTGCACCCACATGCGCGGGTCATCCTCAGACAGAGCATCCGGCACAACGATTTCCGGCAGGGCATCCTGCGGCATTGCGTGTTTATAGGGAACGCGGGGGTTTTCGTCTTCACTGACCAGTGGCATTTTGCTTCCTTTCAGGGTCAGACAGCGGCATAGCCGCCATCAACATTCAACAGTGTTCCGGTGATAAAAGCGGCCTGATCTGACGCCAGAAACAGGGCAGGCCCGATAAGATCCTGTGGCGTGCCCCAGCGGGCCAGCGGCGTGCGCGACAGGATCGCATCTGAGCGTTCTGGATCATTCTGCAGGTTCTGCGTCAGAGGCGTCGCGATCCACCCGGGCGCCAGGGCATTCACGCGAATGCCGTCCTGGGCGTAAGCGATGGCCAGGGACTTTGTCAGCTGTGCAATTCCGCCTTTGGACGCAGCATACGGGATCATATTCCACGGTTCAGCGTTTTGTTCGAGGCCTGAAGCGTGACGGTCTGGGAATAACCGATGCGTTTATTCCATTGCAGTTTTTATCAGGCGATGCACTGCAGTTTGACTGGAGTGAAGAACATGTCGTTTTGGGTGGCGTCGCTCAAAAGGTGAAGGTTGCACACTTCCGTTTGTGTCATAGCCGCAAGCCGTTTGTTGTGGCCTATCCGGGGGAATCTCAGGAGATGGTGCTTGATGCTTTTGTGCGGGCATTGACCTTTTATGGTGGTGTTCCTCGTCGTGTTATCATCGACAATCCGAAGACCATGGTGACCTATGTGTCGCGCTCAAAAGACCGGATATTCCATCCACGCTTTCTGGCCTTGATGAACCACTACATCATGGAGCCAGTGGCCTGCACGCCCGCATCGGGCTGGGAGAAGGGTCAGGTTGAGAACCAGGTGCAGTTTTTGCGCGGGCGGTTGTTCACGCCAAAACTGGTTTTTGATGATCTGGAAAGCCTGAATGTGTGGCTGCATTTGAGATGCGAGGAACTGGGTTCCCGCCCTCATCCGGAGCAGACGGATCGTAGGATTGATGCTGTTTTTGCTGCAGAACAGGCTGAACTGCGCCCTCCTGGTCGCCCCTTTGACGGCTATGTCGAGAAGACAGTTCGGGTGCGTTCTACCTGTTTGGTTCAATATGACAGCAACCGCTACAGCGTTCCGGCGCGCTTTGCCGGGCAACGTGTCTCACTGCGCGCCTATGCTGATCGTATCAAAGTGGTTGCCGGTCAGGATGTGATCGCCGAACACAAACGGCGGTTCACCCGCAATGTCAGTTATTTTGAGCCTTGGCATTACGTGCCGTTGTTGGCGCGCAAACCCGGAGCCTTGCGTGACGGTGCGCCCTTTGTGGATTGGCAATTGCCAGCTTCCATGCACCAGATCAAAGATCATTACATGAAGGGCAAGGGCGGGGACCGGGACTTTGTTGATCTTCTGCTGCTGGCTCAGGATCACGGGATCGAGGTTGTGGAGACAGCCTGTGATCTGGCTGTCGCGCAAAACACCCTGCGCCTGCCTGCCGTCATCAACCTTATCAATCAATTGGTGGAACCGGTCATTGTTCCACTGGCGCAGAGCTATGCCTATCCAAAGCTGACGATGCGACCAGAAGCCAACTGTAAACGCTATGAGACGCTGTATGCGCCACAGGAGGTG
>NZ_PWAA01000021.1 GCF_003031585.1 Thalassobius sp. I31.1
ATCAGACGGCCGACCCTGCGATGGCCAACACAGAACCCAAGCTCTTTCAGTTCTTCAGTCATTCGAGGCCGTCCATATGCAAGCCTATATGCCGGTTGCAGGACGATGGGGGCATAACCCTCTCCAATATGCGCTTACGGGGGTGTTGTTCACCTGTGCAGCCTTTTACTTTGTAGCCGCTGTTTCCTATTTCTGGACGCGCCCATGGGTGAAGATCGTTGTGACACCAAATACGATCCGTTACGGCAGCAGATTTTTCCACCGAGAATTCCATGACGGAATGCGTCTTGGCTACAGTACGAATGAAACCGATCTGAAGAACAAGCTGCTTGAGGGCTCGTTTGGCACAGTAGCTATGCGCCTGACTTATGGGCGTTGGGGTGAAGATCTCCCCTATCTCGTGAACAAATACCATGCCGACGAAATCGTGATCTGGATGAATGAAATCATCAACAGCGTCGGTGCGCCCATTGATGTCAGACATGACCCCTACGCTGGTGAGAAAAGCGAACTGCTTTAGCGAAACCAGCATCGCGGTGACCGTCGCGATGCTGCCTGACTTACTGCAATTTCAGCTATGTCAGGCAATCCCGAAACGCCTGATCAAGGATAAAACACCATGAGTAATGATGACGACGATAAGCGCGTGAAAAACAATGTTTCGCCAACGCTGAAACCTGCACAGGTCAAACAGATGGATGTCGCCCCCACGGGTCATCTCGGTACAAATATCCATGGCATGACCCTGCAACCCGGTGGCGGCAACAAGGTTCTGCATTTCACGATGGAGGTGGCAGAAGCAGCCCCAACACCGCAGCAGGCGCAGCCAGAAGAAGATACGCGCCCGATTGCTGTGAAAACCGGTGACAAGGAAGTGGATCAGGATTCTGAAGCACAGGGCCAGCAGCTTAAAACCATGGAAGAGATCCGCGAAATGGCCAGCACTTCAAAAAACAAAGAGGAAGGCCCGAAAATCCCCCAGAGCGACTATGCCAAGGCGTTTCGTCAGGCGCGACAGGACACATTTGATATGCAGAACTCCAAGGATATCGATATTGATTAGGTCGTGCCTGCAGTATCTGTTTTAATTGGCAAGTCGCACATGAAAAATTACTTATTTTGGCCGGAAATGGTATGATATTCACATGATAGATAAAGATAAAATACCCACTGATACTGACATTAAAAAGATCCGCGAACGACGCCTTGAGGCAATGCATCTACAGGAAATTGAGGACAATCCTCTAAACCCTGAACAAGTCGCAATGCTTGAAATGTTTGAGGAAAAATGCTGGACCGAAGAGCAATGTATTGAGCACATCCGCAAACGTGCTCAGAAGCTCGCAAAAAGATCCGCCGCTCCCAATGAGTGACTCGGAATATTGCTATCCGCCTGACCACACCGTTCTGCGGAACAAATGGGGGTTGAAGGATGCAGAATTCCTGAGTGAAATCGAACGTGAACTGGTTGCAACCCGCACAGCACGCGGCATGCCTGAGGGTGATTTTGACCTGAAGCATCTGCAGGCCATGCATTTTCGCATGTTTCAGGATGTCTATGACTGGGCCGGTGAAATCCGGACCGTTGAGATCAACAAGGGCGGCGATCAGTTTCAGTTCAGGCGTTTCATTGAAACCGGCATGGATGATGTTCATCGTCGCATTGTCGCTGCTGATTATCTGAAAGGCAGCACACCTGACGCGTTCTCAGAAACCGCTGGAGAGCTGATCGGCGACATCAACCACATCCACCCGTTTCGGGAGGGCAACGGCAGAACCCAGATGCAATATCTGAAGCAGCTTTCCGAGAAAGCCGGGCATGATATCGATCTGAAATCGATTGATCCCGACGCGTGGATCACAGCCTCCCGCCAATCCTATCAGGCAGATTACACAGGCCTGCAAACCTGCATCAGAGGCGCGCTGAAAACGGAGCCATTGCAGTCGCCAAACATCGATCCGAAAGACTACGCAAAGTCCCTCCGACAGGCGCAAAGCGAAACACGCGATATGCAAAAATCGCAGGGGCAGGACATCGAATAGATGTGCGAAGTTCTATTGGAAACTTCAGCCGGACAATTAAAAGCGATGACCGAGGAATAATATCATCACACATTTCAATTGCATGATACTCTTTGGTATGCCTCTTGTTTGTCTGCGTCAGTCATCAGTGTTCCTGAGTGATTTTCCAGAAATGTCATTTCTTCCCTTTGAAGCTTGATGTCCTCGTCAACTGACCAGACGAGAAAACCGCAATAGATCGGCAAGCGTTCATAGCTGGCACGAAAATCTATAGCAGCGTACAAACCTTCTGGGTTTCTATACCACGTGACTTTTGTGTTTGTTAGATGGGTAAGTCTGCCATATTTTTCTCGAATTGCTCCCCAATGTCGCGAAAACTCTTCCAGAGATACGCTGTTTTTTTGCCGTTCTGTGAACATCGCATAAGCCGCCTCATACTGCTCCACCTCACGAAGCTGAAAATAGGAGTTATGAACCGTAATCGTGCGTTCAACTAGTTCACTTTCAATTTCTTCCTGAGCGAGAGCTACCTGTAGAAACAGTGTAGTCAATACCACCGACAGAGTTGCGAGAAGTCGAATCTGGAACACTTTCATATTTTACTTCTGATTGCTCCTAATCCAAATGATATCATTATCCAAACCACTGCGACCAGAATAGCCATAAGGGTGGGGAAAAACTCCGGCAAAATATAGGCCGAAAGAATGGGCAACGATACTGCAGTAAAAATAAGCAGCTTTGTGTCCCTGAAGAAAAGATTCGCAGCAACACCCGCGATCATTATAAGTGAAAGATATTCGAGGTGGCTATTCTCTCTATAGGCCAGAGTGAGAAGTGATGAAATATGGACCACGGCAACAAGTATCGCCGCAGTCAAACCCCATAGTACCCATTTGAAGGCGTTATTCATGATCAGAGCAACGAGTCGTTTGCTGTATCAAAGATTTCATACGAATTTTGATACCATTCATAGTCTGCAACAAGTTCTGCAGGCCCCTCAATAACGCCTTGTATGAACGCATCTCCCTCTCCAAACGTAACCAGTGAATAGCTATAGTCTTCATCAGTCAGATCATCTGGGGTGTTGTCATATCGTTGGATCATCCGGCCAACATACCCATGTGCTAGAACGTGTTCATTTTCAATTGTATAATTCACAACGATATCAGATTGATTGGGGTTTGGATTTTCGACAACAAAAGAAGATACAAAATTGGTGTTGCCATCCAAAATTGTCAGATTGCCAACATCGTTGACTGTGCCATTGATTGTTGCAGCGCTATCATCACCCGGAGTGGGATTTGCAATTAGGGCATCCTCAAGTGCAGCCAAACCATCGTGGCTAAACCTCAACGCATCATACCCGTTGAGTGGAACGGATACGGAAGAATCGTAGTCATGATAGAACATGCTATCAGTCGAGTATTCCTCTATTCCGGGCTGGACTGGAATTGCGAAGCTAGGCAATCTGTCGGTGTTCGGCTCAATAATCATTAGTCCATCAGTTAAATCTATTCCTGACGAAACTAATACATCACCGCTATTGATCACATCTGCCTCTGCGTAGTTGCCTGCCTCATCAGTGAATACAAATTCATCTGCTGTAGTGCCATTTGCGAGCATCATCGCTTCCGCAATTGTGTGCCCTTCCTGCACCAAAGTTCTTGCTTGGAGGTGGCTCTCAGTAACTTGCAGGGCAGTTTCAATTCTGGCGTGCGTGATAGATACCCCATCATCATATAAGGCTACATGCTCTAAATGGATGTGCGCTTCGGAATAGAAATCGAGCTTTGCCTGTATTTGCTCTGATGACAGATCGGCCCAACCAAGCGATGAAATTATTTCTTGTTGACTGGTATAAGCAGTTTCAAGATTGGCCCCATGCTCAATGATGTATTCTTCAGCGATGAGCAGAGTAACTGGCCCACTGATGCTGGCACTACCGCCAGTAATAATGGCTGTTTCAACATATTGGATGTCCACAATTTCAACACTTGGTTCTGGATTGGACGATCCTCCTGCACCACCAGATGATCCACCTGAAAATGAACCACCATCGCCTCCTTCACCACCATTGCCGATACCACCACCACCAGCTACAATTGTACCAAGGAAAGTAGATCCGTCAGGTAAAGTGTCTCCGGGACTATATGTAACGCCATCGATGACCGTTGTGCCGGAACCTCCGTTCCCACCACCGCCACCTTCTGATGGAGCTCCAAAAGTAATTTTATTATTCAGTGAAAATAGTAAACTTCCAAACATAATGCCCTCGTATGGATTGGTCTCTCGCGGGCAAATAGCTAGCTGTCATTTGGTATTGAAAACGTAGATTGTTGCTCACGTCAAGATAGTATCTTCTTCCTTAAATTTTGGCTGGACACCTTCAACCGCCCACAGTCTTTTTTTATCGTAACAGTTTTTGTGACATTCATTTTTCCGTCTCTGCGGATGTAATGTGCCTGCGGGTGGGGGAAGCTGTCAGCAAGTGTGGGAAGCAAAGTTCGTGGATTAATATTGTGTCCTATCAGACTGATAATCCAGAGCTGCTCACCTGACCTCCATTCACTAAATGTGAGTGGTATTCTGTTTTCAATATGTTTCGCTGCCGTCTGATCATTCAGGAATGCCCATGTCACAACGCCGTACTGTCCGAATCCCTCAAAAAACTTGTACTGTTTGTGGCGTATCGGCGGTAATAACATCGTATTGATATCTGCCAGAATGTAGTTGCGATGAACTGGGCAGACCGACATTGCCTTACACATCGAGGCCAAGGCTTGGTTTTCGTCCATAGTTTTCTCATTTAAATTAGTGGCTTGTATTAAACATCATATAGCGTGCAAAGCGGGCTGACATGTGATGCGGATTTTCGAATCTTTTCATGGGGAGCAAAAGCTGTTTGTGTCTTCCTGTCTACCGTTAACATGTTGCTAGTTTAGAAGGCCGGTGTGTTTCTCTTGCGGTCAGTAATGTGGATTCGAAGCAGCACAGTGAAAATGTGCTCTTTCCGCAGAGCGCAGATACCCTATGCGGGACCCACGCTCGCTGCGTTCGGAGATACAAGCTTTACACTAAATGCGGGCGGCCTACGTAATATCGAAGTCGATTCCACGTTGCCGACTTGTGTCGGGGAGCGGTGAGGTGGTGGGTGATCAGGACTGTGCATTCGCATCATTCCGGAGATGTTTGTCGCCAGTATCTGCCGTTCTTTTTGATGTTCTTGCTTTTTCCGGTCAATCTGCACCTGTAGTTGGCGACGTTCTTTCATTTGTTCCCGGATCATAAAGTCGCGTTGCTTCTGATCACGCCGGGCCGCTTGCAGGGCTTCCTGTTCATTGCGTTTCCGGATCGCCTGATGGGCTCCTGTCAGGCGGTCAAACATGCCGCGCAATCCCGTATTCAGGCGGTCAGAGCGTAGTCTTGTTTCCCGAACCCAGCGTTTTTCTTGTCCGGCCTGCAACTTTTGCCTTTCTTCGCGGTGCATCTGTTTCAACTCAGCATGGGCATCGTTCAGGGGCTCCATATCCTTCGCCTGCCGCTCTTTCACTTGCGCGATATAACCCCGCATCTGCGTGGTCACTTTGGTGTGGATCGTCGACGTTGCCTCAGAAACTGAGGGGAGGTCTTCGGGGGACCCCAGCTTTGCCTTCACCTCTCTGACTCTCAGGCCTGTCCATTTCGCAATCGAGTGAGGTTTGCCCTCGATATCAAGCGCGACAAAGCCGCGCCGATCTCCGCGTGCCAAAAAATACCCGCTCTCTTCCAGCGCATTTCTGAAACTTTGTTGTGTGTCGCTGCGTGCCCATGACTGTTGAAACATCTGCCTGATTTCACGCGGATCAAGCCCATTGCGTTTCGCCTGCTGCCATTCTTCCAGCGTGAAATTCAGCGGATTTTTATTGCCGTAAGTCGCCAATCCATCAGGTAATTCCCAGCCATGATCCAGAAACAGATCACGCGATACATCCCGCAGGGCCAGTTTATAACGCCCCATATGGATCGCTTTCAGATCATCAACACCAATGCGCGACCAGACCACATGGGCATGCTTGCGGCCTTCCTTTTCATGGGTCACAATGGCACGGGGTTGCCCCTCCAGACCAAGTGATTTTTCGATGCGATCTGCAGCGTCCAGAAACTCCTCTTCACTGGCGATGTGATCCTGTGGCGGGTTCAGGCTCAGGGAAAACATGAACTTCTGACATTTGGTTGCTTTTGAAATTGCATACATCTCAGCAAGCGCCCCATGCAGATTATCTGATGAGAAATCCCGCAGTTCCGGACAGGTGATATGGTCGTTGTCGCGTTCATTCATCAGATGATCAGCCAAAGCCTTTGCGCCGCCACGGTGAGAGGCTTTCAGGATCATGATTTCACTCCTAGTGCTTCCATGATCGTTGCACGCATCCATGCGATCTCAGCCACCGCGCGTTTCAGGTCTTCTTTAAGTTCCGCATCAACGATCAACGTACCTTGGTTGAGATGTCTGGCGATCTGGTTGAGATTATTGGCTTGCCGCGTTTGTCCCAACCGCACGAGCACTTCTGCCAGCAGTTGCTGTTTCGCATCCGGTGCCTTCTGCCGCTGGCGATATTTCGGGGCATCTGCCTCCAAAACCACCGACTTGATATAAGAGGCCAATGGCATAGATCCGGCTTGCGCTTCAATCTGAGCACGTTCATCAACCGTCAGACGCAGGGAAAACGGGGCAGGACGAGGGGTTTTGGGACTGCTCTGCGCACTCATGGCCGAGGCCCCCGCAGATGTTGTTTGTGGGGTTTGAGAACCTCATTCCAGTTCTCTAATTCCTCAAACAAAGTGTTCGAACAAACTTGCTCCCTGTCCGCCATGACCAATTTTCAAGAATACTTGAATGTCCAATCTTTTGGCATAGTTAACCCTTCAAAGAGGTATCTATGTGCTTTGATGGACCGTATGCAGGTAAGTTGCCAATGCTTGCGCCAATTCAAGAAAAGCCGCATCCTGCTCATCGGTTGTCAGCGCGCCAAAGAGTTTTGCCGTCTCATGACCAAAAGTGATGATCCCTGCGGTCACGATTGCCGCGTTTGACTTCAACACGCGGACAGAGATTTGGGGGATATGTTGTCCGTCATGCTGCAAGCAAAACTCCTTGGTGCGCGCAAACGCGTTGTGGGATCGGATCTGATCGATGTCAGGTGTGCGCCTCAATTGGCGCTGGTTTTATACCTATTTAAACCATCAAGGCGACGTGTGCGTGATGTTCAACCGCTCGTCTATCGCCCGCCGCAACATCCATATGAAAACACCGCTGTCCCTGGGTCGCTTTGGTTTTGTGCCCCGGGATCAAATTACCCGAAATGCAGGGTTTTTACTTCCTGGAAGTCTTCGATCCCGATTATGCCGCCTTCGCGACCGTTGCCTGACATTTTATATCCACCAAAGGGTGATCCATAATTGAAACCGCCACCATTGATATGCACGGCACCCGCCCGCAACTGGCCCGCAACCCGTTCCGCGCGCAAGGGATCACCGGTTTGCAGATAGGCCGCCAGACCGTAAGGCGTGTCATTGGCAATTGCGATGCCTTCGGCTTCGTCGTCAAAGGGAATGATCACAAGAACGGGACCAAATATTTCTTCCTGGGCGATACGCATATCATTTCTGACATCGGCAAACAGCGTCGGGCGGACAAACCAGCCGGTGTCAAATCCTTCGGGCTTTCCCGGGCCGCCGGCCACCAGTCTGGCGCCTTCATCAATACCGGCCTGGATCATCATCTGAACGCGGTCGTACTGAATGCGATCAAACAGCGGGCCCAGGTGATCGCCCTCTTGTGAAGGATCGCCGACCTTATGCGCGTTGGCGGCCCGTGTGGCGATTTCAACGACAGCATCATAACAGGACCGTTCGACCAAAAGGCGCGTCGGAGCATCGCAGGATTGGCCGGTGTTGTAAAAACATTCCTGCACCGACGCCGTCACACGGTCTTCCAGGTCGCAGTCGGCGAAGATCAGATTGGGGGATTTTCCACCAAGTTCCAGCGTCACGCGTTTGACCGTTTCAGCGGCATCTTTGGTCAATGCAACACCTGCACGGGTTGAACCGGTGAAGGACATCATATTGATGTCCTGATGCCGGGACATGGCCGCCCCGACAGTCGGACCATCCCCATGCACAAGATTAAACGCACCGGCAGGAAATCCCGCCGCATCAATGATTTCTGCATAAATCGCGGCAGAGATCGGCGTGTGTTCCGAGGGCTTCAAAACACAGGTACAGCCCGCAGCAAGCGCAGGCACCACCTTCAGAACAATCTGGTTCATTGGCCAGTTCCAGGGCGTGATCAGGCCACAGACACCAACAGCTTCGCGCAGCAGGATGTCGCCATTGTCCAGGGTTTCACGTTCAACCTGATGTTCAAGTGCGCTGATGAAAGCGTCCAGATGGCCCACCGCTGCATCGGCCTGGGCGTCACGAGACATAGAAATGGGCGCTCCCATCTCAAGGCTCATGGCCTGGGCGAGATCTTCAAACCGGATCTTTGTTTCAGCAAGAAGCGCGCGCAGAAGAGACAGGCGTTCTTCTTTGGAGGTCTGAGAGTAGCTTGCAAAAGCAGCCTTTGCCGCGGCGACCGCATGATCAACATCGGCCTGATTTCCCAGGATGATTGTGCCGATCTGCTGTTCAGTGGCGGGGTTCAGAATGGGGAATTCAGCAGCTGAGGCCGGGGTAACCCATTTTCCATCGATATAGAATTTACGAAGATCACGCATTTTATTTCCTCCGGTGAAACCAACAGATGCAAAGGGCAGGGTGCCTGATGTCAGAACGCCCTGCGCATGTGTCATTTGGATGTATGGACTTTGCCTTTTGCATGCATTTCGCGTTTGCGATTGCGGGTGCGTTTTGTGGCGTCTTCCGATCCGTCGTGATAGGTGCCAAACCACTTGTCCCAGGGCATTTCCGCGTTGCCATAGTTGCATTCGTAATACCGGTGATGCAGCTGATGAAAAAACGCGCCCAACAGTAAGGCCTGACGATCTTTGGCCCAGATCGCTTCGTACCCGGAATGTGAGCTGGCCGCGCCAAGCATCAACCAATACCCAAGGAACAGCATGTGGACCGGATGGCTGGGCAGGATCAGCATAATCAAAAGCGCACTCAGATAGCCAAACGCCTCAACCGGGTGCATCGACATGCCAGACCAGGGGGCGGTGTTTACGTTGCGATGATGGACGGCGTGAACATGTTTGTAGATGAACGGCTGATGCAGCAGCAGATGCACAAGATAGAAATGCATGCTTTGCCACAGTGCCAACAGCGGAAACAGGGCAATAAACCAGATGGGATGCGCCGAAAAACTGAGGGTATGGATGAACTCATTTGCATACATCCAACGCAGAAAGGATTCGAGCACTGACAAAAACGTCGCGCCAAACACCATAGAATAATAGACGTTATCCCAGGTCTGATAGCCAAATTTGAACAGCGCGTTTTTGCGTTTCAGATATGGTCTTGGATTATATTTCAGCAGTTTGCCTTGTCCGTCGATGTCGTAGAACCAAAGATGCAGCCCGCCTGCGACAATCAGCAGCAACAGCCAGTTGCGCACAAAAACATGCGCCAGCCATGCAAAAGAAAAACTGGCCTGATCCGGACCAACGGGTTGCATCAGGAATGCGACAAGAAACGCAAGCAGCAGAAAAATTGAGCGGTCTGAAAATTGCAGCCAGTTCTGCCAGGCCCATTTTCCAAGCACGCCCAGTTTTGGCGGCCAGGCCCAGTAGGGTGCGAATTTTACCGGCAATTCCGGATGCCAGTGCCATTCGCGGCTCATGGGGGCGGGTTCGGTTTTTGGGTGCTCTTCCGGGTCTGTGTTCGCTGTCGTCATGTCCTGTCCTTTTCTGAAAATCTGTTGGCTTCAGCGAAAAACTGGCGGCGGTTCATAGGGGTATTTGCGTGATGCTTTGCGGAACATGTGGATTACTCGTGGAAGGGGCGGCGTTTATCCAACGCCTCGCGCAGCTTGTCATGTTCGCCCGGTTTCATCGCAATGGACGTCGCGGCATCCGGATAGCTGCCATCCAGCACGGCTGCGCGATAGGCCGTCAGGCCTTTCATGCGTTCGGCTTCCAATGTGGCGCGCGCCGCCGCCATATCGGCAAACGCTTTGGCATGACGGGGGGCGTTTTCTGTGTCACCGCAGGCATCGTCCTGAAACAGAAAGATCACATCCGCCGCATCCCCTGATCCGATCGAATGGGTGATCAAACCGGTGCGCGGGCTGAGTTCGGCAATGACTTCGCTGGCGACACATTCAAGTTCAACCGCGTAAGCCCCGGCATCCTCAAGACGGCGCAGATCTTCGGCCAGTTGCATGGCTTCATCCGCCGTGCGGCCATAGGCGCGCAGACCGCCGATATTGGTGGACAGGCGCGGCACAAGGCCAAGATGCCCCTGCACCGCAAGCCCTTCGTCCGCAAGCAATTCGACAGCCTTAAAACTGCGAAGCGTATAGACCGCGTCCGCACCAGCGGCGGCGGCACGAATGCCGGCGCGCAGAATGTCCTGATGGGTTTCATAATCACTGGCCATCAGGGCAGCAGTTGTGAACGTGTCGGGCGCACCGGCACGCACCTCTGCCAGGTCATGATCAACAATTGAAAGGTGATCAATTCCGGCGTTTTGGGCGGCGGCCGCTTCGGTTCGATTTACAGCGGTGGTCTGGACAAACTTGCGCATGCCCTTGCCCGCTTTAATATCTGCAACCGTCAGATTGCGCGTCGCGGGCATTCCGCCATATGTGTAAATACGTTTCATAGCAGCCGCCTTCCTGATTATGCCACAGTCGCGCGGTTAGATCCCTGTGGGATCACTTCATAACCGGATTCCTCCGGTTCATCGTCCAGCATTTCAGCGGGGAAACCTGGCGCAAGAATATCCAGGCCTGTCGCCTCTTCCAGACGCTTGATGATGTTCGGAGAATAGCAACGCTCGCCATAACGTTCGATGCCATCTTCAAAAATCTGCACCAGCATCGGTGAAATTTCCAGCGGAACATTGTGGCGGTCTGCAACCTGCTGGAACAGGCCTGCGTCCTTTTTCACAAGGTCCATGGTGAAGGAAATATCGCGTGACCCGTTCAGGATGACCTGGCTTTCGGTTTCATGGACAAAGGATGTGCCTGACGAAATTTTCATCGCCTCATAAGTCGTGTTCAGGTCCATACCAGCGGCTTTTGCTGTCACGAGCGCCTCACAACAGGTCACAAGGTTCGCGGTCGCCAGATAGTTGGTCACAACCTTCAGAACCGAAGCAGAGCCCAGATCACCGGTGTGCAGAATGCGGCGGCCCATGGTGGTCAGAAAGGGCAGGATGCGATCAAACGTGGCACGATCACAGCCCGCAAAGATCGAAATATTGCCGGTGTCGGCCCGGTGGCAGCCACCAGAAACCGGGCAATCTACAGCCGCGCCGCCTGCGTCCATCACCATCGCACCCAGACGTTTGACCTCTTCTTCGTCGGTGGTGGACATTTCCATCCAGATTTTACCCGCTGTCACTTCGGGCAACATCTGTTGCATCACAGCATCCGACGCCGCAGGGGAGGGCAGGCAGGTGATAACCGCGTCGCAGTCACGCATCAGTTGCGCCGGGTTTTCGGCGGATTTGGCACCGCGTCCGACAAAACCTGCAACCAGGTCTTCGTTCAGGTCATGTACTGTCAGGTCCACTCCGTTGCGCAGCAAACTGCCGCTGAGTTTGCCACCGACATTGCCAAGGCCAATAAATCCAACTTTCATATGCGCGTTCCCTGTCCTGTTGTAAGCCAAAAGGGCTTATATTTTGCGTTGATTGGTCAAGCTAAGAGCATTGCGTGACTTAAGTAAAACGAATAAAAAAGGAAAATATGGTCAATTATTTTTGGTGATAAGGTGCCCAAACTTCCGAATTTGATCTGGCTGCGGTCCTTTGAATGTGCAGCACGACACATGAGCTTTACGACGGCAGCGCAAGAGTTGGGCGTTACACAGACGGCGCTTAGCCTGCATGTCCGGTCGCTGGAAACAGATTTGGGGTGCAAGCTTTTTACACGCGCTGCACGCAAGCTGAGCCTGACGGAAGTCGGACAGGCCTATGCGTTTTCAATCCGCCGCGCGCTGACGGAAATTGACCTGTCAACCAACAGCCTGTTTGGCGTGACCCACCTGCAGGAGCTGACCGTGCGGGTGCCGATTTCGACCTCTGCATTGTTTTTGGCTCCGAGGTTGCCAGAATTTGCCCGGAAATATCCCGAAGTATCCGTCAGGCTGGTTTCCAATATCTGGGCTGAATCCGCCGGGAAGGAAGACGTCGATGTTGAGCTGCGCCTGGGCGTGGATGACTGGAGCCGCGGAACGGCGAAGGCGATTTCAACGGAAAGAATCGTTCCGATCGCGCCGAAATCCCACATGGCATCCTCAGATGTTTTCACAAATTTACCATTTGTTCAGATCCTGGGGTTTCAGGACATGTGGCAAAGATATGTTACCAAATTCAGGGAACAACCTGCTGAAGTCACCCCGACCTATTCTGTGGATACAACCATCGCCGCGATAGATATTGTTGCCGCCGGAGGCGGGTATTCCGTTGTTTTGGAACGCTTTGCAAACACAGCAATAGCAAGCGGCAGATCCATTGCAATTGCCGGACAGGCGATGCCGATTGAACAGGCGCATCACATTGTTGCGGGTCAGAATTTGAATTCAAACAACATCGCCAGACAGTTTTTTGAGGCTTGGCTTGAAACGGTATTCGCTGAATGAAAACGCAGGCTGGCTATTCCGCCGCCGCTTTCAAGCTTTTCATCAGGCTATGGAATTTTTCACCCTGCACCGCAACATGGCTTCGCAGGGCATTTGCGGCCTGATCCGGACAACCATTCCGCAATGCATCGACGATGGCTTCATGTTCTGCCATCGATTGCTGCATGCGCCCGCGTAAACGCAGCTGCTGACGTCGATAGGGTTTCAGGTTTTTATGAAGCTTCAGGGCTTCCTGTTCGAGGAAACTATTCCCGGACTGCTTATAAATCAGATGATGGAAACGTTCATTTTCCGCGTAATAACCGTCGGGGTTTTTATCGTCTATCGCCTTCTGGCAGGCGCGGTTTGCCTCTTCCAGCGTCAGAATCGCCTCATCTGCGGGTTCAGTGGCACATGCGACCGAACTGCGCCTGTCCCATCAATGGTCAACCAGCGATATTCGCCATCAGGTCGCTCAAATGGTTGCCGATGAAGTTGCGGTGGCGGATGTTGATCTGTCAATCCGGATATTCGGTTCCAAATCACTGTTCAAACCGCGTGAACAATATCGCCCGCTTAGCCGTGGTCAGCTGGACATGACTGTTCTGCCGCTCAGCTATGCCGGGGGCCAGCAACCTGCCTATAACCTGACGCTGATGCCGGGTCTTGTGCGCAACCATGATCATGCCGCGCATCTTGCTGAGTCTCCGTTCATGGAGGCCTTGGAAGAAAAAATGGCCGAAGATGATGTTATGGTTCTTGTACATGGCTATCTTGCCGTTGGGTTCGCGGGCAAAGACGGATGTATCACAAACCCGGATGATATCGCGGGCCTTCAAACGCGTGCGGCGGGTAAATCCTTTGAACAAATGCTGGCCGGTGCGAATGCATCTATTGCGTCCATGGCATCATCCGAAATCTACAACGCGGTGCAAACCGGTGTTCTAGATGCTGCAAATACGTCTTCATCGTCGTTTGTGTCTTATCGGATTTACGAACAGGTTTCTTGTTATACGCCTGCGTCTGATGTTGCGCTTTGGTTTATGTATCAACCGTTGCTGATGAATAAAGCTACCTTTGACGGCCTGACTGAAGAACAGCAGACCGCATTACTTGAAGCATCCGCAAACGCCCAGGCTTTCTATCTTGACGAAGCCAAAGCACAGGATGCGGCATCTGCGGATGTGTTCCGCGAAGCCGGCGTTGAAATTGCTGAAATGACAGTTGAGGCTTTCGAAGCCTGGCGCGCGCTTGCGGAAGAAACATCCTGCAAAGCGTTCGTTGAAGAAGTTCCGGATGGGCAGGCCCTGCTCGATCTGGCGCTGGCTGTCGAATAATCACCAGCCTTTTCCCGGCGGCCCTTACACAAGGGTCGCCAACTGACGAAATACTCACCTTATGGAGACAACCATGGCAGCTCATAGTTCTGCAGCCGTTGCGCATACAGGCAATAATCCCTTTCTTCGGGCTGTTGCCGCAATTTCCACACTGGCGGGATGGTGTTCTGCAGGCATGATTGTTCTGGCTGTTGTCATTACCTGCCAGATGATCACCATCCGCTTTGTGTTTAACGGGTCAACTGTCTGGCAGACAGAAGCCGTCATCTACCTTGTGATCGCAGCCACCCTGATTGGTCTGCCCTATGTGCAGCGTCTGCGCGGGCATGTGAATGTTGATCTGATCCCGATTTCCCTGGCCCCGCGCGCGCGGATGGTCATGGCCGTTTTCACCCTGAGCATGTCGATTGCGATTATCGGCGTCATGGTCTGGTACGGATATGAATACTGGCATCTCGCGTATGAACGGAACTGGAAATCAGACACGATCTGGGGGGGGCGTCTGTGGATCCCTTATCTGTCTATCCCCGTTGGTTTTGGCCTGCTGATGTTGCAGCTGATCGCTGACCTCGTTGCCGTGCTGACCGGTGTCGATAAACCTTTTGGTCTGGAGTAACACTTATGGACCCTCTTCTGCTTGGAGGAATCGTCGCGATCATGACGATTCTGGTGCTTTTCTCTGGTGTGTCGGTGGCGATTGGTCTGCTGATTGTTTCCGCCGGTTTTCTGTTGGTTTTCGATGGCGCGCGTTCCCTTGAACTGATGCCCGAAATCCTGTTCGGCAAACTTGATAACTTTGCGCTTTTGTCGATCCCGATGTTTATCATTATGGGGGCGTCTATTGCGTCGACACGTGCCGGGGCCGATCTTTATGAGGCGCTTGAACGCTGGCTGACACGTATCCCCGGTGGGCTTGTGATTTCAAACCTGGGTGCTTGTGCCCTGTTTGCTGCCATGTCCGGATCATCCCCTGCAACCTGTGCGGCGATTGGCAAGATGGGCATCCCAGAGATGCGCAAACGCGGCTATCCCGAAGGCGTTGCCGCCGGTTCAATTGCTGCGGGAGGGACGCTTGGCATTCTGATCCCGCCGTCTGTCACCATGATCGTTTATGGGATCGCAACGGAAACCTCGATTGGTCGTTTGTTTCTAGCGGGCGTTATTCCGGGCCTGCTTCTGGTGGCACTGTTTATGGCCTGGTCGCTGTATTCCACCTGGAAATCCGGTGACGCCACCCGCCTGAGTTCAGGCAGCTACACCTGGAAAGAACGTTTTGAAATTCTGCCGCGCGTGCTGCCGTTTCTTGGGATCATCCTTGGTGTTCTTTATGCGATGTATGGCGGTATCGCGACCCCATCTGAAACCGCGGCTGTCGGGGCGCTTTTGTGTCTTGTGATCGCGATGATCATCTACAAAATGTGGCACCCGCGCGATATCTGGGTTGTTCTGCGTGACAGCACCAAAGAATCTGTGATGATCCTGTTCATCATCGCGGCAGCGGGTGTTTTCAGCTATATGCTGAGCTCGCTTTTCATCACCCAATCTATCGCGGAATGGATCGGCACACTTGATGTGAACCGCTGGGTTCTGATGCTGGCTGTGAATGTCTTTCTGCTGATTGCGGGCTTCTTCCTGCCGCCGGTCGCGGTGATTTTGATGGCGGCGCCTATTCTGTTGCCAATCATCAGCACCGCCGGATTTGACCCGATCTGGTTTGCGGTTGTGTTGACGATTAATATGGAAATTGGCCTGATTTCACCGCCTGTCGGCCTGAACCTTTATGTCATCAACGGCATTGCGCCTGATATCTCGCTGAAAACTATTCTGATGGGATCACTGCCATTTGTGGCCTGTATGATCATCGCGATTGTGCTGTTGTGCCTGTTCCCGCAGCTTGCAACCTGGTTGCCTGATTTCGTGATGGGGGCGGCTGTATGACACTTCTTGCGGATCTGTTGTCGACAGTATTTGAGAGGCGGTACCTGCGTCCGTCCTCTCGCCGTCGGCTTGATGACCGGTCGCTTGATGATCTGGCAAATGATCTGGTTGGATCTGCCGGGGAAACATCAGGGCTGAAACTGGCAGAGGATATTCTGGCGGGATATGAGGAACTGGATGATGATGCGAAACTGGCGTTTTTCAAAACGATCACCCGATCCCTTGATCTGAACCCAGGCGCAGTGCGCAGTACGCTGGACGCCTATGAAAGCCAGACAACCAAGGCAACCTATCGCAACTTCCTGGCCGCAGCAGAACCCCGCCGCCAGGAATTGTTCCGCCGCCTGAATCGCCTGCCGGGGGCCACCGGGGCGCTTGTGCGCATGCGGGCGGATCTGTTGCGCCTTGGCGGGCGTGACAATGAACTGGCAGCACTGGATCTGGATCTGCGGCATCTGTGTGCGTCCTGGTTTAACCGGGGGTTTCTGGTGTTGCGCCCGATCAACTGGGAAAGCCCCGCGCATATTTTGGAAAAGATCATCGCTTACGAAGCCGTCCATGCCATCGACAGTTGGGATGATCTGAAACAACGCCTTGCCCCGGATGACCGGCGCTGTTTTGCGTTTTTTCACCCGTCTATGCCGGATGAACCGCTGATTTTTGTTGAAGTCGCATTGACCCGCGGCATTCCCGGTTCTGTGCAGGCGGTGTTGGAAAACGGCCGCGAAGCGATGCCGGCAGAGGACGCGGATACCGCCGTTTTCTATTCGATCTCAAACTGTCAGGCTGGGCTTGCAAGCATTTCGTTTGGCAATTCCCTGATCAAACAGGTCGCGGCCGATCTGGCGGCGCAATTGCCAGACCTGAACACCTTTGTCACCCTGTCGCCCATTCCGGGGCTGACAAAATGGCTGACACAGGAAGGCCATGAATGGGATCACTCTGCCTCCGACGATATGCGCAACACGGCCGCGCATTATCTGCTGAATGCCAAAGGCAAAGGCGGGCTGCCTTTCGATCCTGTGGCACGTTTTCACCTTGGAAATGGGGCAATGGTCCATGCGGTTCATGCGAATGCCGATGTCTCTGATAAGGGCTGTCAGCAATCGGGCGGCACGATGGTGAACTATCTATACGATCTGGAAAAGGTCGCGCAAAATCATGAAAACTTTGCCACAACCCAACAGGTTCTGGCCTCTGCCGCTGTGCAGGCCCATGCGGATGCGTCAGCGGTTGCTGTGGCGCAGGAAAGGTAATCTCTATGTCAAATCCACTTTATGATGAACTGTTCGGTATTCATGCGGGCAAGGCGACACCGTTTCTGCACCTGGCAGATGGGGACGTCATCACACATGCCGATTTCCTGGCGATGGCCGCGCAGCAGGCTCATGTGATGACACAGGCCGGACTGAAATCGGGGGATCGGGTTGCGGTTCAGGTGAATAAATCCCCCTCTGCCATTGCGCTTTATGCCGCCTGTGCGCAGGCGGGCCTGGTGTTTTTGCCCCTGAACACGGCCTACACGGCGGATGAGCTAAGCTATTTCATTGAAAACAGCGGTGCATCCCTGATCGTATGCGATCCTATAAACGAAGCCACCATCAGTGAAATTGCCGGCACCCTGGGTGCAGCGGTTGAAACCATGGACAGCGATGGGATGGGCACGTTCCGCGATCAGGCCCGCGCAATGCCTGCAAGCTTTCCAACTGTGGATCGCGACGGGGATGATCTGGCGGCGTTTTTGTACACCTCCGGCACCACGGGCCGGTCCAAAGGCGCGATGCTGACGCAAAATAACCTGCTGTCGAATGCGAAGGTTCTGACAAAAGAATGGCGTTTTACATCAGATGACGTCTTGCTGCACGCTTTGCCGGTGTTCCATACGCATGGCCTATTTGTCGCCACAAATATCGCCTTGCTGTCTGGATGTCGCGTGATCTTTATGCCTGCATTCAATCAGGATGTGATCATTGACCGCCTGCCGGCCGCCACTGCGATGATGGGGGTTCCGACCTTCTATACCCGACTGCTGGGGGATGCGCGCTTCACCCGGGAACTGACCGCAGGCATGCGCCTGTTTGTGTCGGGGTCCGCGCCTTTGCTTGCGGAAACCCATGTGCAGTTTGAAGACCGCACCGGTCATCGCATTCTGGAACGCTATGGCATGACAGAAACCAATATGAACACTTCAAACCCGTATGACAGGGATCGGCGTGCGGGCACTGTCGGGCATCCATTGCCGGGGACCGAAGTGAAAATCACCAACCCTGACACCGGTGAAACCCTGCCAGATGGGGAGGTCGGACAAATCGAAGTGCGCGGGCCGAATGTGTTCAAAGGCTACTGGAAGATGCCGGAAAAAACCGCCGAAGAGTTGCGTGAAGACGGGTTCTTTATCACAGGCGATCTTGGGAAGATTGATGACGATGGCTATGTTCACATCGTTGGGCGCAACAAAGATCTGATCATTTCAGGCGGGTACAATATCTATCCGAAAGAAATTGAACTGGTTCTGGATGACCAGCCAGGCGTGCTGGAAAGCGCCGTGATTGGCGTGCCGCACCCTGACTTTGGCGAAACGGTTGTTGGCGTGATTATCGCAGAACCAGGCGCAACACCCGACACAGACGCCATGATGGAGGCTGTGAAAACGTCGCTCGCGCGTTTCAAACATCCCCGCAAACTTATCCTGATGGATGCTTTGCCCCGCAACACGATGGGCAAGGTGCAAAAGAACCTTTTGCGTGACGCACACAAAGATATGTTTACCTCCTGATCTCCCTCCACTGGGCAAACATCAATTCCACCGATGTTTGCCCGCTTTTTTCAGAAAGCTCACATCATGTATGACAGAATTCTTGTTCCCGTCTCTTTTGAAGCCGGACGTGACGCGCAAAAAGCTGTAGAGGTTGCTCAGGCTTTGCGGACCGACACAGGTAAAATTACGCTTTTTCATGTGGTGGAACATTTGCCGCAATACGCAAATGATCTGCTGCCCGAAGACCACCTTGAAGTTGCCCGCAGCAAAATCACCGAAGCCCTGCGCCCTTTGACAGCAGGTGTTGAGAATGTTGAAGTCAAAATTGTCGAAGGCCATTCCGCGCGGACAATCATTGATTTCGCCCATGAGCAGGAAAAAGACTGCATTGTGATCGCAAGCCACCGGCCCGGCATTCAGGATATTTTCCTTGGTTCTACGGCGGCCCGTGTCGTGCGGCACGCACAATGTCCCGTACATGTCATCCGTTAATCGTGTCAAAATACTCTGACTTACTTTAACAAAGCTGACCGCGGGCTGTCAGGCCCGTTGTTAAGGCCGGTCGGATGACGACAGCCGCGCATTCTGTGATGAAGCGCAATCCTGGTATTGGTCAGTGATCTCACAACACTGTTCACAATGGTCGCACTCGTTTGTTTGCTGATGTGCTGTCGCATCTGGAAGGGTATCTGTCTGATCCTCATCTGGCGTGTTTGACCTTTGCATTGTTTGTTCTCCTGGACTGCAAAGGATGAACAATGCGATATTCTGGCTTTAAAGTGATCAAAGAGGCCCTGACCGGCCACAAAGGGTGGACACCGCAATGGCGCGATCCTGAACCGCAATCCCACTATGATTTCGTGATCATTGGCGGTGGCGGGCATGGTCTTGCGACGGCGTATTACCTGGCAAAAGAATTTGGAGAAAGCCGGATCGCGGTGCTGGAAAAGGGCTGGATTGGCAGCGGCAATGTCGGACGGAACACAACGATTATTCGCTCCAACTACCTGTTGGACGGGAATGAACCGTTTTATGAATTTTCCCTGAAGCTCTGGGAAGGGCTGGAGCGGGATTTTAACTATAACGCCATGGTCAGCCAGCGTGGCATTCTGAACCTTGTGCATACGGATGCGCAACGCGATGCGGCGCGGCGTCGTGGTAATGCGATGATCCTGAACGGGTCTGATGCAGAGCTTTTGGATGTGGACGGCGTGCGCAAACTTTATCCGTTCCTGAATTTCGACAATGCCCGTTTCCCGATCAAGGGCGGTTTGCTGCATCGTCGCGGCGGAACCGTGCGCCATGATGCGGTGGCCTGGGGCTATGCGCGCGGGGCGGATATGCGCGGCGTCGATATCATCCAGAACTGCGAAGTCACCGGCTTTCGCATTGAAGACGGCACATGTCTGGGCGTTGAAACCACGCGCGGATTTATCGGCGCGGGCAAGGTCGGGGTTTCGGTTGCGGGATCGTCCAGCCGCGTGATGGCAAAAGCCGGCATGCGCCTGCCAATGGAAAGCCATGTGTTGCAGGCCTTTGTGTCAGAAGGGCTGAAACCCGTTCTGCCCGGTGTGATCACCTATGGCGCGGGGCATTTTTATTGCAGCCAGTCCGACAAAGGCGGCCTGGTGTTTGGCGGTGATATTGACGGGTATAATTCCTACGCGCAGCGCGGCAACATGCCAGTGATCGAAGACGTGGCTGAAGGCGGGGTTTCCCTGATCCCGGCCCTTGGTCGTGTGCGCCTGTTGCGCGCCTGGGGCGGCATTATGGATATGTCGATGGATGGCTCTCCGATCATAGATAAGACCCATATCAACGGGCTCTATTTCAATGGCGGTTGGTGTTACGGCGGGTTCAAGGCAACCCCGGCGGCGGGCTGGTGTTTTGCGCATCTCCTGAAAACCGACACCCCCCATGAAACGGCCACGGCCTATCGGTTTGATCGGTTTAAGACCGGTCACATGATCGATGAAAAAGGCCAGGGCGCACAGCCCAACCTGCATTAAGGAGCCACAGAGATGATTATAAACCACCCGCTGCTTGGGCCGCGCGATGCCCAGGAATTTACATATCTTGGTGACGCATCCCTGATCAGTCGTCCGGATGCCCAGGATGACAATGCAGCCGAAAAATTCCATGACTATCTGTATTTGCGTGACAATCCCGCAGGTCTGCACCGTGAACTGTGGTTCCACGAAACCGGCGACCGATCCTGGCTTGTGGTGACACGCAACACAGTGACCCATGAAATTACCGATGTGCAGCTGGCCCGTGATGTGGCCCGCAAAGAGGGGCGCAGCAAATGAGCGGACCAAACCGACTGAACGGCGGTCTGATTGATCGCACAGCTTCCGTAAGCTTCAGCTTTGATGGCAAGACCTATCAGGGGCATGCGGGTGATACGCTGGCCTCTGCATTGCTGGCAAATGACGTGCGCCTGATGGGGCGGTCGTTTAAATATCACCGTCCGCGCGGCGTGCTGACCGCCGGATCAGAAGAACCAAATGCCCTGGTTGAACTGCGCAGCGGCGCGCGCCAGGAACCCAACACCCGGGCCACCGTGACGGAACTGTTTCACGGGCTTGAGGCCTGGTCCCAGAACCGTGGTTTTTCGCTGAAATATGATTTCATGGCGATCAATGACCGGTTCAGCAATTTCCTGACCGCAGGGTTCTATTACAAAACATTCATGTGGCCCCGGGCGTTTTGGGAAAAGCTGTATGAGCCGATCATTCGCAAAGCGGCGGGGCTTGGTTCGGTTTCTTTTGAGGATGACCCGGATGTTTATGACAAGGGCTTTCTGCACTGTGACCTTCTGGTGATCGGGTCTGGCCCGGCCGGGCTGATGGCCGCTTTGACGGCAGGGCGCGCCGGTGCGCGGGTGATCCTAGCAGAAGAAGATTTCATCACCGGGGGTCGTTTGAACGCTGAAACCCATACGGTTGATGACATGTCCGGCAGCGCCTGGGCACAGGCTGTGATGGCCGAATTGACCAGCCTTGAAAACGTGCGAGTCATGACGCGCACCACGGTGATCGGCGCGTTTGATCACGGGATTTACAGCGCGGTTGAACGGGTGTCTGATCACCTGGCGATTCCGGCGACGGGCAAGCCGCGCCAGGTCCTGTGGCGCATCTATTCAAAACGTGCGGTGCTGGCCGCGGGTGCGACGGAGCGCCCGATTGCCTTTGAAAACAACGATCGTCCTGGCGTGATGATGGCCGGTGCTGTGCGCGCCTATGCCAACCGCTGGGCTGTGACGCCGCACCAACAGGTGGCCGTGTTCACGAACAATGATGACGGGCATCGCACCGCCGCGGATCTGATCGCAAAAGGTGTGGATGTAACCGGGGTCATTGACGTGCGCCCGGATGCGCCGAAGATCGCCGGGGCTGAGCTGTTTGCCGGTGCGCAGGTTGTGAACAGCATGGGGCGACTTGGGTTGAAATCGGTGAAGATCCGTCTGGCAAATGGTGAATTGCGTGACCTGCTTTGCGGGGCGCTTGCCGTGTCTGGCGGCTGGAACCCAAATGTGCATCTGACCTGCCATCAGCGTGGAAAACCCGTTTGGAATGAAACGCTTGCCGCGTTTGTTCCCGGTGGGGAACTGCCGGTTGGTCTGTCTGTTGCAGGGTCTGCGAATGGAGAACTGACGACGGCTGCGGCGCTGAAATCTGGGGCAGGGGCCGCAGTTCAGGCCTTGTCTGATCTGGGCATTCAGGCGCAGATGCCGGAGCTGCCCGAGGCAGAGGACACGCCGATTTCGCTGACGCCGTTCTGGTATGTAAAGGAAGGCAAAGGCCGTGCCTGGATTGATCAGCAAAACGATGTCACGGTGAAAGATATCAAGCTGGCGCATCAGGAAAACTTCCGCTCTGTTGAACATCTGAAACGCTACACCACGCTGGGTATGGCGACGGATCAGGGCAAGACGTCGAACATGGGCGGGCTTGCGGTGATGGCGGAACTGACGGGGAAATCGATCCCGGAAACTGGCACAACGATTTTCCGCCCGCCTTATACACCCGTGTCCCTTGGGGCGCTGGCCGGGCGTTCGGTTGGCAAGGAATTTCACCCGACCCGCGAAACGCCCAGCCATAAATGGGCTGCGGAACAGGGCGCAGAATTTGTTGAAGTCGGCAACTGGCTTCGGGCGCAATGGTTCCCGAAGGCTGGCGAAACCCATTGGCGTCAGTCCGTGGATCGCGAGGTTCTTCAGACCCGGAAATCTGTTGGCATCTGTGACGTCACCACATTGGGTAAAATCGATGTGCAAGGCAAAGATGCGGCGACCTTCCTGAACAAGATTTACGCCAATGCTTTTGCAAAACTGCCCGTGGGCAAGGTGCGGTATGGGTTGATGCTGCGTGAAGATGGTATCGCTTATGATGACGGCACGGCGGCGCGTCTGGCAGAGGATCATTTTGTGGTCACGACCACCACAGCCAATGCGGTTCTGGTTTATCGCAATATGGAATTTGCACGGCAATGTCTGTGGCCTGATCTGGATGTGCAGCTGATTTCCACGACAGAAGCCTGGGCGCAATATGCGGTTGCCGGCCCCAATGCGCGTAAGCTGTTGCAAAAGATCGTGGATCCCGAATTTGACATCTCAAACGACGCGTTTCCGTTTATGGCTTGTGGTGAAATTACGGTGTGTGGCGGGCTGCGGGCGCGCCTTTTCCGGATCTCATTTTCCGGTGAGCTGGCCTATGAAATTGCCGTGCCCACCCGTTACGGCGATGGCATGATCCGGGCGCTGATGCAGGCGGGCGAAGAATTCGATGTCGTGCCCTATGGCACTGAAGCATTGGGCGTGATGCGGATCGAAAAAGGTCATGCCGCGGGCAATGAACTGAACGGGACAACATCGGCATTCAATCTTGGCATGGGGCGTATGGTCAGTAAGAAAAAAGACTGTATTGGCAACACCTTAAGTGAACGTTCAGGGATGAATGAGGCGGGTGATCTGAACATCATCGGGCTGCGACCGGTCGATCCAAAGGATCCAATTCCTGCGGGGGCACATTTGATGAATGCAGATGGTGAAATATCAGCCAAAACTGATCAGGGCTATGTCACCTCTGCTGCCTATTCTCCGGTGCTGGGATGTTCCATTGGTCTGGCCTTCCTGAAGGGCGGGGGGGATCGCATGGGGGAAATCCTGCGTGTGTCTAATCCGCTGGAAGGCACTGAAATTCGGGCGGAAGTTGTCAGCGCCCATTTTGTTGATCCGGAAGGGGAACGTCTTCGTGCTTAAACTTAAACCCGTCACACCACTGGGCGCGGATGAGCCCCGCGTTGATCACTTTTCAGGTCTTACCATCACCGAGATTACAGGCCGGGCGCTTGTCTCTCTGACGGCGCGCAATGAACAGGCTGACGTAACCCGTGACAAGGCCTGGACTCTTTTTGGTATTGATCTGCCGGATGTCAGCGTTTCCGTCGTGGGGAACACATATTCTGCCCTGTGGATTGGCCCGGAAAGCTGGATGATTGATGCGCCTTATGACGGCCATGAAGATCTGGCGGATCAGGTGAAAATCGCATTGGGTGATGCCGCGTCTGTTGTGGAACAGACAGATGGCTGGTGCCGCTTTGATCTGGACGGATCAGCGGTGACAGCGGTACTGGAACGTCTGTGCAACGCCGATGTGACACGGATGCAACTCGGGGACGTGACCCGCACGCAAATCCACCATCTGGGATGTTTCCTGTGGTGCTGCGACGGTGGTTTCGCGGTGATTGGTCCACGATCCTCGGCAAAGTCCCTGCATCATGCGTTAACCGAAGCGGCGCAATCCGTTTGCTGATTATATCAGACCGATGGCAGGCAACTGCCGTCGGTCACGCGGAAACTGTTGTGGTTTTTTCGATCATCCCTGTGAATTGGCATGCAAAAGTGACCCACTTAGGTGGGTTATGATCATTTAAAATTGACCCACCTGTTTTGTTAACGT
>NZ_PWAA01000022.1 GCF_003031585.1 Thalassobius sp. I31.1
GTAAGAAGCCAAATATCTCTCAAAACGATGATCAATTAAAAAAGACCGCCTCAGTTAACGCTGAGGCGGGTTTTTTTGTGCGCGGATCGCACTAATCATGCAACCGATACGCTGAAATCGAAGAACGTACTCCCAAGGCTGCTTCAGAGTGTGGATAAGGACCAAAGGCGTTAGATCCGACTCGGTAGGTGACTTCGTTTAAGCCGGATCCGCCATCATGAAAAACAACAATAACCGTCTCTCCATGAGCTGCAAAAGCACGTATAAGACGGGTTCTGAACGCTTCTTTCGTAAGACGCTGATCACTATTGCTCCAGGATACATCAGCAATAATCGCGATATCATTCAGCGAACCGCGGCGTGCCTGATATTCCTGTGTGATTGCCAGCGGCGCTACACGGCCGGTGAATTTATACCAGATAAGTGTGCCAAGCGCGGGTGTTGTAACGAAAAGAACCGCCAGAAAGAGAGGCAGATACTTTCGTTCTGAGCGCCTGAAAACAATTTTGGGGGAAGATATCTGGCTTCCGGGCATCGGCATTCTCCACGAATTCGATGTCCAGAATAGACCAGAGCCGTTGGAAACAGGTTAACGGCTCTGGTAACTGAATTTATGAACGTACGAGTCTCTCGTAGCTTTCAGCAATATCGCGCGCAATATCGCCAACCTCGAAGGTGTGCTCCCCGATTTGACCAACCGGTGTGACCTCGGCGGCAGAACCTGTCAGCCAGCATTGTTCAAAGTCGGCCAGTTCTTCCGGCATGATATGGCGCACGTGAACCTTGATGCCTTTTTCCTCAAGCATGCCGATCACAGTTTGACGTGTCAGCCCATTCAGAATTGCATCGGGCAGGGGCGTATGAACTTCGCCGTCTTTCACGAAGAAGATATTCGCACCGGTCGCCTCAGCAACGTAACCCCGATAGTCCATGAACAGCGCGTCAGAACAGCCTTTGGCTTCGGCGGCATGTTTGGACATGGTGCAGATCATATAGAGGCCGGCGGCTTTTGCAGCAGTTGGGATGGTTTCCGGGCTTGGACGCTTCCACTTCGCGATATCAAGCTTTGCGCCCTTCATCTTCGCATCGCCATAATAGTCGCCCCAGGCCCAGGCCGCGACGGCCATGCGCACTGGATTGCGTGCGGATGAGACACCCATATCTTCCCCAGAACCACGCCATGCAACCACGCGTACGTAAGCATCTGTCAGACCATTGGCCGCGACGACAGCTTCTTTAGCAGCTTCGATTTCATCAACGGTGTAGGGGATGGGCATATCCATCATCTCACCGGATTTCAGAAGGCGTTCAGAGTGTTTGCGGGACAGGAAGATTTTGCCACCATAGACGCGCTCGCCCTCGAAGACGGATGAGGCATAGTGCAGCCCGTGGGTGAGGATGTGGACATTGGCATCACGCCATTCGATCAGCTTGCCATCCATCCAGATCTTGCCATCGCGGTCATCATAGCCGGTCATTGCTTTGGTCCTTATCATTTCCCCGACGTCGCGTCGGATTTTTCGAAAGTTACGCTGAAAGGTCCGCATCGGACATTATATTACGTAAAAAGTGATGATTGCTACGAATTGATTCTTGGAAAGTCAACATCACTGACATAAAATTCTGTAAATTGTGATGACGACCTGATTGGGGTCGGACTGAAAGGCCGCTTTGATGAATGACACTTCCGATACCGATCTGATGGCCGGCGCAGGACTGCTGTTCCTGACGGATGAACAGCTGATGAAAGGCAGTGAAGCGATGTTCTTTGCCTATCGCGGCTTTACCGCTGATCCCGACCGGATCCTTGCGGAAAGTGGCTATGGGCGGGCACATCACCGGGCGGTACATTTCATCGGGCGTTCGCCTGGCACAACTGTGAACAACCTGCTGGCGATCCTTGGGGTGACAAAGCAAAGCCTTAATCGGGTGCTACGTTCACTTATCGAAGATGGCCTGGTCGAAAGCCGGGTCGGGACAAGGGACAAGCGGGAACGTCATTTGTTTCTGACAGAAGAAGGCAACAAACTGGACCGGTCATTGACGGATGCGCAACGGGCACGTATGCGCGCAGCCTATTCCGCCGCAGGTCCAGAGGCTGTCCAGGGCTTTCGTAAGGTGTTAGAAGCCATGATGGATCCGGACATGCGCCGCCGGTTTAACCGAATGAAGGATAACGACAAATGATGGAATCTGATGCTCATTTGCTGATCGTCGATGATGACGAACGGATCCGTGTCCTTCTGCAGAAATTCCTGATCCGCAACGGGTTTCTGGTGTCTGCGGCACGGGACGCGGCCCACGCGCGTAAGATCCTGTCCGGGCTGGAATTTGATCTGATTATCATGGATGTGATGATGCAGGGCGAAGATGGCGTCACGCTGACGCGCAACCTGCGTGAAACGATGAAAACACCAATCATTCTGCTGACCGCGCGCGGTGAGACGGAAGATCGCATTCAGGGGCTTGAAGCGGGCGCAGATGACTACCTGCCAAAACCGTTTGAGCCGCGCGAGTTGCTTTTGCGGGTAAATGCGATTCTGCGCCGTGCCCCTGCGGAACAGGTCCAGAACCAGGGACCAAAAGTCCTGAACCTTGGCCCGGTGCGTTATGACGTGGAACGGGGCGAGATGTGGCAGGGCGAAGGTCTTGTACGTCTGACAGCGACGGAAAGCCAACTGATGCGGATTTTCTCAGAGAAATGCGGCACCCCGGTCAGCCGGGCGCAATTGGTTGAGGATCTGGGCCGTTCCGGCGGCCAGGCCCAGGAACGGGCCGTGGATGTTCAGATCACACGTCTGCGTCGCAAGATTGAGGCCGACCCAAAACAGCCGCGTTACCTTCAGACCGTGCGCGGTGAAGGCTATATGCTGGCCCCTGATTAAGTCACGCGTTCCTCCCTTGCGGGTGGGTTTTGTTGTTGCGCCGGAAGGGTATGTTTTATGACAACTGCATTTATCACGCATTCTGATTGCGATGGTCACGTTACGCCTCCGGGGCATCCGGAACAGGTGGCGCGGCTGGAATATATCCGTGACGCCCTCGCAGGCTTCAGTCTGCTGCGGGAAGACGCCCCGATTGGGAATGTTGAAGATATTCTGCGCAGTCACCCGCAACATTACATTGATCGCATTGAAAACGCCGTGCCTGCCAGTGGCTGGAATATGCTGGATGGTGATACCCATTTGGCACCTGGCTCCTTTCAGGCGGCGCTGCGTGGTGTTGGGGGCGTCACACGTGCCGTGGACATGGTGATGGGCGATGAGGCCAGGAATGCCTTTGTCGCAACCCGCCCGCCCGGACATCACGCGGAAACGGAAACCGCCATGGGGTTCTGCCTGTTTGGCAATGCCGCAATTGCTGCGAAATATGCGCTGGACCATCATGGGGTGGAAAAAGTCGCAGTGCTGGATTTCGACGTGCATCATGGCAATGGCACGCAGGATCTGTTGTGGAATGAACCACGGGCGATCTTTGTGTCGTCTCATCAGATGCCGCTGTATCCGGGATCCGGTGGGCGCAATGAGCGTGGCGCACATGGGCAGATGCTGAATATCCCACTGGAAAGCGGCACGGGCAGCGTGGAAATGCGCGCGGCCTGGACGCATCGTGTTTTCCCAATGCTGGAACGCGAAGCGCCGGAACTGATCATTATTTCTGCAGGATTTGACGCCCATGCGGCGGATCCTCTGGCCGGGCTGAACTGGCAGACGGAAGATTTCGCCTGGATCACCCGGGAAATCTGCCAGATTGCACATAAGGTCTGCGCGGGCAGGGTGGTGTCTACCCTGGAAGGCGGTTATGATCTGGATGCTTTGGGCGAAGCATGCGCCGCCCATGTTCAGGAATTAATGGAGCACGCGACATGAGCGACACACCGGTAGCTGAGATGAGCTTTGAAGAGGCCATGGCCGCGCTGGAAGGCGTTGTGGGACAGCTGGAACGGGGCGACGTGCCGCTGGATCAGTCGATTTCGCTGTATGAACGCGGTGCCGAACTGAAGAAGCACTGCGAAACCAAGCTGCGTGAAGCAGAAGAAAAAGTTGCCAAAATCACCCTTGGTCCCGATGGGGCACCACAGGGCACCGAGGCGCTGTAAGGTGTTTCAGGACCAGCTCAAAGAAGATTCTGCCCGCACCCAGGCCTGCCTGCGCGCTGTGATGAAGGGCCTGCATTCCGTGCCGGTTTGTGCCGCGATGCATTACGCTGTGGATGGTGGCAAAGGCCTGCGCGGGTTTCTCGTGCAGGAAAGTGCACGTATTCACGGGATTGATCCCGCGCGTTCCGTTTATGCAGCAGCGGCGGTTGAAGCCCTGCATGCTTATTCGCTGGTGCATGATGATTTGCCCGCGATGGATGATGATGATTTGCGTCGGGGCCAGCCAACCGTTCATGTAAAATGGGATGATGCGACGGCGATCCTTGCGGGTGATGCATTGCAGACCCTTGCGTTTGAATTGCTGACATGGGCCGAAATCGGATCGGCGCAGGTGCGTCTGGCGCTGGTGATGGAACTCGCCCGTGCCGCAGGTGCCCGTGGCATGGTTCTGGGTCAGGCACTGGATATTGCCGCTGAAACCGCTGCGAATCCGCTGACTTTGCCGGAAATTACAGAACTTCAGGCCAATAAAACCGGCGCGCTGATCCGCTGGTCTGCTGAGGCAGGCGCGATCATGGCGGAACGCAATCGTGATCCGCTGCGCAAATACGCCGATGCGCTGGGTCTTGCGTTTCAGATTGCCGATGACATCCTTGATGTTGAAGGTGACGAGGCCAAAACCGGTAAGCGTGTGAACAAGGATGCAGACGCAGGTAAGGCGACGTTTGTGTCCTTGCTGGGCCTTGATGGCGCAAAACAGCGTGCGCGTGACCTTGTCGCAGAAGCCTGTGCGGGGCTTGACGTCTACGGTGACAAAGCCGCAAACTTGCGTCAGGCGGCCGAGTTCGTTATTTCCCGCGACAGCTGATCCTCTAGGATAAACGCCATGAGCGAAGACACAAATCCACGCCCGCAGACCCCGTTGCTTGATCGGGTGCACAGCCCATCTGACATGAAAACCCTGTCAGATGGTGAGCTGAAGCAACTGGCGCACGAACTGCGTCAGGAAACGATTTCTGCGGTGTCTGAAACCGGCGGACATCTTGGTGCAGGCCTTGGCGTGGTGGAACTGACCGTCGCGTTGCATGCGGTGTTTGATACGCCGAAAGACCGGCTGATCTGGGATGTGGGGCATCAGTGTTATCCGCATAAGATCGTCACCGGGCGGCGTGATCGCATTCGTACCCTGCGTATGGAAAGCGGGTTGTCAGGTTTTACCAAACGCACCGAAAGCGCCTATGATCCGTTCGGGGCCGGGCATTCGTCTACGTCCATTTCTGCCGCGCTTGGCTTTGCCGTTGCGCGTGACCTTGGCGGTGCGCCAGATCATGGCCTGGGCGATGCGATTGCAGTGATTGGCGATGGCTCGATTTCCGCAGGCATGGCCTATGAGGCGATGAACAACGCCGGACATCTGGGCAAACGTCTGTTTGTAATCCTGAATGACAATGAAATGTCGATTGCACCACCCGTTGGCGCGATGTCGTCTTACCTGTCCCAGCTATACGCCGGTGCCCCGTTCCAGGAGCTGAAGTCAGCGGCACGTGGCGCGGTCAGCCTGCTGCCGGAACCTTTCCGCGAAGGCGCAAAGCGCGCGAAAGACATGCTGAAAGGCATGACCGTCGGCGGCACTTTGTTTGAAGCCCTGGGGTTCTCTTACGTCGGCCCGATTGACGGCCATGATCTGGACCAGCTTCTGCCTGTTCTGCGTACCGTGCATGAACGCGCCACTGGCCCGATGCTGATCCATGTGACCACGAAAAAGGGCAAAGGCTATGCCCCCGCTGAAAACGCCCGGGATCGTGGCCATGCGACGGCGCAGTTTAATGTTCTGACGGGCAAACAGAAAAAGGCACCGTCCAACGCGCCAAGCTACACCAAGGTCTTTGGCGATGCGCTGGTGAAACACGCGGCGGAAGATGACAAGATCTGTGCCGTGACGGCTGCGATGCCCGATGGCACCGGATTGAATCTGATGGCAGAACGCTATCCCAGCCGTTGCTTTGACGTGGCGATTGCCGAACAGCATGGGGTGACATTTGCAGCCGCACTTGCTGCGGGCGGGATGAAACCGTTTTGCGCCATGTATTCGACTTTCCTGCAACGTGGCTATGACCAGGTTGTACATGATGTAGCGGTACAAGGCCTGCCTGTGCGCTTTGCCATCGACCGTGCCGGGCTTGTTGGCAACGACGGTGCGACCCATGCGGGCAGCTTTGATATTGTCTTCCTTGCGAACCTTCCCGGCTTTGTTGTGATGGCCGCGGCGGATGAGGCCGAGCTTATGCATATGGTGGCGACCGCTGCCGCCCATGACAGTGGCCCGATTGCCTTCCGCTATCCCCGTGGTGAAGGTGTGGGCGTTGACCTGCCGGAACACGGCGAGGCGCTGGAAATCGGCAAGGGCCGGATGATACAGGAAGGCGCAAAAGTTGCGATCCTGTCTTTTGGCACGCGTCTGTCTGAAGTTATGAAGGCATGTGAAAACCTGGCAGCCAAGGGGATCGCCCCGACGGTGGCGGATGCACGGTTTGCGAAACCTCTGGACAAAGATATGATCCTTGATCTCGTGGCAAACCATGAGGCCCTGATCACTATTGAGGAAGGTTCTGTTGGCGGATTTGGCAGCCATGTAGCACAGATGCTTCTGGATGAAGGCGCGCTGGATAATGGTGTGAAATATCGTTCTATGACATTGCCGGATGTGTTTGAGGATCACGCCTCGCCCAATGCAATGTACGAGGCATCCGGGCTGAACGCCTCCGGTATTGAGGCGAAAGTTCTGGAGGTCCTGGGCATCACTGACCTGGCCAGCAAGCGCGCCTGAGTTAACTAAACCTGAATATAGAAAAAGGCTCTGATCCGGGGATCAGAGCTTTTTTTGTTGTTCCTCCCCCCGGGGGTTATACCGGGGGAGGGTTTTTATTCAGAACTTGGCGATTATGTTGATGAATGCGCCTTTGTCGTTCTGTGTGATGTCTGCGAGATCGTCAGAGAAGCGGCCGAAGTTATAGCCGAGGCCGAGTTTCACGTTGTTGTTGATGTGGCGATAGCCGGCGATCAGGGCACCGTAATCTGTGGTGCCTGCGCTTTGCGCGTCCAGCGCACGGACTTCAATCAATGCATCCCAGTTGTGGACCACATGCCAGCGGGCATTGGCGACCAGAAGCAGGGCGTTGTTCTGACTGAAGTTATCTGTGCCCGCATCCGCAGTTTCAGACCAGCGATAGCCGATCTTGCCGCCAATGGACCAGGTGTCATTCAGCTGATATTCGGCATCCACGCTCAGGATATGGCTGTGCTGCAGCGGGCCGCGCACGTCTGTGTTGTCTGTTACCTGACCATATTCATCATAGATATAGCGATAGCGTGCCAGAACATTCAGACGGTCATGTTCCACCGGACGATAGGCATAGCCCAGGGACAGCTCTGCATATTTTGCATCGTCAAGCGCACTGTCTTTGCGATCCGTGTAGACCGCATCCAGCGTACCAATAAAGCGGGCATCCTCAGAGAACTGCGCATTGTAATCCCCGGTGAAGGCCAGGGTATCCGCATCCCGGCTATCTGTCCCATCCATACCGCGTTCACGGCGCAGTTCCAGACGGGCGCGACCGGCCCGGTTGGCGTCATCAGAATAGGCATAGCCAAGGGTCAGCGCCTGACGGTCAAAGTCATCGCCATCCGGATCACTGATCTCACCGACCTCAAGCGCGACGCTCCAGTCGCTGAACTCTGTCGCGCTGTAATCCACGCCAAAGGCCGAAGACAGCGCCTTGTGACGCCCAAAGAGATCGCGGGTGTTTTCAGCCCAGACGGTGGTAGCGTCGCTGATGTGACGGGTGCCGCCCATCACAAACTGCCCCCGGTCCGTGCCGTTCAGGGTTGCCCCTGCAAGGGTGCGGTCCGGATCCAGTGTGTAACCAAAGTAAGTGCTGTTGCCATTGCCCTGATTGCTGTGGCTCAGAAGCGCACGCGCGCCCGTGCCGCCTGTGCCTTCAGACACTTCACCCGTAAGGGTCCAGCTGTCATTCAGCTTTGCGGTGCCACCGAGACCAAAGCGTTCATTGCGGGCCAGGCCGCCTGTGCGCTCCACGCTGCCCTGGCCATAGACATACCAGCTGAGCGCATCAGATGGGGTCGCGGTGTAGCGCAGGGCCAGATCGGTGCGGGTGCCGGTGTTGGTGGCATCCCCCGGGGTGACACGATCCAGATATTCCACACCGAAGGACAGCTCACGCGTGTCAGACTGTGTGTGGTGCAGTTCCAGGCCCGCTTCCAGATCTTCCCGGCCCGCAGTATTTTCATAACTGTCGGCATAGAAACGCAGACGGGTGCGATCTGAAGGCTCAATCTCTGCAAAGACACCCCAGAGGGTTTCATCATCGACAACGGAATAATCGAGCGAGGTAAAGCCCGCATCGCGACGCTCATAATAGCCGCCAATCAGGCCCGGGGTCGCCAGACCGATTTCATTCAGATCGGCCTGTGCTTCCAGACGGATTGCCTGGCCTTTGCCACCCTGAGCGTCTGTTTCTGAGTTGGTCAAACCGCCATCGGTGGAGCGGGTAAAGCCAAAGCCCGGCCCGTCCGATTGTGCCACTTCCAGTTCCGCCCAGGTGGTTTCGGAATGCTGCCAGCGCAGATCCGCGCCAAGGGCTGTCTGATCGGCTGCGCCTGTGTTCTCAACCATACCAGTCGCACCAATACGCACAGAGTCACTGACCCAGGCCTCAGCACGGGCGCCATAAGCAAACCCATCCAGATCACCGGCAGTTGGCGTATATTCATAAGCCACAACCAGATTGACGTTATTGTCGCCATTCGGGTTCTCGCTGATCAGCCCGCTTGTGCCGCCGTAAGCCGACAGGGGCTGGTTCAGACGGATCACGCCTTGCGTGTAGTTGATGGTGTAATCCGTACCATAGGACAGGGTCCGGCGATCCAGAACCCGGCCATTGGTCGGGTCTGTGATCTCAATGGTCAGGTGATCCGACCCGCGGCTGATATCCTGCTGATTGAGGAAGTAGATCGACCCGCCGGTGCCCCGGAAGATATCACGTCCCGGCAGATTGTCGGGCTGGGCCGCATAGGCATTGATGCGCAGGCGCGCTTCGCCGTCTGCTGTGGTGTTCTGTGACGCCCACTCCCCGTGCAGACCGTAAAGCGTGCGGGTGTTGCGGATGAACTCAGCGCCCTCAAGGTTCGCTTTGCCATCGCCCCAGGTGATGTGATTGCCATCCCGTTCCGCCCGCAGATAAAAACGACCGCTGGTCGGGGCGTCTTCCACGATGGAACTGTCATCGCCGTAAGTCGGGTAAGCATCATCCGTATCAATCCGGTTCAGGACAGAACGCGGATCACGTTTGTCGAGATTACGGAAGATATCAGACAGATCCTCTTCGCGCGTATCAACAGAGGCTGTGATTTCCGTGCCATTGGCCAGGCGCCCGTTGACGTAACCGGCAATGCGGCCGCGCTGATAATCTTCAGAGCCATCCGTATCATCTGAGCGCCAGCCAAGGGTCACATCTGCGACGCCAACATAGAACCATTCAGATCCGGGGATCTCAATGTCACGCGTCAGATCCACAGTCCGGGCCGCGACCTGCACCGCATGATCACCAACCGGCATAATGCGCTGGATGACAAAGTTACCGGAACCATCGGCTTCAATCACCTCACCAAGGGTCCGGATACGGGCCCCTGCGGGCAGGCCGGTGCCGGACACAGTGACCGCACCACCGCGCACAGGAATGTTCTGACGCGCCAGGGCTGAGGTGCCCTCTTCCTGTGTTGCCACATCAGAGATGCCGCGTGTGTCGCGTTGTGACAGAGGCAGAGCAACAGTTTCATCATAACGGCCATTGGCATCATAAACCCGGTGCACAAAGGCAAGGTTTTCACCCGCAGGTAGAGTCATAGAAGCCTGGGTGCCCGGCGTAATGGCAACGGTCGCAACCGTCTTTGCCCCACCGCGGGCCGCCGTATCAAGGATCCGGATTTCCCCACGGGTGACAAAAGCCGGATAGTTCATGCGGCTCTGGAAGGTGACCCTATCACCCGCCTGCCAGGCCTGATCCCCGATCACATGCGCATCCAGGCGACGGGACTGATCCAGACCATCATAGCGCACCTGAATATCCGCCGCCGCAAGGGCCACATCCGCCCGGCGTTGTGCCTCAATCAGGCGGGTGTCCCCTTGTGGTGTGGCCCCGTTAACAGAGATCGCAAAGCCCTGGGCTTTTGGGGCCGTGGCCGCTGCTTCGGCATTTGCCCCCACTGGCATGCTGACCACAGTCTGCGCATTGGCCGCGCATTCCAGATCTGTTGCGGTGCAGGTTTCGGCCCATGCACCGCCCGGAATAATCCAGGCAGCTGTCATCATGAGACCGGCGATTGTTGAGTGCGTTTTCATAGTATGTGTTCCTTACCGGTCTTATGGGGTGAGACGCAGGGTTTCACGTTCCACCAGAAGGCGGGTACCGCTTTGCCCTGTCCAGGCGTCGTTCAGGATGTCTTCCACCAGGTCGAGATGACGGCGGGCTGTGCGCGGGCGTTCACTGCCGGCGCGGTGGTAACGCAGATGCACCACAGACACCGGATTGGCAGGATCGTTCAGCATTGCACGCAACGCCTGATCCAGAGCCGGGATCGCCACAGGGCGTCCGTTCCGGTCTGTGGCAAACGCCGTTGCATCCAGATCAATCCGCGCCACATCCGCAATGGCTGCACCAAAGTTCATGCGACCAAAGCGACCGGCGGTCAGACGCAGAACCCGTGGGTTTTCCGTCGTCATACGGTAGCCGGACGGCAGCGTGCGGGTGTCCACTTTCAATGTGAAGCTAGACCCGCCATCCGCTGGCAATGCTGCACAAGGCACGTGGAAGCGACCATAAGCATCCGTCGTGATCAGATGACCATTCACAGTCACAAGACGTACACCCGCAAGACCAGGCTCGCCGCGGTTCTCAGCGGCAGGTGCGCTTGCGAACTTACCGCCGGTGACAGTCTGATCTGTCAGGCCAGCCAGGCTGTCAGGCCCATCCTGAATGCCATTGCCGTTGCGGTCATCAAAGACTTTCCCGATCACATCAGAACAGTGGAAAACATGTTCTGCTTCGATACGGATGGTCGCCGTGCCAATGTTGGACACAACATCGCCATCCTGCGTGGCCCAGGCGCTGTTCACCAGTTCCTCTGTCGCGCTATCCGGCAGAACACGCACATCCAATGTGACCTCAACAGTGGCACCAGCCGCGATATCCACACCAGACCAGGTCAATCGACGACCAGCAACAGAAGGTTCCGTCGCCACACCATCCAGTTCAGCTGTGCCCGGCGTATAGGCCAGACCACCCGGCAGCTCATCCAGAAGGTCCAGATCCGCGATATTCAGGGCGGATGTGTTCTCATAAACCAGCGTGTAGGTCACCGTATCGCCATAGTTCACAAGGCTCAGGTTGGCTGTCTTGCTGACGGTGATGGCACCCGCTTCCGCAGCCAGAGGCGTCAGAGGCACGATGGTCGGATCGCTGGTTGGGTCCCCATCCGTGTTGCCTTCAAGATCCGGATCATCAGATGTTTCAGAGCCACCGCTGTTGCGGGTGTCTGACACATCCTCAGCCGGGCCTGCGGTGGAGGTTCCTGTGACCGTTGCGGTTTTCTCAATACCACCGGTATTAAAGTCACCCACAGTGATCACATGCGGATCCGCCGTACAAGTCGCCATTTCGCCCGGTGCCAGTGTGGTCGGGTTACAGACAATGTTGTTCAGGTCCGCGCTGGTGATGATGATGTCTTCCATCGTCACGTCACCATCATTGGTCACGGTCAGCGTGTAAGGCACTGTGTCACCCGGATCCGTCACAGATGGATCCGTACCGCCATCTGTCCCGGGGGTGCCGGATTCCAGTGTCAGCGTCAGTTTCGGAACACCAATGGTGATCGTCTCTGTCGTTGTGGAACAGGTGACAGGGGCTGCTTTGGTGCAGATTTCATAGTCTACAAAGTAGTCACCCGCTGCCAGACCCGGATCAATTGTGATCAGGCCCGTTGCCGGATCCAGGGTCAGGCCCGTGACAGGCTGGCCGCTGGCATCTTTATAGTCACCCGGAACAGGGGCTGTGATGTCGACAGTGGACAGATCCGCTGCCGCACCATTCAGAACATCCGACGCCAGGACAGACGGGGTTGTGCCCCCGGCAGGACCAAAGGTATCAAAGGTTTCTGGGGCTGCTTCGATCTCAGGTGTGACTGTGATGGTCGCCGTGGCAGTCTCACAGACAGGCACTGTATCAAGGCTGCACAGCTGATAGTCGAAGCTGTAAACGCCAGGCGCTGTGCCAGGGTTCACATCAACGCTGCCATCCGGTTTCACCGTCAACTCACCTGGAACAGAGGCCGGATCCACAGGCACAACCGTTGCATTGGTTGTACCCGCAGGGGCGCCATTCACAGTGTCGCCGTCAAACAGGTTCACAACACCAGTCGCACCCGCATCAGCCGCAGAACGGTCAATGGTTTCCGCATCGTCCGTAGCAACCACTTCGGTTGGCGCAGTGACGCTTGTCGGTGTGCCGGTGTCCTCATCAGGTGTGCCGTTGCCGCCATCTGTGACGTCATCGGATTTGTCGCTGATACGTGTGCCATCCGGACGATCGCCAGATGCAGTTGCGGTGTTTTCGAACGCAGTCGCAGAGGTTGCAGCCGGATCAATGCGCACGGTGAAAGTCATGTTGATCGCATCACCGGTGCCAAGCTGGCCGTTGGCGGCAAGCATGTTTGCCCCGTCACCCGCCCAGGCAGAACTGCCGGTCAGACCAGAGGATTCCGCAGAGAGCGTACCAACAGGAGACACAACAGGTGCGGACACAACGGACACAAACGCTGCACCAAACTGAGTTGCCAGATCATCCGTCACAACCATATTGCGCAGGTTGATGTTGGACAGGTTCTCAACCGTGATCACATAGGTCACATCAAATGTGCCATCCGCGTTACGCGCAGCAACGGTCGTTGCAGCCTTCGTCGTATTAAGCGACGTCGTACACGTCGGGGCAAGGTACATCGCAGCATTATTGTCCGCGTCTGGTTCAGTTGTGAAAATCTCAAACCGGGTTGCAGGCGTGACAGACGACCAACGAACCTGGTCGGTGGGAGTGGACCCAAAGTTGGTGGAAGGCCGAACCACACCATATTCATTACCTTGTCGGTAAGCCGTGTACACGCTTGGCGAAAGGCTGGAAACCAGTGCATATTCAACACCATCAAGCGCACGGAAACCATCTGTATCGCCGGGACGCAGCGCTTTGCCGTGTTGCGGTTCAATATATACAGGGTGCGTACCGGACAGGGTGAATGTCGCGGTTGGCGGAGACGCCGTCATACCAACCCCGATGCTGGTGCCATTGCGCCGGTTGTAGGTTGCATCCACAATCACGCTTCCCGCAGGAAAGCCCGGGAACCGGTGGCTGATGTCAGCGCCGGTAATAATCGTTTGCAGCTGGGCCGCCGGTGTATGCGTGCCCGTGCCATTCGCGGCACTGATCACAGCCGCGTCAAACAGATCGCCGCCAGATAAATTCAGAGCCGTCGGGAAACAACGTCCAGTCTGGGGCCCCGGATTTGTGATCGGAGGAACACCCGGGTTGGTTACAACAACCGTTTCAACCGCTGTTGCACAGTTGGAAGACGAAGCCTGGGAACAAATTTCATAGCTTATTTTGTAGGTCCCCGCCGGGGTGCCCGCAGAAACAGTAATCCGTCCCGTTGAAGGATCCAGGGAAAGCCCGGTAACTGGATCACCATCTGCGTCCGTATAATCCGCAGCGACCGGTGCTGTAATTGTAACATTCGAAAGTGTTGCTGCGCCACCATCAAAGGTATCGCTGCCAAGAACAGAGGTCGTGACACCGCCCGCAGCACTGTCAATATCAGAGAATGTTTCAGGATTTGCGTCGATTTCTGCGCCAATAGTGAATCCAACAGAGGTTTCGTTGTTTGCAGGGTTGGTATCTGTCTGCAACATCGACACGTCGGACAGGGAGATCGCGTTGGTGACAGTGTCGCCAGAATTTCCGCCGGTCACTTCGAATGGCAGGGTCAGAGTAACGCTTTCGCCAATCTGAAGCGTCCCGATTGTCCAGACCTGCGTTGCAGGGTCATAGCTTCCCTGGGATGCGCTGGCAGTGCCATTCAGAGTGATCTCAGCCGGCAGAACATCCCGCAGAGAAACGAGAGACGCGGAAGAGGCAGATGGGCCACCTGCATGGGTTACCGTGATAACATAGTTCGCGGTGCTTCCGACGCTGAGAACCACGCCACTGTCCATACCATCGATGGTTTTATTGACAGCAAGATCTGCTTCCGACAGCAATGAGAAACGAAAGCCTTCCCTTGAGGCGCCATTGATTGCCTCAAGCCGCAGATTACCATCTCCGTCGAAGGAAGGGGTGCGAACCTGCCAGTCCAGGCAATTGTTCCGCCAGGCACCAGAGTTTCCAGCAATGCAGCCTTCCGTAATGACGGCATCAAGATGCGCCTGTGTTGCCCCTGGCAGGCTGGCCTGAAAATCCACCAGGTTCTGCACATTGATGATCGGTTGCTGGAAGGCCACCCCGCCCGGAACTGCGCTGAGATTGGACAGTTGGCCCGGGAACGACAAAAGCGGCACCACACCATTGATCGGATAGGCCGGATCAATTTTTGAAGGAGCACCGCTGGCGCCGGATGCAGTCACCGTGTATTGATCAAACCGGGCACCAAAATCGTCTCCCCGGCCGCTGTTTCCTTCCAGCACAAGAACATATTTGAAGCCCGTCGCATCGAAAGCTGTAGAATCAAGCTCTACACCCAGAGTTGCATCGAGATTCCAGGTTTCAAACCGCCGATTGTGGTCGTAGGAAAGCCCTGTGCCATCAGACTGCAAATCCCCCCCCGGGAACCTGCACAGTCGGAGAAGCTTCGTTCGCAGTTTGCGTCGTGAACGTCCAATCACCAATATCTGTTCCATTTACGATCAACTCACCGGCGAATACACCGTTAGACCCGGACCCGACAGGCATCGTGATCTGAGCATTTGCAGCAGTACTGAACGCGATAAGCGAACCGGCAATCCCGCCCGCAATCATTGCCGCATGGGGGAACAGTATATTGTCCAGCTCGAAGAAGCTGAGTTTCGATTTGACACGACTGAAGAGAGCAGTGCCAAAGCCTGCGCGCGAAATTCTATAGAACATCTCGGGCCTTATGTTTGTTATAAAAGGGGGGCGAACGGCCAGTAACAAGAACTACCTGAATTTGCGATCTTTCAATGTCGTCAATTCCCGCATTTCGAAATTCCACAAATTCGTAGACACCAATTCACGCAATAATTGATAGATTCAAATTAATTTCCCTCAAAATAATGTGAAGTTGTAAAAATAACTCAAAGTTCATGCAATTACCCGACGTTTCAATTTATTTCATGGCGGGGAATTATTCCAGAAATTCCCCGTACTCGCATTAATGAATGGAGTTCACCTATTTTCGTTATATTCAATGCATAAGACGCGAATCAATTCCAGGGTGATATTCTATCTGCCTGAGTTCTACATTTCCTGTAATTCTGGAATTTTATAGGAATTGAAATTCCAGATGCAGTGAAGTGGTTCTTTTCTTTGCGGGAAGTGTTGGGAAAATATTCTCATTCCCGCAGTTTGAAGCAATTTGCCCGTGCGTGTTCTGTTTTCACTGGTGTATCTGGTTATCGGAAGGTGTGGGCAGTCCTGAAATCCAGCCCAGTGCTGGCTTTTGTGCGCATGACATGAAAATGCCGTCCCAACATCAGGTTGGAACGGCATCAGGAATAAAAGGCGCGACCGTGGCTGCAACCCGTACAATATAGTGCTTTACGTCACTTAAGGGCGGGTGAAGGCGCGCAGTGTTGTTGTCAGGTGACCGTTATCAGCGAATACCGGGCTTCCGTTGTCCAGGAAACTATGCAGCGGATCTGCCTGGTACGTCCCGCCGGCTTCTGTGATCAGAATAAGTCCTGCCAGGGCGTCCCAGGCATTCAGATGTGCCTCGTAATAGGCCTCTCCCAGGCCGCGGGCGACATTCAGAAGACTGATCGCTGCGGATCCGTTACGGCGATATTCGCTGCCGCCTTCGATCAGGCGTTCCAACATGTTCAGGTAGTCGGGAAGGGGAGTGCGGGCTGAACGGCCAAGCAAAAGAACGGATTGCGCGATGTTATCACAATCAGAAACATTCATAGGAAGGCCATTCAGGAAGGCTCCCTTTCCCTTTTGTGCCCAGGACAGACAAGAAATATCAGGCGCCGCAATCACCCCAAGTTTGATTTCACCATCAGAACACCAGGCAATGGACACACCCCACTCCGGCAGACCACGCATAAAATTGGTGGTGCCATCAATCGGATCAACGACCCAGATGTTATCGGACTTCACATCTGAGAAACCATCTTCTTCGCCAAGGAAGGCGTCGTCGGGGTAGGTGTCTGCAATGCGTGTACGGATCAGTTTTTCAACTTCCTGATCTGCGAAAGTCACAAAATCTTGCAGGCCTTTGACCTGGATGAAATCGCCTTGTTGTTCGCGGCGCAGGCGTTGGGCCAGTTCGGCGGCTTCCTGTGCCAGGGATTTTGCGAATTCAAGACGTGTTGCGGTGTTGACCGTCATTCTTATTACCTTGTTGTGTTGCGATATACAGATGTGACTGACTGGACGATGGTCTGACCTTGCTCAGCCGGATTTTTGATACGTTTCAGCATGAGATCGACAGCCGCGATGGATTGGGCTGTGCTGTCCTGGCGGATGGTGGATAGCTGATAAGAGGCCCAGGAGGCCTGTTCCACGTCATCGCAACCAATGATTTCCAGGTCTGCCGGAATGGACAGACCATGCGTATGGCGCAACTCATCCATCACACCAAAGGCCAGCGTATCGGTGCTACAGAAAACACCGCTGAATTTATCGCGTGCCTTTGCGATTTGATCTGCGATTTCTGCGCCAGCAGTATAGGTCTGGCCAGGGGAGAGGAATTCTGTGACTGCAACGCCGTTTGACCGGCAGGTTTCAACGAAAGCCTGCGCCCGGCCCGTGACGGAATATGAGGTGGTTTGCGGATGAACGACGGCCAGAGAGGTTGCATTTGATCGTGTCAACATGTCGAAGGCGATCTGTCCCGCCTGTTCAATATCCATCTGCACGTTGTCGACGCCTTCAACCTCGCTGCCCCGGTTCACCAGAACAATCGGGATGGAAAGGCGATTGCATTCGCCAATAATTGTCGAGGGCGGGGTCGCGGATGTTACAAGAATACCCGCGACATTATAGTTGAACAGTTGGGCAGAAAGCTTTTCGACCTCTTCAGAAGTTTCGGCATTCATCAGAATGGGGCGGAAACCCTGACGTACAAATTCCTGGGCTGCGACCTTCACCTGGGTTGCGCGGAAAGGCGTATCAAGGGCCGATACAACAATGCCAACAAGATTCGAATGCCGGGTTTGCAGGCTGCGCGCCATGAAGTTTACGCTATAGCCAAGCTCTTTCGCGGCTTCCAGAACCTTCTTGCGGGTCGTTTCTGAAATAACGGCTTTCTCGGAAAAGGCACGTGACACCGCAGAACGGGACACCCCGGCTTTGCGGGCGACATCAAACGAAGTTACGCGTTTTCTGGAAGGTTCATCCACGATGGGCAAGCCCCTTATCAACAGCGATGCGGGCAAACAGGAAAGGCTGATCGATATTCACCATATCCGGCCTTGCATCAATAATACGTTCAAAAATAGCCGGGTCATCCCCGTTGTAAGCAATCATCACGGGCATGCCAGAGGCCCGTAATTCTGTAAAGTCATCCCAGGGATCATCAATCGTATATTCGACCAGAGATGGTTTCAGTGCATCAGAAGCTTCCTTCAATGTCGGGAAGTCCTGGCGACGTGACATGATATGGGCGCCTTTGGTCAGGGCACGCAGGTCATTCAGGGTTTCGGTGACGAAGGACCAGAAGAAGCAGCGATCCTGTAAGTCATAGGCAACAACGCGTTCCCAGACGGGCGCTGCAGGTGCGCTTTTGAATTCGATGTAGAGATTGCCGTCGTAGAGTTTGGCGAGTTCCAGAACTTCATCCAGTGTTGGCAGCTTCTCATCGCTGAAGTGGGGCGAGAACCAGGAACCGGCATCAAGGGCGCGCAGTTCCGCCAGTGTCTTTTCACAGGTGACGCCTGTGCCATTGGTGGTGCGATCAACGGTCGGGTCGTGCAGCACAACCAGTTCGCCGTCGGCACTGATATGCACGTCAATTTCGAAATGGCTGAAGCCAGGGGCAAAGGCACAGTGCCCGGCGGCCAGGGTGTTTTCCGGCGCGATCTTATTGGCGCCACGATGGCAGATCACTTTTGGCTGCCAGTCGGGCTTGAACGTGACGGGGTTCACAAGCTCTGGCCGGTCAGAGCAGATGCCCAGAATGGGCTTCACCCGCAGTTCCGCCATCCGTGCAGGATCTTCCTCGTGCCAGAGTACAACTTTTTTGCCTAAGTCCTCACAACGGGCAAAGAAGGTGGCATCAAGAAGATCCTGCGGGCGCTCCATATGTTCCCAGCAGGGGTGGATCACTTCGGCGTCCCCAATCACCTCAAAGGGATCAACACTAACAGGCACAAGAACAGAGCGCGGGTAGGGGGTATTGGCGGCTTTCAGTTCCGCCACGGCACGGGGATCAAATGCGCCAAGGATTGCGCGTTCAACGCCTTTTGCCTGCAACATGTCAGACACCCCACGGGCACATTCCCAGGCTTTGATGTCGGCATAAATGCCGGTGTCTGTTTGCAGGGCGAGATCAATGACCTCATCAAATGTTGGTGCCTCGCCGTCGGGCAGGGCAGCGCGCAATTCTGCATGGGTCAGCTTTGTGATACTGCGCCCGTCGGCCAGGGTATAGTCGTGGAAAGCCACAATCACACCATCAAGGGTCTGATGCAGGTCGACTTCCCACATGTCTGCGCCCAGATCTGCGGCAACCTGAAAAGCGCGCAGGGAATTGGCCAGCGCATAGGCGCTGGCACCGCGATGTGCGATGGACATGGGCCGGGCTGGTGATAGCCAGGCCTGGGTCATATCGGCACTCACAGGCGATCCCCGCTGGTGTCAAAGGCCAGAACGGCCTCGGGGGACACGCCCCAAGACACAGCATCGCCCATTTTCAGGCGCTCACCCGCGGGTTGGATAGACCGGATCATGCCGCCACTGTTTAATGTGACGTTATACAGATCTTCGCGTCCCTGGGTTTCCACAAAGCTGATCTTGCCGGTAACACCAGTGCCAAACTGCGGGCCGAAATGTTCCGGGCGAATGCCAAGCTGCACCTCACCGCCAACACGGGGTTTCAGAGCCTCGGCAATTGCAACGGTGTTGTCGCCGAAGGTGAAGCTGCCGCCTGCGACCTGCGCATTCACGAATGAAATCGGCGGGTTGCCCAGAAAGCCAGCGACAAATGTATTTGCAGGGTTGTTATACATTTCAGACGGTTCAGACAGCTGTTCGATCTTGCCATCCCGCATCAGGGCGATGCGATCACACATGGACATGGCTTCAACCTGGTCATGGGTCACAAGGATCGCGGTGATCCCGGTTTCCAGCTGAATACGACGAATTTCAGACCGCATCTCAAGACGCAGTTTCGCGTCAAGGTTGGCCAGCGGTTCATCCAGCAAAAGCACATCTGGCTGACGCACCAGGGCGCGGGCCAGGGCCACACGTTGTTGCTGACCGCCGGACAATTGTGCCGGTTTGCGGTCCAGCAGTTCAGGGATATGCACCAGTTCCGCGATCTCATTCACTTTGCGTTTGATCGTGGCGCTGTCTTGCTTTTGCACCTTCAGTGGAAAGGCGATGTTGTCGCGGATATCCATATGCGGATAAAGTGCGTAGTTCTGGAACACCACGCCGACGTTACGCTGTTGGCTTGGCAGATGGGTTACATCCCGGTCGCCAAAATGCAGATCGCCGCCGTTCATGCGATGGATGCCGCAAATGGTGAACAGGGTTGTTGATTTCCCGCAGCCGGATGGGCCAAGCAAGGCCATCATCTCGCCGTCGTTCACTGTCAGGTCCATGCCGTCGATGACGGTGACCTCGCCAAAGGTCTTGGTGAAGTTGTTGAGCTTAAGTTGCATCAGCCTTTCGAGCCCCCGCCGTAAATATTCATTAGTTTTTTCTGGAAGACCAGATAGATCAGGATCACTGGCACTGCGTAGAACAGGCCAACGGATTTGAAGAGATTGAAGTCGACCTCAAGGCTGTCATCCAGAAGGAAGTAAGCCAGATATGTCGACAGAACCTGCGCGTCGCTGCCAGGGGCAAGAACCAGCGGCAGGATGAATTCGCTCCACCCCGAAAGGAAAGAGAAAATCAACAAAGCCGCAAGACCAGGCTGGACCTGTGGCAACACAAGTTTGCGCCAGACCATAAAGCGGCTTGCACCGTCCTGGACGCCGGCCATCTCGATTTCCCAGGGCACGGTGTCGTAGAACCCTTTCATGATCCAGATGCCAAACGGCAGTTCCAGTGCGGTTTTAACCATGATCACCCCAATCAGAGTATCAAACAGCCCAAGCAGCTGCAGGATAAGGAAAATTGCAATGATCAGGGTGATCGTTGGGAAGGCATGAAGGATGATTATGCCCGCCAGGAAAAAGCGGCGTGCCGGGAATTCTAGACGTGACAGGGCATAGGCCGCTGTCAGTGAAATCCCCGACACGATCAGTGCCGTCGTGGAAGCGAAGATAAAGGTGTTCACAGTGGACACCCAGACAGAACCCCGGCCCACATCAGAGGACCAGAGGAAACGCCAGTGTTCGGTGGTGAATTCATTGGGCATCAGGCTGCCCGGTTCTGTGTTGGTGAATGTATCCACAATTGTGAACGCATACATAATGACCAGTGGCAGTGACACGATGGTCAGCAGCAGGATCACAGGAAGAGAGCGGAAGTTCGCAGTCATATCAATGCCCTCAGTTTTCGATGCGTGGTTTTGACACCAGCTCGCGGAAGTTAAAGAAACGCAGGTACAGCAGGCTTGTGATGATCCCGATGATCACCAGAACCAGGGCATAAGCCGCGCCCAGACCATATTGCAGGTTGCCGCCATAGTTGTTCAGCGCTGTGTGATAAGCTGCCAGGGCCCAGACCTCGGTTGTGCCGCCGGGGCCGCCGTCGGTTGCCAGCAGGATGTATTCAAACGATGTCAGCAGAGACAGGGTCTGATAGCTGGAGGTAAACAAGATCGGCCAGCGCAGTTGTGGCAGGATGATATAGCGCACCTGCTGCCAGCGGTTGGCGCCATCCACCTCGGACGCATAAAGCATTGATGAAGGAATAGCTTTGATCGCGGATGAAAACAGGATCATGCCAAGGGAGGCACCGACAAAGCCGTTGATCAGGATGATAACAACCCAGGCGTTGGTCGCGGTATCCAGCATCCAGTTGCGCGGAGCAAAGCCGAAGTAACCGGCAAAGGTGGATATAATCCCCGTGTCCCAGGTCAGCCAGTACCACATCAGCACATAAAGCACCGGCGGCAGCACGCGTGGCAGGAACCAGATGGTGCGGAAGCTGGAAGCGACGCGGGGCGACAGGTAGAAAGTCGAGATCGCCAGGAGCAGACCAAAGCCCACGTTAAACGCCAAGGTGAAAATCACATAGATCGCGGTGTTCATGGCATAGCGCGCGCTTGATGACAGACTGGTCAGAAGTTCGACGTTCTCAGTGGTCCAGACCCAGCCGGTAAAGGCCTCGGTCACCAGAATTTCATGGTCCGCATCATTGATACCTGCATTGGCAAGTGCTGCGCGGAAATCAGTTTCCTCGACAAAACGTTCGTCCAACACGCTGGAGGTAAACAGTTCTGCCGCCGCCTTGCGGTCACGGGTGGAACGAATGCGGTTCTGGTTCAGGTCTTTCAGCGCGCGTTCCATATCGCGGCGTGCGGTAAAGACCGTATCACCATGCAGCGTACGGAATTCATCGGCGGTGGCCTGATTGTGCTGTTCAGCCAGACGTGCAAGTCCGGCTTCATCCACGCGATAGCTGGTGGTGGACAGGGTTTCAAAAGTTTCGTCTGACACGCCGCTGTTTTCCAGCGCGCGCAGATTGCTTTGGGTCAGAAGATATTCGCCACCTGTGATGCCGGTAGACGTCGACATATTGGTGAAGGCGAACAGGCCGGTCATAATCACCGGAGCCAGGAAAAACAGCGCAACAACGATCAGGGCGGGGGCCATAAAGCCCAGGCCAAGCCAGTTGAAGCGGGGTTTTGATGTGCGGGGCATTGTATTCTCCGGTGGGAAATCCGGGGGCAGTGGTTGCCCCCGGAAGGTCACGTGGTCTTAGCGAACGATCAGCTCGTCACCCAGCTTTGCGCGCAGTTCTGTTTCCAGATCTGCAACGGCTTCGGCAGGTGTCTGTGCGCCGGTCCATGCTGCTTCCAGGCCTTTGAACATCGCTTCAGAGAAAGCGCCATAGTTCAGGTGGTTTGGTTGCGCGTTTGCAGTGCTGAGCAGGCGATCAGTTGCTTCAGACGCCCAACGGTCGCCAGCGTAGAGTTCGATGTTGGATTGCTGTTGACCAATACCCAGGTGGGCAGATGCAATGGCGTGCAGAGAGTTCAGGCGTGGGCCGGATGCGATTTTGATCAGCTGGGACGCGATTTCTTCGTCGGTCTCATCTGCTTGCTTGGTCACCAGATACACCAGCGGGTGGGTCACAGTGTTCGCGCGGCCATTTTCGTCACCCGCAGGGATCAGAGAAAATTCGATGGTGCCGAAGAAATCTTCATTGCCTTCTTTGCCGGTGTAACGGGCATAGTGCCAGGTGCCACCGTGCCATGTCGCAGCTTTGCCGTTTGCAACTTCGTTATACCACTGGCCCCAATCGGTGCCGAGGTGGTTTTTACGTGTAATGCCAGCTTCGACAGCGTCGACGAAGAACTGATAGAACTGTTCCATGCTTTCGCGGTCGAGAACCAGTTTGCCGGTTCCAGGATCCTGCAGCGTGCCACCGAATGACTGGTAGAACTGTGCATAGTCCGGGCCGTTAGATGGGCGTGGGTAGAAACCATAGCCTTCTTCAACCAGACCCATTTCTACTGCTTTGGATGCGTCTTCCAGAACGTTTGCGAAGGTGTAATCGCCGGAAGCTACGCGACCTGGCAGGGCTGCGATGTCTTCGTCAGAATAACCGATGCCGCGCATGGTGTCTTTCCAGAAGAAGAACGGACGGCTTTCCGCATCCTGTGGAATGCCCCATTGCACGTCGTTATAGGCCGCGATTTCCAGCAGGTTCGGGTAGATGTCGTTCAGTGGGAAAGTGTCAAAGTCCAGGTAGTCTTCAACCGGCACGATGTAGCCGGCCTGGCTCCAGGGTGCGATGTCCAGGTGTGACGTCACAACGATGTTTGGTGCGGTGCCGGCTTCTGCGGCCAGGGTCACGCCCTGTTTGAACTCTTCCCAACCACCAAAGTCACGACGACCTTCGATGGTGATGTTCAGCTCTTCGCCCATGATCGCATATTCACGTTCAAGGATGTCGGCGGCGATTTCGATGTTCTCAATGCGGTAAGCGTCGGCTTCGTTCGTGCCGCCAGCCCAGACGGTGACGGTCAGATCTTTGGCGAAGGCAGGCGCTGTGAATGCAGACAGCGCAGCCACAAGGGCGGTGGTGCCAAGGGTAAGATGTTTCATTTCAGTCCTCATGTTGGTCATAGAATCGGCTGTCCGAGGTGGCGCAGCACACGTGTGCAGTTCTGCTTTGTTATTGTGTCAGTTTTGTTATGGCTGTGATGTGTTCAGATGAAATTTTTCTGACAGTACCTGGTAACAATGCGCGCTGGGCGCGAGCCCCATGCCCGGGGCAAACAGATACAATCACGGCGTCAAACTTGCTGACCTGATCAGGTTTGCACACGTGTTCAGTGGCTGTCAAATACTATCTGAAGAAATTGTAATGTCGGAATTTATTCATTTATTTACAATTGGATGAACGAAATAAGGCGCTGAACTTTCAGCGCCCTATTCAGTTTCTTAACTTATGTGATTCCAATGTTTTACGCGTCGCGCTGTGCAATCCAGTCGTGATCCGGATCATTCTTGAAACGCCACTTACGCAGTGGGCCGGCCATCACGTTCAGGTAGTACATTTCATAGCCATAGGGCGCACCACAGGGATGGTGCCCGCGGGGCACCAGAACCACGTCACCATCTTTCACCGCTATGGTCTCATCCAGGGTGCCGTCTTCGGTATAAACCCGCTGAATACCAAATCCCTGACCCGGGTTAAGGCGGTGATAATAGGTCTCTTCCAGGTAGGTCATATCGGGGAAGTTATCTTCGTCATGGCGGTGTGACGGATAGCTGGACCAGTTGCCATCAGGGGTGAACACTTCGGTCACAAGCAGGCTGTCGGCAATGTCACGGCCTTCCATGGCGATGTTGTTGATGTAGCGCGTGTTTTGCCCTTTGCCACGCGGTGTCAGTTCGATCCCGTCCGGGCCAAGGCGTTGCGCCTTATGGCCCCCTTTTCCGGGGGCAGAACACACAGCAATCGTGCATTTCGTGGTCGCGCTCGCTTTCCAGTCACTGTCATTTGGCACATACAAGCAATGCGGCGGCGTCTTTTCAAACACGTTCATCCGGTCGCCCATTTCGCCGAAATCCTCGCCTGATGCGGTGATCTCGGCTTTGCCTTCAACCAGCACCAGGATCACTTCGCGATCAAAGGTGACCTCAGACACTTCATTACCGGCTTCCAGGTGATACAGACCGAAACCGACATAGTTCCAATCCGGGCTTTGTGCGCCGCGTGCATTTTCCGGCGTGATGTCATGCACCTTGCCATATGTCCCGTTGGGTTTGCGTAGAAGATCGGTCATGACAGGCCCACCTTTTGTGCTGTTTCACGCAAGGATTTCAGGCCCATGGACTGATATTCAAACGGGTTGTGCACGTCCGGATCCTGTTCCGCTTCAATCACAATCCAACCGTCGTAAGAATGATCCTTCAGGATCTGAAGCAACGGTTTGAAATCAACGCCACCCTCGCTATCGCCAGGCACGGTAAAGACCCCACCGCGCACGCCATCCATGAAAGACATGCCCGTTTCGCGGACCTTGTTCATCACCACAGGACGCACGTTTTTCGCATGGAAATGGCTGACGCGATCAATGTATTTCGCAAGCACGGGCGCAGGATCCTGGCCGTTCGCGCCAAAGTAACAATGCCCCGCATCAAACAGCAATTTCGTCGCATGACCAGTTGCCGCCATGAAGGCGTCGATCTCTGCCGGGGTTTCAACGACCGTGCCCATGTGGTGGTGATACACCAGCGCAATGCCCTGATCCGCGCAATATTGCGCCATCGCTTCGACGTCTGCGGCAAAGGCTTTCATACCTGTATCATCCAGCACCGGCGCGTCATTCACCGGCTGATCCAGACCTTGCACAGAATTCGACGTTTCGCAGACGATGCAGACCTTACAGCCATTGTGTTTCAGCTTGTCCAGATGCGGTTGAATGGCTTTCTTTTCATCCTCAACCGAATGCGCCAGCAGGTTCAGAGAATGCCAGCCAGAGATGAATTCCAGGTTATATCCGCCCAGGAGTCGCTTCAGCGCTTCCGCGTCATCCTGCGGCCAGCGGTGGCCGTTTTCAATGCCGTCAAAACCAATGTCGCGGGCTTCCGTCAGTATCTGTTCGGTCGGGATATGCGCGCCAAGGGTCTGGTCGTCGTCATTTGCCCAGGCGATGGGGTTTGTACCATATTGGATCATCAATTGCGTTCCTTCAGGGCCGCTTCGTAGCGGCTTCTTGCTTTGTTAACATCTTCGCGGTTGGAGGTCTCGGGCACAGCCACATCCCACCAGTATCCGCCTGCCGCTGTGCTTGGGTAAGGGTCTGTGTCGATCACGATGACTTTCACGCCTTTGCCGCCGCGCGAGGCCAATTCAGTCTCTAAACCGGCGATAGCAGACACTTTCACCGCCTGCGCACCCATGCTTTCCGCATGTTTTACGAAATCAATCGCGCTGGGTACCTCATGGTGGCTGTGGTCCAGGAGATTGTTAAACTCTGCCCCACCCGTGCCCATCTGAAGCCGGTTGATACAGCCGTACCCTCGGTTATCCGTGACAACAATCGTGAAATCCACGCCCATCATCACAGCTGTCGCCAACTCAGAGTTTGCCATCATATAGGTGCCGTCACCCGTGAAACAAATCACGTCGCGCGTGGGTTCCGCCATCTTGATGCCCATGGCACCGGCGATCTCATAGCCCATGCAGGAAAAACCATATTCCATGTGATAGGCACCTGGATTGTAGCTTTTCCAGAGTTTATGCAGCTCACCTGGCATGGTGCCTGCGGCACACATAACAACTGTGTCGTCATTTGCCGCGCGTTGCACAGCACCAATCACCTGCATATCGGTGGCCAGCGTATTTCCTGCAGGCGCTTCTGTTACTACATCAACGGCTGTGTACCAGTCCTTGCGCAAGATCTGATCTGCGCCAGCGCCCTTATAATCGCCCAGATGTTCAGCCAGGGCTGCAAGTCCTTCACCGGCATCGGCGACCAGGCTTTGTGCGCCATGCTTATGACTGTCCCAGGGCTGGATGTTCAGGGAAATCAGTTTTTGTGCTTTGCTGAACAGCGCCCAGGAGCCCGTGGTGAAATCCTGAAAGCGCGTGCCAACACCCAGCACCAGATCTGCATCTTCACAGACCCTATTCGCCGAATTAGACCCTGTTACGCCCACAGGTCCAAAGGCCATGTCATCATCCCAGGGCAAGGCTGATTTGCCAGCCTGGGTTTCCACAACGGGAATGTTGAAACGATGTGCAAAGGCGTTCAGCGCATCGCAGGCACCGGCATAATGTACACCGCCACCGGCAACGATCACCGGGTTTTTGGCGGATTTGATCGCGTCAATCGCGCGGGCCAACTCACCTGCCTCAGGGGCCGGGCGGCGGATGTACCAGGTGCGCGGTTCAAAAAAGCTGACCGGGTAATCATAGGCTTCGGCCTGGGTGTCTTGACAAAACGCCAGAACCGCAGGGCCGCAATTTGCAGGGTCCGTCAGGGTTTGGAATGCGCGGGGCAAAGCCGTCAGGATATGTTCCGGGCGGGAAATGCGGTCGAAATACCGGCTGACAGGTTTGAACGTATCATTCGCGGACACGGTGCCATCGCCGAAATCTTCAATCTGTTGCAGAACCGGATCAGGCGCACGGTTGGCAAACACGTCACCCGGGATCATCAGAACCGGAAGGCGGTTCACATGGGCAAGCGCTGCCGCCGTCACCATGTTGGTGGCACCAGGACCAATAGAGGTTGTCAACGCCATGGCGCGTTTGCGTTTGGATTGTTTCGCATAGGCAATCGCCGCATGGGCCATCGTCTGTTCATTGTGACCGCGGTAGGTCGGCAGGCGGTCTTTCGCGTCATGCAAAGCCTCGCCAATACCAGCGACATTGCCGTGCCCGAAGATCGCCCAGATGCCTTCGATGATGCGCGCACCATCTTCGTTGAACTGGTTTTCGATGTAGCGCACCATTGCCTGTGCGGCGGTCAAGCGGATCGTTTTCATGCCTTGCGTTCCTGTGCCGTTTTGCGCGCCTGATCCCAGGTGTCGCAAAGATCCTGATATTTCTGTGCCATTTCAGCGATAGCGTCTTCCGCCATCTCGGGCGCATTGTTGCTTTTCATATATGCACGCGCTGTGTCACCAAAAATCGTGCGTCCAACCGCAAAACCTTTCACAAGATCATAGCCTGCGGCCAGCTCGAAACTTGCACGCAATTCATCCGCAGGCGCATCCAGACCCAGCACAACAATGCCACGCGTGTAAGCATCATTGCGGGTGATCGCATCCACGGCATTCTGCCAGGCTTTGTCGGTTTTGAATGGCTCAAGCTTCCACCAGTCCGGGTAAACGCCAATGTCATAAAACCGCTGGATCAGCGCAGGTGTTGTGTCGTCATTCACCGGGCCAACTTTGGACGGGATGACTTCCAGCAGGAATTCCAGACGATTGCGGCGCGCGCTTTCGAATACGCGTTTCACAGTGTCTTCCTGCCGGGCGCGCATTTCGTCATCATCGTCGGGGTGACAGAAGACCAGGCATTTCACCACATGTTCCAGAGGCCACTCATTGAGACCGCCAAAATCAGACCCTATTTCAGGTTCAAGCGTCAGGGGACGTGATCCTGGCCATTCCACCGGATGGCCAATCCAAAGACCCTGTCCGGCAGCTTTATACAAGGCCTCACGACCAAGGCGGGAGTCACAGAGCAACCCGTAACCAGGCTTGCCATCCGCCACACGGGACGCCGCATCAAGGCAAAGGGTTTTGAAAGCGTTGATCTTGTCGTCTGTCGCGCCTTCCATTTCTTCAAGCTGCAGGCGGTGATCAAAGGCAAAGACCCGCATGTCGGACCAGTCACCACGACGGTTGGTGGACCAATGCAGTTGCTCAAGCTCTGCATCATTACGCAGATCAGGCTGTTTCACGCCGCGTTTAAGGAAGAATTGCAGCTCTTCCCAGCTTGGATAAGCCGGGGTACAGCCATGACGGCTGACGGCAAAAGCACCGCAAGCATTGGCGTAACCAAGGGTCTTTTCCCAGCTCTCGCCATCAAGCCAACCTTTCAGCAGGCCAGACATGAAGCCATCACCTGCGCCAAGGACGTTGTAAACTTCAATCGGGAAACCGGGGCCGGTTTGGCCATCGTCCAGACTGTCAGGAATGTCGCCTTCAAACGCTGATGCCCCCATCGGGCCGCGTTTGCAGATCAGCGTTGCACCGGACACTTTGCGCACCGCACGCAGCGCCGCAATCGTGTCTGTTGTACCACCTGCGATGTGGAATTCTTCTTCGGTTCCAACGATCAGATCAAACAGATGCAGGGTGGATTGCAGCTCATCCGTGACCTTCTGGCTTTCAACAAAACGGCTTTCACCATCGCCATGCCCGGCCACACCCCAAAGGTTCGGGCGGTAATCGATATCAAGCGCGGTTTTCGCACCGTTTTCACGGGCCAGATGCAGCGCTTTCAACGTGGCCGCTTCCACTTGTGGGTGGCTTAAATGCGTGCCGGTTGCACAGACACTGCGGGCGCTGTTGATGAAATCAGGGTCGATGTCATCAACAGACAGGGCCATGTCTGCGCAGTTTTCGCGATAGAAAATCAGAGGAAACTGTTCCTGATCCCGAATGCCCAAAAGCACCAGCGCTGTCAGACGTTCCGGGTCGGTTTTCACACCTGTCACATCGACGCCTTCCAGCGCCAGTTGTTCACGCACAAAGCGCCCCATATGTTCGTCGCCCACACGGGTGATCAGGGCAGATTTCAGCCCCAGGCGTGCGGTGCCAGCAGCGATATTGGTGGGGGAACCACCGATATATTTGTTGAAAGACGCCATGTCTTCCAGTCGCCCGCCCGCTTGTGCGCCATAAAGATCAACCGATGAACGGCCGATTGTGATCAGGTCCAGTTTCTTCATATCTATACGGTCCCTCCCAGAGACCCTTCGAGCTGGGCCATTTCCTGCCCACCTGCCATCATATCTTGGAGTTCTTCAGGCGAAACATGCCCGCGTTCTGCCGTGCCCAGGGTCTGGCCCCGGTTCAGAACTGTAAACCGATCACCAACCGCCATCGCGTGACGCACGTTGTGGGTGATGAAAACAACACCAATGCCCTGCTTGCGCACGCGGTCAATCGTGGCCAGAACATTGGCCGTCTGACGCACACCAAGGGCGGATGTCGGTTCATCCAGGATCAGAACTTTCGCCCCGAAATAAACCGCACGGGCAATCGCCACCGTCTGACGTTCGCCGCCGGACAACGTGCCAACAGCCTGATCCGCTTCGCGCAGGTTGATGCCCATTTTGCGCATTTCTTCCATGGTCACACGACCAGCCTGTTCCGCGTCATAGCGTTTGAACAGACCCTTACCTTTCACAGGCTCACGTCCCATGAAAAAGTTCCGCGCAACAGACATCAAAGGGATCATCGCCAGATCCTGGTACACAGTCGCGATGCCTGCATTCATGGCGTCACGTGGGCTGGCAAAGGTCACGTCTTCGCCGTCCACAACCATCGTGCCTTTGGTGGGCTGATGCACACCGGACATGGTCTTGATGAAGGTCGATTTTCCTGCACCATTGTCCCCCAGAAGGCAGTGACATTCGCCGGGGCGCACATCAAAGCTGACGCCGGCCAAGGCAATCACATTGCCGAAATGCTTCTGGATTTCTTTCATTTCTACGATTGGCTGGGTCATATCAACGTTCCCCCGTCACGCGTTTGCGGATCATATTGTTGAACAGAACCGCCAGCAGCAGCATCCCGCCAAGGAACACCAGATACCAGTCCTGATCGATACCGGTATAGGTCAGACCAATCAGCACCATGCCAAAGATAATAGAGCCAAAGAACGCCCCAATCGCGGAGCCATATCCACCAGTCAGCAGACAGCCCCCGATCACAGCGGCGATGATGGCTTCGAATTCTTTCTGGAACCCACGACGCGCATCAGTAGACCCCGCATCCAGCACCTGAATGATCGCCAGAAGGGCGGCACAACAGGCGGTCAGAATGAACAGGCTCATCTTCACGCGGCGCACAGGTACACCGGAATTGGACGCTGCATTGCTGTCGCCACCCACCGCAAAAATCCAGTTGCCGAACGGCGTGCGCAGCAGAATCCAGGTGGCCGCCACTGTCAGCGCCACAAACCACAGGATTTCTACAGGAACGCCCTGCACCTTTGGTGTGCCGTTTTTGAAGGTCGCGATCATGCCCCAGTCAGCCAGTTTGGTGAACAGCGCGGGAAAGGCCTCGCCGGAAAAGAATGGCGCAAGGAAATCATTTTCCACAGCTTCACGAATACCGCGCATCTGGGTGGATCCGCCAGTTGCCCATTTCAGGCCAACCAGAGACAGGCCACGCAGAATAAACAGAAACGCCAGCGTCACGATGAAGGATGGCAGGCCGGTGCGGATCACGATCTGCCCGTTCACACTGCCCATCATGCCCGCAAAAATCAGAGTCACGGGGATCGCTAGGATCAAAGGCAGGCCAAACACCGTCAGGCAGGCGCCAAAGATCAGGCCGGCAAACGCCACCATGGATCCAAGGGAAAGGTCAAATTCGCCGCCAATCATCAGCAGCGCAGCCCCAATCGCAAGAATACCCAATTGGGCAGCGGGGGCCATAAAGTTCATCACACCGGCCAGCGTAAACATGGCGCTGTCGGCGGTGAACAAGAAGAAGATGGTAACAAGAATAACCCCGGCAATCGCGCCAAGCTCGGGCCGGGTCATGAGGCGGGTCATCAGAGGAACGCTTTTAATGCGCTCGTCACTCTGGGCGGTTTGGTCCGTCATCGGGGTCTCTCCGGAATCGTAAAAGCCGGGGAGGGCGCGAAACCTTCCCCGGCAGAGTATTTTAGCGAATGCCCTGAGCGGACAGTTCAACAACCTGGCCAGCTTTATCAGCGGTGATCAGGTTCGGGCCAGATGGCACGTTGCCACCAGGCATCAGGCCGTAATCAGCGTGCAGCGCCAGGAAAGACACAGGCAGGTAACCTTGCAGAAACTGCTGTTGGTCAATCGCGAATGCCGCGTCGCCAGCAACAACGGATTCAAGGAAACCCGCGGACATGTCGAATGTCGCGATGTGGACTTCGCCCGCACGACCAACGGCTTTCACCGCAGCCACAGAAGGTTCACCCACAAGTGACGCACCCAGACCCATGATGGTGTCGATGCTTTCGTCAGAATCCAGCGCCGCTTTGATCTTGGCTTCGACTTCTGCCGGGTCGTTGCCGGTTGGAATCACAGTGGATGTGCCACCGAAACCAGCCGCGAAACCTTCACAGCGCAGGTCAAGTGCTACGTTGCCAACTTCCTGGTTCACACAGATACCATTGGTGCCGCCCATAGCTGCCAGACGTTCGCCCGCTGCTTTACCGGCGTCATATTCGTCCTGACCCACGTGCAGAAGCGCACCAAGGGATTTGGACACGTCAGAACCAGAGTTCATGGAAATCACAGGGATACCCGCAGCAACCGCTTTTTCGATTGATGGGCCAAGCGCATCCGCGTCAGGGATGGAAACCACGATGCCGTCTGGTTCCTGGTTTACAGCCGCGTCGATCAACTGGCTCATGGCAACCATGTCGAATGTTTCTGGTGCGCGGTAAGACACGTTTGCGCCAGTGTGTTCCGCCGCCATATCAACGCCGTTTTTCACAACAGACCAGAATGGGTCGTTTGCCTGGCCGTGGCTTACGACAATAATGTCAGCCGCCAGAGCAGGTGTCGCAACTGCGAATGCAGCCGCCGCGATGGTTGATTTCAGAAAGTGTTTCATTGTTTTCCTCCCAATCACACTTGTGTTGTGCCGCAGATGCGGCGGTTTTTAACCCTGGTTGAAAACGCGTCTTGAGCGCGCCAGTTCTTCAACCACGATGTCGCGGAACCCGTCGCCCTTATCAGGCGTAAACGGGTTCGGTCCGGGGGCGTTGACCTCAAAGATCACAGGCCCCTGGTAATTAATGTCATTCAGCGCATTGATTTGCGCCGCGAAATCCGTGTGCCCTGCACCCACGCCCACGCGGTTCGAATCCGCCGCGTGATACAGACCAATCGCATCGCCACCCGCACGCAATGCGCCTGCCGGGTCGGCTTCTTCGATATTCATGTGGTAGGCATCGGGCAGCAGTTTCAGATTGCCAGCCGCCACCGCATTCATCAGCGCAAGCCCTTCGGCAACGGTGCGGATCTGATGGGTTTCATAGCGGTTCAGAATTTCAAAAACCACGTTCTGCCCTTTGGCGATCTCACAGATCTGCGCGACAGATTCCTGCAACAGCGCGTCTTCTTCTGCCTGGCTGGCAATCGGCGCAATGCGCCCGACCTGCCCGTGACAGGAAATCAGCGGATTGCCCAATTCATGCGCGAAATCAGACAGCGCCTTATAGTAATCGATCGCCCTGGCGCGGATGCCCGCATCAGGATGTGAAATGTCCGCATCACCCGGCGTCAGGGAAAACACAGTTAACCCGTGATCGCCCAGGATCTTCAAAGCTTCGCGCGGATCGGTGTTGTCCGTGTCACCAAAAAGTTCCACGCCATCCAGCCCGGCTTTCGCAACCCGCGCGGCGGTGTCCGCCAACGTGGTGTCGCCAAAAATCCAGGTGCAGCAACCCGTTTTACGCATATTTCCCCCCGAAATGCCGGGATCACCCTTTAATGGGGACTCGGTTTCTTCAAAATGAAATATTTATTCTAAAAAGTGGAATGGCAAGAAAAATCTTTTAAAATTCTTCAATATTTTTCCGCTCACCCACGCAAATCGCCAGTGTTGTTGCCAGCGTAAGAGAGGCCGAAAGACTGCGAAAGTCCCCTATATCAGCCTCCTGGACAATCAAATTCAGGTCATTTGGCCCAACCGTTCCATTTTCAGGCGGAACGTCAGTTATCACGATCACCGTGGCCCCAATCCGCCGGGCATATTCCACGATTCCAGCGGTTTTCTTTGCATAAGGGGCGAATGTCACGGCCAGAACGATGTCGCCTTCGCGGATTGCAAGGGATTGATCAATGCCACCAACACCGGAATGCTGCATCGTCGGAACATCCATCTTTTCCAGCATATAGGTCAGATAGCTGACCACCGGAAAGGCCCGTCGAAATCCGACGGTGTGGATCATTTCGGCCTTGGAAAGAAGCGTTACGGCGCGCTGCATGTCCTGTGTATCGACCGTATCAAACAGCCCGGCAAGCGATGTGCGCCCGGCTTCGACAAAGTCTGCCAGCAGCGCATCCGGAGACATCGGACCGGTTTCACGCATCTGTTCCAGTCGCGCAGAATAATCGGGCCGGCTGGCCGCATGTTCTTCACGATAGATACGCTGCAGTTCCGAAAAGCCAGAGAACCCGCAGAACTTACAAAAGCGAATAATAGCGGAGGGCTGCAGGCCTGATTCCGAAGCAATATCCGCAACGGTCAGCACAGCAATGCGGTTCCGGTTTTCAAGCACGTAGCCTGCGCATTGCCGCAGACGTTTGGACATTTTCACATCGTCCTGACGCAGAAACGCCTGAAGGTCATCCACAGTGGAAAACTTTGCTTTGCTTTCGGTCTCTGTGGTCAAACCTGTATTCCCTTGACATAACCTGGCGGGCTGCGCATTAAAATGGAATATACGTTCCAAAACGCTTTCTGGGAAGCCCGAAGATGAAGAAACTGCGCCTTGGCCTGATTGGCACCGGCTTTATGGGTAAGACACATGCGCTTGCATTTCGCAATGTAAAAGCGGTGATAGGGGATGTTCCTGAGGTGGAATTATCCTGTCTGTGTGAGCTGCCCCTCACCCGTGCACAGGAAATGGCAGATCAATTCGGTTTTGCCCAGGCAAGCGATGACTGGCGCGCCATGGTCAATGACCCAGACATCGACATCATTTCGATCACTGCCCCCAACGGATTGCACCATGAGATGGCTTTGGCCGCGATCGCTGCAGGTAAACATGTCTATTGTGAAAAGCCCCTGGCGATCACGCTGGAGCAGGCAACGGAAATGGCTGCTGCCGCTGTAGCTGCCGGTGTGAAAACCATGGTTGGCTATAACTACATCAAGAACCCCGCCTTCACCCACGCAATTGAACTGATCGAAAGTGGTGCCATCGGCACGCCTGTGCATTTCCGGGGTTGGGTTGACGAAGATTATCAGGCGGATCCCGATCTGCCCTGGACCTGGCGCGCCAAGAAATCCGAAGCGGGTCTGGGTACCCTTGGTGATCTTGGCTGTCATCTTGTGTCTATGGCGCAGGGGCTGATGGGGCCGGTCGAAAGCCTGATCGCCGATACGCAGATCATCCACAAAACCCGCCCCCTGCCCGACGGCACCGGTAGTGCTGCCGTTGAAAACGAAGACACCGCCAGCGCGATTGTTCGTTTTGCATCCGGTGCGCAAGGCACGTTGTGTACGTCGCGTTCCGCCTGGGGCCGCAAGAACAAGCTTGATTGGGAAGTGCATGGCACAAAAGGCATGATCACGTTTTCCCAGGAACGCCTGAATGAACTACAGCTGTATCAGAACGACGGCCCACAATCGCAACAGGGTTTTAAAACCATTCTGACGGGCCCGGCCCACGAACCCTATGGCGCATTTTGCCCGGCCCCGGGCCATCAGCTTGGTTTTAATGATCTGAAAATCATCGAAGCTGCAGCCTTCCTGCGCGCCATTACTGGTGGGTCTGCGTGCCGCCCTGACTTTAATGATGCCCTGGTGTTTGAACAGGTCATCCACGCCATCGACCGTGCCGCTGAAACCGGCATGCGTATCACTCTCTGAAGGAACGACAATGACACTTCGCTTTGCACTTCTCGGCGCTGGCCGTATCGGTAAAACCCACGCCCAGGCGATCCACGCGAATCCGGACGCAACCCTTGCCGTTGTCACTGACGCCATGCCCGCCGCGGCAAAGGCGATTGCCGCACAATACGACGCAGAAATCCGCGATATGGAGGCCATCGCTGCAGCTGACGACATTGACGCAGTGGTGATCTGCACGCCAACCAATACCCACGCCGACCTGATTGAACTGTTCGCACGTGCCGGCAAAGCGATCTTCTGTGAAAAGCCAATTGACCTGAGCCTTGCGCGCGTCAAAGCCTGCCTGGCCGTTGTGGAAGAAACCAAAGCTACCCTGATGATCGGTTTCAACCGCCGCTTTGATCCGCATTTCATGGGCGCACGTGCGGCGATTGACAATGGCCAGATTGGCGATGTGGAACAGGTCGTGATTTCCTCCCGCGATCCGGGCCTGCCGCCTTATGACTATATCACTGTGTCTGGCGGTATCTTCCGTGACATGACCACCCATGATTTTGACATGGCGCGTTTCATGCTGGGCGAAGAAATTGAAACCGTTCAGGCGGCGGCGTCTGTTCTTGTGGATCCGAAAGTGGGCGAGCTGGGCGACTACGATACGGTCAGTGTGATCCTGACGACCGCATCCGGGAAGCAGGCGATCATCAACAATTCACGTCGTGCGACTTATGGCTATGATCAGCGTGTCGAAGTGCATGGCTCCAAAGGGGCTGTGACCGCGATGAACGAACATCCTGTGCAGGTCGAAGTTGCCACTGCTGAGGGTTACAACCGCGCCCCCCTGCATGATTTCTTCATGACCCGCTATGTCGCGGCTTATGCGGCTGAGATCGCGGCTTTCGTGGCGTCCGTGAAAGATGGGTTGGAACCACATCCAGCCGGCAAAGACGGGATGATTGCGCTGGCTTTGGCTGATGCAGCGAATCTTTCTGTTGAGAAAGGCCGTGTTGTCGAAATGTCCGAAGTTCTGGGCTGATAGCACGTTGCTAAATTCAAATTGTCCCGGCTTTACAATCATGTAAGGTCGGGATTTTTTGTGTTTGGGTGCAGCTTTGTGGCCATAACGCAACAATCGCCTTGTTTGCCTGAGGATCCCGGTATGGTGGTTGGACTCTGGTCTTCGTGCGGCAGTAGCACAACCCTAGAAAAACAATACCTATGAGGCACGCAATGAAAAAAATCGCACTTTCCGCAGTATTCGCCCTGTCCGCTTCCACCGCTTTCGCTGGTGGTCTTGACCCGGTTCAGGCCGAAGAGTCCGTAATCATGCCAGTTGAGGCCATCGAAGAGCAGACTGTTTCTTCCGATCAGGGCATTCTGGTTCCACTGTTCGCACTGATCATGTTTGGCGCTGCGCTGACAAAATAAGCCTGAACAGGTGACTTTCGGAAACCCCGTCTGCCTGGCATGCGGGGTTTTTTGTTGTCTGCTTAGTATCGGGTGCGCATATGATAGCCCTGGTGGAATGTCATGCGGACAAAGGTGACAGGTGTTCCCTGAAACCAGGTGGTGCGCTCCATCTGAAACAATGGCGCGCCCTGAGGCACATCCAGAAATTCAGACAGGGTTTCATCTGCCGCAATGGCGGTTGATGTCAGTTCGGCGTTGGAAAAAGGCACCTGGGACAGCAGCCATTCATTTGGCCCGGTTTCGCTCAGGTCTGCGTCGATCACATCCGGCACGGCGGCGATGTTGATCCAGCGTTCCTCAAACTGAAAGGGGCGATTGTCAGCAAAGTGCATGCAGTTCAGGTGCAGCACCTGTGCGTCGTCCTTAACGCCAACCCGCGCGCGCAGCCACGGGGGTGCAGTGATGACTTCCCGCTTCACCAGAGAGTAGCGATAGGCAGCATTCATGTCTTCGACGCTTTGCCGCACGACCGCAATCTCAAACACCGCCTGTTTTACCGGGGCGGCATTCACGCGCGTTCCGCTTTTACGTTTGCGGTCCACGACGCCCTGATCTGCCAGTTCCCGCAAAGCACGGTTCACGGTTGCCCGGGCGCAGCCGAATTCTTCGGCAAGCTCAACTTCGGTGGGCAGCAGGCTGCCGGGTGGCCAGTGGCGGGACTGTATCCGCGCCATTACTGTATCGCGGATATCCTGAAAGCTGCTTTTCTTCTGTGTCACGCCTGGCCTCACTAACTCTGTCACCGATGTAGCATCTCAGGCGCTGGCCAGCAAAGACTTCACCGCGGTTTTGTATTCCTGCACAATTGCGTCCCGTGCCACATGTCGTCCGTCTTTCACCGTGTGCCGCCCCGCAGACCAGAGATCTGTTACCAGGTCATCCCCGGCCGCGAAACACAGCCCGTCCAGAAGTTGATCATCTCGCAGGGCACACAGGGCGGGCGTGTCACTGTTTACGGCGACCATGTCTGCGGTGGCGCCTTCCTCAATTCGTCCGGCATCCCGGCCAACCGCCTGCGCACCACCGCGTGCTGCGCCAGTGTAAAGGAATTCTCCGACGGATCCGGCGTCTGGGATGATAACATTGCGGCCCAGATCGCGCAGACGTTGGGAGTATTCCAGCGTGCGCAGTTCTTCCGGCAGGGAAATGCACACGTTAGAGTCTGATCCAACCCCAAACGCACCGCCATGTGCCATATATTCCACCCCGTTAAAGGGGCCGTCGCCAAGATTTGCTTCGGTGATCGGGCACAGCCCGGCCACCGCACCGGACCGGGCCATGTTGCGGGTTTCATCAGTTGTCATGTGGGTTGCGTGGATCAGGCACCATTGCTGATCAACCAGGGCGTTCTGCAAAAGCCATTCCACGGGGCGCGCGCCAAGCCATGCCTGAATATCTTCGACTTCTTTGGGTTGTTCGGAAATATGGATGTGAATGGGGGTGTCGCCCGCGATTTTCAGAACATCTGCCAGGTCACCGGGGGATGTCGCTCGCAGAGAATGCGGCGCGATACCGACCCTGGTGTCATCGGGCATGGTGTTCGTTGCAGTGCTTCGGGCGTCCTCAACCAGTTGCGCAAAGGCTTCTACCGAATTGCCAAACCGCGCCTGGCCGTCGTTCAGGGCAACTTTCCCCGCGCCGCCATAGCTGTAAAGCACTGGCAGATGTGTCAGGCCAATACCGGTTTGCGACGCCGCCGCAAAGACGCGCTGGCTTAGCTCTGAACAGGCGTCATATGGGGTGCCATCTTTTTGGTGGTGTACATAATGAAATTCCCCGACAGAGGCGTAGCCAGCTTCCTGCATTTCCATAAAGACCAGGGCTGCAATCGCCTGATACTGTTCCGGCGTGATATTGCGGGCGAAACGATACATCAGTTCACGCCAGGTCCAGAAGCTGTCCTTTCCCGCTGCGCGCACCTCTGTCATTCCGGCCATGGCGCGCTGAAAGCTGTGAGAGTGCAGGTTGGCAAGGGCGGGCAGAAGCACATCAACCTGCGTATCACCTTCCTGCGGTGCAGTGTTATTTTGCAGGCTCATAATTCGCCCACCCTTCAGGGTCACGCGAAGATTTTCTTCCCAACCGGTCACAGTGCGGGCGCGTCTGGCGAAAATTACCTGCATTTATCATCCTTATGTCTAGACATAATAACTTTAAGCCCGTAGTTTCCATCCCGCAAGATTAATATGAGGCTATGATGTCTGACAGTCGCCAATACATTCTGACGAACGCCCTGATCGCTACGATGCAAGAGGGGCATAACAGTTATGGTCTGATCCCGGATGGTGCGATTGTGGTGAAGGATGATGCGATCCTTTGGTGTGGATCAAAAACGGATCTGCCCGGGGCATATGCCGATGCACAGGCTCATTCGCTGGACGGTCGCCTGATCACGCCGGGTTTGATTGATTGCCACACGCATATCGTGTTTGGCGGTGACCGCGCCCGCGAATTTGAGATGCGCCTTGAAGGGGCAAGTTATGAGGAAGTCGCGCGCGCTGGTGGTGGGATCGTTTCCACAGTAAAGGCCACGCGCAACGCAGATCTTGAAACATTGGTTTCCGATGCCCTACCACGTCTTGATGCGCTGATTGCCGAAGGGGTCACTACAGTTGAAATCAAGTCCGGCTATGGCCTCGATCGCGAGACCGAGCTGAACATGCTACGCGCGGCGCGTCGCTTGGCGGACCTGCGTGATGTGCGGGTGAAAACCTCGTTCCTTGGGGCGCATGCGGTGCCTGCGGAATATGCGGGGCGGGCGGATGCTTATGTCGATGAGGTCTGCATTCCCGCGCTTCAGGCAGCCCAGGCAGAAGCTCTGGTCGATGTCGTTGACGGGTTCTGCGAAGGCATCGCATTTGATGCCAGCCAAATCCGCCGCGTGTTCGAAGCCGCAAAAGCGCTGGGCTTGCCGGTGAAACTGCATGCGGAACAACTGTCCAACATTGGCGGCACAAAACTGGCCGCGGAATTTGGCGCTTTGTCCGCCGACCATGTGGAATATGCCACGAATGACGACGCGGCTGCGCTTGCGAAATCAGGCACTGTCGCGGTGATCCTGCCTGGTGCATTTTACACCCTGCGTGAAACACAAATGCCGCCGATTGACAGCTTTCGCAAACATGGCGTGCCCATGGCGCTGGCGACGGATTGCAACCCCGGTTCATCCCCAATGACGTCATTGTTGCTGACCATGAACATGGGCTGCACTTTGTTCCGCATGACGCCGGAGGAAGCCCTGGCAGGCGTCACACGCAATGCAGCGCGGGCGCTGGGCATGACAGACCAAGGGCAAATCGCCCCCGGCATGCGCGCTGATCTGGCGATCTGGGACGTGAAACATCCGGCTGAACTGGCCTATCGCATTGGCTTTAACCCGCTACACAAACGTATTTCAGGAGGGGCGTTATGATCACCCTGACACCCGGCACCGCAACACTTTCTGTGCTTGAAGATATCTATCGCAATATGCCGGCTGTGCGTTTGGATGACAGCGCGCGCGCGCCGGTTCAGGCCGCCGCCGACATGGTGGCAGAGGCCGCCGCTGGCGAGGCCGCCGTTTACGGCATCAACACAGGTTTTGGCAAACTCGCCAGCAAGAAAATCGCGCCGGAAGACACGGCCACTCTGCAGCGCAACCTGATCCTCAGTCATTGCTGCGGTGTGGGTGAACCTCTGGCGGAAGATAAGACCCGTCTGATGATGGTACTGAAACTGCTGTCGCTTGGGCGCGGTGCCTCTGGTGTGCGTTGGGATATTATCGCGCAAATCGAAAACATGCTGGCCCACGGCGTGATCCCGGTTGTGCCGTCGCAAGGGTCTGTTGGTGCGTCCGGCGATCTCGCCCCGCTTGCCCATATGGCCGCCGCGATGATTGGCGCGGGGGAGGCGACTTGGCAAGGTACGCGGATGAATGCGGCAGAAGCGCTGAAAAACGCTGGATTAGAGCCGGTTATTCTCGGAGCGAAAGAAGGCCTGGGCCTGATCAATGGCACGCAGTTTTCCACCGCCTGTGCGCTGGCCGGATTGTTTGATGCCTGTCGCATGGCGAAAGCTTCCATGGCGATTGCGGCTCTGACGACTGATGCGATCATGGGGTCAACCGCGCCGCTTGTGGCAGATATTCACAGTCTGCGGGGCCATGCGGGCCAAATTGATGTGGCCGCCGGCATGCGGGCGATTATGGACGGGTCCGAGATCCGCGAAAGCCACCGGGACGACGACACCCGCGTGCAGGACCCCTATTGCATTCGCTGTCAGCCCCAGGTCGTTGGTGCCGCACTGGATGTGATCCGCATGGCTGCGCGCACGCTGGAGGTCGAAGCCAACGCTGTCACCGACAATCCGCTGGTTCTGGTGGATGAGGGACGCATCGTATCTGGCGGGAATTTCCATGCGGAATATGTGGGCTTTGCAGCGGATCAGCTGGCTTTGGCAATTGCCGAGATCGGCGCCATTGCCCAGCGTCGCGTCGCGCTGATGGTAGATCCGACATTGTCCTATGACCTGCCGCCGTTCCTGACCCCTGATCCCGGCCTGAATTCGGGCTTTATGATAGCTGAAGTTACGACCGCCGCGCTGATGAGCGAGAACAAACATCTCGCCAATCCCTGTGTAACCGATTCAACGCCAACCAGCGCCAACCAGGAAGATCACGTGTCCATGGCGGCACATGGGGCGCTGCGGTTGAAACGGATGAATGACAACCTGTCGGTGATCCTTGGGGTCGAGTTGCTGTGCGCCGCCCAGGGCGTAGAAGCCCGTGCGCCTTTGCAAACATCGGATGCGCTGAACGCCGTGATCGCGACATTGCGGGCGCAGGTCGCCACGCTGGGCGAGGATCGTTATCTTGCCCCGGACATTGAAGCCGCATCGCAAATGGTGCGCGACGGCGTGATTGCGCAGGCCGCTGGCGTCGAGGTGGCGCTGTGATTGAGATCACGCGTGGAGACAGTCCGCTGGTTCTGGGCCTGCCCCATACAGGAACAGATGTGCCTGCGGATATTCTAGCGATGTTTAACGAAACGGGGCGCGCACTTGCGGATACGGATTGGCATATTCACAGGCTGTATGATGGGCTGGTGGACGGTGTCACATCTGTGCGCACACCGGTGCATCGTTATGTGATTGATGTAAACCGTGATCCGGGTGGAAACAGTCTCTATCCCGGGCAAAACACCACGACTTTATGTCCGCTGACAGATTTTGACGGTCGCGGGATCTACAAGACTGGGATGGAACCGGACGCGTCTGAAATCGCAAGCCGCCGCGAGAGGTTCCATAAACCTTATCACGTGGCCCTTGCGGCGGAGCTGGACCGTGTGCGCGGGCTGCACGGTTTTGCGTTGCTCTATGATTGCCATTCGATCCGCTCCGGTATTCCGTTTCTGTTTGACGGCACCCTGCCGGATTTCAACACCGGCACGAACAATGGCGAAACCTGTGATCCTGCGATTGAAGCCCTGGTGGTGGATCGCTGCGCCGGTGCGGAAGGTTACACATCTGTTCTGAATGGCCGATTCAAAGGGGGTTGGACGACACGCAATTATGGCCGACCTCATGAAGGTCTGCACGCAATCCAGATGGAACTGGCACAATCAACCTATTGTGAAGAACAGGCGCCCTGGACCTGGGATACAGCAAAGGCAGATCATCTGCGCAATCATTTGCGTGACATTCTGACTGATCTGCAGAACTGGAGCCCCGTATGAAATACCTCGCCTTCGCCGCCGCATGTCTGACCACCCCGGCCATTGCCGAAGAAATCCGCCTGACCGGCCCTGACATCCAGGAACTGCTGCCGACCATCGTTGTGACCGGCAACCAGACCTGGCAGAATTTCGACCTGAATGGCGACACACGTTACGACGATGCACGCGGCCCATCCCACGGTTGGTGGGAAGTGCGTGGCAATCAATATTGTTCCGCCTGGGGTTCACGCGAGCCATCCTACTGGAGCTGTTATCAGGTCTGGCGCGATGGCGAGACATTGATCTGGACGAATGATTCCGGCAATCGCACCGAAAACCACATACAACCCCGCCAAAATTAACAGGAGATCCGCCATGTCCGATCCGCGCAAAAACACCCGCGATATTTTCCCGCCCACCGGCACAGAGATCACAGCGAAGTCCTGGATGACCGAAGCACCGATGCGGATGTTGATGAACAACCTGCATCCTGACGTGGCGGAAAACCCACATGAACTGGTGGTTTATGGAGGGATCGGGCGTGCGGCGCGGACCTGGAAGGATTTTGACCTGATTGTCGACACTCTGAAAACCCTGGACGAAGACCAGACCCTGATGGTGCAGTCCGGCAAACCTGTTGGCGTGTTTCAGACCCATAAAGATGCGCCGCGTGTGTTGATCGCGAACTCCAACCTTGTACCGCATTGGGCGAATTGGGATCACTTCAATGAGCTCGATAAAAAAGGGCTGATGATGTACGGTCAGATGACCGCCGGATCCTGGATTTACATCGGCACACAAGGCATCGTGCAGGGCACGTATGAAACCTTTGCCGAAGCGGGACGTCAGCATTTTGATGGCGATCTGACGGGTAAATGGATCCTGACCGGTGGTCTTGGTGGCATGGGGGGCGCGCAGCCCTTGGCGGCTGTATTTGCGGGTGCTTGCTGCCTGGCGGTGGAATGTAACCCCGACAGCATCGATTTCCGTCTGCGTACGAAATACCTGGATGAAAAGGCCGAAACCCTGGATGAAGCCCTTGCGATGATTGACGCCTGGACCAAAGCAGGCGAGGCGAAGTCAGTGGGCCTTCTGGGCAATGCTGCCGATGTTTTCGCGGAACTGGTGGAACGTGCAAACGCCGGCGGAATGCGTCCCGACATTGTCACTGACCAGACGTCAGCGCATGATCCTGTGAATGGTTATCTGCCGCAAAACTGGACCATGGCGCAGTGGAAAGACAAGCGTGAAGCAGATCCTAAAGCGGTGGATAGAGCCGCACGTGCGTCTATGAAGGTGCAGGTCAAGGCGATGTGTGATTTCCACGCGATGGGCATTCCGACTGTGGATTACGGCAACAACATTCGTCAGATGGCGCTGGAAGAAGGTCTGGAAAGCGCCTTTGATTTCCCGGGATTTGTGCCTGCCTATATCCGGCCATTGTTTTGCAAAGGCATTGGCCCGTTCCGCTGGTGTGCGCTGTCTGGTGATCCGGAAGATATCCGTAAGACCGACGCCAAGATGAAAGAACTGTTCCCGGACAATCACGATCTGCATCGCTGGCTTGATATGGCGTCTGAACGTATTGCGTTCCAGGGCCTGCCAGCGCGGATCTGCTGGATTGGTCTGGGCGATCGTCACAAGGCGGGTCTGGCGTTTAACGAAATGGTCCGTAATGGCGAACTGTCCGCCCCGGTTGTCATTGGCCGCGATCATCTGGACAGCGGGTCCGTTGCCAGCCCCAACCGCGAAACAGAATCCATGATGGACGGGTCTGATGCTGTATCTGACTGGCCGCTTTTGAACGCACTTCTGAACACCGCATCCGGCGCAACCTGGGTCAGTCTGCACCATGGCGGCGGTGTTGGCATGGGCTTTTCCCAGCATTCGGGTGTTGTGATTTGTGCCGACGGTACGGATGATGCCGCGCGTCGTCTGGGGCGTGTTCTGTGGAACGATCCGGCGACAGGTGTGATGCGCCACGCAGATGCGGGATATGACATTGCAAAAGATCATGCGCGCGAACATGGGCTAAATCTGCCGGGAATTCTGTAACCTTTTCCTCACATTCCGGCAGACAGAGGGCACCCTTCGTGGTGCCTTCGGTGTTTTGACGTTTCATAACAACCCCGTGAGGCGGGCTTTTACCAAATCGAAATTGCTGTAGCACTAGATGCAAAGGTGCAACCAAAGGATTTCCGAAATGAAAAATCTGCTTCTCTCCGCCACCGCTCTGACCATTTCTGCGACAATGGCTTTCGCGGGTGATCAATATGTTGATGAAACCGGTTACGCTGTATCTGGTTATGATGTGGTCGCGTATTTCGATCTGGAACAAAGCCCCGTGGGCGCTGCGCAGCCGGAAGGTACACCAGGTGATGCGTCGATCACAGCGGAATATAACGATGCAACCTGGGCGTTTTCATCTGAAGAAAACCGCGCACGTTTCCTTGAAAATCCGGCAGCTTTCGCGCCGCAATATGACGGGCACTGCGCTTATGGCGTGTCCCGTGGCGGTAAAGTGCCGGGCAACCCGAACCTCTGGCGTATTGTTGACGATAAGCTTTATGTGAACATCACGCCGGTTGTGGTCGGCTTCTTTGAGGAAGACATTCCGGGCAACCTGTCATTGGCAGAAGGCAACTGGCCTGGTATTGAAGGTGACGCGGCCTCTTCATCCACCATTCCACAGTGGAATTCTGAGGCACCAGTTCAGAACTAAGGAAACACCATGCCTAATGCCGTTCTCTCGCGTCGCAAGCTTGTCATAACAACACTTGCAGCGGCCGGAGCCGGTGGCATCTGGTATATGAATCGTCTGCCCTTTGAGGGGCAGGCGATTTCGCCCGTTGAAGCCCATGCACTTGCCGGTCGCGGTGAGATCACCCTTGTTGATATCCGTCGCCCGGATGAATGGCGCACAACGGGTATCGGGGAAGGGGCCTGGGGCATTGATATGCGGGATGAGGATTTCATCGCGCAATTGGAAGGCCTTGTGGACTATCAGCGTGATGCGCCTGTCGCGTTGATTTGTGCGCGTGGTGTGCGTTCCAACCGTATGAGCCAACGCTTGCTGGACGCCGGGTTCACCAACATTATTGATGTGCCGGAAGGCATGCTGGGATCATCTTCGGGGCCAGGTTGGTTGTCGCGGGGCCTTCCGACCGAAACCTATCAGGGATAAGACATGCTGAAACTAAGCGGGCTTTCTGCCCTGATGATCTGTGCCGCAACGATGGCACAAGCCTGTGGTGGGGCTGGCGACGCCTGTGAAACCGCCAATGGCACCTATCATATTTCCCTGCCGGATGATGTGAATGGCCCGGTGCCGGTGGTGATGTTTCTGCATGGGTACGGCAGTCACGGCATGGCGTCACAGAACAATCAGGTGGTGGGTCAGGCGGTGCGTGATCGGGGGTACGCGCTGATCAGCCCCAATGGTTTGCGCGGTCAACGCACGACGTCGTGGAACTTCCATCCGGAATTTGACCGGGGGCGTGATGAAGCTGCGTTTTTTGAGGAAGCTCTGGAAGACGCAGCCAGCCGTCATGATCTGGATATGGATCGCGTGTTGCTTGCCGGGTTCAGCCTGGGCGGCTCTATGACCAGCTATATCGCCTGTAACACGCCCGGTGATTACGCGGCCTTTGCCCCTGTCGCGGGCAGTTTCTGGCGGCCAGAACCTGCAAGCTGTGATAGGCCTGTGAACCTGTTCCACACCCATGGCTGGCGTGACACAGTGGTGCCGATTGAAGGACGCGAAGTGGGGTCTGGTTTCATTCAGGGCAATGTGTTTTCGGCTTTTGAAACCTGGCGTTTGGCGAATGGATGTGCGCAGCCCCATGCCACGAAAATGCAGGACGATGGCATCTTTATGCGTCGCCGTTGGGATGAATGTGCGTCAGGTGCCGCGCTTGAACTGGCGCTGTTTCCTGGTGGTCACACGGTGCCGGAAGGTTGGGGGGATATGGTTCTCGACTGGTTCGAAAACCTGCCCTGATATCACTCTGCCGCTTCGGGCGCTTTGTTCAGTGCTTTGCGCAATTCGGCCCGGCGATGTTTTGCCAGCGTAATGATCTGTGGCGCTGCGAATTCAATTGGTGTGCCCAGATGTGGCCAGTTGCGGGCGCTGAAATTCAGACCTGACAGGGCCGACAAGGGCACCGCAAAACACAGGCTGATCGCAATCGGCAACAGCCAAAGCGACACAAGCCCACCAATGATCCCGGCCATCAGTGCGGTTCCGCAAAGTGTTTCCAGCAGGTGGAACTTCACCAGTGTCATCAGGGGGTAAGATCCGGCTTCGCGGCGCTGTGGTGTCCATTGTTCCCGCAGGCCCACGGCTGTGCGCAGAACCGCCACCGTTTGCTGCACCATCATGATCGGCGCATAAAGAACGGAACAGATCACCTCAGCGACAAAGGAAATCGCGAACTGGCGTTGTCCGCCATAATCCGCGCGCACCTGTGGCTGAAACCAGACCGTCAGCGCGCCCATGACCTTGGGGGCCAGCAGCATTGCATACATGAAAAGGAGGATCAGGATGGAATTAACCGTGCTCATATGGGGCCAGATTGGCATGGTGGGATTGGCGGCGCTGAAATAGGCAATCACGTTTTTGCCTTCGCCATTCGCCAGCAAAGCCCAGATCAGCAAAAGCAGGAACCAGGCCGGTGACAGCAGATAGCTGATCGCGCCGTGCAACATGTGAAAACGGGAAACCGGATGCAATCCACGTGCGCCCAGAATGCGCAGATGTTGCAGGTTGCCCTGACACCAGCGCCGGTCGCGCAGGGCGTAATCCACAAGCGTTGGTGGGGTTTCTTCAAAGCTGCCTTTGATCGCGGGAAGAAAACGCACGGCCCAACCCGCACGCCGCAAAAGCCCGGCTTCAACATAGTCATGGGACATGATCAGACGGTCTTTTCCCAGCAGCCCACGCAGACGCGGCAGGCCGGCACAGCTGGCAAAAGCACGGGTGCGGATGATCGCGTTATGGCCCCAGTAATTGCTTTCGCGGTTCGACCACATGGCAAGCCCCGTCGCCAGCGGCCCGCCGTAAGTGGTGCCGGAAAACTGTTGCAGGCGGGCAAAGAGCGTTTCTGCCCCAATCAGTTCCGGTGCAGACTGGATCAGCCCGGCGGAGGGATCGCGGGACAGCTCATCCGCCAGCGCAATGATCGCTTCGCCAGACATCAGGCTGTCGGCGTCCAGCACCAGCATGGCGTCATAACCACCGCCCCAACCTTCAACCCAATCCGCCAGATTGCCGGTCTTGCGATCCGCATTGGTTTCCCGGCGACGATAATAAATCTCACACCCCACAGGCAGGCTTGCGCGCAATTGTGCAAAGGCGCGCAGCTCTTCCTCAGCAATTACCTCATCGCGGGTGTCGGACAGGATGAACAGGCTGAACGCATGGGCTGCATCCTGTGTCTTCAACTCCGTCAGCATCGCGGCGGCATTGCCGAAGACATCACTGGGGTTTTCGTTATAAACGGGCACCAGAAGCGCGACATTTAAAGGCGTTACGGGGGCGTGGATGACACCCCGTTTCTTACGCAACCAGAGGCCCAGAAGCCCAAGGGTTGCCGTTGAAACAGACAGAGAGATCCAGAAAAATGTGATCCCCACAAGCGTGATCAGTAAATATTCGAGCCAGCCCAGCCCACCAGTGGCCAGCCAATCCGTGAAAGCGGAAAGCAAAAGCGTGGTTGTCAGGATCGCTGGTGGAAAGGTTGCATATTTCCACAGCCGTGCCCGCGTCCGTCGCCAACCCGGCGCATCCGCATCACCAAAATGCGCGCGCAGGTTTTGCACCGGCATTTGCAGCGGCGCAGGTGGGGGCATGAGGCCCGGGTTATGGTTCCGCTTTATGCCGTCCATCTGTATAGCCATACCTCACTGATGGAACGTCCGTCGATAATGATTTGCGCGCGCAGTTCTGCGGATGTCGCTTCGCCTGCGTGGAACGTAAACGCCATGCGCACCCCGCCGGTCTGTGGATTGCGCTGGATGATCGCCGGGGTTGTTTCGCCGGCGCTGGTGCTGACATGCAGGGTCAGGGCGTTCAAATCTTCGGGCAGATCGGTGCTGTCTTCAAGATCAACCGTCACAATTCGCCCGCCGCCAAACCGTTCACCCATCCGGGTGTTCAGGACGCGCGCGACCGGGTTTTGCAACGTGGGATCCTCTCCCCAGCTCAGGCGATAAGTGAACCGGTGCATGCTGCCCGGTGTCAGGGCCTCACGCGGTTGCCAATAGGCGACGATATTGTCGTAGATTTCACGATCAGCCGGGATTTCCACAAGGGTCACAGCACCTGCACCCCAGTCTTCACCTGGTTCAACCCAAAGGCCGGGACGAATGTGGTAATGGGCCTCAAGATCGGCAAAATCCGCCAGATCGCGGGCGCGCTGCATCAGGCCAAACCCTTTAGGATCGTTGTCGACAAAGGAAGACACCTGCAAGGATTTCGGGTTCGCCAGCGGCCGCCACAGGGTTTCACCGTTGCCGTTGCGCATCAAAAGACCATCAGTGTCATGCACCGCCGGGCGGAAATCATCAAACATCGACCGGTTGGTTTCATCAAACAGGAACATGCTTGTCAGCGGACCAAGGCCAAAGCGTGTCAGTTCCGCACGGGGATAAATCTGGGCGCGCACATCCATGATGGTGGGCGAGCCAGGGAGAATGTCAAAGCTGTAGATCCCCGCGACAGAGGGCGAGTTCAGCAGCGCATGAATGGTGATTTCCTGACGTCCTGCAGGGGCACGTTCAATCCAGAAGTGGGTGAAATCCGGGAATTCTTCGCCCTGATCAGAAGCCGTGCCAATCGCCAGACCACGGGCAGATTGACCGTAATTTTGTCCCCGGGCAATGGCGCGGAAGTAGCTTGCGCCCTGCATGACAAAGAATTCTTCGAAATTGCCGGGGCGCCGGAATTCAGTTGTCAGGCGAAAGCCGGAATAGCCAAGCGTATCGTCAATCGGCAGATCGGGCAGATCGTCGGATTTGTCGAATAGGGAAAAATCGAACTTCAGTTCCTGCGCCTGACCATCTTCCACCAGTGAAATCCTCACCGGGCGGGGGAAGTACAGGCCCGGATGAAACAATTCGATCTGAAACGGGCTGTCCGTGCCACGCCAGATCGCATCCGCCCCGCGAAACCACATTTTGCGGTAATCGTCATAGGTCAGATCTTTCCAGGCCTGGGGCACCTCTGGCATGGGTTCATACGCGGCCTGGGCCAGATCGCGCGCCATGTCATAAAGCGCATCCACGGAAAATGGCGTTGTCCCTGCCTCTGCAAATCCCGCGCGGGGCAGGGCGGCGAAAGCGGCAAGGGCTGTCAGGAAACTGCGACGCTGCATTATGCTTTTCTCCGCCAGGGTTGTGATTTGAACCAGCCCGCTAGGTAGGCAACGCCAATGATCAACGCGAAGCCAATCGTGTTCGCCAGGAACTGATCCAGCGCGGATTTATCCGTCTGATCCAGCGCAAAACCCAAAAGGCGTGCCAGCATCATAGAGAAAACAAAAACCGCCAGGGATTGCTGCCCAACCTTCAGGATCACGCCCAGGACTTTGCGCCAGGCATTTGCCAGCCAGCTTTGCCCCGTGGCCATCAGACGATGCCCGCCTTCACCGGCCACCCACCAGCCAAGATAGGCCAGGGCCAGGAAGTGGATGTAACGGAACAGGCCGAAATCGGTTTTCTCGCGCCAGAAGGCAATCGCGTTGGAAATTTCACGCAGCTCCGGGAAGGCGTTCAACAGGCGGAAGTAGGCGAAAGGCACGGTTGCCAGAACGATCAGCAGGGATAGTCCGGCAAGCCAAAGCGCACGCGGTGGCGCCGGGATCCAGCCCGCCATCCAGGCAAACCCTGTGAAAAAGATTAGCTGCCAGCCAAAGGGATTAAAAAACCATTCCCGGTTGCTCCAGGGTTCAGCCGGGAACTGAATGAGGTCAAAATTTGCCAGCCCCCAGATGCCGAGAACAAAGGCAATAGCAGCGAAGAGGTGTAGATTTCGCAGGCCCACCACAATCGGCATCATCAGGAGAATACCAATATACATAGGCAGCACGTCGAAATAATTCGGTACATAGGTCAGTGTCATCAACGCGGGCAGCTGAACCTGCGGGGTGTTGAAAAACGGCCAGAGGTTCAGGGAACCGATATAGCTTTTCTCAAACAAACCAGTGTTATCCAGAGCTGCCATTTGCATGGCAATCACAAGAAACAGACAGATATGCGCCCAGTAAACCTGCCAGCAGCGGAACAAGACACGCGCTGTCCCCAGAAACCAGCCCCGGTTTGCAAAGCTGCGTCCGAACGCAATGGCAGACGCCATGCCCGAACAGAAAACAAAGATCTCGGTCGCGTCGGAAAAACCAAAGCGGGCGGGGATCCAGAGGGTCCATTTATTGCCGGGGATATGGGCAATCAGGATGATAAACATCGCAAGGCCACGATAAAAATCGAGCCTTGGGTCACGCTGTGTCGGGGCGTGGGAAACAGGGGCGGGTTGAGCGCTCATTCAGTGTTCAGTCTTCTGTCGTTTGGTACTGTTTATTCGGCGGGCTGCTTTTGTGCATCGCCACGTGCGTCGGATATCATCTGAAAACGGACGCTTGCAAAATTATCTTCTGCCCCACCGCGTTGCATCTGACGATCTTTCAGAAAGGCTTCGGCGGCATCAAAGGCACCGCTGCGAATGCCGGCATCAATGGTGATCCGGTCGAACACATCGCGCTGGGCATGGCTGCCGCCGGCCAGTTGCATGGTTTTGCGCGCGGTGGACAGTTGGGCAAAGGCACCGCTGAAGTCGGCTTCGGAAAAGGCCTCAAGGCCGCTCATCGCAGCCAGGCCAGGGTTTGCCATCACACGATCTGCGTCAGATCCGTTGCGGGCGGCGTCGCGTTGCATACGGGCCATGATCTTGCGGATCGCATCTTTGCGGTTCCCGCCCATCAGAGCCAGCATGTAATGCAGGTCAGCAAAAATCAGGCAGCCATCTTCGGTGCGATTTTCAGAGAAGTCCGCCATCTCTTCCCAGCGATTGCCCACATCATGGCCATACAGTTCCAGCCGTTGCAGCAGGGCCGTTCCGTTGGAAATATCGCGGTAATCATCGGTTTTATCGGCACGGATTTCCCGATCATAGAGGTCAAACACCTGATCCACATGTCCGGTTTCCAGCAGCATCAGCGCCTTATGCCACCAGACGTGATAGCGGAAGTTGTTGCAATGCGCCCAGGACGCCTCGCGCCCGGTCAACCAATCCAGACCTTTCGCGGTTTGCGCGGTCATATCATAGGCGTGGGCCACGGCGTGCAGGCCCCAGGCATCATCAGGTGCCTGCAAAACACCTTCGCGGCCGATTTCTTCGGCGCGGGCATATTCGCCGGTTTCTTCCAGCGCAAAGGCATAGCACCCTTTCAGATAGCCGCTGGCTTTATGTGTGGGTTCATAGGCTGGCATCACGTTTTCAAGGGATGTGCGCATCATTTTACGATCCCCCATGATGAAGGAAATCGCGTGAGAGATCTTCATCGCCAGCGCATCGGTGGGAATCACTTTCAGGATCTGCTCGACCTCGTCACGGGCGGTGAAAATGCCGCCTTCCAGCCAGAGTTCCAGCGCACGCACCAGATGACGTTCTCGCGCCAGGCGTGGGTTGGGCAATGCACGGATTGCGGCCATGGCTTCGTCTGCAACAGCGAACAGTTCACGCTTGCCCAGCATCAGGTAAAACAGGCCTTTCACCGCATGAGCGGCGGCAAAACCAGGTTCACGTTCCAGCACATCTGCCAGGTGGCCGGGTGTGGCTGCGGAATGCGCCAGGAAAGCCAGCTGCATTTTATCCCAGCTTGCACAAGCCGCTGTGGTTTCCAGGGAAACCTCTGTGCCGAAAATATCGTTCATCATGTTACCTTCAGGGTGATCTAAACTGCGGTCATATTAGAGACGGGCCAATGGTGCCGATACCCGATGTTGCAGCAGGTAACGTCCATTTGACCAAAGGTGTAACGCTTCGTGATAAATGAAGGATTATCAGCGAATTTCAGCTTTAAGGTGTTTTGGTGTGGCGGGTTTTTGCCCTGAATGTTAGGAAATCAGCGCCTTCAGGCAACTTTTATAGTCCGGATATTTCAGTTTCACGCCCAGTTCATTGATGATGCGATCATTCCGGACACGCTTGCTGGTCGCATAAAATGTCCGCGCCATGGGTGTCATGTCGGCGGTTTCAAAATCTTCTTCTGGCGGAAGGTCGCGGCCCAGAAGGCGGGCGGCTTCTGCCAGAACATCCTGGGGTGGGGCCGGATCATGATCGCAGACATTATAAATGCGCCCCGGGTTCGGTTTCGCCATAGAGGCCATCAGAACCTGGGCGATGTCATCTACGTGGGTGCGGGAAAATACCTGATCTTTCTTAATGATCCGCCGGGCGGTGCCGTTCAGAACTTTGGCAATGGCACCGCGCCCTGGACCGTAAATACCAGCCAGGCGGAAAATATGCACAGGCAATCCGTGGCTTTCAGTGAGGGCAAGCCAGTTGTCTTCGGCTTCCTTGCGCCATTTTCCGCGTCGGGTTGCGGGTTCAGCGGGTGTATCTTCATCCACCCAGCCACCCTGAAAATCGCCATAGACACCTGTCGTCGATAAATACCCGACCCATTCCAGACGTGATGCATTTTCTTTCAGGGCATCAGTCGCTGTATTCAGCACCGGGCAGCCGTCAGCGGATGGACCACTTGAAATTAGAACAGCATCAGCTTTTGAAATTGCATCTGCCAGATCTTCGCCGGGCCAGATCATCGGTGTTGCGCCACTTTCCGCCACACGCGCTGCCTTTTCCGGGCTGCGGGTTGTGCCGGTGACAGTCCAGCCCTCTGCAATCAGGGATGGGGTCAGGGTGCGGGCGGACAGGCCGTGGCCAATGCTGAGAAGATATTTTGTCATGTCTCTATTCTGGGGTTTGTTCCGGGTATGAACAAGGGAGGAATACTGCTTATTCACAGAAAGCATATTGCCCTGGGGGTTGATTGCCCGGTTCAGTGTCGTAAGTAGGGCTTAACGCAAGAAACAGGCCCGGATATGCAGAACCAAATTCGCACATTTGTTGAAAGTACCCGATTTCAGAATTTTATCATCGCAGTCATTCTGATGAACGCCGTGCTTTTAGGCCTGGAAACATACCCGCAGGTTATGTCGCGTATTGGTGGTTTGGTTCAGTTTCTTGATCTTCTGTGCCTTGGGATCTTCATTGTCGAAATTGCCCTGAAATTATTCGTCCAGCGCCTGTCGTTCTTCCGGAACGGCTGGAACCTGTTCGATTTTACGATTGTTGCCCTGGCATTGGTCCCAGGCGGGAACCAGTTCAAGGTTCTGCGTGCATTGCGTATTCTCAGAGTGCTGCGCGTGATTTCTGCGGCACCACGTCTGCGGCGGGTGGTTGAAGGGTTTATCTCGGCTTTGCCCGGTATGGCATCGGTTTTCCTTCTTATGGCGCTTATCTTTTATATCGGTGCTGTGATCGCCACGCGTCTGTTTGGAAGCGACTTCCCCGATTGGTTTGGCACTTTGGGCCTGTCTGCTTATACGCTGTTCCAGATCATGACGCTGGAAAGCTGGTCTATGGGGATCGTGCGTCCCGTGATGGAGACATTCCCTTATGCATGGGTTTTCTTCGTGCCTTTCATCCTGCTCACCACCTTTGCGGTTGTGAACCTGCTGGTCGGTCTGATCGTGAATTCCATGCAGGATGCGCACCACGAAGAAGATGTGGAACGTACCGACAATTATCGTGACGAAGTTATGTCACGGCTGGAATCGATCGAAGCGCTTTTGAAAGAACCGCGCAGTTAAGCCGCATTTGCAAAGCAACACAGGGAAAAACGGGCGCAAGGCTGGCTATTTGCCGCCTCCTGAAGTATGCGCGTGACAAACGCGAACTGACCGGAGAGTGACCTGTGCAAACTGATTTTATGAGCAGCCTGAAACAAGACTGGCTCGGCAATATCCGCGCCGACCTGCTGGCGGGGCTTGTTGTGGCGCTGGCGCTGATCCCGGAAGCCATCGCTTTCTCAATTATCGCGGGTGTTGACCCTAAGGTTGGCCTTTACGCCAGTTTCTCAATCGCGGTGATCACTGCAATTGTTGGCGGTCGCCCCGGTATGATTTCTGCCGCCACCGCTGCGACGGCGGTTCTGATGATTACGCTCGTGAAAACTCACGGGCTGGAATATCTGCTGGCGACCACGGTTCTGGCCGGTTTACTGCAAATCCTTGCGGGCCTTCTGAAGCTTGGCAATGTCATGCGCTTTGTGTCCAAATCCGTGATGACGGGCTTTGTGAACGCACTGGCGATCCTGATTTTCATGGCGCAACTGCCCGAACTTGATTTCGGAACAGAAGGCGTGAACACCATGACTTACATCATGGTCGCTGGTGGTCTTGGGATCATTTACCTGTTTCCCTACATCACATCTGCCATTCCATCACCGCTGGTCACCATCGTTGTGCTGACCGCGCTGTCCCTGTGGCTGGGTCTTGATGTGCGCACTGTGGGTGACATGGGCGCGCTGCCAGATACATTGCCGGTCTTCCTGATCCCGCAAATTCCGCTCACCTTTGAAACCCTGCAAATCATCTTCCCGGTTGCTGCGGCGATTGCTGTTGTGGGTCTGCTGGAAAGCCTGATGACCGCCAAGCTGGTGGATGATCTGACAGATACAAAATCTGACAAAAACCAGGAATGCATCGGTCAGGGCATCGCCAACACGGCAACCGGTTTCATCGGAGGCATGGCGGGTTGCGCGATGATCGGTCAATCTATGATCAACGTAAAATCCGGCGGGCGCGGGCGTCTGTCCTGTTTCGCAGCCGGTGTCTTCCTGCTGTTCCTGATTGTGGTTCTGGGCGCATGGGTTGCGGTTATTCCGATGCCAGCGCTGGTCGCGATCATGATCATGGTATCCATCGGGACGTTCTCCTGGTCGTCCATCACTGATCTGCGTGAACATCCACGTGCGTCTTCTGTTGTTATGCTGGCGACTGTTGTGGTCACTGTTTACACCCACAACCTGGCACTTGGCGTTCTGACGGGTGTTCTGCTGTCCGGTATCTTCTTTGCCTGGAAAATCGCTGCGGTCTTCCGCGTGACTTCCAAATTGTCCGAAGACGGTCGCCAGCGTGATTATCTGGTCGAAGGCCAGCTGTTCTTTGCAACCGCACCTGACCTTGCTGACGCGTTTGATTTCGGCGAAGTTCTGGAACGTGTGACAATTGACGTCAGCACCGCGCATATCTGGGACATTTCATCTATCTCAGCAATTGATATGGTGGTGTTGAAATTCCGTCGTGACGGCGCAGAGGTTGAAATCATCGGCATGAACGAAGCCAGTGAAACCCTGATGGGCCGTCTGTCTGAACATGATAAACCGGGCGCGCTTGAACGCCTCATGGGCCATTAAGGGAGCCGTGATATGAGCAAGATTATCGCATTAGTAGATGGGTCCGCCTATTCGACCAGCACCTGTGATTACGCCGCCTGGATCGCGAAACGCGAAGGGCACAGCGTTGAGGTTCTGCACATCATCACGCGCAAGCTGGATGCCGACAGCAACCTGTCCGGCAACATCGGCCTTGGCGCGCGTTCCAAGCTGATGGATCAGCTGGCGGATATTGATGCACAGCAGGCGAAGCTGGCGAACGAACGTGGCCGGGCGATCCTTGAGGATGCGGAGGCGCGTATTAAGGCGGCGGGCGTGACTGATGTCACAACCCGTCTGCGCCATGGCGACCTGTTGGAAGAACTGCTGGAAGCCGAAAAATCCGCAAGCCTTGTGATCGTTGGCAAACGCGGTGAAAACGCTGATTTCGCATCCGGTCATCTGGGGTCCAACCTGGAACGCGTTGTCCGCACCAGCACCATTCCGGTTCTGGTTGCTTCGCGCGCCTTCACGGAACCTAAAAGCTTCCTTTTGGCCTTTGACGGCGGCAAAACCGCGATGAAAGCTGTGAACCACCTGGCCCAGGCGAAAACCTTTGCCGGTCTCGAAGCTCGGGTGATCAGCGCGGGCAGTGACAGCGCACAAGCAACCGTTGAAGGTGCCGCCGCCACGCTGAAAAATGCTGGTTTTGAGGTGTCTCAGGAAATCGCAGAAGGCACCCCAACCGAAGTCATCGCTGCGCGTATTCACGTTGCTGGCCAGGATGAAAATCCTGATGGGGCTGATATGCTGGTCATGGGCGCTTACGGCCATTCCCGCATCCGCCGCCTGATCATCGGCTCTACCACGACTGAGATGATCCGCACCTGTCAGGTGCCACTGCTTCTGGTGCGTTGAACCACACCCAATACTGAAAAAGAGCCGCGAGATGATCGCGGCTCTTTTTGTTTCTTAGGAAGGAATGATCTGCGCCATCGCCCGTTTCAGGGGCTCGATGATGTCGGGGATCTGTTCCTCAGTCATGATGTAGGGCGGGGCAAGCAGGATGTGGTCGCCGGTTTTGCCGTCGCGTGTGCCCGCCATCGGGTAACAGGCCAGACCTTCGGCAAAGCACGCCTTCTTCAGCTTCCCAGCCAGACCAAGCGCCGGATCAAAGGGTTCTTTGGTTTCGCGGTCTTTCACGATCTCAATCCCGCGGAACAACCCGCGACCACGGATGTCACCCACATGCGGGTGCTGGCCGAATTCAGCCACAAGTGCCGCCTGCAGTTTCTCGCCCATGTCTTGCACACGATCCAGAAGGCCACGATCCAGGATCGCCTTCACAACCGCCAGACCCGCCGCCGTCGCACAAGGATGGGCAAGATAGGTGTGGCCGTGCTGGAAGAACCCGGTGCCGTCTTCAATCGCTTTGTAGATCCCACCAGAACAGAGCATCGCGCCAATCGGCTGATACCCGGCCCCAAGTCCCTTGGCGATGCACAGGATGTCCGGGCGCACGTTGTCGGCTTCGCAGGCGTATAGATGCCCGGTGCGGCCCATGCCACACATGACTTCGTCCAGGATCAGAAGCACACCGTATTTGTCACAGATCTCGCGGATACGTTTGTAATAGCCTTCCACAGCAGGCACCGCACCGGACGTCGCACCAACCACAGGTTCCGCCATAAACGCCATGACGCTGTCTTCCCCCAGGCGCAGGATCTCGTCTTCCAGCTCTTGTGCTGCGCGCTGGCCGTAGTCATAAGCGCTTTCACCTTCGGCCTTCAGCACATATTCGTAACAAGGCGCGATATGGCTGATATCCAGCAGCAGAGGCGCAAACTGTTCGCGACGCCATGCGTTACCACCAGCGGACAGCGCACCAATGGTGTTGCCGTGGTAGCTTTGCTTGCGGGCGATCAGGTGGCGGCGTTGGGGTTGGCCCTTTTCCACGAAATACTGACGTGCCAGTTTGATCGCAGATTCAGTTGCCTCGGACCCACCGGACACGAAATAGACGCGTTCAATGCCTTCGGGCGCGTGTTCCACCAACAGATCCGCCAGTTCTTCAGCGGGTTGGGATGTGAAGAAACTTGTGTGCGCAAAAGCCAGCTGGTCCAGTTGCGCTTTCACAGCTTCGGTGACTTCCGTGTCAGAATGCCCAAGGCAAGACACCGCCGCGCCGCCAGACCCGTCAAAGTAACGCTTGCCGTTGGTGTCGATCAGATAGCAGCCGTCACCGCTTGCGGCCATAGGCGGGGAAATTTTGGTGTGGCGGGGAAATACGTGAGACATTTAACAGGCTTTCGGGAGTTGTGTGGAAGGTGTCAGGCCCAGATCAAGGCCTTCGTTAACGGTGAGGGCAACAAGTTCAGCATTGTCGCGGGCAGGCGTGCCATCGGGCCGCAGCAGATTGTTTTCAAATCCTACCCGGACATTTCCGCCTGTCGCAAGTGCTGCGCGGGCGCAGGCAAGTTCATTTGGGCCAAAAGCACAGATCGTCCAGTCAAGGTTCAGATCGTGCCCCGCCCGCAGGAAGATTTGCAGATCAGACGGTTGCGCATGGATGGCAGGGTTATATTGCCCCAGAACAAAGATCGCACTGCGCATCTGTGGGGGGACAATGCCCTTGTTCATCCAGACCGCCAACTGTTCAATATCGCCGGCATTGTAAAGGATGTGCTGCAGATCGGTGCCCGCCTCTGCCGCCAGCGCATATAGCCTGGCAGCGGTTGCCTCGTCGCGCGCCATTTCCCGTACGGACACGCTGGCCGCCGCCGGGGTCAGTGCCGCCAGGCAGTCATACTGTGCGGCCACGTCGTAGATCCCGGCAGATTCTGTGGTGATCTGGATATCCATGCCCGGGGCCGCAGTCTGTACCGCTGCCATTGCTTCGCGATATCGCCCGGCATCCAGGGAATGCTGACCGTTGTCATCACGCACATGCAGATGGGTTGCCTGTGCCCCCGCCGCATGGCATGAGGCCGCTGTCTGGGCAATCTCTGCATTGGTAACTGGCAAGGCAGGGTGATCTGTTTTTCCGCGTCTTGCCCCGTTCGGGGCGACGGTCACTGAAAATATCCGGGACATCCGGTGATTCCTTTTCGGGCGTTTTCTGTTGCGCTCCTATGAAACTGGTGAAATCACAGAATTAGTCAATCGACGGCCAAAATAACAAATGTTATGCTTTTTCAGGCGAATCAATGGGCGAAAAACATGGATCCGACCGTAAAAACCAAAATACTTTCAACGCTTAAGACCGATTTTGAAGGCTATTCCCCCCGATTGCAGGTTGTGGCGAAGTATATCGTCGACAACCAGGCGGACTTCGGGCTTGATCCGATCCGGGTGACCGCACGTAAGGCGGGCGTCAGTACCTATACGCTCGTGCGTATGGCGCAACACCTTGGGCTTGAAGGTTTTGAAGACTTACGCGCCCCGTTCCGTACAGCGCTGGTTTCCGGTTCTGAACTTTCAGATGATCTGGAGTGGATCGAAGCGGTTGCGGCTTATGAAGATACCGGACCGGTCCAGGCAGAGGCGACGTTGAATTCGCTGAATATCATTCAGCGGTCTCTTCATAACCTTTCCCCGGATAAACTTAAGCGTGTGGTCGACATGATGTTCAATGCGCGCAATGTGTACCTGACAGGGGTGCGTGCGAGTTACGGACTGGCCTACTACTTTCACTACGTTGGACGTATGGCCTTGCCTTCATTGCAGTTAATTCCAAGGCATATGAACAGTTCAATAGACGAACTGAATTATGCGGATGAAAACGATCTTCTGATTGTTGTTACATTCACGCCCTATTCGAATGAAACGATCCGGGCGTGTCAGTTCGCACAATCCAGAGGTTTAAAACTGATCGTTATTTCGGATTCCGATGTGATCGCGTCGGATTTGGTGCCGGACGAAGTCCTGGTTGTATCTATCGTGACCACACATTTCTTTGGTTGTTATGCCGGGGCAATGGCTGTGATTGAAAATATCCTGGCGCTGCTTGTGAAACGCGGCGGGGAAGAGGCGGAAAAACGCATCGCATCGTATGAAGAATTACGGAGCGATATCGACGCCTATTGGACAAAACAAAAAAAACATTAGTTTTTGCATGACAATCCTGTGACTGTCGGACACCTTATGCAAAGCTTCAGGGGGCAAAGACCCTTCCTACAGCTATTAATATGTATAGGGAGTTATCATATGACATCGATGAAATTTATGTTCGGTCTGGCGACCGCTGCGACACTGGCAACCGGTGGCGCTATGGCCCAGGACCAGCAGTTCATCACAATCGGCACCGGCGGTGTTACTGGCGTTTATTACCCAACCGGTGGCGCAATCTGCCGTCTGGTAAACAAAGGCCGTCGTGACCACGGTGTACGTTGTTCCGTAGAATCCACTGGTGGTTCTGTTTACAACATCAACACCATCCGCGAAGGCGAGCTGGAATTCGGCGTTGCACAGTCTGACTGGCAGCACCACGCATTCCACGGCACTTCCAAGTTTGAAGAAGCTGGTGCATTCGAAGAGCTGCGTGCAGTATTCTCTGTACACCCAGAGCCCTTCACAGTTGTTGCACGTGCTGATTCCGGCATCTCAACTTTCGCTGACCTTGCTGGCAAGCGCGTAAACATCGGTAACCCAGGTTCCGGCGCACGTGGCACCATGGAAGTTCTGATGGAAGCTTCCGGCATGACCACTGACGATTTCGCTCTGGCAACTGAGCTGAAGCCTGCTGAGCAGTCCGCAGCGCTTTGCGACAACCAGATCGACGCAATGGTATTCACTGTTGGTCACCCTTCCGGCACCATTCAGGAAGCAACCACAGCATGTGATTCCGTGATTGTTGAAGTTTCCGGCGAAGCTGTTGATGGTCTGATCAACGACAACGCTTACTACCGTACAGCAACCGTTCCTGGTGGCATGTATCGTGGTAACGATGCTGACGTAGGCACCTTTGGTGTTGGTGCAACCTTCGTATCTTCCACCAATGTTTCTGAAGACGTTGTATACGCGCTCGTATCTTCCATCTTCGAAAACTTTGATGACTTCAAAGGCCTGCACCCTGCATTTGCAAACCTGACACCAGAAGAAATGGCGACCGCTGGTCTGTCCGCTCCTCTGCATGATGGCGCTGCGAAATACTACCGTGAGCAGGGCTGGATCGAGTAATCGATTGCACCTGATCTGAGTATTGGGGGGCGGCGTTTCTTGTGCCGCCCCTTTTCTACACCTGACGATGACAGTCCGCATATAAGACGGGCGCTCAGGTGGTGTACCCCAATTACAATCTCCGGCCGCATCTGACATCGCGGCATGTCCGGGAGGGACATATGTCACAAAACACCGAAAATTCCGGCGCATTAAGCGAGGAAGAGCTCCAGGAACTGGTTGCCTCTTCTGACGCTGGCGCGCGTAGCCCGGCAGGCGCTGTGGGCACGATGATGGCGGTTGTCGCTATTGTCTGGTCCCTGTTCCAGATCCTGCTGGCGTCACCATGGGCGCCTTATATTCTGCCTGGTTCCATCATTAACAACTCTCGCCTGTTTCACCTCAGCTTTGCGCTGTTCCTGGTGTTCCTGGCCTATCCGCTGACCAAGAAAAGCCCGCGTGACTACATTCCGTTTTACGACTGGATCCTGGCAGTTGCCGGTGGTCTGATCGCGCTTTACGGCTACTTCTTCTACCAGAAGATCGTGGATGCCGGCGGCCTCGCGGACAATATGGACAAATGGTTCGCGCTTAGCGGCCTGATCATCCTGTTCATGGGCGCATGGCGCGCACTTGGCCCGGCTATGGCAACGCTTGCCTCTATCTTCCTGATGTATGTCTTCTTCGGTTCCGCTGACTGGGTGCCTGAAGTGATCCAGTGGAAAGGCGCATCCCTGAAGAAAGCCATGTCGCATATGTGGATCACCTCTGAAGGTGTGTTCGGTATTGCGCTGGGTGTTTCGACAAAATTCGTGTTCCTCTTTGTTTTGTTCGGCGCATTGCTGGATAAAGCGGGTGCGGGCAACTATTTCATCAAGATGGCTTTTGGCGCCCTTGGTCACCTGCGTGGTGGTCCGGCGAAAGCGGCTGTTGTGGGTTCTGCGGCGACCGGTCTGATTTCCGGCTCCTCCATCGCCAACGTTGTGACAACAGGCACATTCACCATTCCTCTGATGAAACGTGTTGGGTTCTCTTCCGAGAAAGCCGGCGCGGTTGAAGTTGCTTCCTCTGTGAACGGTCAGATTATGCCACCTGTTATGGGGGCTGCGGCCTTCCTGATGGTGGAATACACATCAACACCGTATATCCAGGTGATTACACACGCCTTCCTGCCAGCGGCTATTTCCTACATCGCGCTTGTGTACATTGTGCACCTTGAGGCGGTTAAGAAAAACATGCCAACCCTGACAGCAGAACGCGAAATCACAATGGCCCGTACCATCGTTGGTATGTTCAGCTTTTTCATCGTGTTCGCAGGCCTGTGTTACGGCACGCAATATCCGGTGGATGCGGTGACAAGCCTTGTTCCATCTGCGGCAGGTGTTGTCCTGACGGCAGTTGTTCTGGGGATCTATGTTCTGCTTCTGAAGCTTGCGGCTTCTGTGCCGGATCTGGAACCGGATGACCCCAATGCTAAAGAAGTTAAGCTTCCGATCATTGGTGAAATCTACAAAGCGGGTCTGTATTACCTTCTGCCAATTCTGGTGCTGGTCTACTTCCTGATGATCAAGCAAAGCTCCCCTGGCTTGTCGGCGTTTTGGGCGACTGCACTGCTGCTGGTGATCCTGATCACTCAGCGTCCTCTGAAGGAAATGTTCCGCGGTCAGAATCAGTTCGCGATTGCGTTCAAGGATGGCCTGGTTGACCTGATGCAGGGTCTGATTGACGGCGCACGCAACATGATCGGTATCGCGCTGGCAACAGCGACAGCTGGCGTGATCGTGGGCACTGTGACCCTGACTGGTATTGGTCAGGTGATGGCGGATCTGGTTGAATTCCTGTCCGGTGGTAACCTGGTTGCCATGCTGGTGCTGGTTGGCATCCTGTCCCTGATCCTGGGTATGGGCCTGCCGACCACTGCGAACTACATTGTTGTGAGCTCTCTCATGGCGGGTGTGGTAGTAGAACTTGGCGCGCAAAACGACCTGATCGTTCCATTGATTGCGGTGCACTTGTTTGTGTTCTACTTCGGGATCATGGCGGATGTGACGCCACCTGTGGGGCTTGCCAGCTTTGCGGCGGCGGCTGTGTCTGGTGGCGATGCGATCAAGACCGGTTTCGTTGCGTTCTTCTATTCACTGCGCACCGTGGCCTTGCCGTTTGTGTTCATCTTCAACACTGATCTGTTGTTGATTGATGTGACTTGGACGCAGGGGATACTCGTTGCCATTGTCTCGACCATAGCGATTCTTGTGTTCACTGCGGGCACAATGGGTTGGTGGCTGACCAAATCGAAGATCTACGAAAGCATTGCACTTGTGGCGATCGCATTTGTTCTCTTCCGTCCTGACTATGTGATGAACCGCATTCAGCCCCCGTTTAACGCGGTTGAACCGGCAAATCTGGCGCAGGCTCTTGGTGAAGCAAACCCGGGTGACGAAGTTCGCATCGTTGTACGCGGCCCCGATTTCGACACGCTCGAAAGCAAGGACGTAACCCTGGTTTTGCCAGTGGGTGACGAACCAACCGGCGAAGAACGTCTTGCAGCCTTTGGCCTGTCAACCATGGTTGAAGGCGACGCTGTGCAGCTGGAAGAACCTTTCCCGCAGACAACGTTCTCTACCAAACTGGGTGGTTTTGATTTTTACGGTGATGAAGTTGTGACCGTAGCATCCGCCAAAGCAACTGCAGAACAATCACCAAAAGAACTGGTGTTTATCCCTGCGTTGATTTTCCTGGGTCTCATCGGGATGCTGCAGCTTGCACGTTCCCGCAAAGAAGGAGAAATGGCATGAGTGGTTCCGTACTCTGCGCTGTAGACGTCAGCCTGCCGGCTGTGGATACAGTGGTTCTGCAAAAGGCTGCAAAGCTTGCCGCAATGGAAGGCGCGACACTTGATGTGATCACCGTCATTCCGGATTTCGGCATGAGCGTGGTAGGGTCTTTCTTTGACAAGACCCATACCGACCAGGCCATGGAAGAAGCCAAAGCGGCGCTGAACACCCTTTGCACGGATGTGCTGGGGCGGGAGGCAAACGCCAAGGTGCGTCACCTGGTGGCCGTTGGCACAGCCTATGAAGAAATCCTGAAAACCTCCGTTGCAGCTGGCAGTGAGCTGATCGTGATCGGGGCGCATAAGCCGGATTTCAAAGACTATCTGCTTGGCCCCAACGCTGCCCGCGTTGCACGCCATGCCACGGTTTCTGTGCATATCGTGCGCAGTTAAGCCGCTAAGAAAATAAGACACCAGACGGCGCGGGAATATCTCGCGCCGTTTGCGTTTCGGCCCCATTTTTCCCATTCAATGCAGGGCGGATCAGATCATTCGTCTGTGTGTTGTCCGGCAGCAGCCCAAACTTTCTACGACTTGTGTTCAAGTCGGCCGGGTTGTGTCCGCGGGCGAAAGCTTCCCGATCTGTTGTAGGTTTTCAGCCCCTGCGCAACTTCTTCGATTTGTGCGCGCCTTTCCCTGGCGTCTCTGAAACCTCTGCGCGCAGCATCAAGCAAGTGCAGGTTCCGGCGCGCTTGCTTTCGCAGTTCACGTAAGGTTGCCAGATCATTTTTCTGAACAGGTAGCCTCTGTATCAGTTCTTCTGTCTGTATCACGAGAGATGGCAGATCGCTGAGGTTGCCCGCGATCAGAGAGGCCCGCGTGTTTGCTAAAGCCATGGGTGTGTGTTTCGACATATTACTGTTCCTTCAGGGCTTCAAACAAGCTTTGTGCAAGGCCGATCCCACCCTGCCTGACCATCTCACTGGCCTGCGCATCGCGCAGAAAAGAACTGAACTGATCTTCGCCAATCCCGCCGCCAAAGCTTTCGCGGGTTTCGCCCAGCCCGGCAGCCTTCAGCATTTCAGAAAGAAAGCTTGCTTCCAGTTTCTGCGCAACCTCCCAAAGGGGATCATTCTCAGGTGTTGGCTGGGGAGAGGCACGCGATTGCAATGGGTTAGAGGATGGTGAGATGTTCACTTCGGTCATCAGAATTTCTTTCCAATTGAAGATAGTTTTTCTGTTTTACCTCTGTTTGGTAAAGAAACTGGTAACTCCTGTCGGGGCATAAATCTGCAACGGAAGCAATCCGGGTGATCCATGCAGAATGCAATAAACGCAGATACAATTTTGAAAGTCGTGCCGCAGAAAACTGCGACAGGTAGTCCAGCTGTTCCAGGTGCGCAGGCTGAGGCGGAAAGCGAAGGGTCGGGTGAATTTGAAGGCGTCTTTCTTGGTGAAGACCTGGATACTCGTGCGGAAGACGTGCCTGAGACTGCGTTGATGCAGGTTTTACCTCCTGAAGACAAAGCGCCCATTGCAATGCCAGAGAGGCTGATTTCTGTAGCGGCCAGTGAGGGCGGGCATACGTTGACAGATCAGGAACATGATCTGGTTGTGCGCAGTTCGCAGCTTGACACCGGGGTACTGCCGGGTTCGTTGAATCTGCGGGAAGCGGAACCCCGAGGCGGCGTTATTACGCAGCTCCCGCCGGACGTGCCAGGAGGGCCTGCGATGTCGTCCGGAACAGAACGTGGTAAGCAGGCCTTGATATCCGCGGAAGCGATATCAGCGCAGAAGGACCAGACGGTTATACCAGAAGGTAACAGATCAGAGGGCAAAACAGATGCATTACCCACGCCCTCCCCCGGATGGGGCGATGAGGGCAGGGGCACGCAGCAGACAACGTCTGATTCACGTGTGCCATTCAGTGAGGCAATGCAATTAGCCGGTATTCGCAGGCAGCCTGTTGAAGATGCGGCGCAAAATGGAGTGCCTGGCCGTGCGCATGAAACTCATAGCGCGGCTATATGGTCGGGCAGAGATACGTTGAAGAATCCCCCTCCTGTCCGGCACTCGTTACCGGAGGTCGCAATACCTCTGACCACCAGGCAGGGTATAGCAGAAACGCGCAAAAGCCCGGATGCAAACACTGCTGTCAGGTCGGCTATAGTGAGAACTGACCCGGATAGGGCTGAAGGTCTGACGCAAGCCACCACAGCACATTCCAGCCCGGCGGTCCGTGAATCGGTTTCAGGACAAACTGCACCGAAGGCGGAAACTGCGTCTCTTGCTGCGAATGGAAATCCGGGCACGGCAGCTTCGGAGCCTGTAAGTTTGCACAGGTCTCTGGCTGCGGATGCGCCAGAGAAAAGGCCAGTTGAAATGCGGTCAGGAACATCGAATGACGCAGGTAAATTATGGTCGCTTGTTGTGGGGGGGACAGAGAGGTTTGCAAGCACCCGGACTGGCCCCGTTCCCCAACCTGAACCAGTTATGACGGGTCAGGCTGTGGCGCCGGCCCTGGTTCTGGAGCCCGCATTCGCATCTGTTGAGATGACCACAGCGAATGATGAAATGGCGGTTGCCGGAGGTGAACAGGTGGGAACCTCTCGTGGCGCGACACCCGCCAGCATCACAACCCTGCCTCAGCAGGATGGTACGGCACAATTTGCGCGGATCTCGCAGCAGTTGATGGAAGTGGCTGTACGCCATTCTGACGGGCCAGTTGAACTGATGCTGTCACCAGAGGAACTTGGTCGGGTCAGGATGAATTTCCTCCTTCAGGACGGTGCACTGACTGTAACGGTTGCGGCGGAACGCGGTGAAACTCTGGCGTTGATCCGCAGGAATATTGATATTCTTCTGCAGGACTTTCAGGATGTCGGGCTTTCGGGGGTGAACCTGGAATTTGTGGAACAGGATCCAGGTGGTCAGCAGGATGGCTTCAGCGACGCGCGTGGTGAAACCCCTGACAACCAGAGTGACGCGTTGCCGGTCGCTGACACCGAGAAACAATCACCTGTCAGAATTAATGCGATGACCGGGGCCAGAACGGGCCTTGATCTCAGACTATAAAGGAATAGTGAAATGCAGGTTACTCAGGCTTCCGGCAATAATGCGACGGGTCAATCCCAAAATCAGACAAGTTCGAATGCTGCAATCAGTTCGGATTTTGATACATTTCTGAAGATGCTTACGGCACAAATTCAGAATCAGGACCCATTGAACCCGATTGAATCTGAAGATTACGCGGTTCAGTTGGCGACATTTTCCAGTGTGGAACAACAGGTGCTGACCAACGATCTTCTGGCGGCGCTTGGCACACAATTCGGATCTATGGGGCTATCACAAATGGCGGGGTGGATCGGAATGGAAGCAAGGGCAGCAGCGCCAGTGCTGTTCGACGGAACGCCCATTGAAGTGTCCCCCAATCCCGCCGTCGGAGCCGACAATGTAGAGCTGGTTGTCCGGGATGAAGAGGGCAATGTCGTGCATCGCGAACAGATCCCAAAATCGACGGAAAGCTTTGACTGGGCTGGTGTTGGGACCGATGGCACACCTTTGCCCAATGGGGTTTACAACTTTTCGGTTGAAAGCTTTCTGAATGGGGAAAGCCTGATTGAAACCCCTGCCGAAGTATACGCGGAAGTGGTTGAGGTACGCGGTGTTGACGGGCAATCGGTTGCCGTGCTGAAGGGCGGAGCGCTGGTGAGCATTGACGCGGTTTCGGCGCTCCGCAGTCCTGGTTAACCCAGATAAATTCCTGTTGCATAGCCGATGGCCAGCAACAGGGTGCCGCCAGAAAGCCATGCGATCCAGCGCAATGGTGATGGCCCCGGCGCAGGTGGTGGCGTTTGGCTGTATTGCATTAACGCAGCCTCTGCGATTTGCGGCAGGCGTGGGCCGAAGCGCCCCAAAACCTTTACAGTGCGGACCAGATCACTAATTACGGCCCGCGGACCAATGCTGTCTTTGATGTAACTTTCGACAATTGGTTTCGCGACGTCCCAGATATTCATCTGCGGATCCAGGGAGCGCGCAACCCCTTCTACAACAACCATGGTGCGTTGCAGAAGGATCAGTTCTGTCCGGGTTTCCATGCCGAAACGTTCAGTAACCTCAAACAGATAGCTAAGCAGAGACCCCATTGAAATACCGCTGGCGTCGACGCCGAAAATGGGTTCGCCAACAGCGCGCAGGGCACGGGCAAATTCATCGACATCCTGATGGGCGGGAACGTAGCCGGCTTCAAAATGGACTTCTGCAACACGCCTGTAATCACGCTTGATGAACCCATAAAGAATTTCCGCGTAAACCCGGCGGGTATATTCATCAATCTGCCCCATGATCCCGAAATCATAGGCAATGATATTCCCGTTTGCTGCGACCTTCAGGTTGCCCTGGTGCATATCCGCATGGAAGAAGCCATCACGCAATGCATGGGACAGGAAAAGTTGCAGCACACGCGCGGCCAGTTCCGGACGGTTGTGTCCGGCTGCGTCCAGGGCGTCATTGTCGCCCATGCCAGAACCCTCTGCCCAGTCGAGGGTCATCACCCGACGGCCAGACAGATGCCAGCGAATTCCGGGAACCTGAAAACCGGTGTCGTTCATCGTATTGGCGGAAAACTCTGACGCTGAGGCACTTTCAAGGCGCAGATCCAGTTCACCCAGCACCACACCTTCAAAATGGGCGATCACATCATGGGGGTGCAGGCGGCGTGAGGCCGGAGACAGAAATTCAACAACGGATGCCGCAAAGTAAAACGCATCAATATCTTTGCGGAAGGCGCGTTCAACATCTGGTCGCAGAACTTTCACTGCAACCTCTTCGCCAGTCTCACGCAGCCGGGCTTTGTGTACCTGTGCGATGGAAGCCGCCGCGACGGGTTCGCTGAGTTCCGAGAACATCTCATCCACCGGACGACCAAGTTCATCTTCGATGCATTTCCGGGCGACTTCAGACGAAAATGCAGGCAGCTGGTCCTGAAGAACGCGCAATTGAGTGGCCAGTTCATCGCCGACCACGTCCGGGCGGGTCGACAGAACCTGACCAAATTTGATGTAAGCGGGACCAAGCGCTGTCAGGGCACGTGTGACCGGTGGCATGTCCAGGTCACCTTTGACGCCCAGCCATTGAACAGGCCAGGCAAAGGCGCGGGCAACAATGCGCAAAGGCGCGGGCGCGTCCATCGCATCCAGCACAACTTTCATCGCGCCGGTACGTTCAAGCGTGGCGCCGGTGCGGATCAGGCGCCAGATATTATGGGGACCACGCATTTAAATCTTCCAGCCGGAATGCAGGGCTGCGATGCCCATAGACAGATTGCGGTATTTCACCTGATCAAATCCGGCCTCGCGGATCATATCGGCAAAGACGTCCTGTTGCGGGAATTTGCGAATGGATTCGACAAGATACTGATAGCTGTCGGCATCCCCGGCAATCATCTGGCCCATCTTCGGGATGACATTGAAGGAATACAGATCATAGGCTTTCTGCATCATATCATTTGGGATCTGGCTGAATTCCAGAACCATCAGGCGGCCACCGGGGCGCAGCACACGGTAAGCTTCGCGCAGGGCATCAGGAATGCGGGTGACATTCCGGATGCCAAATGAAATCGTGTAAACGTCAAAGGTGTTGCTTTCAAACGGCAGAGCCATCGCATCGCCCACAACCCAGTCCAGACTGTCTGCCATGGTGCCTGCTTCGGCGCGCTGACTGCCTTCAACCAGCATGCTTTCGGTCATATCGCAGACAGTCGCATGGCCAGAACCAGCGCGTTTCAGGAAGCGAAATGAAATATCACCAGTGCCGCCTGCAACATCCAGCAGGCGTTGCCCCGGGCGCGGCGCAAGCCAGTCCATCATCGCATCTTTCCAGACCCGGTGGATGCCCATGGACATCGCATCATTCATGACATCGTATTTCGAGGCGACATTGGTAAACACCCCATGCACCATCCCGGCCTTTTCGGTCTCGTTTACGGTCTGAAATCCGAAATGTGTGGTTTTGTCAGTCATGCGTGCAGTCCCGGGCTTGTCGTCCATCTGTTCACACCCTCATATAAGGCATGACCCGCGCATACAATGCGCTGCTTTTACACAGGAGCAGATATGCCTGAATTACCCGAAGTGGAAACCGTGCGCCGGGGGCTGTTGCCCGCGATGGAAGGTGAAGTGATTGAACAGGCTGAGGTGCGTCGGGATGGGCTGCGCTGGAAGTTTCCCGAAAACATGGCCGCGCGACTGACCGGTGCGCGGGTTAATGCGCTGCGGCGGCGGTCGAAGTATATTCTGGCGGATCTGGATACAGATGAAACCCTGATCATTCATCTGGGCATGTCCGGACGCATGCAGGTGTCTGGTGTGAAGATTGGTGATTTCTTCCATGATCACCAGGAACAGCAGAAGCATGACCACGTGGTGCTGCACATGTCTGGCGGCGGGCGGGTGACGTTCAATGATGCACGGCGCTTCGGCGCGATGGATCTGGCAGCGACTGACAGTGTTCAGAAACATAAGATGCTGGCCGGTCTGGGGCCGGAGCCTTTGGGCAACGACTTTCATGAAGATCTGCTGAAAGAGAAATTCAGCGGGCGCAAAACACCGGTGAAATCGGCGCTGCTTGATCAGAAAATCGTCGCGGGACTCGGCAATATTTACGTTTGTGAAGTGCTGAACCGGGTCGGCATTGTGCCCACAAGGCCGGTTGGAAAAATTGACGCTGCGGAAATTTCTACCCTGGTACCCGCGATCAGAGAGGTTCTGTCAGAGGCGATTGAGGCCGGGGGATCGTCCCTGAAGGATTACCGGCAGGCAGATGGGGAACTTGGTTATTTTCAACACTCTTTTAAGGTTTATGGCCGTGAAGGCGAGGCCTGCCAGACGTCCGGTTGCGGCGGTGAAATCAGCCGAATCACGCAATCCGGACGCTCAACTTTCTTCTGTGCGCAATGCCAAAGATAGCTTGATCCGGGGGCAGGCTTTGGTAAGGCTGCATCCTGACCAGAGGCAACAGATGAGAAAACCATGGCCTATGAGACGCTGATCGTCGAGATCGAAGACCACGTCAAAACCATCCGGCTGAACCGCCCGGATGCGCTGAACGCCCTGAACAGCACCTTGCTGGCAGAACTGGCGGATGCGGTGAAAGCCGCAGAAGAAAATGACAAAGTGCGCTGTGTCATTATCACCGGTTCCGACAAAGCTTTTGCAGCAGGTGCGGATATCAAAGAGATGTCTGAGAAAAGCTTCGTTGATGTTTACATGAACGATCTTTTTGGTCCCGAGACCGATCAGCTGGTGAAATCCCGCAAGCCGATCATTGCGGCTGTGTCCGGCTATGCGCTGGGCGGTGGGTGTGAACTTGCGATGATGTGTGACTTCATCATTGCGTCTGACACTGCGAAATTCGGCCAACCGGAAATCAATCTTGGTGTTGTTGCAGGTATTGGCGGGACACAACGCCTGTCACGTTATGTTGGTAAATCCAAATCTATGGATATGCACCTGACCGGCCGCTTTATGGACGCCGAAGAAGCGGAACGCTCTGGGCTGGTATCCCGTGTTGTGCCTGCGAAAAAGCTGATGGAAGAAGCCATGAGTGCCGCGCAGAAGATCGCTGAGAAATCCATGCTGACCTCTATGGTCGTTAAGGAAACAGTGAACCGGGCCTGGGAAACCACGCTGTCTGAAGGTTTGCTGTTTGAACGCCGCGCATTCCATTCTCTCTTTGCATCTGAGGATCAGAAAGAGGGTATGGGGGCGTTTCTTGATAAGCGTCAGGCCCAATTCCGCGATAAATAATCAAGGACCTGCCCTGGTTTACAATCCGGGGCAGGTTTTCAGGCATTTTGGGGTTTTCATTTCTGTGAAAATACCTTAGTTACCGCCGCTATACATGCGCGTGAGGCCCGCTCTGGCCAGAATCATCGGTTCTTAAACCCGGTCGGACCTGTAGCGCAGAACAGAATTCAATGTCCGGCCTTGTCCGGCAAAAAGGAACCGAACACATGGCTAATACGCCTCAGGCAAAAAAACGCGCCCGCCAGAACGAAACCCGCTTTACCGTTAACAAGGCACGTCGTTCCCGCATCCGTACATATCTGCGTAAAGTTGAAGAAGCGATTGCTTCCGGTGACCAGACTGCAGCTGCTGCAGCTCTGAAAGACGCACAGCCAGAACTGATGCGTGGCGTTACAAAAGGCGTTGTTCACAAGAACACTGCATCACGCAAAATCTCTCGTCTGTCTGCTCGTGTAAAAGCTCTGGGCTGATCTGCAAAAGATTGCTGATTCTATTAAAAGGCGCATCCGTCCGGGTGCGTCTTTTTTGCATTTGCCGCATCGCAAACGCAGAAAAATACCTCGTTTTATAAGGAAATTTTCCTCCCTTCGGATTCGTTTCGGCAAAGTGAGAGTCAAGCGTGAAGTTCTGTTGCGCGGGCTGCTGACAGCTTGCTAACTTGCTCCTGCGATTCACGTTACCTAAGGGGACAAGCAATGAACCCACGGGTGGTTTCTGATATTCTTAACATTTCTCCACAGGATGCCTGGGAGCTTTTGAAAAACGAAACCAGCTGCAAGTTTATTGATGTCAGGACACGCGCCGAATGGGGGTTCGTTGGCGTTCCTGATCTAAGGGATCTGAACCAGGAGACAATTTTCGTCGAATGGGCCAGTTTTCCTTCAATGTCTGCAAACCCGCACTTCGGGGAAGAGGTTCTGGAAGCACTGAACGGGGAAATCCCGGACAAGCTGCTTTTCCTGTGCCGATCCGGCGTGCGTTCACTTCATGCCGCGCATGCGGTGGCTGATCTGTTGTCTGGCTGTGGGAAGCCGGTGCAATGCATCAATGTAGCCGAAGGGTTTGAAGGTGATCTGAACGCAGAGGGACAGAGGGGCCAGCTTAACGGCTGGAAGATGAGAGGACTGGCGTGGCGTCAGTCATAAATTTGGACGTTGACGAAGCGGGTATAAAAATAATGATAAACCAATCCTGGGTCGATATCAGAGAAGACCTCGAAGCTACCGTTGGAAAGAACAACTATGTCAACTGGATTGAGCCGCTTGAGCTCTCCGGTCTGGATAATGGTGTGGCTGTCTTCCGTGTGCCGACGAACTTTATGGGGAACTGGGTGTCTCGCAATTTTGGCGATGACATTGTTCAGCTGCTGAAAAGCAGCGGGCAGGCCGTAAGCCGTCTGGAATTTTCGGTGAATGCTGCACGTTCACCAAAGCGCGCGACAGCACCAAAGGCAGAACAGGTATCCGAAGTGCCTGCGTCTTCGGCGCCGCGTAAAAAGGCTGCGGTTGCCCGTTCAACGGGTACGGTTCCTGGTGCGCCTCTTGATGCGCGATTTACGTTTGACAGTTTTGTCGTTGGTAAGCCGAACGAATTGGCCCATGCCGCGGCGCGCCGTGTTGCCGAAGGTGGCGAAGTGGCCTTCAATCCACTGTTCCTGTATGGTGGTGTTGGCCTTGGTAAAACGCACCTGATGCACGCAATTGCAAATCAGCTGCGGACGCAACGCCCTGATCTGAACGTGGTGTACCTGTCTGCAGAACAATTCATGTATAAGTTCGTGCAGGCCCTGCGCGACAAGAAGATGATGGATTTTAAGCAGATCTTCCGTGCTGTGGATATTCTGATGGTGGATGACGTTCAGTTCATCGCCGGCAAGGGATCTACGCAGGAAGAATTCTTCCACACCTTCAACGCACTTGTCGATCAGAACAAGCAGATCATCATTTCCGCAGATCGTGCCCCGGGTGAGATCAAGGAACTGGAAGATCGCATTCGCTCCCGTCTGCAAAGCGGTCTGGTCGTGGACCTGCATCCGACAGATTATGAACTGCGCCTGGGTATTCTGCAGCATAAGACCGAACAGCATATGCTGAAAGATCCATCCCTGCACATCGCGGATGGTGTTCTTGAATTCCTTGCGCATCGGATTTCCACCAATGTTCGTGTTCTCGAAGGTGCACTGACCCGTCTGTTTGCGTTCGGGTCGCTTGTTGGCCGGGAAGTCACACTTGAACTGGCACAGGACTGTCTGGCTGATGTTCTGCGGACCTCGGATCGTAAGATCACGGTTGACGAAATTCAGCGCAAAGTGGCGGAACACTATAACATCCGCCTGTCCGAAATGATCGGCCCGCGCCGTGTACGCACAATCGCCCGCCCGCGTCAGATTGCAATGTATCTGGCAAAACAGCTGACATCCCGTTCCCTTCCGGATATCGGGCGACGCTTTGGGGGCCGCGATCACACCACGGTTATGCATGGTGTAAAACGGATCGAAGAGCTGCGAATTTCGGATTCTCAGATCGAAGATGATCTGGAATTGCTGCGTCGGGCGCTTGAAGCCTGATTTTTGCCACAGAATTGCAATGGATTACTGGCCGGGGTCTTGACGCCCCGGCCATTCCATTGGACATTCCGAAAAAACGATTTAACGGTTCGCATGGATGCGCTACATTCGGCGTTCCGGCGGGGTGGCCCGTTTAACAAGGAGCATCGGAATGAAACTCAGCATCGAGCGCGCAGCCCTTTTGAAAGCCGTGTCGCAGGCCCAATCAGTTGTTGAGCGCCGCAATACTATTCCGATCCTTGCAAATGTTCTGATCGAAGCCGAAGGCGACATTGCCAGTTTTCGCGCGACTGACCTCGATATCGAGGTGGTTGATAAAACCGTAGCCCAGGTCGAACGTGCGGGTGCGACTACAGTTTCAGCGGTCACGTTGCATGAAATCGTGCGCAAACTTCCGGATGGGGCACTTGTGACCCTGACCGAAGATCCTGCAGCGGGCCGCATCACGGTTGAAGCAGGGCGTTCGAACTTCTCACTGGCAACTTTGCCGCGTGAAGATTTTCCCGTGATGGCAACGTCTGAGTATTCCGCAAACTTCAGTGCCAAAGCACCGGATTTGCGCCGTCTGTTCGACAAAGCAAAATTTGCGATTTCCACTGAGGAAACCCGCTATTATCTGAACGGCGTCTACATGCACATCGCGGATGGGGAAGAAGGCAAGGTTTTGCGTTGTGTGGCAACCGATGGCCACCGTCTGGCGCGTATTGATGCAGAAATGCCTGCAGACGCACTGGAAATGCCTGGTGTGATTGTGCCCCGCAAAACCGTGGGTGAGCTGCGCAAACTTCTGGATGACGATGACATGCAGATTGCTGTGTCCGTGTCCGAAACCAAAGTGCGTTTCGCTACCCCGGATATCACCCTGACGTCTAAAGTTATCGACGGCACCTTCCCGGATTACACCCGCGTGATTCCACAGGGCAACACCCGGAAGATGGAAGTGGATGCTTCTGATTTCGCAAAAGCCGTGGACCGTGTGGCAACTGTGTCTTCTGAACGTTCCCGGGCCGTGAAACTGGCGCTGGACGAAGATCGCCTGGTTCTTTCCGTCAATGCCCCGGACAGCGGTGCAGCGGAAGAAGAACTGGCCGTCGCTTATGGCGACGAGCGCCTGGAAATTGGCTTTAACGCGAAATATCTGCTGGAAATTGCCAACCAGGTGGATCGTGAAAACGCGGTGTTCCTGTTCAACTCTGCTGGTGACCCGACCCTGATGCGCGAAGGCAATGACACCTCTGCCATCTATGTCGTGATGCCAATGCGCGTGTGATGTGATTTGTGTCGGGGCTTGCCCTGCGGAAGCTCAGGCTTTCGCATTTCCGCTCTCACAAAGCACTGAATATTGACTGCGCGCCCGGACCTGTAGCGATCTATGGGCCCAATGGCGCGGGTAAAACCAATATCATCGAAGCGATTTCTATGCTTTCCCCCGGTCGCGGTCTGCGCCGGGCGGCAAGCGATGATATGATCCGCAAGCCCGAAAGCTTTGGCTGGAAGATAGCGGCTGAACTGCAAAGCCTCTCACAAATTCATGAAATCGAAACCTGGCTTGAAGGCGGGCAGGGGCGCAATGTACGCATTGATGGTAAGGCGGCCTCGCAGGTGGCGCTTGGTAAAATTGCCCGTGTTCTCTGGCTGGTGCCTTCCATGGATCGCCTCTGGCTTGAGGGTGCAGATGGGCGGCGGCGGTTTCTGGATCGCATGGTGCTTAGTTTTGATCCGGCGCACGCACAGAACACACTGACCTATGAAAAAGCCATGCGCGAACGCAATCGTCTGCTGAAAGATCAGATCCGTGATCCGCATTGGTATCGTGCGCTTGAAGTTCAGATGGCTGAGGCGGGGGCTGCGATCCAATCCGCACGGGCAGATACAATTGCAGCTATTGCCCTGGCGCAGGCGGGGGCAGAAACGGAATTTCCGCGGTCTGACCTGGAAATCATCATGCCGGATGGGGCAGAGCAGGCCGAGGGCGTTGACGCGCTGGCAGAGGCTTTCGTTACCTCCCGCCCGCGCGATCTTGCTGCCGGACGTACCCTTGTGGGTCCACATCGTGCGGATCTGTCTGCGATCTTTTCCGCAAAAGGCGTGGCGGCCAAAGAATGCTCAACCGGTGAGCAGAAAGCCCTGCTGATCTCGCTTATCCTTGCCAATGGCCGCGCACTTGCCCAATCTTTTGGCGCGCCTCCCATTTTGCTGCTGGATGAAGTCGCCGCACATCTTGACGCTGCCCGCCGGGCCGCCCTTTATCACGAAATCACCGCCCTTGGCGCCCAGGCCTTCATGACCGGGACCGGTGCAGAACTTTTTGACAGCCTTACACCGGATGCCATGCGGCTTTGTGTTGGGGATGAGAATGGAACGAGTTATGTCGATATTACCTGATGTTGTTTCCGTGCAGATGCAGGAACTGATTAAAGCCCGGATGAAAGATATCGAGGCTGAGGAAAATATCCGGGTCTTGTTCGCGATTGAATCCGGGTCACGTGCCTGGGGGTTCCACAGCCCGGACAGTGATTATGACGTGCGCTTTGTGTATGCCAGGCCGCTGGATTGGCACCTGTCCCTGCAAAAGAAACGTGACGTGGTTGAACGCCCCATTGATGATGAACTTGATATTTCAGGTTGGGAACTTTCCAAAACGCTTCAGCTGATTATGGGATCAAATGCTGTTGTGCCGGAATGGCTGCAGTCCCCGATTGTTTATTCTGCTGTACCTGAAGCGGTTCAGGATCTGACGGATTTTTGTCGTATCGCCCTCAATCGCAGGTCTGTCACCTGGCACTACCTGTCTCTGATGGAGCGTCAGCAAAGCCGTTTGTATGGGCCGGATGGTGAAGTCAGGCTCAAGCGCTATTTCTATATTTTGCGACCGACGCTGGCTTTGCGTTGGATGCGCCTGCATGACAAGGCTGTTGCGCCGATGAATATGGATGTCTTGGTTGCCGGGTGTGATCTTACGGATCAGGTGCAAAAGGATCTGGCAGAGCTGACAGAACAGAAAAAACAGGCGCGTGAAAAGGCCTTTGTTACATCCGTCGCTGAAAGCCTGGTGACACTTGTTGCAGAGGAAGAGGCGTTGGCGCGTGATTGGCTTGCCGCAACCCGCAGTGACAAATCCCGCGATGCCCTGTGGCAGCAGGCTGACCACCTGCACATGAAATGGACGCAGGAAGCGTTCAGATGACTCTGACCTCCTGGGAACTGTTTTTATATGCCTGTGCGGTGGGCGTGCTTTTTCTGACGCCTGGCCCCGTCTGGGTCGCGATCATTGCGCGGGGCATGTCGGGTGGGTTCCGTTCGGCCTGGCCGCTGGCCTTTGGTGTTGTCATCGGCGATGCGATCTGGCCTTTTCTGGCGGTGCTTGGTGTCAGCTGGCTGGTACAGGAAATATCCGGCTTTATGCTGATCCTGCGCTGGGTTGCGGTGGCGTTTTTCATCTGGATGGGCGTGATGCTGATCCGGAACGCCGACAAAGAGATCGACAAGAACAACCGCCTGACGGCCCCTGGTATCTGGGCAGGGTTTGTTGCGGGTGTCATTGTGATTATGGCAAACCCCAAGGCGATCCTGTTTTATATGGGCATTCTGCCAGGCTTTTTTGACCTTACGAAAATCACCACGCCAGACATTATTGCGATCTGTCTGGTTTCTATGCTGGTGCCGCTGGTGGGCAATACGTTCTTTGCGCTTTTTGTCGATCGGATGCGTCGTCTGGTGACCACGCCAGGGGCAATCAGGCGCATGAACATCATCGCGGGATGGCTTCTGATCGGGGTTGGCCTGGTGATCCCTTTCACCTGACATAAATCTGTTGCGATCCGCGTGACACCCTTGATGAAATCGGCTATAAAAATCGCTAAATTACGAGGAAGTGCAGTATGTCTGACGACAATCAGCAGCCAGAAGAGTATGGCGCAGATTCTATTAAAGTTCTCAAGGGCTTAGAGGCGGTTCGCAAGCGCCCCGGCATGTATATCGGGGACACGGATGATGGCTCTGGTCTGCACCATATGGTGTATGAAGTTGTGGACAACGGCATTGACGAAGCGCTTGCCAATCATGCGGATCACGTCAGCGTCACAATTCACGCGGATTCCAGCGTATCTGTTTATGACAACGGGCGCGGTATTCCCGTTGGTATGCACGAAGAAGAAGGCGTGTCCGCAGCCGAGGTCATCATGACCCAGCTGCACGCCGGTGGTAAGTTTGACAGCAATTCTTACAAAGTATCCGGCGGTCTGCACGGTGTGGGTGTGTCCGTTGTGAACGCGCTGTCTGTCTGGCTGGAACTGCGCGTCTGGCGCGACGGCAAAGAACATTACGCAAAGTTTTCCCATGGTGAAACCGTGGAACATCTGCGTGTCGTTGGTGATGCCAACGGCAAAAAAGGCACCGAGGTGCGCTTCCTCGCCTCGACCGATACCTTCTCTAATCTCGAATATTCCTTTGAGACACTGGAAAAACGCCTGCGCGAACTGGCGTTCCTGAACTCTGGTGTGCGCATCCTTGTACAGGATGAACGCCCTGCAGAGCCCCTGAAAAGTGTGCTGTTCTATGACGGCGGTGTTAAGGAATTCGTGAAATACCTAGACCGTTCGAAAACACCAATGATGCCAGAACCGATCTTTGTGCGTGGTGAAAAAGATGACATCGGCGTTGAAGTCGCGATGTGGTGGAATGACAGCTATCATGAAAATGTGCTGCCGTTTACCAACAACATCCCGCAGCGCGATGGCGGCACGCATATGGCCGGTTTCCGGGGCGCTTTGACCCGGACAATCAACGCCTATGCGCAGTCCTCTGGCATTGCGAAGAAGGAAAAGATCAATTTTACCGGCGATGACGCGCGCGAAGGTCTGACCTGTGTGCTGTCCGTCAAAGTACCTGATCCGAAATTCTCGTCCCAAACCAAAGACAAGCTTGTCAGTTCCGAAGTCCGTCCTGCCGTTGAGGGCCTGATGAACGAAAAGCTGACAGAATGGTTTGAAGAAAACCCGACTGAAGCCAAAATGATCGTTTCCAAGATCGTTGAGGCGGCTCATGCCCGCGAAGCAGCGCGCAAAGCCCGCGATCTGACCCGCCGTAAAACAGCGATGGATGTGAACTTCCTGGCCGGGAAACTGAAAGACTGTTCCGAAAAAGACCCATCCAAAACCGAAGTCTTCCTGGTGGAGGGGGACTCTGCTGGGGGCTCTGCCCAAACCGGTCGTGACCGGATGACTCAGGCGATCCTGCCGCTGCGTGGTAAGATCCTGAACGTGGAACGTGCCCGGTTTGACCGCATGCTGGCAAGCCAGGAAATCGGTAACCTTGTGATGGCGCTTGGCACGGGTATTGGCCGCGATGAATTCAACATCGGAAAGCTGCGCTACCACAAGATCGTCATTATGACTGATGCGGATGTTGACGGTGCGCACATCCGTACGCTGTTGCTGACCTTCTTCTTCCGTCAGATGCCAGAACTGATTGAAGGTGGGTATCTCTATATCGCGCAGCCACCCCTTTATAAGGTTGCTCGCGGTAAGTCAGAAGTTTACCTGAAGGATCAGGCTGCACTTGATGATTACCTGATTGAACAGGGCATTGATGGTGCGGTTCTGCGTCTTGCCTCTGGTGAGGAAATCACCGGAGCCGATCTGAAACGCGTCGTTGAAGAAGCCCGCCTGGTGCGTCGTATCCTGCAGGCCTTTGCAACCCATCACCCGCAACACATCCTGGAACAGGCCGCGATTGCTGCCGCCTTTGTACCGGGTGCTGTTGATCAGAACCTGCAAGGCGTTGCAGACGCGATTGCCGCGCGTCTGGACGCGATTGCGCTGGAATATGAACGCGGTTGGCAAGGCCGCCCGACGCAGGACAAGGGCATTCGTCTGGCGCGTCTGCTGCGCGGTGTGGAAGAAGTGCGCACGCTGGATGGCCATGTGCTGCGGTCTGGCGAAGCCCGTAAACTGGGCAGCTACACAGACAGCCTGAAAGAAACCTATGGCCAGCCTGCAAAGCTGATCCGCAAGGATAAGGTCGTCGAAGTTCACGGCCCGACAGAACTGTTGAAAGCGATCCTTGCGGAAGGCGAAAAGGGCCTGTCCCTGCAGCGGTATAAAGGTCTGGGTGAAATGAACCCGGATCAGCTTTGGGAAACCACGCTTGACCCGGATGCGCGCACATTGCTGCAGGTGAAAATTGATGATCTGGCGGAAGCCGATGACATCTTCACCAAACTGATGGGCGATGTGGTGGAACCGCGCCGCGATTTCATCCAAAGCAATGCGCTGAGCGTGGAAAATCTTGACTTCTGATTTTCTCAGACCTCACAAAAAAGCCCGCCATTTCTGGCGGGCTTTTCTTTTAGTGAACCACTGCTTCATCCGGCGGGGTTTGGGAGCTTTCTGAAATTCGGTCACCGACAACCAGTCCATCCGTTCCGGCGCTGACAGGGATCGTCGCACCATCCAGAATGTCGCCTGAGAGGATCATTTCAGCCAGACGATCCTGCAATGCGCGCTGGATCACCCGTTTCAGCGGACGTGCGCCAAAGACCGGATCATAGCCTTCGTCTGCAAGCCAGGTTTTTGCTGTTTCGTCCAGCTCCAGGTTGATTTTGCGTCCCGCCAGACGTTTGCCAAGGCGCGCCAGCTGAATATCAACGATACCGTCCATATCGCCGCGGGCCAGCCGGTCAAAGATGATGGTTTCATCCAGGCGGTTCAGGAACTCCGGACGGAAATGGGTGCGCACCGCATCCATGACATCGCGTTTGGCATCTGCTGCGTCAGCCCCTTCGGGCAGTTGTGACAGCGCCTGTGCACCAAGGTTAGATGTCAGGATGATCAGCGTCTGTTTGAAATCAACAGTCCGCCCCTGCCCATCGGTCAGCTGACCGTCATCCAGTACCTGTAGCAGCACGTTGAACACATCCGGATGCGCTTTTTCGACCTCGTCAAACAGCACCACCTGATAAGGTTTACGCCGCACGGCTTCGGTCAGAACGCCGCCTTCGTCATAGCCAACATAGCCGGGAGGGGCGCCAATCAGACGGGAAACGGCATGCTTTTCCATGAACTCGGACATATCAATGCGCACCATCGCGCTGTCGTCATCAAAGAGGAATTCCGCGACGGCCTTGGTCAGTTCGGTTTTGCCCACACCTGTTGGGCCGAGGAACAGGAAGCTGCCAAGCGGACGCCCTTCATCATTCAGCCCTGCACGTGCCCGACGCACGGCATTGGAAACGGCCGTGACAGCGGACCGTTGGCCAATCACACGTTTGCCAAGCTCGTCTTCCATACGCAGCAGTTTCTCACGTTCGCCTTCCAGCATGCGCGAGGTCGGAATGCCCGTCCAGCGTTCCACCACCTGGGCGATTTGTTCAGGGCGTACGGCCTCGGACACCATTTTGGCGTCTTCCAGACCTTCGGCTTCGGCCAGTGTTTTCTCAAGCTCAGGGATCACACCATAAGACAGCTCACCCGCACGGGCGAGATTGCCTTCCCGTTTCGCGATTTCCAGATCAGCCCGCGCACGATCAAGGTTTTCTTTCATGTCCCGCGCAGAATTCATCTTATCGCGTTCGCCCTGCCATTGTGCCGTCATCTCGGCGGACCGTTGTTCCAGATCAGACAGTTCTTTTTCAAGCGTCTTCAGACGATCCTTGCTGGCGACGTCATCTTCCAGACGCAAGGCTTCGGCTTCGATCTGTTTCTGCAGAATTTCACGATCCAGCGCGTCCAGTTCTTCAGGCTTGCTGTCCACTTCCATCCGCAAACGACTTGCCGCTTCGTCCATCAGATCAATCGCCTTATCGGGTAAGAAACGATCTGTGATATAGCGATGCGAAAGCGTCGCCGCAGAGACAAGTGCACTGTCGGAAATTCGCACACCATGGTGCATCTCGTATTTTTCCTTGATGCCACGCAGGATGGAAATCGTATCGGGAACAGTGGGTTCTTCGACCACGACCGGCTGAAAACGCCGTGCAAGGGCAGCGTCTTTTTCCACGTGTTTGCGATATTCATCCAGCGTGGTCGCGCCAACGCAGTGCAATTCACCACGCGCCAGAGCGGGCTTAATCAGGTTGGCGGCATCCATCGCGCCGTCACCTTTACCAGCGCCAACCAGCGTGTGCATTTCATCAATGAACAGGATGATTTCACCGGCAGCCTCTGACACTTCGGTCAGGACAGATTTCAGGCGTTCTTCGAACTCACCACGATATTTCGCACCGGCAATCAGTGCGCCCATATCAAGGGACAGAAGCTTTTTGTTCGCAATGCTTTCTGGCACGTCGCCATTGATGATCCGCAGGGCAAGACCTTCGGCAATCGCGGTTTTACCGACGCCGGGTTCCCCGATCAGAACCGGGTTGTTCTTGGTGCGGCGCGACAGAACCTGCATGGTGCGGCGAATTTCTTCGTCACGGCCAATAATAGGGTCGATTTTACCTTCGCGTGCAGCTTCGGTCAGGTCGCTCGCGTATTTCTTCAGCGCATCATAACCGTCTTCGGCGCTTGCTGTATCAGCAGTGCGGCCTTTACGGATATCATTGATGGCTTCGTTCAGCTTCTGGGCGGAAACGTTCCCGGCGTCCAATGCCTCTTTCGCTTTGGATTTCACCAACGCCAGGGCCATCAGAATACGTTCGACAGGTACGAAACTATCACCGGCTTTTGTGGCGATTTTCTCCGCTTCTGCCAGGACTTTACCAGTTTGGCTGTCCATATAAACCTGGCCTGCATCGCCCGTGACTTTGGCAATTTTACCCATGGTGACATCAAGGGTGTCCCGCACGCGCTTCGCATCACCGCCGGCAGCAGTGATCAGGTTTGCGGCCAGACCCTGGTCGTCGTCTAGCAGGGCTTTCAGAAGGTGTTCGGGGCCAAGCCGTTGATGGCTTTCCCGCATAGTAATCGTCTGGGCCGCCTGCAGAAAACCGCGGGACCGCTCTGTGAACTTTTCGAGGTTCATCGTTCTCTCCTTTTAAGCGCTTCGGATGGGTCGCCCAATGTCTGGCGCAACCTGCTGAAGCCTCACTCATAAAGATGGGACGTTTTGAGAAAAACTCAAGAGCTGGCAGTGAAATCAGATAATGTTCCAATGTGATCCGGCGTTTAGTGAAATTTTACCATCTGATGGTTGAGTAACAGACAGTTATAAGAACCGGAGCAGAATGATGCAGTTTAACAGTCGGATGCTGAACGCTGAATGTATGGCGCGGGAACTCAGGTATGAAGGTTGCATTGAGTTCATATCACTTGATCAGAGAAATCTTGGCGTGCGGATCGCAATAACAGACAGGATATTCTGGCCTTTTGTAACGATTGGATTTGAAGCCGCAACCGGTCTGTATCCGGCGGCAAATAATGCGGAAGGGTGCTGATCAATGCGGATGGAAATAAACATCAAACCGGTGCCGCGGGAAGATCGTGATATAGAAAAGATGCATAAGCGAGAACGGCCACTGCCGCAGGCGGTCAGAGAATTCGTGAAACGATTTGAGAAAATGCCCTCAAAAAAACAACAGCTCCCCAAGACAAAACTATTTGGAAGGGCAAGGTATCTTGAAGATGTCGGCGCGCACTTTCCCGGGGATCCGCCACAGGTTATTCGCCCATCCTCACGGGGGTGAGGCGGGCATTGCCTTGCCCGATCTGCTTTGAGTCCCTATGAGAGGGAAACCTTCAGTAAGGGAGTTTCCTATGTCAGATATGCGTGCCTCAGATGATCGATTGATTGTTGCCCTCGATGTTCCGAATGCAATCACCGGAATGGAGGTTGCAGCGCAACTTGGTGATGCCGTCAGTTTCTACAAAATCGGCCTTGGCATGCTGTCCAATGGTGGCATGGCGCTTGCGAATGAACTGAAGGGTGAATTCGGCAAAAAGATCTTTATGGATCTGAAGCTGTTCGACATCGGCGCAACCATTGAAAATGCGGTGCGCGGGTTGATGCAGTTTGAACTCGATTTCCTGACAGTTCACGGTGATCCCTATGTGGTGAAAGCCGCACAGGAAGGCAAAGGCAGCGCGGATACGAAGATTCTGGCGGTGACCATTCTGACATCACTGGACCGCCAGGATCTTGATGGTGCGCTGATCAAACCAGGCGACATCAAAGATCTGGTGCAGGAACGGGCCGGGAAGGCTTTCCTCGCGGGCGCAGATGGCGTGATTGCCTCCCCGCATGAAGCAACCGTGATCCGCGCATTGCCGGAAGCAGAAGGTAAGCTGATCGTAACACCTGGCGTGCGTCCTACGGGCGCGGATGCAGGGGATCAGAAACGCATAACCACGCCAGCCCAGGCGATTGCCAATGGTGCGGATCATATTGTTGTCGGTCGTCCGATCTGGCGTGCCGAAGATCCGTGCAAAGCGGCACAGTCGATCGTGGACGAACTGGCGGCTCTCTGAGCAGAGTTACAGAAATTAGAAAAAGGCGGTGCAAAAAATGCACCGCCGTTTTTTGTTTGTCTTTAATAAACTCAGTCGTTGATATCGTTTTCGATAATCTTCGGCTGGTTCTGCCGTTTTCCCATGACCTGCCGCAGGACGATCCATGAGGCAAGCGATGCAAGGGCAAAGATAACCATGGTCATCGGAAAGGACGTGGCCAGCCAATCCCCGACAGGTCCGATTGCGAACAGCAGACCAACCAGTGCGGCGCCGCAGGCGAAGCCCAGGAAGATCACCCCGGGGGCCACGACTTCAAGGATGCCAAGGATCAGAGCGCCTGCGAGCCAGGCCCACCAGGTTGTCCAGATCATTTTGAGCCACCTTTCAACATGTTGAACGCATCCCCAAAGGCATCCAGCGCATTGGACGGCAGAAGAACGGTTTGTTTGCCTGCGCCCTTCGCAACTTCGGACAATGCTTCGACCTGTTTCAGGGCAACCTGATACTGGGCGGCTTCGATGCCGTTGTCTTTGATGGCTTTTGCCACGACTTCGGTTGCGTAGGCTTCGGCGTCGGCCTGAACACGTCGGGCTTTCGCACCTTGTTCAGCGGCGTAAAGTTCGGCGTCTGCGTTCAGCTCAACCGCACGTTTGGTGCCTTCAGCCTCAGTCACCTGCGCACGGCGGGCACGTTCAGCGTTCAGCTGCTGCAGCATCGCATCGCGTGTTGCCTGGTCCAGGTTTACATCCAGGATTTCCGCACGGGTCACTTCAATGCCCCAGTCGTCAACAGCATCTTCGACCAGAACTTTGATCTGCGAAATCAGCTGAGCACGATTTGACTGTACTTCGTCCAGCTCCATTTTACCGATTTCGGCACGTACGATACCTGCAACGGTGGTGGAGATCGCAGCATCCACATCGCGGATCCGGTATACTGTGCGCTCTGGTTCGGTAATGCGGTAAAACACAGAGGTTTCGACCTGCACCAACACGTTATCCGAGGTGATCGCATCCTGACTGGCATTCGGCAGCTGACGTTCCAGGATCGAGATTTTATGTGCAATGCGGTCCAGGAAAGGCACGATGAAGTTAATGCCAGGCCCCATCACAGAACGCAGGCGACCAAACCGTTCAACCACATGTTTTTCCGACTGCGGCACAATGCGCACGCCCAGGAAAATACAGACAATAATAAACAGAGCAAAAAGCAGGCCAACAACGCCGCCGCCGCCCAGAAGTGAGAAAATATCAGCAATAATATCCATTTTTGTCCCTTTGTTGTTACTTACTATACATAGGTCACAAAAGCTGACCTTCAAGGGTCGCCCAGTGTAACGCAGGTTGTTCCCGGTCTGTTTTCCACATAAATTACCACCATGCCAGCCCTCTGTCGCGAATGCCTTACGAAATTTTCTGACCCGCCTGCGGGGTGGCGTTGCCCTGCATGTGGGCGGCCTGCGCTGCTGTCACATCCTGAACTGTTTTCTCTCAGCATTGCGCATATGGATTGTGATGCCTTCTATGCGTCGGTTGAAAAGCGCGACAATCCGGACCTGCGCGATAAGCCTGTGATTATTGGTGGTGGGGATCGCGGTGTTGTGTCGACGGCCTGCTATATTGCCCGCATTCGTGGGGTGCGGTCTGCAATGCCCGCGTTTCAGGCGCGCAAGCTGTGTCCGGATGGGGTGTTCCTGCCGCCACGGATGGAAGCTTATGCTACGGTATCCAGGCAAGTGCGCACGATGATGGATGAACTGACGCCAAAGGTCGAACCACTGTCACTGGACGAAGCCTTTATGGATCTTTCCGGTACGGAACGCCTGCATGGTGTGCCGCCTGCGGTGATGCTTGCGCGGCTGGTGAAGCGGATGAAAGATGAACTGGGGATCACGGGTTCCATTGGTTTGTCTCATAACAAATATCTGGCGAAAGTGGCTTCGGATCTGGATAAACCGCGTGGGTATTCGATCATCGGGAAAGGGGAAACTGCGGATTTTCTGGCAGGCAAACCTGTGCGCCTGATCTGGGGGATTGGTCCTGCCGGGCAGCAATCGCTTGAAAAGGCCGGGGTGCGGACTTTCGACGATCTGTTACGCTGGGAAAAAGAAGATCTTGTTGCCCGCTTCGGTTCTATGGGGGAACGGCTATATCACCTTGCCCGCGGTGAAGATTATCGCAGGGTGTCTGCGAATGATCCGGTGAAAAGTATTTCAAAAGAAACCACGCTTTTGAAAGACAGCAGCAATATTGACCTGCTGGATGGTCATCTGTGGCGGTTGTCTGAACAGGTTGCAGACCGGGCCAAGGCAAAGAACTATGCAGGTCGTGTTGTGACGCTGAAACTAAAGCGTGCAAATTTCTCTGCGTTGACGCGTCGCGTGACCCTGCCGGGTGCAACACAGCTGTCTGACCGGATTTACCGGACATCGCGTGCCTTGTTTGATCAGGTCGTTGATGAGGGGCCTTTTCGGCTCATAGGGGTTGGCATCAGTGATCTCGTGCCGGCGGAAGGGGCTGATCAGTTTGCGGATCTCCTGGATCCGGATGCCGGGCAGCGCGAAAAAGTGGAACGTGCGTCGGATGCAATCCGTGCGCGTTTCGGCAAGGATGCGATTCGCAAGGGGCGATCTCTGAACTGATTTATTCCGCAGCAAGCAATGACTGATTGCTGCGTCCGATTGCGGTGATCTCTTTGATAATATCGTTTAACGTCCCGCGGAAGCTTTTGAAATCAGCGTTTGGCTGAATCGTCACTTCATCCATGTAAAGTCTGCGGTCAATCTCGATCTGAAGGGCATGTCGGTGCAGGGAGGGACGGCCGTAGTGCTGTACGATATATGCGCCCGCGAAGGGCAGATTGTGCGATACGGTGAACCCTTTTGCGCGGAAGGCTTCGGCGACGCGGGTGGTGATATGTGGGGCGCAGGATGATCCGAACCGGTCACCAATGACAATGTCAGGGCGTTTCGCGCCTGAATGGGACAAAGAATCCAGCGCTTCATGCGGCATGGAATGGCAATCGATCAGGATTGCCCGGTCATAAAGATCCGCTGTTTCTGCCAGCAGGTCACTTAATGCGTTGTGATAAGGGTGCCAGCAGGCGTCCAGGCGATGCTGCGCAACAGATTTCTGAAGCTTGCCACGGTAAATGGCCTGGCCTCTTGCAACAACACGCGGAATCACCCCCAGGCCTGACGCCACACGTGGGTTGCTGCGGGTTTTGGGAACATTATGCAGCAGGGCGCCATCCAGTTCATCGGCGGACCGGTTCAGATCCACATAGGCGCGGGGCGTCCTGCTGTGGATGAAGGGGGCGCCGAAATCAGCGGCGTCCTGGAAAAGCATATCAACGAAGGCATCTTCAGAGCTGCGAATTGCGTGTTCATCCAGAACGGTTTGTTTCAGAAATTCGCCAGAATAGCGGCGCCCGGAATGAGGCGAGGCAAAAACCACCGCTGTATCCTGCCGTACGGGCCGGAGAATCTGATAAGGCAACTCTGTCATTCTTCAATCTGTACCACTATTTACAGATGCGGAAAACTCCTTTGCCAAAAGCTCTTGATCCCCGCTCCGACTCCTTTTATAGACAGCCCACAGACGCGGTCTCATCCGCGTCCCTTTTGTTTATGCAGTGCTTGTCAACGCTGGCAGAAAGGGATAGATGGGTCGGCAACGGCGGATGATTAGCTCAGCGGTAGAGCACTTCGTTGACATCGAAGGGGTCACTGGTTCGATCCCAGTATCGTCCACCATTCCTCGCCAGGAATAAAACAGGCACAGTCATCGGATGAGCCGATGATGCAGAGATTTAACCCGAGGCGCACGTTTCTTGCGCGCCGCGACATGAGGATAAGGCTTATGAAAGTCCGCAACTCGCTCCGCTCGCTCAAGAACCGTCATCGCGATTGCCGCGTTGTACGCCGTAAGGGCCGTGTTTATGTGATCAACAAAACACAACGCCGGTTCAAAGCCCGTCAGGGATGAGCTGAACCAGCTTAGATTAAAAAAGCCGCTCCTGAACTGGGGCGGTTTTTTTGTGTCTGATACGTAGCTGTAAGAAAACGCCCGGTCTGTAAACCGGGCGTTTTTATGCGAATATCAGTCCAAAGCAGGGGTCCATGCACTGGCACGCAGTGGTGTATAGGGCAGGCCAATCAAGCCGTCTTCAACGCGGTGTACATTCCCTCGGACGCGACCGAAGTTATATCGTGCACCGATTGTAACAGTGGTTTCTTTGATGCGATCAGGGTCGTTCCTGGCATCATAGCTGCCAAAGCGTACACCATAATTGATTGACCAGCTGGGATTTGTTTTCAGCAGGGTTTCACCTGACAACCCTACAACCAGAAAATCACCAGGTTCATCGCTGTCTTCGTACTCTTTGGATTGTCCTAATTCGATATCGAACAAGATAGAAGTGCGTTCCAATCCTGTATAGGCAATGCCCAGGCGATAGATCTGGCCGCTGTCATAGCCTGAACTGCTTTGTTCCTCAGAGTTTGGGGAATCAACGCTGCCCAATTGCGCAAAGAAAGTTACATCGTTGCCCGCGTCGTAAATCCCTTCGATGCCGACGAAGTTTACGATATAATCTTCTCGGGGATCATCGTGGTCAGCGCGACCGTGTGCGCCGAAAACACCGAGGCTTAGCCGATCTGACAGGCTGTATTGATAGTGAAGGCCGATCTGAGCCTGGTCGCCGTATGGATCGCCCACAGCCATTTCAGGAGAATATGTGTCCGTCCGGTAGAGAGCATCTACAATCACCCTGTGCTTTTCGGCAAATGTCCAGCCAATAGAGTAATCAAGTGTCAATCCATGGCTTGTTTCACGAAGATCGTCATCCAGTGATTCACCGGCGTGATTGCTATAACTCAACCCCAGGCTTCCAAGGCGTTCTGCCTGGGCAGGCAGAGACATCCCCGCCAAAAGAGCCAGTGTTATTGTCGGTCTGAAAGTGTTGCGCATTGTGTTTCCCCTCACATGTCACATTTGTTTTAGACCAAATCGCAACATTTTTGAGGATGTCTAAATGGATAGGGAAACAATGTCAGGTTGAATTGACTGTATCAGGGATAAGCGAAGCACTTGTCCCTGATACATTTAGTCGTACACGCGTTGATCGTCGATCACCTTGCCATCTTTCGGCAGGCTGTCCGGTGCATGGATTTCAACTTTGCCCTTCAGCTTCAGCAGGCTTGCGACAGAGCCTTCAAAGGCGGCTTTGTCACCGCCTGATGCCTCGACCTGCACAGTCATAATGTCCATCTCACCTTCACGGTTGGCGATGACGCGGGCTTTGATGATCTCATCGTGTTTCGCAACAAGATCAGCCACCTGTTCCGGACGGACAAACATGCCTTTGATCTTTGTCGTCTGATCCGCACGGCCCATCCAGCCTTTGATGCGCATATTGGTGCGGCCACAGGGCGATTGACCGGGCAGAACCGCAGAGAGATCGCCGGTGGCAAAACGGATCAGCGGGTAATCGGGGTTCAGTGTGGTCACCACAACTTCACCCACTTCACCCGCAGCAACAGGTGTGCCGGTGCCAGGGGTCACGATTTCAACAATCACGCCTTCATCAACGATCATGCCTTCCATCGCGTCGGATTCATATGCAATGTTGCCCAGATCCGCAGTCGCGTAGCTTTGCAGGCAGGTGATGCCGCGATCCGCATATTCCTGACGCAGGCTTGGGAACAGCGCCCCACCACCAACAGCTGCTTTGGTGATTTTCAGCGTCTCACCCATTTCAGCAGCTTTATCGAGGATCACCTTCAGATAATCCGGTGTGCCAGCATAGGCCGTGGTGCCGATGTCAGCTGCCGCACGCACCTGCAGTTCGGTCTGGCCAACACCCGCAGGCAGGACAGTCGCTCCAACCGCGCGCGCGCCGCTTTCAAAGATCATGCCCGCAGGCGTCAGGTGATAGCCGAAACAATTGTGCACGATGTCATCCGCACCGATGCCTGCCGCATGCAGGAAGCGCCCCATGCGCCACCAATCATGGCTGATGCCGCCGGGTTCATAAATCGGCCCCGGGGACTGGAAGACATGGGCTGCGTTCTTCACCGCAAACCCACCAAATGGCGGCTTTTCTTTCTGCCATTTCGACAGGTCAGATTTGCGCAACACCGGATAGGCGGCCAGATCGGACAGGGATGTCAGATCTGGTCCATCCAGATTGCAGGCGCCTTCTGCCGCGCGGGCACGGATCAACTGTTCGCGCAGATCGGCCAGTTGGCTTGCGGCGCGTTCATCTGCGGAACGGGTCTCACGGTCATCGTAAAAAGTCATGCGCGGACCTCCAATCAGCTCAACCACCGCTTACGGCGACGATAGGAGCGCACGTCACGGAAGCTTTTGCGACCATCATCGGACACGCCGAGATAGAATTCTTTAACATCCGGGTTTTCGCGCAATTCAGCCGCGGGACCATCCATCACAACACGACCGTTTTCAAGGATGTAGCCGTAATGTGCATATTTCAGCGCGACGTTGGTGTTTTGCTCGGCCAGAAGGAAGGTCGTGCCTTCGCCTTCATTCACGCTTTTTACGATCTCAAAGATCTGTTCCACCAGCTGCGGCGCAAGACCCATGGAAGGTTCGTCCAGCAGGATGGTTTCAGGGCGCGACATCAGAGCACGGCCCATGGCGCACATCTGTTGTTCGCCGCCGGATGTATAGCCCGCCTGACTTTTGCGGCGTTCTTTCAGACGTGGGAAATAGGTATAAACCATTTCAAGATCGCGTTCGATCTCGGCACGGCCATCGCGGCGGGTGTAGGCGCCGGTCAACAGGTTTTCTTCAACGGTCAGGTGTTCAAAACAGTGACGGCCTTCCATCACCTGGATCACACCACGTTTTACCAGAGCGGCGGGGTTCAGTTCCTGAACTTCCTGCCCCTGATAGGAAACAGAGCCTTTGGTCACTTCGCCACGCTCAGAATGAAGCAGGTTTGAAATGGCCTTCAGGGTTGTGGTTTTGCCAGCGCCGTTCCCACCCAGAAGTGCGGTGATACCGCCTTTGGGGACCGACAGGCTGACGCCCTTCAGAACGAGGATCACGTGGTTGTAGATCACCTCGATATTGTTGACCTCTAGCAAGGCGTTATTTGTTTTTTCGGCGTCCAGCATGGTTCTCTTCCTGAAAAAAATCAGTGGGGTCCGGCCGCAACACGGGGCTGCGGCCGGGATATCAATTATTCGCAGTCAGCGATGGGCCAAGGGGCGTTTGCTTCTGCGTATTCGGCAGCAGCAGCCACTTCCAGCGGGCGGATTGCTTCGCTGTCTGGCATCAGGTGATCAGAAGCCACTTCCCACTCGGAACCGTTCCACTGCAGCATCCAGCCACCAGCGTGACCCGTGTGGTTGGAACAAGAGGTGGAGAATGGCGCAACCATGCCGGTCATGCCCATTTCAGCCAGGCGTTCGTCGGTCAGGTTGATGTTTTCCAGACCCCAACGCAGTTGAGACGCTGTGATTTCGCCTTCACCAAAGTGATCCTGAGCAGTCTTGATACCCTCAGCCAGCATCGCAGAAATCACGAGACCACGCTGGTAGAAGACCCAGTCAAGTTCGCTTTCGGTTGCGAGAGAGTCACCCTTGTCGAACACGTATTCACGGATGTCCGCCATAACCTGCGCGTCAGGCTGTGGTGCGGAATAGCTAATGGAACGGTAGCCGGTGCCAGCTTCGCCCAGTGCTTCCATGTCACCATCGTGGCCGGACCACCATACGCCCAGGAACTGATCCATTGGGTAGCGGGTTTTCACAGCTTCGGTCAGTGCACCAGCGTTCATCGCACCCCAGCCCCACATGACAACATAGTCGGGGCGTTCGCGGCGAATTTGCAGCCACTGTGCGGACTGGTTCTGCATTTCTTTCAGACCAACCGGGATCGGCAGCAGTTCAAAACCATGCTCTTCCGCCATGTTTTCAAGGAACGGAAGTGGTTCTTTGCCGAATGGGTGGTCGAGGTGCAGGAACGCGATCTTCTGACCGGACAGGGTAGACAGATCATTGCCTGAAATCTCGTTCAGGATCATGGATGCCGCATCCCAGTAAGACCCAGGCATGTTGAAGGCCCAGTTAAATACGGAACCATCCGCCATTGGCGAGAAGCCATAGCCAGGTGCCAGGATCGGGATTTCATCCACGTTGGTTTTTGGCAGAACCTGAAGGGTGATGCCGGTGGACCATGGCTGAGTCACGATGGCGTCGCCTTTGGTCGCTTCATAGCATTCCACGCCTTTTTCTGTGGAATAACCGGTTTCACATTCAGAGAAATCAACCGGAACGCCACCGATGCCGCCGTCACGGGCGTTCAGCATCAGCATATAGTCACGCTGACCGTTCATCAGCGGAATACCTGTCGCCGCAAATGGGCCGGTACGATAGCTGAGGTTTGGCGTAGACAGACCTTCGGCGCTTGCTGCACCTGCGGTGATCGCCATAACGGCGGCTGCCGCAAAGCTTGTCAGTTTCTTCATCTTCAGTCTCCTCCCAGAGTTTTGGATTACTTTTCGTCGTTTTCTTATTGGTCTTGTTGGGTCACCCCCGCTTAGTGCGGGAATGGCCAGATAATCAGTTTTTCACGGATCAGCTGCCAGAGGCGTGCCAGCCCGTGTGGTTCGATGATCAGGAAAAAGATGATCAGCGCGCCAATGGTCATGATGTTCAGATGTTCCACTGTTGCCGGGTTGACCTCAAGTCCCATTGCGTCAGGCAGGAACTTAATCACAACAGGTAGTGCCACAATCAGGATCGCGCCCATAAAGTTCCCCATAACAGACCCTAATCCGCCGATAATCGCGATAAACAGGATCTTGAAGGACAGTGGGATGTCAAAGAAGTTTGGCTCAGCCGCACCCAGGTTCAGGAACACGAAGCATGCACCTGCGACCCCAACGATATAGCTGGAAACGGCAAAGGCAGTCAGTTTGGATTTCAGCAGGTTGATCCCGATCAGTTCCGCCGCGATATCCATATCACGGGTCGCTTTCCAGATCCGGCCCTGGTTGCCACGTGTCAGGTTAATTGTGACAATAGTGATTAACGTTACAATCGCCAGGATCAGATAATATTGCGTCACCGGCGCCGCATGTGGTCCAGCAACCGTGATGCCGAACATGTCGATATTCGGAACTTCAATTGCGCCGGACGGGTTGTGGTTTGACAGCCAGTGCCACTTTTCAAACAGCCACACGAGGAAAAACTGCGCGGCCAGCGTGGCAATCGCCAGATAGAACCCTTTGATGCGCAGGCTGGGCAGACCGAAGGCAACGCCAACCGCAGATGAGAACACACCAGACAGCAGGATCGCTACGATGATGTTCATCTCCGGGAAGATGGTGATCAGCTTATAGCACGCGAAGGCGCCGACCCCCATGAAGGCAGCAGTCCCGAGGGACAGCTGACCGGCGAAACCTGTCAGCACATTCAGGCCAAGCGCTGCGAGAGAGTAACACAAAACCGGCATCAGCATGGTTTTGAAGGTGAACTCTGATGCGGTCATCGGGAAAATGATCCAGGCACAGAGAAGGACCACACCCAGCAGGATCGCATCCTGTTTGACCGGAAACAGTGACTGGTCTTTGGTGTAGCTTGTTTTGAACTGGCCAGCAGTATTGTAAAACATGTTCTCAGACCCTTTCGATGATTTTTTCGCCAAACAGGCCTTGTGGACGGAACAGAAGCACAATCAGAGCAAGGACAAATGCGAACCAGGTTTCGGTACCGCCGCCCAGCAATGGCTGACCCCAATAAATTTCAAACAGTTTCTCAAGCAGGCCAATCGCCAGACCGCCGACAATCGCGCCGGTGATGCTTTCAAGGCCACCCAACATCAGAACCGGAAGTGCTTTGTAAGCGATGACTTCCAGCGCAAAGCTGACACCAGCACGTGCACCCCAGAAGATACCAGTCATCAGGGCAATCACACCTGCGATAAACCAGACCAGAACCCAGACAGTGCGCAGTGAGATCCCAACAGACAGGGCCGCCTGGTGGTCATCACCCAGGGCGCGGATCGCGCGGCCCATGCGGGTTTTGTTGAGGAAGATAAGAAGGCTGGTCACCAGGACCACCGCTGCAGCAACAGACGTGATATCAAGATGTTGCAGGATCAGCAGGCCACCGAAAGGTTCAAAGTCAACGGAACCAGTCGGAATGCCCAGATCACTGGTGATCATGCGCTTGGTTTCACCACCAAAGATCAGCTCGCCGCCACCAATCAGGAACAGCGTGATACCGATTGTTGCCATGAACAGGATGATGTCAGGCTGACCCACCAGCGGGCGCAGAACCACACGTTCAATCGTAATCGCCAGAAGCGCCATAACGCCAAGGGTGAAGACCACCGAAACCCAGGCCGGAATGCCCATGGCGTGGAAACCCACAAGTGTCAGTGCTGCGAACACAACCATGATGCCCTGGGCAAAGTTGAAGATCCGGGATGAGCGGAAGATCAGAACAAAACCAAGTGCGATAAGCGAGTAGAGAACGCCGGACACAAGACCTTCCCAAAGCACCTGCATCAGGAAGTCCGGGTAGCTGACCATTTCAACGAAGGGGTCAACGAAGAGTTTTTTCAAGAATTCCATGTCATTCCCCCTTAATTTGCCACGCCGAGATAGGCGTCGATCACATCCTGGTTGTTGCGCACCTCATCTGGTGTGCCGTCCCCAATTTTCTTGCCGTAATCCATCACAACCACCCGGTCGGACAGATCCATCACAACGCCCATATCGTGTTCAATCAGGGCGATGGTGGTGCCGAATTCGTCGTTCACATCCAGGATAAAGCGGCTCATGTCCTCTTTTTCCTCAACGTTCATGCCAGCCATTGGTTCATCCAGAAGCAGGATCTGTGGCTCTGCCGCCAAAGCACGTGCAAGTTCCACGCGTTTCTTCAGACCGTAGGGCAGGCGGCCAACAGGTGTTTTACGGATGTTCTGGATTTCCAGAAAATCAATCACCTTTTCAACGACTTCACGATGCTCTGCTTCTTCCCGCTGGGCCTTGCCCCACCAGAGACCCTGGCTGAAAATAGAAGATTTCATATGAGTCAGGCGACCGGTCATGATGTTATCAAGTGTGCTCATGCCTTCAAACAGCGCGATGTTCTGGAAGGTTCGTGCAACACCCTGGCGGGCAATTTCAAACGGCTTCATCGTGGGGCGTGGCTGCCCCTGATACCAGACCTGCCCTTCAGACGGGGTGTAAAAGCCCGAAATCACGTTCAGCATGGAAGATTTACCAGCGCCGTTTGGCCCGATGATTGCGCGGATTTCACCCTGACGGATGTCAAACGAGATGTCTTTGATCGCCACCACACCGCCAAAGCGCAGGGTGATGTTTTTCATTTCCATAACCACGCTGCCGATCTCGCGACCGTCTTCTGTGGTGTAAGGTTCGAGGTCTGTTACACTCATGGTCAGCCCTCCTTCTTATCTGTTGTGAAAGTTGCGGCATTTGTGGTGACGCGCCCTGTTGCATGTTTTTGCATTATTCGGCAGCCATCTTCTGATCGGCCTGAACTTCGACATCGCGCAATTCAAGCGTTGCGGAAATAGAGCCCTTACGACCATCTTCATAAGTCACCTCAGTGACGGTCGAGATCTCGGATGAACCATCATAAAGCGCTGTGATCAGGTCATCGAATTTCTCAGCCACGATCTTACGGCGTACCTTACGGGTCCGTGTCATTTCGCCGTCATCCGCATCTAGTTCCTTATGCAGGATCAGGAAGCGGTGGATTTGACAACCCGACAACATCGGATCCTGGGCCACCGATTTATTGACCTCGGCGATATGGCTTGCGATGGAACCATAAACCTCTGGATGACCAGCAAGTTCCTGGTAGGATGCATAAGCAATGTTGTTGCGTTCCGCCCAGTTGCCCACGGCAGTCAGGTCGATGTTGATAAAGGCCGTACAGGTGTCACGCCCGTCGCCAAAAACAACCGCTTCCAGAATATCAGGGAAGAACTTCAGCTTGTTTTCAACATATTTTGGCGCGAACAGACGGCCATCAGCCATTTTACCAACGTCTTTGGCCCGGTCGATAATACGCAGATGACCGGTGTCTTCTTCAAAGAAGCCCGCATCACCTGTGGCAACCCAACCTTCCGCGTCTTTGGTGTCAGCGGTGCTTTCGGGGTTTTTGTAATATTCCACGAAGGTGCCTGGTGAACGGTAGAAGACTTCGCCATTGTCACCGATTTTCACTTCAACGCCAGGGGATGGCACACCAACCGTGTCGTTGCGCACCTGACCATCCGGTTGCTGGGTGATAAACACGCCGGCTTCGGTCTGACCGTAAAGCTGTTTCAGGTTGATCCCCAGGGACCGGTAGAATTCGAAAATCTCAGGACCAATTGCTTCACCTGCGGTGTAACCCACACGCACTTTGGAAAAACCAAGGGCGGATTTCAGCGGGCCATAGGTTGTGACTTCGCCAACAGCATATTTCAACTTGTCCATCAGACCGACGCTTTCGCCATCCAGCATCTTCGGGCCGACTTTCTTCGCATGTTCCATGAAGTAGTGGAACATCTTGCGCTTGAAGTTCCCGGCGTCTTCCATGCGGATCATCACCTGGGTCAGCTGGGTTTCAAAGATACGCGGCGGGGCGAAGTAATAGCTTGGCCCGATTTCGCGCAGGTCGGTCATCATGGTTTCCGGGCTTTCCGGACAGTTCACACAGAACCCGGCCCACATGGCCTGGCCCATAGAAAAGATGAAATCGCCAACCCATGCCATCGGCAGGTAAGCCAGAATTTCTTCATCGCGCTTAAGGTGGTCGAAGTCAGAGGAATTCTGTGCCGTCACCACGATATTGCGGTTGGACAGAACAACGCCCTTTGGCTTGCCTGTGGTGCCCGAAGTATAAAGCATCACACAGGTGGTGTCCCAATTGGCGGCTTCCAAACGACGCTTTAGTTCTTTTTCGAGCTCATCAAAAGCGGCGCGCCCCTGCACCTGCACATGTTCATATTCATGCAGGCGGGTGTGGTCATATTTGCGCATCCCGCGTGGATCGAGATAGATCATATGTTCGAACTGATGCAGGTCTTCCTGCACTTCGATCACTTTATCGACCTGTTCCTGATCACCGGCGATGACAAAACGTGCGCCACAATGACCCAGAACATAAGCCATCTCTTCGGCGTTTGCGTCCTGATACAGCGGAACAGGCACAGCGCCCACCATTTGCGCAGCAACCATGGACCAGTAAAGATACGGACGATTGCGCCCGATCACGGCGATATAATCACCTTCGTTAACACCCAGGTTCAGCAGACCAAGGGCCAGCGCTTCGATTTCCTCAGCGGTGTCTTCCCAGGTCCAGCTTTGCCAGATGCCATATTCTTTTTCACGATAGGCCGGAGCATTTTTGAATTCGCGTGCGTTGCGGGCCAGAAGCGCGGGCACGGAGTTCAGCTCGGCAAATTTTGCCTGCTCGAGAACGGATTTCCCGGGCTTTGCAACTTTCCCCAGATGGGCGGTCGACATAGACAAGTTCTTTTCCTCCCTGACGCGCAAAAGGCGTCTGCAACACAGCACTTTCAACGGCTGGATGATTCCCTGCCGAAAGCTTCGCGTGTTTTCCCTGACAAAGAAACTCTGCGTTAAAGTTTTCCCCAGTTTTTCCCAATCCTAACAAATTGTAACAGACGATACCGGGAAACCACGGGGTTTGTGATCTGCGGGAAATATGTCTAACAGTTGGACAACACAGGAGGATGCCATGGCAAAACAAAGGGTGGCGGTTGAATTCGGGATGGGTACATCCCTGCGCCGTGAGGATTACACAAAAGCAGCGGTAAGCGCCTTAAAAGACGCGCTTTGGCATAATTCCCTGACCATGGCGCAGGCCTTTGGGTTTCCGAAAGAAGCCATGCTTGTGGACGTGGAAGTGGCCGTGCAGGAACCGGATAAAGTGGACCTGAACGCGCTGAAAGATGTGCTGCCCTACGGCACACACACGTTCAAAGCGGTGCATGGCGGGCTGGATATTGCAAAACCGGACGGCGGGAAAACCGTGATCGCCAATGCGGCTGTCATCGTGTCCTTTGATATGGAGGCCACATCATGAAACGTCTGATTCTTGAAATGGGCATGGGCAATGATCTGTACGGTATGGATTACACCAAAGCCGCAAAGCGCGCGGTGGAAGATGCCTTCCGTCACTCGACCCTCAGTATTTTTCAGTCCCTTGGTCTGGATCACACAAAGATGGAAGTGCGTGTGACCGTGGGTGTGGCGGAACCTGAAAAGGTCGATTGTGATGCTGTGGCGGCCATTTTGCCGCGTGGCAATGCAACGGTCACCGCTGTTAAGGGCGGGCAGAACATCGATGATCCGGGCAACGGCACCGCGCATGTGATCGCTACCGCGGCGGTAGAGGCGCTTTATCCGATTGTGCCGGAAAACTGGAAGCTGAGTTAAGGGAATATTATGGCCGGGAAAGTGATCAAAACTGCGGATCTGACACAGGCCGGCCTGAACCTGATTGCTCAGGCAATTTCGATCTATGACGGTGATCTGCGGCTGGCGGTGTCGAACCGCCGGTTTCAGGAAATGTTTGATTTGCCTGAAGAACTCGTCACGCCCGGGGCTACGTTTGAAGACACGATCCGTCTGCTTCTTGAACGTGGCGAATACGGTGAGATTGATGATATTGATATAGCGTTGAAAATGCGGGTCGATCAGGCCAGGGCGTTTGAGGCGCATTATCTGGAACGCACCCGTCCCGATGGTCGCACGATTGCGGTCGAAGGCAATCCTTTGCCCCAGGGCGGCTGGGTGACGGTTTACACTGACATTACCAGCACGCGAAAGCAGGAAGAATTGCTGCGCGCCCGGTCTGAGGTTCTGTCGGATCAACTGCTGGACCACACCGAAAAGCTTGCAAAAACCAACCGCGAACTTGAGGCAACCATCACGCGGCTGGAAGAAACAAAACACCAGCTGACTGAAATGGAAGCCCGTACGCGGACCACAACGGAAATGATGCCTGCCCATATCGCCCATGTGGATGCAGATTATCTGTATACATTTTCGAACCGTCAGCTGGGCACCGTGATGCCTGGACGCGCTAGCGATATTCTGGGGACGCGCATTGATGAAACCCTGGGCGAAAGCGCCTGGAAACACATCGGGCCACAGCTTGAAAAAGCGTTTCGTGGCAAGGCAAGTGCTTTTGAATTTACGGATGAAGACAGTTCCCGCCGGATCCGCAGCGCCTTCACCCCGGATGAACGGGATGGCGAAATTGATGGCGTTTACATCCTGACCACCGATGTGACCGAGGAAAGTCAGGCGCGCGCTGCTTTGGCCCAGACCCATAAGCGGGAACTGGCGGCGCAACTGACATCTGGCCTGGCGCATGATTTCGCCAATCTGCTGACGATCATCCTGGGGCTGCAATCACGCCTGTCACGGATGGAATTGAATGAAGACGGTCAGGAGCTGATCGCTGCCACGCAGGCCACCGTGCGACGTGGCGGGCGTATCCTGGATCGTATCGCGCAAATGTCCGGTCATCGCGATGTGAAACTGGTGGCGACCGACCTTTCGACCTTCCTCAATGACATCCGCCTGCTGGCGCGCCCCGCTTTGCCGGATCATATCAAGCTTGAGGTGTACCGTTGTGATGTCGGTAGCGCCCTGATGCTGGATGCTGGTTTTCTGCAGGACAGTCTGCTGAATCTTCTGCTGAATGCAGGCCATGCAATTGGTGATGTTCCCGGCAAAATCACATTGACCACGGCGGCAGTTCGCGACACCTGGCTGGATGTCTCTGTTGAGGATACGGGGCCAGGGTTTTCGGATGAGGCCCTGGAACATGCGCTAGACCCGTTCTTCACGACAAAAGGTGAAGAAGGTTCCGGTCTGGGCCTGTCGATGGTGTACGACATGACCCGTTCCGCAGGTGGCCAGATTTACCTGAAGAATACGGAAAACGGTGCCCGCATTACCCTGCGCCTGCCTTTGCGGCCTGCTGATGGGGAACAGGCGCCTGGCCTGGTCCTGTTGGTGGAAGACAGCGATGACATCCGCCGTTCGGTGCGCGAAATGCTGATGGATATGGGGCATACGGTGGTCGAAGCCACCAGCGCCGAAGAAGGCGAAACCCTGGCGCAGGTGTCCGGCATTGATTTGATCCTGTCTGATATTTCACTGGTCGGCAGTTCAATGACCGGGGTTGAAATGCTGGATCGGCTGGGGGCCGCCGGTGTAGATGCCCCGGCACATCTGATGACATCCCTTCCTTCGGGAGACGCCATTCGCCAGGATGGTGAAAGCCGCTACCCGCTTATACGTAAACCCTTCAACGCGCAGGAACTTTCCGGATTTCTGCGTATGAACCGCAAAGGGAAATCCGCATGAACCAGCCCGCCCCTATGGTCGCCATTCTGGATGATGAACCCGAAATCCGCACGATGCTGTCTGTTGCTTTGCAGGATGCGGGTTTTCGCACTGCAAGCTTCGGGCGCGCCACAGAATTTGAAGCGGCACTGGCCCGCACGGCACCCGATGTCTGCCTCGTGGATCTGGGCCTGCCCGATAAAGACGGGCTGGCGCTTGTGCATCGGCTGGCATTGGAAAGTGGCGCGGCAATTATCATTATTTCAGGTCGCGCCCAGGTTCAGGATCGCGTGACCGGGCTGGAACTGGGCGCGGATGATTACATCATCAAACCTTTCGATCCCGCCGAAGTCGTCGCGCGTGTGCGTGCGCGTTTGCGCAGCGGGCGTGATACCGGAAAAACCGTGTCTGTTGCCCGGTTCGAAGGCTGGGAAGCACAATTTGAACGCTATGTTCTGATTGATACTGATGGCAAAGAAACCCCGTTTTCCCATGCCGAAGGCGAGGTTCTGCGTCTTTTCCTTGAAAGCCCCAAACGTCTGATCTCACGTGCGCAAATGCAGGAAAACCTGGGCGGTGCTGCGGGTGAAAGTTTTGATCGCGCTATGGATGTGCGTATTTCCCGTCTGCGCACGAAACTGGGTGAAGATCCGAAAAACCCGCGTCTGATCAAAACGATTTACGGGGCCGGTTATATCTTTCTGGGGGACGTCACCTGGGGGTGATCCCGCCTGGACCGCGCCCGGTGCTTGCACCCGCGAATCGCCCTGGTTAGAATCACCCGCATGGCAGTGTGTTTTCTACAGCGGGCCCCGACACTGAAGGGCGGCCCCAGATTTTACCGTATCGCGATTGAGGGCAATCTCTTCGGGGAATGGTCGGTCGTGTTTGAATGGGGGATTTGTGGGTGCCGCGGGACCCGACGGATCAAATTGTTCAACGATCTGCGTGCGGCGTCTTTGGCAGCTGATGTATCCCGAAACCGAATGCTTTCAAAAGGTTACGACCGGGCGTAAGGCGCTGCCCCAGCGGTGGGACAGCGCGATTTTCTCAGACGTGATCTACAACAGTGACGTGCTGGGCAAGTTTGCCAACCTCAGTCATCAGGCGATCAATCAGCTCTGGCTGGTGCGGTGCAGGGCTGACGCCTGGGGCGATTTCGCCGTCCAGAACCGCATCAATCGCCATAGACAGCGGTACAGAAACCAGACGCGCCATCGCTGTGCCGCGTTCGTCGCCCCAGCCATCCATGACATAGGTTTTGTGGTAAACGCTTTCGCCAGCTTTTTCCGCTTGCAGCGCCACACACATGACAACGCGGTCTGCTTCGCCTTCATCATAGGCGTGATCGTTCCAGAAACCGTCTGACATCTCTTTCAGGCGCGCATCACCTGCGGCACCTTCCAGTGTCTCAACTTCGCGGAACACATCGGACCAGGCATCTGCCCAGCCGTTCAGGCGCAAGGTGCCGCGCACGAAGGTTTTGACCTTCCAGTCTGCGTCAAACTGGTAATCCTGAATAAACGGCAGGGAATCGCGGTTTGGGTAGACTTCAAAGCTTTCCGCAGTTTGCAGCGGGGCTTCGTAAGAAGTGATCGCATCCCATGGACGCGCGACGTCGAATTCTTTGAAATCCTTCATGGATTTCGATGGCGAGCGCAGCGCTTTCAACACGCCCAGCGGGGACCAGCTGAATTTATAGCGGAAGTCATTTGCGACCTTTGGAATCCCACCACAATAGGAAATGAAGGTCAGCTCATTGTCCGCATCAAAGCCTTCGGACGCACGGTAATCCGCGACCAGCCAATGGGCCATCAGGTGGTCGATGCCGGGGTCAAGGCCGACTTCATTCACGCTGCACAGGCCGGCGTCTTTGCAGGCCGCATCAAGGGCTTTCATTTCAGGCGCGATATAGCTGGAAGACGCGAAATGTGCTTTGTTTTCAAGGCACAATTTTGCAAGCGGCACATGCAGATCGCCTGGCAACATGGACACGACAAGATCGCCCGGTTGCACAGCGTCGCTCAAAGCAGCCATGTCAAAAGCACGGATGTTGTCGGTCAGATCGCCAACGGCTTCGCGGGCTTTTTCAGTGGTCCGGTTCCAGACGCAAACCTCGCGCCCGTTTTCGATCAGACGGCGCAGGCCGGGAATTGCGGACAGGCCAGTGCCACACCAGTGAATAGTCATTGCAGGATCCTCTCAGATGTCTTGCGTGTGTTCATTAAAATCGGCAGCCGCCCGGCCCCAGACGCCTGATGTCAGGTCGGTCAGGGTCAGCAGGGACGGCAAAAGTTGTTCTGCGAAATCCTCGCTGGATTCACGCGGCAGCATGGACGGCAAGTTGTCGATCGCGGTGACATCCAGAACCGGGGTGTCGTGCACGCGCAGGGCGGGCGCGTCCCAGGTGGTGGCCTTGTCATAAACTGGAACCGGGTTGTAATCGCTGTCCGGATCGCAGGCGACGTCACCGATGACGGTTAGCTTGCGGTCTGTATCCTTGGCTTCTGCGGGCACAAAAACAGGGGTGCCGGGGCGGGCCAGAATGCAGTTGATGAACAGGTCATGGTCCAGGATTTCCGGGAACGGCCCACCGTTTGCGGTTTCCGCCATATCCCAGCGGGTGACCTGTGATCCCATCGCTTCCAGCAAATCGCCCGCGCCTGTGCCGACCCGGCCAAGCGCACCGATGATGATGGCGGAGGGGGCGGTGGTGTTCAGGGCTGCGATTTCTGATTTCAGCTCAGACACCAGGGCGTCTTTGTTCTTGTAAACGCCGACTGATCCGCAAATTTCGCCCTGTTTCTGGGCGATCCAGGATTTCAGGGAAACAGCAGCACCCGCAAAACCGGCCCAATAGCCAAAGGCGGCAACGCGACGGCCATTTTCATCGACGAGATATTCAAGGTCATAAAGCGTGCCACCGCCAGCCTTGAACCGTTCCAGCAGCGCACGGCCAGAGAACTGACCTTTATAAGCGTGGCCGAACATGATGTGGCGATGCGGCAAAGCGGTGCCATCTTCGGGCAGCTCTTTCAGGCCGAAAATGATCGCATCTGTCGGGGCTTGCGGCCATGAATTTTCGGCGGCGATTTCAGCGCCTGCGTCGCGGTAGCCATCCAGTTCAATCGCACGCACTGAGCTTTCTTCAACCGTCACGCGGATGCCTGATCTGATCAGGGCGGCGACACCTTCGGGCGTGATGCCCACACGTTCTTCATTTTCGCGCTGTTCCGCGCGGACCCACAGATGTGTTGTCATGTTGTAATCTCCGGCAGGAGGCCCTGCTTTAATGCTGTCTGCACACTGTCACGTCCGACCATGCGGGTGAAATGTACGTTTAGTTTCGGATAGTTGGTGATATCTACGCCGTCGCCTTTCAGCCAGGTGCAGATGGTAAACAGGTAAAGATCCGCAAGGGTCAGTGCGTTGCCGCAGACGAATGTGCCTGACAATTGTTCCTCAACCCAGGCACAGGACGTAGCCATGGTTTCGGGTACTTTTGCGGTCATATCCTGGTGCGATGTTTCCTGATCCGCCCAGCGATGACCACGCAGTTTATGGGCGTGGTTCACATGCATGGTTGAGGCCAGGTAATACATCATTTCGTGCATACGCGCGGCGGCGTCCGGGGCGTCCGGAATAAGGCCAGCATCGGGCGCAAGACGGGCGATATATTCAAGGATCGCGCCGGTTTCGGTCAGCACGCCAAAATCCGTGATCAGCGCCGGAACACGGCCCTTTGGGTTCACCTTCAGATATGATTCGCTTTGTTGCTGTGCGGCGCTGAAATCCACCGGCAAAAACGTGGCCTGCAGCCTGCTTTCCAGCAGCGCAAGAACAGATGCACCGGCGATTGTGCCGGGGGCGAAATATAGTTGCAAAGTCATCAGCCCCTCCTTTGCGATTCTGTCGATGTCTAGTGAAGAATCCCTGCCTTGCCAATGGTCCGCAACGGACCTTCTGTCGCGCGCGATGCAGTGCCTGACGCATTTGGGCTTATAAGTGGCGCTATGGGGGTTTGGGTGATGGCGCATTTTCGGGTAAAATCGCGGGAACTACAGGAAAGAGAGCCAGCATGTCCGATAAGATCAAATTTACCCTGGACGGCCAGCAGGTCGAAGCGAACCCCGGCGAAACCATCTGGGAAGTGGCCAATGGCCGCGGTCTTGTGATCCCGCATCTGTGCCACAAACCAGCGCCCGGCTATCGCCCGGACGGCAACTGTCGCGCATGTATGGTCGATATTGAAGGCGAACGCACGCTGGCGGCCTCCTGTATCCGCGAACCTGCTGAAGGCATGGTTGTCACCACTGATAATGCGCGCGCAAAAGCGGCACGTAAGATGGTTCTGGAAATGCTGGTCACCGATCAGCCAGAGCGCGAAGAAGCCCGCGACAAATCCAGCCACCTTTGGGATATGGCGGATCTGAACGAGATTTCCGAAAGCCGTTTCCCCAAGCTGGAAGAAGGCCGCATTCCGCTGCTTGATGACAGCCACGTTGCGATGAACGTGAACCTGGACGCCTGTATTTCCTGTAACCTCTGTGTGCGTGCCTGTCGCGAAGTTCAGGTGAACGACGTGATCGGCATGGCTGGCCGTGGTCACGATGCTTACCCTGTGTTTGACGTGGCCGACGACATGGGCGCTTCTTCCTGTGTGGCTTGCGGCGAATGTGTGCAGGCCTGCCCAACCGGTGCTTTGATGCCTGCCGCTGTGCTGGATGAAGCCCAGGTGGGTGACAGCAAGGATTACGATTCCGAAACCGAAAGCGTCTGCCCGTTCTGTGGTGTTGGCTGCCTTGTTTCCCTGAAAGTCAAAGACGGCAAAGTGAAATACGTTGAGGGCATCAATGGCCCGGCAAACGAAGGTCGTCTGTGCGTGAAAGGCCGTTTCGGCTTTGACTATATCCACCATGATCACCGCCTGACCAAACCGCTGATCCGCCGCGATGATGCACCTGCAAAGGGTCTGAACGTTGATCCTGGAAATCTGATGACCCACTTCCGCGAAGCGACCTGGGACGAAGCCATGGAAAAAGCCGCTGGCGGCATGGCGAACCTGGCGCAGGCTCATGGCGGTCGTGCGATTGCGGGCTTTGGTTCTGCGAAATGTACCAATGAGGAAGCCTACCTGTTCCAGAAGCTGATCCGTCAGGGCTTCAAGCACAACAACGTCGACCACTGTACACGTCTGTGTCACGCGTCTTCCGTAGCTGCGTTGATCGAAAACGTCGGATCCGGTGCGGTGACTGCGACCTTTAACGAGATCGAAAATGCCGACGTGGCGATCACCATCGGTTGTAACCCGATTGAAAACCACCCGGTTGCGGCGACCTATTTCAAACAGTTCGCCAAACGCGGTGGCAAGCTGATCGTGATGGATCCGCGCGGCGTGGGCATGCGCAAATTTGCCGATCACATGCTGCAATTCCGTCCGGGTGCTGACGTGGCGCTTCTGAACTCAATCATGCATGTGATTGTCGAAGAAAAGCTGTACGACGAGCAGTATATTGAAACTTACACTGAGAACTGGGAAGCTGAAAAAGCCCACCTGGCGGACTTCAGCCCCGAGAAAATGGAAGCGATTTCCGGCATTGACCCGGAAACCATTCGCGACGTTGCTCGCATCTATGCCGGTGCAAAATCTGCGCTGATCTTCTGGGGGATGGGCGTGTCCCAGCACATCCACGGCACAGACAATTCCCGCTGTCTGATCAGCCTTGCTTTGATGTGTGGTCAGGTTGGCCGTCCAGGCGCGGGTCTGCACCCGCTGCGTGGTCAGAACAACGTGCAGGGTGCGTCTGACGCGGGCCTGATCCCGATGTTCCTGCCGGATTATCAGACTGTGACTGACGATCAGATCCGTGATAATTTCACTGGTGTCTGGGGTTCTGACGATTTCAGCAATGAAAAAGGTCTGACCGTGACCGAGATCGTTGATCAGGTTTATGCAGGCAATATCAAAGGCATGTATATCCAGGGTGAAAATCCGGCCATGTCTGATCCGGATGCGGAACACGCACGGGATGCTTTTGCCAAGCTTGATTTGATGGTTGTGCAGGATATCTTCCTGACCGAAACCGCGAACTATGCGGATGTGATCCTGCCAGCGTCCGCGCTCTATGAGAAATCCGGTACGGTTTCCAACACCAACCGTCAGGTTCAGATGGTACGTCCAGCGGTGGCCCCTCCGGGTGAGGCGCGCGAAGACTGGGCGATCACCACGGAACTGGCGCAGCGCCTGGGCCTTGGCTGGACCTACACGCATCCAAGCGAGATTTTCGCCGAGATGAAGCTGAACATGAAGTCCCTGAACAACATCACATGGGATCGTCTGAAAACCGAAACCGTAACCTACCCATCCCTGTCCCCGACAGATCCGGGTCAGGCTGTGGTGTTTGGCGATGGTTTCCCGCGCCCGGATGGTCGTGCGAAATTCACCCCTGCTGCCGTGATTGCACCGGACGAAGCCCCTGATGCGGACTTCCCGATGATCATGACAACTGGGCGTCAGCTGGAACACTGGCACACAGGGTCTATGACCCGTCGTTCCAAAGTTCTGGATGCGGTTGAACCCGAAGCAAACTGTTCCCTGCACCCTAAAACCCTGCGTCGTCTGGGTGTGGAGCCGGGCGAAATGGTACGTCTGTCCACCCGTCGTGGTTCTATCGAGATCATGGCACGTGCGGACCGGGCGATTGCGGAGGACATGGTGTTTGTTCCATTCGCTTATGTTGAAGCTGCGGCGAACGTACTGACCAATCCGGCGATTGACCCTTATGGCAAAATCCCTGAGTTTAAATTCTCAGCGGTGAAGGTCGAAAAAGCGACTGCAATCGCGGCGGAATAAACCTGGCTAAATCCATTCAGAAACCCGCCGGAAACGGCGGGTTTTTCTGTTTTTGGGGCCGATTTAAAGATGCACTATGCATGCACAATCTATGCACATCTTATGCATATGCGCTGCACTGGGGTTTAATAAAGCCTTAGCAATTAAGCTTAGAGGGAAATTCCGGCATCGGGGTTTCACCTATTGGTTTATCTTTGCCAGAAATTGTGATTTACTTATCGTTAATAAAAAAAGAATGAGCAGTAAATCAGGTATAAAGGACCAGGGGAATGGCAACGCCGTTCATCTCTGAGATTAAGTACACTGGCAATGGAAATCAGGATTTCATAGAGATCATGGTTGATGCGGGCACACCTGTGTCCGGTCTGACCATTGAAATCTACAATCCGAATGGGTCATTGCGCAGTTCCAGTGTGCTGAATTTTGCTTCGTCAGCGACTGTTGACGGGAAGGATATCTATGTCCTGAATGATGGCTCGCCGACGCAGTTTAATGGTCTGCACCGGTTTGGTGCGATTGCCCTGATTGAGAACGGCACGATCCTGCAGTTTAACAGCTTCACTGAGGGGGGAACTGTTACGGCTGATGGATCGGGCCAGGTTCCGGTCAATACTGTTTCTGATGTCATTGGCACAGCGGGCGCCGGCAGTTCGCTGAGCGGCAATCCGACAGATGGATATGTCACCACCACATCACCCACCCCGGGTATGCCTTGTTTCGTTGCGGGGACGTTAATCGACACAGTATCCGGCCCAAGAGCAATTGAAACCTTACAGCCCGGTGATCTTGTCATCACAGAGGACAATGGGTTGCAGCCAGTACGCTGGATTGGGTGCCGGGATGTCGCGTTGCAAGAACCAGAGTTCGCGCGTTTTGCCCCTGTTCGCATCCGGGCGCATCAATTTGGTCCCGGCTGTCCCGAGGTTGATGTCTGTCTGTCACCGGGGCACCGCGTGCTGATGCAGGGGTACAACTGCAATCTGATGTTCGGCCAAAGTCAGGTTCTGGCGGCGACGCGGTTCCTGCTGGGGGATCAGATCCGTCAGGATCATGAACTGACCCATGTTACCTATTGTCATCTGATGTTCGATCAACATGAAATCGTCCGGACCCATGGGCTGCTGAGCGAAAGCTTTTTCCCGGGGGGCGAGGGGTTGAATGCTGTGACCTGTGAAAGCCGCGCAGAGATGTTTTCAATCTTTCCTGAGCTGCGCAGCAATGCCGGGTGTTACGGCCCCACGGCACGGCTGGATCTTAAGCAGTATGAGGGACGGTTTCTCGCCGCCTGATCGCCAGGCGGGTTTCCCCGCGTACCGGCAACCTCCTGCCATTGGTTGATTGCCAGTGCGCCTGCATGTCCTCATAGGCGTATTTTTTCCTGTTTTTGCAGGGTGTTGGCGGATTGTTGCGCAGTTTCCGGGCAGAGGGGAAAAGCATAATTCGGTTCCCCTGAAACTTCTGCCGTCCAGCCCTCAGATCAGGACCTGTGCCAGCGCCGGTGTGTCCGGAGGCCGGCGAAACAGAATGAAAGTAAGTAACGATGACACAGAAAACAGCGAAATCAGTAACTCTGGCTGCATTGATGATTGCAGGTGGCACCGCCGCCTTTGCACAGGACACAGGCGTTCAGATCACCAACGACGCGGCAACAGACGCTGTTGAAGCAATCGAAACCAATATCAACGATGACTATGAGCGCGGCTATGACGCGGATCGTTTTGGCAATTCCCGTCGCCCGCTGGGCTGGCGTGGTTCTGTTGCGGCATCCATGAACGCAACAAGCGGCAACAGCGACACCACTGATCTGGGTATTGGTTCACGTTTTGGCTATGGCACCGAGAACTGGGATCACGATTTCACCCTGAGCTATAATTACAGCGAAAAGGAAGGCACTCGCAGCGCAAACACCTTCCTGGGTGCTTATGATGCAAGCCGCTATTTCAACGAACGTTTCTACGGTTATGGTAAACTGCGTTACGCAAATGACGAATTCGGCGCGTTTGAAGAAGACGGCTTTGTAGGTTTTGGTGTTGGTTACCGCCTGATCGATAATGATAACTTCCACTGGCGCGTACAGGGTGGCCCTGGCTACCGTATCACCCAGGCGCAGGGTGCTGACAATTCCGTACGTGAAGGCGCAGCTCTGCTGGGGTCCCGCATGTACTGGAGCCTGAATGACAACGTGACCCTGACCAACGACACAGACGTTCTGTCTTCCTCCGCAGATACACTGGTGTCTAACGATCTGGGCGTGAATGTTTCCCTGTCCGGTCCTCTGTCCCTGCGCACAAGCGTTCGTACAGATTACCACACTGATCCGGCTGCGGGTCAGGCCAGCACATCCAACACCTTTGGTGTGTCTCTGGTTTACAAGTTCAACTGATCTGATTTCAGTCTGACGAAAGGGCGGCCTTTGGGTCGCCCTTTTTTAGTCCTGCGTCAACGGCAGGGCAGGTTGTGGCTCTTCCGGGGCCAATTCTTCAAAGTCGAAGTTATCCAGCTTTGCAGCGCGCTTGCCTGCACGTTCGGCGGCGGTGTTGATCTTTTCCAGATCATCGCGGGCCTGGCCGAAATGGGTGTTCAGCTTGCCCACACGTTCCACCACCAGTTCCACATCCCGGTGCAGCATGCCCAGGGTCTTGCGGATAGCCCCGGCCTGTTCGCGCATGCGTGCGTCTTTCAGAACCGCGCGCATGGTGTTCAGCGTGGCCATACAGGTGGTCGGGGACACGATCCAGACCCGCGCGGCAAATCCTTCGCGCACGACTTCGGGCAGGCGGGCGTGCAGTTCGGCGTAAACGGCCTCAGAGGGCAGGAACATCAGCGCACCATCGGCGGTTTCCCCGTCGATCAGGTATTTCTCGCTGATCGCTTTGATATGGGCTTTGACCGCGGTGCGTAACCCGGCAAGCGCGCGGGCGGCGTCTTCTTTGGTGTCGGCGGCGACCAGAGCTTCGTAGCTTTCCAACGGGAATTTCGCGTCGATCACAATCGGGCCGGGTGGGTTTGGCAGGTGAATCAGACAGTCGGCGCGTTTGCCATTGGACAGGATCGCCTGAAATTTATAGGCGTCAGACGGCAGGGCCTTGGCGACGATATCATTCAGCTGAATTTCCCCAAACGCCCCGCGTGTCTGTTTGTTTGACAGAATATCCTGAAGGCCCAAGACATCACCGGACAGCTTTTCGATATTGCTTTGTGCCTTATCAATCGTCGCCAGGCGTTCCTGCAACTGCGTCAGGGATGCGGTGGTTTGTTTGGAAGACCCGTGCAGTGTTTCCTTCACGCGTTCCTGCATTTCAGACATGGAATTCGCGGATTTCAGGGCGTTTTCCGCCAGGCGATCTGCCATCTGTTGCTGTACAGTTGCCAGGCGGGTTTCCATACGCTGGATCACCTGGGTTTGCGCGTTGGCCTGGGCGTCTGACACTGATTGCAACTGCCCGCCAAGATGCTGCTGATTGCTGCCCAGCATGCGCATGTCTTCGTTCATCTGCATCATCTGCCGCGCCAGTTGTTCGCTGACGTCACCCGCGCGTCCGGCACGTTTCAGCATGACAAACAGCAGGATCACAACCAACAGCAGAAGGAGGGTGCCAAAGACGGCCGGATCGGTGATGGAATAGGTGGTGTCGCCGATGGTGATCATGTGCGTCCAAACAGTCTTTCGATGTCAGAGAGTTTCAGCTCTACATATGTGGGGCGGCCGTGGTTGCATTGGCCGGAATGGGGGGTGGATTCCATTTCGCGCAAAAGTGCGTTCATTTCTTCGGCCCGCATACGTCGGCCGGACCGGATAGAACCATGGCAGGCGACGCGCGACAGGATCGCTTCGAGTTTTTCCTGCACCAGCTGACTTTCGCCAAGATCGGACAGTTCGTCCAGCACATCGCGCAGCATGTTTTCTGCGTTGATTTCCCCAAGGATTGCCGGGGTTTCACGCACCGCGATGGTGCCGGGACCGAAGGGTTCCAGAACAAGGCCAAGGCGGGAGAGGTTTTCCGCATGTGCGAGCAAAGCTGCGGCGTCCCCGTCGGACAGTTCGACAATCTCAGGGATCAAAAGCGCCTGCGAAGCAATCCCGTTTTCCGCCATCTGATGTTTCAGTTTTTCATAGACCAGGCGTTCATGCGCCGCGTGTTGATCCACAATTACCATGCCGGTTTCTGTCTGGGCGATGATGTAATTTTCATGCACCTGGGCACGGGCGGCACCAAGCGGAAGCACGTCAAGTTGCGGCTGTTCTGGCACCGGTTCAAACCGGGCGGAGGGCATGGAGGCCTCTGCAAAACCGGGAGTGTCCATCAGCGGGGCCTGAGCCGCATAAGCTGCGTCGCGTGCTTGCACGGACGGGGTGTAGGGCGCGGCATAGCTGCTGCGCCGGTCCATCTGATACACGCGCGGCTGATCGGTCATTTCCGGGCGCATGGCGGATAAGGTTTCCGCTGCAACCGTGGTAGACGCACGATGACCGGCCTCTGTCAAAGCGGCGCGAACAGCGGTGACGATCAGGCTGCGCGCGACACCGGGTTCGCGAAAGCGGACCTCGGATTTGGCAGGGTGCACGTTGACGTCGACACGATCCGGTTCGCATTCCAGGAAAAGCGCTGCGGCGGGGTGACGGTCGCGCGACAGGAAATCGGCATAAGCCCCGCGCAGAGCACCGGTCAGCAATTTATCCCGTACGGGGCGGCCATTCACAAACAGGAATTGCGCCACAGCTGCGCCGCGCGAATAGGTTGGCAGGGCGGCATATCCCGTCAGGGTGATGCCTTCGCGTTCGGCATCAATTTTCAGGGCGTTGGTGGTGAATTCCGGCCCCATCACTTTGGTCAAGCGGGTGTGCAGGGCTTCGAACAGGTCTCCGCTGGCGGCATCGGCGCGGAAGGTCACGCGGCCTTCGCCACCGCTGGATACATCGCGCAGAGTAAAGCCGATCCAGGGTTCCGCCATGGCGAGGCGTTTGATCACGTCACCAATCGCCTGGCTTTCAGCGCGGTCGGTGCGCATGAATTTCAGGCGTGCCGGGGTTGCGTAAAACAGATCACGCAGTTCCACCACAGTGCCCTGATTCAGGGCGGCGGGTTTAACCGGATCAGTGGTGCCGCCGGTGACGCGGATTGTTGCGGCATCCTGCCCTTTTGCGCGGGAGGTGATGGTCAGTTTGCCAACTGCGCCAAGGGATGGCAGAGCCTCCCCCCGGAACCCGAAGGAATGGATGTTCAACAGGTCAGAGCCGTCGATTTTACTGGTCGCATGACGAGAGAGAGCAAGCGGCAGCTGATCCGGGGCAATGCCACATCCATTGTCTGTGACACGGATCAGGGTTTTGCCACCATCGGCGATTGCCACATCAATTCGTGTGGCCCCGGCATCGATGGCATTTTCGACCAGCTCTTTCACGGCACTTGCCGGACGTTCGACGACTTCGCCTGCCGCAATGCGGTTGATTGCGGCATCATCCAGCTGGCGGATAATGGGTTGCGCAGGGCTTATTTTGGGGTCGGATGCAGACATGCCACAAAACATAGCATGAACATCTGCGATTCGACCAGGCGAAAACCTGTTTCATCCACAGGGAATTTTGTGGTTCGCGATGACTGTTTTTTACGAAAAAACAGGGCAAGATTTTTTCAAAAAATCTTTACTCCAGACCTTCGGGCTGTCCGGCCACTACAAAAAGCAGGGCTTCGGGATTCAGAAGTTCAGCGGCGACCCGGGCGATGTCCTCCTGTGTTACAGTGCGGATTTTATCGTTTCGCGTGGCAATGTAATCCACAGCAAGCCCCTGCATCTGCATACCAACAAGGATGTTTGCAATTGGGCCATTGCCGTCAAAGCGCAGGGGATAAGCGCCAGTCAGATAGGTCTGGGCGGCTTGCAGTTCTTCCGGGGTCACGCCTTCATTCGCCATTTTCGCCCATTCGGCGCGCACCACATCAATTGCCTCAGCGATACGGTCGTTGGAAGATGCAAACTGACCAAGGATCATTTCGCCGTGTTCCATCGGCACCAGATAGGTCCCGATGCCGTAGGTCAGCCCCCGGTTTTCACGCACTTCCTGCGTCAGGCGCGAAGCAAAACCACCGGCGCCCAGGATACGGTTCATGACAAAGGCGGCGAAGAAATCTTCATCGTCGCGCGGGATGCCTGCGTGACCGAACATGGCGACAGATTGCGGGGTGTTGAAGGGGACGATTTCCACGCCGCCCCCTGCCGCGAATTCCACACGTTCCGGCATTGGGGCGCCGGTGGCGGGCAGATCGCTCAACAATGCATCAAGCAACAATCCCAGTTCTTCGGCGGTGATGTCGCCCACTGCGCCGACATAGACACGATCCAGCGCCATGGTGGCGTCTTTTGCGGCGAACAGATCGTCGCGGGTCAGGGCGTTCACAGTTTCCGCCGTGCCATCGCGAGAGGTGGCATAGGGGTGGTTGGGGAAGGCGAGTTCGTCAAAACGACGCGAGGCCAGCGCACCGGGATCCTGTGCATCGGAACGGATATTTGACAGCACCTGTTCGCGGACACGATCCACGGCGGTCTGATCAAAATTCGGTGCGATGATTGCGCCACGCAGCAAGGTGATGGCGTCGTCCTGGTTTTCGGTCAGGAAGCGGGCCGAAACGGATACGCTGTCGTCGCCTGCGTCAAACCCGGTTTCCAGGGCAAGGGCTTCACGTGCAGCGGAAAAGGCGCGGCTGTCCAGGTCACCGGTGCCTTCTTCCAGCAGGGCCATCATCAGATTGGTTGCGCCGCGTTTGTCCGGGGTTTCAAGGCTTGCGCCGCCTTTGAAGGAAATCTCAAGGGCTGTGAAGGGGATGGAATGTTCTTCCACCAGCCAGGCTTTGATGCCACCGGGGGAGGTGATTTCCTGAATGTCGACTTCAGCACGCAGGGGCAGGGACAGCAGGAAAACAGCAGCGACGTAAGTGAAAATACGGGTCATTGGGCAAGCTCCGGCTTGATCATGCGACCGGTGACGGCGCGGTTGCGGTCAAGGACCATTTCAGCAGCAGTGATCACATCTTCCGGGGTCACAGCCTGAAGAAGATCAGGCCATGCGCCGATGTCATCCAGTGTCAGCCCGGTTGTCAGTGCCTGACCGTAGCGGCGGGCAAGCGATGCAACGTCATCATCCGCATAAATCTGTGCTGCACGGCTTTGCATCTTGATGCGTTCCAGGTGATCTGCGTCGATGCCTTCCGCAATAAATTCCGCCAGAACACGATCCATGGCTGCTTCGGCGTCATCCAGGGAAACGCCGGGCACCGGCACAATTGCCAGACCGAAATTGGTGTCGTCATAAGACAGGCCGCCGTACCAGGCAGAGGTGTAAACCGCGATCTGTTCGTCAAATTGCAGACGTTTTGCCATGAAGGATGTTGTGGGGCTGCCGCCCAGCAGTTCGGCCAGAATGGTCAGGGCCGCAGCGGTTTCCTGATCGCCGGGGTCACGTTCCGGGGCGAGATAGTTGCGCTGAATATAGCTTTGGCCGATGCGCGGATCTTCCAGCGACAGGCGACGCTCTGACAGTTGCGGGGGTTCTTGCGGACGCACACGGGCTTCAAGCCCTTCGGTCGGCGCAAGCGGGCCATAGTGTTTTTCGGCAAGGTCGCGGACTTCATCCGGGGTCACATCGCCGGCGACAATCAGGATGGCGTTGTTGGGCGCATAGAAACGCTGATAGAAATCAAGCGCATCCTGTGTATCAAGCTGTTCGATTTCATGACGCCAGCCGATGACCGGGATGCCGTAGGGGTGGTTCAGATACTGCGCGGCATTGCGCTGTTCGCGAAACAGGGCGGCGGGATCACTGTCGGTGCGCTGATTGCGTTCTTCCAGCACCACGTTGCGTTCAATCACCATATCTTCATCGGCGATCTTCAGATTGCGCATGCGATCGGCTTCCATCTGCATCATCAGATCCAGCCGGTCAGAGGCGACGCGCTGATGATACGCAGTGTAATCCCAGCTGGTGAAAGCGTTATCCGTGCCGCCATTGGCCGCGACGGTTTCGGAAAACTCACCGGGGGCAAGGTTTTCAGTGCCGCGAAACAGCAGATGTTCCAGGAAATGCGCAATGCCGGATTTACCTGCGGGTTCGTCCGCGGCCCCGACGCGATACCAGACCATCTGCACGACGACAGGGGCGCGGTGATCTTCGATCACGACCACTTCCATCCCGTTGTTCAGGGTGAAATCGGTCACGGTTTCAGCCGTGACGGGCAGGGCAAAACAGGCCAGTGCCGCCAGAGGTTTCAGAATCCGGTGCAGCATAAAACGCCTCATAATTATGTCTGTGATCAATGTATGAGAAGGCCGGAAACTTACAAGCCCGGCCTTTTCAAATCCGCGTCATTCCGCCGGTGCGGATGGTGCGGCAGATGTGCGGATGCCTGCCTGACGCAAACGTTGCAGTTCTGCCTGCTGATCCAGCGCCTGGTGGCGGTATTTGCGGAAATAGACGCTGACGTTAAACGCACGTTCCAGAACACGGCCACGGTTGTTGCGGCGGAATTCCAGATCTTCGGCGGCGGTCACCTGACGAATATCCGGGGAATAGCCGTGGCGCGACGCATGTGCCAGAAGGCTGCTGTCCGGCCCGGTGGTGCCGTCTTCAGTCAGTGCGCCCGCACTGCCGCCAAGGGCGACAACGGCATCAGCCAGCGGATTTGGATCGGTGCGGTTGTTGCCGCCGGGTGTTGGCGTGGGCAGCGCTGCCAGATCCGTTGGTGTTTCCAGAGGGCGCGAGGGCAGGATCGCAAATTCATCCGGGCCGGTGCCGGTTTTTGTCAGTTCCAGCAGATCGGGTTCGCTGTTGCGCCCGCCACAGGCGGCCGGCAGCATCAGAAGGGCCAGGATTGTGGCGGTCTTGATGAATGTGGTCTGCATCGGTCTCTCCTGCGTTCTTATCACTCTATAGCCTGTGCAAAACCGCACGTCACCTGGCATATTCAGCTTCGGCAAATCCTGGCGTATTCAGCGGGTCTTTTTGTTTCCGGAAAAGATCACAAGGCCAAAAGCGCCAATGAAAATCGCGATATCTGCGACATTAAAGGAATAGGGGTTTTCAAAGCCGCAGCAGGACATGTTCAGAAAATCCAGAACAGCGCCGTAAACCACCCGGTCAATCACATTGCCCAATGCGCCGCCAATCAGGATGCCGCCGGAAATCTGCATCCATTTCTTGTCACCCTCACTGCGCACCCACCAGGCAACCCAGGCGGAAATCACAAGGGCCAGGGCAATCAGCAGCCAGCGGGAATCAGAACCGCTGAACAGGCCGAAATTGATGCCGTAGTTATAGGCCATGTGGAAGGTCAGATAGGGCGGAAAGACTTCCATCACGCCCAGGGTTTTCAGATCCAGCCATTCAACCACATATTGCTTGGACAGCTGGTCCAGCAGGAAGGTCAGGAACCCGGCGATAAACATGCGTTTCATTGTGTCGGGCTCCTGGCCGGTTGCTTAGTGACGGAAGTGGCGCATGCCGGTGAAGACCATGGCAAGACCCGCGTCATTTGCGGCCTTGATCACATCGTCATCGCGCATGGAACCACCAGGCTGGATCACACAGGTTGCACCGGCAGCGGCAGCTTCCAGCAGGCCGTCAGCAAAGGGGAAGAACGCATCAGACGCAACCGCAGATCCTTTGGCAAGGCTGGCATCCAGGTCCAGTTCGTCGGCCATACGTTGCGCTTTGGAGGCGGCGACATTGGCACTGTCGAGGCGGCTCATCTGGCCGGCGCCGACGCCAACGGTTGCGTGATCTTTTACATAAACAATCGCGTTGGATTTCACGTGTTTTGCGACTTTCCAGGCGAACAGAAGATCCTGCATTTGTTCATCTGTCGGGGCTTTTTCAGTGACGACTTTCAGGTCATCCATGCCGACGTAACCCACGTCTTTGTCCTGAACCAGCATACCGCCAGACACTTGTTTATAAGCGGTGATGGAGGCACGCGGCGCAGGCAGGGCATCGGTCAGCAGCAGGCGCAGGTTTTTCTTACCGGCGAAGATTTCTTTGGCCTCATCAGAGGCACCGGGCGCGATCACGACCTCAGTAAAGATCTCAACGATCTTTGTGGCGGTTTCCGCATCCAGCGGCTGGTTCAGCGCCACGATCCCGCCAAAGGCAGAGGTACGGTCACAGTCAAACGCCTTTTGGTAGGCTTCAACCAGGGTTGCACCTTTGGCAACACCACAGGGGTTTGCGTGTTTGATGATGGTAACGGCTGCGGTTTCTGCCGGGTCAAATTCCGCGACCAGTTCATAGGCCGCATCCGTGTCATTGATGTTGTTGTAGGACAGTTCCTTGCCCTGCAGCTGCACGGCAGTTGCAACACCGGGGCGCGCGGAACCATCAGTGTAAAACGCCGCCTGTTGGTGGCTGTTTTCACCGTAACGCAGGCTTTGTTTCAGCTCACCCGCGAACACACGGCGGCGTGGGGTTTCTTTGCCAATGCTTGCGGCCATCCAGGTGGAAACCGCAGCATCATAAGCACCGGTGCGGGCATAAGCGATCTGGGCCTGTTGCTGGCGGAAGGCGTAGGTGGTTGCGCCGTCGTTTGCATCCAGTTCACCCAGAAGCGCGCTGTAATCCTCAACATCAACGATGGTGGTGACAAAACCGTGGTTCTTGGCAGCCGCGCGGATCATCGCGGGGCCGCCGATGTCGATGTTTTCGATCATCTCAGCATAATCAGCACCACGGGCGAGCGCCGCTTCGAACGGGTACAGGTTCACAACCAGCAGGTCGATCGCGCCAATGCCATGTTCATTCATCGCAGCCACGTGATCATCATTGTCACGCAGGGCCAGCAGGCCACCATGCACTTTCGGGTGCAGGGTTTTGACGCGGCCATCCATCATTTCCGGGAAGTTCGTGATGTCAGACACGTCTTTCACCGCAATGCCCGCATCGCGGATCGCAGCAGCAGACCCGCCGGTGGACAGAAGTTCAACCCCGCGGTCGGAAAGAGAACGGGCGAGGTCGATCAGCCCGGATTTGTCGGACACAGAGATAAGGGCGCGGCGGATAGGGGAAAGATCGGTCATCAGGGCTTCCTGGCGTTGGGTCAGAACTTGGTCACATGTCGAAGTCGGGTTCATCCATCTGCAGGTCACGCACAGCCGTGGGCGTGTCCTGGGTCTTGGAAAGAGTCCAGCTTATGCGGGCGGCATACTCCATAACCCGGCCAGATAGAACGATTTGTTTCGTCGCACGCGGTTTTATGCGGTCTTTTTCCAGATAAACCGAGGGTTCCAGGCTGATTCCATGGCTGCCGTTTTGCCGGAAGACCCAGATTTCACCGCTGCGCAGGGCCAGCGAAACCGCTTTGCCCCCCATATCAAGCGCCGCATCCACGTCAGGGTGCAGGTGAAACCGCAGCTGAAACCGGATGCCCTGCAGCTTGACCTGATCCATGGCGGTGTCGAATTTCTGTTTGTCCGGATCGGTCAGGGTCATCAGCGTGTCTTCGCCAATCAGCACCCGCCCGTCCTGGCTGAGATCAAGTTCGCGCACATGGGTCAGCCCGTGGCTTTCGCGATAGCCATCATGGCCGCCGTGGAAATGGATGTTTTCCAGGCCGGAACTGCTTTCCAGCAGCACATCTTTTGCGCCCTGCGTCAGCAGTTCGCGCTTTTGCCCGCCGATATAGCCTGCGGTGCCGAGGCGGGCGGAGGAATAACCTTCAATCCCCAGCGTGGAATGGGATGGGGTGGCCCGCCCGGCGCGCTGCCAGTCTTCGCCAAACCCGGCCCCGCAACCGCAGTTCACGATCAGCGGTCTGCGCCCGGATGTCAGTTCCATTGCGAAGGTCGATGCGTGGGCATTGGCGGAGAATTCGCCTTTGGGCGGGGCGCTTGCATCAATCACAATGCTGGTGCGTCCGGCCTGAAGCCGGGCAAACCCCATGGACAGACCTTTGCGGGTCTTCGCGCGGATGCCGGATGCCGCCAGGGCATGGTCAAGCCGCCCTTCTGTGCCGCGCCCGCCGCTGTGAAAACGCGCAAGCCCGCCATCTGCATGGCGCAGGCTGCGCAGGGTTGGAGCGATGCGATCAATCGCGGCTTTATGGGCGTCAGGTGCCATGCGCCCCGCTTCGGCCAGGGCTGCTGCAGCCCATGTGAGCAGGGTGAAGACTTCAAGCAGTTCTTCGGGGCTTCGCGTGGGAATGCCGCCCTGATCATCAATTTGTGCGGTGCATTCTTTTGCCAGGGCATCCATGGCAGGTTTCACCAGATGATCCATGCCGCTCAGGGCGAGGCCCGCGTAAATCAGCCCGGTGAGGGCCTCAAACCGGGGCAGGCCTGGGCTTGCGACTTTCCAGCGTTTGGACAGGAAAGACACCTGCTGCCCCATGCTGGCAAAGAAACGATCGGAATCTTCCGATGGCAGGTTGTTCAGCAGAAACAGCGCGTGATTGATCCAGCGGATAATGCGCCGCCCGGTCAGATCCGGTGTCCAGCCCGCACCGGCACCCCCGCCATAGCGATCAATCCAGGCCATAAGCCAGGCCTGGGCTTTCTGACGGGATTTCAGATCACCGACTGCGGCCAGATCATCCAGCCATGTGAAGCCGTTCAGGGTTTCTTCAAAGGCACGCGACGGCATGTCGATATCCCAGATCAGGGTATCGCGGGCCTCAGCCAGGTGACCGGCAAACAGGAAGTTCCCGGCGCAAAGCTGCCGGCCTTTGGCAAAAGAACCCAGGGTGCGCGGTTCCGGCTGCGACACAAAGCCGGTCGCAGGCTGTGCACGACGGGCACGCCGTGCCTGAAGCCGGTTTGTCAGCCGTGCGATTTTTGCGCTGATGGTTTCTTCTCGTGCCACGCTGTGCCTGTTGCCCTGTCTGCTTATCCAGATTCTGTTCTGGTGGTTCATACAAACATAAACTGTGCGCCGGGGCGCTGTCACCGTGAAAAAGAGTCAGGTCTTACGCATAAGCGCCATATAGAACCCATCCATGCCACCCTGATCCGCCAGGTAATCGGGCCGCAGGCGAATGCCGCCTTCTGGTTTGATCCATGCCGGGTCGATAAACGGCAGGTCTGGCCGGATGATTTCAAGGTCATCATGCCGTTTCAGCGCGTCTTCTGCCTGAATCTCACCTTCATCCGGCAGCAGGGAACAGGTGCAGAAAACCAGTCGCCCGCCAGGGGCAAGCAATGTCAGGGCGTGGTCGATCATACGTTCCTGCAGTTCAAAAAGACCCGGGAAATCGGAACCATCCTTGGCCCGCGCCAGATCCGGGTGACGGCGCATGGTGCCGGTGGCAGAACAGGGTGCATCCAGCAGGATCGCATCATATTGCCCCTGATGTTCCAGCGCGTCCCCTGTGACCAGCTTTGCGCTCAAACCGGTACGGTCCAGATTTTCCTGCACCCGTGTCATGCGTTTTTCAGACAGATCCAATGCGGTGACATCTGCGCCAAGTGCGGCCATTTGCATGGTTTTCCCGCCAGGAGCGGCGCAAAGATCCAGGGTTGTTTCGCCAGGTTTCAGGCCCAGTAGCTGTACGGGCAGGGCGGCTGCCATATCCTGCACCCACCAGTCGCCTTCTTTAAAGCCGGGCAGTTTACTGACCTGACCATATTCGCGCAGGCGGACAGAGCCACCAGGCATGACTTCGCCACCAAGCTTTTCAGCCAGCGCCTGGCTGTCACCATTCTTCACGGTCAGATCCAGGGGGGGCTGCATGGCCTGAACTTCTTCCATCGCAACGACGGTGGCTTTGCCATAATCATCGCCCAGCGGTTTGCGCAGCCATTTTGGCAGTTGCGGGGCAGGCAGGCTGCGCCATTTGCCACGGCCCTCGCCACTGACTTTGCGCAGGGTCGCGTTGATCAGGCCTTTGAAATGTTTTGTGCTTTTGTGTTTCTGGGCAAGGCTGACCATGGCGTTCACAACACCATGGGCGGCAGCGCCTTCTTCGCAGATCTCAACCGTGCCAAGACGCAGTAGAACCATGGCCTCAGCCGGGGGCATTTTGCGCAGATACCGGCCCAACAGGCGATCCGCTCGGTCCTGCCAACGCAGAGTTGTGACGGCCAGGCGCTGGGCGCGGGCAAGTTCCGCCGGATCGGATAATTTTGGTGCGGGCAATTCTGATAGCAGGCGCCCATCCACAAGAACCCCGCGCAAAAGCGCTGCTGCTGCCTGTCGTGCTGCCAGTCCCTGTTCCGCCATATCCGTGTCCTTTGCTTGCCCGTAAGGTCTGTTTCCCTATATGACAGAGGCGAACACCACAAGCAGCACAAAGGTTTGCGCCATGTCTGAGCCTCAGGAATTTGATCTGTCCACCCCCGCAGGCCGTGCGCTGGCAGAGGCTGCTGCACGTAAAAAGGCCGCAAAGGGCGATGCGATGCCGGTCGAGCTGGGCGGACGCGAAGGGCCGGAACCCGTGCGTTACGGCGACTGGGAGAAAAAGGGAATCGCGGTCGATTTCTGACCTGGCAGCCTATGATTATTGAAATTCGCAGATACACACTGAAACCCGGCAGGCGCGAAGATTTCATTCACTTCTTTGAAACGGTGAATCGTCAGGCTTTGCGCGATGCAGGTATGCGGGTTTTTGGCCCGATGCGGGATGAAGAAAACCCGGATGTTGTACACTGGATGCGGGCTTTTGACACGGAAGAGGCCCGCGAACGTATTAAAAACGATTTTTATGACGGGCCGGTCTGGGCTGAAAAAGTCGAACCCTTCGTGATGCCGATGATTGAGACGTTCGAAGCCTCAGTCGCCAGCACCACAGAAGGGTTTGAAAATTTCAGCGGTTTGCCCGCGCTCTGATCACAGCCGGAACTGATAACTTGCGGGAACATAGCGGAACCCGCTGTCTCGGCGTTCCACATATCCAAGGGCCGGGAAAGGCATGTGATAGCCGATAAAGGGGATCCGGTCGCTGGCCAGCATATCCAACAGCCTGCGCCGGGTGGTGGCAGCCGCGGTTTTGTCCATGTCAAAGCGCACTTCCCAATCGGGGTATCCCAGTGACCAGACATAGTGGTTCGCCGTATCCCCGAACAGCAACACAGATTGCCCCTGGCTTTCGATCATAAACGCCATATGGCCGGGGGTGTGCCCGAATGCCGCCACAGCAGTGATCCCCGGGGCGACGGATCCGCCGTCTTCCAGGAAACTCATCTTTTCGGCCAGCGGGCGCACGTTGCTTTCAAATGCCGCGTCTTCCGCGCCATTCCAGTGGTTGTATTCGACCGACCCCGTAACATAGCGCGCATTGGGGAAGGTCGGGGTGCCATCGGCCATCAATCCGCCGATGTGGTCAAAATGCATATGGGTGATTACAACCACATCAATTTGTTCCGCTGTGTAGCCAGAGGCATTCAGGGCCTGAATAAGTTGTGCTGCGTTCAGGCCGGTATCAAAGAGGATCAGATCCTGGCCCGTGTTCACAAGGGTTGGGGTGAAGTAGAATTCGGTCTGGTCGGCGGGAATGAAATTGCGTGCGGACACATCGGCAAATTCCTCAGAACTGACATTTGTGCCGAAGATGCCCTGGACATCGCCTGCAATGGTTGTTCCGGCCAGAAGTGTCGTGATTTCGAAATCACCCAGCGTGAAACGTGAGAAAGCCGGGGTATACGCCCCCTGCATCTCAGCCGCAGCAAGGGCTGGCGTGGCCGAGGCAGCCGCAAGTGGCAGCGATGCCCCGGTGATCAGCGCCTGGCGGCGCGTCAGTAGAATATCGGACTTCATGTTCTTCTCCCCCTGGTGTTTGCCGAAGCTTAGACCTTGCAGGCCGTTGCTTCCAAATCACGAAGGAGAGAGGGGGGCTTAATTCAGCCCCAGCACATCCAGCATGTCATAGGCGCCCGGTTTCTGATCCAGCCCCCAAAGTACGGCTTTCATTGCACCACGGGCGTAAATGCTGCGGTCACTTGCGGCATGGCGCAGGGTGATACGTTCACCGGGGCCTGCGAACAGCACATCATGTTCGCCAATGATGTCGCCGCCGCGGATGTTGGAAAATCCGATATGGCCGCGTTCACGTTTGCCGGTGATGCCGTGGCGGGCGTTATCGGACACCTCTTGCAGATCCACGCCACGGCCATCCGCCGCCGCTTCGCCCAGCATCAGGGCGGTGCCGGATGGCGCGTCGACTTTCTGATTGTGGTGGGCTTCGATCACTTCGATGTCGAAATCTTCATCCAGAGCCGCGGCAACTTTTTTTGTCAGCTGCACCAGCAGATTGACACCCAGGCTCATGTTGCCGGCGCGCACAATGCGCGCATGCAGGGCGGCGAAACCAAGACGTTCAATGTGGTGGTCTTCAAAGCCGGTGGTGCCGATCACATGCACAGCACGGGCTTGTGCTGCGAGATCTGCAAAAGCGACAGAGGCATCCGGGGAGGTGAAATCAATCACGGCCTGGGCTTTGGAAAACGCTTCCAGCGCATCGTCCGTCACCGCAACACCAAGTGCAGCGCCGCCCATGGCTTCGCCCACATCGCGCCCGATCCAGTCATGGCCGGGACGTTCCAGCGCGCCGACAAGACGCAGCTTATCGCTGGCGGAAATCGTTTTGATCAGCATCTGGCCCATACGGCCGGACGCCCCTGTAATCACCACACCGGGCAGATATGTCATCTTGCGCACTCCATTTTCCTTAACAGCAGGCAATAGCCTGATCGTGGCCGTGTGAAAACCCCTGCTTGCACCGCCGCGCGCACGCATTTACACGGGGTATATGGCAAAGAATTCACATAACGCCGGGCGTGGCCCGTCACAGCGGCAGCTTCGCGTCGGCGAACTGATCCGTCGCAATCTGTCCGAAATCCTGATGCGTGGTGATATCCACGATCCGGATCTGAACCGTATTTCGATCACCGTGGGCGAGGTGCGCTGCACCCCGGACCTGCATATCGCAACCGCTTTTATCCTGCCTCTGGGCGGTGAAGGTGCGGAAGACGCCCTGTCGCTTTTGCGCAAGAACCGCCATGAAATCCGCCGGATGATTGGGAAAAAGATGGCGCTGAAACACACGCCGGAACTGCGCTATGAAATCGACATGACCTTTGACCAGATGGATGCGACCCGCCGTCTTCTGGACAATGATAAGGTAAAGCGCGATGTTGCCCTGCCTGATGAGGAAGATGACATTTGAAGAAACTGATTGCCGCATATCTTTGCCTTCTGTCCCCTGCTTTTGCAGCGGGTGGTCCGTGCGAAGATGTGACCTGGCTTGATCAGTCTTTCACAATTTGCGAGGTGCAGGCCAATGCGGACCTGCGCCTTTTTCATTCCGATGCGGATGGCGAAGTGATGGGGCATTTTTCCACCATCAACAATAATCTGCCCGACGGCCAGGCGCTGGGCTTTGCGATGAATGCGGGCATGTATCACGATGATTACAGCCCGGTTGGTCTTTATATCGAAGGCGGCGCAGAAAAATCTGCCCTGGCCTCTGGCGGTGGGTTTGGCAACTTTGGTCTGACACCAAATGGTGTGTTTTGCATTGGCGACACGCTGAATGTGATTGAAACCAACGCGTTTCGCGAAAGCAAGCCCAGCTGTGAATATGCCACGCAATCCGGCCCGATGCTGGTGATTGATGGGGCACTGCATCCGCGCCTGCTGCCGGATGGCAGGTCTAAACACATCCGCAATGGTGTGGGTACATCTGCCGACGGGCAACGCGCGGTGTTCGCGATTTCCAATGAACGTGTAAATTTCCACGATTTCGCAACGCTGTTCCGGGATTACCTGAACCTGCCCAACGCGCTTTACTTTGATGGTAAAGTGTCCCGGCTTTACAATGGAACCACCGGGCGATCTGATTTTGGTTTCTCGGTTGGTGCGATTGTCGGCACGGTTGTAACCCCCTAACGCTTGACGCAGAGGCCGCCGCCCGTTAGCAGGCGGTTTCCATAAGAAACAAAGGTCTGAACATGGCACGCAAGCGCAAAGGTCGCGATATTTCTGGCTGGCTGGTGATTGATAAACCGGCGGGCATTTCATCAAGCGCGGTGGTGAACAAAGTGCGCTGGGCGATGGATGCAAAGAAAGCTGGCCATGCAGGCACGCTTGACCCCGAAGCCACGGGTGTTCTGGCGATTGCGCTGGGCGAAGCCACCAAGACCGTGCCGTTTATCACCGATGCGCTGAAAGCGTACCGTTTTACGGTGCGTCTGGGCCAGGCGACCAACACGGATGACCAGGAAGGCGAAGTGATCGCTGAAAACGATCTGCGCCCTTCTGATGAGGATATTATCGCTGCACTGCCTGATTTTGTGGGCGACGTCATGCAAATCCCGCCAAAGTTTTCTGCGGTGAAAATCGACGGTCAGCGCGCCTACAAACTGGCGCGTGATGGCGAAGATGTTCAGATCGAAGCGCGCCCGCTTTATGTGGAAGAGCTGAAGTTTATCTCTCGCCCGGATGCAGACCATGTCGAGTTGGAAATGACCTGTGGCAAAGGCGGCTATGTGCGCGCGATTGCCCGGGATCTGGGTGAAAAGCTGGGCTGTCTTGGCCATGTGCGTGAGCTGCGCCGCATCTGGTCCGGCCCGTTTGAAACCGAAGATGGTATCAGCATGGAAGTGGTTGAAGAATTTGCCAAAACCGGTGAGCTTGACCAATACCTGCACCCGCTTGAAGCGGGCCTTGACGGCATCCCCGAAGTCACTGCGACGGCGGAAGGTGCGGTGAAAATGAAGAACGGGAATCCGGGGTTGGTTTTCAGCAGTGATGCGGAATATGGCGATGAGGCCTGGGCGTCTTTTGAAGGTAAGGCTGTGGCCGTCGGGGTTTATAAAGCTGGTGAATTGCACCCGAACAGGGTTTTCCTGCACTGACAGAATATAAAAGGCCCGGGGATCGTCCCGGGCCTTTTCGTTTCATCAAAGATGTTAACTTTTGACCTTACCGGTCAGATGCATTCTCAGATGCCAGCTGGCCTGCGAACCATGCGGCTGCTACCGGGTTCACGCCGCCCTTAGAGGACAGGGTTGCGCCAACGGATGGGTTGGCTTGTGTTTCGATGCCTGTGCCAGCCTCAAGCGCCAGATCAGCAAAGATTTCAACGGCTTCTGCGGTGACCGGGCTTGAGCGTTCAACAACAACGCTTTCAATACCGGTGTTGTCCTGTGCGAAATGTGCCTCAACATCTTTGGCGCCCGCAAAAGCAGGAGCAGCAACAGTCAGGGCGAGGATGGATGCGATTACAGTTTTCATAGCGTTAACCTTTCAAGGGTCTGGGTGTTGTTTCATTTCGGTGGAAGTCTTGTTGCTTCCGATGTGATTGATTTGGGGGTGCTTCAGATCACCTTCAAGACACAGATCCGTGAGGATTGCGTTTTATATGTTCACACATGCACACCAATCTGTGAGCGGATGAAACAGACTAAAACGCCAGAATATCGCATGCACAATCTATGCACTTTATATGCACATCTTATGCATATACGGGGAACGATGCGGGCAAGGTGTTGTTAACTATTCATCCCGCCCGGGTTCATCCGGATTGTCGGAAAACAGGGCGATTTTATTGCCCTGGGGATCACGCAGGTAGGCGACAAAGAAATGGGGCCCGTAAGATGCCCGGAAATCAGGGCCACCTTCATCTGAACCCCCGGCTGCAAGGGCAGCGGCGTGCAGGTCGCGCACCTTTGCCTGGCTGCCCGCATCAAACGCCACCATATTGCCGTTCCCGGCCATGGCGGGTTCACCGTTGAACGGGGCTTTGACGTAAAAGTCGGGATGCACGGGGCGCGTGCCAGGTTCCACCGGCAGAATATAGCTGAGATCACCTTGGTATCTTTCCAGCCGATACCCAAGCGCGGGCAGGACGGCGGAATAGAAACGTTCCGCAAGGGCGATGTCGTTCACTCCGACGGTGACATAGGCGATCATTCCGGGGCGCTCCTTATGCAGTCAGGTGTTTATCACATGGTTCCCGGCTGTCCGCCAGATTTCTGTGATGTTGCGGGGCCGGAATTGATCCCGTGGGAAAGAAATCTTGCACTTTTCAGGCCGACACGCGAAACAGAGCTATGATCACCAGAGAATTCCTGAAAGGCGATGCGGCCTCGGTTGCGATATATTCCGATTGCGAGCGATATCGCTATGCGCTGACACGTGTCTGGGATGAAGCCGCGCCGCGCCTGACCTATGTGATGCTGAACCCGTCCACCGCGACAGAGGTGCAGAATGACCCGACGATTGAGCGTTGCGAACGCCGGGGGCGGGCGCTGGGGTATGGCGGGATAAAGATTACGAATATTTTTGCCTGGCGCGATACGGATCCGAAAAACCTGAAGAAGGCGAAGCATCCGGTCGGGCCTGAGAATGACGCACTGGTTGCAGAGGCGGCCCAGTGGGCGGATCTGACGTTATGTGGCTGGGGCGCGCATGGGGATCATCAGGGGCGCGGGGCAGAGATTGCGGCAGTTTTACGCGCAACCGGGCGGCCCCTGGCAACTTTGGGCGTGTCCAAAGCTGGTCATCCGCGCCATCCGCTTTATATTTCATATCAGACACAACCCACGCCCTGGGATGGGGTGATACGACCTGAGGAGCAGTGATGAGCGAGACAGATATGGATGTTGAGGCACAGCCCGTTGTTGCCCTGGTCGAAGAATCACAGATGTCTGAAGAAATCGCGAAACTGCGCCGCGAGATGGAAACCCTGAATGCGCATCGTTTCGTAAGGCTGCACAATTCAATTCCCAAACTAATTTTGTTTCAGCTTATGCGCGGAATGGCCTTTGGTCTGGGCACGCTTCTGGGGGCGACATTGCTTGTGTCCTGGATCGTTTATTCCCTGTCTTCTATAGACTTTATCCCGGTCATCGGGGAATGGGCGGCTGAGATCGTGGACGTTATTACGCAAAAAGCGCCGGACAGCTGAAATTTCTCATAAACGTTAACCCTTTGAAAATTTTGAGGTGGTATCAGAGGGTGCGCTTGTGCCCGCTGGATCTATTATGCGGGCAATGATTGCGCGCGTAACAGATTTGACAGGTCATTCGTATGCTTGGACTTTTTTCACTGCTTGGGGCTTTGTTTGTAGGGTCGGCCGTTGGTCTTGCTGAAATTATGCCGGACAATGACAATGCAGATGAAGAAGGCGTGAACACAGGCGGTGATGATACGGACACCGGCACAACCGGCGACCTGCTTGCTGGCAATGATGACGCGAACACCCTGGTGGGAACTTCTGAGGACGATGACATCAGCGGGGCCGGTGGCGATGACCTGCTGAATGGGTATGACGGTGGCGACCAGATTTCCGGAGGCCTGGGGGATGACTGGGTTGATGGCGGTGATGGCGATGACATCATTACAGGTGACGAAGGTGATGATGAATTGCACGCAGGCGCAGGCGATGACGACGTGTCCGGCGGCGCAGGCGATGACGACGTTTATGGCGAAAATGGCGATGATTTTGTAAGCGGCGGTGATGGCGATGATTTCGTCGTTGGCGGTGATGGCGATGACGTGCTGTCTGGCGGCGACGGGGTCGACAACCTTCAGGGGGGCGTCGGAAATGACATATTATCCGGTGGTGCCGGGGCCGATAGCCTGCAGGGCGGATTGGGCGATGATGTTCTGACCGGGCTGGTCGCTGACCCCGAAACCGGGGCGGATACCGATGACAGCGATTTTCTGAATGGTGGCGCGGGGGATGATCAGATTGTCCTGGGTGTTGGTGATATCGCCAGCGGCGGGGAAGGGGCCGACAGTTTTACCCTTGGGGCCTGGAATTTGACGGATCAGGTTGATCCCGGGACGCGGATCATGGATTTTGATGCCGAAACGGATACGCTTGTGCTGATCTGGGATGAGGCGATAAATGGTGTTCCGGAACTGACGGTTGAAAGCGATCCTGATGTTTCTGGTGCCAGTCAAATCCTTCTGAATGGCGAAGTTATAGCCTCGCTGGCCGGGGTTTCTGATCTGAATGCGGATCAGATTGTTATTCAGGCACCGGCATCCTGACGGCCTGGGCAAGCTTTCCCTTTTCTTTTGCGTTGAAATTCAGTAAACGCGCACATCCGGCAGATTCTAAGGAGTCTGGCGGTACCTCCATGGGCCTGAGCTGGACGACATCCCGGCCTGCGCCATTCTTTTAACTCTTATTAAGGAGACCCCGATGTCGATTACTGCTGAAGAAAAAGCACGCCTGATGAAAGAATTCGCAATCAAAGAAGGTGACACTGGTTCACCTGAAGTACAGGTTGCGATCCTGTCTTCCCGTATTGCGACGCTGACTGAGCACTTCAAAACCCATAAAAAAGACAACCACGGTCGCCGTGGTCTTCTGAAAATGGTTGCTCTGCGTCGTAAACTGCTGGACTACGCGCGCGCCAAAGACGAAGCACGCTACCAGGACCTGATCAAACGCCTGGGTCTGCGTCGCTAAGACATTCGATCTTTTCGATCAGAAACGCCTGTCCTTGCAAAAGGGCAGGCGTTTTTCGTTTCTGCGCAGGAATCCGGGTTGCGGGATTTTCAGGATTATGATTTGTTATATTATAACATTACATACTCAGGAAATGCGCCATGTCCCCGATCCAGCAAGCAGACAGTCGTCTGCCCGTCACTGTTCTTTCCGGCTTTCTCGGGGCCGGGAAAACCACCTTGTTGAACCGTGTGCTGAACAACCGTGATGGATTGCGGGTGGCAGTGATCGTGAATGATATGTCTGAGGTCAACATCGATGCCGATCTTGTGCGCGAAGGCGGGGCGGGACTCAGCCATACAGATGAAACCCTGGTGGAAATGTCCAATGGTTGCATCTGCTGCACCCTGCGCGATGATCTGCTGCAAGAAGTCCGGCGCCTGGCCGGTGAGGGCCGCTTTGATTACCTGTTGATCGAATCCACCGGCATTGCCGAACCGCTGCCCGTGGCCGCGACCTTTGATTTCCGCGATGAAAATGGGGACAGCCTGTCTGACGTGGCGCGGCTGGATACGATGGTGACGGTGGTGGATGCGGTCAACCTGATGCGAGACTTTTCCAGTCATGACTTCCTGTCCGATCACGGCGAAGTCGCGGGCGAGGGTGATGACCGCACGCTTGTGAATCTGCTGGTGGATCAGCTGGAATTTGCGGATGTGGTTGTGTTGAACAAAGTTTCAGCTGCCAATCCGGGGCAGGTGGATGCAGCACGTAAAATCATCCGCAGCCTGAACGCAGATGCGAAGATTATTGAGGCGGATTATTCCGATGTGCCTGCGGGGGAGATCCTGAACACCGGCCTGTTTGATTTTGAAAAGGCCCATGAACATCCGATGTGGGCGAAGGAACTGTATGGTTTTGCCGATCACATGCCGGAAACCGATGAATATGGCATCACCTCGCATGTGTATCGCGCGCGGGCGCCTTTTGATCCGGTGAAAATCCACGCGTTTCTGAATGGCGATCTGCCCGGCGTGATCCGGGCAAAGGGGCATTTCTGGCTGGTGACGCGGCCGGAATGGGTGGCGGAATATTCGCTGGCGGGCGCTTTGTCATCGGTTGCGCCGCTGGGGACATGGTGGGCGTCGGTCCCGGCGGAGCGCTGGCCGGATCACCCGTCGGCGCGGGACTATATGGCAAAGCACTGGTCCGAACCTTTCGGGGATCGTCGCCAGGAGCTGGTGTTCATTGGCAGCGGCATTGACTGGCCCGCGATTGAACGCCGCCTTGATGCCTGCCTGATCCATGACGCGACGCCGGATCGCTTTGACGCCTATGCTGAAATGCCCGATCCGTTTCCGGTCTGGCGACGGGCGGACCAGGCCGCATGAACAATCGCCGCCAGAGAAGCGCGAACCGCGGCGCAACGCCGCTTCCTCTGCGCCGCCGCAAGACCGACCCGATGCGCGAATACGACCGCTTGCCGCCAGAGCTGCGCGCCTGGATGCGCGGGGCCACTCTGCCGTGGTCCCCAAGATCCTGCCTTAAAATCTGGAAACAGGCTCGTGCGAAGGGGGAAGAGCTGGGGGCGATCATCGGGAGATTGGAGCGGGCGGAACGGCGGACGCTGGAAAAATTTAAACAGGCCTAACTGAATACTTGTTCTGTTTACCTTGCCTCGTGTAAACAGCGCATGATTTGTTTGCTGTTTTGTATTGTCTGTTTATTTTCATTTTTTCAGGGATTTCTGCGCAAATGCTTACGGATGAAGACAATAAAGCTCAAGCGATGATGGAGGAATGGGCTGCCGCAACCAATGCGGTCGCTTCGCCACCTAAGAGCGGTATCTCGGGCTATCTGTTTGGCCTTCCTACGATAGGTAGTTTCCTGACTTTTGCCACCTATCTGATCCGTCCTTGGTCAACCTTTGCTATGGGGCGTGGCATGGGGCGTGCAGGTGTCCCCAATTCTATGATTTTGAGTTGGATAACTCCGGTAGTATTCTGTGCGGGGCTGCTTGGGTATATGGTCTATCCCGGTACTCTTGTGAAGTTCCTTCTGCTGCTTCTGACGGGAGATTCTTATGGCAGATTTATTGGCGGGGGCGGGCTGTTGACATGTGCTTGTTTGCTTGTTGCTTTTGTGGGCTCTGCAATAAGATGTGCGGGATTGATGCTTGGCGTATGGGAGCGTGCGAGAGGCATCGCATTGTTTCATGTCTTCAATGTTCCTGAATTGGGGCGCCGCAATACTTTTGATCGCCTGTTCAGCAAACACACAGGCAGATAGCTACCCCTTCCCAAAGCCCCTGTTTTCCTGTATGGCCCGGCCATCTGTGACGTGACGCCCTGGCCCGGGTGCGCGCAATGAGGATTGGGCCGGTGGCAATGCGGCCACCATTATAACGGGAGACCCGGAGGGCCGGGCATGCTCCCTATCAGGAAACGATGATGTTTAACGAAACAAAAAAATCGATAGAGTGGGGCGAAGAAACGCTGTCACTCGAAACTGGCAAAGTTGCACGTCAGGCTGACGGCACAGTGATTGCCACGCTTGGTGAAACTTCTGTCATGGCAAACGTGACTTTCGCTAAGGCACAAAAGCCTGGTCAGGATTTCTTCCCGCTGACCGTGCACTACAACGAAAAATACTACGCAGCTGGTAAGATCCCTGGTGGGTTCTTTAAGCGCGAAGCACGCCCGACTGAAAAAGAAACCCTGACAAGCCGCCTGATCGACCGTCCGATCCGCCCGCTGTTTGTTGAAGGCTTCAAAAACGAAGTTCTGGTGATCTGTACCGTTCTGTCCCACGACCTGGTTAACGACCCTGACGTTGTTGCGATGATCGCGGCCTCTGCGGCTCTGACCCTGTCCGGTGCGCCATTCATGGGCCCAATCGGTGCGGCACGTGTTGGTTTTGAAGATGGCGAATACATCCTGAACCCAACCATCGACGACATGCAGGACCTGCGCAACAACCCTGATCAACGCCTTGACCTGGTTGTGGCTGGTACCAAAGACGCTGTGATGATGGTTGAATCCGAAGCATATGAACTGTCCGAAGCAGAAATGCTGGGTGCGGTGAAATTTGCGCATGAATCATTCCAGCCTGTTATCGACCTGATCATTGATCTGGCCGAAGATACTGCGAAAGAGCCATTTGACTTTGCAGCACCTGACTATTCCGAACTGTCTGCTGCTGTGAAAGCTGCTGGCGAAGACGCAATGCGCGCTGCTTTCGCAAACACCGACAAGCAAGAACGTGTTGCTGCTGTTGCGGCCGCCCGCACAACCATCACTGACGCTCTGACCGACGAACAGCTGGCTGATGAGAACCTCGGTTCCGCAATGAAAAAGCTGGAAAGCTCTATCCTGCGCGGTGACGTTGTTAAAACCGGCAAGCGTATCGATGGCCGTGACACAACAACTGTGCGTCCGATCGTTTCCGAGACTGGCCTGCTGCCACGTACCCACGGTTCTGCCCTGTTCACACGCGGCGAAACACAGGGTCTGGTTGTGACCACTCTGGGCACCGGCGACGACGAACAGATGATCGACGCGCTGCACGGCACCTATAAATCAAACTTCATGCTGCACTATAACTTCCCTCCCTATTCTGTGGGTGAAGTTGGTCGCTTTGGTTTCACCGGCCGCCGCGAAATCGGTCACGGTAAACTGGCATGGCGTGCGCTTCAGGCTGTTCTGCCTGCGGCAACTGATTTCCCATACACCGTGCGCGTTGTATCTGAGATCACTGAATCCAACGGTTCTTCTTCCATGGCGTCTGTCTGTGGTGGTTCCCTGTCCATGATGGACGCGGGTGTACCTCTGAAGGCACCTGTTGCTGGTATCGCCATGGGTCTGATCCTGGAAGATGCAGACAACTACGCAATCCTGACCGACATCCTGGGTGACGAAGATCACCTTGGCGACATGGATTTCAAAGTTGCTGGTACCGAAAACGGCATCACATCTTTGCAGATGGACATCAAGATTGCAGGTATTACACCTGAAATCATGGAAAAAGCCCTGGCACAGGCAAAAGACGCCCGTGTGCATATCCTCGGTGAGATGGGCAAAGCCCTGACCGGTGCTTCTGAATTCTCAGTACACGCACCACGCATCGAGACCATGCAGGTTCCAACCGACAAGATCCGTGAAGTTATCGGTTCTGGCGGTAAAGTGATCCGTGAAATCGTTGAAGTGTCTGGCGCGAAAGTTGACATCAATGATGACGGCGTGATCAAGATTGCATCCCCGAACGGCGAAGCAATCAAGAAAGCCTATGACATGATCCATTCCATCGTGGCTGAGCCTGAAGAAGGCCAGGTTTACGACGGTAAGGTTGTGAAAATCGTAGACTTCGGTGCCTTCGTGAACTTCTTCGGTAAACGTGACGGCCTTGTGCATGTGTCACAAATCGAAAACCGTCGCCTGAACCACCCATCCGACGTTCTTAAAGAAGGTCAGGACGTTAAGGTTAAGTTGCTGGGCTTTGATGATCGCGGTAAAGTACGCCTGTCCATGAAAGTTGTGGACCAGGAAACCGGCGAAGAAGTTGTCGCTGAGAAAAAAGAGAAGAATGAAGACTAATACAGTCTGAATTTCTGAATTCGAGAGCCCCGGTGAATGGGATGCCGGGGCTTTTTTATTGCGCCATGGTATATTGGCATATAACCGAGGTTCTCGGTAAGTTCCGCCGAATTTGAATGGTCTCTTGCTACAGCAAAATATTATTTTGAAGTATGAGGCCTCTATGACTGTTCCCGCTTGGTATATTAACCTTGATAGACACACAGACCGTCGTGCCTATATGGAACGACATATCCAGGAATTAGATATAGCTATTGATAGGTTTCCTGCATTTGATGCCAATCGTCTGTCTGATGCTGAGGTGTCTATCTGGAAAGATGACACAAGTAATCTCACAAAGGGAGAGATGTGCTGTTTCCTGAGCCATCGGAGTATTTGGGAAAAGATCGCAATGGGGGAGGCTGATTATGGTGCGATTTTTGAAGATGACGTATTGTTGTCACCGGAAATCAAAGAATTTCTGGAAACCATAGACTGGATTCCGGAAAATGTTGGGTTAATCCGGTTAGAGACGACATTTCAGTCAGTCACTGTTGGTCGCCCATTAGCTGAATTGTTTAATCACAGAGAGCTGCATTCATTGCTCACACTACATTGGGGGGCCGCAGGTTATGTAGTTTCCAAGGAAATTGCTGTGCGCATGCTGCAGAAATCACAGAAAATTTCTTTACCGGCCGATTGGTTTAAATTTGATCCGGCTTTCGGGTTCAAACCCACACAGATTGTGCCTGCCCTTTGTGTGCAACAGCAATTCTATCACGAAACGTTTTTACCTAGTACAGCTAATGAATCTAGTCTTGAACAAGCCCGCCATAACCGCGCCCGTGAGACAAGACCAAAGGGGATTGCCTTGATTAATAGGGAGATTATGCGTATCCCGAAGCAAATTCGTAGGTTTATTCTCAGCAGTTATTTTGGTGTTCGGCGGATTCGCGTGGACTTTCGCTAATCAGTCTTTGCGTGAAATCTTCTGATATTCCCCGTTCTTTGTGGGTACATATCCGTCATATTCCCTCCAGTCTCCGGAAAACCCGGACTGTTTGGAAGGTAATCAGTATGAACAAACAAATTGCAGAATTCATCGGCACGTTCACCCTTGTGCTTCTTGGTTGTGGTTCCGCCGTGTTGGCGGGTGATGCAATCGGCCAGGTTGGCATCAGTTTCGCATTCGGTCTTGCGCTGATCGGCATGGCCTATGGCATCGGCCCGATCTCTGGCTGCCACATTAACCCGGCGGTTTCTATCGGTGCGGTTGCTGCGGGTCGTATGACGCAGGCAGAAGCGATCAAATACATCATCGCACAGGTTGCGGGCGCGGTTGCGGCGGCCTTCGTTCTGAAAATCATCGCCCTTGGCGGTGCAGGTTACGAAGGTGGTCTGGGTCAGAATGGCTGGGGTACGGGTTACCTTGGTGAATATAATTTCTTCTCAGCTTTCATCTTTGAAGTTGTTGCGACCTTCCTGTTTGTTGTCGTGATCCTCGGATCCACCAGCAAAGGCGCACCGGCTGCGATGGCGGGTCTGGTGATTGGTCTGACCCTGGTTGTGATCCACCTGGTTGGTATTCAGATCACCGGCGTTTCCGTGAACCCGGCCCGTTCCTTTGGCCCAGCCCTGTTCGCGCTGGATGGCAAAGCCCTGCTGCAACTGCCGATGTTCATCATCGCACCTGTGATCGGTGGTATCGCTGCCGGTCTGCTGTTCAAATCCGGCCTGCTGGATGCGGAAGACGCAAAAGAAGAAGCCCCGGCATCTGACGACACCGAGGCTGAAGCTTAAACGTCATGGCTGGCCTGCCGTTGCGGGCCGTCACCACGAGAGAGTCGTCCTGGGGAATCAGGACGGCTCTTTTGTTTTGCGCAGGTAAGGGAAGATGGTTTCAAATTCGCCAAACTTCGCTTTTGCATCCTCATTGGACACGGTTGGCGGGATGATCACATCTTCACCGGATACCCAGTTCGCCGGTGTTGCAACGCCTTTGCCCAGGCTGGTTTGCAAGGCTTCCAACGCGCGCACGATTTCCGCAAAGTTACGGCCCACGGTCATTGGATAGGTCATGGACAGCTTCAGCTGTTTGTCCGGCCCGATGATGAACACGGAACGCACGGTGGCGCTGTCTGCGGGTGTGCGCCCGTCAGGCAAATACGCCTCTGCTGGCAGCATGTCGAAGGCTTTGGAAACCGCCAGGCCTTCATCCGCGATGATCGGGAAGCCAACGGACGCTTTGGCATAGCTTTCAATGTCGCCGATCCATTTTTTGTGGTCATCCACGCCATCGACAGACACGCCGATCACTTTGGTGCCAAGGCGCGCCCATTCATCCGCCAGCTGTGCCACTGCGCCAAATTCTGTGGTGCAGACCGGGGTGAAATCTTTCGGGTGTGAAAACAGGATCGCCCAGCTGTCGCCGATCCAGTCGTGAAAGCTGATTTCGCCTTCGCTGGTCTGTGCGGTAAAATCAGGTACTACATCATTAATGCGCAATCCCATGGGGTACTCCTTCTTGGTTATACCGGTTTTTGCCGGCCTCTCTATTACTATAGGTACGCGCATCTCTGGTTTCCACTGTGCAAAATCGCGCGCATTAATGTCGCGTTCCGGCTTGCTATGAATTTGATCAAATGCAAGGGTGACGCAAATCTTCAATGGAGTCTGTCCCATGCTCGAAAAACGTGATTTCTATATCAATGGTGCCTGGGTGGCACCGGCTGCAACCAGTGACTGCGAGGTGATCGACCCGTCCACAGAAGAAGTCTGTGCGGTGATTTCCCTTGGCGACCAGGCAGATACAGATGCTGCCGTGGCTGCGGCCAAAGCGGCCTTCCCGGCCTGGTCCACAACGTCAAAAGATGACCGTATGGCAGTGCTGAAACGCCTATTGGACGAATATAACAAACGCGCTGATGACATGGCCCAGGCGATTTCTATGGAAATGGGTGCGCCTATTAATCTTGCGCGCAATTCTCAGACTGGTGCCGGGTCCTGGCATCTGGAAGGTTTCATCGAAGCTTTTAAGAGTTTTGAATTTGAGAGCATGCTGCGCCCGGACGCGCCCAGTGACCGCATCCTGCGCGAGGCGATTGGTGTTTGCGCCCTGATCACGCCCTGGAACTGGCCGATGAACCAGGTGATGTTGAAGGTTGCCGGCGCACTGGCGGCAGGCTGCACCATGGTTCTGAAACCATCCGAAGTCGCGCCGCTGTCTTCCATCGTCTTCACGGAAATCATGGATGCAGTTGGCCTGCCAGCCGGTGTTTACAACATGGTAAACGGTGACGGCGTGGGCGTTGGTTCCCAGCTGTCTGTGCATCCTGATGTGGATATGGTGTCTTTCACCGGATCCACCCGCGCGGGCACTGCGATCACCAAAGCATCTGCCGATACCATCAAACGTGTGGCCCTGGAACTGGGTGGCAAAGGCGCAAATGTGATCTTTGCCGATGCGGATGAAAAAGCCGTGAAACGTGGTGTTCTGCATATGATGAACAACACCGGTCAAAGCTGTAATGCGCCATCGCGCATGCTGGTGGAACGGTCTTACTATGACGAAGCTGTTGAGATCGCGACCGAAACTGCGAATAAAGTGACCGTTGGTCTGGCCTCCGAAGAAGGCCGCCACATCGGGCCGGTTGTGTCTGAAGTGCAGTTCAACAAGATCCAGGATCTGATTCAGCAGGGCATTGATGAAGGTGCGCGTCCGGTGGCCGGTGGTACTGGCCGTCCGGAAGGCCTGAACCGCGGCTATTTCGTGCGCCCGACTGTTTTTGCCGATGTGAACAACGATATGACCATCGCGCGCGAGGAAATCTTTGGCCCGGTTATGGCAATGATTCCCTTTGACGGTGAAGACGAAGCCATCAAGATCGCCAACGACACAGTTTACGGTCTGACCAACTATGTGCAGACCCAGGACAAGGATCGCGCCCGTCGTGTGGCCCGTGCGATGCGGTCCGGCATGGTGGAGATCAACGGCCAGGGTCGTGCCCAGGGTGCGCCATTTGGTGGCTATAAGCAGTCGGGGATTGGCCGGGAAGGTGGCCACTGGGGGATCGAGGACTTCCTGGAAACCAAGTCCATTTCTGGCTGGGTAGAGTAAGAAAACGGGTTGACGATGAAGCGAAGAGAAATTCTAGTTTTCTAGTTTTCTAGTTTTCTAGTTTTCTAGTTTTCTAGTTTTCTAGTTTTCTAGTTTTCTAGTTTTCTAGTTTTCGCACACTCACATCGCCTGAAACAGAAACGCCCGCGATCTTCGCGGGCGTTTTCATTTGAGTAAACCTTTCAGGATGATACGGGCTTAGTTGCGCCGGATAACCACAGATCCGACGGAATATCCTGCCCCAAAAGAACAGATCACGCCGGTATCGCCGGCCTTCAGATCCTCAGAATATTTGCTGAAGGCAATGATGGAGCCTGCGGAACTTGTATTCGCGTAATCCTGCAGAATATTGGGTTGCTCGCCATCCTCAGGCACACGCCCCAGCACTTTCTTCCCGATGAAATCATTCATGGATTTATTCGCCTGATGCAGCCAAAGCCGCTTCAGATCATCCGTGGCAATGCCTTCGTCCCCAAGATGTCCGAGGATGTGCTTTGACACCATGGGCAGCACTTCCTTAAACACTTTCCGCCCGTTCTGCATGAACTGCATGTCACGTCGGTCTTTCATACCATCCGGACGGGATCGGCGCAGGTATCCGTTGTTGTTGCGGATGTTATTGGAAAATTCCGTGGCGCAGCGGGTGGACACAATCTCAAATGATCCGTCGCGCGCCAGATCATCGCGTTCCACCAGAACGGCGGTCGCCACATCGCCAAAGATAAAGTGACAATCCCGGTCGCACCATTCCAGATGCCCGGAACAGATTTCAGGGTTCACCACCAGGATCGCGCGGGCAGAACCGGCGCGCACCATGTCAGCGGCGGCCTGAATGCCGAAAGTGGCAGAGGAACAGGCGACATTCATGTCAAAGCCAAAGCCCAGGATACCCAACAGCGTCTGCACCTCAATCGCGATCGCGGGATAGGCGCGTTCCATATTGGAAGCCGCGACAATCACCGCATCCACATCTTCGGCTGATTTCCCGGCCTGTGCCAGGGCTTTCCGGCAGGCGTCCACTGCCATTTCCGCCATGATCCCTGGTTCATCATCGTCGCGCTGGCGCAGCAGCGGGTGCATCACATCGGGATCCAGAACGCCGGTTTTATCCATGACATAGCGCTGATGAATGCCTGACGCCGCAACGATGAAGTCTTCGCTGGAATGGCCCATGGCCTCGACATCACTAGCCTCAATCGCATCGGCGTGTTCTGCGTTCCACTTGTCCGCATAAGCGTTAAACGCGGTCACAAGTTCCGCATTTGTGATGACATTTTCCGGGGTGAAGACACCACTGCCAGAGATAACCGCTTTATACATTTTGCCCTCTCAATCCTTGCACAAACATGCGGGGATCGGGGCGTATATTCAAGCTTTACCCATGGTCAGCCTAAAACGGGCACTTCGCGGTAAAGCGCATGCCCTTGCCGCCATCCGGGTGGCGCAGTTGCAGGGTTTCGGCGTGCAACATCAGGCGGGGGGCCTCCAGGGCGTCACCTGTGGCATAAAACGGATCCCCCATGATCGGATGGCCCATGGCCAGCATATGCACCCGCAATTGGTGTGAACGGCCGGTTTTCGGGAACAGGCGCACGCGGGTCTGATCATCACTGTAACGCACAACTTTCCAGTCGGTGATCGCCTCTTTGCCGGTGTCATGGCAGACCATCTGGCGCGGGCGACTGGGCCAGTCGACGATCAGGGGCAGATCCACCGTGCCGTCTTTGGGTTCCAGATGTCCGTGCACCTGCGCGACATAGGTTTTCTTTGTCTGACGTTTCTCAAATTGCAGGCCCAGGTGGCGTTGTGCCTGTTGGGTCAGGGCAAAGACCATGACGCCGGATGTGTCGCGGTCCAGCCGATGCACAAGCAGCGCCTCGGGAAAGGCTTTCTGGACGCGGGCCAGCAAACAATCTGCCAGATGTTCGCCTTTGCCCGGCACAGACAAAAGCCCGGCAGGTTTGTCGACCAACAGCAGGTGGTGGTCAGCATGAATGACCACCAGCGGGTCCTGGGGCGGGTTGTAATCGTCGCTCATTTTGCTCTCATCTGCCGGATCAGGGGCACGGAATAAATTACCAGCGCCAGCCAGATCAGAGGGAAGGCCATGCGCCGGGCGGCGTCCACTTCTTCACCGAACAGGAAGATTGCGGACAGGAATATCATCGTCGGTGCGATATACTGCAAAATCCCGATTGTCGACAGGCGCAGCAATTTTGCGCTGTTCGCATAGATCAACAACGGTACCGCCGTGACCACGCCACAGCCCAGCAACAACAACGTGTTATCCATGGATGTCAGGAAGAAACCACCGCCGCTGGCATGCACCCAGATCAGGTAAAGAATGGCCGGCGGCGTCAGCAACAGCACCTCAAGCAGGAAGCCCTGGTTTGGGCCAATGGGCAGGGATTTCTTGAAAAACGCATAGAACCCCCAGGTCAACATCATGCCAAAAGCGGCCCAGGGCACGGCAGTGGCGTTGGTCAGCAGGATCGCAACCGCAAGGCCGGCAATGACCACCGCAACTTTCTGCCAGGGTGACAGTTTTTCGCGCAGAATGATTGCCCCCAACAAGATGCTGAACAGCGGGTTCATGTAATATCCCAACGCCGCGTCCAGGGCATTGCCCGATGTGATCGCCCAGACGTAAATCCCCCAGTTCAGCGACACAAGCGCTGCGGGGATCATGGCCACCATCAGGGTTTTCGGGTTGCGCAGGGCGTCCGACAGATCGCCTGTGCGGCGCATCACAATCAGCACAAGCCCGGCAATTGGAACAGACCAGATGACGCGGTGCGCAACAACTTCGGCGGCAGGAATATGGGACAACAGTTTCATGTAAAGCGGCAGGAACCCCCACAGCAGATAGACGGTCACCGCCAGGGCCAGCCCCTTTGGCGTGTCCTTATCTTCAATCACCTGATCCGTCATCATACAGTCCTCCAGACCGCCTTTATGGCAGGTCTGGGCGCGAAGAAAAGATGCGTTTCGTGCGCCAGGGGATCACAGATGGTGATGTTAACCTTTAGCCCTGTACGCAGCGTTTATCCGGGAAAACCCATATTCTATATGCATAAGATGTGCATCATCTGTGCATGGTTTGTGCATCGCCAAAAACGGCGGATCTTCCTTGTTAATAAAGAAAAAGCGGGGTGAGTCACCTCTCCCCGCTTTCGTTATTCATCTGTCGTTAAGACCGGTTAAAATCAGACCTTCACACGTTCTGATTTCGGGTCATACATTGGCTTCAGCGATGCTTCCGCTTTCACCCGTGTGCCCATAACGTCGATCTCGTAAGTCGAGGCCAGCACATCCACCGGTTTCTCGCCTTCGCATGGCACATAGCCCATGCCAATCGCCGCGCCCAGAGTGTGGCCGTAGTTGCCAGAACTGATGTAACCCACGATTTCGCCATCACGAATGATCGGTTCATTGTGGTACAACAGCAGTTCAGGGTCAGACAGTTTGAACTGAACCATCCGCATTTTTGGCCCGGTTTCTTTGCGCTCCAGAACGGCAGATTTGCCAATGAAATCAGGCTTGTCGGCCTTCACAGCAAAACCAAGACCCGCGTCAATCACGTTGTCTTCACAGGTGATGTCATGGCCGAAGTGGCGGAAGCCTTTTTCAATCCGGCAGCTGTCCATCATATGCATGCCGCACAGTTTCAGCCCCATATCCTGGCCTGCTTCATGCAGGGTTTCAAAGGCGTGACCAGCCATTTCAGACGGCACATACAGCTCCCAGCCAAGTTCACCCACGTAAGTCACACGGTGTGCACGGGCCAGACCCATGCCCAACTCGATCTCCTGTGCGGTACCGAAGGGGTTGGTATCATTGGAGAAATCATTGGGTGATACTTTCGCCAGAAGATCACGGGCATTTGGCCCCATCACCGCCAGAACGCCTTCGCCAGCGGTCACATCCGTGATCACCACGTTGAAATCACCCACATGACGACGCATCCAGGTTTGGTCCGCCAGGCGCGTGATCGCAGGTGTCACGACCAAGTAAACAGTCTCTGACAGGCGGGTCACGGTGACGTCGGCTTCGATCCCCGCACGCGAGTTAAGGAACTGCGTATAAACGATTTTTCCGGCGGGCACGGACATATTCGCGCCACAGACATAGTTCAGGAATGCCTCTGCATCGCGGCCTTCCACACGGATTTTACCGAAGGACGACATGTCATACATGCCAACGTTTTGACGCACGGCCTTATGTTCTGCAGCGGAGTTTTCGAACCAGTTCTGACGCTTCCAGGAATACTGATATTCACGTTCCTGGCCCTCATTTGCAAACCAGTTCGCCCGTTCCCAGCCGCCCAGTTCGCCCATCACAGCACCCTGTTCCAGCAGGTGGTGGTGGAACGGTGTACGACGTACGCCGCGCGCGGTGGCCTTTTGACGATATGGGAAGTGATCCGCATACAGCAGGCCTAAAGTTTCTTTGGACCGTTCAAACAAATACTGTTTGTTGCCCTGGAACGGATGCATCCGGCTGATGTCTACATCCCCAAGATCAAAGGGTTTTTCGCCCGCTGCCATCCACTGTGCCAGCGCCATACCAGCGCCGCCAGCGGACTGAATGCCGATGGAATTAAAGCCAGCCGCAACCCAGACGTTGTCCATCTCAGGCGCCAGACCCAGGTGATAGGCATCATCCGGGGTAAAGCTTTCCGGACCGTTAAAGAACGTGTGAATACCTGCCTCTGCCAGCATCGGCATACGGTTACAGGCGTTTTCAAGGATCGGTTCAAAGTGGTCGAAATCTTCCGGCAGCTGATCGAATTCGAACGTGTCCGGGATGCCATCCATCGCCCATGGTTTTGATTCTGGTTCAAACGCGCCCAGCAACATTTTGCCCGCGTCTTCCTTATAGTACGCGCATTCATCCGGCACACGCAGAACCGGCAATTGTGTAAGCCCGTCAATAGCTTCGGTCACAATATAGAAATGTTCACAAGCGTGCAGGGGCACATTGGTGCCGGACATTTTGCCAACCTCATGACCCCACATACCGGCGCAGTTCACAACCATATCACATTCGATATGACCGCTTTCAGTGCCATCATCAGACACCCAGTCAACGCCGGTCACTTTGCGACCGTCTTTGGTCATGCTGGTGACTTTGATGCGCTCTTTCACGATGCCGCCACGTTGACGCGCACCTTTGGCCAGCGCCAGTGCGATGTTGGCCGGATCACCCTGACCGTCTTTCGGCAGATAGACCGCACCTTTAACGTCTTCGATATTCAAATGCGGGTACATTTCCGCGACGCGTTCATTCGAGATTTCTTCGACCTCAACACCAAAAGCCCGCGCCATCGCCGCCTGGCGGTAAATTTCTTCTTTGCGTTCCTCGGTCAGGGCCACCGTGATGGAACCACAACGTGTGAAACCCGTCGCAACACCGGTTTCTTCTTCCAGCGCGCCGTACAGTTCCTGGCTGTATTTCGCCAGCTTGGTCATATTCGCGGTCGCACGCAGCTGCGCGATCAGACCGGCGGCGTGCCAGGTGGTGCCGGATGTCAGCTGTTTGCGTTCCAGCAAAACGACGTCTTCCCAGCCCTGTTTGGTCAGGTGATAGGCAACGGAACAGCCAATGACACCGCCACCGACGATGACGACACGGGCTTTTTGTGGAAGGGTGCTCATGGCGATCTCCTTAAGATTCATTTGCCCCAGATCTGGCATGAAATCCGGGTTAAAAATACCGTATTTACGCCAAATATGGCGCGTATCAGGTATTTATAGTTTGATTTGTACTTTGAACCGGCTTTTGCGGCGCGCCAGTGGCGTCACGCCAAAATGACCCCGGAACAGGCTGGAAAACCCATTGGGGAAACCACAGGCCAGGCTGATTTCGCGCACCGACATAGAGGTGTTCAGCAGCAGCGTATTGGCCCGGTTCAGGCGCAATTCGCGGTAGTAGGTGTTTGGCGTGGAATCCAGAACCTGACGGAATTTGCGTTCCAGCGAACGGGATGAAATTCCGATCAGCGACACCAGTTCACCGATTTGCAGGGGCTCTTCCATATTGTTCTGCATCAGTTCAATGCACTGGTCGAGATCCGTATCACCGGTGATGGAAAGCGATTTTCCGCCAAAGGGTTGCAGGGTTGAGAACCCCCGGATTTTTTCGTGCAGCATGATGTCAGATACCGTCGCAACAGCGGCGGCGGACATGTGGTTGCGCAAAAGAGACAGGGTCACATCAACGGTGGATCCCATGCCCGCGCAGGTCATGAGTTTGCCGTCATCCACAGCCAGCGCATAGGATCCTTCGCCGGGTGTGCCGCGTTCATCCAGAAGGGCGCGGTTTTCCCAGTGGGTGGTGTGGTTGCTGTGTTGTTCGCCGGTTTCCGCGATATAGCGGCTGGCGGCTTCTGACAGCAGAAGAACCTTAATGTTGCGGTAACTGTAACGGGAAATCACAGAACGCATAGAAAGTTCCGGGCAGTCCGGATCGGAGTTGCCCAGAATAAAGACATAATCGGCGTCGGGGCGTTCAGGAAATGGCGTCGTATCGGTCCCAAGACCCGCCAGACAACCCACCGGCCCGCCCTGGCGAGACCGGTAGTGCCATTGAAACAGCGGGTGGGCCGAGACGCGGTTGGCGATGCGAAGCACATCAACAACCGACGCGAGCTCTGTCAGAACAAAGCCCTCGGTCAGCAGAATATCGACGTGGCAGGACAGCTGCGCCGCATCCGCAGCGCAGTTTGTCTCAGTCATATCCTGAAACCGCCCGTCCATCTTAAGCCCGCAGCCGTTCGTTGGCAGGATCCCAGATGGGCTGGTCTTCCTGAACAACTGCGCGACATTTCTCGCCGTAGATTTCCACTTCCAGTTCAGTGCCAGGAACTGCCAGATCCGCGCGCACCATGCCGAGGGCGATGGATGCATTCACGCGATAACCCCAGCCACCGGATGTGGTTTCACCGATAATTTCGCCGTCTTTCCAGATACATGACATGTAAGGCGCATCCGTGTCGCCCGCGTCCACGATCAGGGTGACAAAGCCTTTCTTCGGGCCCTGGTCTTTCTCAGCCTGGATCGCTGCTTTGCCGCGGAAATCTTGTGGTTTATCAAGTTTCACAAAACGGCCCAGACCACCTTCCAGCATGGAATAGTCAGTGGACAGATCGCCCTTCCACGCACGATAGCCTTTTTCCAGACGCAGGCTGTCAAGCGCATACATGCCAAACGGTTTCGCACCGGCATCGGTGATCGCAGTATAAAGTGCGGCCTGGTTGTCGTTCAGACAGTGGACTTCCCAGCCCAGTTCACCTGCGAAGGACACGCGCACCAGACGACAAGGCGTACCGGCAACAACAGCATCCTGATGGGTCAGCCAGCCAGACGACAGGTCAGCTTCAGTGCCCAGACCTTCGAACAGCTCGCGGGTTTTGGGCCCGGTCACGATCATTGTGCCCCACTCGGTGGTGTGGTCGGTCAGGGACAGGCCTGCAGGCAGGTCTTTCTTCAGCAGTTCAAAGTCATGCCACTGCGCAGTACCGGCGGTGATCATGGTGAAGTGATCTTCCGCGTGACGCATGCAGGACATCTCTGTCAGGATACGACCGCGTGCATCGGAGAAATACACAAGGTTCATACGACCGGCTTTTGGCAGACCACCAGTGACCATGCCGCGCAGCCATTCCGCAGCGCCTTCACCTTCAAGGTTGAAGCGAGAGAAACCTGGCAGATCAAGCACGCCAACCGCGTCACGTACCGCTTCGCATTCTTCCTTAATGCGCTGCGCCCATGGGCCGGAACGACCCCAGGTGTGTGTGCTGTCCTCAGAGGTGTCATCGCCGTCCTGCGCAAACCAGTTCGCACGTTCCCAACCGTTGTACACGCCGTAAACCGCGCCTTTGGCTTTGGTCATCTCATGCGCGGGCGACAGTTTCTTGTCGCGGCCAGCGGGCCATTCGTGGCGCGGGAAATGCATGGCGTATTCGTTGCCGTAAACTTCCATGCCTTTCTGGTTGCAGTAATCCTGATCGGTGTAATCGGTGTAACGACGCGGATCGACAGACCACATGTCCCACTCAGTATGACCATCCACAATCCATTCCGCCAGAACCTTACCAGCACCACCACCCTGGGCGATACCGAAGGTAAAGACACAGGCCTCAAACGCATTATCAACGCCAGGCATCGGGCCGATCAGCGGCAGACCATCCGGTGCGTAAGGGATCGGGCCGTTGATGACGCTGGACACGCCGGAGGTTTCCATCAGCGGCACACGGGCCATAGCATCTACAACGATGTCTTCAATCCGGTCGATGTCTTCCTGCCACAGCTGGAAGCTGAAATCTTCTGGCATCGCGTCATCGGCATCAACCCAATGGGCCTTACAGTTTGGTTCATACGGGCCAAGGTTATAGCCGTTCTTTTCCTGGCGCAGATAGTAAGACACATCCACGTCACGGATCAGCGGCAGTTTTTTACCGGTTGTTTTGACGTGTTCTTCGATCTCAGGGATCTGTTCGGTCAGCAGATACTGGTGTTCCATCACCATCATAGGCACGGTGCGGCCGCCGTATGGTTTGAACATTTCGCCGATACGCTGGGCATAGTAACCGCCTGCGTTTACAACGAAATCACATTCAATATCGCCTTTTTCGGTGTGAACGATCCAGGTCTTGTCTTCCTTCTTGGTCACGCCGGTTGCCGGTGTGAAACGCAGAATTTTGGCACCCATGTCACGTGCGCCTTTGGCCAGCGCCTGTGTCACCTGTGCCGGGTCAATGTCACCGTCGGTCGGGTCAAACAGAACACCTTCCAGATCGTGGGTTTCCAGGAACGGGTAGTTTTCTTTTGCCTGTTCCGGTGTCCACATCTCCATTTCGATGCCCTGATAACGGCCCATCGCACAGGCGCGCTCAAATTCCTGGATGCGTTCTTTGGAATGCGCCAGACGGATGGAACCGGTCTGGTGATAGTTCATCGGGTAATCAACTTCTTCCGCCAGACCCGCGTATAGTTCAGTTGAATACCGCTGCATGTTCATGATCGACCAGGAGGTCGAAAAGGTCGGTACGTTACCAGCTGCGTGCCAAGTGGAACCTGCGGTCAGCTCGTTCTTTTCGAGCAAGACACAATCGGTCCAGCCTTTTTTCGCCAGGTGATAGAGGCTGGATGTCCCAACGATACCGCCCCCGATGATAACCACACGTGCTTTTGTGGGAAAATCTGACATGTTTTTCCGTCCCTTTTAGTATGTATCAATTTGCTGCGCGTGGCAGCAGATGTCGTAGTAATCACCCTTGTCATTGACAAAGATGTGCTTTGCGGTTGTCAGCCCGGTTTCCCCGTCAAGGGTGCCCGCGCCGATGGATGTGTAGGGTTCGCTGTCCATTTGCCAGAACAGGCTTGATCCGCAGTCCTGGCAGAACCCGCGCCTGGCGGTCTCTGAGGCGCGGAACCATTTGAGGCCTGCGTCATTGGTGATGGTCAGGTCTGCGGTCGCCACCTGCGTTGCAGCCCAGTAGTGGCCGGATGTTTTGCGGCATTGGGTGCAGTGACAGCCAACAACCGGGCGCAGTTCTGCGGTGACTTCATAGGTGACAGCGCCGCATTGGCAGGATCCTTTGTGCATCAGGAAACCTCCGGCTGGGGTGTGCTGCTGGCGCCCAGAAGCACGCCGTAGATGATAAAACAGATCGCCATTGTGCGGCGGATCCAGACGTTGAACACGGCTTTCAGCGCCGCGCGTCCGATGCCCGCGCCAAGGGCTGTGAAGCCCAGATAGGACAGGGCGGTCAGGGTCAGGGCGGTGGGCATGATCACGATCATCTGTTCCCACACGGCCACGCCAGGCTGGATGAATTGTGAAAAGGCGGCCAGATATCCGGCCACGCTTTTCGGGTTGATCACGGCGATGGCCAGCGCGTGCAGATAGATATGTTTCGCCGGGCGCTCATCCGCCTTTACAGGCGTCTTCGCTGTCAGCCAACCACGTATGCCAAGGTAGATCAGGAAACCCGCACCGATGATTTTCGCGATGAAGAACGCCGTAGGGGAAGCCGCGATCAGGGCGGTCACACCAAAGGCGGATAACAGCAAAAATAATGTCGCCTGGGTCAGGATCGCCAGCACACCGGGCAGGGCGCGGGTGAAGCCCAGGGCCATGCCATTGGTGATGCAGTTCACAGCATTCGGCCCGGGTGTCGTGACAAACACGACCCAGAACAGCGCGAATATTGTCCAGGCTTCAAAGCTCATGATCCGCCCTTAATACACGGGCGGTGCGATCACCCAGATCGCAACACAGGGTTCATCATGGGGGTTCATCCAGCGGTGTGGTTCGCCGCGAATGCGGAAACTGTCACCTGGGTGAATGGTGAAATAGCGCCCGCCGATCCAGAGATCGAGCTTGCCGGAAATCACATAACCCACTTCCTGGGTCGGGCGGATCACGGTTTCTTTGACTTCTGAGTGCGGTTCAAACACCGAATGCACCATTTCAAAGTCATCGGTCAGGTCGGGTGACAGCAGTTCTTCGACAAGACCGGCCACGCGGGACCCAATCGGGCGACGGGCCCCTTTGCGCACGACATAGCCTTGTTCTTCCACAGGCGCGGGGCTTTGACCAAACAGCATGGAAATCGGCACATCAAGTGCAGCACCAATGGCCCGCAGATCCGATACGGAGGGTTCCGATTTATCCCGTTCCACCTGCGACAGCCAGCCCACAGATTTGCCCAAAGCATCGGCCAGCGCCTGCAATGTCATCCCGCGCGCTTTGCGCAGGGTCCGCAGGTCTGCCCCAAGGCTTTGGCTGCTATTCGGGTTTTCGTGTCGCACGTGGCACCTTATGTGAAACTGTTCGTGAAAATTTCACGACTTTTTTCACGAATGCCCGAAGACGCGAGTCGGCACAAGAAAAAACTCTCGCTGCAGCGCGGCAAGAGTTCTTAAAAAATCAGTGTGAAGCGATGTTCAGACCGCGTTGGCAAAGGTCTTTGTGAGGATCTCTGTGAACGCGTCCGCATCTTCCTGGGTGAAGGCGTTCGGCTGATCGCTATCAAGGTCAAACACCCCCAGCAGATCCCCCACACCATTCCAGACCGGCAGAACCAGTTCGGACCGGGTGGAGCTTGCACAGGCGATATGGCCCGGGAAAGCTTCGACATCGGGCACAAGCTGAACCTCGCCGGTTTTTGCCGCCGCCCCGCAAACGCCGCGGGTGAACGGGATGACAAGGCAACCATGCCCGCCCTGATAAGGGCCGATCTTCAGCGTGTCATTGCCGACATTCCGGTAAAACCCGGTCCAGTCGAAACGATCGTCAGAATGGTGGACTTCACAGGCGACAGTCGCCATCAGCGCCACTGCATCTGTTTCACCTTCTGCAAGGCTGGCAATCACCGCCGCCAGCTCTTTGTAATTTACCTGTGTCATGCAAGCTCTATCGCAATCGCGGTCCCTTCGCCGCCCCCGATACATATCGCAGCAACACCGCGTTTCAACCCACGTTTTTCAAGCGCGTTCAGCAGGGTTACCATGATACGTGTGCCGGATGCACCGATGGGGTGGCCGAGGGCGCAGGCGCCGCCGTTCACATTCACTTTGTCACGCGTGATACCCATTTCATGCATGAAGGCCATGGGCACAACGGCGAAAGCTTCGTTCACTTCCCAAAGGTCTACATCTTCCACAGACCAGCCGATTTTCTTCAACAGTTTCTGCGCGGCGGGGACGGGCGCAGTGGTGAACCAGCCCGGTTCCTGCGCGTGGGACGCATGGCCCAGCACGCGGGCGCGGATTTTCAGGCCGGCTTGTTTTGCGGCATCTTCCGAGGCCATGACAAGCGCGGCAGCCCCGTCAGAAATGGAAGAGGCATTGGCCGCAGTCACCGATCCATCCTTGCGGAAGGCCGGTTTCAGCTGCGGGATTTTTTCTGGGCGGGCCTTGGCGGGTTGTTCATCTGTGCTGACAACCAGATCCCCTTTGCGGGTTTTCAGGGTGACGGGGATGATTTCGCCTTCAAAGGCACCGGTTTTTTCAGCTTCCAGCGCGTTGGACAGGGATTTCAGCGCATATTCATCCTGGGCTTCGCGGGTGAACTGGAATTTCTCGGCGCAATCCTCAGCGAATGTGCCCATCAGGCGGCCCTTGTCATAGGCGTCCTCCAGGCCATCCAGGAACATGGAATCCTGTACATTCTGATGCCCGATCCGCGCACGGCCGCGCATCTTTGGCAACAGATATGGCGCATTTGTCATACTTTCCATGCCGCCTGCGACCATGATGTCAGCGCCATCCGCTTTGATCTGATCATAAGCCATCATGGCGGTTTTCATGCCGGAGCCACACATTTTGTTCAGCGTGCTGGCGGGCACATCCTGCCCCAGTCCGGCTGCAAAACCGGCCTGACGCGCCGGGGCCTGGCCCTGACCCGCAGGCAGAACACAGCCCATCAGAAGTTCTTCAATTTGTTCCGCTTGTGCCCCGGCATCCGCCAGCGCACCCCTGATTGCAGCGCCGCCCAGGGTTGCGGCTTCACTATCCGCGAAATCCCCCTGAAAGCCGCCCATCGGCGTACGTGCGGCACCTGCAATAACGACGGTTTTCTGGGTCATGGGATCATCTCCGGGGATATGTTGCATTTGATATGATTTTCATACCGGATGGTAAGGAATGTCGTCTAGCCTGGTCGTAACGACACATGAGCGGAGCAAAAGATGGAACTGCACAGTGAAACGACGGGAGATACCCTGACCATTACGGCATCGGGCAACCGGATAGATGCCGCAGGTGCCATTGATTTTAAAGATAAAATGCGAAATCTGACGGAATTCGCGCCCGAAAAAATTGCCCTGAACCTGGCCAGTGTCGATTTTATCGACAGTTCCGGCCTGGGCGCAGTTGTCGCATCTATGAAGCAGCTTCCGCCCGGAAAAACCCTGATCCTTGAAGATCTGACGCCAACGGTTGCTAAAGTCTTCCGGCTGACGCGCATGGATTCGGTGTTTGAGATCCGCACAAGTGGCGTAACAAATGAGGATACGCGGGCAAATGCATCGTGATAGCGCACTTGGTGTGCGATACCGTCAGAGCACCGGGAAAGATAATGATTGCGAAAAACATGCTGAACTGCGGCTGTTCTTCCAAAGCGATCCGCTGGCAGTGCGTCGTGCACTGGAAAGCATCCTGAGCGGTCTTGACCACCTGCGCCTGAGCCAGGACGATTGCGGCACAGTTGAACTGGTGCTGGCCGAAGTGATGAACAATATTGTGGAACATGCCTATGCGGGTGAACGGTCTGGCATCATTGAAATGCGCATTCTGAATGATGGCGACGGGCTTGCCTGTATGGTGATTGATGATGGTCTTCCGATGCCCGATGGCAATCCCCCGATGGGCAAAGAACATGATCTGAGCTGTCCAAGGGAAGATCTGCCCGAAGGGGGATTTGGCTGGGCGCTGATCCGGGAACTTGCCCGGGATCTGGGGTATGAGCGTGAAGAAGGGCGCAATCGCCTGACCTTCCGGCTGGATGTGCGCCGGACGATCCTGACCAGCTGACATCACGTCGTTTTGGCCGTCGGTGTCAGTTAAGCCTTGCAAGGATCAGTCACAACACGCAGTTTTCCCATAAGGGAGAAAACAGATGCGTGATTTTCATCAACCGGGCCGGTCTGCCGTTTACGCGGCAAATGGCATGTGTGCCACATCACATCCGCTGGCAGCCAAAGTTGCTGTTCAGATGCTGGAAGCGGGCGGGAACGCCGTTGATGCGGCGATTGCTGCGGGGGTGCTTCTGGGCATTTGCGAACCGCAGATGACCGGGATCGGGGGCGATTGTTTTGTGTTGCTTAACCCGGGGTCGGGAAAAGAAACCATTGCCCTGAACGGATCCGGACGTGCGCCACGTGGTCTGAACGCGGCAGATCTTCGGGCGAAAGGCATGCGGTCAATGCCGGTGCGTGGTATTGAATCTGTCACTGTGCCGGGGGCAATTGATGCCTTTTGCCGCCTGTCAAAAGACTGGGGCAGGATCGGGCTGAAAGCCAGCCTGGCACCGGCCATTCACTATGCTGAAACTGGTGTGCCCGTTGCACCGCGCACAGCCTTTGACTGGGCCTCACTGGTTGATGACTTGCAGGGTATGGCGCGCAATGATTTCCTTTTGAACGGCAAGGCCCCGCAGGTCGGACAGCTGTATCGTTCACCGAAGCAGGCAGAAGCCCTGCGTCGGATTGCGCTTGAAGGGCGCGCCGGGTTTTATGAAGGGGAAGTTGCCGAAGATCTGGTGGCGTCCCTTCAGGCGCTGGGCGGTACGCATACGCTGGATGATTTTGCTGAAACCGCGTGTGATTACACGACGCCGGTTTCGGGCAATTATAAAACGATGGATCTGGTTGAACATCCGCCCAACGGCCAGGGCGCGACGGCCATTCTGATGAATAATATCCTACAGCATTTCGCGATACAGGACATGGATCCCTGGGGCAGTCAGCGCGCCCATATTGAAGCGGAAGCCTGCAAACTTGCTTATGATACGCGCAACCGGTTTATCGCTGATCCGGATCACACCAACCGGCTGGATCACATACTGGCCCCTGAAACGGCAGAGAAACTGGCGGCGCTGATTGATCCGAAACGGGCGATGGATGCGCCCGGAAAAATTTCGGAACAGGTGCATAAAGACACGGTTTACCTGACCGTTGTGGATAAAGATCTGATGTCGGTTTCCCTGATCTATTCCATCTATCATGGGTTTGGGGCCGGGATGAGTTCCGATAAATTCGGGATTATTTTCCAGAACCGCGGCGCAGGTTTCACCCTTGAAGAAGGCCATCCGAATGAAGCCGGCGCAGGTAAGCGCCCGATGCACACGATTATCCCGGGCATGCTGGAACAGGGTGGTAAAACCGTGATGTCTTTTGGCGTTATGGGCGGGGCCTATCAACCGAACGGGCATGCGCGGTTTATGTCGAATATGGTTGACTTTGGCCTTGATCCGCAGGCCGCGCTGGATGCGCCGCGCTGTTTTGCCGATGAAGGTGTGCTGAAGGTGGAACGCGGATATTCCGATGCCGTGCGCCAGGAACTGACCGATCTCGGGCATAAAGTTGTCGTGCCGGATGGGCCGCTTGGCGGTGGGCAGGCGATTGGCATCAATCATGAAACCGGTGTGCTGGAAGGTGCATCTGATCCGCGCAAAGACGGCTGCGCACTTGGGTATTGAGGGAAAATCATGGCGGTAAAACCAATTCAGGATCTGCTGTCTGAGGCGAAGGCGCAGATTGAAACACTCTCGCTGGAAGATGCCCGCCGGGAGGCTGCGGAAGGAAATGCGCTTTTGGTGGATATCCGTGATGTTCGTGAGTTGCAGCGCGACGGGCGGATTGATGGGGCGTTTCACGCGCCGCGTGGGATGCTTGAATTCTGGATCGCGCCGGACAGCCCGTATCACAAACCTGAACTGGCAGATGGGCGGAAGCTGATCCTGTTCTGTGCGTCAGCCTGGCGATCCGCGCTGAGCGTAAAAGCCCTGCAAGAGATGGGTGTTCAGAGTATTGCTGAAATGGACGGGGGCTTTAAAGCCTGGAAGATCGCAGGATTTCCCGTGGATCTGCCCAATTAATTCAGCTGTGCGCCGACGGCATATGCCCCACCTGTGAGTTCACCAAACATCTGGGCCACATCAGGGTGGCTTACGGGCTCACCTGATGTATCGGCCACGAGATTTTGTTCAGACACATAGGCGACGTAATAGCTGTCAGAATTCTCAGCCAGCAGATGATAGAAAGGCTGGTCCTTTCGGGGCCGGCTGTCTTCGGGCAGCGCGTCGTACCATTCGTCTGAATTGGCAAACTCCGGATCAACATCAAACACAACGCCCCGAAACGGATGCACGCGGTGGCAGACAATCTGTCCCAGGTGAAATTTGGCGTCAATTTGATTCATGGCGGAACCTTTCATTCGCGGAACCTAGGTATTCGGGGAACTCATGTCTATGGGGCCAGGCGGAAACCCGCAAAAAATCCTGTGAATACTGGCCGTAAGAGGCAGAGCAGCGTAAAATGAAGATCAGCCGTTTTCGAACAGACGGAAATGCGGTATTATTACGAAAATACAAAAAAGAGCAGAAAAAATGCGTAAAAGTCTGAGATCCCTTGTTTTGATTGGGTTTGTTGCGGCCTGTGGCAGCAGCAATACCACCGCACCGCGCAATCTGGATAATGCCTGTAGCATTCTTGATCAGCGCCCGTCTTTTGAACGCGCAATGAAGCGCACCGAACGTCGTTGGGGCGTGCCTGTGCATGTGCAGATGGCGACGATCTATCAGGAAAGTAAGTTTATCTCAAACGCCCGCACACCTTTGCGCTATGCACTGGGGGTGATCCCGATGGGCCGTCAGAGTTCTGCTTTTGGCTATAGCCAGGCACTGGACGCAACATGGGATGAATACCGTCAGGATACCGGACGCCGGGGTGCGAAGCGGGATGAAATTGACGATGCGACCGATTTCATCGGCTGGTATATGACCGCGACACGGGATCAGCTTGGTATTTCGCTGTCAGATGCGCGCAACCAGTATCTGGCCTATCACGAAGGGCGCGGCGGCTATTCCCGTGGCAGCTATCGTGCGAAAGGCTGGTTGGTCAGTGTGGCTGGCCGGGTGCAGAGCCGCGCGAATACATATCGCCAGCAGCTCCGCAGTTGTTTGTAAGCTGAATAAACAGGCGCCGGGTCAGTTCCCGTTGCGCCTGTTGACTTCATGCGGAATGGAAAACAGCAGGGAAGACAGATTGTTTCTGGCTTCCAGATCATCCAGCGTCACAGTGGTGCGATTGCCGCCATCATCTGTGATGATCCATTGTTCCAGACGCACGGGATTGTCTGAAAACACCAACTGAATATTCCCATATTCTGCATGATCAGGGTCGCGGGCGGTCACAACGGTATTGCCGCCTTCTTCGCGGTGCCCCACGACCATATCCGCATCATTCAGGTTTACCCGACGGGCAAGAATGACGGACAGTGGTGTGCGGCGCAGCGGGTATTGTTCGGGGCCTGTGTTTGACTTGCCATCAAAAATCGCAACCTGACCACCGCCAGCCATCACAAGCGTTTCATCAGGCGATTCATATTCAAAACGCGCGCGTCCCGGGCGGCGGATGTAAAAGGTTCCGTTCGCACGGGAACCATCGGCATTCACCTGCGTAAAACCGGCCTGGGCTGTCCGCAGCCCATTCAGATAATTGGACAGATCTCTGAGAGAAATGATCTCTGCCGCGGCGGGCAACGCCATCGCCAGCAGAAGAGTGGGGGCAAGGAGGAATTTCTTTTTCATAGTTTCAATATAATGCCCCGGACCGGGTGTTTCACCCCAATTGCGCAAAGCCAGGCGATCAATTGCTGAAAGGGCGGCGGATTTATGTCGATTGTCGCATTTACCTGATGTGCGCGATCTGCGATGCAAAGAGAAATGTGAACGACAGGTGTGGGACATGGCAAATCCGATTTTTGACAAACTTATGCAGCCCTGGCTGGATTCCCCGGCGGTTTTTCTGAAGCTTCAGGATGGCGGGCTGATGTCTCATGCTGCGTTCTTCCGTCGTGTTGCGCAATATGCCAATGCCGTTGCCAGCCTTGGCCTGCACCCCGGCGATCGACTGGCGGCGCAGATTGAAAAATCCCCGCAAACGCTGGCGCTTTATCTGGGCTGTGTTCAGGCAGGGGTGATTTTTCTGCCGTTGAATACGGCCTATACCGATGCGGAATTTTCCTATTTTGTTGAGGATAGTGGTGCGCGTGTATTGGTCTGCGATGCAACACGTCAGGCCGGATTGCAGGGTGTGGCAGATGCCTGTGGCGCACAGCTTATGACGCTGAATGCGGATGGCGGCGGCGCGATGGCGGATCTCGCGGATCAGCAAGCGTCGAATGCCCCGGTTGTGGACCGGCAGGAAGATGACATTGCCGCGCTTCTTTATACGTCGGGTACGACGGGCCGGTCTAAAGGCGCGATGCTGACCCATAAGAACCTTGTGTCGAACGCGATGATTCTGAAGGATCTGTGGCAGTTTTCAGCGGATGATATGTTGCTGCACGCGCTGCCCGTCTATCATACGCATGGGCTGTTTGTTGCGACCTTCACAACGCTTGCTGCCGGCGGCGGCATGATCTTTCTGCCGAAATTTGATACGGATGTGATCTGTGATCTGCTGCCAGACGCCACCGCAATGATGGGCGTGCCAACGTTCTACACCCGTTTGCTTGGCAGTGCCCGTTTTGATCGGGATCTTGTGCGCAATATGCGACTGTTCATTTCTGGTTCCGCCCCGCTTCTGGCGGAAACGCATGTTCAATTTGAAGAACGCACCGGCCACCGCATTCTGGAACGCTATGGCATGACCGAAACCAATATGAGCACGTCAAACCCTTATGATGCTGAACGCCGTGCTGGCACCGTGGGCTTTGCCCTGCCAGGCGTTGAGGCAAAAATCACCGACCCGGCCACGGGGGCAGAACTGCCCACAGGTGAAATTGGCGTGCTGGAAGTGCGCGGTGACAATGTGTTCAAAGGCTATTGGAATATGCCTGAGAAAACGAAAGAGGAACTGCGTGAAGACGGGTTCTTTATCACCGGTGATCTCGCGAAAAAGGACAAAGACGGGTATTTTCAGATTGTCGGGCGCGGCAAGGATCTGATTATTTCCGGCGGTTTCAACATCTACCCGAAAGAGGTGGAACAGATTCTGGATGATCAGCCTCATGTTCTGGAAACGGCTGTGATTGGCGTACCGCACCCGGATTTCGGGGAAACTGTGGTGGCGGTTGTGGCCCGAAAAGCCGGGGAAGAACCGGATGTGGCGCAGATGGAAACGGCGGTTGCAACGGATCTGGCCCGGTTCAAACATCCGCGCAAATATATTGTGGTGGATGCACTGCCCCGCAACACGATGGGGAAAGTGCAGAAAAATGCGCTGCGCCAGGATTACGCAGATCTGTTCGCCTAACGCACCACAAATTCCGCATGCAGGGCGCCTGCGGCTTTGATGCTTTTGAGGATGTCGATCATATCGCGGGGCGATACGCCAAGCGCGTTCAGCCCTGCGATGACTTCGGACAGGGACGTCCCTTCGTTCAGCTCCGCCAGCCCGGTGCCTTCTTCTTCTTCAATGCCCGCGCGGGTGCGGGGTACGACAACCATCTCGCCCGGAGAAAACGGGTTGGGTTGCACAACAATCGGATCTTCCTGGATGCGTAGGGTCAGGTTGCCCTGTGCCACGGCCACACGCGAAATGCGCACATCGTCGCCCATCACAATTGTGCCGGAACGCTGATCCACAACAACGCGCGCGCGTCTTTCCGGGGTGACCAGAATGTTTTCAATCCGCCCCAGTGCATGCGCAGGCGAGGTCATGCGGGTGGAAGCGATATCAATCTGTACCGTGCCCGCATCCAGCATCACCGAAACCCCGCGCCCGAAATCTTCGTTGATTGCCTGTTCAATGCGGCCAGCGGTGGTGAAATCAGGGGTGCGCAGGGCAAGGCGCAGGGTGGAAAGTGAAGACAGTTCAAAGTCAATTTCCCGTTCAACCCGGGCACCGGCAGGAATAACACCCGCAGTCGGAACCCCCTGGGTGACACTGCCACCGTCGCCTTCTGCACTGATGCCACCCGCGATGATCGTGCCCTGGGCGACCGCGTAAATTTCACCGTCAGCAGCGTTCAGCGGTGTCATGATCAGGGTGCCACCCAGCAGGCTTTTGGCGTCGCCAATTGCGGAAACAGTGATATCAATCTGGCTGCCTGCGCGGGAAAACGGGGGCAGGGTGGCGGTGACAAAGACGGCGGCGACGTTCTTGGGGCGGAACTGTTCGCCGGTCACATTCACACCCAGACGTTCAAGGATGTTGGACATGATTTCTTCGGTGAAGGGTGCATTTCGGATGCCATCGCCCGTGCCATTCAGACCCACAACCAGGCCATATCCGACAAGATCATTCCCGCGGACACCGTCAAATTCCACAAGGTCTTTGATACGGATCGGCGTCGCCAGGACAAGGCTGGCATTCAGGAAGAAAAACAAAAGGGTGTGCAGTATAAGTTTAAACATTACAGATAGTTCGCCAATGAAAGACGCGACAGGCGCGAGGTGAGGGTATAAAGGGTTTCAAGTTGGATCTGGGCGGCTTCAAGTTCGGTCGCGCTTTGGTAGGGGTCCGCTTCCACAATGCCGGCGCGGGCAATTTCCAAGACCTGAGATTCCGTTGCATTGCGGACAGAAGCCTGTTCAATCTGGGCTTCGGCGGTGCCGATATTTGTGCGCATGGTCAGGATGCTGCTTTCGGCAGAAATCAGGGTAGAGGCCGAATAAGACACCAGCGCCGTCTGTTCCGTCAGGTTGCTGGCAAGGGCGCCGTCATGCACGAGGGCGGCGGTGGCCAGCCCCTTCAGAGTTTCACGAATGGCGGTGTCATCCGCACGGGCTGTCAGCGTGGCGCTTTCGTGAGGTCCGATACTGAGAGGGGCAAGGTTTGTTGTGCTGCCCTGGTAGGCAACGGTTTCGAAATCACCGCCTGGCGCGAACCATGTGTCAATCACGCCCTGAACGCCTGCGGCGGTTGTTTCCGCAGCGATGGCCAGGTTCAGTGCATTCAGGATGGCTTCCGGATTGGCCAGCGAAACCTGATCCGTTGCAGTGCCTGAAAACAGGCTGCGCCCGGCGACCTGGGTGTTTATGGCGGAAATGACTGCGCCGAATTTCTGTTTGGCGTCCCCCGTGGCCGGGGAGATCATATGGATATGCCCGGAATCACTGGCCATCAGAAGATCAGGCGCGGCGTCAGATACATAGGTCTGCACTGTTTCCAGGGCGTTCTGCATCGTTGTCGTCGTCAGGGCGGCGGATGCATTGGCGTGTTGATAGGCTTCCAGCGTTTTCAGGGATCGTTCGATGCTGGTCAGGGGGGAATAATCACCACCAACCCGATCTGCCACATCCTGTACCTTTCCGGTCGTCAGTTCGAGCGAAAGCTGGTTCATCCTGGATTTCAGATCAGCGTTGAGCCGGTTCATCTGATAGCTTTGTGACATATCACCGACGGAAAGAAAGTTGGGCATTTATAATCCTATCAACATTTGAATAAGTTCATCTGCGGTCTGCAGAACCCGCGCGTTGGCGGCATAGGCCTGTTCCACCAGCAGTAATTCCTGCATTTCCCGATCTGTATCGACACCGGCCTGCAATTCAAGCGTTCGGAAGGTTTCATATTGCGCGTTGCTGTAACTCAGATTGGCCTCGGCAGCCTGACGCTGGATACCAAACCCAGACAGAAGATCAGATGTCAGCACAGTCATGCTGCGCGGTTCTGCCGAAAAGCCACCGGACAGTACCGTTTGCGGTGCCTGAAGCGCAGAGGCGAGCCGTTGCAACTGGCTGGCATCGCCGACATCACCAGGCGTAACGGCACCAATCCCATCCCGCAAACGGCGGATTTCCCCACCGGCGGCGGGATCTACCTGGGCGTTGATCTCCAGGCGAGCGGACAATCCTTCTTCATTCAGGGGACCAAAGGCAGCGCCGCCGTCTGTGAACAAACCTGCGTCTGTCGGGCCCAGGGTCGGGTCGGTTGTGACAGACTGAAACCGTTCCACCAGGTTGCGGGCCACGGCATCCATCTGCGCCTGGGCATCCGGGGCAAGTTCATCGCGCACCGCAAATTCCGCGATCAGCGAACCGCCTTTCAACATGCTGTGTTCTGAACTTGTGTCAATTGCAACACCGTTCAGGGTCAGGCCGGACAGTGGGCTGCCAGCGGACATGCCCGGGGTGATCACCTTGGTTGCGGTGAAGCCGATTTCGGCAGCTTTGCTGTCAACCAGGACCGCGCCGCCGCGGGTGAACAGGGCAACGGTTCCATTGTCTCGTGCAACCTGATTAACTGGTACAATCGAAGACACCCCGTCAATGACCCGCTGGCGCTGATCCATGAGGGCTGCTGTATCCAGCCCGCGGGCCTGAGTAGCGGCGATGGAAATGTTCAGATCTTTAACCTGCTGCAGGGCCTCATTCAGCTGTTTGACTTGTGTGCCGATTGCGTTGTCGGCCTCTTCCCGCAGGATCTGAATGCTGTCTGAGGTCTGTTTCAGGTGTTGTGTTATGCCCCGAGCTTCATTCAGTGCGGCGCTTAATCCCGGTTCTGATGCCGGATCACTTGCGGCAGTGATCAATGCGGATTCAAAGGCCGCAAATCTGCCGGAAAGGGACCCGGGTTCTTCGGGAATGCCAATCTGTTTTTCAAGGTTCTCAAAGAACTTCATATAGGTCGTGTTGGATCCAACCCCTGCATCGGCAAGGCGGCGATCCTGGATGATGCCATTGTCGATCAGCCGGGTGACGCCATCAATGCGTACGCCAGATCCGCCCCTGCCGACGGTTGCGGCAGACACATCCAGCTGCCGCACACCGTAGCCATCGGTATTGGCGTTGGCGATATTGGAAGACACAACTTCTGCCCGGCGCGATGTTGCATTCAGGCCGGACAGAGCATTGGCGATTGAACCTGTTATGGTCATGGTGAATCCTGGTTACCTTTCTGGTCCCGGATCTGTGGCTTAACGTTTGATGTTGGTGGTCTCCTGCAACATCTCATCCACAGTCTGGATTACCTTGGCGTTTGAGGAATAGGCGCGCTGGGTCTGGATCAGGGCGGTCAGTTCGCCCGCCACATCTGTTGTGGATCCTTCGCGGGCGTAGCCCGAGACAGCGCCAGTCGGGCCGTCACCTGCATCCCAGAGGAAGAATGACCCGCTGTTTGGCGACACCTGATAGGCCTGATTGTTCATCGCGATCAGGTTGTTCGGGCTTGGCACATCGACCAGCGGCACCTGATACAGACGGCGAATAAAACCAGTGTCATAGGTTGCGTTGATGAACCCATTTTCATCGATTTCGACCGATGTCAGATTGCCCACAGGGGAGCCGTCTTTTGTGATCGAAGTTGGTGCAAATCTGTCGGAAAGCTGGGTTAATCCGTTGGTGTCCCCAAGCTGACCAATCGTGACAGTCAGAGGGCCACCATCCACTGTGAGGGCAAGTTCGCCGGTTGCCGGATCGTAAGCCCCGCCAGAGTTCACAGTGACCGACGCCAGTGTGCCACCGTTAGCCTGGCTGTCATCAAAGGTCAGCGTGTAATTCCCGATACTTGCACCGGCCTGAGCAGAATCTGTAATTTCCATTGTCCAGGTGTTGGAAAAGCCCGTGGTGGGTGGTGTTGGGATTGTGGGTGTGAAGGTGATATCCAGCGTTTCAGACGTGCCGAGATTGCCGAAATATTCTACAGATAGCGGCAAAGGCGTACCAGGCATGCCCAGTTCCGTTTCAGTCGCTGGCAGGTTCACCCCCAGATTCATCTGGGTTGTTGGGTCACCAGCGGTCTGGTTGGAATTGATGCGCACAGGTTCCAGCCCTGCTGTTGTATCACGTGGAAACGTATCAATAGAGCCATCAGCATTGGCAGGAACACCCAGCAGAACAAGACCGGATTTTGTGCGCAGAATTCCATTGGAATCGGTGTGGAAAGAACCGGTTGTTGTCATCATGAGTGGCTGATCGCCGGACGTTGCGCCAACAGATGTGGTCGTGGTCACCGGCAGCATACCGCGCCCGGCAATCGCAATATCCATTGCATTGGATGTGGATACAATCGGGCCGCGTTCTTCCACCAGTCGTGTTGTACTGGCGCGTACGCCACCAGCGGAATACGTACCGGAAGAGGAACTTTGCGTGATAACGAATGAATCGAAATCCGCCATCGCGCGTTTGTATCCAAATGTGTTGGAATTTGCGATGTTGTCAGAAATCGTTGCCAGTTTGGTGGCATTGGCAAAAAGCCCGGCCACGCCCGCGTTAAGCGATGAGGAAATTGTCATGGTGCGCCTTTCTGCTGCATCAATCCTTGGTCTGATTTCAGCAGTAAGCGCTGCACCTTAACATCAGGCTAACATTTAAAATGCGAAGGAAATTCGGGCCTATTCCGGCTGATTTGACCGTAGCAGGATCAATTCCAGCCGGTTATTGCGCACAGACATCGGATCAAGGGCCACAAGCTTGCGATCCGCAAAACCTGAGATGCGCTGGGTGCGCTCTTCGGCAAACCCGCTGTCCTCCATCAACAGACGCATTGACGTGGCGCGGGCCGATGACAGATCCCAGGCCGGATTATGCGCAAGTACAACAGGATGCGCCATGATATGCCCGTTGATCGCAAGCTGGTTTTCAACCAGAGCAAAGACCCTGGTCAGAATGTCAGAGATTTCCTGCAGGGTTTCGGTCGGGTCTGCGGTGTCTTTCAGAAAAAGGGGTTCGCCGGGAAGGTCGAAAATTTCGACGATCAGCCCTTCATCTGTCACACGTGTTAAGACGTGTTTCATAGGGTTATCCGTCGCAAAGCTTTCACCACCACTCCCGGCAAGTTCTTCAAGGATCTGTTGAATTTCCTCTTCTTCCCGGGCGACTTCCTGTGGGATTGCGCCCTGACTGTCACCTGCGGTCGCCCCGGCTGCGGCATCTTCAGAGGAAGGGGCTGAAAGCGATCCCCCTGTCCCATTCTGGGCAAGGGTTTCTTCTGTGAAGACGGAATCGCCGCCGCCCATGCCATCCCCGCCACCAGATACCCGGTGCACAGGGATTGTGGGGCTGAAATAATCAGCGATCCCTTTGCGTTGTTTTTCCGTTGTGGCGTTCAGCAGCCACATCAACATGAAAAAAGCCATCATCGCGGTTACAAAATCCGCATAGGCTACTTTCCAGGCACCGCCATGATGCCCGTCACCGCCGCCTTTTTTAACCTTTTTGATGATTACAGGGGCCAGCCCATCCGCACCCATCCCGCCACCTCATATTTACCCGGGATCATGGATAGCAGAGGTGTGTGAACGGGCGCTTAACGTCCAAAATTACACGGGTTTTCAGGGCTTAAACGATCACATCCTGTGCTTTTTGTGTGCCAACCGCAAAAACGCGTTTGTAGCGTTCGATCTGATCTGCCGGGCCCATAGCTTTGTTTGGGTTGTCAGAAAGCTTCACCGTGGAGCGCCCGTTGGCTTTGATCGCTTTGCAGACCAGTGAGAAGGGCGCCAGGGCATTATCCGGAACAAGCCCGCGGAAATCATTGGTTAACAATGTGCCCCAGCCGAAGGACACGCGAACACGTCCCTGAAACTGTGCACTTAACTCGCGCACTTTTTCGACATCCAGCCCGTCGGAAAAGATGACCAGTTTTTTCGTCGGATCTTCGCCACGGGATTTCCACCAGTTAATCGCATTTTCAGCGCCGGTGGCCGGATCACCGGAATCGATCCGGATGCCTGTCCATTCATTCAGCCATTCAGGTGCACGATCAAGGAACCCCTGTGTGCCATAGGTGTCGGGCAGAATGACGCGCAACATGCCGTCGTGTTCTTCGTGCCAGTCCTCAAGAACCTGGTAGGGGGCCTGCGCAAGGGCTGCGTCATCTTCCGCAAGGGCGGAATACACCATCGGCAGTTCATGGGCATTGGTGCCGATCGCTTCAATTTCGCGTTGCATGGCAATCCGGCAATTGGATGTGCCGACAAATTTTTCGCCCAGCCCTTCCATCATGGCCTGAACGCACCAGTCCTGCCAGAGGTAAGAGTGACGACGGCGTGTGCCAAAATCTGCGATGCGCAGATTTTCGACGCTGCGCAGGGCTTCGACTTTTTCCCAGAGCTTGGTCATCGCCCGGGCATAAAGCACCTGCAGTTCGAATTTCTTCATGGTGTTCAGGACAGCCCGGCTGCGCAGTTCCATCAGAATCGCAAGGGCCGGAATTTCCCACAGCATGACTTCGGGCCAGGAGCCTTCGAAAGTCAGTTCATACTGGCCGTCGCGCTTTTCCAGATGATAATCCGGCAGGCGCATGTTTTCGAACCATTCCATAAAATCCGGGCGGAACATCTGGCGTTTGCCGTAGAATGTATTGCCGCGCAGCCAGGTGCTTTCGCCCCGGGACAGAGACAGGGATTTCACATGATCCAATTGTTCGCGCAATTCGCCTTCGTCGATCAGTTCGGCCAGGCGAATGTCTTTGGATCGGTTGATCAGGCTGAAGGTAACGGTTGTGTCGGGTTTGTTGCGAAACACAGACTGGCACATCAGAAGTTTGTAAAAATCCGTATCGATCAATGACCGGACAATTGGATCGATTTTCCATTTGTGATTGTACACACGTGTTGCGATGTCGATCATGATGCCTTCCTCTGCCAGCCGGGACTGTGGCGAATTTTACCGAAGGCTATCTCAGGATATTGCAGGATTGCCAGTGCTGTCAGAGAATATTTTTGTAAGCGTGCCGACAAGAACATCTTTTTTGACCGGTTTTGTGAGGAAACCATTCATGCCAGCAGAGGTGCAATCGATCTGATGGCTGGAAAAGGCATTCGCTGTCAGCGCATATATGGGGACAGCGAGATAACGGTTCTGTTCTTCGAACTTCCGGATTTCACGGGTGGCTTCCAGCCCATCTTTCCCTGGCATGGAAACATCCATCAGGATCAGGTCAGGTTTGTTTTTGTGAAATGAATCAATGACTTCAAATCCATCGGTGGCAAAGTCCAGATCCATCCCGGTGTCTCGCAGCAGTCTGCTCAGGATGAACCGGTTTGTTTTGTTGTCATCTGCGATGAGGACAGATTTTCCCTTTAGTGATGAATTGCCGGGCTGTGTTGCCAGAAGGGGTTCGTTTCCGGACGGTAGCCTGGCGGGCAATGTCAGTGTGAAAGCCGACCCTTTACCAATCGTGGACGCTACTGAAATGCGGCCCCCCATGGCATGGGCGAGTTTCTGTGAAATGCTCAACCCAAGGCCGGTGCCACCAAAACGCCTTGAGACACTGGAATCAGCCTGAGTGAATTCTTCGAAGATGGCAGAAAGCTTATTTTCAGCTATGCCAATGCCGGTGTCATGGATGACGACAGAGATTTCCGGGGCATCAGGTGCCTCTGGACCGAATATTTCACAATCAACCTGTCCGTCAGAAGTGAACTTAATCGCATTGCCGATCAGGTTCATCAGAACTTGCCTGAACCTGCCAGGATCGCCCGTGATCACATCGGGCACATCTTCTGCGATGTGAATATTCAGGCCAATTTGTTTCCCGTTTGCGATTGGTTTGAGAAGCTCTGTGGTTTTCAACGCGACCTGTCGGACTGAGAAATTATGTTGCTCCAGCTCAGCTTTGCCTGCCTCAAGACGTGTCAGATCAAGGGTATTGTTAATAATGCCAAGCAGGGCCCCGCCGGCATCTGAAATCGTTTCGGTCAGATGGCGCTGATCCGGGTTCAGATCACTTTCCAGCAACAGATCCGTGACCCCGATAATGCCATTCATCGGGGTGCGGATCTCATGGCTCATTGTGGCGAGGAACGCGGTTTTGGCGCGCGCGGTTTCTTCGGCGGTTTCCCGGGCTTCTGCCAGATCGGCTTCGCGCTGTTTCAGGGCATGAATATCGCGTTCAATAGACACGAAATTAATAAGAATGCCCATGTCGTCATAGACCGGAGAAATATTGATTTCATACCATTTCGTCTGACCGTTTTTATCATAATTCAGAATTTCAGTACGAACGCCTTCGCCTTCCTTCCTGGCCTGGATGAGCTTTTGTATAACGGCAGGGTCCGTTTCTGGGCCATTCAGCATTTTGATGTGTTGCCCAAGAATGTCCTTCTCGGAATATCCGGTCGAGTGGATAAACGTGTCATTCACCCAGCTGATCGTGCCATCGGTTTCTGTAATGATGACAATGTCGCTGGCGTTGCGTGCCACGAGGGCAAGTTGTTTTGTCAGGTTCTGACTGCGGATCAGGCGATCACGTGCTTCTTCAGCCTCCAGTTTTTCCTGTAACAAATGACGCTTTGCCAGCTGTGCCGCGTGAAAGCTTTTGTACCGGCTGACCATAAGCATAACAGCCATCAGACTGAACAGGCTAATGGCCGCCAGATCAAATCCCAACCCTGGATCCATACCGTCCGCGACCTGAATGTCATGAAGAATCAGGAAGATTGTGACAAGGATATAGATCCCCAGCCGCAGGCGGCTGCCCCAGGGGAAAAATGGCATGGTTATGCTGGCGTGAATGATCAGTGTGGTGATGCAGACAAATGCAAAAAACCGTGTTTCGCCAAGGTCAGAGGCGCTCCAGACGATGGCCAGTCCGATTGATGCGCAGATGGCCTGAAAAGCAGCGGTCAGGCGTTGAATATCACGACGCCTGCGAGAACACTGGTATTCGGCAATGGGGGTTTTGCGATCTTTCAGAAGGCTGCTGATGTGAACAACTTCGCCTGTCATACCAATCAGATAGGCCAGAAGCGCGAGGCCGGGTGTGGTAATGACAGCAAGAAGAACCGCGGCAAATGTCATCATCGCAAGGCGGACGGGAACAGCGGCGACATACCCTCTGGCATACCGCAGAAACAGCCCATCAGGGCGATTCCTTATTTCGAAGCAGTTCAGGGCTTCCCGGGCGGTTTGATTGTTTGCATTCATTATACTGACCAGAGGGTTATGTGCCTCTCTATGCCAGTTGCCGGTTAATAAACGGTGTGTTTCAGACCAGCTTCACGCCCACAGCTTTCATCGCATCCTGTGCTGCCTGCATGGATCCGTTCAGATCAATCCCCCGGCAGGCACTTTCGACAACGGTCACGTCAAAATCCAGTTTGGCTGCATCCACGGCAGAGAAATGCACGCAGAAATCTGTGGCCAGGCCGACCATGGTCAGATGCGTGATGCCCAGCCCGCGCAGATAGCCTTCAAGGCCTGTCGGGGTCGTCTGATCGTTCTCAAAAAACGCCGAATAGCTGTCAATCGCGGGGTTCATACCTTTGCGGATGATCAGGTTTGCAGGTTCCAGGCGCAGGTCTTTGTGGAATTCCGCGCCCGCACTGCCCTGCACACAATGATCGGGCCAGAGAACCTGTGGGCCATATGGCATGTCGATCATTTCAAGCGGGTTCTTTCCGTCATGCGATGAGGCAAACGAAGAATGCCCGGCCGGGTGCCAGTCCTGGGTCAGAACCACGGTTGCGAAATCATCCATCAACGCGTTGATTTCAGGCACAATCTGATCCCCTTCCGCGACAGCCAGGGCACCGCCCGGGCAGAAATCATTCTGAACGTCGATAACAATCAGGGCTTCGTGTGATGCGCGCATGGGATCCTCCGGTTTTGTGAAACCTAGGGGCGTGCGCTGCGTGGGTCAATTGTTGTGATGGCCAATGCCCTTGCTTTTGCAGGGCGGAAAAACTATTTCCCAGATTATGACTATCGTAGCCGCACTTTATCACTTCGCCCGTATTGAAAACCCGCCTGCCGTGCAGGGGCCGCTTCAGGCTCTGTGTGATGAGGAAGGGATCAGAGGATCGCTGCTTCTTGCAAAAGAAGGCATCAACGGAACTGTCGCCGGACCACGTGCCGGGCTGGACCGGATGCTGGCTTATATCCGGGCGTTGCCGGGGTGTAAGGATCTGGAACATAAGGAAAGTCCGGCGTCAGAGATGCCGTTTAACCGGATGAAGGTGAAGCTCAAGAAAGAGATCGTCACCATGGGTCAGCCCGATGTTGATCCGACGGCCTCTGTTGGGAATTACGTTGATCCGAAAGACTGGAACGATCTGATCACCCAGGATGATGTTGTGGTGATCGACACCCGCAATGATTACGAGGTCGGGATCGGTACGTTCAAAGGGGCGATTGATCCGGAAACCAAATCTTTCCGCGAATTCCCCGAATGGTGGGAAAAGAACGCGGATCGTTTCCACAATAAACGTGTGGCTATGTTCTGCACTGGTGGAATTCGTTGTGAGAAATCAACGAACTATCTGCTGGGGCAGGGGGTTGAGGATGTGTATCACCTGAAGGGTGGCATTCTGAAATACCTGGAAGAAGTGCCGGAAGAGGAAAGCACCTGGGAAGGCGAATGTTTCATCTTTGATCAGCGCGTTTCTATCGGTCACGGCCTGGTCGAAGGTCCGCATCACCTGTGCCACGCCTGCCGCCATCCGATCCTGCCAGAAGATCTGGAACGCCCGGAATATGAGGAAGGTGTCAGCTGCCACCTTTGCGTTGATCAGACGTCAGAGGATCGCAAAACCCGCTTCCGCGAACGCCAGAAACAGATCGCCCTGTCCAAGGCCCGCAGCGAAAATCACGTCGGCCCGCGCGACTGAAGTTTACAGACTTTAAAGTGCCGGAAACGCGAAGTTTAAAGATTTGAATGCTCCCGAGCCGAGCGTTTATATTTATATGCAGCGATCTGCTGTCACGGTGCCAACTTCCGTCAGGGCATCACATATGGGATATTGTATTCCGGTTTTCACAAGCTGTTTTTCAGCGATGTAAAACCCACAGACTGACTGTTGCGCGCAAGATCTATCGATGCCTCCGGTTTGTGTTTCGACGAAGAGCGTGAAGTAAGTCTCATCAAGGGGTCAGGTCTTTAAAATAGCCCATGTTTTAGATGCTCAGTAATTTCTGAGACAGGGTAGCATTCGTGCTGCGTGCTGAGAACCCGGAGTGCCCGAATGCTACAGATCAAATATGGCCTGAATATCCGCGTCACTTAACCGGACCGGGTTGTTGGACATGCGTTGCATGTTAACCTGCGTCGACAAGGCGGTGCGTTTTTCAGGCGTGTCGGGGCCGGATTTTGTCAGGTCGGGTTCTGCACCGATGTCAGTCATAAACTGGCGCAGGGTGGTGCTGGCCTGATCCGGGGTTGCAATGGACAAGGCCTGCATCAGTTGCACCATGATTGCGCGCAGATGTTGCGGGCCGCGTGGGTCATTGATTTGGGTCTCATCCGCCAGGGCATGGATCTGAAAAATCGCGGGCAGGGTCAGCCAGACGGCGTGACCATGGGGGATGCCATATGTGCCGGTGATGCCATAAGACCAGGCATGGGCGGCGGTGGTTTTTGAGATGTTGATGGCTTTGCCAGCCAGATGCGCGGCCTCCGCCATGGCCTGAAGGGTGACACTGTCGGCATCGGGCTGCACCATGGCGCGGGCGTGTTGCATGATCAGGTCAATGGCCTCAAAGGAATAGCCCCGGCTTTCCGCGGTTGAGCCCACGGCCCAGGCGCTTTCAATGGCCTGGGCAAGCGCATCCAGCAGGTTACAGGCCTTCTGATAGGGCGCGGCACTGGCCAGCAGAGACCCATCCAGAATGACCTGATCCGGCAGAAGGCAGGGCGCGGCAACAGAGTATTTATCTGCCCCGAGATAGACGACTGCGAAATGGGTCGCTTCGCTGCCGGAACCGGCGGTTGTCGGGATCGCGATCAGGGGAATATCAGGGTCTGTTACAGGGGTTTTTCCCTGTGTCAGGGTCTTTTCTGCGCCCGGGCTGGCGTAAAAAGCTTTGATCAGTTTCGCCATATCCAGAACACTGCCGCCGCCCACTGCAAGGATCAGATCAATGCCTTCTTCACGGGCAAGCGCGACACCGCGTTGGGCATCTTCGATCTTTGGGTTCACGTCGAAATCGTAGAAATGCAGGATAGACCGGCCCTGAAGAGCTGCCTCTGTATGCGCCCGCGCGCCGCTGGCGGCATAAGATCCCTTGCCCGTGACAAGCAGAATGCGGCGGGCCGGATAACGGGCCAGAACCGGGGTCAGTTGCGCCAGGGAATTTAAGCCTGAAATGAGATGTGGCACGGGTGATCCTTGTGCATGACGGGGTGCAGGTCTTTGATACCCCGGGTTTGATTCAGCGCAAAGATGGATTCGTGCAGCCCCCCTATATCGGTCCAATGGAACGCATAAATGAACTTCGCCGTCTTGGCCTTTTTGATGCCCGTGTCCCGCGATACACGAGCTATCCCACCGCACCGGTTTTCTCACCTGACTTCGGGGCTGATTTTCAGGCGGAATGCCTGACCTCGCTTGGTCCAATGGAACCTGTGTCTGTCTATGTGCATGTGCCGTTTTGCGAACGGCTGTGCTGGTTCTGCGCCTGTCGCACCCAGGGCACACAAACCATGTCGCCGGTGGCAGGATATGTGAAAACCCTGAAGGCGGAACTGGAAATGATCCGCGCGCGCTTGCCGGAGGGTGTGAAAATGGGGCGGCTGCACTGGGGCGGTGGTACGCCGACGATCCTGTTGCCGGAGATGATCCATGATCTGGCCCAGGCGGTGAAATCTGTCTTCCCACCAGCGGAAGAATTTGAGTTTTCCGTTGAAATAGACCCTACTTTGGTGGATGAGGCCAAGGTTGAGGCCCTGCGTCTTGAGGGTATGAACCGGGCGTCCATCGGCATTCAGGATTTTGCTGAGGACGTGCAGGAAGCCATTGGCCGTCACCAGCCCTGGGATGTGACAAAACACTGTGTGGATTTGTTGCGTGCGGCGGGCATCCATTCGCTGAACGCCGATCTGGTGTATGGTCTGCCGTTTCAGTCAGAAGATCATATGCGCGATACGGTTGAAAAGGTGTTGGCGCTGGATCCCGATCGCATGGCCCTGTTTGGCTACGCCCATGTGCCGCATATGGCGAAACGTCAGAAGCTGATTAAGGAAGAAACCCTGCCGGGCGATCTGGAGCGATATAACCTGTCACAGATTGCGGCTGAGATGTTCCGCGATGCGGGGTATCAGGCGATTGGGATTGATCACTTTGCCAAGGCGGATGATGAACTGTCTGTTGCGCTGACTGAGGGCCGTTTGCGCCGGAATTTTCAGGGCTACACCGCAGATCACTGCGACACGCTGGTTGGGATTGGGGCGTCTTCGATTTCGTCTTTTAAGGAAGGCTGGCTTCAGAATGCTCCTGCAACAGGGGCCTGGGCTGGTAAGGTTGAAGCAGGTGTTCTGACCGGTTCCCGTGGACATCGCTTCGCCGGTGATGATCTGTTGCGCAAAGCTGTGATTGACGGGCTGATGTGTAACTTTGAGGTGAATTTGACTGTGTTAGGCACTGTTTTTGACGATGCCGCCGCATTGACTGCGTTGCACGAAGCCGTGATGATCGAATTCGCACCCTATGTGAAACGCTTGGGGGATATTCTGCGGATCACGGAAGAGGGCCGCCCCCTGACGCGGATCATCGCCAGCCGCTATGATGCCTATACGCGGGATGCGGGAACCTATTCCAAGGCATCTTAGGGAGTGTGATCAGCGCGGGGGCCAGCCCCCGCACCCCCGGGATATTTATGGAACGAAAATGGTCTCAGGGGTGCAGACAGGGCAGGACATCGCCTGGTTCCGGGCGGGCTTCCCAGACTGCGCGGGCGATGGCGCGGGACAGGCACATGGCGGCTGCGTGGCCGAGATCTGACAGTTCGGGTGCGTCGCGTTTGCCTGTGCTGACGGCGAAGATCAGATCGCCATCCATGGGCGAATGGGTTGGTACAATTGCGCGGCCCAGGCCGTCTTGCGCCATGACGGCCATGCGCTTGCACTGGGCTTTGGACAGGGTCGCATCGGTTGCGACAATGGCGATTGTGGTATTGGCGGTCGGGGCCTGATCTGCGCCCGACGCCTGTTCCATCATTTTCGCGATTTTTGCGCTGTGATGGGGAAGACAACCCATGGGCTGCGGGTCCGGGCCACGGCCTCCGAACTCTGCGTTGATCTCATAGGGGGCGGCGTGGAAGTGCCCGTTTGGCGTCACCACATTGCCAATGGGGTTCGCCGCAACAAGCGCACCGACAGTTGTGCCACAGGGCATCACAAGAGAGGCTGAACCAAGCCCGCCTTTGTAATTTCCCGTGACGGCCCCCTTGCCCGCGCCATGACTGCCAAGAGGGAAATCGGGTGATGCATTCTCAAGTGCTGATCGGCCGAGGGCGCGATAGGGGTTGTCCTCCCATGCCTTGTCACCGCCATTGAGCAGATCAAAGATAATCGCACCGGGCACAATCGGGATCAGGGCCGGGCCAAGCTGAAAGCCACGGCCCATGGCGCGCAAGCCGTCACTGACACCGGACGGCGCATCAAGCCCAAAGGCAGAGCCGCCGGACAGCACCAGCGCATCCACCGCTTCAACCGTGCGCTGGGGATCAAGCAATTCGGTTTCCCGCGTGCCCGGCGCGCCGCCCATCACGTCAACCGAGGCGACAAAAGGCGCATCCCCGACCAGAACGGTGGTGCCGGATTTCAGGCACGCATCATCGGCATTTCCCACGCGCAGACCTGCGACATCGGTGATCAGGTTGCGCGGGCCGGGTTGCATTGGCGTCATATGCAGCGCCCCCCGTCGACTTCCATGGCGACGCCTGTGATCATGCTGGCCTCATCCGAGCAGAGGAAAGCAGCGGCGTTGCCCATGTCCTGTGGCGTCGAAAACCGTCCGATTGGGATGGTGGATACGAATTTTTCGCGCATCTCAGGTGTATCTTCCCCCATGAAGCTTTTCAGCAGGGGCGTTTCACCTGCGACCGGGTTGATCGCGTTAACGCGTACGCCTGCGGGCGCAAGTTCCACTGCCATGGCTTTGGTCGCCGTGATCATCCAGCCTTTTGAGGCATTATACCAGCTCAGGCGCGGGCGGGGGCTGACCCCGGCGGTGGAGGCGACATTCAGGATTGCGCCACTGCCCTGGGCTTTCATCAGGGGAACGATGTTTTTTGCGGCAAGATAAACGGATTTGGTGTTCACGTTTAACACGCGATCGAAATCTTCCTCGCTTACGTCTTCCATCGCGGCGGGAAGGTGGGTGACGCCGGCGTTGTTTACCAGAATGTCGATACGGCCCATTTTATCAATCGCGGTTGCGGTCAGCGCAGCAACATCTGCGTCGGATGCAACATCGCATTGTGCCGCGAAGGCACCGAGGCCACTTGCGGCTTCGTCCGCCGCGGCGCCATTGATGTCTGCAATCAGGACGGTCGCACCTTCCGCGATGAATTTCTGAGCAATGCCCAGGCCAAAGCCAGACGCACCACCGGTCACAATTGCGGTTTTTCCCTGAAGTTTCATAATCCTGTTTCCTTGTTCCAAATTCCTTTGAAAGGAATTTACCCGGAGTTTTTCAAAAACTCCGGACCCTATCCATGTTTCGCAGCGATGGTTTTCAGCGTGGAAAACCCGTAAAGCGCCTCAAATCCTTTTTCTCTTCCGTGGCCGGATTTTCCGATGCCACCAAAGGGCAGTTCAACGCCTCCACCTGCGCCATAATTGTTAATAAATACCTGACCTGACCGCAGCCGTTTCGCGAGGCGCATTTGCCGTGCGCCGCTGTCCGTCCAGATTGACGCGACCAGGCCAAAATCCGTGCCATTGGCGATGCGCAGGGCGTCTTCTTCATCGTCAAAGGGGATGATCACCTGCACCGGGCCGAAGATTTCATCCTGGGCCAGACCATGGGCGGCATCGACCGGGGCAAACAGGGCGGGTGCCACATAGTGTCCGCCCGCAGGGGCATCTGCAACAATCTGGCCTGTGCCGATTTTCTCAAGCCCGCGCCCGGCCTCAAGGAAACCTGTGACGATCTCTTTCTGGCGGGCGGAGATCAGGGGGCCGATGTTCAGATCCTGCATCGCCGGGCCGACCTTCAGGGCGGAATAGGCACTGGCCATACGCCCCGCAACCTCTTCAAAACGTGAGCGATGCACAAGAATGCGGGAAGACGCGGAACAGGTCTGCCCGGCGTTCTGGATACCCGCGTTCACAAGGAAGGGCAGGGCTTCGTCAAGGTCTGCGTCTTCGAACACCAGTTGCGGGCTTTTGCCGCCCAGTTCCAGTGTCACAGGTATGACATTTTCGCCTGCGGCCTGCTGGATCATCTTGCCGACCCCGACAGAGCCCGTGAAGGAAATGTGATGCACGCCGGGATGCGATGACAGGGCGGCCCCGGCTTCTTCGCCAAGGCCGGGCACCACGTTCAGGGCACCGGCGGGCAGGCCAGCTTCGCGGGCAATCTCAGCAAAACACAGGGCGGTCAGGCAGGCTTCTTCCGCAGGTTTCAGCACGCAGGCATTGCCCATGGTCAGGGCCGCGCCGACGGATCGTCCGATAATCTGCATCGGGTAATTCCAGGGCACGATATGGCCGGTTACACCATGGGGTTCACGCAGGGTGTAAACGGTGTAGCCATCCAGATAGGGGATGGTTTCGCCGTGGATTTTATCTGCGGCCCCGCCATAAAATTCCATATACCGCGCCAGCGCCACGGCATCTGCGCGGGCCTGGGTCAGGGGTTTGCCGACGTCCTGTGCCTCGATCCTTGCCAGCTCATCAACGCGGGTCAGGACAAGCTGCCCGATACGCGTCAGGATGCGCCCACGTTCCACCGCCGTCATACGGCCCCAGTCACCACTCAGGGCGTTTTCGGCTGCATGAACGGCCGCATCAATATCGGCCTGCGTGCCCCGTGCAATTGCGCCTGTGATCTGTCCGCTAGAGGGATCTTCCACGGGCAGACTGTCACCAGATACCGGTGCAATCCACGCGCCGTTGATGAAACATTTGTCACTGTCAAACCAGAGATCAGACATTATGCGGTTTCCTTTATGTCGGCGGAAATATCTTCGGGCAGACGCGGGGCGGCTGCGATCAGGGCTTTGGTGTAGGGGTGTTGGGGGTCGTCAAAAACAGACTCTGTTTCTCCCTTTTCGACGATTTCCCCGGCTTTCATCACCAACACCCGGTCGGTGATTGTGCGCACAACGGACAGGTCGTGCGAGATGAACAGATAGGTCAGCCCGTGTTTTTCAGACAGCTCTGCCAGAAGGTCCAGCACCTGGGCGCGGACAGATACATCAAGGGCAGAAACGGCTTCGTCCAGAATGATCAGATCGGGGCGGGTGATCAGGGCGCGGGCAATGGCGATGCGCTGCCGTTGACCGCCGGAAAATTCGTGGATGTATTTGTGTTTGTCGTTCGGTGTCAGGCCAACGGAAATCAGGGCCTGATCGACGGCGGTTTCAAAGGCAAGGCCCGTCGGGGGATTGTCCAGCAGATGGAAAGGTTCGGTGATCAGGCGGGCAACTTTCCAGCGCGGATTGAAAGATCCGTAGGGATCCTGAAACACCACCTGCATTTTGCGCCGGGCCATCGGGTTGACTCCGCCTTCTGTAAACAGTGGCGCGCCATCAAGGATAATTTCACCGCCCTGAATGGCCTCAAGGCCCAGAATTGCCCGTGTTAGGGTCGATTTTCCGCAACCGGATTCACCCACAAGGCCCAGGCTTTCACCGCGCCGGATCTCAAAGCTGACGTCATTCACTGCGCGGAATTTCCCGGGTGCTGCGAATAGTTTTTCACGCGGCAAGGTGTAATCCCGGATCAAGTCTTTGACCTGCAGAAGCGGGGGGGCTTTTAGTGGCGCGTTGCGATCCGGCTGGTGGGAGGATGCTTCAAACAACGCCTTGGTATAAGGGTGCTGCATGTCTTTATACAGGGTCGCGGCGGGGCCTTCCTCGACCACTTCGCCGTCTTTCATAATCACGATGTGGTCGGCCATATCGGACACCACGGCCAGATCATGGGTGATCATCATCAGACCCATATTGTCTTCCGTCACCAGCCGTTTCAGCAGGGTCAGAATTTCGGCCTGTGTGGTGACATCCAGCGCGGTTGTCGGTTCATCCGCGATCAGAAGTTTTGGGTGGCGCGCAATCGCCATGGCAATAACCACGCGCTGCCGCTGGCCGCCGGACATTTCATGCGGATAGCGGGTGAGGGGAAAGCGATCTTCGGGCAGCTCGCACCGATCCAGCGCTTCGCGGGCGCGGGCCAGGGCCTCGGTTTTTCTGACGCTGGGTTCGTGAATGCGGATGATTTCTGCCACCTGATCACCGATGTTTTTCACCGGGTTCAGCGCCGTCATGGGTTCTTGAAACACCATGCCCACATCATTGCCACGGATCGCGCAAAGGTCAGATTCGGATGCGTTCAGAATGTCGGTGTCTGCCAGAGTGATCGCACCCGTGCAGGTCGCGGCATCGGGCAGCAGTTGCATCACGGAAAAGGCGGTCATGGATTTGCCAGACCCGCTTTCGCCAATCACGCCCAGGATCTCACCGGGGGCAACAGACATGGACACATCCCGCAGGATCTCAACCGCGCCGATTTTCATGGACAGGTTTTCGATGGTCAGAAGGGTCATGTGCGGGCCTTTCTGACTTTGGGGTCAAAGATATCGCGCAATCCATCGCCCATCAGGTTCAGCCCCAGCACGGTAAACAGGATCGCAAGCCCCGGAAACAGGGCCAGGGTTGGCGTGCTGTAAATCAGTGTCTGACTTTCCGCGAGCATCCTTCCCCAGCTTGGCATGGGCGGTTGCACACCAAGGCCAACAAAGGACAGGCCTGCCTCGGCCAGGATGCCCAGAGAAAACTGAATGGTGCCCTGAACAATCAGCAGGTTCATGACATTGGGCAGGATGTGTTCGACCGAAATGCGCGTCGGGGTTTTGCCAGCAACACGGGCGGCAAGGATGTAATCCCGTTCCCAAAGGGACAGCGCGCCGCCCCGGGTGATCCGGGCGAAGACCGGGATGTTGAAAATGCCGATGGCGATGATGGCGTTGACCGCAGAGGCCCCGAAAATTGCGGTGATCAGAATGGCGATCACAAGCGATGGGAAGGCAAAGACAAGATCATTGCCGCGCATGATGACTTCATCCCAGAAGCTGCCCTTCTTTGCGGCGGCGGCCAGGCCAAGGGGCACGCCGATCACCATGCCGATGCCGACCGCCACCAGGGCAACCGCGATAGAGACCCGCGCGCCGACCATGATCATCGACAGCACGTCACGCCCATATTGATCAGTGCCCAGCACATAGGGCCAGGCAGGAGTGCGCAGTTTGTTGGGGATATCCACGCCGTCGATCGCGTAAGGCGTCCAGGCGAAGCTGATCAGGGCGGCAAGCGCGAAGATCAGGATCAGGATAAGGCCCAGGGTGAAATTGCGGGATTGCAGTAGGGTACGGATCATGTGCGGGCCCTCCGCAGGCGGGGGTCGGCCAGGCCATAGGCCAGGTCCACCGCGAAATTCACAAGGATCACGGCGAAGACCAGCAGCATGACAACACTTTCCACCACGATCAGATCGCGTTGGGTGATCGCCTGGAAAATCAGCTGACCAAGGCCGGGCAGGAAGAAGACTTTTTCAATGATAATGCCACCGGCCAGAAGGAAGGCGAATTGCAGCCCGATGATCGTCAGAACCGGGATCAGCGCATTGCGCAGGGCATGTCGCCACAGGGCCTGCCTGCGGGTGAGGCCCTTGGCGCGGGCGGTGCGGATGTAATCCTCAGACAATGTATCCAGCAGGGAAGATCGCATCACACGCGCAAGGATCGACGCCTGCGGCAGGGCAAGGGCGATGGCGGGCAGGGTCAGGGCTTTCATCGCTGCGAAAAATCCGGCGTCCCAGCCGGGAAAACCACCGGCAGAGAACCAGCCAAGGTTAATCGCAAAGACCACCACCATCAGCATAGCGAACCAAAAATTCGGGATCGCAACGCCCAGCTGTGTGACGCCCATGACCGACACATCCGCAACAGATCCGCGCCGGGTGGCGGCGATGATGCCGGCGGGAAAGGCGATCAGCGTCGACATGGTTAGGGCATACAGCGCCAGCGGCAGGGAAATCACCATACGTTCCGCGATCATATCAGAGACCGGGGTGCGATAGGTGTAAGACGTACCAAAATCTCCCTGCACCATTCCGGTGACCCAGGTGAAATAGCGTTCCCACAGAGACACATTCAGGCCAAGCTGTTCGCGCAGCGCCAGGATCGTATCTTCCTGCGCATTGATGCCCAGCATGAAAGATGCGGGATCACCGGGCACGATCTCCACGGCGGCAAAAATGACAAGGCTTGCGATGATCAGGCTGATCACAAGCGCCTGCAGGCGTTTCAGAATATATCGGAACATGTCTTACCCGGGGATCAGGCCCCGGCAGGTGTATCCCGCCGGGGAAGGTTGTGTATCAGTCCGTCCAGCGTACGCCGGTCAGGTCGGTGGCCTGCGTTGGCGCATTCGCCCAGAGACCTTCGATCTTCGCATTGGCAACAGACAGAGACGCCAGCTGGAACAGATACCCATTCACGTAATCATCCGCGATGGTCTGTTGTGCGATGGCGATCATCTCGCTGCGTTTCGCCGGATCGGTTTCCGCTGTCAGCGTATCCATCAGGGCCTGGAATTCCGCGTTGTCATACTGGAAGTAATATTCCGGCCGCGCGTAAATCCCGATGTCGAAAGGTTCGGTGTGGCTGACGATGGTCAGGCCGAAATCTTTGCCGCGAAAGACCTCTTCCAGCCATTGCGCCCATTCCAGATTGGTGATCTCGGTTTCAATCCCGACCTCGCGCAGTTGGGCTGCGATGATTTCACCGCCACGACGGGCGTAAGAGGGGGGCGGCAGTTTCAGGGTGGTGGTGAACCCGTCTGCAAAACCCGCCTCTGCGAGCAGGGCGCGGGCTTTTTCCGGGTCGTATTGTGAATTGCCGGTCAGATCGACGTAATCCGGGTTGTGTGGTGCAAAATGGGTGCCAATCTGTGTGCCATAGCCAAACATCGCGCCGTCAATAATAGCCTGACGATCAATCGCATGGGCCAGGGCCTGGCGCACCTTTACGTTGTCAAAGGGCGGCATCTTGTTGTTGGTGGACAGGATTGTTTCACCTTCGGTCGAACCAACAAGCACCTGAAAGCGCGGGTCTGCTTCAAACAGGTTCAGGTTTTCGGGGGCCGGGAAGCCAGAAAACGCATCCACGTCACCCGCCATCATCGCATTCAGCGCGGCGGAAGGTTCAGAGATGAACTTAAACGTCGCGCTTTCCAGCGCAGGCGCGTCGCCCCAATAGGCGTCATTGCGCAGAATGGTGATCGCATCGCCCTGCACCCAGTTGGCAAAGGTAAATGCACCAGTGCCCACGGGTTTGGTTGTGATGTTCTCAATGCTTTCCGGCGCAACAATCACCGCGTCCCCCCAGGCCAGATTAAACAGGAAGTTCCCGTTTGGAGCGGTCAGGGTGATTTTGACGGTATGCGGATCGACGGCTTCAACCGATGCGATGCCTTCAAACAGTGCCTTTTGTGCGTTGGTGCTGTCTTCTGCGCGGGCACGATCCAGGCTGAAGACCACGTCGGTTGCCTCAAAATCGGTGCCGTCGTGAAACTTTACGTCCTGGCGCAGGTTAAACGTCCAGGTCAGACCGTCTTCAGAAATCTCCCAGCTGTCGGCGAGGCCCGGGTTGACGGACCCATCCGGGCCGAACCGCGTCAGGCCTTCGAAGATATTGGAATAGACCACCTGATCAATCGCACCCGCAGCGGCGCTTGTCGGATCCAGATGTGGTGGCTCCAGTTGCAGACCGATGGTCAGATCGGTCTGGGCCGCAAATGCCCCGCCTGCGATCAGCGCTGCAAATGAAGCAGCGGCGGTAACTTTGGTGAACATCCCCGAATATCTCATTGTTATCTCCCTCTGTTCTGCACGTAGTCTTGTTGTGAAAACGATCTGGCGCAAGCTCTGTGAACGTTCCCTTGCGTCTTATTCTGAATATACCGTAGAAATACGGTGTGTGTCCTGTTATATGATTTCTGCAACGCAGCGAATGACAGGACCCCGTGATGAGCGCCACTGCCAGAAAAACCGCCCCGCTTCCTGATGATATCCGGGCGCGCAAAGGGGGTGAACCGCTGGTCAGCCTGACCGCTTACACCACCCTAATGGCGCAAATGATGGATGAACACTGCGACTTTGTCCTGGTGGGCGATAGCGTTGGTATGGTGTTGCACGGGCTGCCGTCGACCCTGGGTGTCACGATGGAAATGATGATTCTGCATGGTCAGGCCGTGGCGCGTGGATTGCGCCAGGCGATGATGGTGATCGACATGCCGTTCGGCAGTTATGAAGAAAGCCCGCAGCAGGCATTCCACAATGCCGCCCGTCTGATGGCGGAAACCGGTGCGGGGGCTGTGAAGCTGGAAGGTGGCGTGCATATGGCGGAAACCATCGCGTTTCTGGTGGCGCGCGGCATTCCTGTCATGGCGCATGTCGGCCTGACGCCGCAGTCGATCAACACGCTGGGCGGATATAAGGTGCAGGGGCGCGATGACGCGGGCGCTGCCCTGATGGCGGATGCGCAAGCGGTGGCTGATGCTGGTGCATTTGCCGTGGTGCTTGAGAAAGTTCCGGCCAATCTTGCCGACCAGATCACGGCAGAGGTGGATATTCCGACGATTGGGATCGGGGCGTCTGCGGGCTGTGACGGGCAGATCCTGGTGGTGGATGACATGCTGGGCCTGTTCACGGCCTTTAAGGCGAAATTTGTGAAGAGATATGCAGAACTTGGCAAAGAAGGTGAGGCTTCGATTGCCAGATACGCCCGGGAAGTGCGCACGCGCAGCTTCCCGGGACCGGAGCATATCTTTGCGGATCAGGCGCCCGGAAAAGGATGATGGATATGACGTCACAACAGCCGCCCCGGATCATTCGCGGGCTGGATGAACTGCGTGCAATCACGCGTGCCTGGAAACGTGCGGGCGAAACCATTGGCGTTGTGCCAACCATGGGCGCGCTGCATGACGGACATCTGTCGCTGGCCCATGCGGCGCGACAGAACTGCGACCAGGTGATCGTGACGATCTTTGTCAATCCAAAGCAATTCAACAACCCGGAAGATCTGGAAAACTACCCCCGCACGGAAGACGATGATGCCCGCAAGCTTGCCCCGATCGGGGTTGATTTGATCTGGGTTCCCGACGGGGAACAGATGTATCCCCCTGATTTTGCGACGAATGTGTCTGTCGGTGGCATCACAGATGTCATGGAAGGGGCGCATCGCCCTGGGCATTTTGACGGGGTTGCGACCGTGGTTGCAAAGCTGTTTTTGCAGACCGCAGCGGATCATGCGTTTTTTGGGGAAAAGGATTTTCAACAGTTGATGATCGTCACCCGTATGGCGCGGGATCTGGACATTGATATTGAAGTCGTCGGTTGCCCGACCGTACGCGAGGACACCGGCCTCGCCATGTCGTCGCGTAATCTGTTGCTGTCTGACCGTGCCATGATGAAGGCCGCAACCCTGTATGAGGTGATGACTGATACGGTTGCCGCGCTGGCAGAGGGTGCTGAATTTTCCGCGTTGCAGGATGCCGCGAAGGCCCGGCTGCGCGCGGCTGATTTCACTGAGATTGAGTATTTCGAGATCCGCGCGCGGGATGATTTTGCCCCCCTCACGACCCCGACCCGCCCGGCCCGCCTGTTTGCGGCGGCCTGGATGGCGGGGGTGCGGCTGATCGACAATATCGACGTGCCTGTGAAGGGGTAAGTGCGCTTTCATGTGTTAATCGGGACGCGGCAGTAATTCAGCAAGCGATTGCGCCATGACGCGCGCGCTTTCGATCATGTCATCGACGCCGATGTATTCATCCGGCTTATGGGCCAGTTCCAGAATGCCCGGCCCGTAAGCGATGCAGTTCTTCAGCTTGCCGATGCGATCGATGTGTTTCTGATCATAGGTGCCGGGGGACACCACATATTCGGCCTCTTTCCCCATCACGTCTGAAATCGCGCGGGATACGGTTTCGACCACGGGCGCGTTTTTCTCTGTCATCGTCGGCAGAACCCGGTGCATTTCGCGGATGTCATAGCGGAAGTTTTCACGTTTGCCCGCGACCTTATCCAGCACATCGGTGATTTCGCGCTGCACATCATTGATGTCTTCCTCAATCAGGAAGCGCCGATCAACGATCATCTTGCAACTGTCGGGCACACAGGGCGACGGCAGGCCGGTGAAGTCAGCGGGTTGTTCGGCCTGACCGCCGTGGATCGAATTGATATTCATCGTTGATTGCCGCGCGCCGACGGGCACCACGGGCATATCGGTGCGTTTCTCAGCCAGGGCGGGAAACAGGGTTTCTTCCATTTCATTCACCACGGCCCCCATATGGCGCACGGCGCAATCGCCGAGGAAGGGCATGGATCCATGGGCGATTTCGCCATGGGTTTCGATTTCTGCCCACCAGACGCCGCGATGGCCCAGGCAGATACGATCCTTTTGCAGGGGTTCGGGGATGATGACATGTTGCACACGTTGGGGGGTGAAAAAGCCTTTTTCCGCCAGATAGGCCACACCGCCAAAGCCACCGCTTTCCTCATCCGCTGTGCCTGAAATCTCAATCGAGCCGGCGAAATCGGGGCAGGCCGCGATGAACGCCTCTGCCGCAATGATCGAGGCCGCAAGCCCGCCTTTCATATCACAGGCGCCGCGCCCATAGATCTTGCCGTCATGCAGTTCTGCGCCAAAGGGATCAAAGGTCCAGCCTTTGCCAACCTCGACCACATCCGTATGGCTGTTGAAATGCACGCATTCGCCGGGGTATTTGCCCTCGTATCGTGCGACCATATTCCAGCGCGGATATCTATCGCTGTCACCCGGTGTGCCGTGGGCGCGGATCATTTCGACGGAAAATCCCTGACGTTTCAGGCGGTTTTCCAGATATTCGCAGATCAGCAGATAGTTTTCACCCGGCGGGTTCAGCGTTGGAATGCGGATCAGATCCTGGGTCAGGGCGATCAGATCTTCGCGCCGGGCTTCAATTTCCCGGGCGAGCAGATCTGCGGTTTTTTCAGTCGTGGTCACGATTTTGTCCTGTGATAAATCCTGCTTGAAGGTTTGCGCGGAAATGGTACGGTATCAATACCGTATGATCACGGCGCGGGAGGGCCGGTATGGATTTAGCAACAGATGTGGATGCACTGGCCTTTGATCTCGCGCCGATTGGCATTGTCATGACCGAAAACCGGGTGATCCGCAGTGTGAACCAGGTGTTTGCCGATCTGACCGGACGTAGCAAACCCATGCTGGTGGGCCTGTCGTTTCGCGAACTGTACGGCAGTGCGCGCGAGTTTGAGGATTTCCGCGACATTGGCCTTGAGGTGCTGAAACGTGGTGAGATTTACACGGATGAGCGTTTGCTGGCCAAGCAGGGCGGGGTGGCGACCTGGTGCCGTTTTCGCGCCCGCACTCTGACCCCGGCTGAACCGCTGGCGCGTGTTGTGATGTCCTATGCCGCGATCTCTGATGCGCCGCGTGCCATCCGCCTGACGCCGCGCGAACGCGAGGTTGTGGTGTTTCTGAGTCAGGGGAAAACCAGCAAGGAGATCGCCAAGGCGCTGGGCCTGTCGCCGCGCACGATTGAAGACGTGCGGGCGCGGTTGCTGAAGAAGCTGGATGTGCGCAATGTGACGGAACTTTTGTCAAAACTGTCCCGTGGTGATTTCTGAGGTGAGTGTATGAAATTCGGATATTGCCCGGTTGATACGGCGGCAGGTGCCCTGCTTGCGCATAGTCTGAAGGCTGGTGATCTGCGTCTGCAAAAAGGGTGTGAACTGACGGCTTCTGACATTGCTGCGTTGAAACTGGCCGGGGTGCGCGAGGTTTCTGTCGCCCGTCCGGATGCTGGTGACATTGGTGAAGATCAGGCAGCGCTTCGGGTTGCTCAGGCGATCGCGCAGGAGGGGCTGCGCTGTGCCGCGCCTGTGCATGGGCGGGTGAACCTGATTGCAGAGCTGGATGGCGTTCTGCGCGTGGATGCGCCGGGTGTGATCGCGCTGAACCAGGTGGATGAGGCTGTGACGCTGGCGACCCTGCCGGATTATGCCCATGTGCGGGAAGGCACGCTGACGGCGACCGCCAAGATGATCCCTTATTTCATTCCGGAAGATGTGGTTGCAACGGCGGAAAAGGCGTCGGGGCTTATGTCTGTGAAACCGTTTCGTGCTTTGCGCTGGGGCCTGGTTCTGACCCGGGTTCAGGGCATGAAAGACAGCCTGCTGAGCAAAGCAGAAGAGGCAACGCGCCAAAGGGTGGAACGTCTGAACGGGCAGTTGGAACAGGTGAAAATCTGCGACCACCGGGAAGCGGACCTGATGCGGGCTTTGCGGGAAATGCAGGCGGATCATGCGCCGGATGTGTTTCTGATCCTGACAGGATCTGCCACATCGGATCGGGCGGATGTTGCCCCGGCGGGGCTGACGCAGGCAGGTGGTCAGGTGACACGGTTTGGCATGCCGGTGGATCCGGGGAACCTGCTGTTCCTTGGCGATTTCAAAGGAAAACCGGTGATCGGCCTGCCCGGCTGTGCGCGGGCTCTGGCGCTGAATGGCGCGGATTGGGTTATGGAACGGGTTGCCGCAGGGATTGAGCTGACGGATGCGGATTTCGCCGCTATGGGGCCGGGGGGGCTTTTGAAAGATACGCCGGAACGCGGCGCGCCACGTCGGGTGCGCAAAACGTGAGCGACACCATCCAGATCCTGATGCTTGCGGCGGGGGCATCCAGGCGGATGCAGGGGGAAGATAAACTGCTGCGCGATGCGGGTGGTCAGCCCTTGTTGGTGCGTGCCTTGCGTCATGCCTGTGACAGCTGCGCTTCTGCGGTGTCGGTTGTTCTGCCAGAGGGAAACCAGACCCGTGCGGAAAACGTGAAGGATCTGTCGGTACGTCCTGTAACCTGTGCAGATTGGGAAAACGGGATGGGGGCGTCTTTGCGGGCCGGTATTGCCAGCCTGCCTGTTTGCAATGCGGTGATTGTCGCCCTGGCCGATATGCCGGATCTTTCGCCTGACCATTATAATGCAGTGATAAATGCATTTGAGGGTCTGCCTGATGACGTGAGGTCACGGGCGATCCTGCGGGCGGTCAGTGAACGTGGTCAGCCAGGGCATCCGGTTCTCTTTGGGGCGGACTGGTTTGAAGAGCTGGCAACAGCGCAGGGCGATCAGGGCGCGCGGGCCATTCTGCAAAGGGAAAAAGAGCATATCATGGAGGTTCCGACCCCGGGCGCGGGGGCTGTGACAGACCTGGATACGCCAGAAGCCTGGGCCGCCTGGGAAGCGGCGCAGGGGAAAAACACATAGAATTTCCCGGCCTGATCCGTGGCACCATGGTCACAATTTGTCGCATGCAACGCGTGAAGAACCTTGTTCCCACAGGCCTGTCCGCCTACATGGGGGTAATGAAACGTTGGATCCCATTTCTCAAATCCGAAAAAACCGTTGCTGTTGTCCGCCTTGCCGGTGTGATCGCAGCCGGTGGTCGCGGGCTTTCTGATGAAAAGCTTGCCCCGGTTCTGGAACGCGCCTTCAGCAAGGGGAAACCTGCTGCTGTTGCGCTGATTATCAACTCGCCTGGCGGGTCTCCTGTGCAATCCTCTCTGATCGGGGCGCGTATTCGTCGCCTGGCAGAGGAAAAGGACGTTCCTGTCTTTGCCTTTGTTGAAGATGTGGCGGCGTCTGGTGGGTATTGGCTGGCGGCGGCTGCGGATGAGATCTTTGTCGATCAGAGTTCAGTACTTGGATCAATTGGCGTGATTTCCGCAGGCTTTGGTCTGGATGAATTCATTTCCCGCCACGGGATCAGCCGCCGGGTTTACACCGCGGGCAACAGCAAATCCATGATGGATCCGTTTAAGGCGGAGACACCAGAAGATGTGGATCGGCTGAAAGGCATTCTGGAACAGATCCACGAGGTCTTTATTGATCACGTGAAAACCCGTCGCGGTGCAAAGCTGGATGGTGAACAGGATCTGTTTAATGGCGAAGTGCGTGTTGGTGCTAAGGCTGTGGAAGCCGGGCTTGCCGATGGGCTTGGTCATATGAAAACGGTGATGAAGGATCGCTTTGGCGAGAAATGCCAGTTCCGGACCTACGGTATGAAACGTGGGTTGCTGGCACGCTTTGGTGCATCTGCGGCGGACAGTGCTTTTACAGCCATTGAGGAACGTGCGGAATTCGCGCGTTACGGGCTGTAAGCGATGATTATTAAGATTGTCGTTCTGTTTCTTGTGGGGATGATGGTGCTGGCCATGTTTGGCAAGCTGCGTTTCCCGGGACAGACGGCGATCGAAAACAGGAAATGTCCGCGGTGCGGGCGCTTTCGCATAGGTCGTGGACCATGTGCGTGTGAAAAGACAAAGGGCTGACGACTGTGATGGACTGGATCTATGTGGGGCTTGGCCTGATTATTCTGCTGCTGGGCGGCGATGTGCTTGTAAAAGGCGCTGTGAACCTGTCTTTGCGGCTTGGCATTCCCGCGCTGATCGTCAGTCTGACCATTGTGGCCTTTGGCACATCCGCCCCTGAACTGCTGATCGCCGTTCAGGCGGTGACGGAAGGCGCGCCGGGCATTGCCATGGGGAATGTCGTGGGATCGAACACAGCGAATATCCTGCTGGTCCTTGGGGTGCCCGCCATTATGACCGGGTTGCATTCCAGCGAATGTAACACCCGTAAGACCTATCTTTACATGATCCTGGCCTCGCTGATCTTTGTCGGGGCCTGTTTCGCCGGGCCGCTGACCTGGATGCATGGGATCGGCTTTCTGCTGGTGCTGGGCTTTATTCTGTTTGATCAGGCACGTGAGGCGAACGCGTACCGCAAAGCCGGCGCAAACTGTGCCCCCTGTGATCTTGAAGAGGTTGAGGGTGCAGATGACAATATGCCGGGCTGGCAGATTGGCCTGTTCCTGGTCCTGGGCTTGATTGGCCTGCCTCTGGGCGCTGAATTGCTGGTGGAAGGGGCGGTGGATATCGCCCGCGACTTTGGCATTTCAGAAACTGTGATTGGTCTGACACTGGTCGCAGTTGGTACATCCCTGCCGGAACTTGCCACCGTTGTGATGGCGGCATTGCGTCGTCAGGCGGATGTGGCCCTGGGCAATGTCATCGGGTCGAATATGTTCAACCTGCTGGCGATTATTGGTATTGCCGCACTGATTGGTGACATTCCTGTGGATCAGCAGTTCCTGAGGCTGGATCTCTGGGTGATGCTGGGTGCGTCCCTGCTGCTGGCGCCGTTTGTCTTTCTGCGCTGGAATATCACCCGCGTCTGGGGGGTATTATTCTGCGCGCTTTATATTGGCTATATCTGTGCGATTCTCTCATAAAGACAGGCACTTCTGCTGCGCCGTTAAACGTTAACAAAAGGTAAACATTTCCGCGAAACCTGACGGAAAACGCCCTGTTGCGACAACTTGTGCACCCCTCTGATACCGCGTTACAAAAGCGTAATAAAAATGTTAATGTTATCAGGGAGTTGAAGTTTTGCACAAAAATTACGTGAAAAATCAATGGGTTAAAAATATGCCTAAAAAATAGGCAAAGCGATGAAAGCCTTTATTTTCTGTGCTGAGCGCAGTCCGTCCCAAAGTTACCCACGGAGTTATCCACAGAAGCGGTTGATATGTTTTCTCTTGTGCCAGACCAGATAAGATTGCAGCAACAAAGAATCACAGAAGCCCCGATGACAGACCCTGAAAACACTGACTTTCCTCTTGATGAAACAGGCCAGCCACTGATCGGGCATGCCTGTGTGCACAGTTATTTGAAGACGCTGGATAACTCGCCGGGGGTGTACCGGATGCTCGATGAGACCGGGAAAATCCTGTATGTCGGAAAGGCGCGCAGCCTGAAGAAACGTGTATCCAATTACGCGAATCCCAACGGGCATACGCCGCGTATCCTGCGGATGATTTCCCAGACCCGGCGGATGATGTTTCTGACGACCCGCACGGAAACCGAAGCGCTGCTGCTGGAACAGAACCTGATCAAACAGCTGAAGCCGCATTTCAATGTGCTGCTGCGCGATGACAAAAGCTTTCCGATGATCATGCTGACCGGGCATCATGATTTTCCGCAGATCAAAAAGCACCGCGGCGCGCGCAAGGCGAAAGGCGATTACTTTGGTCCCTTTGCATCAGGCGGGGCGGTGAACCGGACGCTGAACCAGTTGCAGCGGGTGTTTATGCTGCGCGATTGTTCCGACAGCATGTTCAACAGCCGCACGCGCCCCTGTCTGCAATATCAGATCAAGCGCTGCACAGGGCCATGTTGTGGGAAGATTACCACTGAAGATTACGCCGCGACGGTGAAAGATGCGCGGGATTTCCTGCAGGGGCGCAGCAGCAATATCCAGGCGAGCCTGGCGAAGGAAATGCAGGCGGCCAGCGATGCGATGGAATTTGAACGCGCCGCTGCGTTCCGTGACCGGATCAACGCGCTGACCCAGGTGCAGCAGGCCCAGGGCATCAACCCGCAGAATGTGGCTGAGGCCGACATCATCGCCCTGCATATGGAAGGCGGGCAGGCCTGTGTGCAGGTGTTTTTCATCCGCGCCAATCAGAACTGGGGCAATAAGGATTTCTATCCGCGCACCGGGCAGGGTGGCGAAGGCAATGAGGGCGCGGACCCCGGTGAGGTGCTGCAGGCTTTCGTGACGCAGTTCTATGACAACCGCGAACCACCGCGTATGGTCCTGATTTCAAATGCGGTGGATGATCCCGATCTGGTGGCTGAGGCCCTGGCGCAGAAAGCAGGCCGCAAGGTTGAAGTTTCCGTACCGCAGCGGGGCGAGCGCGCTGATCTGGTAGACAACGCTATGCGCAACGCCCGCGAAAGCCTTGCGCGCAAAATGGCAGAAACTGCGACCCAGGCGAAATTGCTGCGTGGGGTGGCGGAGGCTTTTGATCTGAAAGCCCCGCCAAAGCGGATTGAAGCTTACGATAACTCACACATCCAGGGGGCGCATGCGGTGGGGGCGATGATTGTCGCCGGACCCGAAGGTTACATGAAAAGCCAGTATCGCAAGTTCAACATCAAGGGCGATGATCTGACGCCGGGTGATGATTTTGGCATGATGAAAGAAGTCATGACCCGTCGTTTCAAGCGCCTGCAAAAGGAAGACCCAAACCGGGAAACCGACGCCTGGCCTGATCTGCTGCTGATTGATGGCGGTGCGGGGCAGGTCTCTGCCGTGCGTGAAATCATGAAAGAATGTGGTGTCGAAGACATCGCTATGGTTGGTGTTGCGAAAGGCGTGGATCGCGATCACGGTAAGGAAGAATTCTACCGCACTGGCAAACGCCCCTTTGCCCTGCAACGCAATGATCCCGTCTTGTATTTCATTCAGCGTCTGCGGGATGAGGTGCACCGGTTTGCCATTGGCACCCACCGGGCGAAACGATCCAAAGCCATCGGCGCGACCCCGCTTGATGAGGTCGCAGGCGTCGGGGCCACACGTAAACGTGCGTTGCTTGCCCATTTTGGGTCTGCCAAAGCCGTCAGCAGGGCCGGGCTTGAGGATCTGAAAGCGGTTGATGGTATCTCAAATGCCCTGGCCGAAGTGATTTACGGGCATTTCCATGAAAAGGGCTGACCCCCGCGTTAACCCTGCTATGCTGCGACGGAATGTGCCGGGGGATGCGTATCATTGTTGCCTTTCCTCCAAACCGTGAAGTGAGTAAGAAGACCCTATGACCTGGACAATCCCGAATATCCTGACTGTGATGCGTCTCTTTGCGGCCCCTGGTGTGGCGGTGATGTTTCTGTACTTCACCCGCCCCTGGGCAGACTGGTTTGCGCTGTGCCTGTTCACGGTTGCGGCAATTACCGATTTTGTTGATGGCTATCTGGCCCGGGCCTGGGCGCAGGAAACCAAATTCGGCGCGATGCTGGACCCGATCGCAGATAAGGCGATGGTGGTGATTGCGCTGCTGGTGATCACCGGATTTTCCGGCATGAACCCCTGGATCCTTTTGCCCGCCACAATCATTATCTTTCGCGAAGTTTTTGTATCTGGTCTGCGGGAATTCCTGGGCGCAAAGGCGGGCCTTCTGAAAGTCACAAAGCTGGCCAAATGGAAGACCACCATGCAGATGGTGGCGATTGCCGTTCTGTTCGCCAGTGGCGTATTTGAACATTACTTTGTGATGCACACTTACGGCATGAATGATGATATTGTGCAGCAGATCTTTGACGGTGAAATCGCCGATGATCTGCATATTCAGCGCAGCTATTACGGTGCTTATTTCTCCTGGTATGGCGGCGTTGTGCTGCTTTGGGGGGCGGCGGTGCTGACCCTGCTGACAGGTTGGGATTACTTCGCCAAGGCCCGGCCGTTTCTGAAGGAAGATGAAGATGGCGCTTGATGTGCTTTATTTTGCCTGGCTGCGCGAACATGTTGGTGTCCCGCGCGAACGTGTGGAAACCGATGCCGCGACGGCCGGTGATCTTGTGAAAGAACTGCTGGCAAAGGGTGAAGGGTATGAGACTGCTTTTGCCGATCTCACGTCGCTGCGGGTGGCGATTGATCAGGAACTGGTGGAATTTGATGCGCCTCTGGCCGGTGCCCGCGAAGTTGCTTTCTTCCCCCCTATGACCGGCGGCTGATATGGATATCCGCGTTCAGGAAGCGCCCTTTGATTTCGGCGCAGAGGCCCAGGCATTTTCAGATGCTCAGGCAGGTGCCGGGGCGATTGTGACCTTCACCGGCCTTGTGCGTGATCTGCCGGGAACGCCGCTGGAAGTGATGGAAATCGAACACTACCCGGGCATGACGGAAAAGGCGCTGGCGAAGATTGCGGAAGATGCGCAGGCGCGCTGGGAATTGTCCGGCTGTCTGATCATCCACCGTTACGGCAAGATGCGCCCGGGTGATCAGATCATGATGGTGGCGACCGGTTCAAAGCACCGCAAAGATGCGTTTGAGGCGGCGGAATTCCTGATGGACTACCTCAAATCCCGCGCCCCGTTCTGGAAACGCGAAGTGACCTCTGACAACACCTCCTGGGTTGCCAGTAAGGCCGAGGACGAAGACGCGCTGACCCGCTGGGATCCGAACCAGTAAGGCGTTACCCGATACCCTGCTGCTGCATTACAGCAGGAACTTGAGCATCAGGCCGGGGAGGTTTCCACGATCATCCAGGCAAAAATGCGCTTGTTTCTTCAACGCCACATGAGAGCTGAGTAATTTTAGCCCTGGTTCTGGCGTTCGATCCAGGCGCGGAGTTCTTCGGCTTCCTGGCGGGCGGCGCGCAGGCCGTCCATGGCGGCGGCAAGTTCGGCTTCGGTCTGGGTCAGCTGGTTTGTGACTTCGGCCTCGCGCTGATGCGCCCAGGTGATGGCCTGATCACGGGTTTCTTCGGCCTCATGCAGGGATTGCGCCATGTTATCAAGTTCGCCCAGATCGCCCTGCGACACGCGGGTGAACTTATTCACCAGCCAATGGGCAAACCAGCCCAGCAGGAAGGTCACAAAGAGGATGACTGCGATGATAAGGATCAGTTCGGTTCTGTTATTCATTGCCTGCCTCTGTTGTCTCTTCCGCGGTTTCTTCTGTTGCGGCTTCGTCGGTGTTTTCTTCTGCGACCGGTGCATCATCCACCAGGGTAAATTCAATCCGGCGGTTAGCCTCGCGGCCTTCTTCCGTTTCGTTGCTGGCGATCGGATCGGATTCGCCATAGCCTTTGGCGCTTAAGCCTTCTGTCAGGATACGGCGTGACATCAGCGCATTCAGAACCGCATCTGCGCGCGACTGGCTGAGCTGTTCGTTCATGGCTTCGCGGCCCTGGCTGTCGGTATGCCCGGCGATTTCCATTTTCACATGGGTGCAGCGTTCCATTGCCGTTGCGATGGCCGTCAGCGTATCACCACTGCCTGGCGCGATATTCGCAGAACCCGGTGAAAACGCCAGTTTGGTATTTGTCAGAATGGCGTTGATCTGTTGGACACATTCTTCGCCGCTGGGCAGGTCAGCCTGTGGATCAAGTGCTTCGACATATTCCACATCAATGGCGAAATCCTCAGACGTGCCAAGCTTTTCTGACAGCACCCGCGCGATATCTGCGTTTGCATCCGGGTTGCCGGTTTTGCCGCGCACGGACACATGGTTTTCAAGGATATCAACCGCGCCGTTTTCAAGGAAGGCCAGGGCTTCGATGCCGGACAGAACACGCACCGGCCAGCCTTCGGGCAGTTCCGGGTCAAGATCTGTGGCGGCATAGACCTGATCGGCGCCAAAGCGCGAGCTGGCATAGCTTTCGACGGCGGCTTTGGTGCGCTCATCGGTCATGCGGCCACGCAATTGCACCTGCCCTTCCGGGCTGAGCGTTACAGAGAATTCTGGTGGCATAACTTCGGCTTCTTCCTCGGTGACGGGGAAAACCGTGTGCAGGTTAAACAGGTCCGGCAGTTCGGATTGCAGCTGCGATGTCGCGCGTTCAAATGTGTCGGCGTCACTGCCTTCGGCGGCAATCAGGGTGATGTCCGTGTCAGAAAACGTGACAGATCCATCCCCGACCTCAGCCAGGGCATTCAGCGCAAGACTGACAGCCTCACCCCATTTGGGGGAGGGGTTGCCAAGGGCGATTGTGCAATTGGCCGGGCCTTCATGTCCGGCGGCTTCGGCAGCGCGCAGGATTTGCAGGCGGCTGCGGTCGGTGTCGGTGAAGCAGGCGTCAAAGCGACCCTGACCATCTTCACGCAGGAAGCGCAGGGTGAAGGGCGAGACAACTTCGCGCGGGGCGGAAATATCAAGCTGCACTTCCAGATCAGACGGGATCGCGCGGGACAGTTCCCGTTTCAGGCGGTCACGGTCATCTGCGCTTTCACTGTTGGCTTCGACGATGACACGTCCGGGATGGACGGAAATCTTGCTGTGGGGCAGCGTGGCCAGCGCATCCACCGCATAGGCCATGGCCAGGTTCCAGCCGGTGGGCGGGTCATAATCTGCGGTTTCCATCATGTCGGACACCGTGTCGCTGCTCACCAGATCAGACAGGGTTTCAGCGATCTGCGCCCGATCTGTGGAATCCGGGATCAGGCCGATCAGGGAAATATGATCATCATTGCGCAGAATTTCGACAGAGAAATCGGGGGGGATAAACCCGGCGCTGGCTTCGACCTGCATATCGTCACGGATGCGATAAGAATCCACGACCTCGCCGGCAATTGTCAGGGCGTGAAAACGGGCGGATTCGCGCGGTGCAACGCCGGTCAGGCGCAGATGCAGACCTTCAGCTTCGACCTGTGCCCAGTCTTCGCCTTTCAGCAGAAGGGCGCGACGCACGCCGTCTTCGGAATTGCGTTCAATCCGGTCGACAGAAACATTTGCAATTAACAGGGACAGGGCGGCAACGCCGGTAAAAACGGTAAAAATGGCTACAAAGGATTTAAGCTGCATCCTGTCTCTCTCTTGCTTGCGATATGCTTACGCCTGGCGGGGCCAGTTTTCAATCACAGCATGGCGGAAACGGCGAAAAACAGCGCAGGGATGAGACCGGTGTTCCGGTTTTCGCGGAAAAGGCGCAGGCAGGCATCGGGATCATCAATTTTCAGGCGACGGATCTGGGTCATCAGGTGCATGCCAAAAGCCCAGGGGCCGCCAATTGCGATGACAAGCGCCAGGAAGTTGCCTTTCATGATCACGGCGGAAATTACAGCAAGCGCCATGACAGATACAGACAGCATCAGGAAACGGCGCAGCCAGGCGGCGGTGTTATCCCCGAACAGGCGCGCGGTGGATTTCACCCCGATCATCGCGTCGTCCTCTTTGTCCTGATGGGCATAGATCGTGTCGTAAAACAGCGTCCAGATGATGCCCGCGATATACAGCAGCACCGCCGGTGTTTCCAGAACCCCGCGATGGGCGGTCCAGGCGACAAGGGCGCCAAAGTTGAACGCAAGACCCAGGAAGGCCTGAGGCCACCAGGTAAACCGTTTCGCAAAGGGATAGATTGCGACAAACACAAGGGACGACAGGGCCAGCAGGATGGTGTTCAGATTAAACGTGATCAGAACAAGCGCGCTGATGCCCATCTGAATGAACATCCAGATCAGCGCCTGTTTCACAGTGACCTGTCCTGATGGCAGCGGACGGGACCGGGTGCGTTCCACCTGACCGTCAAAGTTGCGGTCTGTGATGTCATTCCAGGTGCAGCCCGCACCGCGCATCAGAAACGCGCCAATGGTGCAGCCCACCGCGATCCAGAGATCAAACAGCACAAACCCGTCCATGGCCGCCGCCAGTGTCAGCCCCCACCAGCAGGGCAAAAGCAAAAGCCAGGTGCCGATAGGCCGGTCCGCCCGGGACAGACGCAGATAGGGCCGCGTCCAGGCCGGGGCACGATGATCCACCCAATTGCCGGTATATGCGTCAGCAACCTGGCCATTCTTATGGTGCTCGGGCTCTGTGCCCTCTGGCATTCCGGGATCTGCGGACATATGTTTCGCCTTATGACAGGTGCAAAAATCAGACTTTATGTAGACCATGATCTCGCCCCGGGGCAATCCATTGCGCTGACGCGAGAGCAATCAAACTATCTTTTTGCCGTTATGCGGCTGGAAGCAGGCACGCAGGTGTCACTGATCAACAGTCGCGATGGCGAATATCTGGCGGATATTGTGGTTGCGAATAAGAAGAACGGCATTCTGGTCTGTCAGGATCAGGTAAAGCCTATGCTTCTGCCGCCCGATTTGTGGCTGGTGTTTGCGCCGGTGAAGAAAGACCGCACGTCTTTCATCGTTGAAAAAGCCACAGAAATGGGCGTGCGTGAAATTATCCCGGTGATGACTGATTTCACGCATTTTGACCGCATTCGCTGGGATAAAATGGATCTCCAGGCGATTGAAGCTGCGGAACAATGCGGCGGCACCTATGTGCCAGGCATTGAGGCGATGGAAAAGCTGTCGGATGTGCTGGCCACCTGGCCCGCGGATCGTCAGATCCTGTTCTGTGATGAAAGCAAAGTGGGCCAGCCCACGTCCCTGAAAGACATCCCGGCGGATCCCGGCGCGCCCTGGGCCATTCTGATTGGTCCCGAAGGCGGGTTTTCGGAAGACGAACGTGCCACGCTGCAGGCCCATCCCAACGCCCATGCCATTTCCCTTGGCCCGCGTATTCTGCGGGCAGACACGGCCGTCGTTGCGGCGCTGACCCTGTGGCAAGCACAGCTGGGGGACTGGGGATGAGCTTTATCCGACCAGAAGTCGCCGCCCATTTCCGCCGCTGGCGCGGTGTGTTGGAAGGTGTGGCGTTTCTGCTGGTCGGGCTCTGGATGTTTTTGCGGCTGTATGGGGCGGTGAAACTTGTCGGTGCGCTGGTGTTCCTTGTGGGTCTGGGCCTGTGCTGGAATGCGATCCGCCGTGCGAAATTGCGTCAGCGTGAAGGTGGCAAAGGCGTGATCGAGGTCACTGAACGCCGTTTCAGCTGGTTCACCGCAGACGGGGGCACACGGTTTTCCCTGGATGATGTGGTAAAGATCGAAATCGAAACCAATGACCGTGGCCCGGTGGAAGAAGACCTGTTCTGGTATTTCACCCTGTTTGACGGCAGCCGCCATGAAGTGGCCGGCAGTGCGGCCCAGGGCGACACAATCTTTGATCTGCTCGCCACTTTTCCCGGTGTGGACTACGAAAAAGTCATAAAAGCGTCGTCTTCAACCATCTGTGATCACTTCCTGATATGGCAAAAACGCGATTGAACACTGGTAATTTCATCGCTACCGATTAAGTGCTTAAGATCCGCGCCAGAACCTACGCGCCCGCAGGAAAGGAAATGCCCATGTCTATCCCTCAGTCCGGCGGAGGCCCGATCGAACATCGTGATCAGCTTGCGGAATATTTGTCGTCCGGTTGTAAACCGAAAGAAGACTGGCGCATTGGCACGGAACATGAAAAATTCGGCTATTGCAAAGACACGCTGAAGGCGCTGCCGTTTGAAGGCAAGCGGTCGATTGTGGCCGTGCTGGAAGGGCTGCGTGATCGTCACGGCTGGTCTGAAGTGCGGGAAAGCGGCCATCTGATTGGGCTGGAAAAAGACGGTGCGAATGTATCGCTGGAACCGGGTGGCGCGCTTGAATTGTCCGGTGCCCCGCTGGAAACCATCCACGAAACCTGCGACGAGGTGAATGTTCACCTGCGCGAAGTCAAAGATATCGCGGATGAAATCGGTGTCGGATTTATCGGCCTGGGGGCCGCCCCGATCTGGCAACATGACGAAGTGCCGCTGATGCCGAAAGGCCGTTATAAGCTGATGGATGCGTATATGGAAAAGGTTGGCACCATGGGCCGTTCCATGATGCGCCGGACCTGTACTGTGCAGGTGAACCTTGATTTCGCGTCTGAAGCTGACATGGTTCAGAAACTGCGCGTGGCGCTGGCGCTTCAGCCGGTTGCAACCGCATTGTTCGCTAATTCGCCTTTCTTTGAGGGCAAGCCAAACGGTCATAAATCCTGGCGTTCACGCATCTGGCGCGATCTGGATGATGCGCGCACTGGCATGCTGCCATGGGTGTTTGAAGACGGCATGGGCTTTGAGAAATGGGTCGACTACGCGCTTGATGTGTCCATGTATTTTGTCTATCGCGACGGGAAATATATCGACGCTCTTGGCATGTCTTTCCGCGATTTTATGCAGGGAAAACTGCCTGCCCTGCCGGGTGAAACCCCGACATTGTCTGACTGGGCCGATCACCTGACCACTGCTTTCCCGGAAGCGCGGATCAAGAAATACATGGAAATGCGCGGGGCAGATGGTGGCCCATGGCGTCGCCTGTGCGCACTGCCTGCCTTCTGGGTTGGCATGATGTATGATCAGTCCGCGCTGGATGCGGCCTGGGATCTGGTCAAAGGCTGGTCCGCAGAACAGCGCGAAGCCCTGCGGGTTGCCGCATCTGTCGATGGTCTTCAGGCAAAGGTTGAAGGCATCAATATGCATGATCTGGCACGTGAAGTTGTGTCTATCTCCGAAGCCGGCCTGACAGCCCGCGCCCGTGCCGGTGCCGGCGGCATGGTGCCGGATGAAACCCATTTCCTGAACGCGCTGAAGGACAGTCTGGAAACTGGCAAAACCCCTGCGGATGAACTGCTGGAGCAATATCACGGTGAATGGGGCGGCGATCTGACAAAGATCTTCGCGGCGCATAGCTACTGATCCTGGCTGTCTCTGGACATGATCCTTTTGGTTGTTTAGCGGAGGCCAATCAACCAAAAGAAGATTCTTGTGACTTTCAACGGATATCGAATTCGCTGTGATTATTCTGTGTCTGAGGCCATCGGTTCTATTATTATATGGATATTGATCAGCCTCATTACGCTAGGACTTGGGCTATTTGTTATGCCCTATTATATCCTTAAAGGGCCGATTAACCGATCTGTGCTGCTCAATGCATCGGGCGATGAAATCGGTAAGCTACATGTCGAAGTGGATCTCGCTGCGATTATCGGACATGCAGTTATCTGGGTTTTTCTGACGATTATTACGTTGGGTCTGGCGATGATTGTATATTATCCGGCGGTTGTGAAGCGCCTGTTGAATGGCGTCGAAATCAGATAAATGCAAAATGGCGGCAGATCACTCTGCCGCCGTTTTTGTTCAGGCCGGGGCTGCTTCGGGCGCGGGTGCTGCCGCTGCATCCGGGCGTGGCGGGGTCATGGCCCGGTCAACAACTGCGCGCAGGGTGACAACCGCATTGCTGAACCCAAGCCCAAGGCAAAGCGACGCCAGGCCAAGCGCCCCCAACAGGCCTGCCAGTTCACCCGGGGCAATCGCCACATAGCCAGCGCCAATCAGGATCAGCCCGCCAAAGCCAACTGCAGTATATCCGGTTGCGATGGTGACGGCGGCAGCTTTGGCGGCGCGTCCGCTGTCCGGGCACTCCCCCAGCAATGCGCCAACCTTCAGGATCATACCCGCAAGGGTGATGGTCAGGGCAAGGGCCGGAGCGAAATAGAGAGACAGTAACATGGTATTTCCTTTCAGAGGGTAACAGTGTGGGAATAGAGCTCGCGGCGCCAGCATGTATAAAGCCAGCCGCTTGTGCTGCCCCAGAGCGGGGCGAAGACAAAGCCGAAGAGGGAAAGAATAACTGCGCTGCCCATGTCGTGCGCGAATGTATGTGACGGAGCCAGGGCAACAATCAGGGCACCTGCACATAGCAGGGCTGTAAATGTCAGCAATGCGGTCCATCCAAAAAGCCTTGCGGAAGCTTTGTTCCGGCTGAGCGTCACCAGCATGACCGGTATTCCGATTGCGAGATACAATGGCCCCCCGATGACCAGAGCGAAGACGGGGATGAGGAGCAAAGGAAAACCCAGAAGTGCCACCAGAAGCGGCCCTGCGGCCATCGCCAGGAAGAAGGCAACCGGGTCTATAGGGTGCCGTAGCTGAGGTGATTGTTTTGATTGACGGATCATGTCCTGACCTCCTGCGCGATTTGTTTGGGGTGGTCCCCGGATGCAGCCAGGGTGCGCATATAGAGGCAACCGCTGAACATGGCCCAGATCGGACCAAAGATAAGCCCCGGCACTGCGCCATGTGTGAAGAAGGGAAGAATATCACTTTGTGAATTGCGGATCATGTCGGGCGGGATCAGGCCGGTTATCAGAGCAATACAGGCCTGCGTCAGCAAAGCTGCAAACATGAACAGGAATGTCGAAGGAGGGAAATACCACAGGACCAGGATCATGACAGGTATGCCAATGCCCAGATAGGAAGGCATGCCAAATATATAAGCGAAGAATATCACAAGATTGACCCCGGGCACGGGCGCCAGGACGAGTGTTATAAGTATGGGCCCAACAATCATCGCGAAAATGAGGGAGCCAACAAAAGGGCGGCAGACGGTTTCTTCAGTGTTTATTATTACGGTCATTTGAGAAATTGCCTCGCAAATTTTTTTAACGTTAGTTGTCTGATCGCGCATCCGGGATCAGAGCAAACTCGGGGAACAGGGCTGCCGGAAGGAGACCTGCGATCATCACCCGGAAGACGGCGGCTGGGGGAATGGCAAAACGTTCAGATCCTGGGCGGAACTCACGATTCATGTGCGGTGTCCTTGGGGTCTCTTTCGAACAAATCTACTGAGGGATGGGCGGGAAAATGGAAGGAGATATGTGTAGATCAGCCCACTGCAAAACGCCCAGACAGGCGCGATGTAAAGGCCCCAGTTGGCGGTCGCTTCAAGGTGCCGTCGGATCGCTTCCAGGATGGGGAATGCTGGCATTTCGGGAAGGATGAGAGTGGTCACTGTGACGCAGAGTTGTATGAAAAATGCTGTGACCGCGAAAAGCGAAGCGGAAGGTCGGAAACGTCCGAGAGCCCATAGCAGAACCGGAAGACCAAGGCACAGATAAGAAGGCATGCCAAATATCAGGGCGAAGGATGCGATCACGAGTATCGGGGGATTGCTGGTCGGCAGAAGTGCAGCGATCAGGAGGACAAGGAGAGGTCCCAACAGCATGGCTTCAATGAGGTTGCTGGTACGGGACGGGAAAAAGCCCCCTTCACTTATTTTTGTTATTTCTGTCATTTGAGAAATCACCTCGCAAATTTTTTTGACGTCAGTCGTCCGAACGTCCGCCCGGGATGAAACGGACCAGTTTGGAACCAAGTTTAAGGACGGCCAGGTGCATGGCACGGGGCAGGCGGGAGAAATCGAGATACCAGTCGTCAAACATCTTCATAACGCGTAGCATTTCGCCCATACGTTCACGCACCTTCGGTGGTGTCTGGTCCTGGTCGGCCTCATCCATCACGGCTTCAAGCGCAGCAATTGTCGGGGCGAACTCGCGTTCCCGGCGTTGTTTGATCACCATATCCACAAGGTCAAACATATCCCGGATTGAGGTAAAGTGATCGCGCCGATCCCCAAGCTGACGGCTGGAGGTCACCAGTTTCCAGCTTTGCAGTTCTTTCAACCCGTTTGATACGTTGGAACGCGCCAGGTTCAGCGTGTCGCAGATCTCTTCGGCTGTCATAGGGTCCGGGGCGATGTGCAGAAGGGCGTGAATCTGTGCAACAGACCGGTTTACGCCCCATTTAGAGCCCATTTCGCCCCAGTGAAGGATGAAGTTCTGCATTGCGGGGGTCAGTTGCATGGTGATTCCTGAAATTTCTGTCATGACAGAAATAACATAAATCAGATGCAGGTCAAATAAAAAACGGCGATGGTTGCCCACCGCCGTTTTCTGTTCTGTTTTGTGAAGGCTTATTGCGCCTGCAGTTCTTCCGGTGTCACATCAGCGATGTCAGTCCAGTTGGTGTCTGCAGCGTTGATCAGGTTCGGAATGTCTTCAGACCAGCGTTCCTGAACAGCAGGGGACAGGTTCAGGTACAGGCGGTCATCAACGATTTTCCAGAGAGTTGGATCGCCGTCAAATTTGAAGCCCATCGCAGTACCGAATGCACAGTAGCCGCCGTATGCTGGTGCGTATGCTTCCGGATCAGCCTCAAAAGTTGCTTTGTGCTCTTCAGTGGCGAAACGGTAGGTTGCGCCGTTGTATTCCGCGCTGATGTTCCAGTCGCCTTTGGTTGGCTCGCCATCGGTGAAGTAAGCGACCGGGTCATAACCCTGCAGGGCCAGGCCGGTTGGGGTTGCGTTTACATCGGTGCCTGCTGCGAAAACAGAAGTGACCAGTGCGGCAGAGAGGGCGATGCCGGTTACGGCAGTTTTAATGAAGTTCATAATGGACCTTTCTTTCATCTGACCCCGAAGGGCATATCTCGAACTCTGAACAAGACGGTCGGGACAAGTGCCGTCTCATGCAGTGATATCTCATGACAGATCGGTTCACTTACAAGACAACTAAATGTGTATGTGCATGCGTGCGCAATATCTGCGCGCAAATGCGGAAAGACGTGATTTTGGTACATGTGAAATGCACAGGGGTCGCTTCACGCAGCTGTTTCCAGGCGATCCCCGGCATATTGGGGCAGGCCTGGTGATATTTTCAGGATGAACGGATTTTTTGGCCTCACATCAGCAGGACCTTTTATCTGCTATTCAGGCTCTTTCTGACCCAATACCCGTTGCTTATACAACGCGCGGACTTCTGCCTTGTCCCGGGCCACATCGGTCGCCGTCCGTTCTTTCTTTTCACCCGCCAGAAGCGCATAGGCCGCATAGGGGGTATGCCCTTTCTTTTCCTGTCCGGTTGCCGGATCTGCCTGCGGGGCCATCCTGAAGCTGCCTTCACTCCTCTTAGAAGGGCTGAGAACACCAGCCAGCCAGAGCGAACAGGTCAGCAGTGGAATAAGGCAGTACCCCGCAAAAATCGCCAGCCGGGCCTGGGCTGCCTGGGTGGCGAATTGTGCCGCAACACCCGGCTCCGCGATCGGCGTGAAGGCTGTCGCCTGGGGGATCTCGGGCAGGCTGAGCATGGCGATGCCATCAAGCACCAGATCAAACAGGTTCCCTTGTTGAAGTAGTGTTCCAAGGGCGAAGAACACTTCCCAGGCCATCTCTTTTGACGCCATCAGGGACATGGCCACAATCGCGGCTGTCATTACCGCAGGGTCATCAGCATCAGCAATTGTTGCGGTCAGCTTGGTGAACGCTGCAATGGCTGCGATGACACAGAAGCCGATGAACAGCGGGAACAGAGTATAAGGGGCAAAGGCCCATTTCGGACTGTAACCCGCATCCTGAAGACGCCGCATGGTGAGTGTGACACGGGGTATGAGCGTCAGAACAAAAACGGTGACTGCGCTGTAACTCAGGGGGGTAAGCGATGGTTTTTCACGATTTGCCAGCTGATCAATCACCAGGCCCATATCAAGCCAGAGCAAAAACAGCATGATGACCCAGATCAGGGGGAAGGCGATCCAGTATTCAGAACGGGATGCTTGCCCGAAAGGATTAAACCCCCGGAAAATGAAATTCTCAACGGCGGTGGCAAACATCGACTGGTAACCTCAGAAATTAATATCATCTTAAGGTTGTTTCATCCGATTCTGAGGCAGAAATATGACCCTTCCGGATTTATTTCTCACCGATCTTTGGTTCGGTTCCATTCTTCAGACGACGAATGTTTGGCGCGTGTTTGATATAGACCAGGATGGTCAGGATCAGGCCCAGCATCAGCATCTGGCCCTCAAAGCGCATGAACATCCACAGCGGGGCAGATGCAACGCTGATCAGGGCGGCCATAGATGAAATACGCAAGCCACCAGCGATGATCAGCCATGTGGCGCAACACAAAAGCCCGACCCAGAAATTCAGGGCCAGCATCAGGCCCAGGAAGGTCGCAACCCCTTTGCCGCCTTTGAACCTCAGCCAGATCGGGAAAAGATGGCCAAGAAAGGCACAAAGCCCTGCAAGCTGTGCCGCATCTTCGCCAAACACGGCGCGGGCAATCAGAACTGCGACGGCGCCTTTTCCGGCATCAAACAGCAGGGTCAGGGCGGCGGCTTTTTTGCTGCCGGTGCGTAGAACATTGGTTGTGCCGATATTGCCAGATCCGATGTCGCGCAGGTTGCCAAGGTTCATCATCCGGGTGACGACCAGACCAAAGGGAACCGATCCCAGCAGATAAGACAGCAGCCCGACCAGAATCAGCATGCTTTGGGATGTTTCAATAATAGGCATTGGCGATCAGTCCTTTTGAAATACAGGTTGTCCGGCAACGAAACTCATCAACACTTTTCCCTGCATTCTTGCGCCGTCATAGGGGGTATTCTTGCTTTTTGACCGTAGCCTGAAACGATCCATTACAAAAGGTGCATCCGGATCAAAGAGAACAAGATCCGCGGGTGCACCAGCACTCAGGCGTCCCGCGGCAAGGCCCAGACGTCTGGCCGGGGCAAGTGACATGGCCCGCCACAGCTGCGGCAGGGTCAGATCGCCGGAATGATACAGACGCATGGCGGCAGGCAACAGGGTTTCAAGACCAACCGCGCCCGAGGCCGCTTCTTCATAGGGCAGGCGTTTGCTTTCTTCATCCTGCGGTGTGTGGAAGGATGACAGCGTATCGATCAATCCACTGGCCACAGCTGCAATCATCGCTTTGCGGTCGTCTTCAGATCGCAGCGGTGGCTTAAGCTTAAAGAAAGTGCGGTAATCATCGACGTCAAATTCATTCAGCGTCAGATGGTGGATCGAGGTGCCGGCAGTGACATCCAGCCCGGCCTCTTTTGCACGTTTCAGCGCAGGCAGGGCGGCGGATGTGGACAGGCAATCCGCGTGATAGCGGGCTTTTGACATCTCAACCAGGGCCAGATCCCGTTCAAGCCCCATACGTTCGGCCATCGGGGAAACACCTGGCAAACCACGCAGGGAGGCAAATTTCCCACTGGTCACAGCCGCACCTTTGCTGAGGTCAGGTTCCTGTGGATGCGCCATCACCAGCGCATTCAGGGGCCGGGCATAGGTCAGCGCGCGGGAAAACACCTTGGGATCGCGGATGACATGATCGCAATCGGTGAAACCAACCGCACCGGCATCTTTCATAAAGCCCATTTCAACCATTTCACGCCCGTCGCGCCCTTTGGTCAGCGCGGCCATCTGCAACACATTCACAGGTGCAACTTCGCTTGCGCGGCGGCTGGCAAAACTCAGCGCTTCGGGCGTGTCCATCGCGGGCGTTGTGTCGGGGCGCGTCACCATGGTTGTGACACCACCGGCCGCAGCGGCAAGCCCTGCCGTGCGATAGCTTTCCTTGTGACGTTCACCCGGTTCGCCGATCTTAACGCCAATGTCGATAATCCCAGGTGCCAGACATTTGCCCTGACAGTCGATCTGCGTGTCCGCCCCATGGGGATCAGTCTCGCCGCTGACAGCTGCAATGATGCCATCTTCAATCAGCAGAGATCCGGTTGTTTCGGTGCCGGCTTCGGGATCAATCAGGCGGGCATTTGTCAGCAGTGTTTTCATGTTTCTGTCCCGTTGGATGTCTGAAGTGCTGCCTTTACCCGTGCCTCTTCGATCTGACGCACGATGTCCTTCGGATCTGCCTGAAAGCGGATCAGATGTTTCAGCCCGCTGCGGGTGATGATCTGTGCGGCGCTGCCCAGGGTTTTGACTTCGCGGATTTCGGTCAGATCTGCAATGCGTTCCTGTGGGCCCATCGCACGCTGATTGGTCAGATCCCAGCGGGCTTTCAGATCGTCAGACGCCAGATAAAACCCGCGTACAGCCACCGCAAAGACCGCCCCGACAGCGCCGGTCCAGAAATGCGGGTTCCCCATCAGCCACAGCACGCCCATGCCCAGAATGATCCCAAGCACCGCCAGCCAGATGTGATCGCGGATATAAATGCGTTTGTCCGCGTAAAAGCTGGTGACCACATGTTCCCCGTCATTCAGGGCGGCGGTGGGTTCAAGGCTGCGGTATAAGGAGTTCATGTTGTGCTCTTCATCTGTCGGTGTATGCTGAGGATCCAGGCGCGGGTCTGGCGAGGTTTCCAGACGTAATCAAGGCGATGTTTTGTGCCGTCTTTGCAGTACAGCGTCATGCTCCACCAAAACCGGACTGCAATGTAATCAATATCCTCCATATCAATCACATGTTCCACATAGGGTGTTCCGATCAGGATCCGGAAGGGCGTGACATACCAGCGGTTGCGCAGGTTCATGAGCCAGGAGAATTCGATTTCTCCGCTGCCTTTCAGCCAGGCTGTAAACGCAAACAGAATGACGAAAACAGCCAGCCCGGCCAGTATCGCCTGCAACAGGCCTTGCGGCAGATAAAGCCAGCAGCCGAACGTCATGGCGCACACCAACATAATACCATGGGGAATGGCAAAGGCCTTTAGTGTCGGCCGAAGCGTCACCAGCAGCCTTTCATCCTCGGGCAGCTCAGGCGTATACGGCTTGTTCATCCTCTGACCCTGTTTTCAGATTACGTGCCAACAGATCCATCGCGGCCATGCGCACAGCCACACCCATTTCGACCTGTTCCTGAATGACGGACCGATTGATGTCATCGGCGATCGTGCCGTCAATTTCCACACCGCGGTTCATGGGGCCGGGGTGCATGACGATGGCATCCTCTTTGGCGTAAGAGAGTTTCTCAGCGTCCAGACCATAGCGGTGGTAATATTCGCGTTCCGACGGAATAAAGCCGCCATCCATACGTTCCCGTTGCAGACGCAGCATCATCACGACATCCACGTCTTTCAGCCCTTCACGCATGTCATCATAAACCTCAACGCCAAGCTCTTTCACCTCTGATGGCATCAGGGTGGGCGGGCCAACAAGGCGCACGCGGTTTTCCATTTTGCCCAGCAAAAGAATGTTGGAACGTGCCACGCGCGAATGGGCGATGTCGCCACAGATCGCAACAGACAGACGATGCAGCCGGCCTTTCTTGCGGCGGATTGTCAGGGCGTCCAGCAGGGCCTGGGTCGGATGTTCGTGCTTGCCGTCACCGGCATTCAGGACCGCGCAATTCACCTTGGATGCCAGCAGGTTCACCGCCCCGGAATGCGGATGACGCACCACCAGAATATCCGGATGCATCGCGTTCAGCGTCAGCGCCGTATCAATCAGGGTTTCACCCTTTTTGATGGAAGAGGCCTGCATCGCCATATTCATCACATCCGCGCCCAGACGTTTGCCTGCGATCTCAAAACTTGCCTGCGTGCGGGTTGAGTTTTCAAAGAACATATTGATCTGGGTCAGCCCGGCCAAAGCATCAGAATGCTTCACCTGACGCCGGTTCAGATCCACATATTGATCGGCCAGATCAAGAATGGTGGTGATTTCATCCGGGGCGAGATTTTCAATCCCCAGCAGATGTTTTGCGCGGATGGTCATGCGAACTCCATCATGATTTTCCTGCTTATAAGGGCGAGAGGGCACATGGGGCAAGAGGGCGCGCTCATCCATCCTGACGGATGTCTTCGCTCTGTGCTGAAATGGCCGGTTTCCTTCCCGGAAGGGGTCGCGTAATCTTGGGCTATGATGCTCGAATCTATGGATCACTGGCAATTGCGCGCGGCCCTTGAATGGCAGGCCGAACTGGGGGCGGATGAAGCCTGCCTGGAAGCACCGGTGAATCGATATGAAATGCCTGCAAAACCGGCGGCTGCTGCAAAACCAGCGCAAGCGCCGCAACAGGTTGTTCATCTTCATGAAGAAGTTGGCCCTGATCCGGTTGCAGAAGCAAAATCCGCCGCCGCGCGTGCCCCGGATCTGGCGGCACTTGAAGTTGCATTGGCTGCGTTTGAACATTGTGAACTGAAGCTGGGCGCACGTAATCTGGTATTCTCCGATGGCAATGCCGCCGCCCGCCTGATGGTGATTGGCGAAGCGCCGGGCCGGGATGAGGATCGGGCTGGGAAACCTTTTGTCGGTGCCGCCGGGCAGCTTCTGGATAAAATGCTGGGCGCGATTGATATGGCCCGTGATGCGACCGACGCGCAGCAAGCCGTCTATATCACCAATATCCTGCCCTGGCGTCCGCCGCAGAATCGTGATCCCCTGCCGGAAGAAATCGACATGATGCGCCCGTTTATTCAGCGCCATATCGAACTGATCGCGCCGGATGTGATCATTCTGATGGGCAATATCGCCTGTGACGCATTGCTTGGCAAACGCGGCATCACACGGCTGCGCGGCACCTGGGCGCAGGCCCATGATATTCCTGTCATGCCGATGTTCCACCCGGCTTACCTTTTGCGCACCCCTGCCGCCAAACGCGAAGCCTGGCATGACCTTCTGGAAATTCAGGCGAAACTCAGATCATAACAGAGGCCCAAATGTCCGACCGTGAATTCATCCCCACCCGTGTCGCAATTCTGACGGTGTCTGACAGCCGCTCGCTTGCGGAAGATAAATCCGGCGACACCCTGGTGAACCGTCTGGAAAGCGCCGGGCATATTCTGGCCGCGCGCGATATTATCCCGGATGAACGGGCTGACATTTCTGCGCAACTGCGCACCTGGTGTGATGATCCTGAGATTGACGTGGTGATTTCTACCGGCGGCACAGGCCTGACAGGGCGCGATGTCACCGTTGAGGCCCACCGCGATATCTATGAAAAAGAGATCGAAGCTTTCGGCACGCTTTTCACCATGGTTTCGATCAAAAAGATCGGCACATCTGCCGTGCAAAGCCGCGCGACCGGTGGTGTCTGCAATGGCACCTATCTGTTTGCACTGCCCGGCAGTCCTGGTGCCTGTAAGGATGGCTGGGATGAAATCCTGCAGCATCAGCTTGATTACCGCCATGTGCCCTGTAACTTTGTCGAAATTTTTCCACGTCTCACCGAAAGTGAGCGACGGAAATAAAGCTGGCCAACGTATAACAGTGTAATACAGTTGATCTATGACCCGTGCGGGCCGTTCGCGCGGGGTTTTGCCACGTCGGAAGGATTCCCATGCGGTTTCTCACACGTAGCCTGACCGGGCTTTTTATTCTTGCGCTGACCCTTGGTCTGCTGGCCATGTCTGTGCTGACCGTGCTTTCAGCACTTTCGTCACGCGGCGAAGGTCGTGAATATGGGGCCGGGTCGCGCGAACGCGTGTTTTCCGTCAATGTCATCACGCCTGAGGCACAGGATCTGCATCCTGAACTGACGCTTTTTGGTGAAATCCGCGCGCGCCGCAGTCTTGAACTGCGCGCAGCAACGGCGGGCCGGGTGATTGAACTGGCCGATAATTTTGTCGATGGCGGTGTTGTGCAGGCAGGTCAGCTTCTGGCACGGGTCGATCCGGCAGAGGCACGATCAGCGCTGGACGGTGCGTTGAACAGTCAGGCCGAAGCACAGGCAAATCTGCGGGATGCGGAACGTTCCCTGGTGCTTGCGCAGGATGACCTGACCGCATCAGAGGCCCAGCGCGATCTGCGTGAGGCCGCGCTTTCACGTCAACGGGATCTTCTGGCCCGGGGTGCGGGGACAGCGGCCAGTGTGGAAACCGCTGAACTTGCGGGATCTCAGGCGGTGCAGGCTGTGGTGTCCCGTCGCCTGTCCCTGGCCCAGGCTGAGGCCCGGCTTGATCAGGCGAAAACCGGGTTGGCGCGCCAGGAACTGGCGGTTGCGGACACCGAACGCCGTCTGAAAGATACTGAGGTATTCGCAGAATTCACCGGAACCCTGGGCGAGGTTTCCGTGGTTCAGGGCGGGCTTTTGTCAAGGAATGAACGCTTGGCAACACTGACCGATGCGTCAGAACTTGAGGTGTCCTTTCGCACATCCACCGCGCAATACAGCCGGCTTCTGGATGACAGGGGGGCATTGAACAACCTGCCTGTAACCGTCACCCTGGATGTGCTTGGCGTTGATCTGACCAGCACCGGGCGTGTGACCCGCGAAAGCGGCACCGTGGGGGCCGGACAAACCGGGCGCTTGTTGTTTGCCCGGGTTGAAACCACCGCAGGGTTCCGCCCCGGTGACTTTGTCACGGTGAAACTGCAAGAACCTCAGTTGCAGAATGTCGCCCTGCTGCCCGCCACCGCCTGGGATGCGGATGGCACGGTGCTGGCGGTGAATGATGAAAACCGTCTGCTGTCGCTGCCTGCGCAACTTTTGCGCCGTCAGGGCAATGATGTGATCGTTGCGGCAGACGGCCTGGCCGGGCAACGCATTGTTGCGGAACGTTCGCCCTTGCTGGGCGCGGGCATTCTTGTGCGTCCGATTGATCCGAATGCGCCTGAGGTGCAGGAAGACGAACTGATCGAGCTGAGTGATGATCGCCGCGCGGCGCTGATTGCCTTTGTGCAGGCGAATGAACGTATGCCGGATGCGGCGCGGTCCCGGGTTCTGAACCAGCTTGCGGAACCCCGCGTGCCCGCCCGTGTGGTGGAACGCATTGAATCCCGTATGGGGGGCTGATCCATGTCACGCGCCCGGGGCATTCTGTCTTATTTCACCCGCCATCGCACCGCTGCCAACCTGCTTTTGGTGATGATGATCGCGCTGGGCATGGCCGCCCTGCCGAAGATGCGCACACAGTTCTTCCCGGATGTGATTGTTGAGGGCATCACCGTGTCTGCCGTCTGGAAAGGCGCCGGGGCCGAAGACGTTGACAGCGCCATTGTGCAGTTGCTTGAACCCGCGCTTCTGGCGGTGGACGGTGTGACCTCGTCAGAGGCCTCATCCCGCGAAGGCAGTGCCAGCATCTGGCTGGAATTTGAACCGGGCCAGGACATGGGCCGGGCGTCTGACGATGTGCAGCTTGCGGTGGATGCGGTCACCAACCTGCCCGAAGACGCCGAAGATGTGAATGTGCGGCGCGGAAACTGGCGCGATCGTGTGACCGATGTGGTGATTGCTGGTCCTGTGGATGTGGCGCAGCTGGGTCGCTTTGCCGATGAACTGGTGACACGGTTGTTTGCCGCCGGTGTCACGCGTACGACAATCCGGGGTGTGGCGGCTGGCGAAATCCTTGTCGAAACCCCGATGCAGGCCTTGATCCGCCATGATGTGACCATGGAACAGATCGCCCAGGCCATCGCGGGCGAGGTCGATTCAGACCCGGCGGGCGATGTCACAGGCACCAACACCCGCGTACGTACCGGCACCGCATCCCGTTCGGTTGACCAGGTAGAGGCGATTGTTCTGCGGGTGAACGGTGATGGATCCCGGCTGACCATTGGCGATGTCGCCCGGATTTCCCGCGAAGGTGTGGACCGGGAACGCGCCTATTTCGTCGGGGAACACCCGGCAATTTCCATGCGGGTGGATCGTTCCGCCCAGGGCGATGCCATTGCCGTGCAACGCGATGTGGAACGGGTGGTGGCTGAACTGCGCGAAGTGCTGCCCGAAGCCGTTTCCGTTGATCTGATCCGCACCCGCGCCGAAGCAATTTCCGGCCGTCTGAACATCCTGCTGGATAATGGCCTGGTGGGGCTGGGGCTTGTGCTGCTGCTGCTTTTCCTCTTCCTGAATGCGCGTATCGCCTTCTGGGTTGCTGCCGGCATTCCCGTGGCCATGCTTGCGACGATTGCCTTGATGTATCTGTCGGGGCTGACGATCAATATGGTGTCGCTGTTTGCGCTGATCATCACGCTTGGCATCGTGGTGGATGACGCGATTGTTGTCGGGGAACATGCCGATTTCCGCGCCCGTCGCCTGGGCGAGGCCCCGCATATCGCCGCGGAAAACGCCGCGATCCGCATGTCACCCCCGGTGTTTTCTGCCACAATCACCACGATCATCGCGTTCTTTGGCCTGACAGTGGTGGGTGGGCGATTTGGCGATCTGATCTCAGACATTCCCTTCACCGTGGTTGCCGTTCTGACCGCATCGCTTGTGGAATGTTTCCTGATCCTGCCCAATCACATGGCCCATGCCCTGACCCATAGTGCGAAAGAACACTGGTACGACTGGCCCAACCGTCAGGTGAACAAAGGGTTCCGCTGGCTGCGCGAAACCGGGTTCCGCCCGCTGATGCACTGGGTCGTGCGCGCCCGTTATATGGTGCTTGCCGGGGCTGTCTTCCTGCTGGCAACACAGGTGGCGGTGTTTATTCGTGGCGATGTGCAATGGCGATTTTTCAACGGGCCGGAACGGTCGTCAATCTATGGTAATTTCGCCATGGCCCCTGGTGCCACCCGTGAAGACAGTTTCGAGATGATGCGCGAATTACAGCGTGCGGCCGATGCGATGGGCAAGCGCTATGAGGAAGAATACGGCACCTGGCCCATGAGTTACGTGCTGGCCGAAGTCGGCGGCAACACCGGGCGCGGCTTGTCCGGCACGGATGGGAAAACGCCGGATCAGCTGGGCAGCATCGCGATTGAACTGATTGATGCAGATCTGCGCCCCTGGTCGGCGTTTAAATTCGTGGCCGACATTCAGGAAGAAGTACGCAATCACCCCCGCGCGGAAACCGTCAGTTTCCGGGGGTCACGCTCTGGCCCGGGGGATGACAGCCTGTATGTGGAATTCTTCGGTGCCGATGCCGATACGTTGAAGGCCGCGTCTGAGGCCCTGAAAACACGGTTGCAGCAATATCCGGAAGTGTCGGCGCTGGAAGACAACCTGGCCTATGACAAGGAAGAGCTGATCCTGGAACTCACCCCGCAAGGCCAGGCACTGGGTTTCACCATTGACGGGCTGGGCCGTGTGCTGCGCAATCGCCTTGGCGGGATCGAAGCTGCGACATTCCCGGATGGCCCGCGGTCCGCGGCAATTCGGGTGGAACTGCCCGCGAATGAACTGACGGCCGATTTCCTGGACCGGACCTACCTGCGCACGCCCGAAGGCGAATATGTCCCGCTTGCCGATATTGTCACCGTCGAAAGCCGCAAAGGATTTTCCACCGTGCGGCGCGAAAACGGGATTCGCCTGATCGCGGTCAGCGGCGATATTTCCGAAGATGATCCGGAACGCGCGGCAGAGATTAACGAGACCCTGCGCAGTGAAATCCTGCCCGGCATTGAAAGCGATCATCAGGTGGCCTTCCGCATCGCGGGGCTTGCGGAACAGGAACAGGAATTCCTGTCAGATGCGTTCCTGGGCTTCACCCTGTGTATGATCGGGATCTATCTGACGCTGGCCTGGATTTTCTCCAGCTGGATGCGCCCGGTGGTGGTTCTGGCGATTGTGCCTTTTGGTCTGATTGGCACGATTTTCGGCCACGCCAGCTGGGAAATTCCGTTGTCGATGTTCTCTGTTGTGGGTCTGATCGGCATGACGGGCATCATCATCAATGATTCCATCGTGCTTGTGACCACGGTCGAAGAATATTCCGAAACCCGTGACCGGATTTCTGCGATTATCGAGGCCACCTGTGACCGTCTGCGCGCTGTGATGCTGACGACGCTGACCACAGTTCTGGGCCTTGCACCGCTGTTGTTTGAAGGCTCCGTGCAGGCAGAATTCCTGAAACCCACGGTGATCACGCTGGTCTATGGACTGGGCTTTGGCATGATCCTTGTGCTGCTTCTGGTGCCCGCACTTCTGGCGATGCAGCTTGATTTGAAACGGCAGGTCACCGCTTTGAGGCGCGGATTGCGCAAGCCCGGGACCGTTTTTTATCCTGCCTTGTGGACATGTGTTGTGTCCATTGCACTCTTTTTTGTTCTGACGTTTGGCGCATTGGCAGTAATGGGGAGGTCACTTCTCGTGCTGCCCCCCTTTGAAAATACATCATTCATTGGGGCGTTTGTGGTGTTTATGTCGTCAAGTGCACTCACGATTATATCGGCTTGGGTCGCGCTGCGCTTACACCGTCAGCCGTGACAGCCCTGAATATCCACCGCGCGGTCCTGGCCAATCACGGTGATGCGGACGTCTGACCGATCCAGCGCAAAAGGCGTGGCGGAAGGCGGCACCATATCCACCTGCGCCAGTAGGCTGTTGCCGTCGCGGGACAGTTGCGCGGAACTGACCCAGATCTGCTGATCCGGCAGTTCAAACACCACCACATCATTATCCTCCACCCGGTGGCCGGGCAGGTCAGCGGTCAGGGTGATGCCATCGGCAATTGGCGCGGCATCACATCTGACCCGCCCCATCCCGGCGGATTGCCCGCTTTGCGGACGGCGGGCAAGGGCCGCACGAATATCGCTTTGCTCCGTACCCGGCCCGCTGTTGCCTTCCAGATGCCCGGTGAAATCCAGCGTCAGCGGAATGCAGACAACTTCGCAAACCCCAAGCTGCATCTGCACATCCACATGCACGGGTTGTGCCGGATCAATCGGTGTGATCTCCACGGGCAGCACCAGCGCATCTTTATAGCCGATGGTGCGCACACCGGCATTCTCGTGAATGCCCGGGCGGGGCCAGTGGAACTGCACAGAGGCCACATTGCGCGACCGCGACCAGTCAAACTGCGGCGGAATGCCGGTTTCCCCCGGCGCGCGCCAATAGGTCTTCCAGCCTTCATGCAGATCAATGCGAAAGGCTGCCATCCGTGTGCCATCGCGTTCCCGCCAGCCATTCAGAACCTTTGCGTCGCGCACACTTTCAAAGCCCTGGGCAAGCACAGGGGCACCCGGCAGGGCCAGAGACATCAGGGCGGTGAGGGCAAATGCAGCAGTCTTTTTCATGCGCCCACCATAACCGCCCGCCCCTGAAAGGAAACTCACATTGCAGCGAGCACACGCCCGCCCGCATCTTTCCGCCGCTTACCCCTTGCACCTGCCGCGCGCCAAAGTCATATCATGGGGTATGACACAGGCTGAAAATAACCAGACAGAGCAGACCTCTGCATATCTTGGCGGCAAGCTTCTGATTGCAATGCCTTCTATGGGTGATCCGCGGTTTGAGAAATCCGTGATCTTCATGTGCGCCCATTCCGATGACGGGTCTATGGGGCTGATCATCAATAGACCCTCTGCGGAAGTGACCTTCCCGAATCTGCTGGAACAGCTGGAAATCCCGCATATCCGCCGCACCAATGAACCGAATGTGCATTTCGGTGGCCCGGTTGAGATGGGTCGCGGTTTTGTGCTGCATTCGCCTGAATATATGCCTGACGATGGCATGCTGAAGGTGGATGATGATTTCGCCATGTCCGCGACCAAAGACGTGGTGCGGGATATGGCCGAAGGCACGGGGCCGGCAAAAGCGATCCTGGCGCTTGGCTATTCCGGCTGGGGCGGCGGGCAGCTTGAAGGAGAAATCCTGCAAAACAGCTGGCTGACCTGTGATGCGACACCAGAACTGGTGTTTGAAACCGCGCCGGATGATCTCTGGACCGCTGCGCTACAAAGCCTGGGCGTTGATCCGATTATGCTGTCCGGCAGTGCGGGCCACGCCTGATGCGTGACTGGCCTGATCTTCTTGTTCTGCGCCACGGCCAGACCGACTGGAACCTAGCGGGCCGCTTTCAGGGGCGGCGCAATTCTGATCTGACAGAGCTTGGCCAGGCCCATGCCGCGCAGCAGAGTCAGATTTTGCAGCCGCTGTTGGCCGACTATCCCTATCGTTTTGCAAGCCCTCAGGGCTGGGCGGTGCATACGGCGCGGATTGCCCTGGGCGATGTGCCTTTTGCGCAGGATGACCGTCTGCAAGAGGTCGCATTCGGTGATTGGGAAGGGCTGACACGCACAGAAATCCGCACGCAGATCACAGGCGATTATGACGATTACCACTGGCTGTTCCAAAGCCCGAATGGTGAGACATTCTCTGACATGTGCGCCCGGGTGATTTCATTCCTTGATCACCTCAAAGGCCCCTCGGTCATCGTCACCCATGGCGTGACATCCGTTGTGATCCGGGGCCTCTGGCTGGGGTTGTCTATGGAAGACCTTGCAGTCCTGCCGAAGGAACAGGGCTGCGTGATTCAGTTGAAAGACGGGGAAGAGAACGCCCTGCGGGTTTAATCCCTGGTTTAGTCTCTGGGCGCAGCCGCCCGACGCAGACGATCATTAATCGCACGCCCCAGCCCATGATTGGGCACAGGTGACACCGCAATCGCCCGGCGTGTGGCATCCAGTTTCCGCAGCATGGCAAACAGGTTTGCCGCCGCTTCCTGCAAATCACCGCTTTCCGACAGGTTTTCCGTCGCGCCTTCCACCCGGCCAAAGCCCAGCAGTACCTCATGGGGCAGGGCGTGATCTGCCTCCAGCCGCACCATCGCCTGGGGCGCGTAATGGGATGTCAGCTGTCCCGGTGCAATCGGTTGATCGCCATCCCCCATAGCAAAATCCGGGCGCTTCAGTTTGCGGGCAAGGCAGCGTTCAATATTCTCCGCAGGCAATCCGCCCGGGCGCAGCAGAACCACATCATCGCCGTCAAAGCCAACAATCGTGCTTTCCACACCCACTGGGCATGCGCCGTCATCAATCACCGCATCAATCCGGCCTGACAGTCCGTCCATCACATGATCGGCACTGGTTGGGCTGATCCGCCCCGAAGGGTTCGCAGAAGGCGCGGCAACCGGCCCGCCAAAAGCCGCGATCAGACGCCGCGCGGTGGTGTGATCCGGCATCCGCATACCAACGGTCGGCAGGCCAGATGTGGTCAGCCCGGCCAGGGCGCTGTCTTGGCGCAAGGGCACAACAATTGTCAGTGGTCCGGGCCAGAAGGCGGTGGCAAGGCGCAGGGCTTCTTCCGGGAAGTGCGCATAGGCCCGCGCCATTTCCAGATCGGCCACATGGGCGATCAGCGGATTAAACGAAGGCCGGTCTTTCGCCGCAAAGATCCCCGCAACTGCAGCATCGGAACAGGCATCCCCGCCCAGGCCATAAACCGTTTCCGTCGGGAAAGACACAAGCCCGCCGGCGCGCAGGATCTCTGCCCCGCGTGCAATCCCGGTATCATCAGGCTGCAGGCGTTCTGTCGTCAGATCTGTGCGGGCTTGGGTCATCAGAATTACCGTAGGGTTACTGCATCGGTGACGTTGCGTTTCAGTTGCAGGCCCATAGCAGAGGGCAGACCATGGCACAACATCCGCGCTTGTCTGTGGTTCACAAACTATGTAACCGGCCAGACAGTTCGCGCCAACAGAATAAGGAACCCGCCATGCCTTTCCGCGCCCCCGCTGACGAATTCCGTTTCATCTGTAAACACATTGTGCCTTACGGCGATGTGGCCGCGACCGATATGTTCGCCCATGCGGATGCAGATGTCAGTGATGCGATCCTGACAGAGGCGGCGAAAGTCTGTGACGAAGTCCTCGCCCCCCTGCAACGCAATGGCGATCTGACACCGGCGGTTCTGGAAAACGGCGTTGTGCGCACAAGCCCGGGCTTTGCCGACGGGTTTAAGGCGCTGGCGGAAGGCGGCTGGGTGTCTATGTCTGGCTCGGAAGAATACGGCGGCATGGGGCTGCCTGTGACCTTGTCGACCGCGGTGAATGATATGATGTCCGGCGCTTGTCTGGCGCTGCAACTGAACCCATTGATGAGCCAGGGTCAGATCGAAGCTCTGGAACATCATGCCTCAGACGAAATGAAGGCGCTGTATCTGCCGAAACTTGCTTCTGGCGAATGGTGCGGCACCATGAACCTGACCGAGGCCCAGGCAGGGTCTGACGTTGGCGCGCTTTCGTCTAAAGCGACGGACAATGGCGATGGCACCTATGCGGTGACCGGGCAAAAGATCTTTATCTCCTGGGCTGACAATGATTTTTCTGAAAACGTCTGTCACCTGGTTCTGGCCCGTCTGCCCGATGGCGCGCCGGGCACCAAAGGCATCAGCCTGTTCCTTGTGCCGCGTCACATCCCCGATGCAGATGGCAACCCGGGTGAGAAAAACAGCCTGCGCGTGGTGTCCCTTGAACATAAACTTGGCCTGCATGGATCCCCCACAGCGGTGATGTCTTTTGAAGGCGCAAAAGGCTGGCTGGTCGGTGAAAAACACGGCGGTATGAAAGCCATGTTCACCATGATGAACAACGCGCGCCTGGGGGTTGGCACACAGGGCGTCGGCGTGGCGGAAGCCGCCTATCAAAAGGCACTGGAATATGCGCTGGACCGCAAGCAAGGCCGCAGTCCTGTTGAAGGTGGCACGGGTACAATCGCTGATCATGCCGACGTGCGCCGGATGCTGACCCGGATGAAAGCCGATATCTTTGTTGCGCGCTCGATTGAGATGGCAACCGCCGTGGCGCTGGATCTTGCCAAAGCCACAGGCGACGAACTCCACGTCGCCCGTGCGGCTTTCCTGACACCGATCACCAAAGCCTTTGGCACCGACACCGGCAGCACTGTTGCAAACCTTGGCGTGCAGGTGCATGGCGGCATGGGGTTCATTGAGGAAACCGGAGCAGCGCAATTTGTCCGCGACGTACGTGTGACCCAGATCTATGAGGGCACCAATGGCATCCAGGCGATGGATTTCGTGGCGCGCAAGATGATGGACGGCGGTGAAATGGCCTTCCGTCTGCTGGAAGAAATCGAACAATGCGCCGAAGAGGCCCGCGCCGAATTTCCGAATATGGCTGGTGCTGTCTGGTCCGCCGCCGAAAACATGCGCGAAGCCACGGAATGGCTGGTGGCGCAGAAAGATCTGAACGACCGTTTCGCCGGTGCTGTGCCTTTCCTGTTCGCTTTTGCCCGTGTGCTTGGGGCCTGCGCCCATCTGCGTGCGGCCATGGTCTGCGGTCCGGATCATGCGCGCACCCGCCTTGCACGTTTCTACATCACGCGTATGTTGCCCGAATACGAAGCCGCCCTTGCCGAGGCCCGTGCAGGTGCTGCTGATCTTTATGCTCTGACCGTGGAAGACCTGACCGCATGACAAATCCCCTTCGCTACCCGCATGAAACCCCACCCGCGGCTGGCGAGGCGATTGAAGTTGCGCCAGGCGTTCTCTGGATGCGCCTGCCGCTGCCGATGAAACTGGATCACGTCAATATCTACGCGCTGGATGAAGGCGACAGCTGGACAGTGATTGATACGGGATTTGACACGGGTAAGGCCCGTCGCGAATGGGAACTGCTGCTGGAAGGCCCGCTGAAGGGCAAACCGATTGGCCGTATCATTGTCACCCATCACCACCCGGATCACGTGGGATGTGCGGGCTGGCTGATGGAACGCTTTGGCGCGGAACTCTGGATGACCCGCACCGCCTGGCTGACGGCGCGTATGCTGACGCTGGACGCCCAGGATCGGCCGACTGCGGAAACTGTGACCTTCTGGAAAAGCTGTGGCATGGATGCCGATACGCTGGATGAGCGCCTGGATGAGCGCCCTTTCAATTTCGCAGACGTCTGTTCACCCCTGCCGCTTGGCTATCGCCGTATCCGCGCGGGCGAAACTATTCGCTTTGGGGGGCGCGACTGGGATGTGCATATCGGCAATGGCCATGCGCCCAGCCATGCCACCTTCTGGTCCCGCGACGACAATCTGGTGATTGCGGGCGATCAGATCATTGCGTCGATTTCCCCCAATGTCGGGTTGTACGCAACTGAACCTCTGGCCGATCCGCTGGGTGAATGGCGGGAAAGCTGTGAACGCCTGCGCAGGTTGGCGCGCGAAGATCACTTTGTTCTGGCCGGTCACAAGCTGCCCTTCACCGGCCTGCCCACCCGCATGCGTCAGTTGATTGACAACCATCACGGCGGGCTTGATCGTCTGCGCGAGCACCTGAAAACCCCGCGCACCGCGCATGACTGTTTCCCACCCTTGTTCAAGCGCACGATCGGCCCGGCGGAATACGGTCTGGCCCTGGTCGAGGCCATGGCCCATACATCACATCTCTGGCATTTGGGCGAGGCCACTTGCGAAACCCGTTCAGATGGGGCCTATGTGTTTCAGACCAGTTAACAGGGTGGGAAACGCGATGTCTGAGAAAACCGAAAAGCCGATTGAAACCTCTGCTGAAGCTTCTGAAAACGAAGTGCTGCCGCGTCTGTATAATGCGCGCTGCAATCCTGACGGGTCGATTTCTTCGGGCGAAGAAACCTTGCCTGAAAAAGTCGCCAAAGCCCCCGTCGCCCAGAAAAGCCCGGCGCAATGGGCGTACGAGCGTGTCATTCTCTATATCCAGAACTTCGAAAAGCAGCTGGATAACGAACACGAAGCTGCCATGGGTTTTGCCGGTGGTGATGCGGGTGTGATGCGTATCGAAGGTCTTGGGTATTTCGACCCGGACATCATCACCTATCACGGCACGGATCAATCCGGCGCAAAAACCCAGCTTGTCCAGCACGTCAGCCAGCTGAACGTCATGCTGCGTGCCTTGCCCAAAGAAGTCAGCCACAAAGAACCCAACCGCATCGGTTTCCGTCTTGCGGCGGAACTGGAAGAAGACGCCCAAAAAGGGTGATGCGTCTATGCTCCATCTCTGTTTTCTGAGGTGTGAGTGCAGGACGGGATTTACAATGTCTTTCTGCGTCGAGGCGCGGAAAGATCTTATTCGCGTACAGATCTTTACGAAAGCAGTCTCATTATTCCGATAAAGCGGTTGATCAGATATGGAAAATAACGATGCCGTCAGGCTTCAGAACCTGATGAACAAAGGCGAGCTGCATGTTCTCGCGGAAGAATTGAAACCTTTTCTGGCAGAAGGGGATCTGGATGCCCGTTATCTGAATTGTCTTTTCTCCATTGATCCGGATGAAAGTGGTGAGGAAATGGACGGCAGGCGAATTACAGAACTTAAGGCGCTGGCCCTGAAATGGCACCGTCCGTCGTTGATAGACCTGGCATGGGCCTATCGGTATGGCGATGATGTTGAGCAGGACAGAGGGAAATTTCTGCAACTGATGACAGCTGCTGCCCTTCTTGGGGATGAACAGGCGAAAAGACACGTCGCTGAGTTTATTGAACTGGAAACTGACAATGCGGGTTTATGCGCTGCGTTGGGGGTAACTGAGGAATAGATTCCATTTAACCTGACATCCCGGAAAATGAGGCCAGGGAGAAGGGTTTGGATATGTCCCGCAATTTGTTGTTGCTCTCGGTGATATCTGATGTTTCCGGATGGTGACAGCCCGGATAAAATCCGCTAAACCACCGCAAACGCATATCTACAGGATGAGTAAAATGGCGAAACACGAACACGGTTCCATGGATATTTCCGCGCAGGAAAAAGCTTATGACGGCTTCCTCAAAGCCAGCACCCGCGTTGCGATTGCATCCATTGTTATTCTGGTCCTTCTGACTGTTTACAACAGCTGATCTGAATTTTACCGGGGCCGATGACGATTTTCACGTCCGGCCCCGGTGTCTCTTAAAAGGGTATTTCATGCGTAAATTTATCTGGCTTCTTCTGCCTGCATTTCTCATGGGCTGTGGCTTTACAGCGGAACCGAAATGGGCCCCGGATGAAGAAGTTTCCAGAGCAACCTACGTGCATGAAGGCCCGAAATACCTTTCCCTCTATACGGTTATCAACCTTGTGTCCGGCTCTGGCGCGCATTCCGGCCTGCTTGTGAACGGCTCACAACGCGTGATGTTTGACCCGGCGGGCACCTGGTGGAACCCGCGTATTCCGGAACGCAATGACGTGCATTTCGGCATGTCCCCGGCCGCGGTGGATTACTATGAGGATTACCACACCCGCAAAACTTACTACACCGTTGTGCAGACAATCGAGGTCAGCCCGGAAGTCGCCGAAATGGCCCTGCGCGAAGTTCAGGCTTATGGCGCTGTGCCCAAGGCGATGTGTTCCAATTCCGTTTCAACGATTCTCTCCCGCCTGCCGGGGTTCGAGTCGATGCGCACCTCCTGGTTCCCCAACGCCACCATGCGCGCCTTCGCCAAACTGCCCGGCGTAACGACGCGAGAACTATATGACGATGACGACGATGACAATTCGTCCGTACTGGCGGGGCAGACTACGGGGCAGTGAGTGTAATCCGCACATCGCTTGCAAACTATTTTATGAGAAATGCACGCAGTTTGTGTAAGAGTCTAAACAGCTTATTCGGTGGCTGCGCAATTCCGCAAATATGATTTGCGTGAAAACTGACCTGATCACCCCGTGCCAACTGTAGATTTTTCGCATAGCCAGGGTCGCTATCCAGAACACCTGTGTAGTTCCCATTGGAAGTCTGGGTGATAATGACCCACATTCGGTCAACACCCCGATCCATTGTGACGCCATTTTCCTTTGTTTCGATGTCGAATAACAGTTTGGCCGCAACACCTATTGCGAGGTTCTGGCGCAGCTTTTCCGAGGGGATTTCGAATGTGTCTGGGTATTGCTCATTACGCTCAACAGCTGAGAGCAGCGCCCAGCCACGTGTTGCAATCAATCTTTCATGCTCATCCATCATCCCAACACCCACAGCATCAGAAACAGCGTGCCAATCCCCGCGGCTGCGGACCAAATGAAGTTTTTGCTGAAGTATCCCACCACAAAGGCCGCGCAGGCCGCCGCGAGACGGGCCGGATCAGGCTGACCTTGCGTGGCGGCGGGCCACAGGACCAGCGGCGCGACGAGACCGGGCAAAACCGCAACCGGCGTATAGCGCAGATGGCGCAGCACCCATTCGGGCATTTCACGATCACCAATAATCCCGATGAAGGAAAAGCGCACAAGATAAGTGCCAATGCCAACAAGCGCGATGGTCAGCCAGATTTCGCCAGATGTCATATCCATGGCCTCAGCTCCATTTTCCGCGGGCGATCAGCCAGGTTTCGACCTGCGCGCCTGTCATCATTGCCAGCACCGCAGCGACCATCAGGCCCAGGTTATAAGGCAGGAAGGCAAAGATCAGCGCTGCAAGTACTGATACAAACGCCGCCGCAATATGGGCCGGGGTGCGCAGGACTGGACCGATCATCGACAGAAATGTAATCGGCAGGGCGAAGTCCAGCGCATATTCCGGCGGGATCGCGGTGCCCACAACCGCGCCGATATAAGTGCCGGTGATCCAGGCCGGCACAATCGCGCAGGTGATGCCAAAGTAGAACGCGATCTTTTCCTGCGGGGTCATGTCCGGGCGTTTTTCAAATTCCAGCACGCCCACCGCATAGTTCTGATCAAAGAGAAAGAAGCTCGCGAGCGCCCGCTGCCACAGGGGTGCTTTGCCAATGTGCGGCGCAAGGGCGGCGGAATACATCGCCATGCGCAGGTTCACCGCCAGCGCCGTTGCCAGGATCACGATGACAGGCGCATTGTCGGACATCTGTTGCAGGGCTGCGAATTGCGCCGCGCCTGCAATCACGATGGAGGTAAAGCCCATGACTTCCAGCAGGTTCAGCCCGGCCTCTGTCGCGACCACGCCAAAAAGCAGCGAAAACGGCCCGGCGACCAGAATAAACGGCAGGCCGGTGCGCAATCCGTGCAGGAATTGTGATTTTGAACTGGTGGTGGTCACGCGCTGCTCCTAATCTGTGCGGGAAATCGTTGCCTGAATTCGTAAGGGGATGCAAATGACAAACGGTGATAGCGCCCATAAATTTCTGATCGCCCCGGATCCTTCCGCGCAGGGGCTGACCACGGCCGTGACCGGCCAGGATCAGTTCGGCAATACAGTTGAAATTGACGTGGTCGAAGAACGCCCGCTGACGATATTTCTGAACGGCCAGGAGATCGTCACCGCCATGACCATCGGCGATTATCCCGATTACCTGGCGATTGGTTTCCTGGCCAATCAGGGCATGCTGGCCGCGGAAGAAACCGTGACCGCTGCGGATTTTGATGAAGAACTGGAAACCATCGTTATCCGCACGGATCAAACGACGAATTATGAGGAAAAGCTTGCGAAGAAAACCCGGACGTCCGGCTGCGCCGTGGGCACGGTGTTTGGCGATATGATGGAAGGGCTTGAGGGGCTGGAGTTGCCCCAAACACAGGTCCGGTCCAGCTGGCTTTACGCCCTTGCGCATCAGATTAACACAACGCCTTCGCTGTACCTGTCCGCCGGGGCAATCCATGGCACGGTGCTGTGTCAGCAAGACCGCCCACTGGTCTATATGGAAGACGTGGGCCGTCATAATGCTGTGGATAAAATCGCGGGCTGGATGCGCGCAACTGGCACGGATGGCGGCGATAAAATCATGTATACCACCGGGCGCCTGACGTCTGAAATGGTGATCAAATGCGCTTCCATGGGTATTCCGGTTCTGGTGTCGCGCTCCGGTTTCACCGCCTCCGGCGTTGCCATCGCGCGTGACCTTGGCCTGACGATCATTGGCCGTATGCGTGGGCGACGTTTCACCTGCCTGTCAGGTGAAGATCGGCTTGTGCGCGATGCCGACCCGGAACGCGTCCCGGAAGAAGACAAAAAGAACCGCAGAAAAGGGGCGGCAAAATGACAAGTAAGAGTTTTACCATTCACTACACCGTAACAGCAGATATTCTTGCGCAGGCGAGTTGTTCCTGGGTGAAAGAGGTTAACACCGGCTATATGCGATGGTTTCGCTATGTGCGTGTTTTTCTGATCTATGTGGGGGTGCTCATATTTATGAATGCCGCGCTTCAGTTTTTATTCGGAGAAAACTATGTCGATACGCATTATGCTGGCGCAGTTGTAGGCGCAGCATTTGGCTATTTCATGTTTTTCTTTCTCGTATGGCTCTCGCAGAGAAAGCTCAGGCAGTTGACGATGCAGCACCTGGAAAAGGTAGGGGAATCAACAGCGGTGTTCACTGCAAATAGTGTCAGGGTTTCTGATTCTACAGCATCTGCAGAGTTCACCTGGTATGACTTTGACGCCATTAATGCGGTGAAAGATGCAACGGTCTTGCGTGCTGGTGGAATGCAGTACCCGATCCCTAACTCTGCCCTTCCCGAAGGCCTGACGCCGGATGCCTTCCGGGCGCAGCTTCAGGAATGGAAAGACGCAAAACATGAGGTTGTCGAATGAAATCTCCCTTAGGTGTGATCCTTGCCGGTGGTCAGGCGACCCGCATGGGCGGGAGTGATGAGAACCTGGTTGATAAGGGGCTGATGCAGCTTGGCGGCCGTGTGATCCTTGATCATGTGCTTGCCCGGTTTGAACCCCAGGTCGCGCAGGTGGTGCTGAACGCAAATGGCGATGCCGCGCGGTTTGATGCATTTAATCTGCCTGTGATTGCAGATGCACCCGGCGATCTGGCCGGGCCATTGGCGGGTATTCTGGCGGGGTTGGATTACGCCGCCGAACACGGTTTTGACCACATCGTCACCGCAGCCGCCGACACGCCTTTCCTGCCGCTGGATCTTGTGCCGCAATTGCAGTTGCGGTCTGAGACCACCGGCGCGCCTGTGGTGCTTTCCGCGACACCTTGCCCAGAGCGTAAACAGCAACGCCAGCCGACCTTTGGCCTTTGGTCGGTCGATCTGCGCGATGATCTGCGTGCCGCCCTTTCTGACGGCCTGCGCAAAATCGTCGCCTTTACGCAACCCCGCGGAAACGCCTATGCAGAATTTGCGCTGACAGGCGATGTTAACCCGTTCTTCAATGTGAATACCCCTGAAGACCTGGCCCAGGCGCATGAAATTCTGAAAGGGTAAGCAGCGATGGAGATCTTTGGCGTCACCGGCTGGAAAAACGCGGGCAAGACCGGGCTGATGGAACGGCTGATTGCGGAATTTACCGCGCGGGGGCTGAAGGTTTCATCGATCAAACACGCCCATCACACCACGGATGTCGATCAGCCCGGGCGTGACAGTTATCGCCACCGCCAAGCTGGCGCGGGTGAGGTCTTTCTGTCCTCAAAACATCGCTGGGCCCTGATGGGTGAGTTGCGCGGGGCGAATGAACCTTCCCTGCCAGAACTTCTCGCCCGTCTCACGCCCTGTGATCTGGTGCTGGTCGAAGGGTTCAAGCACGAACCCCACAGCAAGGTCGAATGTATCCGCGCGGTGAATGGCCACCCGATGATCGCAGCGGAAGATGGCACCGTGAAAGTAATCGCCAGTGATGCCGATCTGCCGGATGCGTCTTGCCCGGTGATTGATCTGGATGACACGGCCGCGATTGCGGATTTTATCGCGCTCGCGCTTGGCTTCACCATAACACCGGCCCCTGCTGACGCACCCGCTCCCCTGAAAAACGATTGTTTCGCCCTGCCACCTGGTGTCACCTGGACGCCGGTTGATACGGCGCTGGCGCATTTGCGGGATAATCTGACAGTGACCTGTGCCACCGAAACCCTGCCGCTCTGGGACGCCGCCGGGCGCTATCTCGCCCAGGATGTTACGGCTCTGCGTGCAAGCCCCCCGGCGGACAACTCTGCCGTCGATGGCTATGGGTTCGCAGCGTCTGCCCTGACCGATCCGGTTACCACTTTGCCGCTCTCTGACGGTCGCGCTGCGGCCGGCGATCCCCATACTGATCCCGTCCCGCATGGCCAGGCGATCCGCATTCTCACCGGCGCTTTGACACCGCCTGGTGTTGATACGGTGATCATGGAAGAAGATGTCGAAGTCACCGATGGTCAGATCCGTTTTCAGGGCCGCATCAAGCCCGGCTCTAACCTGCGTAAAATGGGCGAAGACATTGCCGCTGGCAGCCTCGCCCTGCCCAAAGGCACGCGCCTTGATGCCGCCGCGCTTGGTCTGTTGACCTCGCTTGGTATTGCCGGGGTGACAGTGCGCAAACCTCTGCGTGTGGGTGTGCTGTCCACCGGCGACGAGTTGGCAAAACCTGGCGAAACCATCGACCCCGCCCGCACCTATGACGCCAACCGCCCGATGTTGCTGGACCTGATCCGCGCCTGGGGGCACCAGCCTGTGGATCTCGGCCATGCGCCGGACAATCGGGACACCCTGTGTGCCACTCTGGACGCCTCTGCCACACAGGCCGATGTGATCCTGACCTCTGGTGGCGCGTCGCAAGGCGATGAGGACCATATGTCCGCGCTGCTGACGGAAAGCGGCGCGATGCAGCTCTGGCGGATCGCCATGAAACCTGGCCGCCCGCTGGCGCTTGGCCTGTGGAACAACACCCCGGTTTTCGGCCTGCCCGGCAACCCGGTTGCGGCCTTTGTCACCGCCCTGATGTTCGCGCGCCCTGCTTGTCAGCAACTGGCCGGTGGCCAATGGCAGGCACCGCAAAGCTTCTCACTTCCCGCCGCCTTCACCAAGAAAAAGAAACCTGGCCGCCGGGAATTCCAGCGCGGTAAAATCACAGCAGAGGGGCGCGTCGAACTCTTCGCCAATGAAGGTTCAGGCCGCATTTCCGGCCTGACCTGGGCCGATGGGATCGTGGATATTGCGGAAGACACCACAGAGATCACCCCCGGCACGCCAGTTGCGTTCATCCCCTGGGGCAGCTTCGGGCTGTAGGGCCCATTTTTGTTCCATAAATATCCCGGGGGTGTGGGGGCTGGCCCCCACCGGAAGGTCGTGTGTCGGGGATTGGCCCCCACATGACTTAATCAAACGTCCCGGCGACCTTGCCCAGCAACATAAAGGCCCGTGCGGTCCGTGTGTCGGAAAACGCCATAATATCATCGTCGCTGGCGTTATTTGCGAATTCGATAAAGCTTTCGTCAAACTGCCGGATGAAATGATGCACCGCATCGCGAAACACCGGGTCCTGCCGCATGCGTCCGGCGCTCAGCGACAGGGACGACCGGTCGCGTACACCGGCAAGGCGGCCAATGTTCTCGCCGCGAATGCCCTCGGCAAAACGACGCCAGATCACGGCAGGCACCTTTTCCTGGCGCAGCTCATCCATATAAATCCCATCCTGGCTGAGCAGGGTGAGAATATCCTGGCTGGCCTGCACAAGTTTCGCGCTGCGCCGGTCCCGCAGGGCATAGCGCAGGGCGGCAAAACCTTCGTGGTCGTCGATATTTTCCGGGAAATTCAGGGCGCGGATGAAATCCCGGATTGAAATCGGATCGTCCAGGGCCTCTGCCGGGGTGCCCAGTTCCAGGGCGCTTTGTCCCTGACTGTTGGTTGGCGGTTGTGGTGCAGGGGCCAGGGCGACAGCGGGAAGGGACCCGCTTTGAAGCCCGTGCGAGGCCGTGAACTGTGCCAGAACCGCTTCGGTTTCTCTTTGCGCTGCTGCGATCTGATCCAGCTTTTGTTCCACGGATGGCGCAGCCCCGGTCCCACCGGATTGCATCTGCGCCACATAGGTCTGGCGCATACCGTCAATTGCGGCCTGAAGCCGGGTCGCTTCGGCGCGCATAACCCGCGCCGATCTGGCCGCAACCGCGCCAATCCAGATCACCGCCACCGGCAGGAAAATCGCCAGAAGCTTTACGACCAGATCAAGGCCTCTGGTGCCTTCTTCCGCCGTTTCAGAATCGGTGAAGACATAGAAAATCACCACCAGCCCCAGCCAAAGCGCCGTCAGCGCCACAGCAACCAGTTCCGTTGCCGAAAACCCGCCCTGACCCGGGGCACTGTACACACCCAGGCCCGCGCCGGCGGTTGCTTTCTTCTGCTTAGCCCTGCGGGATCCGGGCAAAACAGGTTTTTTAACGGGTTTTGTGACGTTGCTTACAGGCTCCCCCGGGTCTTTCTGCACGGGCGGCTTTGCTTGCGGTGCAGAAAGATCAGAAGGGGCAGAAGGTTTGTTGTCTTCAGGCATCAATGTGCTTTCGTAAAATGAAAGACGTTACTTGTAATGAATTTCCAGAACTTCATAGCTGCGCAGGCCGCCGGGTGTGCGAACCTCAACGCTGTCGCCTTCTTCCTTGCCAATCAAACCGCGCGCCAGCGGGGATTTGATGTTCAGCATGCCGCTTTCAATATCCGCTTCGGGTTCGCCGACGATCTGATAGGTCTTTTCTTCATCCGTATCTTCGTCAAAAATCTTGATGGTCGCGCCAAATTTGATCGCACCGGACAGGGTGGTCGGATCAATGACCTCTGCAAGGGAAATGATGGCTTCGATCTCTTTGATCCGGCCTTCAATGAAGCTCTGCTTTTCGCGCGCAGAATGATATTCCGCGTTTTCAGACAGGTCCCCATGTTCACGGGCTTCAGCAATGGCCTTGATCACAGAGGGACGTTCCACTGTCTTCAGGTTTTTCAGTTCTTGCTCAAGAGCGGTGAAACCGCCGCGGGTCATTGGTATTTTTTCCATGATCGACCTGTTATTTTTCTGGTTTGGGTGGATTATCGGCTTTTCCAAAGGAAAAAAGCAACTGAACTGTTTAACCTGAGGGCGGCAAGTAAAGTCAAGAGGGGGCGGCCCACCTGCGCATGGCTTCAGCGAAATTGTACTCAGTTGACGGTTTACTTATGGTAAATGCCGCCTGAGGGCTATTTTACGGCGCGTTTGAATTGACGACAGGTCTGTAAAACCGCTAGGGAATTTCGGAAACAATATTGCGCAGCCGCAAGCGACGTGGAGATGGGTACTATGGCCGAGATTGAACGCGAGTCGATGGAATATGATGTAGTGATCGTGGGCGCTGGTCCCGCTGGTCTGTCTGCAGCGATCCGTCTGAAACAACTGGATGCCGACCTGAACGTCGTTGTTCTTGAAAAAGGCTCCGAAGTTGGCGCCCACATTCTGTCAGGTGCGGTGCTTGATCCATGTGCGCTGAACGAACTGATGCCGGACTGGAAAGAAAAGGGCGCGCCGCTGAATACTGCGGTCAAGGAAGATAACTTCCTGATCCTTGGCGAAGCTGGCAAAGCCCGCATCCCGAACTTCCCGATGCCGCCTTTGATGAACAACCACGGCAACTACATCGTGTCCATGGGCAACGTCTGCCGCTGGATGGCGGAACAAGCCGAAGAACTGGGCGTTGAAATCTTCCCGGGCATGGCCTGTTCCGAACTGGTGTTTGGCGACAATGGCGAAGTCAAAGGCGTGATTGCCGGTGTCTTCGGTCTGGAAGCCGACGGATCCATTGGTGAAAACACTGAACCAGGCATGGAACTGCACGGCAAATATGTCTTCCTCTCTGAGGGTGTGCGCGGTTCCCTGTCTAAAGAAGTCATCGCGAAATACGATCTGGCCGCCAACAGCGACGTTCAGAAATACGGCGTTGGCATGAAAGAGATCTGGGAAATCGACCCTGCTAAGCATTCTGAGGGCACCGTAACCCACACAATGGGCTGGCCTCTGGGTTCAAACGCGGGCGGCGGGTCCTTCATCTATCACCTGGAAAACAACCAGGTTTATGTCGGCTTCGTGGTTCACCTGAACTACAAGAACCCGCATCTCTTCCCTTACATGGAATTCCAGCGCTTCAAGCATCACCCGGAAATCGCCAAGCTGCTGGAAGGCGGCAAACGCGTGGCTTATGGCGCACGTGCGATTACTGAGGGCGGCTGGCAGTCCCTGCCAAAAACCTGTTTCCCGGGCGGCGCGCTGCTGGGTTGTTCTGCGGGCATGGTTAACGTGCCGCGCATCAAGGGCAACCACAACGCGATGTATTCCGGCATGCATGCAGCTGAGGCCGCTTATGAAGCGATCAAAGCTGGTCGCGGCGGTGATGAGCTGACAACCTATGACGACATGGTCCGTTCCGGCCCAATCGCAGCTGACCTGAAGCCTGTGCGCAACGTGAAAGCCATCTGGTCCAAATTTGGCCTGGTTGCATCCCTGATGTTGGGTGGCTTTGATATGTGGGTTGCGAACCTCACCGGCTGGAACCCGCTGGGCACCTGGAAGCACGGTAAAAACGATGCCCAGGCGACGGAATCCGCGGATAAGCACAAGCCGATTGATTACCCAAAACCCGATGGCAAACTCAGCTTTGATCGCCTGACCAACGTCAGTTTCTCCATGACGAACCATGAAGAAAGCCAACCGGCGCACCTGAAGCTGAAAGACGCAAGCATTCCGATGTCTGTGAACATGCCGCAATTCGCAGAACCTGCGCAGCGCTACTGCCCTGCCGGTGTTTACGAGGTTGTCGATGGCGATTTTGTCATCAACTTCCAGAACTGCGTGCATTGTAAAACATGTGACATCAAGGACCCAAGCGAGAACATCACATGGACCACGCCACAAGGCGGCGACGGCCCGAACTACCCGAACATGTAATCCGGGTGACAGATCAGATTTCAGGGCTGCCTTCGGGCGGCCCTTTTATTTTATCAACGCCAGAACCAAAGCTTTCAGCGTGGCGATAGATTGCATCATGTCTTCGCGGGCCATGCTGTTATATTTCAGCCCCTCAATCGACCAGCTGATGAAATCTGAAACAGCCAGAGGGCTTGTGCCCTGACGTTGTAATGTGTCGTTCCAGGGCGTGAACAGCGCGGCAATATCTTCGCGAAAAATCGCGCGACAGGCGGCAATTTCGTCATGTCCGGCGGGGTTGTGCCCCCGCTCCAGTTCCGCCGCCACCGGCGAGCTGTGCAGAAATTCCCAGGGTGTCAGCGCAAAATGATGCAACAGCACATCCAGCTTTTCATCAAGCGATGCACAGGCCTGCCAGCCGGTCAGAACAGATTGCCACAAGTCCTCAATATAACTGCGAATAGCCCCCCGCAGAACCGCATCTGTATTGGGAAACGCATTATAAACGGTCTGGCGCGAAACCCCGGCTTCGCGTGCAACATCGGTCATGGTTGTCTTTGCCACGCCTTTTTGCTGATAGGCCCGCATCGCGGCGCGGGCGATGGATTTCTCTCGTTCATTCATAGCGGGGATCTTGACAAACACAGCGATAATGTCAATTTTACAAATCAGTCAAAAATGTAAAGATTTCCCGGAAGGATTCCATATGGACCAGGTAGAAAAGATCGGTTTTTCACATTACCGCATCCACACATCAATTGAGATCGACGCAACACCAGAACAGGTCTGGGCTGTGCTTGTTGATACAAAGGCCTATGAAAACTGGGCTGCTTTTATGGTCGCTATTGGTGGGGAAATCGAAGATGGAAACACGATCACCGTTGATTTTCAGCTGAACCCGGCCAGGCCAAAGCGGGTCACAATTGATCACCGGATCGAAGTGACGGCCGGTCAGGAATTCTTCTGGGCAGAAAAGGGGCCAGGGGGGATTTGTGACGATCATCACTTCCGGATTGAAGCAACCTCTGACGGTCGCACCCGTTTTGTGCAAAGTGATGAAATTAAGAAGGGTCTGACCTGGTTGATGGGCTGGAAACTGTCGGCGATTTACCGGGATGGGTATCAGGCGTTTAATCAGGCCCTGAAGCAGGAAGCCGAACGCCGGGCACAGGCCAGCTGACGCAGGGCAGGGCTGTTGGGACGTCTGAACCACCGGTTAAACCCCCGGCCGCCGTATATGCATAAGATGTGCATGCTTTGTGCATAGATTGTGCATGGCGTATTCTGCCTGTTTTTACCGGTTTTCCGCCCTGCCATTGCCTTTCGCAGGAACAGCACTTAGCTTGTCTTAAGTGATCTGAAATCAGCCGGAGCTTCCATGTTCAGAACCCTCATCGCGGCCCTGTTCGCCAGCACTGTGATCCTGCCCACCGCAAGCTATTCCGAAGGCCTTGCCGGTGCCTATCTTGCGGCGCGTCAGGCCAGCTTTTATTCCGATTATGCGCAGGCCGCTGACTGGTATTCCCGGGCACTTATTCAGGATCCGCAAAATCCGGTGCTTCAGGAAAATGCGCTGACGGCCTGGGTCGGACTTGCTGATTTTGAACAGGCGATTGCCATCAGTCAGGTGATGCGTGGCGCCGGGTTTGATACGCAACAGACCAGCATTCTCACCGTGGCTGATCTGGGTGCGCAACAGGAATTTGAAACCCTGCTTGAAACCTATCAGGGTGCTGTAAATATTGGCCCGCTTGTGGATGGTCTGGTGACCTCCTGGGCGCTGGTTGGTGCAGGTCAGATGTCCGCAGCACTTGAAGGTTTTGATGCGGTATCCGAAGAAGAATTAACCCGGGCTTTTGGCCTGTATCACAAGGCGTTAGCCCTTGCGCAGGTGGGCGATTATGAAGGCGCGGATGGCATTCTGTCAGGTCGGTATTCCGGCGCAATCCCAGCCACGGTCAACGGCATTCTGACCCATGTTGAAGTACTCAGTCAGCTGGAACGCAATGCCGATGCGCTTGAACTTCTGCAAAGTATTTTTGGCCATTCCACAGATCCGGTCATCACTCAGATGACAGCCACACTGGAAGCGGGTGACACCCTGCCACTTTCTGTTGCCACGTCAGCATCCGAAGGTCTGGCCGAAGTGTTCTTTTCCGTCGCGGGCGTACTCGAAAGCGAAGCGGCCCCGGCCTATGCGTTGCTGTTCTCGCGCACCGCAGAACACCTGAACCCGCGCAGTGTGCCCGCCATGCTTTTGTCCGCGTCTTTGCTGGAAAAGCTGGAACAATATGATCTGGCAAACACGACCTATGATCGTGTGCCCCGCAGCCACCCGTCTTTCCACGAAGCCGAAATCGGCCGCGCCGAAGCCCTGCGTCAGTCCGGCAAAGATGATGCGGCGATCGAGGCTTTGCGCCAGCTCGCAGAAACCCGATTTGACCTGCCCGTCGCGCATTCCGCCCTTGGTGATGCCCTGCGTTCCATGGAACGTTTTGAAGAAGCAAGTGCCGCCTATGACAACGCCATCGCGCTGTTTGGGGATCCGGAACCAGGCCACTGGGGTGCCTATTACACACGGGGTATTACCCTGGAACGTCAGGACCGCTGGGAAGAGGCCGAAGCTGATTTCCGCTTTGCGCTGGAACTCTCTCCGGGTCAGCCGTTTGTGCTGAACTATCTGGGATATTCTCTGGTTGAGAAACGTGAAAACCTGGATGAAGCGCTTGCGATGATCGAACAGGCCGTCGAAGCCCGCCCGGATGATGGCTATATCACCGATTCCCTGGGCTGGGTGCTGTATCGCCTGGGCCGCTATGACGAAGCCGTTGGTCATATGGAACGCGCCGCCGAACTTGAACCCGTTGATCCTGTGGTCTCTGACCATCTGGGGGATGTGCTGTGGGCGGTTGGCCGTCAGCGCGAAGCAGTGTTTCAGTGGAAGCGCGCCCTGTCTTTTGTGAACCCGGATGAGGTAAACCCCGAAGCCGATCCTGATCGCATCCGTCGCAAGCTGGATGTTGGTCTTGATGTGGTTCTGGAAGAAGAGGGCGCAGATCCCCTCGCCGTTGCTGGCAGTGACGACTGACGTTTCGCCGGGTTTTGCCCCGGCTAAGGTTAATCTTGCCCTTCACGTGACCGGCCAGCGGGCCGACGGCTATCACCTGCTTGATACGCTGGTGGCGTTTGCATCTGTCGGGGATCAATTGACGGCGGAACCAGCCGGCGCGTTTTCCCTGCGGGTTTCCGGCCCGGAAGGGGCGGGGGTGCCGGAAGATGATAGCAATCTGGTCCTGCGCGCCGCCCGTCTGTGCCGGGGGGAACCTCGCAAATTTCACCTGGAAAAACACCTGCCGACGGCATCTGGCATTGGTGGTGGGTCTTCTGATGCCGCTGCCGCTGTGCGTCTGATGCAGGGCGATTATGACGCTGCCAATATGCTGATACTTGGCGCAGATATTCCCATGTGCCTGAACCCGGTTGCCGCCCGCGTGCAGGGCATTGGCGAAGAGATCACACCTCTGCCGACTTTCCCGGAAATGCACGCTGTTCTGGTCAATCCGCGGGTGGCCGTATCAACCCCACCGGTTTTTAAAGCTTTGGCGAATAAGAATAATCCGCCTTTGACCACCCTTCCGGGAAAACCCGAAGAGTTTCTGTCCTGGCTTATGGATCAGCGCAACGATCTTCAGGCCCCGGCAGAAATGCTTTTTCCTGAAATCACGCAGACAATCAACGCGTTGCAGGCCAGCGGGCCGCAACTTGCCCGCATGTCCGGCTCTGGTGCGACATGCTTTGCGATCTATGAAAGTCAGGAACAGGCAGAGGCCGCCGCAACCGATTTGCAGCAGGCCCATCCCGAATGGTGGATCAAACCCTGCGTGCTTGGATCAGCGCAGACGCGCGACCACGTAATCGGCGATATCTGACAGCATCTGACGCAATTCGTGATCGGGCAGAACGGACAGGGCATCCTTCGCCTGATCCGCCCATTTCAGGGCCTCTGTACGGGTGTCTTCCATGGCGTTATGCTTTTTCAGAAGCTCCAGCGCGGTTTCAAGATCACCGTCCTGCTGATTGCCTTTTTCGATCGTGCGCTTCCAGAAGTCACGCTCCGTATCATCCGCCGCAGCCACGGCTTTAATCACCGGCAGGGTCAGTTTGCGTTCACGGAAATCATCGCCGATGTTTTTGCCTGTCGCGTCAGAACCCCAGTAATCCAGCAGATCATCAACAATCTGAAAGCTGATCCCAAGTGCGTCGCCATAGTCAAACAGCGCCTGTGTGGTCGCATCATCCGCACCGGCAATCACGCCGCCAACCTCAGTTGCAGCAGAAAACAGGGCCGCGGTTTTGCCACGGACAACCTGCAGATAGATCGCCTCGCTGGTGGACAAATCCTGTGCTGCGGTCAGCTGCAGAACTTCGCCCTCGGCAATGGTGGCCGACGCATTTGCCAGAATGTCCAGAACCCGCAGAGATCCGGTTTCAACCATCAGCTGGAAGCTGCGGGAAAACAGGTAATCACCCACAAGCACGCTGGATTTATTGTCCCACAGCAGGTTCGCGGTTGGACGTCCCCGGCGCTGCCCGCTTTCATCAACCACATCATCATGCAAAAGGGTCGCGGTGTGAATGAATTCCACCGTCGCCGCCAGTTTCACATGGTGATCGCCCTGATAGCCACACAAATGCGCCGCCGCCAGTGTCAGCATCGGGCGCAGGCGTTTGCCGCCTGCTTCAACCAGATGCGCGGTCACTTCCGGAATACGCGGTGCATGTTCCGACGCCATGCGTTTGCGGATCAGCACATTCACGGCGTCCATATCATCCGCCAGAAAGCGGGCCAGGCGGTCATGTGGTTTTACGGAAGCATCCATGGGCATCAAAACTCTGCTTTTTTCCGGTCTGGCGCTCGACATTTCAGCGCAACTGCCGTTATCTCATCCATATGAAAGAACTCCTGCGTACCACAGACCCGACGATCATCGCATTCGCCCAGGCGCTCCTTCAGGGGGAGGGTATAGACTGCTTTGAAATGGACGTAAATATCAGCGTTCTGGAAGGGTCTATTGGCATATTGCCGCGCCGCCTGATGGTGCGATCTGATGATCATGCCCAGGCCACAGTTATCCTGAAAGACAATGATGTCGACTTCGGAATTACAACAGCATTTTCCTGATGGATTGACCGACGACGGGTTCCTGTCTGGCCGGCTGCAGATCCTGCAACCGCGACAAGGTTATCGTGCGGGGGCTGATCCTGTTTTGCTTGCGGCGGCCTGCCCGGCAAAGTCAGGTCAAAGCGTGCTTGAAGCCGGATGTGGGGCAGGGGTGGCGTCCCTTTGTCTTGGGGCGCGGGTTGCTGAACTGTCCCTCACCGGGGTGGAACTTCAGGAAAAATACGCGGCACTTGCACAGGAAAACGCATCCCGCAATGAACAGGCGCTGACGGTTTACAATGCGGATATTTCCGCCATTCCGGCAGAATTGAAAGCGCGCAGTTTTGATCAGGTGATTATGAACCCGCCGTTCTTTGATCGTTCCCGTGGGTCATCCGCGCCGGATGCTGGCAAAGATATTGCGCTGGCCGGTGAAACCCCGTCAGAGGCCTGGATCGACCTTGCCGCGCGCCGCCTGAAACCCAAAGGTTATCTGACGCTGATCCAGGATATCCGCCGTTTGCCCGATGTGCTGGCTGCAACCCTGTCGCGTCTGGGCAGCGTGGAAATTCTGCCCATTTCCGCCCGCACAGGCCGGAAGGCGCATCTGTTTCTTATGCGTGCCCGCAAAGAAGGGCGCGCCGATTTTATCCTGCATGCGCCGCTGATCACCCACCTTGGGTCACAGCATGAAAAAGACGGTGAAAGCTACACGGATCAGATTCGTTCAATTTTACGCGATAGTTCGGTGCTTAAATTCCCCTGAAATTAACTTTCGCGTAATAATGTTGCCAGATATATCGGCGGAAAACCGTTTATCGACGCAAATTTGCTGCGTTGCAACGTGACACGACTCATTTTCTATGGTCGACTAAATCTGTAACTTGGTAACGGAGGATCGCCATGAGTAAGAGTTCGCATATCCAGGAACTCCACCGTAAACACCAATCTCTTTCTGAAAAAGTTGACCAGGAACAACGACATCCTGCAGCTGACCCGATGGACATCGCGGCAATGAAGAAAGAAAAACTGCGCCTCAAGGAAGAAATATCCCGACTGTCCACTGCGTGACAGCATCCCCCTGCCGGGCGGGATGGACCACGACATTCACTCGCCCTGCAGAACAGGCGTTTAGAATACAAAAGGGCAGCCAATTGGCCGCCCTTCTTTTTTGTCAGATGTTTCGCTTATACGAAGAATTGCCCGCCATTCGCGGAAATGGTTGAACCGTTGATGAATTCCGCATCATCAGACACAAGGAACGTCACGCAGCGCGCGATTTCTTCCGGGGTGCCGAGGCGACCCGCCGGGATCTGGCTGATGATTGATTCACGTACTTTTTCAGGCACAGCCATCACCATTTCGGTGCCGATATAGCCCGGGCAGATCGCGTTGGCCGTGATGCCAAAACGTGCGCCTTCCTGTGCCAGGGATTTGGTGATGCCCAGATCACCGGCTTTGGATGCGGCATAGTTCACCTGAGCGAACTGGCCCTTCTGGCCATTGATGGATGAAATGGTCACGATGCGACCGAATTTGCGTTCACGCATGCCAGGCCAGATCGGGTGGGTCATGTTGAACACGCCGGACAGGTTGGTGTCGATCACCTGCTGCCACTGTTCGCGGGTCATTTTGTGGAACGGCGCATCACGGGTGATGCCCGCGTTGTTGATCAGAACGTCAACCGGGCCAAGTTCTGCCTCAACGGCTGAAATACCTTCCGCACAGGCATCATAATCTGCTACAGACCATTTGAAGGTCTTGATGCCGGTTTCTGCTGTGAACTTTGCTGCGGCTTCATCGTTGCCTGCATAGTTTGCTGCGACGGTGTAACCCGCCTCTTTCAGAGCGACAGAAATCGCCGCGCCAATGCCGCGTGTGCCGCCGGTTACCAGTGCAGTGCGTGACATGCCTGCTCTCCCTTATAAAAAATCCAGTCGGTAACTCTGTAAAACATTTTGTCATGTATGCGCAACAATATTTCAACGTAAATTGCCGCATTGCAGAAATAAAAACGCCGACAGTGTTACTGCCGGCGTTCTGTCATAGGATTTTGAGGGTATTATGACGCCTCAGCGTTCTACGCAAAGAGCCACGCCCATGCCACCACCAATACAGAGGGTCGCAAGACCTTTCTTCGCGTCGCGACGCTGCATTTCAAAGAGAAGCGTGTTCAAAACACGGCAACCGGACGCACCGATTGGGTGACCAATGGCAATCGCGCCGCCGTTCACGTTCACGATTTCCGGATCCCAGCCCATGTCTTTGTTTACGGCGCAGGCCTGGGCGGCGAAGGCTTCGTTTGCTTCGACCAGTTCCAGATCTTTTGCAGTCCAGCCCGCTTTTTCCAGCGCAATTTTGGATGCGTGTACCGGCCCCATGCCCATGATGGAAGGATCAAGGCCCGCAGTCGCGTAAGATGCGATTCGCGCCATTGGGGTGATGCCGCGTTTCTGGGCGTTCTCTTCAGACATCAGCAGAACTGCCGCCGCACCATCGTTGATGCCGGATGCGTTTGCAGCTGTCACCGAACCACCGTCGCGGACAAAAGCCGGGCGCAGTTTCTGCATCGCGTCCATGGTTGCGCCGTGGCGGATGTATTCATCCTGATCAACGATGATCTCACCCTTGCGGGTTTTCACCGTGAAGGGCACGATTTCATCGGCAAAACGGCCGGCTTTCTGCGCCGCTTCCGCCTTATTTTGTGAGGCAACAGCAAAAGTATCCTGTACTTCGCGGCTGATGTCCCATTGGTTTGCAACGTTTTCAGCGGTCTGGCCCATGTGGTAGCCGTTGAACGCATCCCACAGACCATCGCGGATCATGCTGTCGATATATTTCACATCACCCATTTTATGGCCCGCACGCAGATGTGCCACATGTGGGGAAAGTGTCATGTTTTCCTGACCACCAGCGGCCACAATTTCTGCATCACCCAGCATGATGTGCTGTGCGCCAAGGGCGACGGTCCGCAGGCCAGAACCACAAACCTGGTTAATCCCCCAGGCAGAGCTTTCCTTTGGAAGACCGGCATTGATATGCGCCTGACGGGCCGGGTTCTGACCCTGACCAGCCTGCAGCACCTGGCCCAGAATGGTTTCGGATACATCGCCTTTTTCAACACCGGCGCGTTCTACCACGGCCTCAAGCACTGCCGCACCCAGATCATGGGCCGGTGTGTTTGCAAAAGAACCGCTAAAGCTGCCAACGGCCGTACGGGCCGCGGATGCGATCACTACATTTGTCATATCTGGTTTCCTCCGTTTCAGACGCCATGGCGGGCTTGATCCCCGCGAGATGGCGTGTTGGCGGTGAGGTTAGGAGGAAAAATATCATCTGGCAATGCGTGTGCAGAGAAAATTTCTGCATTGCAGCAATGTCAGATTTTGCCTTGTTGGTATTTACGGTCCTGTTCCATCGGGCTTTCCATCACGGGGCTGCCGAAATAATAGCCCTGCAGGCAATCCACACCGATGTCTTTCAGAATGGCGATATCATCCTGGCTTTCCACACATTCCGCGACGGTGAACATGTCAAAATGCCTGGCGATGGATACAAGCGCGCGTGTCAGAACCTGATTGTCGGCACTATGGGCAATGCCGGTGATGAATTGCCCGTCGATCTTGATGACATCAAAGAAGAAATCCTTGAAAAACCGAAAGGCCGTATAGCCCGCCCCGAAGTCATCCAGTGCAAAGGCAATGCCCTGACTTTGCAGATCGGCCATGAAGCTTGTGACAAGTTCCGGCATCTGCATGGCGGAACTTTCCGTGATCTCAAGGATCAGGCGTTCGCCAATTGTGTCATCTTGCGCAAGCCCGGCATTCAGTGACCGGATCCAGGGGGCATATCCGATAGAACGCGCGGACATATTGATCGAAAGGCGCAGGGTCGGATCATCGGCAAGCGCCCGCAGGCCCAGTTCAATTGCGCGGCAGTCAATCAGGCGACCAAGTTCATTGTCTTCGATCTGATTGATAAATTCCTTCGCCGGAATCACCCGGCCACTTTCATCCAGAACCCGCACAAGCCCTTCGTAAAATGCGACCTGCCCCAACTGATCGGATCGCACAACCGGCTGATAGGCCAGGGCCACATTTTTACGGATAAGAGAATTTTCAACCATCTTCAGAATATTGCGGTCACGTTCTGCAAGAACACGGGATAAAGGGCCACCATGTGCACCATCTTCACCCCTGTCGAAACTTAACGGATCACTCAACATCATCTGTCCCGGTTTTCATACTTCAGCTTTGGTCAGACTGCTGTAAAACTCTTAAAGAGCAGTGAAGAAACGCATTTGCGTGAAATCATATGAATTAAAAATGGAAGGATCCGGAAATGACAGAACGCTGTGGCTGGGTCGGGCTGGAAGACATTTACGTGGCCTATCACGATGAAGAATGGGGCGTGCCCGAATATGACGCGCGCGCTTTGTGGGAAAAACTGATTCTGGACGGGTTTCAGGCGGGCTTAAGCTGGCTGACGATTCTGAAGAAACGCGACAATTTTCGTGCGGCGTTTGAAGGCTTTCATCCCGAGATAATCGCCACCTGGGGCGAGGATGACATTGAACGCCTGTTGCAAAACCCCGGCATCATCCGCCATCGCGGCAAGATCGCAGCAACCATCACCAACGCCCAAGCCTATCTGCGGCTGCAGGAAGAACAATGCTTTGCCGATTTTTTGTGGGGGTATTTCGATCACAAGGTGGAACAGAACAGCTGGACCAGCCAGGCCGAAGTGCCGACAAAAGATGCGCGATCTGAACAGATTTCAAAAGACCTGAAAAAACGTGGGTTTAAGTTCTGTGGCCCGACGATTGTCTATGCGTTTATGGAAGCATCCGGCCTGATGAACAATCACCTGGTGACCTGCCACCGCCACCATGAAGTGGCCGCGATGGCGCGGGATCGTCAGGTATAACGCGCGCCCTGACGGTCCAGTTCATGGCGCACAAGGGTCAGGTCCACTTCATCCACGCTTTTGCCGGTTTTCACGGATACAGCCGCCGCAATCCCGGCCGCCTGACCGGCAACCGCACAGCAAGCCATGTTGCGGGTTGCGGCGTGGCTGGTTGTATCACCCCCGGTGATCCGGCCCGAGACCAGCAGGTTATCGACGTTTTTGGGCAGCAGATTGCGGTAAGGGATCTGGAAATACCGCCCGGTGGTGGGCAGGATCAGAATGCCATAACCGTCAATGAATTCCGGGAAAATGCCAACGCTGTCATCAAACCGTCCCTGTTCACGCACATCCTGGCCGGTCATATTGTAAACCGTGTCGACCTTGCGGGTATCCCGGATGCCAATCGACATGCCGAAATTGCGCAAACGGATACCGTCGCACCCCGGCGTATAAGCCCGCAAGGCCTCAATCGCCAGCATGGCCTGACGGCGGCCTTCGATCTCATATGTGGTCAGGCTGTCCGGATCTGTGCCATCGCAATTCGCCATATGAATCAGGTTCATATAGGTCAGCTCACCCGTGTCATGGCAGGCGCCCCAGGTGCCCGCGATGGTGTTCAGGTTCGGCGGGATCATCCCGTCTTTGATGGCCTGGGCAAAGGGTTTGTGCAGGAAGGGCGAGAACATCTCATCCTCTTTGCCGGTGGTTTCGATGTTCCATTCACCACCGCCACCCCAGTCTTTATAGGTCTGTGGGTCGGCTTTGATGCCGTCCATGAATTTCTGCTTATCCACGCCAGCCACATGGAACATCACGGATGCCGCCATCATCTTTTCGACTGGTGTCGTGAACACAGGCGCACCGGCGCGTTGGGCAACATCGGCATCCCCCGTGGCGTCAATCACCCGTTTCGCCAGGATCGCCTCGCGCCCGGCTTTGGATTCGGTGATCGCGCCGATGATCGTGCTGCCATCCATCAGGGGTGCCACAAACTGGCGGTGCAGCATCGGGCGGATGTTCGGTTCCCCCAGAACCATCTGATCGGCGACCAGTTTGAAGCCCTCGGAGTCAATCTCATAAGACAGGGACTGGCTTTCCGGCACCGCCGCCCCCATGTCTTTCGCGCGGTCTTCAAATTCACGCGCGATGCCGTCGCTTTCGACGGTTTCCTCGTGGCGATACCAATGCATGCCCTCAACGCCAACAACCGTCAGATTGCCGCCAAAACAGCCAAAGCGTTCGACCAGCGTGACCTCAACGCCTGCGCGCGCGGCAGCCAGGGCCGCAGGCAGGCCACCGGGGCCCGAGCCGATCACCAGCACATCGGTTTCATGGATCACATCAATTTCGCGTGCGGGTTCAAGGATTTTACGTGTCATGCGCGGGCCTGTCCTGTGGTTCGGTCACTATGACGCGCAGGGCCCGCCGCAGCCAGACCAATCGCGACCAGCCTGTCGTTTTCGGGAATGTGACGTGGGGGCGTTACGCTTTGTAGTCTTCAAACCCCGGTGTGCCTGCGACCTCTGGGTTCCGGGCCACGTGGCGACGTTTCAGCAGTTCGGTGGACCCGCCCTTATCATCATGCCGCCAGCCGGGGGGCTTTACCGCGTAGTTCCAGCGATCTTTCCAGGTCAGCCCGGGTTGTCGCCAGTCGCGCCAGATCGCCACCCATTCATGAAAGGCCACGCGGATGGGGTTAAACGTGCCGATATTGTGGATCAGCCCGTAATCAACTTTCTCATCCTCAACCTCGGGCACAAAGGTGCCAAACATCTTGTCCCAGATGATAAAAACACCGGCATAATTCGCATCCAGATAACGCGGATTGCGTCCGTGATGCACGCGGTGGTGGCTGGGCGTGTTCATCACGGCTTCGAACCAGCGGGGCATTTTGTCGATGGCTTCGGTGTGGATCCAGAACTGATAGATCAGGTTCACGCCACCGACAAACAGGACCATCGCCGGATGAAACCCCAGCAGGATCAGGGGCGCACGTACGACCATCATCAGGGTGAATGTGCCGGTCCAGGTCTGGCGCAGGGCGGTGGTCAGATTGTAATGCTGGCTGGAGTGATGGTTCACATGGCTCGCCCAGACCCAGCGCACACGGTGCCCGAACCGATGCACCCAGTAATAGCGCAGATCATCCAGCACAAAACAGATCACCACGACCAGAACGGACGCCCCCAGATTGATCGGGGTCAGCCACCAGAGGAACATAAAGAAGTTCCAGGCAATAAAGCCCAGAAGGATGCCCGATACAACCGATCCGACCCCCATGAACAGAGAGGTCATCGCATCGCGCGTTTCATATCGCCCACCGCGTTTCTTAAAGGTGATCCAGGCGATTTCGATCAGGATCGCCAGGATGAAAAACGGCACCGCGTAATCGGTCACTTTCGGGTAGATCAGCATATCAGTCATTGCGGCTCTCCTGCTGGTGGGCTTTGATACGGTCGCGCCAGATGTCAGCTTCCTCAGGCGTCAAAGTGATCTTTGCTTTCGGGTCGTCATATTCCTGAAACCCCAGGGTCAGACCCTGATTTACCGGCGTGAGTTGCGCCTGGTCCAGATGGTGGATCACACTATCAATGCCAAAACTGCGCAACAGCCAAAGGCCGCTTGCCACCTCTACCAGCGCCGCACGCCCGTCCGAGGCCACAATAATATCGCGGGGTTTCGCACCCGGGCGATGGCGCAGCCAATGCAGGCGCGCGTCCTCAACCGTGGTGAAGTGCAGATCCCGTGAACAACCCGCCCATCGCATGGTTCCCCAGGCGATCAGCAACCCGACCACAACCATCGGTGCAAGTATATGTAGTGGCATTCATCTCTCCCTGCCCGCTATTGGGGCAAAGGCAGGGGGGATCTGTCAACGGGGAAGTGGCGTCAACAAGTGGCGCTAACCAGAGTGTCCCGCCATCAACCATCTCCCCAGACAATAATGTCATCAAAATTTTCTGCTTCTAAATCTGTGCGTTTAATCTAGAACGCTTCCGAATACGCATCCAATGAGCTGTGCCCTATCCGATCCACATCGAAGCGAAACAGCAACACGTGGTCTTCTGTGATGGGGCGCCAGTGTCTCTCCCAGCGGGATGTAAATTCCTCAGCCCGCGGCATGGTCTGTGCCTGGGGCATACCAAAAATCCGGTGCTCTGAAAAAGACGATGGATAGCGTACCCGTTCGGGATCACCGCCAGATTGCAGATCTTGCAATCTTTTCGTCTGTTTTTCCAATTCATCCCCAACCAGGAACATGCATTCGCCAGGAAGATCCTGCCCCGGAAACGGATTGTTACAGAACGTGCTCGCGTATGTATCAACGATGACAAAATTAAACGGCCAGCGCTTATATCTGATAAATTCTTTTTCATGATAAGCCAGCGAAGCCGGATCCGACCAATCAGGTACATACCCCTCACTCAGCTCATCCTCAGGGATTTCAGACAGGTCAGGGCGCTTTGGCGGGCAGCGTTCCGGATAGGCGGACACATCGTGATCCACATAAATCACCCGCACTCCTTCGCCGGATTGCAAAGGTGGCGTCTGCGAGTCATCCATGACCCCGACAACCTGCGCAACCATCCATTCATAGAACACAAAAAGCGTACCGGTCTCCGGCAACGGCGGAAGACCCGGAACCCGCGGCAGATGATCCAGGTTAATTTGCGCCAGAAATGTCAGCGGAATCACAGTGCCTGTGTCACGGTGCTTATAGACGGGCCAGTCGATTTCAGGTGGCAGGGTCGGATCGCCACCAAACCAGCAACCGGGTGTGCCCTGATCTCAGCGTCGCTCAGTTTTCTATCGGTCATGTCTCTGCCCTGCAATAATTTGACCGCCCCCGATCCGTTTGGGTGAGGGCGGTTATATGGCGCAAATCATACGCAGAAATATGGCGGCATTAAGTAAGGTGGCGCGGATTTATTCCGCAGCACCTTTGTCTTCCGCACCGCTCATCGCCGACAGGATCGCAATTGCGCTGTCGCTGTCCCATTCGGCATCACCAATCAGGCGGGCGACTTCTTTTCCCTCAGGGTTCAGGATGATGGTCAGGGGCAGGGAAAGTGCGCCGAAATCAGCGGCAAGCGCGCGGCTTGGATCCAGAAGCACCGGCAGATTTTCAATCTCTGCCTCAGTCCAGAAACGATCAATCGCGGCGGGCGGGTTGTGGGATGTGGCCACAGGAACGACCGCAAACTGATCGCCACCCAGGCGGGCCTGCAGACGATCAAGCGACGGCATTTCTACCCGACACGGCGTGCACCAGGTCGCCCAGAAGTTCAGCAGCACATATTTGCCCTGATAATCCGCCAGCGTATGTTCACCGCCCTGCGGATCGATAAACACGGTTGCAGATTCCCGCTTTGGTTCCGGATGCAGGATCAGCTTGCGCATGCTGCCTTCCCGCATTTCGCGCAGCTCTTCACGATCCGGCGGCTGATGCGTTGCATCCTGTGCCATCGCTGACGTTGCAGAGGCGGCAAGCGCGGTATAAAGGACAAGGGACTTCAGGAAATTCATAGGGGCTCCTGCGAATTGCGGGCGCAGCCGCGGACGAAAGGCAAGACAATGGCAGATAAATCAAACACCATGTGGGGCGGTCGCTTTGCTGCGGGGCCGGATGCGATTATGGAAGCCATCAATGCCTCTATTGGTTTTGATAAACGGATGGCCCGTCAGGATATTGAGGGCTCCCGCGCCCATGCCGCCATGCTGGCCGCCACAGGCATCATCACAGATAGCGATGCTGCGGTCATTCGTGAAGGGCTGCTCACGGTTTTGTCAGAGATCGAGAACGGAACGTTTGAATTTTCGACCGCTCTGGAAGACATCCACATGAATGTCGAAAGCCGCCTGAAAGACCTGATCGGTGAACCCGCAGGCCGTCTGCACACCGCACGAAGCCGGAATGACCAGGTTGCGACCGATTTCAAACTTTGGGTGCGCGATCAGATTGATGCAGCGATTGACGGGATCGAAGCCCTGATGCGTGCATTTATCGCACAGGCAGAAGCGGGCGCGTCCTGGGTTATGCCGGGGTTCACCCATTTGCAGACTGCCCAGCCCGTGACCTGGGGCCACCATATGATGGCCTATGTGGAAATGCTGGGCCGGGATCTGTCCCGTTTCAAGGACGCCCGCGTGCGCATGAACGAAAGCCCGTTGGGTGGCGCGGCCCTGGCTGGCACATCCTTCCCAATCGATCGTCACATGACGGCGGAAGCGCTGGGCTTTGACCGCCCGACAGCGAACTCCCTTGATTCCACTGCAGATCGTGACTTTGCGCTGGAATATCTTTCCGCCGCGTCCATCTGCGCCATGCACCTGTCGCGCTTTGCCGAAGAACTGGTGATCTGGTCCTCCGCGCAGTTCCGCTTTGTTGTGCTGTCTGATCGGTTTTCGACTGGTTCTTCCATCATGCCGCAGAAGAAAAACCCGGACGCAGCAGAACTGATCCGCGCGAAAATCGGACGTATTCTGGGGGCGACTGTGTCCCTGTTCACTGTGATGAAGGGCCTTCCGCTGACCTATTCCAAGGACATGCAGGAAGACAAAGAACAGGTGTTTGACGCGGCTGACAGCCTGATGCTGTCACTGGCGGCGATGGAAGGCATGGTGTCTGACCTGACCGCCAATATCCCGGCACTTGAGGCTTCTGCCGGTTCCGGGTTCTCAACCGCGACGGACCTTGCTGACTGGCTGGTGCGTGAGCTGAACATGCCGTTCCGCGATGCCCACCATGTCACTGGCACGCTTGTTGCCCTGGCCGAAAGCAAGGGCTGTGACCTGCCGGATCTGACGCTGGAAGATATGCAGAATGTTGCCGCTGGTATCACCCAGGGCGTATTTGACGTGCTTGGCGTGCATAATTCAGTAAACTCGCGTCAGTCCTATGGCGGCACCGCACCCGATCAGGTGCGCGCCCGTATTTCGGACTGGAAAGAGAGATTGAAATGAAACGTATAGTAATTGCACTTCTCATGACCGCAGGCCTCACCGCCTGCGGCGCCGACGGCGAACCCATCCGCCCGACTGCTGGCGTCGGCGTATCCGTCGGCACCGGCGGCGTGAGTGTTGGCGGTTCCGTTGGCGCAAGCATTGGCAATGTAACGGTTGGGGTTGGATTGTAATTAGTTGATTGTTTCCATTGGATTTATATTGGAGGCATAATGCAAAATTATTGTTTTAATACAGACAGTTTTCGCGACACACGGGATAACGTTGAAGAAAACCCTAATGAGATAGAAGGCTACAACCTCGCGACCGAACTGAAGGGTGCTTTGGAGGTTGACCATTTTATCTGCGAAGAGGTTTTTGCTGAAGACTTCGGCTGGGCTTTCTATGCCTTTCGCGATGAACAGAAGTATTTCATCACGGCATCTGTTGACCCCGAGGATGATCAGGTGGATTTCGGGTTCTTCGCGAATATCAATATCGACAAAACACGTAGCTTCTGGGATCGGCTGCGTGGACGCAACAAAATGTTGGATGACGATCCAGCGGGGCAGGTTGTGCATCGTGTGCTGAAGTCATGCGATGATGTTCACAATCTGGAATTTTACCCGGCCCGATAAAGGAGGGAGGAATGTATCTGCGTTTCGTTGATGCACGTACGCTTACGAACTCGGGTGTCCGGGCGGGCTTTTTTGTTGCGGCGTATGAACTTCGGAAGCGTCAAAGCATCAGTGCCTGGGAACTCTCCGAGATGGAGACGTGTTTGCAATGGTTTCGGCAGAACCTTCCGGTCCCGGATCGGTTCAATCGGACAACATCGAAGGGTTATTACAGAAGAGATACGAAGGGGATAAGCTGGTTCAAAAATGATGCCAAAGCTTGTCTGAAAATGGCGTACAGGATGTTCACCATACTGAACGAACATGGATACCTGGTCGAAATGATAAAATCGGACAATGTCGGCTATATCATTTACGAGGATGAATTTCAGATCGTCGCAGAACCGTTCAGGGACACACCTGTTTAGCTCTGTATAAAGCTTCCCTTTCCCCGCCCCCCAGGCTAACAGCACTTTAACCAACCCCGGGGAGGCGCGTGATGGATTATTTTCTCTATAAAGACGGTGAACTGTTTGCCGAGGATGTCTCTGTGCGTGAGATCACGCGGGCTGTCGGCACGCCCTGTTACATCTATTCCGCCCGCACGCTGGCGCGGCATTACCGTCTGTTTGACGAAGCGCTTGAGGGCACGGAACATCTGGTGTGTTACGCCGTCAAAGCCTGTTCCAACCTGGCCGTGTTGAAACTGCTGGGCGATCTGGGCGCTGGCATGGATGTGGTTTCTGGTGGGGAATATATGCGTGCGAAAGCGGCCGGTGTGCCAGGCGATCGCATCGTGTTTTCCGGCATCGGCAAAACCCGTGACGAGATGGAGCTTGTTCTGAAAGGTGGCATCCGTCAGTTCAACCTTGAGTCTGAACCGGAAATGCGTCTTCTGAACCAGGTTGCTCTGGAACTGGGTGTTGTGGCCCCGGTGACTGTCCGCGTGAACCCGGATGTCGATGCAAAAACCCATGCGAAAATCGCGACTGGGAAATCCGAGAATAAATTCGGCATCCCGATCAGCCGCGCACGTGAGGTTTACGCCGAAATCGCCAAGCTTCCTGGCCTGAAAGTTGTCGGCATTGATGTGCATATCGGATCACAGCTGACCGATCTTGCGCCCTATAAAGCCGCCTATCAGAAGGTTGCGGAGCTGACCGAAGAATTGCGTGCACAGGGTCATGAGATCACCCGTCTTGACCTGGGCGGCGGTCTTGGCATTCCCTACGAGCAAAACAATGACCGCCCTCCATTGCCCGTGGAATACGGTGCGATGGTCAAGGAAACTCTGGGTCATCTGGATTGCGAGATTGAGATCGAACCTGGCCGTCTGATCGCAGGCAATGCCGGTATTCTCGTGTCAGAAACCATCTATGTGAAGGAAGGCGAAGATCGCAAGTTCCTGATCCTGGATGCGGCGATGAATGATCTGGTGCGCCCTGCAATGTACGAAGCCCACCATGACATTGTGCCGGTTATGGAGCCTGCGCCAGGCGTGGAACCGGATCGTTATGATATCGTCGGCCCGGTCTGCGAAAGTGGCGATACATTTGCCAAGGGCCGTGATCTAGCTGTGATGGAACCCGGTGATCTGGTCGCCTTCCGTTCTGCCGGGGCATATGGGGCGGTGATGGCGTCGGAATATAACTCGCGCCCGCTGATCCCTGAGGTTCTGGTCAGTGGCGATCAATTTGCGGTCATTCGCGCACGTCCCACCTATGAAGAGATGCTGAATCGCGATAGCATTCCCGAGTGGCTGTAATTCCGGCGGCCTGTAAGCAACGCCGGAGCATCTGAAAGGGCCCGGCGTGAGTGGCAGAAAACAGGACAGATCCTGGGAAACATCCCGTCTGAAACGTCAGATCTTTCTGACGCGGCTGGGTCTGCTATGGGAACGTCTGGCGCAGTGTTTCTGGCCGCTCTGGACGACGCTTGCCCTTGTTTTTGCTGGGGTTTTCTCGGGTCTTGCCTATGAAATGCCGGACGCCTGGTTGCGGGCAGTGCTTGTTCTGTCCGGCCTGCTTGCATTCTTTTTCCTGATCCGTGGTCTGCGGCAGTTGCAACTGCCCACACGGGCAGAGGCCCTGGCGAAACTGGATGAAAATCTGCCCGGTGATCCGCTTGCGACCCTTACAGATACCCAGGGTATGGGCGGTGATGATGTTGCATCGCGCGCGATCTGGCGGGCGCATCAGGCGCGGATGCGGGATCAGGCGGCAAAAGCCCGCGCACCCCGCCCCGATGCACAGCTGACAAGGCGTGATCCTTTTGCCTTTCGTCTGATCTCACTTCTTGCGGTTTCAATCGCGCTGTTTGCCGGATCCCTGTCCTGGCTTTCTGCCGTGCCGGATGTGATCCGGGGGCAGGATCAGGCCGCGCTGGACACGTCCGCACAATGGGAAGGCTGGATTGAACCGCCTGCCTATACCGGCCTGCCGGTGCTTTATCTGAACGACCTGACCGGGCAGGACATCACCGCACCTGTGGGCAGTGACATCACCCTGCGGTTTTACGGCACGCCCGGGGCGCTGGGCCTGAACCAGACCATCGCTGACCTTGCGACACCTGAGGCAGAGGCAGCGCCTGATATGGCACCCGCATTAACCCTGTCCCGGTCCGGCCTGCTGGAGATCACCGGGGCAGAGGATGCCCGCTGGGTGATCGCCGCCATTCCGGATCAGCCGCCTGCCGTTGAAATCACCGGCGAGGTGACAACAGAAGCCTCTGGCATGATGACGCAAGGGTTTACCGCTACGGATGATTACGGCGTCATCGGTGGGCAGGTGACGTTTACTCTGGATGAAACCCGCCTTACGCGGCGTTTCGGTCTGGCGGTTGACCCTGATCCGCGCGAACCCCTGGTCTTTGATCTGCCCATTCCCTATTCCGGTGACCGGGCAGAATTCACAGAGGAAATCATCGAAAATCTGTCGCAACATCCCTGGTCTGGCCTGCCGGTGCAGATGGTTCTGTCTGTCAGTGATGATCAGGATCAGCAGGGCATGTCAGAGCCTGCCTTTATGCCGTTGCCAGGCCGTCGTTTCTTTGATCCGCTGGCCCGTGCCGTGATCGAAATGCGACGCGATATCCTCTGGTCCCGGGCAAATGCTGCACAATCTGCGCAGATGATCCGCGCGATCAGCCACCGTCCGGGGGATACGTTCCCCGGCGCGTCGTCTTACCTGATGCTGCGCACGGCCTTGCGCCGCCTGGAAGCCGCACCGCTGACGCCCGAAATCCAGCAGGAGATCGCAGATGCGCTGTGGCAGGTGGCTTTGATCGTTGAGGACGGGTCATTGTCTGATGCGCTGGAACGTATGCGCCGGGCGCAGGAACGTCTGACCCAGGCCATGCGTGATGGGGCGTCTGATGAGGAAATTCAGCAGCTGATGGATGAGCTGCGCGACGCCACACGCGATTATCTGCGGCAACTGGCCCAGAACCCCGAGGACAGCACAGATGAGCCGAATTCAGGCGAAACGCAGCAACTGTCCGGTGCGGATATTCAGGAGATGATGGATCGCATCCAGGAGTTGATGGAACAGGGCCGCATGGCCGAAGCCCAGGAACTGCTGAATGAACTGGCGCAGATGATGGAAAACATGCGCGTGACCCAGGGCAATGGCGAAGGTGACATCGAAAGCCCGGGTGAACAGGCCATGGGTGAGCTGGGCGAAAGCATTGAGGAACAGCAGGGATTGTCTGATCAGGCGTTCCGCGATCTTCAGGAACAGTTCAACCCAAATGCCCAATCCGGTCAAAGCGGTGAGAACGAAGGCCGCAGCGGGTCTTCCGGACGTGGGCAACAGCACAGCGATCAGGAAGGCGCGAATGAAGGCGAAGGCCGCACCGATGGCGGGGCGGGGCAGGGGCAATCCCGTCGCGAACAAAATGGCCGGACCGGGGACAACAGCGGGCAAAGCCTTGCGGATCGTCAGCAGGCATTGCGCGATGAAATTGACCGCCAGCGCGGCAATCTGCCAGGCGCCGGTACGCCGGAAGGCGATGCGGCCCGAGATGCCCTGGATCGTGCGGGTGAAGCCATGGACCGGGCCGAAAACAGGCTGCGCAGCGGTGATCTGGCCGGCGCGCTTGAGGATCAGGCCGAGGCCCTGGAACAGATGCGCGAAAGCATGCGTCAGCTGGAACGTGGTCTGGCCGGGAACCAGGGCCAGGACGGTGAGGAAGGCGAAGATTCGCAGCAGGGGCAGAATGCCTCGCGTGATCCGCTGGGGCGTGATCAGGGGCGTTCGGGGGCCAATGGCACTACCGGTGGCGGTGATCTGAATTCCGAACGCGGCACTATGGCGGAACGCGCGCTGGAACTGATGCAGGAACTGCGCGACCGGTCGTCAGATCAGAGTCTCCCGGAAGAAGAACGCGATTATCTGGACCGGCTCCTGCTGGATCGGTTCGGGACAGACCGTTAAGTCAGGGACTAGAAAAAACCGCGTTTATGACCCTTCGGTCAGGCTGCTCAGGCTTTCGGTTGCATTGCCCATCAGGGAATCAAGGCTTGCACGCAGGCTATCCACCCAGCCGACATAAGCAGAAATATAAGGTTCACCCGCTGGCCAGAACGCAACAATTTTCGGTGCGCTTGTGTAAACCACGGCGGCGAGGATGATCAGCAGCAGCATCATGGTAAATCCACGACCAAATCCACTGGAAGATTTCACCGGTGCTTCTTCTTCCGGCGTGATCTCTTCGTCATGATCCGCATCCGCCTGCAGGGTGGAATTGATCATATCAATATCTGGCAGAAGATCCGCACCATGGGCAGCTTCTTCATGAAGGGTGGTTTCTTCCTGAACGGGTGTCACTTCCGCGACCTGTTCTTCGAAAGCTTCCGCCAGACCAGGAACCTCGCGTTCAGTCTCGCGGGCGATTTCTTCATGCGCAGCTTCTTCACGCAGAATATCCAGAACAGATTCGTCCAGTTCGCGGCGTTGTGGTTCCGCAGCCGGTGTCACGTCTTCAGGCGGCGCGACAGGCGGCTGAATTTCTGCGCGTGTGACCGGGCGTGCCACGCGCCGGGGTTGCGGTGCTGCGGCGGTTGCTTCATCCGAACGGGTCTGAAACCAGGTGTCGCCACAGGCGGAGCATTGCACTTCGCGCCCGTTTTCCGGGATCACAGAAGCATCTACTTCATAATTCGCATCGCATTTAGGACAGATCAGTCGCATATATCAGCGCCCTTGCAAGAGTGGCAGAATTCAGATGGCACGTCCGGAAATTCCGGGCAGCTTAAAGATTACTAGCAATTGAACCGGCTTTTTTAAAGCTATAGTAGTTCGAACAGATTGAAACATTCTTCGTCGTGAGGCAAAACTGTCACCAAACAGCGGCGGAAACAACTAGAAAAACATGCTATATTCGGGGGAAAGCCGTGATTGAGCTGCAAAATGCGGCGTATAACTATGGCGGCGGTGACATGCTGTCAGAGATATCGCTTAAACTCGCCCCAGGGTCGTTTCATTTTCTTACGGGGCCATCCGGTGCGGGAAAGTCGACTTTTCTTAAACTTTGCTACATGGAACTGACCGCAACCGCAGGCCAGGTGCAGATGTTTGGCAAAGATGTGCGTGGCATGAGCCGCGATGACATTGCCCGTGCCCGCCGCCGTATTGGCGTTGTGCATCAGGATTGCCGTTTTCTGGATCACCTGTCTGTCCGTAAAAACGTGGCTTTGCCGCTGACGGTGTCGGGTCACGATCCGGCACAAGAGGCTGACAATCTGCGTGAACTTCTGACCTGGGTCGGGCTGGATCACCGGGCCGATGCCCTGCCACAGGAATTGTCCGGTGGCGAACGTCAGCGGGCGGCGCTTGCGCGTGCCATTATCATGTCGCCGGATGTTATCCTTGCGGATGAACCCACAGGCAACGTCGATTCTGAAATGTCCCAGCGGTTGCTGCAATTGTTGATCGAGCTGAATAAAATGGGGAAAACCGTCGTGATTGCCACCCATGAACTGGCCCTGATCCGCATGGCGAAATCGCAGGTAAACACCCGTGTTTTGCGTATCGCGGATCGTCGTGTACGTCTTGCAGGGGCGGATTTGTGATGCAGAGCCTGTCGATCATGACGCTTCTGAAAGGTCTGCTGCCTGATTCTGCAGACAATAGCGTGGCGGATGTCGTACCTGCCACAGGTCACACGGCCTGGCTGACGCTGTTTGCCTCTGCCACAATGGCATTTCTGGCGGTCTTCGCCATGGCCCTGTCTATGGCGACCGGACGTGTGGCGGATCGCTGGTCCGATGAACTGGCGCGCACAGCCACCGTGCGTATTGCAGCCCCCGCAGGGCAGGTCGAAGCGCAAACCGCTGCCGCCCTTGTGGTTCTGGAAACAACGCCCGGCATTCTCGCCGCCCGTGCTTTGAGCGATGCGGAACAGAAAGATCTGCTTACGCCCTGGTTTGGTGACAGTGACCTTGGCCTTGAAAACCTGCCAATTCCACGCCTGATCGAAATCGTTGAAGATGATCCCGGCTATGATGCCGCCGGTCTGCGCCTGCGTCTGGCAGGCGAAGCCCCGGGCGCAGTTCTGGATGATCACAGTCGCTGGCGTCAGCCCCTTGTGCGCGCGGCAAACCGGCTGCGCAGTCTGGGTTTCTTTGCGCTGATCCTGATTGGATCAACCATGGCAGCCATGGTGACGCTTGCCGCCGGATCTTCGCTTGCGGCGAACCGCCAGGTGATCCAGGTTCTGCGCCTTGTCGGTGCGGAAGATGGCTACATCGCCCGGGCGTTTGTGCGCCGTTTCACCCTGCGTGCGCTTGCGGGTGGGGCGATGGGCACGCTTGTCGGGCTGATTGCGATTATGCTGATGCCGGATCCCGGCGAAGTCGCGCAGAATAACTTCCTGACAGGGCTTGGCTTTGTCGGCACCCAGTGGCTCTGGCCGCTGCTTATCCCCGTGCTTGCGGCAATCGTGGCCTTTCTGGCCACACGCCTTGCCGCATTCCGGGCCTTAAAGGAGCTAACATAATGTGGCACGCCATTCAGTGGATCCGTTCCCTTTTCTTCATCATCCAGATGTATATCGCCCTGCCAATCGTTGGCTTTGGCATGGCGCCATTTGTCTTCCTGAAGCCTGATCGCGCCTTTGGGGTCATCCGGTTCTATTGTAACTATGTGCGCTGGACCGCGTCCTGGATGGTCGGCATGAAAACGGAAATTCGCGGTGACGTGCCGGAAGGATCCGTGATTGTTGCGTCCAAACACCAGAGCTTCCTGGATATTTTGTTGCTGTCTTCTGCCTTGCCGCGTATCAAATTCATTTTCAAGGATGAGCTGCGATTTGTGCCGGTGATCTCGCTGTATGCGCGGTTTACCAATTCGATCCCGGTGAAACGTGGCAAACGGGGTGCTGCGATCAAAAAGATGGTGTCTGACGTGAAATCCGGCGAACAGGCAGGCGGTCAGCTGATCATTTTCCCGCAAGGCACGCGTGTCGCCCCTGGCGTGAAGCAACCCTATAAAGTCGGGACTTACGTGCTGTATGAACAGACGGGTCAGGCGGTTGTGCCTGTGGCGACCAATGTGGGTGTCTTCTGGAAACGCCACGGCATCATGCGTTACCCCGGGATCGCAGTTCTTGAATTCCTGGATCCGATTGAACAGGGCCAGGACCAGCACGGCTTTATGGCGAAGATGGAAGAGGCGGTGGAAACCCATTCCAACCGCCTGATGCGTGAGGCCGGCCTGGCGGAGATCGAAGAATGAACTTCGTTGAAGATCTGCCCGCGCTTGAAGCGCTTTATGGCACGCCCTCTGAGGCTGCCACACGCAAAGTCACCCCGGGCCTGACCCCCGCTTACAAAACCTGGATTGAACGCAGCCGTTTTTGTGTTTTGTCCACTGTTGGTTCTGGCGGCACCGATGGATCGCCCCGCGGTGACATTGATCCGGTGGTGAAAGTTCTGGACGCAAAGACCCTGCTTCTGCCCGACTGGCGCGGCAACAACCGTATCGATACCCTGCGCAATATCGTGGAAGACGGGCGGATTTCCCTGATGTTCATGGTGCCCGGTTCACGTGAAGTCATGCGGGTGAATGGCACAGCAAAAATCACAGCGGATGATGCCGCGTGCCAGCAGTTTGAACAACGTGGCCAGCATCCGCGCAGTGTGATCGTGATCGCGATTTCCGAAGTTTACCCGCAATGCGCCAAATCCATCATGCGATCCGAAATCTGGACATCCGGCGATCAGTCAGAAGGTCTGCCCACCCTTGGCGCAATGCTGAAAGAAATCACCGAAGGCGGCATTGATGGCGAGGCCTTTGATGCGGCCTGGCCGGAACGTTCAAAGGCAACCCTATGGTAGAAGTTACAATCATCCGTCACGGCCAGGCGAACACCGGGGCGCGGGATGAGAAATCCTATGACAAACTGTCAGATCTTGGCCATCAGCAGGCGCGCTGGCTGGGCGAGGTTCTGCGCGAGCAGAAGCCGTTTGATCACCTGATCGCAGGCGGTATGCGCCGCCAGCAGGAAACAGCACAGGGCCTGGCGCTGCCGGATCTGGATATGCAGATTGATCCCCGCCTGAATGAGCTGAATTACTTTGGCCTGGCCGAAAGTATGAAGCAGCGCAATGGCGTTGAGATCCCCGATGATCTGGCCAGCTTCGTGGCCCATGTGCCCCAGCTTCTGACACGCTGGCAGGCGGGGGATATGTGTGATCACCTTGAAACCTATGAAGATTTTCGCACGCGTTGCCTGGATGCTGTTCGTGATGCCGCCCAGGGGCACAACCGCCCGGTTCTGGTCAGCTCTACCGGTGTGATTGCCACCCTGACGGCAGAGGCCCTGGGGCTGGATATGATGATGAAAACCAAGGTCTTCCTGAAGGTGATGAACACGTCAGTGCATCGTTTCATCTGGGAAAACGACAGCCTGCACCTTGCCCAATACGGCGCTGTTCCCCATCTGGACGTGCCCGGCCGCGAACACGCCCGCACCTACGGCTGACGCCGGAACGGTCGCGTCGTGCTTACGGTGCGCTTTCATGTAGATCGAGAAGCGCTGCACCCCTTTCTTTGTGCAGCGCGACCAGCTGTTTCTGCATGCGACCTGTTGGAATAGCGCGTGCAGGCACCGGCGTATAATCCTTTTCCTTAAGCTCAGGAAATATCTGCAGTATTTCTTCGCGTGCCTGCGGGTTCACCGTACGAAGGGCTTCGGTCCCGGTATAAAGGCTTTCGGTTGGGATGCCCTCAGCATAGACAATTTCATGGGCATCGCAGAGGAAGTGGAAATACTCCACGGAGTCACAGGCGTCATCTATAAAAATGCCAGGCAATTCAGTCAGCTTAATCGCAGAGATCAGTGCAGCGTTGTGACTGAACAGTTGTGAAGTGGCTTCAGAGGATACAAGGATCCGGTGCTGGCGGGATACAACCAGATCCCGTTGGGGTAAGTTATGCCCCAAAGCGCCTGCGGTAATGCGGATTGGTCTGAGCTTATGATTGCTTTCAAGGCGCGCGCGGCTGATCTTATTGGATCCGAACCAGCGCACGGGCTTCAGGCCGTTATCAGCGGTGACGATCAGGTCGCCCACCTGAATGTTTTGAATGGGTTTGGCGCCGTCAGATGTCAGAATACAAGTGTCGGCAGTGAAGCAAATGGGAACAGTATCATCCAGATAAATATCAAGCAGAAGAACATTGCCTGAACCACCATTGCCAACAATATTGAGCGTTGTAATCGGAATGTTGAAGGAGATGACCAGCTGATCCAGCGGAGAAGACGACGACATGCCGCGTGCATTGCCATCGCTGTCAATTATACCGTCATTTGCGCCACTTATGTAATTTATGTGGCCATGGGGCAGCAGGCTTGAGCTGACGATCTGGGCATCGCCATTGTCGATCAGGGTCTGCAGGTTCACGTCCATGCCGTTGATGGTCACATCCCCGGTTTCAGAAGAGTTGGACAGGCCGCCGATCTGAACGGCCACGCCCAATGCGCCCCCGCCATTGCCGTCCGTAAACATATAAGTGGCATTGTTGGACAGTGCCGCAGTATTTGTCCCGGTTGATCTATGATTGGTAAATGCGTGATTTACATTTGAAGTCCATGTAATTGAACTTCCGGTGACATCTGTAAACGTGCCGCCATTACCAGTCACTAAATCGGTTAACGCCATACTACTAACCCTCTACCCGTAACACAGTTTACCGCCAGCTTATACAATGGCCCGTGTTCAGCTTACGCACAACCTGTTCGGCATATACTGACCTTACAAGACGGGCTCTCGCCGGTTTCAGGTACATGTGAACGTGCGAGCAGTTTAAACATTTAGATGGCAATTGCCAGAGGTGCTATTGTAAGGGCGTAAACGAAAACACCCGACGTGGGGTCGGGTGTTCGTTCGATCCCGCGCATCGTTTCATCTGAGAAAATCAGGACCCGCATCTCGCCCAATACGGTGCCGTTCCCCACCTCGACATCCCCGGCCGCACCCACGCCCGCACCTACGGCTGAGACCCCGAAAACCCGAGGCACAAAGCATGCACAATCTATGCATATGATGTATGTATGCTGTGGATAAGTAGCTATGATAATTTAGAGACATTCTGGATAGTAGTTTAGGAAGCACTATGAATTTAGATTGGCTTGGGCAGCTTGCATGGAACACAGTGGGGGTGACTATTGTACTGGGGCTCTTGGGGGCTATTTGCCGGAAAGTTATATTTCGGCTGATTTTGAAACCCATTGATTTGCATTTTGAACACAAGATTGAGCGCTTTAGAGTTGATCTATCTGCAAAGGAAGCTGAGCTGGCCCAAATTCGTTCTTCCGTAAACGAGTTGAGAACGGGCAGGATGTCATTGCGATACTCTAAAAAAGTTGAATATGCTGAGTTGCTTTGTCGTGAGTGTCATACTTGGGCAAAGTTGGGAATGCTGATCGACGTGTTGATGAATCTCAACTATGACAAAGTTATGCATAGCGAGACAGATCGGTCTGAACTATCTGAATACTTTCAAACTCTTTCTGAGATGCTCAAAGTGGAATCCGTTTTGTCGGAACTGAAGGCGGCCGATCTTTCTGTTGCGCAGTTATATCTCGATGAGGGCTCGCTTAAGTTTTTCGGGGTCTATAAAGCCATTTTGGTTCAGGCGGTTTCGATTATAAAAATGGGAAGTATTTCCGGTGGTCTGAAGTTAATCAAAACAGACCACCTTACAAAGAAAATCATTGAACTCGCTCCCCTAAGCGCCGACGGTTTTGAACAGCATGGTGATGGATACGCATTCTACTGGGCAGAGTACTTTCGAGAAAATACAATACGGTCCCTAAAGCTACTTATAAACGGTGATCTCCAAAATCGTGAAGAGCTGGTCGAATTTTCAGAATTGAATGTAGGTCTCGTGAGTATTCGGGAAGACGTAAGGAAAAAAATGATCGACAGTGGATTGCCTGCAGATTTGATGGTCCCAGAAGGGGCCGGGCCGAAAAAATTATTGTGACCGTATACGAAATGCTTTTTGACGGTATAAACAAAAACACCCGGCCAGTGGCCGGGTGTTTGTATTTCAACATAATCCCTCAGATCAGGCCGCGAGGCCTTTGTTGCCGAGGTCCAGGTATTTCTGGCGGCGGGATTTGACGAGGGCGGCGGGTTTTTGTTTACCAAGCGCTTTCAGCTGCTCTGCAATCGCGCGACCCACAGATTCCATAGTGCCTTCGCGGTCGCGCTGTGCGCCGCCGACGGGTTCGGGGATCACAACATCTGCGACGCCCAGTTTTTCCAGGTCCTGGGCGGTCAGGCGCAGGGCTTCGGCTGCATCGCGCATTTTGCCCGCATCTTTCCAGAGGATCGAGGCACAGCCTTCCGGCGAAATCACGGAATAGACGGAATGTTCCAGCATCAGGATCTTATCGCCGGTCGCAAACGCCACAGCGCCGCCGGAGCCGCCTTCACCGATGATCACAGAGATCAGCGGCACTTTGATTTGCAGGCATTTTTCTGTGGAACGGGCGATGGCTTCGGACTGGCCGCGCTCTTCCGCGCCTTTGCCGGGATATGCGCCCTGCGTGTCCACAAGCGCGATCACCGGAATGCCAAATTTATCCGCCATTTCCATCAGACGGATCGCCTTGCGATAGCCTTCCGGGCGGGCCATGCCAAAGTTGCGTTCAATGCGGGATTTGGTGTCATTGCCTTTTTCATGGCCAATGATCATCACGGGTTGGCCGTCAAAACGGGCAAGACCGCCGATAACCGCGTGGTCATCGGCAAAGTTCCGGTCACCGGCGAGCGGTGTGAACTCGGTAAACAGCGCATCCACGTAATCAATGCAATGCGGGCGATCCGGGTGGCGGGCCACCTGACATTTGCGCCATGCGGTCAGATCAGAATAAAGCGATTTCAGCATCTCTGACGCTTTCTGATCAAGCGCGGCTGCTTCAGATTCGACATCGACCTGATCTTCGCTGGCCCGCGCCATTGCGCGCAATTCGTTGGCTTTGGCTTCGATTTCAGCCAGAGGTTTTTCGAATTCAAGATAGTTGGCCATGGATGTTCCTGTATCAACTCTAGTGCTGTTCTGGCGCAGATGCGCGGTCTCAGACACCTATATGACGTGAGGGCAGGGAATTTGCAACGGGCTGGGCGGGATCTCGCGTTTGATGTGGTGCTATTCCGCCCGGATGGCGGGGGCGCGCATTTTCAGAGACGGGCTTATGTCGGGGGGCTAGTGTGTCTTTCAATGATGGAGGTTTGAAATGCGGTATGTTCTGATGCTGGTCCTTATGTTGTTTCAGGCAGGGCAGGTTTTTGCCCTGAGCTGCGCTGAACCTGACATTGCTGACAGTTTCTTGCGGTCAGGTTACCCAGAGCGCGAAGTCAGATTTGTGCGCGGGCGGGCTGAGTTTCCGGCGCAGATCTGGCAACGTGCGCCAGCTGATCCGGAGACAGGTCAAATTCCATATCAATATGTCATAGGGACAGTAGAGGGGTTTTCAGGCGATCGCCGGGGTTTCCGGGAGCCGGTTTCTGTTTCCGTGACGCGCAGTATCGCCTGCGCTGATTTCCTGGGTGCTTTTGGAGAGTTGTGTAAACAGAACGAACCGTATTCGGGATATATGGATCAGGAAGATCAGATATATTTCCTGTATCCTGATCCGGATGGGCAGACATATCATCTGAGTTCCAACCCCTGCTCGCAGGATGTTTTTCCCGCAACAAGACGCAATGAACGTCGCCTGCGCCGCTGCATGCGCGGGGGGGCAGTGTGAGCAGGATAATCGGTAGTTTTGTGGGAATGGGGGAAAGGCTTTCTCCTTCTCCCCCTTTTTTCCGCCGGGATGAGTGCCAAAATCTGTAGCAGAGCCACGTGAAGGATTTTGTTATGCGTATCGGGTTTATGTTTGCGGCGTTGTTTGCCGGTGTTGTCACGGTGTCAGCTGCGCCTTTGTTTGCGCTGTCCTGTATGCCGATGGATGTTGCGAGTAACTTTCGCGTGGCGGATGAGGCGGACGAATCTTATGTGATCGTGCGCGGGCGGGTGACGGTTGAAGAACAGCCCTGGGAACTCGGACGTGAGGACAGGGGCAGTCATCAGTTTGAATACAAATCCTATATCGCCCGCATTGAGGGGCAGGTCGCCGGGCGGCGCGGGTTTAATGCGGCTTTTTCGGAAGCGATTGAGTTCCGCCAGGCCTGTCGTCTCTGGCCGGATCTGAATGTCTGTGAAGATACAGGCGCACGTGCCGCAGAGCAGGATGAAGAAGATATGATCTATTTCCTGCGCAAAACAGAACAGGGTTATGACTTCACCACCGGGGATTGTCCCGGGGGCGTCTATCCCGCGACGCGTTCCAATGTGCGCCAGGTGCGCCGCTGCATGGCGGGGCAGGATTGCCGGGCTGCCTGGGAAAACTGATAGCAAGCTCTGTTAGATAATGAGCAAGATTTGTCGTTTAATGCTGTGGCAGATGTCAGGTGAAACTGAGGAGTTTTCGTATGAACCAGGTTGCACAACACGGCGCTTATGAAAAACGCATCCTGCGGGTGCTGGATTATATCCATGACAACCCGGCAGGCGATCTGTCGCTGGATAAGCTGGCCGATGTTGCCGCCATGAGCCGCTTTCACTGGCACCGGGTGTTTCATGCGATGACCGGGGAAACCTGCCACGAAGCTGTTCTGCGCCTGCGTATGTATCGCGCGGCCTGCTGGCTGATCCAGAAAGACTGGCCCGTGGCGAAAATCGCCGTTGAGGTTGGCTATCAGAACAGCCAGAGCTTTTCGCGGGTGTTTCGCAAGACCTTCGGATCGACACCTCTTCAGTTTCGTAAAAGGGGCCTGCCGGTGGGGCGGCCCCGTCCTGAACTGAAAGGATCTGAGATCGTGCATATTGTGGAAATTGATAAGACTGAGGACATGCGCCTTGCAGGGCTGGAACATCGCGGGCCCTATATGGAAATCGGCCATGCGTTTGAGAAAATCGGTGCGATTGCCGAAAGCCGGGGGTTTTGGCCCAATGTGCGTGGGGTGCTGGGGATCTATCACGATGATCCCGGTGCTGTGGCTGAGAAAGACCTGCGCGCGCATGCGGCCTTTATTCTGACGCCGGGTGCGGATGTGCCGGACGGAATGGAAGAAATGTTTATTCAGGGCGGCGAGATCGCACGCCTGCGGTTCAAGGGGCCTTATGCGGGTCTGGAATGCGCTTATAAATACGTCTTTGGTGAATGGCTGCCTCAGTCAGGCCGCGAACCAGCGGATCAGGCCTGTTATGAGACCTACCTCAACTCACCCATGGAAGTTGCACCGGAAGATCTGCTGACAGATATCTGTGTGCCGTTAAAGTAAGATGGGCAAACGCCATGCATGAATTTCCGTCGCAAGATGTCGAAAATGCCTTCATGGTGTTTCCTGATCCGGTCCGTTCCGGGCTTGTGACGTTGCGCGGGGTAATTCTTGATGTGGCCGCAGGCTTGCCGCAGATCGGTCAGGTGGAAGAATGCCTGAAAGGGGGGCGGCCCACTTATCTGGTGCCAGATAACAGAGCCGCAACCATGTTGCAGCTTGGCATGGTGGAGTCGGGTCAGTTTGCTTTGTTTGGGCCTTCCCGTGTGGTCGCTGTCTTCCGCACGGAGCATGAGGATGATTTCCGCTTTGACGGGAACCAGGCGATTGTGTTCGCCAGTGAAAATGAAATCAGGCCAGAAGCTTTGTCCGACCTGATTGATCATGCGTTAACTTATCATCTGAGAAAGCTGATCAGCTGTTGGCGATAAGTTCGGATTGGGCGACGATGACTTCGGCCTGTTTGATAGAAGCAATATCCACCAGACGGCCTTTGTAGACGGTTGCGCCTTCGCCGTTGGCTTTGGCCGTTTCCATCGCGGCCAGGATTTCGCGGGCTTCGGTCACGGCTTCCTCAGATGGGGTGAAAACCTCATTCGCCAGCGCGATTTGTTTCGGGTGGATCGCCCATTTGCCAACCATCCCCAGGGTCGCGGAACGTTTCGCCTGGGCAATATAGCCCTCATCATCTGAGAAATCGCCAAAGGGTCCATCCACAGGCAGCACGCCATGTGTACGGCAGGCCGCAACAATCGCCGCCTGGGCCCAGTGCCAAGGATCGGACCAGTGTTTTTCGCCGCCGCGCAGCATGTAGTAGTTTTCCTGCGTGCCGCCGATGCCGGTGGTCTGCATGCCCATGCTGGCTGCGAAATCCGCGGCGCCCAGGCTCATGGCTTCCATACGTGGGGAAGAGGCTGCGATTTCTTCCACATGGGCGATGCCGGCGGCGGATTCGATGATGACCTCAAAGCTGATGCGTTTTGTGCGGCCCTTGGCGGCCTCAATCGCGGTGACAAGCGCGTCCACGGCGTAAACATCTGCGGCACAGCCAACCTTTGGGATCATGATCTGATCCAGGCGATCCCCGGCCTGTTCCAGCAGGTCCACAACATCGCGGTACCACCAGGGGGTATCAAGGCCGTTGATGCGCACGGTCAGGGTCTTGTTGCCCCAGTCGACCGTGTTGATCGCCTCAATCACATTGGCGCGGGCCACGTCTTTGTCAGAAGGCGCAACGCTGTCTTCCAGATCAAGGTTAATCACATCCGCCGCACTGGCCGCCATCTTTGGGAACAGCTTGGTGTTAGAGCCAGGCCCGAAAAGCTGACAACGGTTCGGACGGGCAGGGGCTGCGGGTTGCAGGCGGAAGGACATGGCATTTCTCCTGGTAATGATATTTCGCATTGCGCTGCGCTATCGGTAGAATATTGCGCGCACAGCATCAAGGAGATTTTGCAGGTGCAGCATTCTGATTGAATTGCGCTACTGCGATCTTGACGGACCTGACCTCGCTGACTACTGTTTTCAAAAAGAGGAGCGCCCTGCCAGTGATCAAGTAATTTCATCCGACTTTGAGCCAGATCGGCTTATTTGAAATTACAGCAGGAGCATCTGATGCAACCTATTATTTATGACGTGGCCGTTTCTTTGGACGGCTTTATCTCCGGTCCTGACGGAGATGTTTCTCAATTTGCCCATGACGGACCTGTGGCGGAAGATTACGCCACGCGCCTTGGTGGCTATTCTGTCGCGCTTATGGGGCGTAAGACTTATGAATTTGGCTATGACTTTGGGCTGATGCCCGGGCAGAACCCCTATCCCGGCATGGAAAGTTATGTATTTTCGCAAAGCCTTCAGGTGCCGGATGCGTGCCAGATTTCAGTTATTTCCGATGATTGGGAGCGGATGATCCGCGATCTGAAGGCCAGTTCACCGGGGCCCATATATCTTTGTGGGGGCGGTGTATTCGCGGGGCACCTTCTGAAAGCGGGTCTGATTAATCAACTGATCCTCAAGCGCGCCCCCTGTGTGTATGGCTGCGGCGTTTCTCTGTTCGGGGAGCTGGCCGTGTCTGGTGCTTTCACAAGGCGTGCGCTGAAGCATTACGACAATGGATATATCCTGGAGCGCTTTGACGTTTCATAAGCTGATGTTATCCGCCGTCTTCCCGGCTGCCGCGTCGGGAGGGCGGTTCTGGCATTTTGAAGCTATCGTCTCAAAATTATCACGCCACATGTGAGAGGCGACGGCGCCCTGTGATTTCGCTCCCGATGTTTTGCCTGGCGTCGCAGGGATCTTTGAAGGCGTAGAATGCTTTAGTGTCATGAGGCCAGTCTGATCTCTTTCCATCGTTTTTCCCAACCGATAGTATCGCGACACACCAAAGCGAAGAGCGCAAAATATGTTACTGAGATTTCTACTGGCGGCGTTGTCATTACATTGCACGATCTGCGTCCTTACCTTTCTTATTGCCGGGGGGAATGCGTTCCGTTTTTTGTGGGGTTCGCCTACCTGTGGTTCTTTGAAGGGCTGTGGCATGTTCCCGTCCTCATCGCCCCTGCCGTTGCCGCGTTTGTGTGTTTTGTCTTAACGCTGGTCTACACCGCAAATCGGCCCCGCGTGTTTTTGTTGTTGGCAGGCCTGATCCCTGTCGTTGTTTTCATCGGCCTTTCCGAGGTTGCCGCGTTTGGAGCCATGCGCCTTTCTTTTCTGACACTGGAACAGGGGGCTTGTATGTATGGCAGTAAGACCTTCACAGCCTCGCTGATCGATCTTGTCAAAAACATTGATTTTCTTTTTGGCGATACCATTCGTCTTCAAAATCATGCGCATGTCGCGTTTCCTGACGGAAGACTGATGATCTGGAGCTATTCAGAATTGTCCTTTGTAGACTATCAGGCCGATTATTATACGCGACAAATAATATCTCAGAAGTGCTTTTCCTTCTGAATATTGTTTGTTGTCACGCCTTTGGTACAGCAGCCATTCATCGGAAGTTCCTGAAAAGGTTTATCCTTTGTATCGCAGGATTGATTGATCTCCAAAACCGCCACACCCCATGTCGGAAACAGAGGCGACCCATCGCGTCGTCCCTGCGAGAACCGGATAAAACCTCACGATATCCGGGACATTCATGAAACGCGCTTTGCTTGAAAACTGGGCCCTGTTTGCGGCCATGATGATGTTGATGGTGGCCAATGGGTTGCTGGCGACATTGCTGACGATCCGCGGCGCGGGCCTTGGCTTCAGCGATCTGACGATCTCTCTGATGCAGGGGGCCTATCCGCTGGGCGCGTTGATCGGCACCATGGTCGCCCCGCGCCTGATTGAGAAGGTTGGTCATATCCGGGCGTTTTCGGCGCTTGCGTCCCTGGTCTCTATTGCGGCGATTATTCACCTTCTGACCGGCGATCCCTTCAGCTGGTCTGCGATGCGCTTTCTCGGTGGTTTCTGTTACCCCGGGCTTTATGTGATCACGGAAAGCTGGCTGAACGCGAAATCCGACAATAAGATCCGCGGCCAGGTGCTGTCGGTTTATCTGGTGATCCAGCTTGCTGGGCCTGCGGTGGGCACGGCGATGGTTGGCCTGCCAGACCCGTCGGGGAACCTGTTGTTTGCGCTGGTGTCGATCCTGATTTCCCTGTCGATTGTGCCGCTTTTGCTAAGCAACATCCGCGCGCCGGAATATGAGGCACCAGAACGCATGCCGGTGCCAAAGCTGATGAAGGTCTCGCCCATGGCGGTGATCGGGATCGTCTTGATGAGTTTCGCAGTCGCGGCCTGGTATATCTCCCTGCCGCTATATGCCCTGCGCCAGGGGTTCACCAATGCCCAGGCCGGGGGCGCGCTGGTGGTGGCGCTGATCGCGGGGGCTGTGTTGCAATACCCAATGGGCTGGCTGTCGGACCGGATGGACAGGCGCCTGGTGGTGATCGGGCTGGCGCTGGCGGGGATCGCAGGCGCGGTCTGGCTGGCGGTGGATATGCGGCCCTCAGTCGTGACCTGGGGGTTTGCTCTGATCGCGGCGGCAACATTGCCTGCCTATGGAATCCTGGTGGCGCATACCAATGATCAGCTGCGACCGGCGCAGATTGTGCCTGCCAGTGGGACCATGGTCTTTCTGCTGAACCTTGGCCTGCTGGGCGGCACGCTGATCGGGCCGAACATGATTTCACTGCTGGATGGGCGCGGTTTGCAGGTGCTGCTGGCGGTGACCTGCGGGGCGGTTGTCCTGTGGGGCGTGACCCGTCGTATTCAGGAAGACGCACCGGAAGACACGGTGGATATGCAGGCGATGGGTGTGATTGGCGCAGCCCATGGCGGCGTCATGCAGGCCGAGGCCTGGGCGGAAGCTGCGGAAGAAGCTGAGGAACAGGCAGCAGATTAACCCGCGCAGGGCGGCCCCCGGGCGGTTGTTTTTCGTCTGCTGTGATCAGGATCGTCATTGCCGTTTACAAAAAAGGCGGCGCCGCCATCCGGAACCCCACGATTCAGGGTTTTCACCCCTGTGTGAGAAAGCTTTTTCACGGTCCCTGGAGTGTTTTAAGTTCCAATCAGGACGTTTCCGTTGGTGCAGGTCTGGTGGCCTGCTGGTGTCATGACGGGGATGAATATGCCCGTGAGAGATTGAGGAAAGGTGACATGGGCGTACGTTGTCGGCTACGCAGCTAATGGCAGCATCGCGCCTAAAGTTGTCAGTGCTGGCTTTGCACGAATGTCAGCTTTTGAGGCTTACTATGAGCTGTTTTCCTGCAAATGCATGCTTGATGTGCTCGTGCCCAATGAGAGCTTGCTGTACCTCACCTGTCGTCATCCTGCCGCAAGCTTCGATTACAAGATGCTCGAGCTTTGGGAAAGAGTTCTTTAGGTTTCCTAAAACCTGGAGATTGCGACAACGAGCGATCGTCAGCTTTTTTACATTTGGACAGTTTCCAAAACCCTCGAGGCTTACGATATTGCTCCAATAAACTCCGAGTTCCGCCAAGCTGTTAGGTAACTCAAACTGGAAAGCATTGTTGGCAGCAACTTTGAAGCGCCATAAGTTTATCATTTTGAGATTTGCGAGTGCAGAAAGGCCTGTGTCTTTCTTGTGGTGCTCGACAACCAGATGTCGAACGGATGCTAGCCTTTGGAAATTGATTGGCGGGCGTTTGCCGGAAATTCTGAAATGTGTCAGATGAGGCAAGCTATAGATACTTGATAAATCATCTAATTTTATGTCCCAAAGTGCCACGCTTGTTAGGTTGGGCATCTTCTGGAAGCTAAAAAGATCGGTTTCTTGAAGCTCCGGGTAACGTCCAAAAATACCGGTTAGGCCGCGTGCCAACACCTCTTCAATACATGCTTGGAGACGCTCAGTCTCCAAGCCAATCGCTGGTGCGCCCCAGGTATCGGGGGAATAGAGGAATCCACATTCATCTCGAGCTATGGGCATACCGGTTATTCTCCAATGGTCTCAAAACTGTTTCACAAGTTGGGAGGTTGGTACATAGCGGAGATCTACACTAAAACATCTTTGATGTTCTACACATTCAGGTCTCCCGGTATTTCTGTCTTGGGGCTGAGTGGCACATCCTGAACAGGGTCACGCAAGAATGCGTCGTTATTTCGGGGAGATTCGTAAAATCCGAACCTGAGCTTCGATTTTGTGAAAGAATCTTCGAGTGATTTGTGAGAAATGCCGGAAATTCCACCGTTGATCCTGAAAAAGCAGCACATCTTGCGAAGAAATTCGCGTCAGGCGGGAGGATACTGCATCAGCTACACAACCGGGGAACCGGTCACTTACACTCTTTGGGGGCTCTCATGATCAAAACGCCTTATCTCCTTTTCCTCGGTGACGCACCGGATCAGCTTGCTGCGAAAGTGGCGCAGGGCATCAAAGACTGGCGCCCGGACAATGCCGTTGGCCAGTTCCGTCTGGAAGGCTGCGGTGCCGATGTTGGCCTGACCGACATGACCCTGGAAGAAGCCAAAGCCGCTGGCGCGAAAACCCTGGTGATTGGCGTGGCCAACCGTGGCGGCGTGATTTCCAAAGCCTGGAAGAAGGTTCTGGTTCAGGCGCTGGAAGAAGGTTTTGACCTGGCGTCGGGCCTGCACAACCTGCTGCGCGACGAAGAAGATCTGGTGGCGGTTGCCAAAGCCTGCGGTCAGGAACTGCACGATGTGCGCGTGCCTGAGGTCGATTACCCGATCGCCAATGGTGTGGCCCGTAAAGGCAAGCGTTGCCTGGCGGTTGGCACAGATTGTTCCGTTGGTAAGATGTATACCGCCCTGGCTGTGGATAAGGAAATGAAGGCCCGTGGGATGAATTCTTCCTTCCGTGCCACCGGCCAGACCGGCATTCTGATCACCGGTGATGGTGTTCCTCTGGATGCGGTGATTGCGGACTTCATGGCGGGTTCTGTTGAATATGTGACACCCGACAATGACGATGATCACTGGGATCACATTGAAGGCCAGGGGAGCCTGTTCCACATCTCTTATTCCGGTGTGACCATGGCGTTGATCCATGGCGGTCAGCCAGATGCGCTGATCCTGTGTCACGAGCCAACCCGCGATCACATGCGTGGTCTGCCGGGCCGTGATGTGCCAACACTGGAAGCCCTGCGTGAAATCGCACTGCCAATGGCGAAAATGTCCAACCCGAACTGTCAGGTTGTCGGCATTTCTGTGAACACCCAGCACCTGTCTGAAGACGATGCTGTGGCGTATTTGGCGGATGTTGAAAGCAAAATGGGTCTGCCTGCTGTTGATCCGTTCCGTCAGGGCGCGGCACGTCTGGTCGACGCTTTGAATGCAGTGTAAGACAATCCCATGAAAAGATTTGTCACAGCTGATACCTTCCGTTTGGCGGAAGTGTTCACCATTTCACGGGGCTCGCGCACAGAAGCGCGGGTTCTGACCTGTCACCTGGATGACGGCACACACAAAGCGTGGGGCGAATGTGTGCCCTATGCGCGTTACGGCGAAACGCTGGACAGCGTGACGGCTGAGATTAACGGCCTGCCGGAAAGCTTCACGCGCCAGGATCTGTATGACCTTTTGCCTGCGGGTGCTGCGCGAAATGCAGTGGATTGCGCGCTTTGGGATCTGGAATGCAAACGCGCGGGAAAACGTGCTTGGGAGTTGGCGGGTCTTGCAGTCCCCACGCCTGAGATCACGGCCTATACCCTGTCCTTGGCCGAGCCTGAACAAATGCGGGTCTCTGCGGCGAAACATGCGCATCGTCCGCTGTTGAAGATCAAACTTGGCACGGAAGATGACATGAAACGTCTTGAAGCCGTGCGAGCGGGTGCGCCAAAATCCAACATCATCGTGGATGCGAATGAAGGTTGGTCCGCGGAGGTGTACTCAGAACTTGCCCCGCATCTTGTGCGCCTTGGTGTGCAATTGGTGGAACAACCGATGCCAGCGGGTGCCGATGATATGTTGGCTGAGATTGAACGCCCGCTGCCAGTGTGTGCTGATGAAAGCTGTCATGATCGCAGCAGTCTGCCAGGCCTGAAAGGCAAATACGATGTGGTGAACATCAAGCTTGATAAAACCGGCGGTCTGACCGAAGCCCTCGCCCTGCGCGATGAGGCTCTAGATCAGAGCTATAAGGTGATGGTTGGCTGTATGGTTGGCTCAAGCCTTGCCATGGCGCCGGCGCAAATCGTGGCACAAGGCGCGATGGTAACGGACCTTGACGGACCGCTTCTATTGGCCGAAGACCGGGATCACGCATTGAAATTTGACGAGGCCGGGGTCCACGCACCCGAGGCCGCACTTTGGGGGTAATCACATGAGCCGTACAGTCTATGTAAACGGGCAGTATCTGCCGGAAGAAGACGCCACTGTTTCCATCTTTGACCGTGGGTTCCTGATGGCGGACGCCGTCTATGAAGTGACCAGCGTGTTGGATGGCAAACTGATTGCTTATGATGGGCATGTGGAACGTCTGTGGCGGTCTCTGAAAGAACTGGACATGGCAGCACCCTGCACGCCGGAAGAACTGTTGGACATCCACCGCGAACTGGTTGCACGCAACGGGATTGTCGAAGGTCTGGTGTATCTTCAGGTGTCTCGTGGGTCTGATGGTGATCGTGACTTTGTGTTCCCGTCCTCTGACACAAAGCCGACGCTTGTGCTGTTTACCCAGAATAAACCGGGCCTTGCGGATAGTCCTGCGGCGAAAAAGGGCGCGAAGATCATTTCTATTGATGACATCCGCTGGGGCCGTCGCGACATCAAAACCGTGCAGTTGCTGTACCCTTCCATGGGTAAGATGATGGCGAAGGCTGCGGGCTGCGATGATGCCTGGCTGGTTGAGGATGGTCACGTGACCGAAGGTACCTCCAACAACGCTTATATCGTCAAGGGCGGCAAGATCATCACCCGTCCGCTGTCCAACGACATTCTGCATGGGATCACGCGCGAGGCGGTTCTGCGTTTCGCAGCCGAAGCCCAGATGGAAGTGGAAGAACGCCTGTTCACCATTGAGGAAGCGAAGGAAGCGGATGAGGCGTTTACAACGTCTGCGTCAGCCTTTGTTATGCCAGTGGTTGAGATCGACGGCGTGGCGCTGGGCGATGGCACGCCAGGTTCCGTGGCCCCACGCCTGCGCGAGATCTATATCGATGAGATGCGCAAGTCTGCGATCTGATCACACCCTCTAAAGTGAATAAAAAGCCCGCGTCAGTCACGCGGGCTTTTTTATTATGGGTTGTAGTTAAAATTGAAACAGCCGCTTGTGGGGTCATAGCCCCGGTGCAACCCGTAGTGGCGATTTTTCATGTCTTCAGGTAATTCGAAAGTCATACAGATGCGAAAATTTCCAGGGCCGTTCGCTGAATAGTCAAAGGCATCATTTGAGAACGGATCAATGAACAGATCCTCTTGAGGGCAGTTGGTGTGTGTGCCCGCTGTCTCTGGTAACTGGTGCCTATTCTGTCTGGCAAGACATCTGATATGATCTGCGGCTTCACTGACCTGGACCAGGCGCGTTGTATCGCGTATCTCCGCGCGGGGCCGCCAGATATGATCAGGCCGGATATGATCGCAACGGCAGACATACTGCCAATGATGGCCGGCATGAGGTAATCACGCATCATCGTCTCTCCCGATCTGGTTGCGGAAGTAACCGATGATGGCTGTTGCGACGGTTGCGAGAATGGCGGATTTGATTGCAAAGGGCATGGAGAGCGCGCCCTGTAGAAGCCGGTAAATCAGGCTTACCAGGTCACCCAGAATAATACCTGCGGCGGCGAACATTGCGAGATAGCCCAGCCACTTTCGTACCAGTGACCTTCGCTTACCTGGCGCTGCTGCTATGTCACGTGATAAGCGCATATGCAGCCAGACGAACACTGGGGTTGTTACAATCAGGGAGGCGGTGGAAAACCGTATGCTGTTTCGTATCCAGGGGCGTATTGTGTCGTCGCTAAAGATGGCATCCACGGCGTGAAACAGCAGCGTGGTCATATGCCAGGCTGTCCAGCCAAGCGTGCCAAACAGAAGCAGATAAAAAAATGCCTCACGGGCGGAAAGTTGCGGGCGGGGGCGCGGAATGGGCGGGGAAAACGGGCTGTCGACCCAGGCGGCAAGGGCTTGTCTGATTTCCTGTTCATCCCAGCCTGCATCATGCAGTGCCTGTTGAATATCTGCACGGCTGTGCCCGGCTTTTAAGGCATCGCGGGTAAATTCCGCAAGTTGATCTGAATGTCGCATAAATAATCCTCATAGTTGTGGATACACCTACTAAGTCGGTTGTTTACTGTCAATGCGGTGGCATGCGCACTGTCGCGAACATTGCCGTAAACAGGACAGATCACGCGGGAAAATGCGCCGAGCTTTGCTGTGAAATGCAGCACTGGGAGGATGTGGCATGCGGTTTCTTGAGGGTGTGCGTGTTCTGGATCTGACACATGTGTATGCGGGCCCGTTTTGTGCCCATCAGATGGGGGCGATGGGGGCGGAGGTCATCAAGATCGAAGCACCGGACAAGCCGGATATGACGCGAGCGGAAGGTGCGGATGCGGAAGCCAATGCACGCGGTTACGGTCTGGGGTATCAGGCGCATGCGGGGGGCAAGAAATCCCTTCTGCTGGATCTGAAAGCCCCTGAGGGCCAGGCGGTGTTCGCAAAGCTTGTCGCCAGTGCCGATGTCGTTGTGCAGAACTACACGAGCCATTGTCTGGAAGATCTGGGGCTTTTGCCGGAACAGCTGGCGCAGCATAATCCCAAGCTGATTTACTGTATGTTGTCGGGGTTCGGGCGCACCGGCCCTAAGGCCAATGACCCGGCCTATGACAATGTCATTCAGGCGTTTTCCGGCATGATGGCCAGCAATGGTACACCCGACACAGGCCCCGTGCGCATCGGCCCGCCGGTGGTGGATTATGGCACCGGGTTACAGGCGGCGATGGCGATTTCATCGGCTTTGTTTGCGCGGGAACGTACCGGGCAGGGCGCGGTGATTGATGTGTCGATGCTGGATGCGGCTTTGATGTTGATGTCTGCCAATGTGGTGGCGACCCAGGCCACGGGTCAGGCTCCGCGCCCGAACGGGAACCGGGATAAGGAATATGCCTGCTACGGAGCTTATGAGACGGCGGACGGCACGCTGATGGTTGGGGCCTATACCAATGCGCAGGCGGCGGATCTGATGGCTGCGCTGGGGGACGCGGCGCGGGCAGAGGCGATTGCAGCGACGCCCCGCGCGGCTTTGGGTGAACGTGTGGCTGAGGATGAAACCTGGCTTGAGGCGCGCCTGATGGAAAAGACCGCGGCGGAATGGGAAGGGCTTCTGAATGCGCAACATGTGCCCGCAGCGCGCGTGCGGCGGATCGAGGAAGCCTTGCAGGAAACACAGCTGGAAGGGCGTGCGGTTCTTCAGGATGTCGGGAATGATCTGCGCCTGCCAGGGGCCGGGTTCATCGCCGGGGACGCGACGCCTGTGGTGGGCCAGGCCGCGCCAAACGCCGGGGTGGACAGCCGGGCGGTTCTTGAAAACCTCGGGCTGGAAGCAGCAGAGATCGACGTATTGTTCCGCGCGGGTGTCAGCGCATAAAAAACGGGGGCAGATTGCCCCCGGATGAATGCGGCTGATCAGTCCTTTTCTTTCAGAACATTTTCTGCAAAAGCGACCTCAAATTCAGCCTGTTTCGCGGGGCTTGCGTCGGACTGGTATTTCTCTTTCCATTCCGCCGTGGACATGCCGTAAAACGCCACGCGGCCTTCTTCTTTGTCCATCTCGATGCCGCGTTCAACGGCGGCTTCCTGATACCAGCGGGACAGGCAATTGCGGCAGAAACCAGCAAGGTTCATCATGTCGATGTTCTGCACATCCAGGCGATCTTCCATCAGGTGTTTTTGCAGGCGGCGGAAAGCGGCGGCTTCGATTTCAATACGGGTCTGGTCGTCCATGGTCATGGCTCCTTAAAGGCCGCTGTTGATCAGCGCCTGTTGCAGGATGGGGGCCAGGCGGGTTGCCCAGGCCTTTTGCTGTGTTTCAGTTTCGATCAGATCGTTGCGGACCTCAATCAGAATATTCGGGTGGCCGGGCTGCATGGCGTGACGATCCAGCGCATCACCGGGCAGGTGGCCGCCGTAGGGTTCGTTTTCACCGGTGCAAATGTCATCTTCCTGATAAATCAGATCCAGGAAAGGCCGGGCCAGACGTTCATCTTCCGCGAACAAAACACCCACATGCCAGGGGCGCATATCGCCGCCTTTCAGTTGTGGGGTGAAGCTGTGGATGGCGCAGATCAGCGGTTGTTCACGGCGCGCAATCACATCGGACACGGCGTCATGATAGGGCTTGTGCAGGGTTTCGCGACGGCGCTGAACTTCGGCCGCATCCACATGGCGGTTCGCCGGGATGATGGAGCCATCATACAGTTTCATCACCAGTGTCGGGTCATTGTCGCCCCGGTTCGGGTCAATCACCAGACGGGAAAATTCGCTGCGCACGTAAGGCGCGTCCAGCAGGTCTGCCAGATGTGTGCTGACCCCATCCGCGCCGACATCATAGGCGATGTGGCGCATCATGTCTTCCGCAGGCAGGCCGAGATCGCCGCCGTTGATGTCGGCGGGCACTTTGTTTGTGGCATGATCACAGGTGATCACCCAACGGGAGGGACGGTCTGCGCCGATGGTGGTGAACGCAGCGGCGGTGATGGCAGATTGGTTTGTCATGAATCAGTCATTGCTTTGGGTTAGGTCCTTCTACGCAATCTGTCGCGGATGCGCCAGTTGCAGCCGGGGCGTGTTTGATTCTATAAGCCCGTTAGCGATACCAACGGCGAGAAACGCCACATGTTTAAGGAGCAGGTTATGAAACGGATGCGCAATGTGAAAATCGTGGCGACCCTTGGGCCTGCGTCCAATGACTATGAGATGATCCGGTCACTGTTTGAAGCGGGCGCAGATGTGTTTCGCCTGAACATGAGCCACGGCACACAGGATGAAATCGGTGAACGTCACGCGATTATTCGTCAGGTGGAAAAAGACTGTGGCCGCCCGATTGCCATTCTGGCGGATTTGCAGGGGCCGAAGCTGCGTTGTGGTGTGTTTGCCGGGGACAGCTATGATCTGCAGGAAGGCACTAAGTTCCGCTTTGACCTGGATGAAGCTGAAGGTGACATCACCCGTGTGCGCCTGCCGCACCCCGAGATTTTCCAGGCGCTGGAAGCGGGGTCTTCCCTGCTGGTGAATGACGGTAAGATCCGTCTGAGCGTTGACGATTGTGGCGCGGATTATGCCAATTGTACTGTGGTTGTGGGCGGTGAGATTTCCAACCGCAAAGGCGTGAATGTGCCCGATGTGGTTCTGCCGCTGGCGGCGCTGTCCGACAAGGACCGGTCCGATCTGGAATATGTCTGCGAACTTGGTGTCGACTGGCTGGCCCTGTCTTTTGTGCAGCGCCCCGAAGATGTGCAGGAAGCCCGTGACCTGGCCAAAGGTCGAGCGGCGGTTCTGTCCAAGATCGAAAAACCTGCGGCTGTTGATGCGTTTGAGGATATCCTGGCTGTGTCTGACGGAATCATGGTGGCCCGTGGCGATCTGGGGGTTGAGCTGCCGGTGCATGCGGTGCCGCCAATTCAGAAACGCCTGATCCGGGCCTGCCGTGCGGCGGCAAAACCGGTGATCGTGGCGACCCAGATGCTGGAAAGCATGATCGAAAGCCCTGTGCCGACCCGGGCGGAAGTATCCGACGTGGCGACCGCGATTTATGAAGGCACCGATGCGATCATGCTGTCGGCGGAATCTGCGGCGGGCAGCTATCCGGTTGAGGCTGTGACCACGATGAACAATGTGGCGATTGAGGTTGAGAACGACCCGACCTATCGCAAGGTGATTGATGCGTCACGCAAGGTCGAACGCACATCTGTTGCGGATGGTATCGTTGTGGCGGCGCGTGAAATTGCGGAAACCACCGACATCAAAGCGATTTGCTGTTTTACCCAATCCGGCACCACGGCCCTGCTGGTGGCGCGTGAACGGCCCAGCGTGCCGATCATCGCGCTGACACCGCTGACGGAAACCTCGCGCAGGCTGTGCCTGTCCTGGGGGACAAATTGTATGATCACGGAAGGCGTTGAACGCTTTAAGTTCGCGGTTATTGCTGCGGCGCGTGCGGCCTGCGAAAGTGGCATAGCCACGAAGGAAGACCAGATTGTTGTGACCGCCGGCGTGCCGTTCAACATTCCCGGCACGACCAATATTCTGCGGGTTGCACCTTGCGAGGAAAGCCTTATTTACAGCGCCCAGCCTGAATAAATCCGCGGGCCGGGAACGTGCTTTTTCGGCTTGCTAATTTCGTGAATGCGTCCTATACGGCGCCTTCTACTGTGTGACCGGCCTTGTATGGCATGCCGAGTCGCGCTTAACCACCGCCCGAAAGAGGAGACGGAAATGCCAAAGATGAAGACAAAGTCGAGCTGCAAAAAGCGGTTCAAAGTGACTGCAAAAGGTCGCGTTGTCGCTGCCCAGGCTGGTAAACAGCACGGCATGATCAAACGTACCAACAAATTCCTCCGCAATGCCCGCGGCACAACCACGCTTTCTGCTCCTGATGAGAAGATCATCAAGAGCATGATGCCATACGCCCGCTAATAAGGAGGTTCTGATATGTCCCGTGTAAAAGGTGGAACCACCACTCACGCCCGTCACAAGAAAGTCATCAAGGCCGCCAAAGGTTACTACGGCGCCCGTAAAAACCTGTTTCGCACCGCGACGCAGGCTGTTGACAAGGCCAACCAGTACGCAACCCGTGACCGTAAGGCACGCAAGCGTAACTTCCGCGCACTGTGGATCCAGCGTATCAACGCTGCTGTACGGTCCCACGACGAGGCGCTGACATATTCCCGTTTCATCAACGGTCTGTCCCTGGCTGGTATCGAAGTTGACCGTAAAGTTCTGGCTGATCTGGCTGTGAACGAACCGGAAGCATTCGGCACAATCGTTGCTCAGGTTCAGAAAGCTCTGGAAGCAGCATAAGCTGACTGACATTTGAATTATGAAAAGCCCTGCGATTTTCGCGGGGCTTTTTGTTTTTGGAATATGTGGCTGCAGCGTGACTGTATGGGGCGCGTCCGGGATTATTTCCGAGGTTAATATAGTATCTAAAATTTTCCACACACTCTGTGAGAATTCAGAAGATCATGGCATAAAGGGCGGGCAGTACCCGTGGTTCGGAAGATGCGGGTTCCGGAATATGCCAGAACCCGCGCTGCCTTAACTTTTCGATTTGGTGAACAGGATCGGTGCGTAAAGCACGGCAAATCCGACGAAGGCCAGGAACCAGGCAGTGGCCGCGATATGCAGCAGGAAATCTGGCGTTGGGAAGGCTGCAATCACGCGTATGACCGAAGCCAGCAGAACCATGCCGTAGATAAAGACTTCACGCCAGGTGGTGCGCAATTCGTGCCCGGTATGGCCAAGGCTTGCCCGTGTCATCACGGCCAGCATCATGCCACCCATGGCCCCTGACAGCCAGGCGTGTTGTCCGGCCATAGCCGGGACCGACACCGGGAACAGCATGGAAAGCCCCAGCAGAATAAATCCAACGGGCACAAAGAGATAAGCGATGTGCAGCATGGCGACGATCAGGGCGGATGCGGTCTTTTCACCCTTCCAGCGGCTCTGCCGGATCAGTTGCAATACGCCCGCAATCAGCATCAGGAAACCGGTGATCAGATTCGCCTGTGTCATCACCCAGGTCAGCAGTGTGACACCGGACAGGCCAACAACAACCTTATCAAATCCGCCAAACATCACGGGCAGATCATCGGTACCCTGCTTCTTCAGCCAGTTGCGGGTGAATGCGGGAACAATGCGCCCGCCGATCAGGCTGATCAGCAGGATAATCGCGGCCATCGACAGTTTCGCGCCAGGGGTGACAGAGGCATAGCCACCGGCCAGTGAGATCACATCAAAGAAGATCTGCCCCATCAGAAACAGCAGGATAAACCCCAGAACCGGCATGTTGCGCACATTGCCGGATTTGATCAGAACCCGGGCAGACACCAGCAAAAGGGTTAACAGGAAGGACACATCCAGCAGGATCACAGCGATCACGGGCAGGCCGCCGGACAGCCAGACTGCGACACGTCCCAGCGCCCAAAGCACCGCCATCAGCGCCAGCGGCGTGCCGGTGATCATCTTTGTGCCGGTCCAGTTCGGGATCGCGGTTAACAGAAAGCCGCCCAGCACCGCGGGGGCAAATCCGTACAGCAATGAGTGCACATGCCAGTCCTGGGGCAGCATCGCACCCGAGGGCAGGTCAGCGCCCGTCGTCCAGAAACCGATCCAGGCTATCATCGCATACGCGGCCCAGAGGGCGGCGAGGAAAAACAGGATGCGAAAGCCGCCTTGCAGGATCGCGGGTGTCTTGGGGGTGGCTTTTGTGTTGCTCATCTTGGTTGTCCCTGGATTTTTGCCTATCTGGCCCGGCCTGCGTCCCGGATGCAATGTGATATTGCGCCGCGCGCCTTGCATTTCGCCCTTCATATGATAGCAGGACTGCAACGAATTGCAGGAGCCGCCCGATGGATGATCTGAGAGACAAATACCTGACCGCAATTTCCGCCGCCTCTGACGAGTCTGGCCTGGAAGAACTGCGCCTGCAGGCTGTTGGTAAAAAGGGCGAAGTCAGCCTGAAAATGCGCGAGCTGGGCAAAATGACCCCGGAGGAACGTCAGGTGGCCGGCCCAAAGCTGAACGCCCTGAAGGATGAGATCAACTCTGCCCTTGCCGCCAAGAAAGACGCCCTGGCCGATGCCGCCCTTGATGCGCGTCTGGCGGAAGAATGGCTTGACGTGACCCTGCCGGGCCGCACCCGTGGCAAAGGCACCATTCACCCGATCAGCCAGGTGACCGAAGAGATCTCTGCGATCTTTGCCGATCTTGGGTTTTCTGTCGCTGAAGGGCCGCAGATCGAAAACGACTGGTACAACTTTGATGCCCTGAACATCCCGCCGCATCACCCGGCGCGACAGGAATTTGATACCTTCTATATGCACCGCGATGCGGACGATGAACGCGCACCTCATGTGCTGCGGACGCATACGTCGCCTGTGCAGATCCGTGCGATGGAAAAAACCGGCGCCCCGATCCGCGTGATTGCGCCGGGTCGTGTGTATCGTTCCGATTACGACCAAACCCACACGCCGATGTTCCACCAGATTGAGGGCATGGCGATTGGCAAAGACATTTCCATGGCGAACCTGAAATGGGTGCTGGAAGAATTCTTCGCGGCCTTCTTTGGCATTGAGGGCATCAAAACCCGTTTCCGCGCCTCACATTTCCCGTTCACGGAACCTTCTGCAGAGGTCGACATTCAGTGTTCCTGGGTCGATGGGCAGCTGCGTATTGGCGAAGGCGATGGTTGGATGGAAGTTCTGGGTTCCGGCATGATGCACCCGAAAGTTCTGAAAGCTGGCGGCGTTGATCCTGAGGAATATCAGGGCTTTGCCTTCGGTATGGGCATCGACCGTCTGGCGATGTTGAAATACGGCATCCCCGACCTGCGTGCGTTCTTTGACAGCGACCTGCGTTGGCTGCGTCACTATGGATTTAACCCGATGGTGCAACCAAACCTGCATGGTGGTGTGAGCGGGTGAAATCAGCTACGGAGATTGCCGCCGCAGCAATGTCATGCCAGATGTTGGTGGGAGATACGGCGGATATTTCCGGGTTTGAACGTTTCTGGAATGTCAAATGCCCGGAAGATCTGCGGCACTTCTGGCTGAGCTGGGGCAGTGGTGAAGGCTGGCTTCGTCAAGGTGGCGGCATTCCTGACAGTGATGATGTCATATTTGCGCAGTTTCATTCCCCAAAAGACGCCCTGAAAAACTTCGGACTGGACGTGCTACAGGAAAACATGCCAGCCGGAGTGGCACCGATCGGCAGTGATGGTGCGAGTGAAATGATCGTTCTGGTCGAAGGGCAGGGATTTGGTCTGCTTAATCTTGTGCATGGCGGAATAGATGATGTAATCATCGTGGGTGGGTCTCTTGAGGAATTCTGGCAGAAATCACTGTGTCAAAGCTGGTTTCCGGATGAAGGCCCAAAAAATTAAAATTGTGTAAATGCAGGCTGCCTGAAATGACCGACTCTGATGACTTCGAAGATCTCCAGAAGACCTATCCCGGCGCGGGCTCTTACCGGTTTGGTGGGAACCAGGCGCAGTGTGAAAAGCTGCTGAAGCTTGTGCGTGCGGGCAAGAAAACCGCGAATTGTGAGGCGCTGCGCGAATTTGCCCAGGAACCCGATGCCCTGCCTAAGCCCGGCCGTTGTGACATTGCGACGCTGTGGGATGGCACGCCGACCCTGATCACCCGTACGGTTTCTGTACAGAACATCCGGTTCTGTGATGTGACGGCGGAACAGGCGCGGATGGAAAGCGATCTGCCGCTGGATGACTGGCGCATGATGCAGCAAAAACATTTCAGCAAATCCGGCGGTTTTGATCCGGAAATGCTGCTGGTGTTTGAAACCTTTGAGGTCGTCGAAGACCTGCGCGACCGTCTCTGACACCGCGATCCCCCCTTTTCCGCAGGCGGGCAATGTTATAAGCACATTGCGACCGCGAGATAATGAAAGACGAGACCCGTGAAATTCACTCTGTCCTGGCTGAAAACGCACCTCGATACCGAGGCTTCTGTTGATGAAATCCTTTACGCTCTGACCGATCTGGGTCTTGAAGTGGAAGAGGTGTCTAACCCCGTGGACCGGCTGAAGGATTTTACCCTGGGCTATGTGGAAACCGCAGAAAAGCATCCTGATGCGGATCGTCTGAATGTCTGTCAGGTGAAGACCGATGAAGGTATGAAGCAGATCATCTGTGGTGCGCCGAACGCGCGTGCGGGCATCACCGTTGTTGTGGCGAAACCGGGCGTTTATGTGCCGGGCATCGACACCACCATTCAGATCGGCAAAATCCGCGGCATTGAAAGCCACGGCATGATGGCGTCTGAACGTGAGATGGAACTGTCGGACGAACATGATGGCATCATTGAGCTGCCCTCTGGCAGCGTTGGTGATCGTTTCGTGGACTGGCTGGCTGAAAACGACCCGGCGAAAGTTGATGTGATGATCGAGATCGCGATCACGCCGAACCGCCCGGATGCGCTTGGCGTACGCGGCATTGCCCGTGATCTGGCTGCGCGTGGCGTTGGCACGTTGAAACCTGCGCCAGAGGCGAAGGTTGAAGGCAGCTATAAAGCGCCGTTCAACATCACCATTGATGCGGATACTGCTGACGATTGCCCTGTGTTTATGGGCCGTCTGATCAAAGGCGTGAAAAACGGACCAAGCCCGCAGTGGCTGCAGGATCAGCTGAAAGCGATTGGTCTGCGCCCGATTTCTGCGCTGGTGGATGTGACCAACTTCTTCACCTATGACCAGAACCGTCCGCTGCATGTTTTTGATGCCGATAAAGTGCAGGGTGATCTGCGTATTCATCGCGCCAAAGGCGGTGAAACGCTGACTGCGCTGGACGAAAAAGAATACAGCATGCGCGAGGGCATGGTTGTGATTTCCGATGATGCCGGTGTTGAAAGCATCGCGGGTATTATGGGGGGGCTGCACACGGGCTGCACGGAAGAAACCACAAATGTGATCCTTGAGGCGGCGTTCTGGGAAACCATCCAGATTGCGAAAACCGGCCGTGCGCTGAAGATCAATTCCGACGCCCGTTACAGGAATGAACGCGGCATTGACCCGGCGTTTAATGCGCCTGCGATGGAACTGGCGACACAGATGATCCTGGATCTTTGTGGTGGTGAAGTGTCTGAGGTTGTTGTTGCCGGTGAAGTGCCCGATGTGTCCCGCGCCTATAAGCTGGACACAGATCGCGTGCAAAGCCTTGTGGGTATGGAAATTGCCCCTGACACCCAGCGTCAGACCCTGACCGATCTGGGGTTTGTCATGGAAGGCGATATGGCCCATGTGCCAAGCTGGCGCCCGGATGTGCAGGGCTCTGCTGATCTGGTGGAAGAAGTCGCCCGTGTGGCGTCCCTGACGAAACTGGAAGGCAAGCCTTTGCTGCGGGAAACCGTGGGTGTGCCAAAGCCGATCCTGACGCCGATGCAGAAACGCGAAGGCATGGCGCGACGCACAATCGCGACGCTGGGCTACAATGAATGTGTGACCTACAGCTTCATTGACCAGACCTCTGCGGGAGTGTTTGAGGGCGGGGCAGATGCCACGAAACTCGACAACCCGATTTCCTCTGAAATGAGCCACATGCGCCCGGATCTGCTGCCGGGGCTTTTGCAGGCCGCCGCCCGCAACCAGGCCCGTGGCTTTGCCGATATGGCGCTGTTTGAAGTTGGCCCGGCCTTCCATGGTGGTGAGCCTGAAGAACAGCATATTCAGGCGGCTGGCATCCTGATTGGTCACACTGGTCCAAAAGATGTGCATGGGGAACGCCGTGCGGTGGATCTGTATGACGCAAAGGCAGATGCCGAAGCTGTTCTGTCCGCGATTGGTGCGCCTGTGAAGGCCCAGATCATGCGCGGTGCGCAAAGCTGGTGGCATCCGGGCCGTCACGGCAAAATCTGCCTTGGCCCGAAAAAAGTGCTGGCCACTTTTGGTGAACTGCATCCCAAGACCCTGAACAAAATGGGCGTCAAAGGCCCGGCGGTTGCTTTCACAGTGCTGCTGGAACAGCCGCCGTTTGCGAAGAAGAAAACATCAACCCGTGATGCGCTGAAGATCTCTGATCTGCAGGCTGTTGAACGCGATTTCGCCTTTGTGGTGGATGCGGATGTTGAGGCGCTGAACCTTGTGAACGCGGCAGGCGGTGCTGACAAAGCTCTGATCGAAAACGTGCGTGTCTTTGATGAATTCATTGGCGGGTCTCTGGGCGAGGATAAAAAATCCATCGCGATCACCGTGCGCCTGCAACCGGGTGACAAAACCCTGACGGAAAAAGACATTGAGGCGGTTTCAGAAAAGATCGTCGCGAAAGTGTCTAAGGCCACGGGCGGCACCCTGCGCGGCTGATCCCGGTTTTAAATTCAAACAAAGGCCTGCCCTTCCGGCGGGCCTTTTTTGTGGCGTATGGGGCGGAAACCCCTATGCTGCGGGCAAATGAACAGGAGGCATCTTATGACACTGAAGGTCTATCTTTCCGGCGAAATTCACACGGGCTGGCGCGAAGAAATCATTGAAGGGGCAGCGGGGCTGGATGTTTCGTTTTCGGCACCTGTAACGGATCATGATGCGTCAGATGATTGCGGCGTTGCGATCCTGGGCGCGGAAGAGAAGAAGTTCTGGCACGACAATCTGGGTGCAAAAGTAAACGCGATCCGCACCCGTAAAGGCATTGAAGACGCCGATGTTGTGGTTGTGCGGTTTGGTGAGAAATACAAACAGTGGAATGCGGCTTTTGATGCGGGCTATGCCGCGGCGCTTGGCAAAAGCCTGATCGTGCTGCATGGCGATGATCATCAGCACGCGCTGAAAGAAGTAGACGCCGCAGCGCTTGCCGTCTGTCAGGAACCACGCCAGGTGGCGCAGATCCTGCAATATGTTCTGACGGGCAATCTGCCAGGCTGATCAGGCCAGAAGGCGCGCAGTTTTGCCTTCGGCCACCGGGCGCGCAACGCGTGTTGCAGCCGCAACATCAGGCAGGAGTTCCGGGAAAAGTTTCCGGAACTCTTCATGCCCTTCGTCAGAAAGCCCGCGCAGGGACAGTTCTGTTGGCAGGAAGCTTTCAGCCCAGCAACCATTGGCCATGACGACTTCGTGCACGTCACACATGAAGTGATAATAGGTCACGTCTTCGGCGGGTCGCAGGAAGATTGTGTCATTGTTCACAAGGTTTACGGCGGCGGTCAGCACTTCGTCTTCATGGAACAGCAGCTGCGCACGCCAGTCTGCCACCAGCATCCGGTGCTGGCGTGAAACCATAAGATCACTGGCCGGCATGTTTTCCCCAAGGCTGCCGGCGCGGAAAACCACAGGGCGCATCTTGTGATCTGCCTGTTGCTGACGGGCGGTGATCGTGCGGGACCCAATCCAGCGCACCGGGGAGAAACCATTGTCGCGGGTCAGGACAAGATCGCCTTCTTTCAGGTCTTCGACCGCGACTTCGCCGGTTTTGGTGACGATTTTTGTCCCTTGTACAAAACAGACCAGGTGAACGTCGACCTGCAGGGCAATATTGTCAACAATCGCACCAAGACTGTCATTGTCGCCCAGTTCTGTGAAGCGCAGATTGTAATTCCCGGCTGTCGGCAGCGTGACATTCATGGATGCCGGTGTCAGGCTTCTGCTGGTCGGGAAAAAATCCTGCGTGGCGATGACAACACCATTGTCGTCGCGGATCTCGACGCGAAATCCATCACCTGCGAAGGTGCTTTCTGCGTTGCGCAGGGCGGTATCAAACGTCAGGGTGGTCGATGCGGGCAGGGTGGCGCCGGCCGGCACAGAGAAATTCTGTTGCAGCACTGTTGTCTGGGAACTGTTGCCATCGATTTCAGAAACGAGGTTGCCGGAACCACCGCTGATATAGGCGGATTGCGGGTTAATTTCGATGTCTGTGCCAAACCAGCCGGAGCTGCCAGCGCTGAAGGTGCCGTTTGTAATCAGTTCAGTGAGGGGCATTTTATTTTCTCAGTGCGGTTTTAAGTGAAAAAACGGAGCACTGGAGAAGCTGAACATGACTGTTAACGAATTACTAATGTACCGGGAACATTTCCGCTATACGCCTGAAAAACGCATATGCCGAGTCACAATTCACTGAACTCACTGTGACCCGGTATATTTTCTTAGTATTTGGTTAACGACCTGGCTAAAGGTTAGTTAACATTTGGAATTTTAAGACCTTTCTGAACCGCAGGGCGTGTCAGGAAGCGATCAAGCCAGGCATTTACATGGGTAAAGGAATCAAATTCCAATACTTCTTTCGCACCGTAGAAATCCAGCGCACGCAACCAGGGTACAATTGCGATATCAGCGATGGAATAGTCCCCGGCAATCCATTCACGCCCTTCCATCTGTTTATCCAGAACGGAAAGCAGGCGCTTTGCTTCATTGATATAGCGTTCGCGCGGGCGGGGATCTTCGATCTCGGCACCTGCGAATTTGTAAAAGAAACCAAGCTGTCCCAGCATCGGGCCCACGCCGCCCATCTGGAACATCAGCCATTTGATCACTTCGTATTTGCCTGCACCTTCCGGCATCAGCTTGCCGGTTTTTTCGGCCAGGTAGATCAGGATTGCGCCGCTTTCAAACAGACCAATCGGGTTTCCGTCCGGGCCGTTTGGATCAATGATCGCGGGGATTTTGTTGTTTGGGTTCAGGGACAGGAATTCGTCGCTTTTCACGTCACTGTCGGACAGGGTCACCAAATGTGGTTCATAGGCCAGCCCCAGTTCTTCCAGCGCGATAGAAACCTTCACACCATTTGGGGTCGGATAAGAATAAAGCTGAATCACATCCTGGTTCTGTGCGGGCCAGCGGGAGGTGACCTGGAATTGAGAAAGATCAGACATTGTGTTTCCTTTAAGAGTACAGGACGAGGCAGGAAAACCTGCCTGGATTATGTGGGGAAATGTAGGTACGATTTCCCCGGTGAACAGGTTTGGCTATGTGCGGTGGCTGCATTATACATCTGCGCAAGCGAACAGCCGCTGGGGCTTTTGAAAAAGGAAACGTGAAATGTTACAGGAATTCAAGGATTTCATCGCAAAGGGCAACGTCATGGATATGGCGGTTGGTATAATCATCGGTGCAGCTTTCACCGCAATCGTGAAGTCCATGGTGGATGATCTGATCAATCCGATCATTGGCCTTTTCACAGGTGGGGTTGATTTTACCAATAAATTCATTGTTCTGGGTGGCGGTGATGCTGAATACGCGTCGCTGGATGCAGCACGCGAAGCCGGGGCTGCGGCCTTTGCATACGGGGCTTTCTTTATGGCGATTATCAACTTCCTGATCATTGCATGGGTTGTCTTCATGATGGTGAAGACAGTCAATAAAGCGAAGGAAGCGGCAGAGAAGCAGGAAGAAGCTGCGGCGGAAACCCCCGCTGGTCCAAGCGAGATCGATGTTTTGCTTGAGATCCGCGATTCTCTTGCTAATAAGTAAGACATATCGTGCAGACGGGGGGCGCAGGTAAATTACTCCGGTAACCCTCCGCATACAGGTTTGGGCTCGTCAGCAATGACGGGCCCGTTCTGTTTTCAGGGCTCACATCAGAAAGATTGTGATCTCCCCGCTGGCGCGGCGCAATTCATGCACGGCGGCAAATTCCGGATCACTGTGCCAGGCCTCAAAGGCATCACGGCTGTCAGCTGTAAGAAGCACAATCATCTGTGGCGCTTCCTGTGTGCCTTCCATCCGGGTTGGTTCTTTTGTAAGCTGTAGGGCTGTGATCCCGTGTTTCTGCATCGCCTCCCCTGCGCGGGCGCGATAGTCGGCGAATGTGTCGGGGTTGCTTATGTTCAGTGTGACAATTGCATGGGTGGTCATCATGTATCCTTTAGTTGATACAAAACAGATCGGGATTGTCTGGCTTGTGTGAAAGTAATCATTGATGTGCATCCGATGATCACTAATAATCAGGTCATGCTGAACTGGAATGATCTGCGTTATGTCCTTGAAACCGCCCGTCAGGGTGGGATCAGCGGGGCCGCGCGTGTTCTAAAGGTGAACCATGGCACAGTGTCCCGCCGGATCACTGCCGCGGAAGAGGCCCTTGGCGCCCGTCTGTTTGATCGTCTGGCGTCGGGGTATGCCCTGACAGACGCCGGGCGGGAAGCGATCCTGATTGCCGAAAATATGGAAGCACAGGGGCATGAGCTGGAACGGCATATGGATGCCCGTGACACACGTATTGCCGGGCCTCTGACGGTCACCGGGCCGCAAATGATGGTGGATCGCGTCCTGGGGCCGGTGCTGAAATCTTTCATCACGACATACCCGGATGTGGATCTGAAGCTGCGTGCCGGGAATGATGCCCTGAACCTTGCGGCGCGCCAGGCCGATGTTGCCCTGCGGGTGTCGCCTGATCCGCCGGACAGCCTGATTGGCCGCCGGGTGGCGGAACAACGCTATGGCATCTATGCTGCGCCCGATCTGATCGCGGCTGATCGGGGTGGGGCGCTTGACTGGATCAGTTTCCAGAGCTGGCCTGGTCCGCCAAAGGAATTCCTGGCGCTGCGTCCGCACCTAACAACCCGGCTGGTGGTGGATGACATCCACGCTGCCCTTAGTGCCGCCCGCGCAGGCATCGGCGCAACCCGGCTGGCCTGTATCATTGGCGATGAAGAACCCGGCCTTAAACGCCTGCCCGATGTGCCGCTGTTTCCCTATATGCCTGTGTGGCTGCTGACCCATGCCGATCTGCGCAGCCAACCCCGGGTCCGTGCCTTTCTGGATCACGTTGGGAATGCCATCAAATCCGCACGTCCTAGGTTTCTGGGAGAGCCTTGACTTCACCCAGTTTCAGGCGTCTGCTGTGGCTATTCTGCGAAAGGCCCTTTTGATGTCATTTGAAACCTGGTTGCTCTTCCTTGCTGTCTCTGTCGCCCCTGTCATCAGCCCCGGTCCCGGCGTGCTGTTCGCGATCACCAATGCGTTGCGCTATGGGGTGAAGGTGACGATCCTGATTGGTTTGATCAATGGTGCGGGCATTGCGGCGCTGGGGATCTTTGTGGGCCTGGGGCTTGGGGCGGTGATGAAGGCGTCAGCTCTGGCGTTTCTTATCCTGAAAGTCGTGGGGGCCACTTACCTGATCTGGCTGGGCGTGAAGATCTGGCGGGATCGCAGTGCGTTCCTGATTGAGGCCAACAGCCGGTCCGGCCCCGTGCCCTGGTCAAAACTGTCGGCCCAGGCTGTGGCGATTTCTCTGACCAATCCGAAAGCGATGGTGGCAATTGCCGCGCTGTTCCCACCCTTCCTGAACGCCAATGCCCCCGCCATGTCTCAGGTGGTGATCCTTGCGCTGAGCTACGGCGCGCTGTGTGCCCTGAACCATGCAGTGATTGCGGTGTCCGGCAACTGGCTGCGCCGTTTTCTCAGCACCCCAAAGCGCGCCCAACAGGTCCGCCGCGTGACAGGCGGGGCTTTTGTTGGGTTCGGGTCACTGCTGGCGCTGAGTAGTAAGCAGTGAGGATAGAAATGCCTGCGCGTCCATTGTCTCACGATGATTTGAATGCTGTTGTGACCTTGCTGAAAGACGCGGGGGTGTACACTCCGGGCAAACGAAGCGTTGCCTATGTCCACCCAGATCATTCGGCTGCGAATGTTGTGGTGTGCTTTGATCAGTTTCCTCAGGGCGCATTTGCGTCTGAAGAGGCAGGCCGCATGATCGGATATCTGAATGCCATCCGTCTCCCGTCTCGTATTGCTCTGTCTGTACCGGGATGGGATGCGGCTACCGGGAGTGGAACAGGTAGTGCACATGACCCTGCAGGTGATTGGCTTTATGTTTGTCGGATGCTTCTGACTGCGGACGCGGGCCACCAGTCTCTTTCGCCTGAGCTGGCTCCTTTACTCAGGGCGCTGAAGGCTCTGGCCATACAAGAAAATCTGGAGGGAGTCGCAATCGCCTTGCCATTTCCTGGAAAACGGGAACGTTCCGGGACGACAGAGTTCCAGAAACAATGCCTGCTAGAAGGTCGCCGTGTGGATGGGCAGCCTTATTTGTCAGGAACAATGGGGCCAAGCGAATCAATCAACGTCGCTTTGTTAGAAGGCTTTGAACATCTGATTGCTCTTCCTGAGTATATAGAGAGAGCGAACCATTTTGCCCTTTTGGTCTGGCATAACCCGGAGAACAACAAATGTTGTTGAGTAATGCCTGCAGTTCCCCTGGCAATATAATATTCAGACATAACCAATAAAAAGGCCGGAAGTTTCCTTCCGGCCCAGTTTTGATCCTCAGGAGAGAGATCAGATTTCGAGGGCAGCTTCTGGCGTGATGTGATTCATACCAAGGGCCTCGCCCACCGCAGCGTAAGTCAGCTTGCCAGCATGCACGTTCAGACCGTTCAGCAGGTGTGCGTTGTCTTTACAGGCTTGCTTCCAGCCTTTGTTGGCCAGGGCCAGCATGAACGGCATGGTCGCGTTGCCAAGGGCAATAGTGGATGTGCGAGCAACCGCGCCTGGCATGTTGGCCACGCAGTAGTGCATTACACCGTCAACTTCGTAGATTGGATCCTGGTGGGTTGTGGCTTTGGATGTTTCAAAGCAGCCGCCCTGGTCGATCGCAACGTCCACAAGAACTGCGCCCGGCTTCAGGGACTTCAGCTGATCACGGGAAATCAGCTTAGGTGCCGCAGCACCCGGGATCAGAACCGCGCCGATGATCATGTCAGCGTCCGCTGCCAGTTCTGCAGTCGCTTCTGCGGTGGAATACTGGTTCTTGAAGGTGCCGCCGAAAACGTCGTCGAGATACTTCAGGCGTGTCAGGGAACGGTCGAGAACGGTCACATCTGCGCCCATGCCTGCTGCGATTTTCGCAGCGTGGGTGCCAACAACACCGCCGCCGATGACCAGAACTTTCGCAGGGGCCACACCAGGAACGCCGCCCATCAGAACGCCGCGGCCGCCGTTGGCTTTCTGCAGGGTGTAGGACCCAACTTGTGGTGCCAGACGACCGGCAACTTCGGACATTGGGGCAAGCAGAGGCAGGCCGCCGTTGTTGTCAGTTACGGTTTCGTAAGCAATCGCTGTGCAACCGCTGTCGATCAGGTCTTTGGTCTGCTCGGGATCGGGTGCCAGGTGCAGGTATGTGAACAGCAGCTGACCTTCGCGCAGCATCTTGCGTTCGCCCGGCTGAGGTTCTTTTACTTTTACGATCATATCTGCTGTCGCAAAAATTTCCTCAGGGGTCGCCAGCATGGTCGCGCCTGCGGCTGTATAATCGTCATCTGAGAAGCCAGCGCCCAGACCGCCGCCTGCTTCGATAAAGACGTCATGGCCGGCGTTTACCGCTTCGCGTGCAGCAGCAGGTGTCATGCCGATGCGGAATTCCTGGGGTTTGATTTCCTTGGGGCAACCGATTTTCATTGGGGTATCCTCTCTCAATTCTCCTGAGACAGACTGTCGCAAGGATGCCATGCAATTGTCTGGGAATTTATGGGGTGTAATCTCACTTAATATGAAGTATCTTCGAAGTCTGACGAAAATATTGGAAGAATCCACGAAGATTATGAGCATCGACAGCGTAGATCGACGAATACTGATTCAGCTTCAGAAGAGCGGCCGGATGTCCAATGCGGAACTGGCAGAGCGGATTAACCTTTCGGCGTCCGCCTGCCACAGACGTGTGCAGCGGCTTGAGGCGGAAGGGTACATTAAGGATTACGTGGCGCTTCTGAACCCGCGCAAACTGGGCCGTCCGACAACTGTGTTTGTGGAAATTACGCTTGCGGCCCAGGCGGATGAGGTGCTGGACGCGTTTGAACGTGCCGTCGCCAAAATCCCGGATGTGCTGGAATGCCACCTGATGGCGGGCAAGTCAGATTATGTTTTGAAAGTTGTGGCGCTGGATACCGAAGATTTCGCCCGTATTCACCGCCAGCACCTGTCGCGGCTGCCCGGGGTGACGCAGATGCAAAGTTCCTTTGCCCTGCGCACGGTCTTCAAGACAACCGCCCTGCCGGTGTAACGCGGCAAGGCGGGACATGGTTTAACCCTGGTAATCACCACGGATCGGGTAGTTGTTTTCGCGGATGTATTTCACGCCACCAGCGATTGCGCCCATGTCGGGGCGGGAAAATGGGGCGTTGGAAATATCTGCCAGATGCAGGATGCCTGCGTCATTCACCACAAACAGGCCCGGTTCCGCATAGGGACGGTCGGTTTCTGCTGCGCTGCGGGGCTCGGAAATATAAAGACCCAGTTCCTTCATCTGATCGATGGACAGGCCATAAGCCACTTCGGCGTCCAGCTTGATGTCGGAATGGAAATTGCGGGCTTTTTCTTCCGGATCACCGGAAACAACAGTGATCTCAACACCGGTTTCTGTGAAGGCGGCCACATGTTTCTGCATGGCTTTCAGTTGCAGACGACACAGCGGGCAATGGGCACCGCGATAGACCAGAACAAGCGCCCAGTTGTCGCCGGAAGCCTGACCAAGGGTGATCTCTTTGCCGGACAGGGTTGGCAGGGTGATGGCGGGGAAAGATTTACCGGTTTGCGGTTTCATGGGGTGCCCTTTCATGCGTTTCAGCGGACAACCTGACCTTTCCCGCGCGACAGTGCAAATCGCGATTTCGTGATGCGTCAGTTTTTCGGGCGCAGGGCCAGGGTGGCGAAACCCGATGTCAGAAGCAGTGCGATCCCGGCCAGTGCCCAGGCATCAGGCCAGGTGTTGAAGACAAGTACGCCAAAGACCGTGGCCGATATCAGTTGCAGATAGATGAAGGGGGCCAGGCGCGATGCTTCGGCCCGGCGATAGGCCAGCACCAGGCAATAGTTGCCGATGGCGGATCCGAAGGCGCTGATCAGGACCGGGATCACCAGCGCGGGTGAATAGGCTGGCAGGGCTGTTATCCCCATGGGCGTCAGCAGCGCGGTTCCTATCATCAGTTGCGATAACAACATTTCCAGCGGCCTTGCCCGCGTCGCAAGCCAGCGGCTGGCGGTCAGATAGCTGCCGTAAAATATGCCTGCGAGCAGGGCAAACAACGCACCAATCCCCATATCCGGCCCGGGGCGTACGACAAGCAGCACCCCGGCAAAGCCAACCAGCAGTAATACAGTCCGCCGGTGATCCAGCTTTTCTTTCAACAGCAGGCCGGATGCAAAATAGCTGAGGATCGGGCCAACAAAGAAGATCGCAAAAACATTGGCGATGTCTTCTGTACGCAGGGCCGTCAGGATGGAGGCAATGCCGCCGGTAATAAACGCCCCGCGCAGCCAGATCCGCCAGTCAAGATACAGGCGCGGATCAAAGCGGGCAACAATCGGCAGAAACACCAGCATCCCGATCAGAAAGCGGCTCCAGGCGACGAAGAAGGGTGAAACACCGATCTCAGCCGTCAGGATTTTACCTGCCGCATCCCCGCCGGGGATAAGAACCATGGCGCAGCAGATAAATGCGACGGCGAGTGTGAAATTCCTGTCCATGGGCAAGCTGTCACAGGTTTTTCGCCTCTGTGCAACCGGAAGCCGGGGCGGGCTTTGGGTAACTGTTTTTCAAATGGGTTCTGAACGCAAAAAGAAAGCCCCGGTGAAGCAAATCACCGGGGCTTTTATTTTACAGAAATCCGTCAGATCAGGCGGGTGCTTCGGCCAAGAATACGCGGGTTGCGATATTCGCAGCATTCAGTCCCACGCCATTGACCAGCGCAACCGTGTCGCCATTTACGATGATTTCAACACCACTGCCGACCTCGTTAAATGAGACTGCAGGCAAGCCGTCATCAGCGCCATAGGCGATCACAATTTCCTCGGTTGTCACATCAAAGTCAGCGATGCGGGCGTCATTGCCATCTTCAAGCCACGTCCCCAGCGCAAAGAGATCGTCACCTTCACCGCCGGTCGCCACGTCACCATTGCCGATGTAGAGCACGTCATCACCCGCATTGCCGAACAGTTCATCCGCCGCCGCGTTGGCTTCGCTACCACGGAAGCCGCTGGCTACAATGCCCCCGTCTTCAACGCTAAGATTATCGAACACACCTTCAAGGCCGTAAACTTCGTCAGCACCAGACCCACCTTCCAGCGTGTCTTCACCTTCGCCACCGACAAGGACATCCTGGCCAGGGCCGCCCTTCAGCGTGTCGTTACCGGCATCCCCGAAGAGGGTGTCAGCGCCACCGCCGCCACTGAGAAGGTCATCACCTTCACCGCCGTGCAGCGTGTCAACATGTTCACCGCCAAACAGATCATCGTTGCCGGCGCCGCCCATCAGCGTATCAAGGCCATCGCCACCAAACAGATCGTCGTCATCGGCGCCACCGTCCAGTTCATCGGCACCCTTGCCGCCATCCAGAAGATCGTCACCGTCGTTACCAGACAGCGTATCCTTGCCGTCGCCACCGAAAAGACGGTCATCACCTTCACCACCATTCAGCGTGTCATAGCCACCGCCACCAAGCAGCGTGTCATTGCCGGCATCGCCGTTCAGCGTGTCAGATCCAACGCCTGCAAACAGGTCGTCATCGCCGTCCCCGCCGTTCAGGGTATCGGATCCGTTTTTCCCGTGCAGGATATCATCACCATCCATACCGTTCAGAGTATCGCCGCCACCGGTTCCTTCCAGTGTGTCATTCCCGCTGGTACCGTCCTGAGTTTCGTTCGCGTTGCCGCCAGAATTAGAATCTGAATCAAAGATTTCACTGATGGCCCAGCCGCCCAACAGCAGGCCAATCACACCCATCATAATAAACTATCCTTCCATACCCATCGCGCAGAAATTCTTCGCGTACTCATTAACTACCGAAAACCGGCACTGATCTGGCCAAAGATAGCACCGCAGATTTCGTTATGCGATACTAATTCACCAGAATTCAGGCTGTGGTCGCATTTTAGACAAGATTTGTGCTTTCAGTGCGCGCCGGAGGCTTCACCTGCCCCACTGTTTCTGTCGGGATACACCTTTAAGAGGTTTGTTTTTATGAGGCTCGCTCATAGGGGGATTAAATGTTAACCGTCAGTGAACACGGCCGATTCCCGGCTGAATGGATGATGAGTGCGCCTGGATTTTCAGCGCGAAAATTTGTGAAAGGACAATTGGTATGATTGGAATTCTGGGACTTCTGCTTGGCGTAGGGGCGCTTGGCGCGCTTATGGGATCCTCATCCGACGCGCCCTCTGGCGAAACGCTGGAAGGTACCAGTGGTGCCGATACGCTGGAAGGCACCGGTGGTGGCGATACTCTGATTGGCCTGGGTGGCGATGACCTTCTGCACGGCTTTAATGGGTCCGATACGCTGAACGGTGGAGAAGGCAATGACCGTCTGAACGGTGGCGTTGGCTCTGACACGCTGAACGGCGATGATGGCAATGACGTGCTGATGGGCGGCGTTGGCAATGACACGCTGAACGGCAGTATTGGCGACGACCGTCTGTTTGGCGGTGATGACGATGATACGCTGTCTGGCGGCGATGATGCCGATCTTCTGGATGGTGGTACAGGTTCCGACCAACTGGATGGCGGCGATGGCGACGACAGACTGTTCGGTGGCGATGGTCTTGATGCGCTGATGGGCGGCGACGGGAATGATGAACTCTTTGGCAATGAAGGCGTTGACAAACTTGACGGCGGCGACGGCGATGACCTTCTCAATGGCGGAACCGGCGCAGATGTTCTCTTTGGTGGCGCAGGCGGGGACACGCTGAAAGGCGATGTTGGTAAAGATGTGCTTGTGGGTGGCGAAGGTGAAGACACGCTGGAAGGCGGTTCTGGCAATGACACGATTTATGGTCTTGAAGGTGTCTTCAATTCAGTCGGGAACGATGGCAATCAGATTGCCCTGAGCGGTTTCACCGGCAGCGAAACCAATGCTGCGGCTGATGAGCTGTTCGGGAACGCCAATGATGACACGCTTTACATGGGCAATGACGACGTTGCCAGCGGTGGCGACGGCAGTGACACATTTGTCGTGGGCACCTGGCTGCAAGACGGCAATGACGCACGTATCGCTGATTTCAACGACACAGATGATTCCGTACAGATCATGTATGCCGCAGCGGATGGCGCACCGACTGTGACGTATAATGACCTTGGTTCCGGCGTTGAAATCATCGTGAATGGTGACACAGTTGCGCTGGTGACTGGCGCAACAGCAGCGGCGCTGGCCGCGAAGGTTTCTCTGGTCGAAGCACCGGCCTGATCTGATCAACAGTGACAAAACAAAAGCCCCGGTGAATTGCTTCACCGGGGCTTTCTATTTTTTGCGTTCAGAACGATCTGAAAACGGTTGCTTAAAGCATACCCTCGCGCTGTGCTTTTTTACGAGCCAGCTTGCGGGAACGGCGAATTGCCTCAGCCTTACAACGCGCTTTCTTCTCAGACGGCTTCTCATAGGACTGACGAAGTTTCATCTCGCGGAAGACACCTTCACGCTGAAGTTTCTTCTTCAGAGCACGGAGCGCCTGATCGACGTTGTTATCACGAACACTAACCTGCATGTGGTTTACACCACCTTTCTAAGTTGGATTTGCAAAATTGCAGGAACACGGCCCTATACCAACGAATCTGTGCTTTGTCCAGTTTTGTACATCTGCGGCATTGCGGGGCTTTCCATTTCGCCTGCACGCGCGATAAGGTGGCATCAGTTATGCAGGAGCACGCCATGACCGAACCTCTCAGAACCCGTCTGCTTCACGCGATTACGCCCCATGTTATCTTTGACGGCTGGGGGCCGGAAAGCTTTGCCATGGCGGCGGATGATTGCGATGTGACCCTTACAGACGCCAATGCAGCCTGTCCGCGCGGGGCGCTGGATCTGGCGGTGGATTTCCATAAGGCGGGCGATGCGCAGATGCTGGCGGCAGCAGATGAAATGCCCCTGGCTGATATGCGCATTCGCGATCGTGTGGCGGCGCTGGTGATGGCCCGGCTTGAAGCCGCGGAAGACAAAGAACTGGTGCGGCGGGGATCTTCCCTTTTCGCCCTGCCGGGAAATGCGTCGGAAGGTGCAGCCCTGATCTGGGGTACGGCGGATGCGATCTGGACGGCGCTGGGCGATACATCAGAAGACGGTAACTGGTATTCCAAACGCGCGGTGCTGTCGGGGGTTTATGGATCCACCGTGCTGTACTGGCTGGGCGATGATGCCGCAGATCATCAGGCCACACGTGAATTCCTGGATCGCCGGATTGAGAACGTCATGCAGTTTGAAAAGGCCAAAGCCCAGGCGCAGAAACTGCCCTTTGTCGGCGGGCTGATCAGTTCCGTCATGAGCAACATCAAAGCCCCGGGCACCGCCACGCGCGATGATCTGCCGGGCACAATGAACAACAGGACTTAATATGACATTGCCAACCGAAATGCGCGCCGTCGAAATCACTGAACTCGGCGCGCCAGAGGTGCTGAAACCCTGCACACGCCCCGTGCCACAGCCCCGCGCAGGCGAGGTTCTGTTGCGCCTGGAATATGCCGGTGTGAACCGTCCGGATGCGCTGCAACGCGCGGGCAAATACGCACCTCCGCCCACGGCATCTGATCTGCCGGGCCTTGAAGGCGCGGGCGAAGTCGTGGCCCTGGGCGATGGCGTCACCGGGCTTTCCATCGGTGACAAGGTCTGCGCCCTGCTGCCCGGTGGCGGCTATGCGGAATATGTTGCACCCCCCGCCGCCCACTGCCTGCCTGTGCCCGATGGCATGTCGATGGCGGAAGCGGCCTGCATCCCGGAAAACTACTTCACCGTCTGGTCGAATGTCTTCATGCGCGGTGGGCTGAAAGCGGGCGAACGTTTCCTTGTGCATGGCGGATCTTCCGGCATTGGCACAACCGCGATCCAGCTGGCGCATGCGTTTGGTGCGCGGGTGTTCACCACGGCGGGCAATGAGACAAAATGTGCGGTCTGTTCTGATCTGGGGGCAGAGCGTGCGATCAACTATCGCGAGGAAGATTTTGTGTCCGTTGTGAAGGGCGAGGGCGGGGCAGATCTGATCCTTGATATGGTTGGCGGCAGCTATATCGCCCGCAATATCAAAACCCTCGTGCCGGAAGGCCGCATGGTGCATATCGCCTTTCTTGAGGGCCCGATGGCTGAGATCAACTTTGCCCAGATCATGGCGAAACGCCTGACCGTCACCGGTTCCACCCTGCGCCCGCAAAGCGACCTAGCGAAAGCGCGCATTGCCGATGAGCTGCGCGAACAGGTCTGGCCGCTGCTGAATGCAGGCAAGCTGCAAGTCGTGATGGATTCCACATTCGCGCTGGATGACGCCGCCAAAGCCCACGCCTGGATGGAGACCTCCAACCACATCGGAAAGATTGTGCTGAAGGTGTAATCGAACCCACTGTTCGGGCTGCAAGCCCGGACAGCCCCCGACCCTCCCGTTTTGCCGCAGGCAAACTTACAGTTTGACGGGAGGGGGCTTCACCCCCACCCAGGGTCAGGAGCTGTCCTTTGTGGCTTACTCAGGCACCAGAGCATCTTCCAGACGACTTGGAAGAACAGAAGCAAATCGCTTACCGGTTTTCACCTCGGAAACACGCCCCTGGTTCATGCCGCCTAGGTGTGCAGCAATTTGAGCATGGTTCCAGTCTGTCCCGTTGAGAAGAGCTTTGATTTTTGCCGCTCTGGCGGCTGTGAATTTTGGAGAATTACGTTTCATCGTAAGTTCCTTCCATTGGCCGGTTTACAAGAAGCGCGACCGAAGGGTATCCTCAACTTAGACTATAGAGGACGCCACCCTTCGTGATTCAGTGAATTGCATGGCCAGGACGCTCCACTTAATCAGATGCAAGGTTCCTCCTACAGAGCCTTGCATCGTCGCTTACAGCACCTTCCGATACTGCTAGCGCTAAAATACCGACCATGCCTAGGCATGGTCAACGGGTTTATCTTCACAAAATGCGAAATATGGTGGCTGTACGCCACTTACCCACTAAATACGGGGGTTCGTGGGGAATCTATATGTGATGAAACGAATATGAGATTCGACTCACGTTCATCGCAAAACCTCAAACAATGCCCTCTCCGCCCGGCAGTCGCGGATGACGTCTTCGCCGCAGATGCGGGGTTCCATATCCGGGGTCAGGCAGATGCGGACCTCCTGGATGTGATCACCCCGGCAGGTGACGGTCAGCATATCAGGCTCTAACGCAGGGTTTTCCTTCAGGAACGCCTCTTCCACCACACGGGCGGGCAGGCGCACGGTGTCATCAAGACGCCGGAAAACCGAAGGGCGGGTGACCTCGCCATATGCCTCGCGGGACAGCGCATAGTAATTGTCAGACGACAGCCCCGTGCAGCGCCCGTGTTTGTTCCACTGATGCCAAGCCAGCCCGGAGGTGCCCATAATATCCGCCATCTCTGCGGTATCCCCGCGCGTTGGATTGCGATGCGTGGTCGGGCAATAAGACGGCCAGCCCTGTTCATACTGCGGCCACAGCCCGTGCAGGATCCAGCCATGACCAGACCCATTCTCGCATTGTGGCGAATTGCGTGCATCCCCCTCAAGCGCGCACCAGTTCGGCGACCAGGACAGGGCGAGAACATAGTAATCAAATTCCCCCGCGCGTTCGCCATCCGCCTGCGCGGCCCCGGCCAAACCCGCAAATGCCAGCACGAAAAATCCCAAAACCTTACAAATCTGCATTTGCTCTTTCCTCTTTGACGCCTGGGTATTATATAGGGATCAAGTTCCCCGACAATGTGAACCCGCCTGGCTGGCAAAACTGCCACAGGCCGCCCTTTCCGGGGCATGGGAAAGCTTTGTCCTGATGCATTAAGGAGAGGGCCCATGGCCAAACCAATTATGGCGAAAGCTACAGCTGTATGGCTGGTTGATAACACCACGCTCAGCTTCAAACAGATCGCTGATTTCTGCCAGCTGCACGAGCTGGAAGTTCAGGGCATTGCGGATGGTGATGTTGCAACCGGCGTGAAAGGCTTTGACCCGATCGCGAACAATCAGCTGACCCAGGAAGAAATCACCGCCGCGGAAGAAAGCCCGCTGCACAAGCTGAAGCTGAAGTTCAACGCTGCCGCTGTTGGCGAAGAGAAACGCCGTGGCCCGCGTTACACGCCGCTGTCTAAGCGCCAGGACCGTCCGGCGTCTATCCTGTGGCTGGTGAAATTCCACCCGGAACTGTCTGACGCGCAGGTGTCTAAACTGGTTGGCACCACCAAGCCGACCATTCAGGCGATCCGCGAACGCACCCACTGGAACATCGCCAACATTCAGCCGATTGATCCGGTTGCTCTGGGCCTGTGTAAACAGTCTGAGCTGGATAAAGCTGTTCAGAAAGCGAACGAGAAGAAAGCCCGTGAAGGCGCTGTGATGTCCGATGAGGAACGTCGCAAGCTTGTGTCCACAGAACAAAGCCTGGGTCTGGAAGAAGAACCCAAAATGCCAAGCGCGATTGAAGGCCTCGAAGCCTTCAGCCTGGGTGGCGCAGACATCATCGAGCAGGATGAAGATGATCGCAAAGACAGCGATTTCGCGGATGCGGACAGCTTCTTCAACCTGCCCGAAGGCGACGGCGAAGAGCAGCCATAAACCTTACGATATTCCAAAGAAAAACCCGGGCAGGCCCCGGGTTTTTTTATTGTGCATGTTGGGTATCAAACCAATTTTTATCTGGCCAGGCGGGTTCTTAAGACCGGGACAATGATCAGGCCGGCTGCAATGATCAGCAAGCCAAGTGTCATGGGCCGTTCAAGGATGAAGGACACGCCGCCGTAAAGCTGCATCGAGCGCGAGAAATTGTCTTCCATCATGCCGCCCAGGATAAACCCAATCAACAGGGGGGGCAGCGGATAGTTGGCAAATTTCAACGCAATACCGCAGATACCGAACCCGACCAGCATAAGCAGTTCTGTCGCATTGTTCTGGCCGATGTAGGCCCCCATCAGTGTGAAAAACAGGATGAACGGGATCAGGAAGTTGCGCGGAATGGCCAGCAGTTTCGCGATATAGGGGATCAACGGCAGGTTTAAGATCAGCAGCACCAGGTTGCCGATGAACATGGACATAATAACGGCCCAGAAAATCTGCGGATCGTCGATCATCAGGCGTGGACCCGGTGTAACGTTCAAAGCGATCAATGCGCCAAGAAGAATAGCCGTGGTGCCAGACCCGGGTATGCCCAGCGTCAACAGTGGTACGAAAGACCCCGTGCAGGCCGCGTTGTTCGCTGATTCCGGGGCCGCAAGCCCTTTGATGGATCCTTTTCCGAACTCATCCTGTTCATGTTTCGGGGCGATGTTGCGTTCCACCGCATAGCCAAGGAAGGATGCGATTGTTGCACCAGCCCCCGGCAAGACACCAATAAAAAAGCCCTGAATAGACTGGCGGCCAATGACGGGCGTGATTGCACGTGCTTCGGCGCGTGTGATGCGCAGATCTTTGATTTCGCCGCCGTCATCGCCAAGGTTCTTTGGCTTCAGGATAAGGAAGACTGCTTCGGGCAGGGCAAACATTGCCATGGCCAGTGTGATGAAGCCAAAGCCTGACTGCAGGTTCATGATGCCGCCTGTAAAGCGTGGCAGGTTAAACAATGCGCCTTCGCCCACGGTTGCCATGATCAGTCCAAGGGTCGTCATCAACAGTGCTTTGGTCACCTGACCTGGCCCCGTGAAAGCTGCGATGGCAGACAGACCAACAACCATCAGTGCGAAGTATTCCGGTGAATGGAACAGCAAGGCGACGGTCGACAGCATTGGCGCGAAGATCATCAACAGAATTGCGCCTATCGTGCCGCCTGCAAAACTGGCAATGGCGGCGATTGTCAGGGCCTTGCCAGCTTTACCCTGGCGCGCCATGGGATAGCCATCAAATGACGAGGCAACGGTTCCGGCCACTCCGGGTGCGTTAAGCAGGATTGAAGACGTCGATCCACCAAATATCGCGCCGTAGTAGACACCTGCCAGCAGGATCAAAGCGGCGGATGGATCACCCATGGTAATCGCGACAGGGATCATGATCGCGATAATCGACATCGGGCCAAGTCCGGGCAACATGCCGATGAATGTGCCGATCAGGCAGCCGCCGATAACGACCAGTAAGTTTTGCAGAGACAGGGCCGTTTGCAGGCCAATTAAGATACCTTCAAGCATATTAAACTCCCATAAACATTGGCAGGGGGCGCAGGAAAATGCCAAGCACTTCCTGGACCAGATACCAGACGGATCCGGTGGCGATGAAAGCAATAGGGATCATCAGATGCCATTTGCGTTCGCCCAGAATGAACGAGCCGAGTATCAGGAACGCTGATGTGGAAAACAGAAACCCAAGCGGACGCAGGCAAAGCGCATAGATGACCATCAGGGCCAGCAGAAATACAGCCTGCCCGATGAAATAGTCCCCCAGGCGGCGGTGGTCGATCTCGCCTGTCTTTTCCTCGCCCTTCTCAAACCCAAGCAGAATGATAAAGGATGCACCGATGCCAAGGACGGAAAGAACTTTGGGAAATGTGCTGGGCCAGATGGGGTTTCGGCGCATGAATGGCGCTAAGTCAGCGTCCATCGTGAACCAGGCGGTGTATCCATAGATGATACAGATTACCAATAGAACAAGTGCGATCCAACGATCCAAAGCCATGAAGCAATCTCCCAATTTTTCTGAATATTTCAGGTAGACGTGACGAAGCGCCTGAACGCTTCGCCATGTTTGTGTTGTGACGTTTGGGTTCAGAGGAAGCCTAGCTTCTTCATCAGATCGCCGATCACGGTTTCCTGTTCTTCAAGGAAGCTGCGGAATTCGTCGCCAGAGTTGTGGATGTTAACCCAACCGTTGCGTGCGCGCACGGTTTCCCATTCGGGGGTGTCATACATGGCTGTGATTGCGGACTGGTATTGCGTCAGCTTTTCCTCAGACATGCCCGGTGCGCCAAAGAAGCCGCGCCAGTTGACGAATGTGGTGTCGATACCCTGTTCCATCATCGTCATGGCGTCCGGAGCCGCGTCAACGCGTTCGGAGGCTGTGACGCCGATGATTTTGACTTCGCCTGCGTTGGACAGGTCAACAGCCTCAGAGAAGCCAGTTGAAAGCGCTGCGATTTCACCGGACAGCAATGCCGCCATTGCTGTGCCGCCTGCGTCGTATGGAATGTAGTTCACGCCAAGCGCATCACGACCCGATGCTTCCATAACCATGGCCGCAACAAGGTGGTCCATACCGCCCGGAACTGAACCGCCACCAAAGGGTGTGCCAGAAGGATCCGCGTCATAGGCTGCCAGCAGATCTTCCATGTTGTTAAGCGGGCTGTCTTTGCCCACAACGATTGCCGCATAGTCACCAATTGTACCGGATACCAGTGTCAGATCACGGAAGTTATGCGGAAACACACCCGTCAGTGAACGGATCACGATCGGGGTTGAGTTGACCATCAACGCGCCTTCAAGGCTTTCGGCGTTTTCGATCATGTAACCGATCGCAACACCGCCGCCACCGCCGGACATGTTTTCATAAGATGCGGTGCCAACAAGGCCCGATTCCGTCAGCGCTTCGCCAGTGCCGCGCGCGGTACCATCCCAGCCACCACCGGCACCACCGGGGATGATGAAATGAACTTCATCAAGGATCTTGTGACCGTCTGCAAAAGCAGGTGCGCCAAAGGCAAATGTTGCCGCAGTTGCAGCGATCAGGGCACGACGGCCCATTTTAAAAGTTGTCATTTTACTCTCCCATTTGATAACCGTTCTCCTCACGGCCCTGTGCATTAAGACAATCACGGTAACCTGACATAAACCTGTCACGCGCCTAAATAGTGAGATGCCTGCGATGAAATATCTTCTTGTCGAAGACAATCTGGAGCTTGCAGAGGCGGTCGCCTCGCGTATCCGTCTGGATGGGCATACCGTTGATCACGCTGCAAAAATTGCGGATGCAATCGCTTTTGTGGACACAAGCGAATACGATTTGATCCTGCTGGATATCATGTTGCCGGATGGCGATGGGCGTCACTTTCTGAAACAGCATCGCGCGCGTAAAAACTTCACGCCAGTGATTGTTCTGACAGCGCGCAGTCAGGTGTCAGACCGAATCGGATTGCTGGATTTGGGGGCAGATGATTATCTGACCAAGCCATTCGATCATGCCGAATTACAGGCGCGCTGCCGCGCTGTTTTGCGACGAAACGCAGGATCTGCACAATCGCTTCAGATCATCGGAGAGGTCGAATTTGATGCGGTGTCCGGCCATCTGCGTGTCAACGGAAACACCATCAATCTGCGCAATCGCGAACTGCGCCTGCTTGAACTTCTCATAGCCAACAAGGGGAAAATCTTTTCGAAACAGAAGCTGGTGGATCGGCTTTTTTCATATGACGATGACGTGTCCGAGAACGCGATTGAGGTCTACATCGGACGTTTGCGCAAGCACCTGGAAGGGTCAGAAGTGCGGATCGTGACCCTGCGCGGATTGGGCTACAGGTTAGATCATGACAGCTAATGTGATTGTCTCAGGATCGTTGCGCAACCGGTTGGCGATTATCCTGACCGGTGGCGCGGCTTTGCTGGCGCTGGTCTTATATCTCGTGGTTCGCGCGCTTGCCGCGCAAGTGGCGCAACAGGGCCAGGACAACATCCTGAGCGCGTCGATGTCATCCGTGCTGGATACTGCCGTGATCCGCGATGGGCGCGTGATGCTGGATTTCCCGTATTCGTCGTTTTCGATGCTCAACACGCAAGCGGATGACCGCGTTTTTTATGCCATTTACGAAGGCGAAACGCTGCTTTCGGGGTACGATTGGCTTGTTGTGCCGGATGATCTTGCACCGGAAAATACGGTTTTTGAGACCACAACAATCAACGGTGACCAGTTGCGCGTCGCCACAGGCAGCAGGGTTCTGATCGGGTCTGATGGTCCCCGCAACGTATCTGTGTCCATCGCCCAGACCCAGGACGCTTTGTCCAACACATTGAATGGAATTTCCCGCAATGTTGCGTTTCTTGGCCTGGGGTTCTTTCTGATGTCATCTGCGCTGGCGATCTGGGCTGCGTCCACCACTAGCGGCCAGATGCGCCGCCTGACAACATCCGTGACCCGAAGAGGCCCGCAAGATCTGAGCCCTGTGACCAAAGCTGTACCGTCTGAGATGGCACCGCTGGTCGGGTCGCTGAACACCTTCATGTCGCGGCTGGATCACACGCTGACCCAATCCGAGGATTTCATCGCAGAGGCGGCCCATCGTATCCGGACGCCCCTGGCAACGGTGCGCTCTCATGCGGAGGCGACGCTGCAACGCGTTGATCGCGAGGACAACCGCAAATCATTGCAGGCCATGGTGCGCGCGATTGACGAAAGCAGCCGCACAGCGGGGCAATTGCTGGATCATGCGATGGTGACGTTTCGGGCCGAAAATCTTGAAATGTCACAAGTCGATCTGGCCGACCTGTTGCAAGAACTGGTTCTTGGCATGACACCCGTCGCCGAGATGAAAGACATCACGATTACAATGAAGGTTGAAAGCCCTGCAACACTGCTGGGCGATGCGATCCTGCTTCAGAACGCTTTGCGCAATTTAATTGATAATGCGCTTAAATACGCCCCGGCAGAAACCAGTCTTCTTGTGGAAGTGTCCAGGTCGCCGACTTTGTCTGTCAGTGTTTATGACGAAGGCCAGGGCTTTGCACCGGATGAGATTGAAACGCTTTCCGGGCGTTTTGTACGTGGCAAAAATATGGGCAACAAAGTTGGGTCAGGGCTGGGGCTGACAATCGCACAGGAAGTTGCGGTCGCACATGGCGGCAAGCTGACCCTGAGCAACAGACCGGAGGGCGGCGCATGCGTTACCTTGTTCTTTTAATTCTGCTTCTGGCACCCTTTGGCATCCTCGCCCGGGAATGGGAGGATCAGCAGGTTTTTGGTTCATCCGACCGGCCCCCCCTGCGTATCCTTTCCAGCACGGACACGTCGTTTTTCGCACCAATCATTGAAGACTTCATTGCGATGTCGCCAAACACATCGGTTGAATATTTTGTCACCGGCACTGTCGAACTGGATCAGATGTTTCGCGCTGCACCCGATCAGTTTGATGTCGTGATCTCCAGCGCAATGGACCTGCAGCTTAAGCTGGCGAACGATGGGTTTTCGTCGACCGTCATGAATGTTGATCATCCGGACTGGGCGCAGTGGCACAACAGCCTGTTTGCATTCACCTCTGAACCTGCGGCCATTGTCATCAACCGCAAAGCCTTTGACGGCCTTAACATCCCGGGCCGCAGGCAGGATCTGATCCAGCTGATGCGGGACCACCCGGACCGGTTTCAGGGACGGGTTGGGACCTATGATGTAAGGCAATCTGGCCTGGGCTATCTTTTCGCCACCCAGGATGCGCGCGCGACTGAAACCTATTGGCGTCTGACAGAAGTCATGGGGCGCGTTGGCGCAAAACTATACTGTTGTTCCGGCCAGATGATTGATGATCTGCGGTCAGGCGATCTGATCATGGCCTATAATGTCCTGGGAAGCTACGCACAGGCGCAGGCCGCAATATCCGATGATCTGATGGTCATCCTGCCGTCTGAGTTTCCCACAACGATGATGCGGACGATCTTAGCATCCGCTGCCGCACCTGATCCGCAGCGCGCCCATCGCTTTGTGCGTCACCTCCTGCAACTTCAGTCGATTGGCGATCCAACCATTTTCCCCCTGCCACCGCTGGCAGTGTCGGAAGACTTTCAGACACAACGGACGATCAATCTGGATCCTGCCCTGATGACCTACCTGGATCAAATGAAACGCGAAGCATTCATCCGCGAATGGGAAGACGCAATTGTACAGGTGGATTAGGGTCTGCCTGCCATCCTGCTTTCAACACGGCCCACAAGCAATGGGTATTGGAAAGCAGATACTGGCCTCTCAGAGAGACTTTCGCGCCCGCAGTGCCGCTGAAATCGTGCCGTCATCCAGATAATCCAGCTCGCCACCCACAGGCACGCCCTGGGCAAGCGACGTCACTTTGATGCCACGGCCTTCTAATTCATCCGCGATGTAATGGGCGGTGGTCTGGCCGTCGATGGTGGCGTTCAGCGCAAGGATCACTTCTGTTACGCTCTCATCCTTCAGGCGGTTGACCAGTTTCGGAATGCCCAGGTCTTCCGGCCCGATGGCATCCAGCGCCGACAGCGTACCGCCCAGCACATGGTAACGCCCGCGAAACACCTGGGCGCGTTCCATCGCCCAGAGATCGGCCACATCTTCGACCACGCAAATCTCGCCGATGGCACGTTTCTCAGAGGTACAAATGTCACAGCGTTCCGTCGTGCCGATATTGCCGCAGCTCACACATTCCCGCGCGGTTTCCGCGACCTTCTGCATGGCCCCGGATAAAGGCGTCAGCAACAGCGCGCGTTTCTTCACCAGATGCAACACCGCACGCCGCGCCGACCGCGGCCCAAGCCCGGGCAGCTTCGCCATCAGGCTGATCAGTTCTTCAATCTCGCGCGGAGCTTCGGACATCAGGGGCGCTCTCCTGGCAATGTGATACGTTCAACGGTGAAACCTTCTCTGCGCAGCAATTCGATCATGCCGGTATCTCCTGGCAAGTGCAGAAAGCCCGCGTAGGCGAAAACATTGCCATCCTGCAGTTCCGGAATAAGTGTTTCAATGAATGTGTAATTCCGGGCTTCGACCAGATAGTCATTTGTCAGGGTCAGAATGCGGCTCGCATGTTCTGATCCATAAGTGTTCGCAAGAAAATCCTCCTCCCAAAGGGGAAACATGCCCCCTTCACCCGCCAGATAGAGAGCGGCCAGCGTCTGCGCTATAATGGGGCTGTCCTGCGGCTGCACTGCTGCGCCGTAAGTTTCGAGGATCGCGAGTGCAGTGGGCTCATTCAGTGGGTTGTTCAGGTGATGTCGGACGGCATTACGCGTTTCAAGTCCACGGATTTGCGCACCGGCAAGTACGCCCCGCATTTCGATATGTGCATCCTGAACGGGAAGTACAGCGGAATAGAAATCCTGACAGGGATCGCTCAGCCCTGTGAAAATAAGAGTGTGATAATCGAAATAGTTCACAGAATCAGGTTCATAACCAAGTGCGGCCATCCGCGTACGCATGCGTGAAATTACATTCCGGTCCAAATTTGTGTGATAAATATTGAACAGCCCGACGTCCGGACGGGTGTAATTTTCGAAGCTGAAATCCTGGGTGATTTCCTGGCGTGTCAGATTAAACCAGCTGCGTTCAGGCATGACAATTCTGGCAGAACTGATTGCACTTGTGACAGGTTCTGGCAGATCCAGGATCAGCGGATGGGTCGAATGCATGCTGCCCCAGAGGTGGGAGATCTCACCCTCTGGCGATGTGACTTTCCAGAAACGGCCAAGACCATTTGGGATGGCAGCGGCTGCCTCGCGCAGTTCCGCTTCTGAACGCCCGACAAAAGCCGCTTCATGGATTTCGGCTGTGTCAAACGTGCAGACTTCGCGTGTGGCCCAGTCCTGCGCTGAGGCGATCAGGGGGGTGACGAAAGACAGCAGCAGGATCAGGCACAGCCGAAACAACATCTGTTTACATGCCCGGCATATTCATGCCCGCAGGCAGGCCGAGTTCGCTGGTCAGTTCCTGCATTTCACGTTCAGACCGGTCACTTGCTTTGGCCTGGGCGTCTTTGATGGCGGCGAGGATCAGGTCTTCGACCACTTCTTTTTCATCCGGGTTAAAGATGGATGGGTCGATGTCCAGGTTGGTCAGTTCGCCCTTGGCGGTTGCGGTGGCTTTCACAAGACCCGCGCCGCTTTCGCCAACCACGGTCATTACCGCCAGGCGTTCCTGCAGTTCACCCATCTTGGTTTGCATTTCCTGGGCTTTTTTCATCATTCCGGCCATATCACCAAGACCGCCAAGACCTTTGAACATCGTATTTTCCTTTTGATTTCTGCCCGTCAGGGGCGTTGGCGCGGTGTTATCGCGCCGGGATCATATGGGCAAGGGATCAGTCGTTTTCAAACGGATCCCATTCGTCTTCCACCTCTGGCAGGGCTTCGGCGGCGACGGATTGTTCCAACTCTTTTGCCGTGCGGATTTCTGTGATCTTCGCGCCGGGGAACGTGGCGATCACAGCCTGGAACAACGGATGTTCCTTTGCTTCGGCTTCGCGCGCATATTTTTCGGCGTTCTTCACCTCGTCAATGGTTTCGCCACCGCCCTCTGACACAATCGACACGGCCCAGCGGGCGCCGGTGAATTGCTGTAGTTTCTGGCCAAGACGTTGGGCAAGATCACCCGGCGCATCATCTGTCGGCTGGAATTCGATCCGGCCGGGGGCATAGCTGACGAGGCGCACGTAACGCTCAATTTCCATCTTCAGCATGGCATCGCGGTTGGACCGGATCAGTTCGATCACATGGCGAAATTCAGCAAACCGGGCCAGCGGGTTTTCTTGCTGCGGGGCAAAGGCTGTGACAGTGCCGCCACCGCCGCCGCCCATCGGGGCCGCGCCGCCATAGGCCGTTGCGCCGCCCGCAGGCATGCCACCACCGCCGCCGCCACCAGTTGGCGCGGGGCCGGAAGGGGCCGGAGTGTTTTGCAGTTTCTTAATCAGATCATCCGGCGTTGGCAGATCGGCCACATGGGTCATGCGAATGACAGCCATTTCCGCAGCCATCATGGAATTTGGCGCCATCGCGACCTCTTCCAGGGACTTCAGCAGCATTTGCCACATGCGCGTCATCACCCGCATGGGCAGGGCTTCTGCCATGGTCTGGCCACGCATACGCTCGTCCGGGCCAACAGTCGGGTCTTCGGCGGCTTCGGGTGTGATCTTGATCACGGAAACCCAATGGGTGATTTCCGCCAGATCGCGCAGCACGGCAATCGGATCCGCCCCATCGGCATATTGCGAAGACAGTTCCGTCAGCGCACTGGCGGCATCACCTCTCATGATCATATCAAACAGATCCAGCACGCGGCCCCGGTCTGCAAGGCCCAGCATCGCACGCACCTGATCCGCGGTGGTTTCACCGGCACCGTGCGACAGTGCCTGATCCAGCAGAGACATGGCATCCCGTGCCGATCCTTCTGCAGCACGGGTGATCAGCGCCAGGGCATCATCATTGATCTGGCCGTTTTCCTTGCCCGTGATTTCGCGCAGGTGATCAATCATCACTTCGGGTTCAATGCGGCGCAGATCGAAACGCTGACAGCGGGACAGAACGGTGACGGGTACTTTGCGGATTTCTGTAGTGGCAAAGATGAATTTCACATGCGCAGGCGGTTCTTCCAGCGTCTTCAGCAGCGCGTTAAACGCACTGTTCGACAGCATGTGAACCTCATCGATGATGTAGATCTTATAGCGCGCCGACGCAGGCGCATAATGCACGCTGTCCAGCACGTTCGATCGGATGTCATCAATCTTGGTCTGGCTCGCGCCATCCATCTCGATCACGTCGACATGGCGGCCTTCCATGATGGATGTGCAATGTTCGCACTGTCCGCAGGGTTCCGTCGTAGGCCCGCCATTTCCATCGACACCAATACAGTTCATGCCCTTGGCAATGATCCGTGCGGTGGTGGTTTTGCCGGTTCCGCGAATCCCGGTCATCATGAAGGCCTGAGCAATGCGGTCGGCTTCAAAGGCGTTTTTCAGGGTGCGCACCATGGCATCCTGGCCTTTCAGGTCAGCAAAACTTGCCGGGCGGTACTTGCGCGCCAGCACCTGATAGCCGGTGTCTGTGGTCTCGGACATATGCATTCCCTGGGTCAAAATGATCAGCCTGCACAGACTACGGTGCCTCTTGCCTGGCGTCCAGTGATCTGGCATGTTTTTGTCAGGCAATGCCCAGCGTCGAATGACACTCAAAAATCCCATGTCGATCACTCCGGATCTCCCCAATTAAAAACGTCGGGGAAGTGTGTTCACATGGGGCAATTCTCAGCGAGAATTTATAGGGCTGCCGGGTCAGTTCTCAGTGACAATCAACATCCATTGCCTTAGCATCCCGTTCTTTGACAAAATCAAGCACTTCCTGGCTGCCCTGAAAGCCGCAATTGAGCATAAATTTGTGGTATTTAACACCAATATCGGATTTGATCGGTGCGGCTGCTCGCTTTACGGTGTCAGAATTTGCTTCGGCATAGGAAGATACGAAAAATGCTCTCGGTCCTGTCAAATATTCTCCGCAGTGTAGCATCGCTGAGTTCGTGACCATAACATCGCCCGGATCGGCATAAGCCCAGGAGATATGTCTTTCGATGTTGTCGGCAGCAAAAAAATCTTTTGTGACACGTGCTTGACGAACAGTTTCACGATGTTCATCAAACCAAGCCGTGTCATGTTTTACGCCAACCCGTTTCGTGGCTTCGGCAAACTTCTGTTGATCGTGCGAAAATGGAATGTAGCCAAAAGCTCCGCCGCCTGGGGCACAGTAATGCAAGACCCTGACAATACGCTTTTTGGGTTTTATAAATGAATAGTCTGATTTCGCGTCTTCAACGAGAGGCCTGTAGTCACGATGCAGACCGCGTGCTGAATAGTGTACTGCGACAGCAGAACCGAATTCAAAACATTTCTCACCCAGGATCCCGTGTAAAACTTTCATCAGGTTTTTGTCAGCCGCATATGGCCAGAAGCGATCATCATTCAGGACCGGTGCGCCACCTTTTGCCCATTTTTTCTCGCCCTTTACGACCTTATTGAAATCCAATGTCGTCAATCCCGAGAAGCTTTCGCAATTCCTAGCCAGCTCCTGTGACTGCTCTTCGGAGTACAGTCTGCGAATTTTCACAATGCCGTACTTATTGTACAAGCTGACGATTTTCTCAATTGGGTCAGTAACATCTGCTATGCCACACGTCTGAATCATGCTGAAAGGATTGGTGCCCCGTGAAAATTCATCGTAGACATGTCCAATTGGTCTTTTAGCTCTTGAGGACGGGTAAAAATCTTCGCCCGCATTCGAGCCGACCTTCGTTTGAACTCTGGCGTGAATTTTCCGGGCTATCTTTTCAGCTAAATGCTCATCAGATCTTATCGAAGATTCATTTATAGCTTTTTTAACTGCTCTATCGACTAATCTTTGAATTCTTGCTTTGACTTTAAACATTGAACAGACCTTATGCTGCTTGAAGTTGTCATCTTTTAGGAGGAAGCAATACTTCCTGCAATGCTAATATTTTGGGAACGAATAGGGTCACAACCCATCGACCAGTTGGCTGCTTGAGGCGGCGCTGACCCGGATGAATTTAATGCGGATGGGGTCGGCGGAGAAACCCCTTGGCTGAAATCGCTTGTTTCAACTGGAATAGACACTGATATGCCCGGCGGCATGGGGTTGACGCCTGCGATGATTGCGGCCTGGGAAGGACAGGCAGATGTGCTGGAATATTTCCTGTCGCTGGGTGTGAACCTGAAACATGTGAACGCCTATGGCGGCGGCTATCTGGGTACCTGTATTCACGGGGCAGAAAATTGCCCGAACCGGGACAGGCGTGACCATCTGCGCTGTCTGAAACTGTTGCTGCAGGCGGGCGTGCCGCTGCCAAAACGGGCGGCGGATCTCTGTGGAGTACCGGAGTTGTCGGAATTTATGCGGGCTTACGGGGAAGAACATCCAGAGCAGCTTGTGGAAGGCGCAGCGTAAGAGAGATTGCGCTGGCTTCGCCATCGCCGAGGGGCGCGCCGGACCTTGCGGTCCGGCGCGCTCTTATCCTGCAATCTTCCGCGCAAACTGCTGGCCTTCAATGTTGTTCAGTTTGCCTTCCAGACTAAAGTATTTTCAAAATTCCCGGCATTCAGGTCAGCTTTTGTGATCCAGAAGGATAAGGCGTAACCATTTGGATATTCATATCTCAAAGGATAATCCTGCCCCATAACCTGAAAAAGAAGCACATGATCCCTGGTCAATTTTGGCCAATGATCATACGCGTGAAAGCTATGCGACCGTGCAACACAGGTATATTCATAACCGAACATACGATGCGGGTTTTTGTAATTCAGGTCATTCTTTGGTGGCCGTTTCAGCTTCGTTTTACAGAGCCCACAGTGTTTCACGAGCTCTTTGTACTTGTCATATGCAAGAGACACAGCAACTGACCGTTCGAGACAGTCATTTTCTTCCTCACCTGGCCAGTCAGGATGACTTGGATGGCTAGGCTCATCATAAACATTGGCCAGAAGAAACTCCATTGGCCAGTGATTTAACCCTTCTGTGTCTCCATTAAAATACCCAGCCTCAAATCGCTTTGCCGCCGCCGCCAGAGTGCCATAATCAGGGTATTCCGTATGTGGGTCCGGTAGAGGCGTTGCCTTGCGTGGAGGGCATTGACTGACATCATCCGCCACATAGATCACCTTTACCCCCTCACCGCTCAGCAATGGCGGAATGTGGGATGTATCATCAAACGGCGCAAGGATCGGTTCCACAAAGACAAACAGCGTGCCGCGTTCAGGGAATTCCGGAAACTCCATCGCGCGGGGCACAAAGCGCAGATCGATCTGAAAGATGAAATGCAGCGGCACGTCAACCTCGGGAAACGGGCATTTATAGACGGGCCATTCGATATGTTCCGGCAGGGTCGGCTGCCCCCCCCAAAAAACCAGCAGCCCGGCATGCCTTCATCTGTCTGCTTTGTCGTGCGCAACATCATCGTTGCCAGGCTGCGCATCCGCGAGAGGTAGCCGTCGATTTCAACGTCGCTCAGTTTTTTTGTCGGTCATGAATTTGCTCTCAAAATACATATGCGAAATGTGAATGGATGGGCAAAGGGAAAACCAATGCCCATCGTTGCTGTGAAATCAGCGTTTCTTCTTATGTTTGCCTTTACGCGAGGCCGCTTCTTCCTGGGTGCGGCGCTGATAACGTGTCGTGGCTTTGCCGCGTGAACGGGCTTCGTGCACGGTTTCCGTGTTCAGCGCGTCTTCCTCGCTCAGCTTTTGCCAGCGGGACAGGCGATCTGCATCAAGTTCCCCCGAAGCAATCGCCGCACCAATGGCGCAGCCCGGTTCCCCCGCATGAGAGCAGTTGCGGAACTTGCACTGGGTCGAAAGTTCTTCCAGATCCGCGAACACCGCGCCTATTCCATCCTGCGCATCAAGAAGCTGCAATTCCCGCATCCCCGGCGTGTCGATAATCCAGCGCCCGTGCAGGGCCGGATACAGATTGCGCGTGGTGGTCGTGTGCCGGCCTTTGGCGTCGTCTTCCCGGATCGCAGCGGTCAGCGGCCCGCCATCATCCGCACCGGTCAGCGCGTTGGTCAGGGTGGATTTCCCTACACCGGAAGACCCCAGAAGCGCCGCCGTCTGGCCTTCCTGCCAGTGATCAAACAGCGCAGTTGCGGCGTCACTTTCATGCGCATTCAGGGCGATCACCGCAAGGCCGGGCTGCAAGGCCTGTGCCTGCGCGATATAGGGCGCGGGATCTTCCAGATCCGCTTTGGTGAGAACCAGCACCGGGGTACACCCCGCACTGGCGGCCATCACCAGATAGCGTTCCAGGCGGGCGGCGTTGAAATCGGCGTTGCAGGAGGTGGTGATAAACAGCACGTCCACATTCGCGGCAATCAGCTGAGACCGCGCATCATGGCCCGCAGCACGGCGGTTGATCCGCGAGCGTCGTTCCAACACCCGTTCCACCCGGTTTTCAGATCGCGCCAGCACCCAGTCGCCCACCGCCAGTTCCGCAACCGACATATCGGGCGGGGTGATCAGTTCAAGCGGGCCTTGTGCGGAAAGGGCCAGCACCACATCGCGCCGCACTTCGGATATGCGCGCGGGCACAAGGGCTGCGTCATCGTCGCCCAGCTGGTCTGCAAAGAAATCGGTCCAGCCGTAGCGGGTCAGGTCATTTGTATTCAAAGACATTGTTCTGCCTGTTCATAGTAAAATACGCCGCAACATGCACCGCGATACGCAGGGGCAGGCGACAGATTTGCCGGCAGTGTTGTTATTTCTGAAAACTCAGACACACCCTGCCGGGAGCAAACGCAGTACAATCATCAGATGCCCTCCTGTGCGGGTGTTTCAGGGTGAGAGGCTGGACAACGACCCAAGCGGGACTCGTTACGGCTGCTTCCTTCCGGATCTGACCGGGTTGGCGAGGCACCTGCCCGCGCCAACCTCTCAGGACTTCATTTAGTGGGATTTTCGGGCCCTGACAAGAGGGACGGGGGCAGTATCTGTAAATCAGATATGTGGATAGCACCCGCCAGAGCGGAACTCTGCGTCCTCCGGTGGGTAATACCATGCAGGAGGTGTGACTTCGGGAAGTGAAATGAGGTGCAGCATGATTATCTCCATTACCAGTGTGCTTATGAATAGACTACCTTGAGGAGAGTAAATTGATCTATGCTTTCTTTTGAAGAAGTTGAAACCGTTTTGGGTGCTATCTGGTGCTAATCAGATTGAAATGACGCAGTATAGAGTCGCGAGTGCGCGAAACTGTGTAAATTTACCCATGATTGAGCCACAAGGACTTGAGATTGAGTCAAAATCCGCACATATAATGTAAATAATTCCGGCTGACGGCGGCCGGTTGCTGCAATGGCCTGTGTGTCTGGGCTGATGATCGTGAGTGCTGAGTATGAATAAAGTCCTGAATGCTGGCCGTCCTGCCAGCGCTATTCGTTCCGTTTTTTCTGAAAATCTTAAGCAGCTTTGTGACAGGGATGGTACTGTCACTGATATCGCCCGTCAGCTTGGAATCAATCGTGCGCAGTTCGTGCGTTACCTGAATGGGGAATCAAGCCCGCGGCCCGAAATCCTGGACACGATCTGCCGTTACTTCGGTTATGATGCCCGCATTCTGCTGGAACCGCTCAGCAATCTCGGACAGGCGCAACCTTCTGTTTCTGAGGCTTTCTCTGTCGCCGGGATGGATGAAGATGTGCTGATCCATGACACCACAGGCCTGCCGGACGGGTTCTATAAATACTGGAAAGTGCCGTTCACCTTCAAAGGGTCTGTCTATGTCACCCTGTCACACGTCAAAACCATCGACGGGGTGCGCTATATCAAGACAATTGATCACCGCAGTTTCTATCGGGATAAAGTGGTCGGGCAATATGCATATCGTTTGCGGCGCTGTGATGGCTGGCTCTTTTCGCAGCGCCATGGTCACAGCTTCCTTCTGACCTATGGCAAAAACCGCACGACAATTTATGGTTACCTTGAACATGCACATGGATTTAACAGCCATCTTTATGCGGGGTTTACCGCGATCAGTAACCCGCAGAAACACGGTGTGCGTCGGGTCAGCAATATCGTTTTCGAAAAACTCGACATAACCTGGCAGCAGGCGCTGGCTTTTGCACGACAGGATCCGAACTGGAAGTTTGAGGATGTTCACCCAAGAATCCGGGAACATCTTGAGGCAGACTGACCCCAAAAGCCGGATCATCGGAATGTGATTTCCGATGTGATCACATGACAGCTTATGCTGACGGGATACCAGAATATCCCGGAGGCCATGATGTTCAGTTTGATCCGCCCGTTTTTTGCGGCCCTGCTTCTTACAGGTGCCATGACCACAGCACAGGCCCAGGGGGTGAATTACCATGGGCAGGCATTTGGGGAACCGCCGGTGGTGCCGACGGGTGAACTTAGTGCTGAGATGTCTCAGGCCGTTGATGTGGTTTTTGTACAGGCGATCACACAGGGGGGCTGGGGGCCCGCGCAAAGCGAAGCCCTGCGGCGGGTCGCGGCATCAGATGATCCGCGCCTGACCTGGCTGATCGCCGATCTTATGCGCTTTGTCTCGGGCGGCAATCTGAACCAGGAACTGGCAGATGCCGCGTCTGACCTGCTTGAAACACCCCTGCGCGGTCGCAACAACTGGGGTGAAATCACCGATTATCTGATCGCCTGGGATATCCCCGCGCCCCCCAATTATCTGCAGGTAAAACGGGCGATCTTTACCGCTGTTGTGCCCGCCTGGGACCGGCTTTTTTCTGAGGGCACAATTGACTGGCGCATGGTGTCCTGGGGTGGAGTCTGGATTGATGACCGGGCCTTTGAAGACTCTATTCCGGCGGATTGCGGCTGTATTCCCGCGGCAGACAATCCCGATGTGACATCGACGGATGAGGCCACCTGGCTGGATGATGACGACATCGTCTTTGGCATTGGCGTGAACGGTGAATATCGTGCCTATCCGCGCCAGATCATGGAAGTGCGGGAAATGGTGAACGACACCCTGGGCGGGCGCGATCTGGGCATTCCGTATTGCACGCTGTGCGGTGCGGCCCAGGCCTGGTTCACCGATGATGTGCCCACAGGCGTTGCCCGCCCGATCCTGCGCACATCCGGCCTGCTGATCCGGTCAAACAAAGTCATGTATGATCTGAATACTTATTCCGTCTTTGACACGTTCCTGGGCCATGCGGTCACCGGGCCGCTTGCCGAACGTGGCGTGCAGCTGAACCAGGCCACCGTTGTCACCAGCACCTGGGGCGCATGGAAGGCCGCGCACCCCGACACTACGGTTCTGGTCGAAAGCCTGGCCCTGGGCCGCGATCCCGATTTCCGCAACGGGCGGGATGCCAACGGGCCGATCTTTCCCGTAGGCGATGTCGATCCGCGCCTGCCGGTGCATGAAGATGTGATCGGGGTGATCACCGGCGCAGGGCAGCCTGTCGCCTTTCAGCGCAGCCAGGCCGTGGCCGCCCTGCGGCGCGGCGAAGAGATCACCTATGGCGATATTCAACTGCAACTGGACGGGGGCGGCGTGCGGGCCGTTGGTTTAGATGGGGCGGATATGGGCAGTCACGAAGCCTTCTGGTTCGCCTGGTCACAGTTCCACCCCGACACCGTGCTTTGGCCGCAATAACCCCGAAACAGAGTCTGTTTTACAGATCCCCGCGCAGGCTTTTGCCCAGGTCCGCCAGGCGTGGCAGGTCGTCCAGATCTTTCACGACGCCCTGGCGGCGCAGGGTTATGCCATCCTGATTGCGGATCACAGCAGGCACATCCGCCGCATTGCGCCCCATGCGAAACCCCGCAAGATCCGTGTTGCGCCGGAAGGCATCCATCGCCTTTTCCTGCCCGGGCGTTGACATCACAACGCCGCCCGGATCCCCGGCGCTGGCTTCGTCGATTGTCAGGGTAAAACGGGTTTCCCCGATGGCGTAAAACGTGCCTTTCAGCGCGGCTTTCAGGATCTGTTTGCCCATATCCCCGCCCATCCGCATCATGTTGACGGATTTCTCAGGCAGGGGCATGCCCAGGGCGGCTTCGCCTTTGATCGCGCCGGTAGGGCAATGCCATTCCACCCGCCGCCGGGTGGAACCGCTGAAGCCGCCGACCGTGTTTGTCCCACCGCCGATAAACACAAGATCCAGCCTCCAGTTATCCGCGGGATCACGGAACCGGTCGATTGTTGTCCGCGTAGTGTCACTGATCTGTTCGTACTGCCAGCCCTGCTTGTCTGCGAGAGCCTGGTAATCCTGCTTCTTATGCCCGCCCTTGCGCAAGGCCAGATACATCAGCCCATAGCCCGCCGCGCTGGCGGCAATAAGGGCGGCAATGACCATTCCATTCATAATCTCTCTCCGAATGATTTCTTAAAAAATAGAAATGTGACCGGGGAAAATTCCGGCCTGAAAGTTATGGTTCTACTGTGCCGGAAACCTTACCTGTTCGTAAATCCCCGGCACTCCGGATATGCATAAAAAGTGCATAACATGTGCATAGATTGTGTATGCGATATTCAGCCCGGAAATCAGGTGGAAATTTCGGCGGTGGCTTCGATTTCAAGCAGGGCTTCGTCTTCCACAAGACCGGCCACAACAACCATTGTCATCGCCGGGAAATTGCGCCCCAGAACCTTGCGATAGGTTTCCCCCACCTCGCGTTGATGTGCAAGATAGTCTTGTTTATCAGTGACATACCAGGTCAGGCGGGTGATGTCTGCGGCTGTGCCACCGGCGGTTTCAACGACCGCAAGGATGTTTTCCAGCGCCTGCTGCATCTGCCCGATAAAGTCATGTTTTTCAAAGACCTGCTGCGCAGTCCAGCCAATTTGCCCGCCCACATAAAGCGTGCCCTTCTCATTCAGAATCCCATTGGCATATCCCTTCGCAGGCGCCCATCCGTCTGGCTGTATCACTTTGTTTTTCATTGATTTTTCTCCATCTCACTCAGGATGCGCGCACGCAGTGCGTCGGGCCAGGGTTCAGATTTTCCCTGTGCATCCACATAAACCAGGGTCAGCGATGTCATAAACCGTGCCTCCCCCTCACATTCGGCCTCAAGGTGCAGGCCCAGGCTGGCAGTGCCAATGCGCTGAATTTCAAGGGAAATATCCAGAATATCCCCCAGTCTGGAAGGCGCTGTAAACCGTGTCTGGATCTCGCCCGTTGGCACGCCATGATCCGGGTGGATCGCGGCGAAAGGGTGTTCCAGGGCTTCGTCGAACCAGGTCTCCACCGTGTCATTGATCATCTCAAAGTAACGCGGATAAAACACGATCCCTGCCGGGTCGCAGTGTTTGAATTTTATCTTTTGTTTCCGGGTGTATAGCACGTTACACCCCCAGATACTGATCAGTCAGATCATGGGTCAGATCGCCCATTTTCCCATCCCAGACCGTGCGCCCTTTCTCCAGGATCACTGCGCGATCTGCCACCTGACGCAGTTCTTTCAAGGTCTTGTCTACCACCAGAATAGCCATGCCGGTTTCTGACTTAAGCCGATGAATTGCCTGCCAGATTTCCTGCCGCACCACAGGTGCCAGGCCTTCCGTTGCCTCATCCAGGATCAGAAGTTTCGGGTTGGTCATCAAAGCCCGCGCGATCGCCAGCATCTGCTGTTCGCCGCCGGACAATGTGCTGGCCATCTGGCCGTGACGTTCGGCAAGGCGCGGGAAGAATTTCCCAACAGTTTCAAGGGTCCAGTCGCCGGGGCGCGCGGTTGCGATCAGGTTTTCACCGACGGTCAGATTGGGAAAACAACGCCGCCCTTCCGGCACAAGCCCGATGCCCAGACGCGCCGCTTTATGCGATGGCAGTTGGCCCAGGTTCTGGCCCGCGAACTCCAGCGTGCCCTCGCGATGTTTCAGCATCCGGCAGATTGTTGCAATGGTGGTGGTTTTGCCCATGCCGTTGCGGCCCATCAGGGCAACGACTTCGCCTTCCGAAATCGTCAGATCAACGCCGAACAGCGCCTGGGATGCACCATAGAAAGTGGTCAGGTTTTCAGCTTGCAGAAGGGTCATGCGTGTTCCTCCTCATCGCCCAGATAAGCTTCGCGCACCAATGGGTTAGTGCGGATTTCATCTGCGCTTCCTGTCGCGATAATGCGCCCGTAGACCAGCACGGAAATCCGGTCTGCCAGGGCAAAGACCGCGTCCATGTCATGTTCCACTAGCAGGATCGGCGCCTCTTGTTTTAACGCGCGCAGGAAGCCCGTCAGACGTTCCGATCCCCCATGCCCAAGCCCCGCCATCGGTTCATCCATCAGGAATGCTTTTGGTTTCTGCGTCAGGGCGACGGCGACCTCAAGCTGGCGGCGTTCGCCATGGGAAATCTCGCTGACACGTTCGCCTGCACGGTGGTTCAGACCAACCCGTTCCAGGGCAGACCGGGCGACCTCCAGCAGGGATTTATCCTTCATCACCGGACGCCAGAACCGGGACACGCGCCCGTCTGCGCCAAGCGCGCCAAAGACAGCATTCTGCAAAACGGTCATTTCCGGGGCGAGCTGTGAAATCTGGAACGTCCGCCCCAGACCGAGCTGCGCCCGCGCGGGAGCTGCGAGGGACGTGATGTCCTGACCCGCAAAATGCACAGATCCGCTGTCAGGCTTTAACCCACCCGCGATCTGATTGATCAGCGTGGATTTGCCCGCGCCATTCGGCCCGATCAGCGCGTGGATTTCACCGGGCTTTAATGTCAGCGAAATATCATCCGACGCTTTTAACGCGCCAAAGCTTTTGGAAATGCCGCGAATGTCGAGAATATCAGTCATGGGCGGCCTCCCGCTTTGTCAGAAGACCAATCACGCCGCCTGGTGCAAACAGCACGACCATCAAAAGCAGAAGTCCCAGGAAGATTTGCCAATAATCAGAAATCCCGCCCAGGAAATGTTCCAGCATAATATAAATCGCGGCCCCCACCAGCGGGGCGAACAGCCGACCAGTGCCGCCGAGAATGACAAAAATCATGATTTCGCCGGATGTGTGCCAGGACAGCATAACCGGGCTGACGAAACGGTTCAGATCGGCGGACAGCGCCCCGGCCAGACCGCAGATCATGCCAGAGATCACAAAGGCAATCAGGCGAATTTTATAAGGGGTTAGGCCAACGGTGCGGGTTCGAACCTCATTCTGGCGGGTGGCTTGCAGGGCCATGCCAAAACGGGAATTTTCCAGACGGGATGACAGGAAGATCACGGCGGTCAGGATCAGGAAGCAAAGCGCAAAGAACTGGATCGGCACAAGCGTATTCAGCCCGGGAAATTCATTGCGCACATAGATCGCCAGCCCGTCTTCGCCGCCATAAGCGGGCCAGGAAATGGCAAAGAAATACAGCATCTGACCGAAGGCGAGCGTAATCATGATGAAATAGGCCCCGTTCGTGCGCAGGCTGAGCGCGCCAATCGCAAGGGCGGCAAGGCCGGACGTGACAATCGCCAGAAGCCAGATCACTGGCATGGATTTCGTGCCTTCGATCAGGAAGGGGGTTTCCATAATCGGGGCGTAGCTTTGGGCGTGGCTGGCCAGGATACCCATGGCATAACCGCCGATTCCGAAAAACGCCGCATGGCCCAGGGAAATCATCCCGCCAAGGCCAAGGGCGATGTTCAGCCCGACACCGGCCAGGGCCAGGACGCAGATTTTGGTGGCAAGGGTGATGGTGTAAATCTCGCCCATCTGCCAGGCGGCAAGGGGGACGATCAGCAAAAGCAGCCAGATTGTGGCGTTCAGGTGGGTCTCGCGGATCATGATGTGCCTCCGAACAGGCCCTGGGGTTTGAAGATCAGAACCCCGGCCATGAGGATGTAAATCAGCATGGAGGCCAGCGCGGAACCTATGGTGGTGGCGCTGGCGTTTTCCATGAAACTTGCGAAGAACTGGGGCAACAGGAAGCGGCCCATTGTATCGGTCAGGCCTACCAGAAGTGCGCCGATCAGGGCCCCTTTGACGGAACCAATGCCGCCGATGACGATCACGACAAAGGCGAGGATCAGAACCGGTTCACCCATGCCGATCTGCACCGACTGGATCGCGCCGACAAGCGCGCCTGCAAACCCAGCCAGTGCTGCGCCAAGGGCAAAGACCACGGTATAAAGCCAGGCGATATCAACGCCCAGGGCTGCGATCATTTCACGGTCGCTTTCACCGGCGCGGATTCGGATGCCAAGGCGGGTGCGGGTGATCAGCAGGTACAGGCCCAGGGCGACTGCCAGGCCCGCGACAATGATCATCAGGCGATAGGCCGGGTATTGAATGCCCAGCGGCAGCGAGACTGGGCCGGACAGGATTTCGGGCACATCCAGGAACAGCGGAAAGGATCCGAATATCCAGCGCGTGCCCTCGGAAAAAATCAGGATCAGTGCAAATGTTGCCAGGACCTGATCAAGGTGGTCGCGGTGATACAACCGCCGGATCACCAGCATTTCAACCAGCACACCTGCTGCTGCTGCGCCCGCAAGCGCTGCCATCAAGCCCAGGACGAAAGACCCTGTGTAAGCCGCAACCGCCGCACAGAGAAATCCGCCGACCATATAAAGCGACCCATGGGCGAGATTGATCAGCCCCATGACCCCGAAGACCAGCGTGAGGCCTGCGGACATGAGAAAAAGCATCACCCCGAACTGCACACCATTCAGCAGCTGTTCGGCAAAAAGTGCCAGTGACATAGAGAAATCCTGTTCGCGTTTTTATTCGCATGGCCGGGCAACCTGTGCCGCCCGGCCGGGTTTGTTTAGTTCAGGGAACACTCCGCCGCATAAGCATCGCCACGGTCTTCAAGGCCGGTGCCGATGATGCGGTTTGTGTAAACGTCACCTTCTTTGATGACTTCGCGCACATAGATGTCCTGGATCGGGTGGTGGTTTGAACCGAATTCAAAATCACCACGCACAGATGCGAAATCTGCGGCTTGCAGTGCGGCACGGAAGGCATCCTGATCATCCACATCTGCAACATCCATCGCAGAGATAATCAGGTTCGCCGTGTCATAGCCCTGGGACGCATATAGCGACGGAAGGCGATCATATTCAGCCTGGAACGCCTCAACAAAAGCAGCATTCGCCGCATTGTCGATGTCTTTGTTCCACTGGCTGGTGTTCACAACGCCAAGGGCTGCGTCACCCACCGCCTGCAGGATGCCCTGATCAAAGGAAAACGCGGGGCCAACCACGGGGATATCCACACCAGAGGCCGCATATTGTTTCAGGAAGGCAATGCCCATGCCGCCGGGCAGGAAGAAATAGACACTATCCGCGCCAGATGCCCGGATCTGCGCGATTTCTGCGGCGTAATCTGTCTGGCCAAGCTGTGTGTAAACTTCACCCGCAAGTTCGCCTTCATACATACGTTTGTAGCCGGTCAGCGCGTCCTGGCCTGCCGGATAGTTCGGCGCAAGAATGAAGGAATTCGCATAGTCTGCGGAATTCGCATAAGCGCCCGCAGCTTCGTGCAGGTTGTCATTCTGCCAGGCAACATTGAAGTAGTTCTCATGACAGCCACGACCCGCCAGCGCAGAAGGGCCCGCGTTTGGCGACAGGTAGAATTTGCCCTGCGCGGTGGCAGACGGCACAACCGCCATCGCAAGGTTGGACCAGATGATGCCGGTCAGAATGTCCACATCTTCCGACTGGATCATTTTATCGGCCAGTTGCACAGCGATGTCAGGCTTGCGCTGATCGTCTTCAATCACGACTTCCAGGTCATCGCGTCCGGCCATTTCAACCGCCAGCATGAAACCATCACGCACATCAATCCCCAGACCGGCCCCCCCGCCGGACAGTGTGGTGATCATGCCAACTTTGACTTCGGCCGTTGCCTGTGTCGCCAGCAGCATCGCAGCGGATGCCATCAGTGTTTTCATAATTTTCATGTCTTCCTCCCTTAATTTATGCCCGCAGTCTGGGCTTTCGCGTTCCCGTTGTCATCCGCTTTCTTTAAGCCTGAAGCGTTGTATTTTTCCGGTTTCTGTTTTTGGCAGGGCTTTGGTGAACACAACGGATCGCGGGTATTTGAACGGCGCGATGGTGGCTTTCACATGGTCCTGCAGTGCTTTGATCAATGGCCCCCCCGGCACAGCGCCCGCGTTCAGAACCACATGGGCCTGCACGATGGAGCCGCGTGCGTCATCCGGGGCACCGATCACTGCGCATTCCGCAACATCGGGGTGTGACAGAAGGGCGGCTTCGACCTCTGGCCCGGCGATGTTGTAGCCGGATGAGATGATCATATCGTCGTTGCGCGCCGCAAAATGCAGATAGCCATCGGCATCTTTCATGAAGCTGTCGCCGGTGACGTTCCAGCCGTCCAGCACATAGCCGGCCTGGCGCGCGTCGGACATGTAACGGCACCCGGTCGGGCCGCGCACCGCAAGGCGTCCGACCTCACCCGTGGGCAGTTCCGCGCCTGTGTCATCAATCACTTTCACCTCATACCCCGCCACCGGTTTTCCGGTGCAGGCCGGGCGGTGATCATCAAAGCGGTTAGAGATAAAGATATGCAGCATTTCAGTCGCACCAATGCCATCGAGCATCGGCTTGCCGGTCTTGCGAATCCAGTCGTCATAGACAGGTTTGGGCAGGGTCTCACCCGCCGAAACAGCCGCGCGCAGGCTGGACAGATCCGCGCCTTCTTCCATCGCGGCGAGCATGGCGCGGTAAGCGGTGGGAGCGGTGAAGCAGACGGTGGCTTTGTATTTCTCAATGATCTCAATCATATTCGGCGGGCTGGCATTTTCCAGCAATGTCGCGGCGGCACCAAAGCGCAAAGGGAAGATCGCAAGGCCGCCAAGGCCGAAGGTGAAGGCAAGCGGGGGGGAACCGATGAACACATCTTCCGGCGTGACGCCCAGCACTTCTTTTGCATACCCATCGGCAATGATCAGCAGATCTCGGTGAAAATGCATGGTTGCCTTTGGGTCGCCCGTGGTGCCGGAGGTAAACCCAAGCAGCGCCACATCATCGCGCGAGGTGGGGCAGGGCGCGAATTGCACGGGCTTTTCCAGCGCCAGGCGATCCAGTTCCGCATCGTGGTTTGAAGTGCCGTCAAAGCCGGTCACAACTTTCAGAAATGCGCTGTCTTTCGCGCAGGCCTCCATTTCATCCATCAACCGCGTGTCGCACAGCGCATGGGTGATCTCGGCTTTGTCCACGATCTTTGTTAGCTCCGCCGCGCGCAGCATGGGCATGGTGTTCACAACCACGGCTCCGGCTTTGGTCGCAGCCAGCCAGCAGGCGACCATGGCGGGGTTGTTGGCAGACCGGATTAAGACTCTATTCCCTGGCTTTATGCCTAAATCATCGACCAGCGCATGGGCCAGACGGTTGGTCCAGTCTGCGAGTTCCTTATAGGTGCGCCGTCGCCCGTTGCCGATCAGGGCTGTGTGGTCGCCAAAGCCGCGATCGACCATGGCGTCGCACAGTTCATGCCCGGTGTTCAGCTGTTCGGGGTAGTCAAACCCATCCAGCAGAAAATCCGGCCATTGATCCTGTGCCGGCAGGTTGTCGCGTGTGAACGTGTCCACATGCGCGCTTTCGCCCAGATTAAGCATTCTCTTTCCTCCCCTTGGCCCGCCTCCCAACAGGCCAGTTGTTCAGTCCTTCAGCGCCTCCCGCGCGATCACCACCCGCTGCACGTCACTTGCGCCTTCATAGATGCGTAAGGCTCTGACTTCGCGGTACAGTTTTTCAACCATCATGCCGGAACGCACACCGTCGCCGCCGAACAATTGCACAGCCGTATCAATGACCTTCTGCGCTTCGTCCGTTGAAAACAGCTTGGCCATGGCGGCTTCGCGGGTGACGCGTGGCGCGCCCATATCCTTGGCCCAGGCGGCGCGATAAACCATCAAGGCACTTGCGTCGATCTTCAGCGCCATATCGGCGATATGCCCCTGCACCATCTGCAAATCCGCCAGCGGCGCGCCCTGCACATGGCGGGCTTTGACGCGGGTGGTGGCCTCATCCAATGCGCGGCGGGCAAAACCAAGGGCGGCGGCAGCGACGGTGGAACGAAAAACATCCAGCACCGACATGGCGATCTTAAAGCCCTGGCCAGGTTCGCCGATCATGGCGCTGGCCGGAATACGGCAATTCGTGAAACGCAGGGTGGCTAATGGGTGCGGCGCGATGGTTTCCTGGCGTTCCGCAACCTCAAACCCCGGCAAGCCTGCGGGCAGGATAAAGGCTGACAGCCCACGTGCGCCGGGTGCTTCGCCGGTGCGGGCAAACAATGTGTAAACATCGGCAATTCCGCCATTGGAAATCCAGGTTTTCTCGCCGTTCAGAATGTATTCATCCCCATCGCGCTGGGCAGTCATGGTGGAATTGGCCACGTCAGACCCGGATTGTGGTTCCGTCAGCGCGAAGGCGGAGATCGCTGCGCCGCTGCGGGTTTTGGGCAGCCATTCGGATTTTTGCGCCTCTGTGCCAAACAGTGAAATCGCGCCCGTGCCCAGCCCCTGCATAGCGAAAGAGAAATCTGCGATACCATCGTGATACGCAAGCGTTTCCCGGATCAGGCAAAGCGTGCGGACATCCAGTTTTGCGCTGACATCCGCAGGGTCCACCCCGGAATGCGCCGCCCAGCCATCACGCCCCAGGCACGCGACCAGCCCCTGGCACAGGGCATCGGTGTCGGAGTGATCAAGGTCCGCAAGTTCCTGCGTGGCCCAAGCCTGCAATTCAGCGGCCAGATCGCGGTGCCGATCCTCAAAGAACGGCCAGGAGAGATATGATGTATCCGCCATCGTTTAGTCCCCCTCAAACACGGGTTTTTCTTTGGCGACAAACGCATCGTATGCGCGTTTGAAATCTTCCGTCTGCATGCAGATTGCCTGGGCCTGGGCTTCGGCTTCAATCGCCTGGTCAATCGACATGGACCATTCCTGGTTCAGCATGGTTTTCGTCATCATATGGGCAAAATTCGGCCCGGCTTTGATGCGGCCCGCCATCTCTTGTGCTTGCGTCATCAGATCATCTGCCGCAACCAGTCGTGAATAGAACCCCCAGGCCTCGCCTTCCTGCGCAGACATGGATCGCCCGGTGTATAACAACTCTGCCGCGCGGGACTGTCCGATGATCCGGGGCAGGATCGCGCAGGCACCCATGTCACAGCCTGCAAGCCCGACGCGGGTGAACAGGAAGGCTGTCTTTGCCTCGGGTGTTGCGATGCGCATGTCGGACGCCATGGCTATGATGGCACCCGCGCCAACGCAAATGCCATCGACTGCGGCGATCACCGGCTTGCCGCAGTTCATGATTGCTTTCACCAGATCCCCGGTCATGCGGGTGAATTGCATCAGTTCTTTCATGTTCATACGCGTCAACGGGCCGATGATGTCATGCACATCACCGCCGGAAGAAAAGTTGCCACCGTTTGAGGCAAAGATCACCACATCCACATCATCGACGTAATGCAGGTCGCGGAACCAGCCACGCAACTCGGCATAGCTGTCAAAGGTCAGCGGGTTTTTGCGGTCAGGCCGGTCAAGGCGCACAGTGGCCACGCGATCGGCCACCTCAAGTTTAAAATGTTGAACGTCGATGCGCGCATTAGTCATGTGTCTGATCCTCAACCGTCTGCAATTGCGCGGACAGGTAATCCGCATCTTCGGGGGCAAAGGCGCTTAGCAATTCGTCAATCCAGGCTTCATGCGCTCCCGCAAGCTTTTCAAAGTGGATCTTGCCGCCGCGTGTCAGGCGCACTTTGGTTGCCCGGCGATCGCCTTTCACCGCAACCCGTTCCACCATGTCGTCCTCCACCAGGCGTTCAATGATGCCGGTGACATTGCCGTTGGATACTTTCAGCCCGCCCGCCAGTTCGCTCATCCGTAAGCCGTCTTCATGGCGCATCAACGCGGCCATCACGTCAAAACGCGGCAGGGTGGAGTTAAATTCCACACGCAGGCGTTCGCGCAATGTGGCCTCAATCCCCCGGCTGGTTTTCAAGAGGCGCAGCCACAGACGCAGGCGGGATTTTGAATCGGGTTCCGGGTTTACCATGTCTTCACCTTTATATTTCGCCGCCGGAGATCGGCAGGGCCGCGCCATTCACGCCGCGCGCAGAATCCGAGCAGAGCCAAAGCACCATATCCGCGACCTCTTGCGGGGTGACAAAGCGATCCTGCGGGTTGGGGGCGCGTAAGGCCTTTTCTGCTTTGGCGCGCTCCATCCCGGTTTTTTCCGTGATGTTTGTGATGGATCGCTCCAGCATCGGGGTGTCGATAAAGCCGGGGCAGATGGCGTTCACGGTGACACCGGTCTGCGCCAATTCCAGTGCCAGCGCACGGGTCAAGCCAACGACGCCATGTTTCGCCGCGACATAGCCCGCCACATAAGGATAGCCTTTCAATCCGGCGGTGGAGGCGATGGAGATCATCCGCCCTTCGCCTGCCAGTTCCATATCGGGCAAAGCGGCCTGGAAGCAGTTGAACACGCCCGTCAGGTTCACATCCAGCATGGCCTGAAATTCGTTGGCGCTGGTTTTCGCGAAAGGTTTGCTCTCGGCGGCACCCGCGTTGGCGATGATCATATCGACTGCGCCATTCACGCCGCGCGCTTCGCGGAAGGCAGATTTCACGGCCTCGGGATTGGTCACGTCGCAGGTCGTATAGCCTATCGCTTTGTGTTGTTTTGCCACCTGTTTCAGTGGTGCTTCGGAGCGGCCCATCACCGTGACCCGCGCGCCTGCATGGGCGAGCGTTTCGGCAATCGCCGCGCCGACACCGGTGCCGCCGCCCGTGACCACTGCGTGTTTGCCTGTCAGATCTGCCATCACACTTTCCCCAGAGTTTCCGCCGCGCGATCTGCAAGCCGCCAGGCCTGTTCGCGTCCTGCATCATAGGGCAGGGGCCAGGTGGCGGAACGATCCCCGATTGCGGCACCATTATGCAGAGTCCAATAGGGATCAGCCAGATGCGGGCGGCCAATGGCGACAAGGTCTGCGCGCCCGGCCATCAGGATGGAATTGGCGTGATCGGGTTCAAAGATATTGCCTACCGCCATCGTCGCGATGCCTGTGTCATTGCGGATGCGATCTGAAAACGGCGTCTGGAACATGCGGCCATAGACGGGCCTGGCATCGGTTGTTGTCTGGCCTGCGGACACGTCAATAATGTCAGCCCCCGCCGCGTGGAACATGTCCGCGATATCGACGGCATCGATCGGGGTGATACCAGCTTCGCCCACCCAGTCATTCGCAGAAATTCTGACAGACATGGGCTTGCCGGACGGCCAGACCGCCCGCATAGCCTGGAAGACTTCCAGCGGGTAACGCATGCGGTTTTCGAGGCTGCCGCCATATCCATCGCTGCGCTGATTGCTGACGGGGGAAATGAACGAACTGATCAGATAGCCATGGGCGGCGTGCAGTTCCACCATGTCAAAGCCCGCGCGCTGGGCCATTTCTGTTGCGGCAACAAACTGATCCCGGACCTCATCCATATCCGCACGCGTCATTTCGCGTGGGGTTGCGTTGTTGTCAGACCACGCGATGACCGAGGCAGAGATCAGATCCCAGTTCCCGCGCTCAAGCGGTTGATCCATGCCTTCCCAGCCCACGCGGGTCGATCCTTTGCGCCCGGAATGGCCGATCTGGCAGCAGATTTTCGCGTCACTTTCCGCATGGATAAAATCGGTCAGGCGCTTCCAGCCCGTTTCATGTTCTGGCGCGTAGAGACCAGGGCAACCAGGGGTGATACGCCCTGTGTCAGAGACGCATGTCATCTCGGTATAAACCAGCCCGGCCCCGCCCTTGGCGCGTTCACCGTAATGCACCAGATGCCAGTCGCCCGGGGTGCCATCCACAGCCTTATATTGCGCCATAGGGGACACCACGATGCGGTTCTTCAGGTGCATGTCGCGCAGTTTATAAGGCGCAAACATTGGCGCGCGCACAGGTGCTTCCGGCCCGCCTGCCTGGGTCTGAAACCATTTTTCGGCACTTTCCAGCCATGTCGCATCCCGTTCCCGCAGGTTCTCATGACTGATGCGCTGGGATCGGGTCAGCAGGGAATAGTTGAACTGCACAGGGTCCAGATCCAGGTAACGTTCCACTTGTTCAAACCATTCCAGCGAATTGCGCGCCGCGGATTGCAGACGCAGCACATCCAGGCGGCGTTCCTCCTGGTAGCGGGTGAAAGCGCCTTCCAGCGTGTCTTCGGTATGAATGAATTCAGCAAGCGCAATCGCACTGTCAAAGGCCAGACGGGAACCCGACCCGATAGAGAAATGCGCGGTGGCGGATGCATCGCCCAGCAAAACCACATTCTCATGATGCCATTTTTCGCAAAGGACACGGGGGAAGTTCATCCAGACGGCAGATCCGCGCAGATGATCGGCGTTAGACATCAACCTATGCCCGCCCAGATGATCGGCAAAGATTTCTTCACATTTCGCGATGATCTGGTCTTTGGACATGTCCTCAAAGCCGAACTTATCCCAGGTTTCCTGTTGGCATTCGACAATCACCGTCGCTGTGTCATCGTCAAACTGATAGGCATGCACCCAGACCCAGCCGTGTTCAGTTTTCTCAAAGATAAAGGTGAAGGCATCGTCGAATTTCTGATGGGTGCCCAGCCAGATGAATTTGCATTCGCGCACATCAATTTCGGGTTTGAAATGTTGGGCATGGGTTTCGCGTACTTTGGACCCCAGGCCGTCACATCCGACCACCACGTCATATTCGGCCTGATAATCGTGCACGGGTTTTGCTTCGGTCTCAAACACCAGGTTCACACCCAGCTCCCGCGCGCGTTCCTGCAGGATCAGCAGCATCCGCATCCGGCCAATGCCCGCAAAGCCGTGTCCGCCGGACACCGTGCGCACCCCGTCATGCACAACGGCGATGTCATCCCACCAGGAAAAGCTATCGCGGATCATTTGCGCTGAAACAGGGTCGTTTTCCGAAAGGTTGCCCATCGCATCATCAGACAGAACCACACCCCAGCCGAAAGTATCATCGGCTTTGTTGCGCTCGATCACGGTGATCTGCGCCTCAGGCTGGCGCAGTTTCATTGAGATGGCAAAGTAAAGCCCGGCAGGGCCGCCGCCCAGACATGCGATTTTCATATATTCCTCCCAGTCGGGGCCTGTGTCCTCGCACCTGTCCCTGGTTGAACTGTGCCACAGGTGAAATTTATTTCAAGTATAAAATATTTAAGGTGCGAATAACCATGCAATCCATCTGTAAAACAGGGTGTAAATCACGTTGACAGCCGCTGGTCCTGGCCCTAAAAGCCCTCTGTTCCCGGACAGAATCTGTTTTGGGGATTCTTGGTGTTGGTGGCCCCCGCAAGGGGAAGCCTGTCACCCGAGCAACCGGGAGAAGGACAACGCCCTTCAATAAACCGCAGCGCGGAAGCCCGAAAGGGCTGACAAGCGGGCACAGAAGGAGATCAGCCGTGACTAAACGTACGTCTGCCAAATACAAAATTGACCGCCGCATGGGCGAAAATATCTGGGGTCGTCCTAAGTCCCCGGTGAACCGTCGTGAATATGGCCCAGGCCAGCACGGCCAGCGTCGTAAGGGCAAACTGTCTGACTTCGGTCTGCAGCTGCGCGCCAAGCAGAAGCTGAAAGGCTACTACGGCGACCTGACCGAGAAACAGTTCCGTCGCATCTATGGCGAGGCTGAGCGTGTTAAAGGCGATACTGGTGAAAACCTCATCGGTCTGCTGGAACGCCGCCTGGACGCTGTTGTTTACCGCGCGAAATTCGTTGCAACTGTTTTTGCTGCACGTCAGTTCGTGAACCACGGCCACGTGACCGTAAACGGCAAAAAAGTGAACATCCCTTCTTACCGTGTTAAAGAAGGTGACGTGATCGAAGTTCGTGAAAAGTCCCGCCAGCTGGCAGTTCTGATCGAAGCAACCCAACTGGCAGAGCGCGATGTGCCTGACTATGTTGATGCGGATCACTCCAAGATGTCCGCAACCTTCGTTCGCACCCCTGGTCTTGGCGATGTGCCATACCCGGTGATGATGGAACCAAACCTGGTTGTAGAATTCTACGCGAAGAACTGATCTTCGCCACAGTCCTATACGGAAGGCCAGCTGTTTCAGCTGGCCTTTTTGTTTGCCGGATCACTTTTACCTGTGCCACAATCCTGAGAAATGGAGGGTGAAATGAAAGCTTTATCAGTATTCGGGGGATTTGCCGCTATGGCCATCAGTTCAATTGCACAAGCGGATGAGGCGCAGATCAATGGTGCCGCGCTATCCTACACAGTCGTCGGCGAAGGGCCGGCTGTGATGGTGATGCATGGCGGGCTTGGGCTGGATCACACTTACCTGCGCCCATATTTCGATCAGCTCTCTGATACGCACACCGTGATCTATTACGATCACTTCGGAAATGGCCAGTCTGCCTATCCTGAAGATTTCTCTGATCTGACGATGGAGCGTCTGGTGTCAGATGCAGATGCGTTGCGCGCGCATCTTGGCCACGACGATATGACCCTGATCGGCCATTCCTATGGTGGCTTTATTGCCCAGGCCTATGCCGCCGCCCATCAGGACAAGCTGCGCGGTCTGGCATTGATCGACACAGCCCCTGCGCTGGATTATGAACCGGCGCTGTCCGGGAATGAGGATCAGATGGGGGCGCTTGCTGCATTGTTCAGCGGGCCGATGCCGGACAATGAAACCTTTCGCGCGACCTGGAACCTTGTCATTCAGATGTATTTTAAGGATTTCGATCCTGCGGTTGGTGCAAAGCTGGATGAGGCAACGACATATTCCTATCAGGCCTGGAATACCGCCGCCGGTCTGCTTGGGACGTTCAATATGACGGGCATTCTGCCGGATGTGAAAACGCCGGTCTGGGCGGTCGCCGGACGGGTTGATGGCATTACGCCGCCGGATCACGGGGCGGGTCGTATCGCTGATCTTGCGCCTAATGCAACACTGACAGTCTATGAAAATTCGGCGCATTATCCGTTTATTGAGGAAGAAGAAGCCTTCTTCACCGATCTGCGCGCCTGGATGTCCGGGCTTTGAATGTCACCTCTTCGGGATAACTGTACGCCGCGTCGTTTTCCCCATGGCCTTGCCTGAAAGCTGCCGTTACAACCACCCTTGTATCTTTTAGCAAGGGTGGGCTTTCCCATGACCAACATCCGGCCAAAAAGCAGTATTCGCGCGATTTCACCTTATAAAGGTGGTGAAGCGAAGGTTGCCGGTGTGCGTGACGTGATCAAACTCTCGTCCAATGAGAACCCTTTTGGGCCGTCTGAAAAGGCGGAAGAGGCCTGGCGCAAGTCCGGCCACGAACTGCATCGCTATCCGCCCTCTGACCATAAAAGCCTGATCAAAGCCTTGGCCAGCCAGTTTGATCTGGAAGAAGAAGGCATCATCTGCGGCAATGGTTCGGACGAAGTGATTTCACTGCTGTGTCAGGCCTATGTTGGTGAAGGTGACGAAGTCATCCATACCGAACACGGGTTTTCCATGTACCGCATTTCCACCCTCGCCGCCGGGGGCACGCCCGTTGAGGTGAAGGAGCGTGGTCGCCTGACCGATGTGGATGCCATCCTCGAAGCCTGCACGGAACGTACAAAACTGGTCTTTATCGCCAACCCGAACAATCCAACCGGCACAATGATCGGCGGCAATGAAGTGGGCCGTCTTGCGGCAGGCCTGCCACCGCAATGTCTGCTGGTGCTTGATGGGGCCTATGCGGATTACATCGAGAATTTCGATGGTGGCGCGGGCCTTGTGGAAAGTCGCGATAACGTCGTGATGACCCGCACATTTTCCAAGCTTTACGGTCTTGGTGGTTTGCGCGTGGGCTGGGGCTATGCGCCGAAACAGGTGGTGGATGTGCTGATGAAAATCCGCCCGCCGTTCAACCTGTCACGCCCACAGTTGGAAACCGCCGAAGCTGCCCTGAAAGATCAGGACCACGTCAAAAAATGCCGCAATGAGAACGCCCGTCTGCGTGCCTGGCTGGCCGAAGCGCTGGCCGAACATGGCGTGATGTCTGACACGTCCTGTGCGAACTTTATTCTTGCGCGTTTCGGTTCTGAATCTGAGGCAAACGCCTGCGATCTTGAGCTGCGCAAAGAAGGTCTGATCGTGCGTAAGGTCGCCAGCTATAACCTGCCGAACTGTCTGCGTATCACCATTGGGGATGAACCATCCTGCCGCCGCGTTGCCCATGTCATCGGGCGCTTTAAGGAAGGCAGCGCGGAAGATCCGACAGTGAAAGCGGATGTCACGCCATGACGCAGATCTATAATCGTGTTGCCCTGATCGGCCTGGGCCTGATCGCATCTTCCATGTTCTGGGGGATGAAGCGCGCGGGCCTTGCCGGGGAAGTCACCGGTTTCGCCCGATCGGAAGACACCCGCAAACGTGCGCGCGAAATCGGCCTCTGTGATGTGGTTTGTGACAGCGCGACAGATGCCGTGAAGGACGCGGATCTTGTCGTGCTTTGTGTGCCCGTTGGTGCCATGGGTGCGGTTGCTGCGGAAATTGCCCCACATCTGAAACAGGGCGCAGTGATCACCGATGTGGGATCTGTGAAAGCTGCTGTCATTCGTGATGTTATGCCACATCTGCCGGATCACGTCTGTTTCATCCCGGGCCACCCGCTGGCCGGCACAGAACATTCCGGCCCGGATGCGGGCTTTGCGGAACTTTACGACAACCGCTGGTGTCTGCTGATTTCCGATTGCTGTGACAACCCGGCAGAAATTGATCGTCTGACAAAGTTCTGGGAAGGCCTGGGTGCGAATGTTGAACAGATGGACGCGGAACATCATGATCTTGTGCTGGGCGTCACCAGTCATGCACCGCATCTGATCGCTTACACGATGGTGGGTGTTGCCGATGATTTGCGTCGCGTGACCGATAGCGAAGTCATCAAATATTCCGCTGCCGGTTTCCGGGATTTCACCCGGATTGCGGCGTCTGACCCGACCATGTGGCGCGATGTATTTCTGAACAACAAAGAAGCCACGCTGGAAATTCTTGGTCGCTTCACCGAAGAACTGTTCGCCCTGCAACGTGCCATCCGCACCGGGGATGGCGATATGCTGCATGATTATTTCACCCGCACCCGTGCCATTCGTCGCGGCATTATTGAGGCGGGTCAGGATACGGATGCGCCCGATTTCGGCCGGGGTGCAAAACCGGTGGAAAAAAGCTGATGTTACGGGCCGGTGCATATGCGTTTCTGGCGATGGTCACGCTGGGGCAGGGGGTGCATGCGAATGCGCCTGCAACCTCGCTGATCCCACAGCTGCGCCCCGGGTCATCTTCCCTTGATGCGGTGCGTACAACCACGGTGCCTGTCTTTTACAATGCCTCTATCCGCCCGCAACTGCGCCCGGGCACTGTGCCTGCTGCTGCCCCTGTCACACAGGCAGCTGCGTCTGCACCGGTGGCTTCAACGGCAGGTTTTGTGTCCGCCTCTGTGCCTGGTGTCAGCCGGTCGCTGATCCCACAGTTGCGCCCCGCCAACCTGTCGACACGCGTTGCACAGGCCAGCCCTGCCGCCGCCCCGCAAGGCGAAACAAGGGCCGAGCGTCGCCGCCGTGAACGCGCTGAACGTCAGGCAGAGCGTGCGCGCAGCAATCAGCCGCGCCGGGGTTCCGTTTGCGGCGATCGCGCAATCCGGGGCGAACAGGTTGCATCCATTGCCGGAACACAGCGTGGGTGTGGCGTGTCTTCCCCGGTGCGTATCACTGAAGTCGATGGCGTGACGCTGTCCAGTCCGGCGACGATCAATTGCGATACGGCCCAGGCCCTGAAAACCTGGATCAATGAAGGCGTGCGTCCTGCCGTCGGCCGGCTTGGCGGCGGTGTCGAAAGCCTGCGCGTCGTGGCCAGTTATTCCTGCCGCACCCGTAACAATCAACCGGGCGCCCGGATCAGTGAACATGGGAAGGGCAACGCAATTGATATTGCCGGGATCCGTTTGCAGAACGGGGTGGAAATTTCCGTTTTGAACGGCTGGCGTGAAAACCCGCAGCGCCAGATGCTGCGCAACATGCACCGCGCGGCCTGTGGTCCTTTTGGAACAGTGCTTGGCCCGGATGCCGACCGTTACCATCAGGATCATTTCCACTTTGATGTCGCACGTCACCGCAGCGGTGCTTATTGTCGCTAAGCGCTATCGCCGGACAGGCGGGGGCCGTGAGGATACAAAACCTCTCATCCCGTTGCGGAATAAGTTTCCAGCAGCGTTCTCAGGTAGATTTCACGCAGCTGCGGGTTTGCAAAAAGTCGCGTTGTCTGGATCGCAGCCGCAATCATTTCCCTGCACTCAGCGGGATGGTTTCTTGCCCATTCAAGCTTCTCAGCCAGATCAGAGCCACCTGGTGCCACCGGCACATAATGTTCCCAGGGGCGGAATGAGGCTGTGTAGAACAGTTCCCAGCCATCGGTTTCCTTAAACACCAGCGCACCAGACTGAATGGCATCAAAGAAGTTCGAACCCGTATCATAACCGGAAATCGAAAGCACATATTTGTAGCTTTGCAACCATCGCTCGGAACGTCTCTCATCGCAAAACCCCTGCAATAGGGCAGTATTTGCAGCAGCTTCGTGCTTTGGGGTCAGAGAGAACCTGAAATCGCAGTCGGGATTGTTGATGTTCTCTGTCACAAAGCGATACCGGTTCACACCCAGCAGTTCATCTTTCAGTTGTGCCAGTGTGTCGGGAGCCCTGGGGGTGGCGATCAGATCCGCCAGAATGCGGTGGGTCGCGCGGCCTGTCTCGCCGCGTTCCGGAAACAGAAAGTTTGAAACCCCGGTCAGATTGCCCCGCCAGACGATCTGATCGATCCGCGCGTCATAGTTTTCATCAGGTACGCAGTCGAGATGCGCAAAATGTCCTGTGTTCAACCCGTGATACCCGGCCAGGGGCCACAGCATAATGTTTTTCCCCTGATCCCGTCTGTTATAGCAAATGCGCGGTCTGTCTGGTTGTGGCCAGCCGCGGCTGCCGAATTTCCGGCAATCCGCCATATCCACACGCAAAGGTGCATTAAACCCGAGCCGGAGGACTTCATTCAGAAATCTGGCAAGCCGTCTGAGCTTGGGTTGTGTGTTTTGGTTTTTCGCCCGAAACGTACCCGTGCTGTCATCAAAGTGCAGAGGCCAGGATGTGCCATCGCTTCGAAGTATTTCCAGCCCGCCATCCCAGGCCGCATATTGTCCGCTGAAAGCCTTCGGGGAAAGCGTGTCGTCAGGGCCTGTCGGTCGGGGCAGGCAATGATCAATGACTTCACTGACAAAAGCGGTTTCTTCCGGGTTCAGTTGCGCCATGTGCGTTCTTTCATAGTTTCCAGACAGGCCGGGAATAACACCCTGCATTCTGGCGCATCGCTTCCCGGCTGGAAAGGGGCGTTAAGACCGGGAAAAAATCAATGGTGCAGGTCCCAAAGGAAACGGCCCCAGGAAGATCTGACCACTCTGCACATTCAGCGGGGCTTCCAGCGTGTCCGGATTGCCATCCGACAGGGTCAGTGCCGTCAGCGCGCCTTCCCAGCCGGGTTGAACAAGCCCAGTTGTGACAAAGACCTGAAAGGCATCACGCCAGTTTTCAATTTTCAGGGCCAGTTGTCCTTGGGCCTGACCGGCGGGGTCCAGGGTCAGGCGTCCGTTCAGGGTGATATTGACGTCCCCCCATGCAAGCTTTACCTCACGCAGGTCCAACGCACGCAGGGGGGGGATGCCCTCACGATTAACCGGGCCAGCCAGTTCCAGATTTGAATCAATGCGTATCTCATTCAGGCGCACAGGCAGGATCTGATCCGGGTTGATCTGATCGGTGATCTCCTGCGGCAGCAGTATCTGTTTCAGGCTGATCAACAGGTCATGGGCATTGTTTGCGCCATCTGCCTGGCGCGTTGCAATGAATACCTCAGACGCGGCAAGCAACAGATCAGATGTGCCCGCAGGCGTCAGGCGCAGATTTTTTGCCACAAGCTGGCTGCGATCAAGCGGCAGGCTGACGTCTGGTTCAAACACCACGCTGGCCTGCATTTCCTCTGTCAGAATATCTGCACTGAAATTCCCGATGCGCAGGCTTTGTTCCTGTGGCCAGGTGGCGATCAGATGCCAGGGCTTATAGCTGAGCGCAGCAGTCACAAACAAAGGGGCCTGCCATTCAACACCTTCCGCCGGGATCTTCAGATCCACATCGCGCATGACGGTGTCAAAGCGGTTCGGAAATCCCTGCACGCCAAATTCAGAATACTGCAGATCAATGCCCTGATCCCCTGCCTCTTCAAAAGCCGCCTTCAGCTGGCTTTCAAGCGTCATGGATCCTACAATCCAATAACCGCCCCAGCCAATGAAGACACATAGTATAAAGATAATCAGCGCGCGCATGGTTGCTCTTTCCCTTTGCTCTTTCCTGGTGTTTACAGGGGCGCAGAGAAAAGAACCAGCAATGATGGTGGTATGTATGGTCGACATTGATATTTCAGACGGATTCTGGGTGTTTGGTTACGGATCCCTTCTGTGGAATCCCGGGTTCCCGGTGGCAGAACAAAAGCAGGCGCGGCTGAAAGGCTGGCACCGGTCGTTCTGTATGCGATCCATTCACCATCGCGGCACCGAGGAAAAGCCCGGCCTTGTTCTGGCGCTGGATCATCAGGAAGATGCGTTCTGTGACGGTGTGGCTTTCTTTGTCGCCCTGGAACATGCAGAGAAAACACTGGCAGAGCTGCGGGAACGTGAACTTGTGTCTTCGGCCTATCTGGAAACGATACAGACGCTGGAAACCCCGGAAGGGTCGCTGCAGGCGGTGACTTATGTGATTGATCCTGTGCATGAACAATACTGCGGCGGGCTTGCACTGGAAGAACAGGCGCAGATCATGTCAACAGCCGTGGGCGGGCGCGGTCCGAACACAGAATACCTGTGGAACACGGCCGCGCATCTGGAAGAAACAGGCCTGCGCGATGCGGATTTGTCCTGGCTTGCGGAACGTGTAAAGGTGCTTGTAGCGGATCAGTAAGATCCTGTGTGAAATGTAATGATTTGCAGACCCCTTAAATTTTACTGGCCTTGGGGGCCTGAACGCTTATCCTGTGGTCAAAGAACAACAAAATCGGGATGAGGCCGCAATGGCGGAAACACAGCAGTATGACGCAGGCGTAAGCTTTTCCCATCCGGTGCGTCAGATATTGACGATGCTCGCGGTGATCGGGCTTGTGGGGTTTGGGCTTTGGGTGGCACTGCCCCGGATTGGCCCTGTCTTCCTGGCCAATCCCTGGCTGAACGGATTTATCGTTTTTGTCTTTATTATCGGTGTCCTGGCCTGTTTTTCACAGGTCGTTCAGCTGTTTTATGCGGTGCGCTGGATCGAAGGGTTTGTTGCTGATCCCGATGGCGACACCACGCAGGCGCCAAAACTGCTTGTGCCTCTGGCAACGCTTTTGCGTGGACGGGCCGGGCAACGACTGCAGCTGCAGATTTCATCGTCTTCCGCCAGTTCCATTCAGGATTCTGTGGCGACGCGGATTGATGAAGCCCGCGATATCACCCGTTATATCGTGAACCTTCTGATCTTCCTGGGCCTTCTCGGCACGTTTTATGGCCTTGCAACAACCATTCCGGCGCTTGTGGATACGATCAGTTCGCTTGCGCCCAAAGATGGTGAGGAAGCCCTTGGAGTGGATGTGTTCACCCGTCTGATGGGCGGGCTTGAAGAACAGCTGGGCGGCATGGGCACGGCTTTTGCGTCCTCTCTGCTTGGCCTTGCCGGATCGCTTGTGGTCGGCTTGCTGGAACTGTTCGCAGGCCACGGCCAGAACCGTTTTTACGGTGAGCTTGAAGAATGGCTGTCCACAATCACACGCCTGGGCTTTGCTTCCGGTGATGGTGACAGCGAAGGTGGGGCCGACAGCGGTGCCCTTGCTTTTGCGCTGGATCGGATGGCGCAGCAGATGAAAAGCGTGCAGGAGATCTACACAAAGGCGGATGTGTCCCGCGCAATGCTTGAGGAAAAGATCGGGGCACTGATCGACAATATGCCTGGTGGCGGTGTGTCGGCAGAAGCAGGTGATGCACAAACCGCCGCACTGACGCGGATCGCGGAAGGTCAGGAACGGCTGATCGAAGCGCTGAGCCGTCAAGGCGAAGCCGGTGGTCCCCATGCAGATGCGGAAAGCCGGATGCGCCTGCGGTCAATTGATGTGCAGCTTCTGCGGATCCTGGAAGAAATGTCAGCGGGTCGTCAGGAAAGCATTGCTGATCTGCGCGCGGAACTTGCGCAGGTTGCTGAAGGTTTGCAGGCGCTTGCCGCCCCGATGGCGCGTGTGGGCAACCGCCGGTCTGAGAGCTGATCATGGCGCTGTCGCGACGCACAGGACAGAAATTCCAGGCCTCTATCTGGCCGGGCTTTGTGGATGCAATGACCGCGCTTTTGCTGGTTCTGATGTTTGTGCTGACGATCTTTATGATCGTGCAGTTCGTGTTGCGGGAAACCATTTCCGGCCAGGACAAAGAACTCGACGAGCTGACCGGGCAGGTGATGGAACTGGCGTCTGCGCTGGGGCTTGAAGAAACCCGTTCGCGGGAACTGTCTGAAAACCTGTCCCAGGCCGAAATTGAGGCGCGCGAACAGCAGGCTCTGATCGCCAGCCTGCGGGGGCAGAACACCAGCCAGGCTGCGGCGCTGAATGCGGCAAATAACCGGATCACGGGCTTTGAAGCCCAGGTTGCCGCCCTTCTGTCTGAACGCAATGATGCGCTTGCGGTCGGGGATGCGCTGGCCGCGCGGATTGATGAGCTTGAAGATGTGCAGACGCAGTTGATTTCTGACACTGAGGCCGCGCAGCTGGCCCTTGCCCGGGCGCGTGAAGAAACCGATGCGGCAGAAGAAGCGGCCCGGCTGGCGGCGGCGCAGCGCGAGGCGCTTGAGGCACTGACAGCAGAACTTCAGGCGAAGGCTGACGCTGCGGCTGAAGAGCTGAGTGATGCTGAAGCCGCCCGCCTTGCCGAAAGCCTGGCGGCAGAGGCCTTGCGCGAACGTCTGCAAAACGCGGATACGGAACTCACAGCGATGACACTGGCGCTGGAAGAACAGCGTCGCGAGGCCGAAGAAACCCTGACCTTGCTGGCTGCCGCCCGTCTGGCAGAACAGGAAGCTTCGGGTGTTGTGTCTGAAGCAGAACGCAAGACGGCCCTTCTGGCCACGGCGCAGCAGGAATTGCGTGAGGCCGAAGCGGCATCTGCCGAAAATCAACGCGAACTGGAACTTCTGAACCGCCAGGTTGCGGAACTTCGCGGGCAGCTGGGCGCGCTTCAGAACCTTCTGGACGAAGCCGCCGCACGCGACACGGCGAACAATGTACAGCTTGAAGCGCTTGGATCGCAGTTGAATTCCGCGCTTGCACAGGTGGCCGCCGAAGAACGCCGCCGCCGTGAACTGGAAGAAGCAGAACGCCGCCGCCTGGAAGGCGAAAACGCGGATCTTGCACAATACCGGTCTGAATTCTTCGGACGTTTGCGCGATGTTCTGGGCAGTCAGGACGGAGTGCGCATTGTCGGGGATCGCTTTGTTTTCAGTTCCGAGGTCCTCTTTCCCAGCGGTTCTGTCGATCTGTTGTCACAAGGGCGTGGTGAAGTGGCAAAGATTGCCGAAATTTTGCGGGATGTTGCAGACGAAATCCCGCCGGAAATCGACTGGGTCATCCGGGTGGACGGGCATACAGATAATGTGCCCCAGGCCAGCAGTGGCCGCTACCGGGATAACTGGGAATTGTCCCAGGGACGCGCGTTATCAGTTGTTCGTTATATGATTAATGATCTTGGTATTCCTGCGGAACGCCTGATTGCGGCGGGCTTTGGGGAACATCACCCGATCAATCCGGAAAACACGTCAGAAGCCCGGGCGCAAAACCGCAGAATTGAATTGAAGTTTACTGAGAAATAGACGCCGGAAGCGGCGGAGGATTGCAGGATGCCACATAGTTTTGACTGGGTTGATGCCTTTACAAATCACGCGTTTGGCGGGAATGGCTGTGTGGTTGTGCATGAGGCCGATGATATGTCAGAGGCAGATCGCATGGCGCTTGTGCGGGAAACATCCTTGTCGGAATGCGCATTCATTGTTGAATCCGATGTCGCTGATTTTGGCGCGCGCTATTACCTGGCAGATAAAGAAATTCTGATGGCTGGCCATCCGACAATTGCCACGGTTGCTTCTCTGATTGATCGCGGCGTGATTGACCTGTCGGGCGGCGAAGCGGAATTCACCCTGGAAGTCGGGGCCGGTGTGCTGCCGATCAAAGTGACTGGCAACGGCCCGGATGCACTGATTTCCATGACCCAGCCCGCGCCGGAGTTTGGCGCGATTCAGGATAAATCTGTGATTGCCGCGATGTATGGGCTGAATGAAGACGACATCATTGCGCCGCCGCAGATTGTCTCAACCGGCACGCCGTTCTGTATCACCCTGTTGCGAGATAAAGAGGCCCTGCGCCGCGCATGCCTTGATGTTGACGCCTGGGCCGCTTTGAACCCGCCGGGTACCCCGCGCGCCGATCTGATTGAACCGTTCCTTGTGACCCTTGGGGGTGAAACAGAGGCGGGGCATACATTCTCCCGCTTGTTGTTGCCTGCGCCAATGCCACCAGAAGACCCTTTTACAGGGTCTGCAACCGGGTGTATGGCGGCTTATCTCTGGCGTCACAATTTTATCGAAACCTCTGACTTCCGGGCCGAGCAGGGTCACTGGATGGGGCGGCCCGGCATGGCTCACGTCAGGGTTCTGGGGTCGCGTGACGCGCCAACCGGCGTTGAAGTGGCCGGGCAGGGTAAGGTCCTGATGTGGGGGATTCTCGAAGTCTGATATCCGTTTTCTTTGAAAGAAAACGCCCCGGAAACTTTGGAAGTTTCCGGTCAGTGCAAATAAAAAGCCCCGGCTCATATCCGGGGCTTTCTTTGTTTCAGGGGGTCAGATCAGGCCCATGCTTTCCAGTTTCAGCAACACCTGGTGGGCGCAGTTATCAACGTCCACATTCTCAGTTTCCACAGCCAGTTCCGGATCAACCGGTACATCATATGGGTCGGAAATCCCTGTGAACTCTTTGATCTTGCCTTCACGGGCCAATTTATACAGGCCCTTACGGTCGCGGCGTTCGCATTCTTCAATGCTGGTTGCCACGTGAACTTCAACAAAGGCACCAAAGCTTTCGATGTCTTCACGTACCGCGCGGCGGGTGGTGGCGTAAGGCGCGATGGGCGCACAGATTGCGATACCACCGTTTTTGGTGATCTCAGATGCCACATAACCGATACGACGGATGTTGAGATCGCGGTGCTCTTTGGAGAAACCCAGTTCAGACGACAGGTTCTTCCGAACAATATCACCATCAAGCAGTGTCACCGGGCGGCCGCCCATTTCCATCAGCTTGACCATCAGAGCATTCGCAATGGTGGATTTGCCTGAACCAGAGAAACCGGTGAAGAACACGGTGAAACCCTGTTGGGAACGTGGCGGTTTGGTACGGCGCAGTTCTGTTACGACCTCAGGGAAAGAGAACCATTCCGGGATCTCAAGACCTTCGGCCAGACGGCGACGCAGTTCTGTGCCAGAGATGTTGAGGATGGTCACGTCATCCGCATCTTTGATCTCATCCGCAGGTTCGTATTGGGCGCGTTCCTGCACATAAACCATGTGTTTGAAATCGACCATTTCGATGCCCATTTCTTCCTGATGCGCGCGGAACAGGTCCTGTGCATCATAGGCGCCGTAGAAATCTTCGCCTGCGGAGTTTTTGCCCGGGCCCGCGTGGTCGCGACCAACGATAAAGTGGGTGCAGCCGTGGTTTTTACGGATCAGACCGTGCCAGACAGCTTCACGTGGGCCAGCCATGCGCATCGCAAGGTTCAGCAGAGACATGGATGTGGTTGCGGATGGGTATTGATCCAGCACAGCTTCGTAACAACGTACGCGGGTAAAGTGATCAACGTCGCCAGGTTTGGTCATGCCGACAACCGGGTGGATCAGCAGGTTGGCCTGGGCTTCACGTGCGGCACGGAAGGTCAGTTCCTGGTGGGCGCGGTGCAGTGGGTTGCGGGTCTGGAAGGCCACAACTTTGCGCCAGCCCAGCTTACGGAAGTAAGCGCGCAGCTCGTTCGGTGTGTCACGGCGGCCGCGGAAATCATAGTGTACCGGCTGTTGGATACCGACAACAGGGCCACCCAGATAAATCTTGCCAGCCTGGTTGTGCAGGTAGTTTACCGCAGGGTGTGCATCATCATCGGCACCGAAAACTTTTTCAGCTTCGCGGGCTTTGTTTGGCTCCCATTTGTCAGTCACGGTCATGGTCGCAAGGATCACGCCTTCCTGGTCACGCAGGGCGATGTCCTGGCCTGCTTCGATGCTGGCAGCAAAGTCTTCGGACACATCCAGAGTGATCGGCATCGGCCAGAGCGTACCATCCGCCAGGCGCATGTTTTCAACAACGCCGTTGTAATCTTCCTCGGACAGGAAGCCTTTCAGCGGGTTAAAGCCGCCGTTCATCAGCAGTTCCAGATCACAGATCTGACGTGGTGTCAGGTCATGGCTGGTCAGATCGCCAGCTTCCACTTTCAGTTTCTGCGCACTTTCGTAAGAAACATAAAGCTCCGGGATCGGGGCGAGGTTGTTTTCCATAATACTGTTCCTGTTTTTAAACGGTACAAGCCCGCTGGTGGTACCTGTCAGCTCTGCATGCAGGGCTTCAAATTCGGCCAGCTTGCGGGCAAGAAAGCTGTCCGTGAGATGCCGCATCTCTGCGCCACCCCGGGAGGTTAAAGTATAAGCGAACCGCTGGCGTTTATCGGGGCCGGCGCGTTCACTGATGGTGATAAGACCCGCATCCGCCACGTCACGCAGAAGGGCGTTCAGGCGACCCAGTGAAATCCCAATCGCAGCGGCGGTCGCGCGCTGAGACGCACCCGGCACCGTGTCTAACTGGCGCAGGAGCAGGAAGATCTGGTCTTCCTCTGTCAGGTTGGATTTCGTCACGGGGGTTGCCATAACATACGACTCAATAACTGTTCATGCGTGAACACATAGGGTGTGATGCCAATTCTGCAAAGGGTTTTTGTTCTGGCAGGGTAAATTTTGTGTTCTTTTTGGTACAGCCAGCGGGGGTGTGCAAAGAACAAAAAAGGGCAGGCCGAAGCCCACCCTTTACGTGATTTTCCGATTGGTCGCCCGGAAGGATTATCCTTCTTCGCCACCCTGTTCAGCCAGAAAACGTTCCGCTTCCAGTGCGGCCATGCAACCCATGCCGGCGGATGTCACTGCCTGGCGATATTTGTGGTCTGTCAGGTCACCAGCCGCAAAAATACCGGGCACAGAGGTTTCAGTGCTGTCCGGTTTCGTCACAACATAGCCGCCCATATGGGTTTCCAGCGTGTCTTTCACCAGTTCGTTTGCGGGCGCGTGACCGATCGCAACGAACACACCCTTACATGGGATTTCGGTGATCTCGCCGGTTTTCACATGTTTCGCGCGCACGCCAGTGACGCCCAGCGGGTTTTCATCGCCAACAACTTCAACAAGTTCATGGAGCCAAAGTGGTTCGATTTTCTCGTTCTTCATCAGGCGATCTTCAAGGATCTTTTCAGAGCGCAACTCATCACGGCGGTGGATCAGGGTTACCTTAGAGGCAAAGTTCGTCAGGAACAGAGCCTCTTCCACAGCGGTATTCCCGCCGCCGATCACGACGATTTCCTGGCCGCGATAGAAGAACCCATCACAGGTTGCACAGGCGGAAACGCCGAAGCCTTTAAATTTCTCTTCAGACTCAAGGCCCAGCCATTTTGCACGTGCGCCGGTTGCCAGGATCACAGCATCCGCTGTGTAAACGGTGCCGCTGTCGCTTTGGGCGGTGAATGGACGTTTGGACATGTCGATGGATGTGATCAGGTCAGAGATAATCTCGGTCCCCATCGCGCGGGCGTGGGCTTCCATGTTGACCATCAGATCCGGGCCCTGGATTTCGCTGTGGCCTGGCCAGTTCTCGACCTCAGTGGTTGTGGTCAGCTGACCGCCGGGTTCCATCCCCTGAACAAGAATGGGTTCCAGCATGGCACGGCTTGCGTAAACGCCCGCAGTATAGCCTGCAGGGCCGGAACCGATGATAAGAACTTTGGTGTGCCGCGTATCCGCCATGGGAGACTCCGTTAATTTCTGTTTCAACGGATATAAGCCCGCGGGCCTCTGGGGGGAAGGGCGTCTGCGCGGTGGTCACGAAAAATCTATGGGCGCCGCAGACCAATGGACGCCACGTAAAGTTTTCGACCTGATGTTGAAATATTATTGCGCAGATGGGTCGGGTCGCGTACGATCCGCGAAAACAGCTAGGGCGTTGCACCTGCTGTATTCTCCCGTTATGCGGGTCGCAAAAACAACCTAAACTTCAGGCGGATCTCATGGCTGGCTCTAAACTTGACGAAATTGACCGTAAGATTCTGGCTGAACTGCAGGCCGATGGTCGTATGACCAATGTTGAACTGGCCAAACGTGTTGGCATCTCTGCGCCGCCCTGTCTGCGTCGCGTGCGTACACTTGAAGAAGCCGGTTATATTCGCGGCTATCATGCGGATGTGGATTCCCGCGAACTTGGCTTTGAAGTGCAGGTGTTCGCCATGGTCGGGCTGGTCAGTCAGGCCGAAGCAGATCTGAGCGTGTTTGAAGGCAAATGCCGCGACTGGCCGCTTGTACGTGAATGCCACATGCTGAATGGCGAAGTGGATTTCCTGCTGAAATGCGTCGCGCCGGATCTGTCGACTTTCCAGAGCTTCCTGACAGAAGAACTTACCTCTGCGGAAAATGTGGCCAGCGTGAAGACGTCACTTGTGATCCGCTGCGCGAAAGACGTGCCCGGCGTTCCGTTTGAGGTTTTGGAAGAACGTGTGCGTCAGCTTGAAAGTGGCCTCTGAAAACTCAGCGCTTCTTTCGTGGGCGTATTTCGCGAACCCGTCCATCGGGGCGGATAAGCTTCAGTTCGCCCGGCGTTCAATCATTTCCTGACGCCGTGCGCCACGGGCCCAGGGCATTTCGACTTTGATTGTTTCAGCATCCCGCAGCAGGGCTTCGCGGCTTTCTTCCAGGCGGCTGTCCGGCTTCTTTGTATTCTGATCCATCGGGGCACTCCTGTCTTTCACAGGGCTTATCCATCGGGAAAGCGGCAGGGATTTGACCGGATCAGGGTTTTCCCTTGCCGGGCGTCACAGTTGCGCCATGTTTGTGATGGTCTAAATCAGGCCCGGATACAGGCAATCAGCCGCCCGTAATCGCCTTCGTTCCGGTGGCAGGCCCGGCGCCAGGAATAAAAACGTGCGGGATCACTATAGGTACAGTGGCGCACCCAACGTGCTGATTTAACGCCGGCCGCTTCCAGGCGATGTTGACCGAATCCGGGCAGGTTAAACCAGAACAGATCCCCTTCGCCGGCTTCAAAGAACCGGGCATAGTTGTCATCCTGCGCAAGAAATTCATCGCGGAATTCGGGGCCAACCTCATAAGCCTCCTGGCTGATGGATGGTCCGATCACGGCTGCGATGTTTTCCCGTGCTGCACCAAGGTCCACCATGGCCTCGATCGTGGCTTCCAGCACGCCGCCAAGCGCGCCTTTTGATCCGGCGTGCGCGGCACCGACAACCCGCGCCTGATCGTCAGCAAAAAGCACCGGCTGACAATCCGCCGATAGCGCCCCGATCGCAAGGCCCGGCGTATCCGTCACCATGGCATCCGCTTTTGGCAAAGGGCGGGGCAGCGGGCCTGTCACATGCAGAACATCAGCTGAGTGATATTGATGCAAGGACAGAAGGTGATCAGTTTCGACCTCCATCGCATCAGCCACGCGGGCACGATTGATTTCCACACAATCCGCCTGATCATCAGAACCAAACCCGCAATTCAGCCCTTCGTAAATGCCAGAGGATGCCCCGCCCTTACGGGTAAAGAACCCATGGCGGAACGGGGCAAGGCTGTCGTCGGTCAGAATTTCAAGGCCCATGGAGGTACTCCGGCAGAGATCGTTATACAGAATTTGCGCCCGGCGGATTGAACCCGGGGACCGGCGGCGTGCCGGACGCTGAAATCGCAATGGCTTTGAACAGCGTCCCCATTTCTTCCGGATGGGTCAAGCGCCGATGTGCAGCGATGTGGTTTTCAAGCGCCTCGCCGGACATGTTCTGCGCCAGCGCCTGTGCGCGTCCGGTGATGCCAAGCCGTTCCAGAAGAACGCCCTGCAGGGTTAACCCGCTGACATTCAGTCCAGCCTGCGTTGCCACCTGGGTCAGGGGGTCAAAATCCACATGGGCTGTCAGGTCGGCGTTGCCGGGGTCTGTCAGGGGATCTGAGAATTCGTGACCCTTCAGGGCCTGAAATGTATCACCCTTTGACTGCCAGCCACCATAATCCACAAGCAGGGCCAGCCCGCCCTGTGCTTTGATGCGTCGGGAAATCTCGGCGGTGGTGGCGCAGGCCGGGGCGTTCAGTTCTACCAGATCGCCGTCTTTTGTATCTGCCAGGCGATGCGCAAGCGCCGGGAAGTCAGTGGCATCGCCGGTGCCAAAGCACAGCGCATCCTGTGTGGTGTTCAATGCGATGCATCTTTCGCGCCAGCTTTTGCCGTCCCGGATAAACTGGCGGATGGGCAGGGCATCCAGAAATTCGTTCGCGACCAGAAACAAGGGGCCTTCGGGCAGGTCTGACAGGTCGTTGTGCCAGGTGATCTGATGGTCTTTCAGCGCTTCTTTCTGGATCTCACGCAGAGTTACAGAGGCCTCAATCAGATGCACGTCAGCCGCCGCATGAAACCCCGGCACGGAACCTGTCGCACGCAGAATATCGGCCATCAGGGTGCCGCGCCCGGGGCCAGGTTCCGCGAGGATAAAAGAAGAAGGCGCGCCGCGATCAAGCCAGGCCTGGGCAAGACACAGGCCCAGAAGCTCACCGAACATCTGTGAAATCTCGGGTGCGGTCGTAAAATCACCGCCTGCACCAAACGGATCGCGGGTCGCGTAATAACCGAATTCCGGATGCAGCAGACATTCCTGCATATAGTCCGCCACACTCAGCGGGCCATTGGTCTGAATACGTGTGATCAGCGCGTCCAGCAAAGACATCAGGCGGCTTTCCGTTTCAGCGCCATGACCAGCACCACTATGCCGAAAATCACCATCGGCAGGGACAAAAGCTGGCCCATGGACAGGCCCGTGTCGCCCAGGCGAACCACAAGGCCCAGCGGATTGTCGGCGGTGATAAACTGTTCATCCGCCTGACGGAAATATTCAACAAACATCCGCGCAAACCCGTAGCCAATGAAAAACACACCGGTCACAAGCCCTTTGCGCTTCAGCGCCCCAAAGCCAAAGGCCATGATCAGAACCAGCGTGCCCAGCAACAGCCCTTCAAGACCGGCTTCATAAAGCTGGCTGGGGTAGCGGGCGCAGATGCCATCCGGGTGATACATATCAATCGGGCAGTCCTGCGCGGCGATACCGGGAAAGGCCACACCCCAGGGCGACAGCGTTGCACGCCCCCAAAGTTCCGCATTGATGAAATTCGCAATCCGTCCCAGCAAAAGGCCCGGGGCTGTGGCAATCGCCAGCATGTCAGCGGTTTTCCAGAGGTCGAACTTGTATTTGCGGCAATACAGAATGACCGCCACCAGAACCCCGGCCAGACCACCATGAAAGGCCATGCCGCCTTCCCAGATCTTCAGGGCAGAAATCGGATCTGCCAGATATACATCCGGTTTGTAAAACAGCACATAGCCAAGCCGCCCGCCCAGAACCACGCCCAGCACAATCCAGGTCACCAGATCTTCGATGTTTTCGCGCTGCATCGCGGGGCCGTCTTTATCCCAGAGCTGCACGCGTTTCACGGCCTGAACTGCAATAAACCAGCCGATGATAATCCCCATGATGTAGGCCATGGCGTACCATTTTGGCGCAATGGTAAAACCAAAGAGCGTGACAGAGAAAATATCCGGGCTGACATTCGGGAAGGTGATGTAATGTTCCATGCGGGTTTCCTGCCTGCGGGGGCGGGGGCTGTCAACCGGGGCGCGCGTGTTCGGCACATATCGGCGGGCCGGGGTCCTCACTGATACCTGCGACGCTTCCTCTCTTGTGCTTTCGCGCGTCGCGCCCCATATAGGCAGGGATATAAGCCTTCAGACAATCCGGGGTCAGCCATGCAAAGCCGCAACAAAGTTCTTGATGATATTTCTCAGCTGATGACCAATGCGATGGGCGTGGCCCAGGGCGCAAAGACCGAAGCAGAGACCACGATGAAAAGCCTGATGGACCGCTGGATGGCAGATCGTGATTTCGTCAGTCGCGAAGAATTCGACGCCGTGCGCGCCATGGCCCAGAAAGCCCGCGAAGAAAACGAAGCCCTCAAAGCCCGCATCGAGGCGCTTGAAGGTAAGTAAGCTGAAGGTCCGCCTGCGCTTATCGGTCAGTTTACCTGCGCCCACAGGCGACAATTCAGCAGGCTGTTGCCCGGCCATGCGCCAGGAATGGGGATGACTGTCATTTGCGACATCAGCTGCCTGGTTGTTTCTGCGTCACCTGCCAGGCACGCGAAGCGGGCAAAGTGTTGAATGTTCCACTGATCCGGATAGTCTTCCAGTACATCATATATTCCGTCACGCATTTTGTCCCAGGAAATGCTGGTATCCTCAAATAACCGATCGCCGTAATGCGCCTGGGCAGCATACCAATACATGCGCGCATATAATCCGTCGCTGTCCCTCAACCTGGAGTTTGAAACCGCAAAGTTCGCGAAAAACTCCAGATGGGGGGCGTGGCTTTCCAGCGTGGATCGCATTCGATTAAAGGCTGCAAAATAGAGTTGATAAAAAGTGGGGTGACGGTCCAGCCCTTCCCGCAGGTTCGGGTGGTAAACATCATCTGGTGCTGAGATGCGATTCAGAACATCTGCACGTTGGGTGTACCAGTAGGGATCAATTGCAACGAAATCTTTGGTCTCAAGAAGAAAGGTATCAGCTTTATACAACCATTCCAGATATGATCCATTTATGGTGGATTCGGTGAATTGTTCAGGGTGTAATTCTGCAAATTGCAATGCATGTTGGCTGAGAATGATTGCGGTGGTAATCGCTGAGGTTGGAGATTCCGGGTAAGCTGCAAACCAGGCATCTGATCGCAACGCCAGCGGTTCGATGGTGTTGCCATTTCTGCGAAGTTCAGTGCGTACAGCCTGATGAAAGCTGGCGTAAAAGAGATTGAGCATCTGAAGCCCACTTGGGGAGCGTGCATCGGTTGACCGGTAGTCTTCAGCCATCTTCTCAAGTGTATCGAAGTCGCTGGCCAGAAATAACCGGCTGACATCTATATTCATCTTGATCCGGGTTTGCTGTTCCTGGCTGAAGGCGGGCAGAGCAGATATCAGGCCGAGAATGAGAAGAAGCGGTGCAATTATTTTTCTGAACATAAATCTGCTTTTGGTGGAAATTCTTTCGAATAATATCACCATTGATTGTGTCTGAAGTTTGTCACACTGGCGTAAATCTGTGGGGGTTCACGGCTTCAGTCTCTCTGGTTGAGATTACACAGCCCCCGCGTTAACCTCGTATTTGACAGCCGTGTTCGCTTCCGATCCGGCACCTGCAAATGAGGACAGATTTATGTATACGAATATCATCGTCGCTCTTTCCCTGGAACATGGCATCAGTGAGAAAGCTCTGGCGGCCGCGCGGGTTCTGCTGACGGATGGTGGTACAATCACCGCCGTTCACGTGTATGAACCCCCGAACAGTTCCGTGATGGCGTTTCTTGAAGATGATGCTGAAAAGAAAGCCCGTGAGAAAGCGATGGCAGAACTGTCTGAGCGTGTGCAGGGGCATGATGATGTGACACCGGTCTTGCTGAAAAGCCCGTCCGCAGGTGGCGAAATTACAGAATACGCCCGCACGCATGGCACGGATTGCATCGTCATGGCGTCCCATAAACCAGGGATGAAGGATTTCTTCCTGGGATCCACGGCGGCACGTGTTGTGCGCCATGCCGGTTGCGCGGTGCATGTGATGCGCGTTTGATCTGATCTGTAAGAATCTTACTGCTATGCTGCCGGGCAATGTCCCGGCAGTTTTTGTTTTTGATCTGAAAACCGGCCTGTTTTCCTAACAAAACCTTAAGAAATCCACGCTGCCCTGTGGAAAACTACCCTATCCTGGGGGTAATTGGTTCAGAAACACCATCTCCTGGGGATAAGAGCAAATTTATCCTTTACAGTTTTATATACCCGCGCCACCATATTTCGTAGGGTGCCACTGCTGGCCCCCATTTTATAGTGGTCCCGCCAAAAGGGGCTGAACGGAACTCACGTGGGGCGACTGCCATTCCCTGCGCAAGCGAAGAGGCCCGGGCATGTCATTCACAGAATCATATCTGGCGGAAGATCCGCATCCGATCGACATCGTTGAAACCCTGGCCGAACATCACCACTGGGATTTTGACCGCGTCGGTGAAGATCAGATTTCTATGGTGGTTGAAGGACAATGGCGCAGCTATTCCATCACGCTTGCCTGGTCGCATCAGGATGAATGCCTGCGTCTGATTTCCAGCTTTGAGATGGAACCACCGCATGATCGCATGGGCGAACTTTATGAAGTTCTGAACCATGTGAATGATATGATCTGGGCGGGCAGCTTCACCTGGTGGAGCGCGCAGCAACTGATGGTGTATCGCTATGGCCTGGTGCTGACCGGCGGGCAGGTGGCCTCAATTGAACAGATCAATGCGATGATTGATGCGGCGGTTCTGACAGCAGAACGTTTCTATCCGGCGTTCCAGCTTGTGGCCTGGGCAGATCACACACCGGAAGCCGCCGTAAAAACCGCCATTGCAGAGGCCTGGGGGCGGGCTTAAGCTTTCCCAAAGCGGGCGTGAATCGCCCGGATGAGGGGGCGATATGTTCGATACAATCAAATCACGTGGTCTGGTGCTGCTTGGATGCGGCAAGATGGGATCTGCCATGCTGGAAGGCTGGCTGAAACAGGGGCTGCCTGCGGCTTCCGTCTGGGTGAAAGATCCGTTTCCGTCTGACTGGCTGAAGGCGCAGGGCGTGCATCTGAATGAGGCCCTGCCGGAAAGCCCCGCGCTGGTTCTGGTCGCGGTCAAACCCCAGATGATGGAAGAAGCCCTGCCGGTTCTGAAAACCTATGGCAATTGCGACACAATCTTCCTGTCCGTCGCCGCAGGTACAACCATTGCGCATTATGAAAATGTGCTTGGGGCGCAGACCCCGGTGATCCGGTCTATCCCGAATACCCCTGCCGCGATTGGCCGGGGCATCACCGGGCTGATCGGGAACGGCCATATTGATGAAGCTGGATTGCAGCTGGCAGAAAATCTGTTGTCTGCAATTGGTCAGACGGTGCGCCTGGACAATGAAGGGCAGATGGATGCGGTCACCGCCATGTCCGGGTCCGGCCCTGCTTATGTCTTTCATCTGATCGAGGCCATGGCCGCGGCGGGCGAGGCGCAGGGGTTGTCACCTGAACTGTCCATGGCGCTGGCAAAAGCAACCGTCGGCGGGGCAGGGCAACTGGCCGAGGATTCCGCTGAAACACCAACGCAACTGCGCATCAATGTGACATCACCCAATGGCACAACACAGGCCGCGCTTGAGGTTCTGATGGATGAGACACGCGGTTTCCCAGTGCTGATGCGCGACGCGGTGGATGCGGCGACGAAACGATCAAAGGAGCTGGGCGCATGAGCGAGATCACCTATGATGACTTCCTGAAAGTCGATATCCGCGTTGGCACTGTGATCCGTGCCGAACCTTACCCCGAGGCGCGCAAACCGGCGATCAAGCTTTGGGTCGATTTCGGGCCTGAGGTTGGTGAAAAGAAAAGCTCTGCCCAGATCACCGCGCATTACGATCCGGAAACGCTGGTGGGGAAACAGGTTATGGGGATCGTGAACTTCCCGCCCCGTCAGATTGGCCGGTTTATGTCGGAGTGCCTGATCGTCGGTTTCACCGATGGGGAAGGCGGCGTTGTTCTGGCTGCCCCGGATCAGAATGTGCCCAATGGCGGAAGGCTGCACTGATGGAAAAACTCCTGATTTCCCGCCCGCTGCCACCGGCAGTTATTGCAGCCGCGCGTCAGCGTTTTGATGTGACCCTGCGTGAAAACACCCTGCCGATGAGCGAGGCAGAGATGATCGGAGCGCTGCAAAACTATGATGCTGTCCTGCCGACCCTCGGCGATCTTTTCAGTGCTGAGGTGTTTGCCAAAGCGGGTACACCCCGGGCGAGGATCCTTGCGAATTTTGGGGTCGGGTATAACCATATTGATGTAGCGGCTGCGAAGGCCGCCGGGCTGACCGTGACCAATACGCCTGGTGCCGTGACTGATGCCACCGCTGATATTGCCCTGATGCTGATGCTGATGTCCGCACGCCGGGCTGCGGAAGGCGAACGTCTGGTGCGTTCCGGCAACTGGCAGGGTTGGCACCCGACCCAGATGCTGGGGCTTCATATGTCCGGTAAAATCCTGGGCGTCATCGGCATGGGCCGCATCGGCAAAGCCATCGCAAAACGGGCGCATTACGGCTTTGGCATGGATGTTGTCTTTTATAACCGCTCACAGGTTGCAGATGCCGAAGTGCCTTCCGGCCAGCTTGATACAATCGCCGAAGTCATGGCGGCGGCGGATATCGTTGTTGTTGCGGTGCCCGGCAGTCCGGCCACCCATCACCTGATTAACGCAGAGGCGCTGGGCGCCATGCAAAGCCACGCCCATCTGATCAATATCTCACGTGGGGATGTGGTTGATGAAGCCGCCCTGATCGCGGCGCTGCAAGCCGGGCAAATCGGCGGCGCAGGGCTGGATGTCTATGAACATGAACCCGAGGTGCCCGAAGCCCTGCGTGCACTGGATAACGTCACTTTGCTCCCCCATCTGGGAACCGCCGCAGAAGAAGTGCGCACCGATATGGGGCTGATGGCGCTGGACAATCTTGTGGCGTTTTTTGATGGGAAGCTGCCAGCGAACATGGTGGGTTAAGGAATTACCCTTCAACGGCCTCACGCCAGTGGCGGCGGCAGACAGACACATAGGTTTCATTGCCACCGATCTGCACCTGGGCGCCGTCTTTCAGGGCTTTGCCATCCGGCCCCATGCGCATCACCATGCTGGCCTTCTTACCGCAGTGACAGATCGTGCGCACTTCGCGCATCTCATCGGCCAGGGCAAGCAGCGCGGCAGATCCCGGAAACAGTTCCCCCCGGAAATCAACGCGCAGCCCGTAACACATGACAGGCACTTTCAGATCATCCACGACCTGGGCCAGCTGCCAGACCTGATCTTTGGTCAGGAACTGGGCTTCATCAATAAACACACAGGCGCAGGGGGCGTTTTTCAGGCGGGCTTCGATCTTTGCAAACATGTCATCGCCGGGGGCAAAGACATCGGCATCCGCACCAATCCCGATTCGGGACGCGATTCGCGCATCGCCCGCGCGATTGTCCAGTTGTGCGGTGATCAGATAGGTCTGCATCCCGCGTTCAATATAGTTGTGGGACGCCTGCAGAAGCACAGTCGACTTACCTGCATTCATGGTGGAGTATTGAAAGTAAAGCTTGGCCATGGCCGTTTTATCCGTTTCAACGACGGGGAATGCAACCCGCTTGCGTCAGATAGGGCGGTGAGGATCTGTTGCTGTGACAAACAGAAAAGAAAGTGAACGCTGCCCTGAAAATACAGGCAGCGTTCACCGGAAAACAGGAACCCGAAAGACGTCTGAAAATTGACATCTGGGGATGATCGACCTCCCTACACCTTCTTCCTTTTTGGATCCGTCGCACCGGAGCCGGCGAACCGGCTTCGCTCCCGCAGGCGAAAGCACAACAGATCCTCACCAAACCGGCGCTGGGGACACCGGATACTTGTTAACTTCAGGTATGCGCCTGAACGCTTTATGAATGACAAATGGCGGGCTATGAATTAATGGGAAAGAACACGGGCAATTCCCCTCTGTGATTTTCTGAGGGCGCAGCGGTTATTGAAGGGTCATACAAATGGGCGGCATGGGCAGCTATCTTAAGAAACATACCGAAGCTCTGGTAAAGGACGTCGGGATCGAAGCCGCCTGCACGCTGACAGGTAAATCCAAAGCAACACTTGGCCGCTATTATTCTGACAGCGAAGAGCACGCAGATCGCTTTATGCCGATTGATGCGGTTGCCTCGCTTGAGGAAGCATCCCGATACCCACATGTGACCGGCGCCCTGGCAGAGTTGCGTGGCATTACCATGTCCTATGATAAGGAACGCAAGAATTCCCGCGAAGGTGGGGTGAATGCAGATGTGGTTGCTCTGGCTCAGCGCTTTGCCATGCTGATGAGCGAATATAACCAGTCTATTGAAGATGGCATTATCACCGTGAACGAAGCCAAGCGCCTTTTGCGTGAAACCCTGGCGCTACAACATGTGTTGATGGATATGAAACTGCATCTGGAAGACGAGAGCGTGAACAGCTGAGCTTTTCCCAGTTTATCAGATCAAAAGAACCCGCCAGAGAAATCGGCGGGTTTTTTTGTTGAAAGATACAAATCTTGCGGGCGTTGAAGTTGAACACGTGCATATAGGTGTCGCTGCGATGCTGCACATCAATGGACAGATCACAGATCCGCGGGCAGTTGAGGGTGGAGCACAGATCAGAAAGACCGTGCGAGTCTATATAATGACTGAATAGAGTGACATCTTTGGTACCGGCTGCTGTGGCGGCAAGATGTGCGGCGGTCAGAGGCTGGCTAATGTGTCGTGCTAGGTAGGAGGTGGTCGTCTCTTATATAGAAGATCAAGCGCAATCCCCTTCCTCTCATTTGATCTTCTCCGCCGGGTCCGCATGTCTGGCGTACTCTTCACAACCAGAACCATTGTTTTGGTTGTTTGCGATTCTGGCATTGTTGTTTCTGCGGCGAGTCGGGTGAGTGGATTTACGGATTATTAAGGAGCGCGGTCATTTTGGCCGCGTTTTTGGTTTGTATGCATGGAATGTGCATAGATTGTGCATGGTTTGTGTATCTGGATTCGGGTTGATTCCGGGCTTTCTGACGATGCTTCCATATCCTGCGGTATTATTGGGCGTTTTTCATTTGATTTGAGAGTTTTTGCGATTCACCGGGTGATTCATTTTGTGAATCGGGGGGATTTTTCGGGGGAATCTTTGCGGGGTGATTTGGATTCTGCTGTGACTCGGGCGATTTGCGGTGTGATGATGTGCGGTGCTTTGGGTGACTCGGATGAGCTGCGGTTTTTGTTGGGTATGAAAGTTGCGCTGCAATGCGGCGAAACATGTGTTTCGTTTCGCTGGGTGTATATAAATAAGGGGTTTTTGGGTTTTTCCAAAAAAGTTTGATGTTTTTGTAAAAAGGGGTTGCGGGTGTTGGCGTATAACCCTAGAACCCACTTCACCGGCAGGGCGACACGGAAACGAGACGC
>NZ_PWAA01000023.1 GCF_003031585.1 Thalassobius sp. I31.1
TACAAAAGCCCCTTGGCATTCGAAAGAAAGGCCGCATAAATGAGCACAAGGATCGGAACTTAAACGTGGCAAGTCCAATCTGCGTTATGGCCGCTTGATAGATTGGTGCCTCTGGCTTGCCCGCATAGGTGACTTTGCCGCCAAGTTTTGCGTACAGCTGCGCGATTGATCCGGCACAGATCACCATGCGGTTACCACTTTTCACGACCAAGTCAGGGTTAGCGCAGATCATTTCGACCGCTTGGCACCGCATTTCCAGCAACAGAGGTTCATAGATTTTAGCGCTTTCAATTCCATCATCCAAGGGGCCAGTTAGCAGGCACAGTTTCGCGTCCTGACTGCCAATCAATGGGTGCGTTAGACTTTCCAAGATCGACTGATCTCGCTCCGGGCCGAAATGATACAAGGGAGTGTTGTTTCGCTCTTTTAACAGCGACTTGGCGACATCACCTGATGTCACCACGGCATCAAATGCCTCGCGCGGGACGCCCAGCTGAGCCACTTGCGGATAGATAAGTTGGTTTGATCGCGGAGCGTTAGTGATTAGAATAACAATCCCGCCCCGTGCCCGGTATTTGCAAAGGGCATCTACTGCGTTTGGAAAGGCGGTAATGCCGTTGTGCAGGACACCCCAGATGTCGCATAGCAAACCATCATAATGCGGTGCAAGGTCACTGAGTGGCATGAGTTTGGCCATTAGATCTGTGGCCTACGTTCCGGCGCGCGCCCAGTCAAGCATAACATAGATCGCTTGCTATTTACGCTTTTGCTCTGTAGATATGCGGCTTCGCGATCTGATAGGGTCGCAACCAATGCGCGACAAGGTTACCTGCTTCGGCGCAACTTGCCTGCCTACCACGACATTCGAATACGTTTTTTTGGGGGGCAACCGGGCGCTAGTTTTAAGCGCGCAATGGTGGTCCAATCCACAACACGTGTGGAATAAAGTTATTTTCAGTTCTGCCCGCGTTCAATTTCCGAACGCCAAATTCCACGGCATCTTTTCAGGCTGTGTTTTCGAAATCGATTTGTGCCCTCTCGATATCTCTGCGCGGTTCGCGCTCAGGGACGCATCATGGGCGTACCGGCGTTGTGACATCAGGTTGCTGCGTCGTTGGAGCATGACCTGAATTTGGACAAACATCTACTTTTCACTCCCGGCCCTGTGAATGTGGCCGAGACCCTGCGTGCCGCGATTTGCAAAGAGGATATCTGCCATCGGGAAACTGATTTTGACGACCTTCTTGCAGGCATCGAGCACAAACTGATTTCGCTTTTTCAGATCAGGAAACGGGAACGCTATCGCGCAGTGGTGATCACAGGTTCCGGCACGGCGGCCAACGAGGCGATCTTGTCATCCGTCGTGGGCAATGGTGCCATTCTGATTCTGTCCAATGGTGAATTTGGCGGACGGTTGCACAAAACATCGTTGATCCACAACAAACAGACCCACCTGATCGAAATGCCGTGGGGCGTGCCCTTTGATGTTGCGCAGATCGCGGCCTATCTGCTGGCAAACAAGATTGATGTGGTGGCCATGGTCCACCATGAGACTTGTTCAGGCATGCTGAACCCGCTGGCGCAGATTGGGGCCCTGGCCAAGGCCAGTGGCGCGCTCTTCGTGGTTGATGGCGTAAGTTCGGTTGGAGCTGAAGTGATCGACATCGAGGCATGCAACATCGCGTTTGTGTCGAGTTCCAGCTCCAAAGCACTGGGATCATATCCGGGCTTGTCGTTTGTCGTGGGCCGCAAGAAACAGTTCAAGCGGCTCAAGCGTCACGCTGCGAAAACCACCTATCTGAACCTCGCAACATTCTATGCCTTCCTCAAGACCCACAGCCAGACACCCAACACGCCTGCTGTTCCATTGTTTTTCGCGCTGGATCAGGCGCTAACGGACATTCTGCACGAGGGCGTTCTGATGCGCTATGCGCGCATCAAGGCGCGGGCTGATCTGCTGCGGAACGGCATGCGCAGGCTCAACCTCGACTTTGAAATTGATGAAGCCGACATGTGTTCGGTACTGACCACGGTCCGGGTGCCGGCCTCTGTGTCAGTGCATGATCTGCGTGCGCGTCTACGTGAAAAATCCATCATCATCTATGAAGGAAAGGGATGCTTTGCAGGTAAGGTTTTTCAGGTTGGTAATATCGGGGAGCTCTCGGATGACGACATCCGGTATTTCCTGTCCACCCTCAAGGACGTGCTGCTGACGCTTCAGGCAGATACGGCAGACCTTGTTATTCCGGTTAGGCCAAATCAAACGCCCCCCGCCGTGTTGCCTGTGCCCGCACATGTCCGGGTGGAGTCATGAACGATAAACTGAAACGACTCTGGGCGACCAAGACCCGCGATGACGAATGGTGGTCGTCCTTTGTCACGGCACCGCTGGCGATCGTTGCCAATTATGGCGCTGTCGACATCCCTTGGATTTCACCCAACCGGATCACAGCGGCTTCGTTCCTTGTGGCTATCGTGGCAACGTTTTCAATTCTGATCGGGGGGACTGCGTGTTTCATCGCAGCGGCCATCCTGATCCATATCAGCCATGTCCTGGATTGCATGGACGGTCAGATGGCGCGCTATAGAAAGGTATCGTCCCCCGTTGGCAGCTATTACGATCGTATCACCGATCAAGTGCAGGTCACGTTGTCGTTCGGGGCGGCAGGCTTCGCTGCATTTGCGCAGACCAACAGCGTCACGCCGGTCTTTCTGTCGCTACTCGGTATCGCGTTCTATGGATTGCGCGGCTATGCGAAATACGTGGCGTTAGAGATCGAAACGGGACGCAACCCAGATTACCCTGCTCAGATCGCGCAAATGAAACAGGTACAGACCACCGCAGGTCTAGGATTTGGTCTGAAGGCAAATCTAGCGTGGTTTGGGCGTGAACAACGCAAGGTGCTCGCCTTTGATGAAGGCGTCTTCATCTTCATGCTCTCTGCGGCACTGATCTTTGACCAACTCATACCTATGCTTTGGGTGTTTGCGTCAAGCCAAGTGTTCTGGGGCCTCTACAAATCTTGGCTGCGCGGAAAAAACATCGACGAAAATCTGAAGGTTCCAACGCAAAAATAGCCTGCTTCAATACGGCTCATTTAGGATTCAAGTATCATGAAAAACGAAAAACACCGTGCGCCGGTTGCCGTTATTCTGGCCGCTGGCATTGGCTCGCGCCTCAGCCCCCTGACCGACAATTGCCCGAAAAGCCTACTGTCAGTGGGCGGGTCTGTCATTCTCGAACGTATGATCCGCAATTGCCTGAGTTGCGGGATGTCGCAATTTGTTCTCGTGCTGGGGCATCGAGTAGACGAGATAAAGAAGTTTGTGGACAAGACGTTTCGCGGCATCCGTGTCACCTATGTGATCAACGACCGATACCGCGAGACGAACACAGGCTACTCCCTGATGCTGGCCTCCGACGCGATTGGCACAGCCGAATTTGTTAAATTCGATGCAGACGTGGTGTTTGATGTCAAAATTCTGCGCCAACTTTTGGACAGCGACCACGCAAACGTCTTGTGCATTGACCGCAATATCGCGCTTGAGGACGAAGAAGTTAAGGTCATCGCAAACGATCAGATGCAGGTCCTTGAGGTTGGCAAGTCCGTCGATCCGAAACGCGCGTTAGGTGAATCTATCGGCGTTGAAAAGATTAGCGCCGGAACGGGTGCACTACTGTTCGTAGAGCTTTCAGAAATGATGGAGAGCCGTGGAAACCTCCAGGCGTATTACGAGGCAGCTTACGCGCAATTGGTCGATAAAGGTACGCAGTTCCATGCTCTTGATATCAGTGGTCTTGACTGGACTGAGATCGACACAGCCAAAGATTTTGCTGCCGCAAATGCGATGTTTAGCAGCCCTGTTACTACCATATCACGTGGCCAGCAAAAGGTGCTGGACGAGGCTGCGGATGAAGCCGCCATACATACGCACGTCTGATACATCTACCGCCCTGCGCCAGAGATCCGGCGCGCGGTGTACGGCGCAGTGATGCCCTTGCCATCCCGGCACAGGATCGCTGCATTTGAAAGGACCTTTCATGGCCAAAGGCAACAACAGCAAGCGTGGCAACAAAGAAGCCAAAAAGCCCAAGCAAGAGAAGCCGAAAGTGTCTGCGACATCCAATTCTCTGGCCGGAAAACCTCCTCTGGAAATTGGTGGCAAGAAAGTGAAGTAACCAAAATGTATCGGATTTCGTCCGCCCGAGGTATTCAGCTTAGCTGAGTTGCGCACCCTCGCGCGGGCGGTGTCCGAGACATGTCCCGAAACGACTTTGATTTAGATTTGGAAGACCTTATGAGTGAAGTAGAAGAGTCCGGTACAAAGGCTCACTATGTCTGCCAGACATACATTGCCAAGGCGGCTGCGCGCGGGCAGCAAGGCAACCTTCAAATCGACAAGCAACTACAATATTCTACGCCCCATGAAGCTCAAGAGCGGGCAGAACGTGAATTTCGCGCGGAAAATTGCGTCGGTGCTGACGCCTATATGGTGATAGAAGACAGCGATTCCGGCGAGGTCGGAGACCCGACATTTTTAGTGAGGCTTGGGTCTGTTCCCGAGCAGGACTGACTTCAAAATCGCCAGTGCTTTAAAAACATAGGTTGGCCCGCAAGCGTTTACCTGCGGGCCGGTAGGTCGTGATTTACATCATGCCGCCCATACCACCCATACCGCCCATATCAGGCATGCCACTGCTGTTTGCTGCGGTAGGTTTATCCGCAACCATCGCTTCGGTCGTGATCAGCAAGCCTGCCACAGATGCAGCATACTCAAGTGCTATCCGAACGACTTTAGTCGGATCGATAACACCGGCCTTCAACATGTCGCCGTATTGCTCTGACTGTGCGTCGTAGCCAAACGTCTTGCTGGAATTCTCGACGATCTTGCCAGCAACGACCGATCCATCGACACCAGCATTCTCGGCAATCTGGCGTAGAGGCGCTTGAAGTGCTTTGCGAATGATCGCGATACCAGCCGCCTGATCCGCGTTGTCTCCCTTGAGACCTTCGAGGACTTTACCAGCATGCACCAGTGCAACACCGCCGCCCGGTACAACACCTTCTTCGACAGCAGCACGTGTTGCGTTCAGAGCGTCATCGACACGGTCTTTACGCTCCTTAACTTCGATCTCAGTTGCGCCACCGACTTTGATCACAGCAACGCCACCGGCAAGTTTCGCGAGCCGTTCTTGCAGTTTTTCTTTGTCGTAGTCAGATGTGGTTTCTTCGATTTGCGCACGTATCTGAGTAACACGCGCAGCAATTGCCGCCTTGTCGCCCGCGCCATCGATAATTGTTGTTGTGTCTTTGGTAATCGTGATCTTCTTGGCGTCGCCAAGCATATCCATCGTGACGCTTTCCAGCTTGATCCCAAGCTCGTCCGTAATCACTTGACCACCGGTTAACACAGCTAGGTCTTGCAGCATTGCCTTGCGACGATCCCCAAAACCTGGAGCCTTCACGCCTACAACTTTCAAGCTGCCTCGAAGGTTGTTCACAACAAGTGTAGCAAGCGCCTCGCCGTCAATGTCTTCGGCGATGACCAAAAGCTGCTTGCCTGCCTGCATGACAGCCTCAAGCAAAGGCACCATGGGAGCCAAAGATGTGAGTTTCTTTTCGTGCAGTAGAATAACGCAGTCCTCAAGGTTTGCGGTCATCTTAGCTGGGTCTGTTACGAAGTACGGGCTGAGGTAGCCACGATCAAACTGCATGCCCTCCACCACTTCGGTTTCAGTCTCCAGGCCCTTGTTCTCTTCGACAGCAATAACACCTTCGTTGCCGACCTTTGCCATCGCGTCCGCAATTTGCTGACCGATTGCAGCTTCGCCATTGGCAGAGATCGTGCCAACCTTAGCAATTTCAGCCGTGTCACCAACGGGACGAGACATGGTTTTGACTTCGGCAATTACGGCTGCGACAGCTTTGTCGATACCGCGTTTAAGATCCATTGGGTTCATTCCAGCGGCGACTGACTTCATGCCTTCTTTGACAATGGCCTGCGCAAGCACGGTTGCAGTCGTTGTGCCGTCACCAGCCTCGTCGTTGGTGCGCGACGCCACATCTTTGACCAACTGCGCGCCCATGTTCTCAAACGGGTCGGACAGTTGGATTTCCTTGGCGACTGTGACGCCGTCTTTGGTGATACGTGGTGCACCAAAGGACTTGTCGATCACTACATTGCGCCCCTTGGGGCCAAGGGTGACTTTTACAGCGTTGGCGAGCGTATTGACGCCCCGGAGCATGCGGTCACGGGAGTCCGTGCCAAATTTTACGTCTTTTGCAGACATATCGGTATTCCTAGATGAGATTAAGTGGAAAGGTTCGGCGACGTTCAGGCCAAAATGCCAAGAATATCGCTCTCCTTCATGATCATCAGTTCCTCGCCATCGATCTTGATTTCTGTTCCGGACCATTTGCCGAACAAAATCTTATCGCCAGCTTTGACGTCCATGGCAATCCGTGCGCCAGCATCGTCCTTTGCACCTGCGCCAACAGATACCACTTCGCCTTCTTGTGGTTTTTCCTTGGCAGTATCGGGGATAATCAGACCGCCTGATGTTTTTTCGTCACTTTCAATGAGACGAACCAAAACGCGGTCGTGGAGTGGGGTAAACAACATAGCAATGCTGCCTTTCAAGATTTACGGGGGTGGATGGCGTGCTTAGAAACCCATTGGCACTCGCCACACCAGAGTGCCAATATGAGATAAGTGGCTATCGCCGAGATCGAGTACAATAGACTGATCGTAACTATTTTGTGGGGATTGTCGCGCAATATGACATTGAATACCTTTTGATGGATACAGTGCGTACGAATGCTCGGTTTTTACGGCGCGTTGCGGCATCAGAGGTTTTGTAGGGGTACATAAACTGGCTGCCACTTCTGAAAAGACAGAAAACTTGCTTTTTTACTCACCCAGGAGGTTCTCCAGATACCATTCACCCTCGTTCGTCAGCGTCAATTCATCAGCGTTGTTAAGCTGTCGGACGCTGATTAACCCGTATCTCACGAGCTCATCGATCGCCCAAACATCAACTTCATCAACAGCATAAAGGGTCAAAACCTTCCGATATTCCTCTGCAACAGCTTTCAAAATCCGAAGCGCGTCCACATCCAATTCATCCATCCTACACTCCTTTAGAATGAGTTATTGCCCCAAAGAACGTTTGGAGCCGTTATCTTCAAATTAGCCCCGGTCAAAACCCAACATTTGTGTCACCGGCGCAAAGGACCTTTTTTTGACCGGTAGGTTGACGTCGAGTATGTGACCAAGCCTCCTGTTTTGATTATCGAAATGCTGGACCGTGTGCCCAGACAGTCAATGAATGGCGAGTGCCCTTGGTCACGGGCGTCACTTGATGCAAATGAAAGCTTGGAAAGATGGTGACGCAACCCTGTGCACGACTGGCCCCAACGATATGCGCACCGGGCATCACTTCCAGATCACCACCGTCATAGGTTCCGGGTTTGCTGAGTTGGGCGACCAAAGTTAGCTTGCGTTTACGCGCAACTGGCCCATCACCAATGTCCGAATGCCACTTGAAATGCCCGCCCTCCGTCGTTTCATAGGTTGCGACTTGCGGGCTTTCTGCAAATTCTTGCAGATCAAAATCAAACCGATCTCTATTTGACTTTCGGACGACGTCAATAAGCCTGTCCATGACCCATCCCATGCCGTCGACTTCATCCAGCCAAACCAAGTCAGAGCGGCGTAGATTGTGATCGCGGTTTTGACCGACAAGCAACGCTTCTCGCGCAGGGACCGCATTCGTTGCGATGACAATCGCATCACATTCTTTGGGTGTGAACCCGCCTTCGATTGAGTGAACGCCCATCATTTTGGCCACCATTTGCAGTTGTCTTGGGTAGCTTCGACAGGATACCTGTTAAGCGCTGTCACGTTTTCGACCAAAAAGGCAAAATACGACTACATTCAACGACGTCTGTTCGGTGCCTCGGCATACTGTAGGAAAGAGGGTTTTGCGCAAAAACGACATTGGGTCGCAACTGGAAATGCACAGCCACACGAAACCTGTGATTTACGGAATTATCCAGATGAGTAGTCCTGATGCACGAACGTCGAATCCCAGAATGGCTTCGCCATGCACCTGCGCCTAGCGTTCGCGGTTTCGCCGTTTTAGCGGGAACTGAAGCGATAGCCAGAGGCATACTGATTTCGGTGTTTCCTCTTATAATTTACCGGGCCCTGCAAGATGTTGGCGTCGTGTCCAAAGTTTACTTCTTCATTGGTTTGAGCTCTCTGATGATTGGCTTATTGGTTCCGTATCTTATCCGCTATGTGCCGCGACGGTGGGTCTACGCTGCCGGTACAGTAATGTTTGCCATCGGAGCGCTACTCGCGTGCTTTGAAGCCCCTATTGCAGTCGTTGCGGGGCTTTCGTTCACGACCTTTGCCACAGTCACAACCTTTGTATGCTTCAACGCGTATGTACTTGATTATGTATCAAAAATTGAGCTGGGAAAGCTCGAAACATCGCGGCTTTTTTACAGTGCGTTGGGATGGACGGTTGGCCCTGTGTTGGGTGTGTTTCTATTTGGTTGGTGGCGGCCAGCACCATTCTTAATCGCAGCCATCGCCGCGTTGACGATGCTTCTTGTCTTTCTGGTAATGCGCCTTGGAGATGGGAAGTTGATCACCAAAAGCCGGGCAGCGCCCGCTAATCCCTTCGGTTACTTTCGAAGATTTGCGGAGCAACCACGTCTGATTACAGGTTGGACCTTCGCCGTGATCCGATCATGCGGGTGGTGGGTCTATGTCGTGTATCTTCCGATTTATGCCCTCGAAAACGGATTGGGCGAACAGTTGGGCGGGATCGCACTTTCGATTTCAAATGGCGCACTTTTCCTTACACCTTTGATGTTCCGTTTCATACAGCGCAGGTCCGTCAAGAAGGCCGTGAGGGTCGGGTTCTTGATCTCCGGACTCTTGTTTCTGGTGGCTGGCGCGCCACATGGCACGCCGCCGATTGCCGTTGTTTGCTTGATGGCTGGTTCCTTTTTTCTGATCTTGTTAGACGTGTGCGCCGGTCTGCCTTTCTTGCTTGCCGTCAAGCCCTCAGAGCGTACAGAAATGTCCGCAATATATTCCAGCTTCCGAGATGTTTCGGGTATCCTGACGCCTGGTGCTGCATGGCTGGTCTTACTGGTTTCGCCAATCTCTGGCGTTTTCGTAGCAGGTGGTGCAGGGCTGCTCATGGCTTGGGTTTTAGCGAATAAGCTGCACCCAAGACTTGGACAGGCGCGTATCTCTATCGAAGGCCCTACAAAATTGTATCCGAGTGATCCTAAGCGACACGCCACGGGATGAGAAATTACGCAAGTTTGATCCCCCAAACGATGACATCAAGAGCCGCTCTCTCTCTGCGGTTCGCATGCGTTACCGGTCTGTCCGCCAGTGCGGTCCTGATCAATCAGCAATGAAACACTCATCAGAAGGACGATTGGTTACCCTTCGCGTTCCAGTTTTTTTCGCGCCAGTTTGCGGGCACGGCGGATTGCTTCACCTTTTTCCCGTGCCTTTTTCTCAGACGGTTTTTCGAAGTGTTGCTTCAGTTTCATTTCTTGGAATACGCCTTCGCGTTGTAGCTTTTTCTTCAAAACCCGAAGAGCTTGATCGACGTTGTTGTCGCGAACACTAACCTGCATTTGGTTTTCACTACCTTTGTGGATTGACTTGGATCAGGTTTGCGAGAACCCGCACCTTGTCAAGATAATTTTGTTTTTTGAAACTGCGCCTCGCAACAACGATGTTCCGCAGACCTCGCTATTTTCAATCGCTCAACGGTATTTTCTGCAACATCTACCCACCAACAAGAAGAAAGGCAGTTTGCAGGGTGCGGGACGTCGCTTTTAGATAAGACGCACTGACATTCAGACAGGGTAGTATTCAGTATGCCAACAAGGTGAAGCCTAGATGACGAAGAAAACCGACACCGAACCAATGAGCCGTGAATGGCACTGGCATCCAGAACTGCCAGTCAAGCACGCACCCTATTGGCTGTGGCCGCCCAAACCTGCCGCCCTGGCGAAATGGGTGTGGCAAAACTGGCTACAGTTTTCGGACCGCTCGATCTTTCTGGCGCTGGCGTTTCTGGTCGCCTTCTGGCTGCACCCTGTAGGGCCAGAGCAAGCCAGCCTCGGCTTCGGCTGGGTGGCATGGGTATTTTTGCGCAACTGGATATTTCTAGGCATCGTTGCCGGAGGTCTACACCACTGGTTCTATGGGATCGACGGGCAGGGAAAATTGCTGAAATACGACCCACGCCCCTATTTCAAACGCAAGAACGCATTGTTCGCATTTGGCTACCAGACATGGGACAACATCTTTTATTCTATGGTGTTTGGCGCCACTAGTCTTTCAGTTTTGGAGTGTTTCCTGCGCTGGTCCTACGCCAGCGGATTGATCGGCACCGTGTCGTTTAGCGCGCATCCCGTCTGGTTCGTTCTGATGTTTCCACTGCTTGCGTTGTGGCAAAGTTTCCACTTTTACGTCGTGCATCTCATCTTGCATCAGCCGTCTATCTACAAACATGTGCATTCGGTGCATCATCGCAACGTCAATACCGGTCCGTGGTCTGGCATGTCGATGCACCCCGTCGAAGCCTTGGTATATCTCAGCGCGATCCTGATCGTTCTCGTCCTGCCAAGCCATCCGGTACATATGCTGTTTCTGGGCTATTGGTTGATGCTGGGTGCCGCCTCCTCCCATTCAGGGTACGAGGCGATTTGGACGCAGGATCGACAAGCGCTACTGCTTGGAGCGTTCTTTCACCAACTGCATCACCGATATTTTGAATGCAACTATGGCAACGGCGAAATGCCTTGGGATAAGTGGTTCGGAACCTATCATGATGGTTCAGACGAAGCGACGCAGCGCACCCGAAATCGTAAACGGCAAATGCACCGCTAAGGGTTAAGCTGCTTGGCTTCGCAAGACTATCTAGCGCATATTGGATCTGTGGGTCTAAGTCGGCTTAGTCCAGCCGTCTGTCAGCTCAACCTTTGATCCTCGCTCCACACTGCGCGAATGGCTGGTTTTTCCGCTGCGCGGCAGTACCGAATTTTTCGCTAACGCAGCATTTCCTTCGCTGCGAGCGAATGCAGCGAGAAAAGCAAATTCACACAATGGGCTCACTGCCGCCGTTAGCAGCATGTTGTCCCAATGGCAGCTTTCGCGCAACAATCCAGCTTTGCAAAGTACACTATCTGCCCATTCCTGACCTTGATGAAGAACGCAGCGAACTTCTGCATCCCGCCCTCAGTACCCCAAGCAGCACTTAAGATGATTGCAATACAGGGATCTTCACCCAGCCTTCAAAAGCGCATTGATTTCGAGTTTATCGATCAAAATTGCCGAAAAGCCAGAAGCATCCTTCCTGCAATACACCTTTTTCAATGTGCCATTTAAAATCAACGCCATAACGGCACTTGTTGAGATTCCGTGCTTACGCGCAGCATCTCCGATCCCCGTTAGAGTTTCCCATCTCTCGGAGAGCGGAAAGGATGCGACATAATCCAACCAGTATTGAACTGTTGCCTCTGTGAACCTTGGGCGTGCTTGATCACCACCCTCCCCCGGTTCAAGTATTTCCGCCTTGATAGGGGTATCCAATTGCGAACGTGTCAATCCCAATCTCTTTTGAGCCTCAGAAAATTCCACAGAACCACTCGTTTGGGGGCAGCAGTATGTGGAATCTGGCCTTGCCAGCGTTCTCAATTCGACCTCGCCAATCTTCGTCTTCCTCATCACGGCATTTGTCACGCAACACGAAAGCACGAGCGGCCGAAAACTCGTTGGTGCGGCCCTCGGTGTGCTTGGAGTCATGCTGACTGTGTTCTTCAACCTCATGTTTTCGGGTGTGGCAAAAAAGAGGGGCCCTTAAAAAGGGCCCCGTTAGGTTCGCGTGACTAAGCTCTGTTTGTTTACCGCTCGGTTTGTTTTTGCCTGTGGCTTAATCAGCGTCTGGGGCGAGCTCACCCGCCCCGGATCTCGGTTTTCTTCACCATACACGCCGGACATTTCCCCAAATTTAAGGAGACACAGGCCCCAACCAACACCCGGCAGGTTTGTTAACTACAGCCGGACGTCCCGCCGCAGGTGTTGCACTTCATACAGGTGCCATTGCGGACCAGCGTATAGTTGCCGCAATCGCCACATGGATCGCCTTCATAGCCCTGCATTTTGGCCTTGGTGCGCGCATCCATCTGCACGGCGCCGCTGTCCGCAGGTGCAGCGGTGGTTTCCGGCACAAGCGTCTGCAATGCAGCTTCCGCATCGACATTTCCGCCCTGAAGCACCACCAGTTCCTGCGGCATCCGTTTGCGCAGATAGCCGGTTGAGGAAATCTGCTTCAGCACCTCAAGCGATTTTGTTGCAGCAGTTTCAGATACTTCCTTAACGTTCCTCACGCCCTCTTCCTGACCACGGCCGATGTCATCAAAGCTGGCACCTTCCGGTTTCACATGCGCCAGATCGGTACGATCCAGGTAAGACACCGCAAGTTCGCGGAAGATGTAATCCAGGATCGAGGTCGCATTTTTGATGCTGTCATTGCCCTGTACCATGCCAGCAGGTTCGAACTTGGTGAAGGTGAACGCATCGACAAATTCATCCAGCGGCACACCATATTGCAGGCCCACGGACACAGCGATGGCGAAGTTGTTCATCATCGCGCGGAAGCCCGCGCCTTCCTTGTGCATATCCAGGAAGATTTCACCGAGGGAGCCATCCTTATATTCGCCGGTCCGCAGGTACACTTTATGGCCGCCAACAATCGCTTTCTGGGTATAGCCCTTGCGGCGTTCCGGCATTTTTTCACGGTGCGATTTGATGATCTCTTTCACCACAACCTTTTCGATCACCTTTTCAGCGATCACCGCTGCTTTTTCCTGCGGATTGCCACTTTCCAGGATTTCTTCCGCTTCTTCATCATCCTCCACCAGGGCCGCCGCCAGAGGTTGCGACAGTTTTGATCCGTCACGATAGAGCGCATTGGCCTTCACGCCCAGGCTCCAGGACAGCTCGTACGCCTTCTGGCAATCCTCGATCGTGGCGTCATTCGGCATATTGATGGTTTTGGAGATCGCACCGGAAATAAAGCTTTGCGCCGCCGCCATCATATGAATGTGGCTTTCCACGGACAGGAAGCGTTTTCCCTTTTTGCCACAAGGGTTTGCGCAGTCAAAAATGTGGTAATGATCTTCGCTGAGGTGCGGCGCACCTTCCAGCGTCATCGTTCCGCAGACATGGTCATTTGCGGCTTCGATATCCTTACGGGAAAAGCCCAGGTGACGCAGCAGATCGAAGGAAGGATCATTCAGTTTTGCCGCTGGAATGCCCAGGGTCTTCTGGCAGAATTCTTCGCCCAGGGTCCACTGGTTAAAGACAAAGCGAATATCAAACGCGGTTTCCAGCGCCTGGTCGATCTTATCCAGTTCCGTCGGGCCAAATCCATGGCCAATCAGCGCGGTCACATTGATCACCGGTGCATTGCCAAGGCTGGCGTGCCCCACCGCATAGCCAATGATTTCCTCAACCTGCGCAGAGCCATACCCAAGCAGTTCCAGCGCGGCGGGCACAGACTGGTTGATGATCTTGAAATAACCGCCACCGGCCAGTTTCTTGAATTTCACCAGGGCAAAGTCAGGCTCAATCCCCGTGGTATCGCAATCCATCACAAGGCCAATGGTGCCCGTCGGCGCAATCACAGAGGTCTGCGCATTGCGATAGCCGTGCTTTTCACCCAGCTCCAGCGCCTGATCCCAGGATGCTTTCGCCAGTTCAACCAGCTCCTCAATCGGGCAGTTCTTATGATCGAGAGGCACGGGCTTCACCTCAAGCCCGGCGTAGCCCGTTGATTTACCATAGGCGGCCGTGCGGTGGTTTTTAATCACCCGCAGCATATGTTTCGCGTTTGTTTTATATTTCGCGAATGCGCCCAGCTCGCTCGCCATCTCAGCAGAAGTCGCATAGGACACACCCGTCATGATGGCAGTCAGTGCCGCGCCAAGGGAACGGCCCGCGTCACTGTCATAGCCCAGACCCATATTCATCAGCAGACCGCCGATATTGGCATAGCCCAGACCCAGGGTGCGGTAATCATAGCTGCGCTGCGCGATTTCCTGGCTTGGGAATTGCGCCATGGTCACAGAGATTTCCAGCGTCACGGTCCAAAGGCGCGTCGCATGCATATAGTCGCGCGCGTTGAAATGCCCGTCCTTATAGAAGGTCAGCAGGTTCATCGACGCAAGGTTACAAGCGGTGTCGTCCAGGAACATATATTCCGAACACGGGTTTGAACCCCGGATTTCGCCATCTTCCGGGCAGGTGTGCCAGGCGTTCACAGTGTCATGGAACTGAATGCCGGGATCCGCACAGGCCCAGGCCGCATGGCCCACCTGTTCCCACAGATCGCGGGCTTTGATGGTTTTCACAGTTTTCCCGTCGGTGCGGTTCGTCAGGTCCCAGTCGCCATCTTCCTCAACCGCTTTCAGGAAGGCATCGGTTACACGGATCGAATTGTTGGAATTCTGGCCAGACACAGACGCATAGGCTTCAGAATCCCAGTCCGTGTCATAGGTCGGGAATTCAATGCTGTCGTAGCCCTGACGCGCATAATCCAGCACGCGTTTTACATAGGTTTCAGGGATCGCGTTTTTCTTGCTCTCGCGCAGGGCCGCCTTCAGCCCGGCGTTGACCTTCAGATCATAAGCGTCTTCCACCTTGCCATCCCAGGCTTTGATCGCCGCAAAGATCGCATTCAGGCATTTCTCATGCATTTTGGAGCCGGCCACGATAGACGCAACCTTTTGTTCCTCAAGAACTTTCCAGTTGATGAATTCTTCAATATCCGGGTGATCCGCATCAATGATCACCATCTTCGCCGCACGGCGCGTGGTGCCACCGGATTTGATCGCGCCGGCCGCGCGATCCCCGATCTTCAGGAAGCCCATCAGACCAGAGGATTTACCACCACCGGACAGCGGTTCATTCGCGGCGCGCAGCGAGCTGAAGTTTGTACCCGTGCCAGACCCATATTTAAACAGGCGCGCTTCGCGCACCCAAAGATCCATGATCCCGCCATCAGAGACCAGATCATCCTTCACCGACTGAATGAAACAGGCATGCGGCTGTGGGTGTTCGTAAGAGGATTTGGATTTGGTCAGCTTACCGGATTTGTAATCAACATAGTAATGCCCCTGCCCCGGACCATCGATTCCATAGGCCCAGTGCAGGCCAGTGTTGAACCACTGCGGGCTGTTCGGTGCCGCACGTTGGGTCGCAAGCATATAACGCATCTCATCAAAGTAAGCGCGCGCGTCTTCTTCCGTGGTGAAATATCCACCCTTCCAGCCCCAATAGGCCCAGGCCCCTGCCAGACGGTCAAACACCTGCTTTGCTGTGGTTTCGCCACCAATGCGGTCTTCTTCCGGCAATTTCGCCAGGGCATCGTCATCCGCAACAGACCGCCAGAGGAATTCAGGCACATCTTTTTCCCGCACCTTCTTCAGCGCCGCGGGTACGCCTGCCTTACGGAAGTATTTCTGCGCAATCACGTCAGAGGCCACCTGGCTCCAGCTTTCAGGGACTTCAATATCATCCAGACGAAATACGATTGTCCCATCCGGGTTCCGAATTTCAGACGTCGTTTTGGTAAACTCCAGCGCTGCATAAGCATCGCGTCCGCTTGTGGTGAAATTGCGCTCGATCTTCATGTCCCTGATTGCCTCCTGGCATTATTCTTTAACTTTTGTCCGGCACGGCGGAAAAGACAGATCCACGCGCACGGTCCCCCATCAAATTCAGGCGAATACGTTTCAGCATGACGAAAAATACGCCAATGGCGCAGGAGGTTTCACAAAACATGTGAAAATCGTACATCGTCCCTGATCGTTATTATTTTACCAGCATAGCAAGGTCACAAACGACCCGAATGAAATACACTATATCTGGTAGCCTTTATTTCGATGCCTACTAATTGACGTAGTCCAACCATAATCGTCAATGAATAAATTTTCAGTTTTTCAAAGGTTTGTTATTGACCGGCGTAATTTGGCACAGACCTGGAAACGGCCAAATTCTATGCTGAGATGGTGGTTTTCCAAAATGCAGCAGCGCATTGCCAATCCAAAAATACCTTTTTCCCGGCATATTTAGAGACGGAGCTTCATCAGCTTTGCTTCATCGTCCGAAACCGGAATTCGCAGTTTGCGAAAGAAATGATTCTTAAATCAGGCCGGTGGGACGCACTCAAAAATATTTTGACGGGTCCTGGTTCGGAATTAGGAATTTTTTAACCTTACCGGAACAGGGAAACCCGCAGGGGAGATTCCCAAAGACAATTACAACATGACAAACCAGATTTGTGACCGGTGTCATTTGCTTTTACTTTTTCTGGTAAATGGTCGGGACGGCAAGATTCGAACTTGCGACCTACGGTACCCAAAACCGTCGCGCTACCAGGCTGCGCTACGCCCCGACTTGCGCTTTGACTACAGTTTACAGCGGGGGAAGGAAAGAGCGAAAATGAAGAAAATGAAGAAAAATTCGCATTTTTTTCCGGATGCCCCTGCTGACCTGTACGGCGCGGTATTCTGATCATTCACCAGCGCAGGAAAACACCGTGCGCGTGGAATCAAAAGACGGATGGGCAATCACAGCATCACCAGGCGATTCATCTTCCACCCCAAGAATCCCCAAAGCACGCGCCATTCCTGCATTCACTTCAAGGACCGCTTTGACATTATCGCCACCCGGCAGCGGCGTACGATCCAGAGGAATCGCATTTTCATGCACCCGGATCAGAGAACCCGTTTCATCAAAAAACAGCATATCCAGCGGTATAAGGGTGTTTTCCATCCAGAAGCTGGCCGGACGTGGTTCAGGGTAAACAAACAGCATCCCCGAGGATGCAGGCATCTCTTCCCGAAACATTAATCCCAGTTGCTGTTCAGCCGGCTTATCCGCGACTTCGACCCGGAAACGCGCCCTGCCCCAGCCCCCATGCAGCCAGACAACGTCATCCTGACATATGACAGCAGCCGGTTGTTCAACCACAGGGTCGGCCGCCACATCCCCACCGGCACCCTCGTCAGCAAGACCAGCGGATCCCGCAAACAGCAGAAAAGCGGCCCCACAAAGGAACCGCTTTTGTCGTGTTACCACTGGCCTGGAAACCATACCGTCTGACATCATTCCATCTGTCCTTTTCCCGGGTGTCCTGCCCGGTCTCCCGGACAGAAGACATCAGATCGCATATTGATTTGCCGTCGCTTCAGGCTTCGATTTCAGCAACAGTGTCGTGCAAAGCTGTTTCCCAGCTTGAAACGATTGTCGCCATACGCCCGCGCTTGCCTTCGATCACGCGCAGACCAACGGCTTCGCCGGACTGCAGATCCGCAAGGCCAGAGCGACGCAGAATTTCCACGTGGATGAAAACATCCTCGGGGCGGCCAAACACATTGGCAAATCCAAAACCCTTGGCTTTATCGAACCACTTCACCCGCGCAGGTTCCAGCGGCGTTTCCACCGACCCGGCCATGCTGAGGAATTCTTCATCCTCAAGTTCAGTAAATGAATCGGTTTCTGGCGGCGCAATTGACAACACTTCAGTTGCCTGCACACCACGCGTGGTTTTCTGAATGCGGATCTCTACCCCGGCTGCATCAGCAACAGAGCTTTGCCCGAAGTTGCGCAGAACATTTGCATGCAGCAAAATATCAGCCCCCCCGTTATCAGATACCACAAATCCGAACCCCTTTACAGGGTCGAACCACTTAACTTTCCCCTGGACGATCTCGCCCAGCTCACTAATTTCAGTCATCCCACAACACTTTTATCAAAGTTTTTCATCCTCACTCGGCGATTTGATGCCTATCGCACTCATTTTGCAAGGGGAAAACTTGGTTTCCTTACACTTATTCCATTCACGTCACTTCAAAATCACGGATTCAGCCTGACAATCCGCCATTCCTGGTCAACATTCTCACGTTTCCAGACGAATCTATCGTGCATACGAAACGCACCATCAGCCCAGAACTCGATTTCAATCGGAACTATTCGAAATCCACCCCAGAAAGGAGGCCGCTTCGGAGAAGGACCCTGCCTCGCTGTCACTTTGGCAACATTCGCCATAAGTTCTGTGCGGGATTTCAGAGGCTGAGACTGACGTGACGCCCATGCACCAATCCTGCTCTGCAACGAGCGGGAGGCAAAATATGCGTCTGCCTTTTCTCCATCCTCTTTTTCGACAAATCCACGAACACGGATCTGACGCCGCAGGCTTTTCCAGTGCATGACAAATGCAGCTGTACCCGCGCTTTCAATTTCTTGTGCCTTCTGGCTACCAAAATTCGTATAGAACACAAACGCATCATCTTCCACATCTTTAAGCAGAACCATACGCGCGTTCGGCATTCCCTGGTCATCAACGGTTGCAAGCGCTATCGCATTCGGATCATTTGGCTCAGTTTCCTGTGCCTCCAGCATCCAGCTGCGCGTCAGATCAAACGGATTGTCTCCGCCAAAAAATCCTGATCTGCCTGTCATTTCAACCTCTTATTTTTCACCTGGTGCAATCGATAAGCCCGTCAGCGAAGTGACGCAACCTGGACTTGTCGACAGGTTGATGCCCCCCACTATTTAATTGACTTTGTTAACAATTACTGCATTTCCGACAAATACAACAGACAATTTTACTGTGACAGAATTCTTTAAATAAAAGGTATCTGCGCAAGGGCCATTGTTCTCCTCGGGTTGAAGGGATGTGAACAATCGCTTAAAAATCGTGCAAATCACAGATTATCCTCGGGGGAACAGATGTCAGCAGGACTGATGACAGGTAAGCGCGGCCTGATTATGGGCGTCGCAAACGACAAATCCATCGCCTGGGGCATTGCCCAGGCCTGTGCAGAACAGGGTGCAGAACTTGCATTTTCATATATGGGCGATGCATTTCGCAAACGTGTGGAACCGCTGGCCGCATCGCTGGGCGTTGACCTTTTGATTGATTGCGATGTTTCAGATCAGGAATCTATGGATGCCGCCTTTGCTGAGGTTGAAGCAAAATGGGGCAAGATTGACTTTATTGTGCATGCCATTGGTTTTTCTGACAAAAACGAGCTGCGCGGACGCTATGTCGACACAAGCCCCGAAAACTTCCGCATGACGATGGATGTGTCTGTCTATTCCTTCACAGCCGTTGCACAGCGCGCATCCAGGCTGATGACAGACGGTGGTTCCATGCTGACGCTGACCTATTATGGCGCGGAACAGGTGATGCCGCATTATAATGTCATGGGTGTCGCCAAGGCAGCACTTGAAGCGTCCGTAAAATATCTGGCCGAAGATCTGGGCAAAGACGGGATTCGTGTGAATGCAATCTCTGCCGGGCCGATCAAAACCCTTGCTGCATCGGGCATCGGGGACTTCCGTTACATTATGAAATGGAATGAACTCAACGCGCCTTTGCGACGTAACGTAACCCAGGAAGAGGTCGGAAAATCTGCCGTCTATCTGCTGTCAGACCTCGGTTCCGGCGTGACCGGAGAGAATCTGCACGTGGATGCGGGCTATCACGTCGTTGGTATGAAAGCCGTGGACGCACCCGACGTCGACCTTGTGACAGGACGTAAATCATGAGCATCGCCGCCTTCCTCGCCGCCGCCCTTCTTTGCACCATGGCCGCCATAAGCCCCGGCCCGGCGGTTCTGATGGCCGCGCGCATCGGCCTGCAACAGGGGCTGCGCACCGGTGCCGCCCTGGCCGTGGGCATTGCTGCCGGCGCGGTTTTCTGGGCTGTTGCTGCGGTCTTTGGTCTGTCGCTGCTGTTTGAATATGCGCCCGCGCTGTTGATTGCCCTGAAAATCCTGGGCGCGGCTTATCTGATCTGGATGGCAGTAAAGATGTGGCGTCACGCGTCAGATCCGATTGAAGACAGCACCAGCCCAACGGGCCTGACACCGCTGCGCGCCTTTCGCCTTGGTTTCACCACACAGCTGGCGAATCCCAAACCGGCCGTGTTCTTCGGCGCGGTCTTCATCGGCACCCTGCCCGCGGACGCCACCACCCTGTCGGTCTTTGCCCTGCTCTGCGTGATCTTCTGCGTTGAATTCACCTGGAACACATTTGTCGCCCGGCTGTTTTCACTTGAACGCACCCGCAACGCCTATCTTGGCCTGAAGCACATCATCGATCGTATCTTTGGCGGGCTTCTGGCGGCGCTTGGCGTGAAAATCGCTGCGGGCTGACCACGAAGTCTCGACAAATCAGCCCCACAGGCGTTAAGACGTCTGAAATCAAATTTCCGCGCCACAGTCAGCAAGGACACAGTTATGAGCGACCATCGCCTGCCCCACGAAAAAGGGTTCCACATCAGCTGGGACCAGATTCACCGTGATTCCCGTGCGCTGGCATGGCGTCTGGATGGCAAAGGCCCGGATGACGGCGCATGGCGCGCCTGCGTTGCGATCACCCGTGGCGGCATGGCCCCGGCGATGATCATGGCGCGCGAGTTGGACATTCGCACCGTTGATACGATCTCTATCAAATCCTATGACCACCAGTCCCAGTCAGACGCCCAGGTGTTGAAAGCACCGGATGCGGAACTGATGGGCGACGGCGAAGGCGTGCTGATCATCGACGATCTGGTCGACAGTGGCAAAACCCTTGAGGTCGTGCGCGCAATGTATCCAAAGGCGCATTTCGCAACGGTCTACGCCAAACCAAAAGGCCGCCCGCAGGTGGATACATTCATCACTGAGGTGTCTCAGGACACATGGATCTTCTTCCCATGGGACATGGCCCTGCAATATGTCGAACCATACCGGGGCAAAGACTGAGCCATTTCAAAGCGCCCCTCGCGGGCGCTTTTTTCTTACGCATCAGAAAGACAGTATAATGATGAACTGGGCGCAACTTCTTCACGCCGGCCGCAATGGCGCTGAGCCGAAGGATCAGAAAGGCATTCGCCGCGAACCTTATATCATTGATGCAGACCGTATTTCCTTTTCCGCGCCCTTCCGCCGTCTTGCGAATAAAACCCAGGTGCATCCGCTGCATGATCATGATCACATCCATCACCGGCTGATCCATTCTGTGGAAACCGCCAGTGTCGGGCGATCTCTTGGCATGGGTGTCGGGCAATGGCTTGAGGATGAAGAACATATCGCGCCGGGCGGACGTCACGACATCGCAGGCATGATCCAGGCCGCCTGTCTGGCCCATGACATCGGCAACCCGCCGTTCGGCCACTCCGGTGAAAACGCCATCGGGGCCTGGTTTGCCGCGCAATTTAAAACAGGATCGCCCCTGTTCACAGATGTAGCGAATCACCTGAAACCCGAATTCATCGATTTTGAAGGCAACGCCCAGGGCTTCCGCATTATCTCGCGTCTGGAAATGTACCGCAATGACGGCGGCATGCGCCTGTCGCATGGGGTGCTTGGCGCTTTCACGAAATACCCGGTCACGGCCGATGTTCAGACGGCTGAGAAATCCAGTGGCAATCCCTACTGCGGCCTGAAGAAATTCGGCGTCTTTCATTCCGAAGCAGATCACTTCCACAAGGTCGCCAATACCCTTGGCCTGATCTCTGAGGGCACAGATGAAAACCGCTGGTATCGTCGTCACCCGCTGGTCTTCCTCGTCGAGGCCGCTGACGACATCTGCTATAATATCGTGGACCTGGAAGATGCTTTTACCTCTGGCGACCTCAGCTATGACGATGTGAAAGACCTGCTGACGCCGCTATCGCATTTCGCAACCGACCGCAGCGCAGACAACACCCGCGCTGAACATATCGCCCATCTGCGTGCCCTTGCCATCGGTGGTGGCGTTGCCGCCTGTGTCGAAGCGTTCAAGATCCATTACACTGCCATCATGTCGGGTACATTCACCTCGGGCCTTGTGGAAGAATCAGACAAAGCCGCAGAATTCGCCGCGATCAAAAAGCTAGCCAATACCCAGCTGTTCACCGCCCCCCGCAAAACCAAACTGGAAGTCTCAGGCCGTGCCACGATCCATAATGTGCTGAACGGTATCCTGCCGGTCTTCACCGATCTGCAGGCCAAAGGCTGGGATCTGGATCAGCTGGGCGATTACGAAACCCAGCTTGCCCGTGCCGTGGAACTCGACCTGCGTGACATCACCGACAGCTATTCCGCCCTGCACGCCATGGCCGACTATACATCCGGTATGACAGATCGCTATGCGGTTAAGATTTCACGCATGCTGACCGGGATCTGATCACGCGCTGATCACGAAATCTCACGCATAAAAACGGCACAGCCCCGTCGCAATCAGAGTTCCTGATTTCGACCAAACTTTGCCGCGCGTGAAATATAATTCCAAAATAAATCACCTATCCTTTTCACATGCAACCGTGGGAGGCAGCGATGAAAGACGAAATGCAATTTGACGGCGGCGTCTATGAAACCCTGCCCGCCAGCAGCTATTGGGATGATGCGCTGTTTCGCAGCGAGCGCGCCAAAATCTTCCGCCGCTCCTGGCAATTGTTCGGCCATGTGAATGACCTGCCCAACGCCGGCGATTACCGTGTCGAAGATATCTCTGGCAGCTCTGTCATCGTGATGCGCGGCCAGGATGGTGAAATCCGCGCCTTCCACAATGTCTGCGCCCATCGTGGCCATGAATTGCTGCAAGGCGAAGGCTGCACCAAAAAACTGACCTGCCCCTATCACGCCTAGACCTATGACACGACCGGCAAGCTGCGCGCCGCCCCCAACAGCGGCAATTTCCCGGAGTTTGACAAGGATAAATACCAGCTGAAACAGGTGCGGCTTGAAATCTTCATGGGGCTGATCCTTGTGAACCTTGATCCGCAGGCAAGGCCTTTCGCAGAAATCGCCGCCGCAGCCATCCCCGAAATTCAGGACTACGCGCCCAACCTTGGCAACTACCACCACGCCGCGCGCACCGAACGGCAGGCCAAAGCCAACTGGAAGGTCGTGGCTGAGAATTTCAACGAATGTTATCACTGCGCCGTGGTGCATAAAACCTTAACAACTGGCGTCGTAGACCCGGACGCCTATCGCACGCGCGGCCACAGCTATGGCATTCGTCACGTCAGCCCCGCCCGCCCGGATGAACGTAAATCCTACAGCTATGTCGCTGATCCCACAGCCAAAACCGATAAATTCCTGACCTGGTGGTTCTTCCCGCTGTTCGCGCTTCAGATCTATCCCGGTGGCATAGTGAACACCTATCGCTGGAAGCCCCTCAGCGTGAACCAGACCAAGATCGAAGTTGACTGGTGGCTGCCCGAGGCCACGCCAAATGCGGTTGAGGCCGAGATCATCCATCAACACCGCACCACCACCTTTGCTGAGGACGGGCCAATTGTCGACAGCGTACAGCGCGGCCTTGAAAGCGGCGGCTTTGACACCGGGCCGTTGCTTGTCGATGCGGGCTGCACCTCGCAATCTGAACATCCGATCATGGCCTTCCTCAGCCAGTATCGCGATGCGATGGCATAAACGCGGTTTAATCAAATTCTAACCAACTGCGCCTTAACTGGCGCGGTGTTACAAATCCTGACTGATACCCTGTGCCTGACCCTGCCCGCGCTGATCCCCTCCTGGCGGTTTTTCAAAGCTGTGCAACCTTCGCCGCGGATCGAATGGCGCAGCCCGGATCCTGATGAACACTGGCAGGCTTTCCGCCCCCGCCCCACGCATCTTTCCCCGATAGTGATCCTGCGACGGATGGTCTGGAACCCGCGCTGGAATGAAGCCCTGTTTATGGTCAGCTGTTCCGAACGGCTGACAGCAGAAGTGACGGACCACAGCACCGCTGAAATCCTGAAACGGTTGCGCCAGGACGCGCCCCCAAAGGCGACCACATTGCAGTTCCGCCTGAAATTCATCGACCGGATTGACGGCACACTGCTGGAACAGATCACTTTCACATCCGGCATTTATCCCGCACGGCACAAAGGGCGGGATGATGACATTTGAAACCGCCCTGCGCCTGACAGAAATCCTGCTGGGCTGGGCGATCCTTCAGGCAAGCCTTGAACATCTCTCCCTGCCCCATATGCCCCGCATGTTGTTTGCCTTGCGCGCAACACTCGCGGTCATCCTGATCCTGGGCCTGAACAGTGCCTTCACTTTACCCCTGCTCCTGCTGATATCAATCCTGCTGCTGCATCACTTTCAGGGCCCCTATAATGGTGGCGCGGATAAGATGGGGTTTCTGATCCTGACCTGTCTGACGCTGGCGCGCCTTACGCCCCCCGCCTGGGCGGAACTGGCGTTGGCTTATCTCGCCGCACAGCTGATCCTGTCTTATTTCATCTCCGGCCAGCAGGCGAGATGCCCTCAAATAGCGAGCTCGTCTGCTGGCTTTGCTTGCGCTGTGGTTTATTGTTTCCGGGTCTTTTTGCTCTGAGCGAACCGATAGGACGTGTTGGACTTGTCCCGTATTTGTTCCGTTCCTTTAACTTGGTATTTTGCCGAAAAGGAGAACGGAAATGGCAAACGGAGT
>NZ_PWAA01000024.1 GCF_003031585.1 Thalassobius sp. I31.1
GTTGTGACTTTCGACCATAGATAGGTTCCTCTTTATTGTTCAAAAGTGTTTGGGAGTTTATGGAGATCCGTGCTCCGACACAGAAGAATTTGGAACAATCGAATGCTATTTCAAGAGAAAAGATGCGGCGCGTGAAAATTTTTAACCTATTGAATAAAGTACATTTTTATTCTTGACGAATGAACTGAGGCGCGCGCCTATTTATAAGGGTGATGAGGAACGCATCGGCATTTTTTTGCGAAAGTTATCATGTTAGTTTTTTGTTTGGATCTGCATTATTCGCGCCGTGCACTGGTTCATCAGACCGCGATATGTGTCCTGCGCGCTACGCCGAACAAGCAACAAATGTACTCGGTCAGTCGTTCCTTTTCTGAAACAGTCTTACTTGGCGTCGATAAACAGCGCCAATATCAATTGGCCGAATACCCAACTCACGCCGGATCGCATTGCGATGCCACAAGCGTTCCAAAATGGCCTGACGTTGCGCACTATCGAAAAAACTCATCTTAATTGGCAGCACCAATGTGCGTGATGTCCAAACCTCCATAATCAACGATGCTGGTCGCGTTACCTGCTAAATCGCCAGCACGGTAAACACCCAGACGCACATAGGGTCGATGCTGCAATGGGAACGTTACTGGTTGATCCTGTATGAGCGCAGAGCCGTTGAAATAGATCGACATACGTCCCTGATTACTGGTGTCGATCAGCAACCGATATTCATGCCACCGCTCAAACATTCTTGATCGAGGGTAGATGGTTTTGTGCCGAACATAGTCAGGATGATCATTATGACCGCAGGTGCGCTGACACCCTTGCATCAGATTGGCCAACAGGTGGGTGCGCCCGAAATCACGAAAGAAGAACATCAGCGGCGGCTTCTGCCCCGTGTGGATTTGAAAGAACGTCTCGGCCTCACCCTGAAACCCTTCGATAAACCGAGCTTGAAATGTGATCTCATAAATCGAATTTCGGCGCAGCGTGCCATCCATACGGACTTCAGCACGTTCACTGTAAGGACGATCAAAGGCACGACCGTGCGCAGGATCATTGTCCGTTGGTGCGCCGCCGATGTCGCCATCACTGACCGTGAAGCGGACGAATGGAACGCCAGCCTGTGACAGAATTTGCATGGATGTATCGCGTGGCAATCGCTGCGTCGCAATCATGTCTTCGCCCAGCACCGATGACACCTGTGCCATGACCGAGTTCGGTACGCGGTAGTTTTCGGCAAAGGCGGATGTCGCCCAGAGTGAAATAATAAAAGCGACTTGTGTTAAACGTTTCATAGACGCCCTCCCTTGCTGTTGCATGATTTGGTCAATCAACTGGTGGCAGCCCTACAGCCTCTCTCATTCGAACATCCACCTCCTCACGGCGGGTTCCTGCCAGCATCTCATCATAATAAATCACATGGGTGGGAAGCTGGTCGTGGGTGCGCAAATAGCGACTGACAAAGGAATTATAGATTCCGTATTTGAAACCGATCCGTTGATTGCGACCCCACATGCTAGGGTGCATCAATGGTTGGTTGCGTTCGCACAGTAAAACCCCGTTGCGATACAGTTGGAAATATAAGTCTTCGCCACCCTCGCCATAATGGGCATACACGGTCACGTCGTTCCACCGACCACGCCACATCGCCAGCGAACCGAGGCTGCAATAGGTGTCGTCGGAATACAGGATGTACGGGTTGTCATTGAAGGTCAGTTGCCACAAAGGCATCCCTTCGCCTTCAACCTTCGCCTGCGACAAGTGTGTGTTGGCACGGCCTAGACTTACGAAGTCCGATGGGATGAAGATCGAATAGCCATACCAGACGCCTTCACCTGGCTCGGAAAACACGTTCTTTGGGTGTTCTTTCCGTTCCACCCGACCGCGATCATTTGCGCAATCGTCCCACCCTTGGGTCCGCCCACAGTCGCCATGCCTGATCTCAAACCGCTGGGCCAATTCACCCCGGCGGGTATGTCCGCTCACCATTCCAAACTGATATGCTGCCCCATGGGACAACGGCCTCTCGATCCTCGTATTATCAAGGACGTTATGAGTGCTTTGCGCAACCGTGGGGCTGGCAGCGAAAGCAAAGAAAGCGGCGGCAATCGATCCAGATAGTCCAAATGATGGTCTCAAATTACCGTCCTTTCAAAGCCCGTTTGCCCAATCAACACATGCGTTTAAGCGAGTAATATCCCGCGACTGCACGTCTCCCCGACTTACTGCTCCGCCATGATTTTGGCCTCGCCCCATTTCGCGTGAGAACAATTCCTGCATCTCGACACTCCACTCAACAGGTGCTGGGAATGATCGGCTGGCCTGCTCTTGAACACGGCGAAACGTTCCTGTTGGGTACCGCAAGTACCCACGCTGAATTGCGACCTCGGCATGGGGGTAGATGCCCACGCAGTAGCCATAGAAAATGGCGTCATCTCTGCTTATGGCTGGCTGGCAAGCAGTCAGGAACGCCATCATTGCCAGCAGCACGAATTGTTTTGCGTGTAATCTCATGTGGTATCCATTGGTTTGATATGAGTTTTGATCGATGCAGTTTTAGTTTCCGCTTTGCCTTGAGTGTCCCCAACGGGTTGGCACATGCTGACACAGTACAGCCCAACCAAGTCATTCGGGGTAACCAGACCTTCCGTTGCCTTATAGATGCGCTCCATGAGGGCTTTGCGTGGGACTACAATGCCATCGGCAATCCGACTAATCGTAGCAGCGGTGGTGCCAACGGTCTTCGCGAAAGCGCCCATTGAGGTGTCGTGTGTGGCAAGGAAATCATTGAGTTTCATCACTTACGTTATTACGAATAACGTAAGTGATTCGCCAGCCTTAATTTGGATCAAGGCTTCACGAGCGTTACGAAAAATGTAATAGTAGAAGAAATATTGCAAACGAGACAAACAAAGTGGCGATCCACAACATCCTCAAACAGGCCCGTGAACAAGCTGGTCTTACACTGGAGCAGGCCGCTGAGTGCATCAACATCAGTGGTGCGAGCTTCTCACGCATGGAGAACGGCTTGTCGAAAGTCACCATGGATCGCCTTGAAATGTTGGCTGCGCTCTATGAAGTGTCTGCATCAGCGTTGGTTGAGGGTAGCATCGTGACTAGGCCATCAACGATTGATATTGACCGGCTGAGATTGGTCGTGGAAGCCGTGCAACAGGTGGTGAATGAAAAACAAGCCCAACCATCGCCAGAAAAGATGGCAATGGCTGTAAGCGAGCTATACCGACTCGAAATCGACCACATCGTCAACAATGCAACGGCGGAGTTCGACCCCGCGCGCCACTTGGGGATCGTGCAGGCAATGTTTACGGGGTAAGCATTTTGGCGTTAACGCTGCCTAGGATTTAAGAACTTCGGAACCTCTTGAAATCAATTCCGACGATTACCAAATAAGAATTTCAAGAAGATGTCCTCTTGCTCAGGCCCACATGGCCAGAGCCGAACCATGGACAGGTTCAGAGCCATTGATGCTCTACTGGCAGCCTCAACTGCCAAGCCTGTTCATGCGCATCGGTCAACTGGAGCGAGGGTAGGAAACTCGAACCCCTGATTTAGGGTTCAAGGGCATTGCAAAAATATTGCCATCACCACACATCACCGGTGCAAACCGCAACATCATTGAACACTAACCTGCGCGCCCGGTTAGAACATGCGCAGGCCACCGTTGCCCAACTTGTTGTTAAGGACGCGGTGTACATTCCTATATTTGAGCGGCTGGAACGAGAGTTGGCCGCATTGGATACACAGTCTGATGCGATCTCAAGGGCCAGAAACATCGCCCTCAGATCGCGACAATCTGCAAGGCTTCAGTGAGTTCATCAAGCTTTGGTTCCCCGTATTTTTCCCGTGCATATGTGTGTCCAAACAATTCGGCACGCAGGCGTTCATCGATCTTTGCCCGCCTCAGACGTTCTTCAAACGAATGTCGGAGGCTGTAGACGACGTGCTTTGGCGTTTCCCGCAAACCATTCTTAGTCAGGTACGCATTGGTCACGTCCGAAAGTGTGGGGTTGTCGCGATAGGTTGGAAACCCACCGGGGCATTGCTGCATAGCATCCAGACTGACACCAACCAATGGGATCACCCGCTCCGCGTTCTTAGACTTTAACTGTCGGTTCACAGGGGCGATCCGAATATAAGGGTAGTCGTGGTCCAGAATGATATGTTCTGGCCGCAGATTGGCCAATTCACTCGGGCGTGCACCTGTGTTGACCATACCAAGGAAAATAGTCCGTGCCTCAACATCCAACCCGTCCAATGCGCCGGGGGCCAGTAGTTTGGTTTTAATCCAATCCGTGGTGAACTGGGGCCGCGATTTCTTCTTCCCTTCCGCCAGAAGCAGACCATCAACGGGCAGATTAAGGCCCAATCGTTTCAAATCATTCACGGTTTTCAGAACGCTTCCGAAGTGAATGAAGTCTTTGTTTGCGGTGCCTGCGTCGCGGCCTTCAACTTCAACTCGCATCAACCACCAAGCACGAAAGGCAAGCATATCGTCTCTGGTGATCTCAGCGATTGGTTTGTCGGATATAAGCTTGGTGAAGTTCTTAACCGCTTTAATACGCGGGTTTTTCCAACGCCTAACCTGATCGGGAGATTTTTCCATAATCCGATCTTTGGTCAGGTCCCAGTATTCCCCCAAAGCCTCAGATATCGTCAGCTTTGGTACATCCACCGCACCCAACGCTGCACCGGCCTGTGCTGTGTCTGGTTCATCGCGATGCAACCCAATAGATTCAATGCGCTTCAGCAGGTCTTCAATCGGCAGATCAGCAACTTGCGTCACTGGCAGATATTGAATGCCCTTCGCATCTGCCAATGCCTTCGCTGTTTCAAAATGTTGCGTTGCATCTTCAGACTCCCCAGCCAGACGTGCCTCCCAACCGGCAATATGAGCCTTCCAGACATCCTGCGACTTTTCTCGGGCAAGCACGAGTGAATCAGTGTCGAGTGATATCCACACCACCTCTCGATCATCTACGCTATGATATTCCACTGGAACCCGGCGTTTGAGCGAATAGTTAGAGCCGCGCAGGATTAGATGTTTATCTTTTTTCACCGTGCTACCACGCTCAATTTAATCTCTAATTGTGTAGCAAAATGTGTAGCAGAAAGCGAGAGTATTCTCGGAAAAGTAAGTGCTTTGAAGTACGTGAAACGCCATTATCCCCAAGCAATCAACGACTTACGTGATTATCTGTTGATGTGTGGGTGGCGGAGACGAAGGGATTCGAACCCTCGAGACGATTCCTCGCCTACTCCCTTAGCAGGGGAGCGCCTTCGACCACTCGGCCACGTCTCCGCTGACCCGTTTATCTATATGTTCCCCAGGGAACAAGCGGAAAATTGAAAATATTCTGTGTGTTTTGATCATTTTCCCCCCAGGCAAAGTTCCGGAACATATCCTACCTCACACAGGAGGATCAGCGCGCATTCGCTTACTTTAAACGGCAAGGCAGACATCCTGCGAAGTGAAACCAGGCAGGACGAAGACAATTTGACGCCACGGCCAACATAGACAGCTTTCGTGTGGCAACCAGAAAACGACACACGGCCGGGTGGGCAGGCGCGTTCCAGCTACCTCATCCATAAAAACACTTGCGCAGAAAAAATCCGAAAGCATAACAGACAGGAACATAGCATAAGGCTGCCCCATGCTTCACCGCCTGTCTCCGCAATTGACATCTATCCTGTTTATGTTGCTCGCATCCTTCCTCCTGGCAGGAACAAGCATTCTTGCAAAGACCCTGGGGCAAGGCGTGTTTTCCCCGGATGGAAACGGACTGCACGTGTTTCAGATCAGCTTTGGGCGCTTCGCCTTTGCATTTCTGGCCATCGCAGCCACGGTGGCGATACTGCGCCCGAAGTTCGGTCCGCTGGAAATCCCCCTGCACGTCGCGCGAACAATGGCAGGCTGGAGTGGCATAACCCTTGCGTTCACGGCCCTGATCTGGATTCCACTGCCTGATGCCCAGGCGATCAATTTCCTCAATCCTGTGTTCGCAATGGTCTTTGCCATCCCGATCCTCGGGGAACGGGTCGGACCCTGGCGCTGGCTGGCTGCTGGCGTATCCCTTGCAGGTGCCCTGATTCTTTTGCGGCCCTCTGGTGCCAGCTTCCAGCCTGCAGCATTCTTTGCGCTCGCATCTGCAGCGATTACCGGATTTGAAGTCATCCTGATCAAACGGTTAAGTGGACGCCAGGCACCCTTACAGATCCTGTTCACAAATAATGCCCTTGGATTCTGCATCGCATCTCTTGCCGCTTTGTTCATCTGGTCTGCGCCTGCCCCTGCGGAATGGGGTGTCATGGCCGCGCTTGGCCTGACAATGATCTGTGCACAGGCCTGCTTTATTCAGTCCATGCGTCGCGCAGAAGCAAGCTTTGTGATCTCAGTTTCACTGTCGTCCCTGCCCTTCGCAGCGTTAATGGATTACCTCGCCTTCAACGCAGTTCCTGACCGGATCAGCCTGTTGGGCGCGACAATTATCCTTTCGGGCGTGCTTCTGCTTTTCTTCCGGGAAATGCGGGCGAAAGCGACATAGAATTTAAATTCACCCAGAGTCCTTGTATCCGCCAGCCAGAGCGGTAAAATAAGCGATCTGTAATTCCTGCGGCCCCTGTCGGCAACCTTCACCACAGGCCCCGCATCACACGCGAGATAAAGGAAGACTGCATGTCCTGGACTGACGAGCGCGTCGAAATTCTGAAGAAAATGTGGGGCGAAGGCCAGTCGGCTTCTGTCATCGCAAAAGAGCTCGGCGGTGTGACCCGTAACGCAGTCATCGGTAAGGTGCACCGCCTGGGCCTGTCTAACCGTGCAAGCTCCACCAAAGCCGCACCGAAGAAAGAGGCTGCCGCAAAACCTGCGGCCAAGCCTAAGGCCGCCAAGGCAGCACCAAAGCCCAAGGCTGAACCTGCTTCCGAAGGCCCGGCAACACAGTCTGCCGCACCGCAACCAACTGCGACACCGGCGCGCCGTGCAATTATTCCTGCGGGCCAGCCTCTGCCACCGCAACCTTCCGCAAATGAAATCAGCCCCGAAGCCCTGGCTTCTGTGCGTGAAGTCGAAAAAGGTGCAAAGAAACTGTCCCTGATGGAACTGACCGAACGCACCTGCAAATGGCCGATCGGCGATCCGGCAACGGATGAATTCTGGTTCTGCGGCCTTGCCACGCAAACCGGCAAACCATATTGCGAAGCCCATGTCGGCGTTGCCTTTCAGCCGATGACCAGCCGCCGCGACCGCCGCCGCTGATCTCTGTGAAGATTTAAAAATTCAGCCCCGGGCCCAACACGGTTCCGGGGCTTTTTCCTGCCCTGCCAGGGCTTCCCCTTTTCACCGCATCACGATACACCCCTGGGAATGGAAATTTTTGACGGCATCATAAACGACCGCGGCAGTAAATATGCGGTCTCCGGCGGGGCGGTGAACAGCAAGGCTGATGCTCTGGCCTTTCTGAAGCAGCTGAAGCGTCAGAAGAAATTCGCCAAAGCCACCCACAACACCTGGGCCTGCCTTCTGGATGAGGGGCCGCTGAAGAACGATGACGGTGAAAGCGGCGCGGGCATGGTGATTGTCCGCATGCTGGAACGGGAAGAACTGCGCAATCATATCGTTGTCGTCACACGCTGGTATGGCGGCACGAAACTGGGTGGCGATCGTTTCCGCCGGGTGCAGGATGCCGTAAATCACTATATCGGGGAACGATCATGAAGAACTGGCTGAACGCGCAATGGGACCGGTTTAAATGGCGTTGCATCTGGTCCTGGGAAGGTTGGGTCAATTGCTGGCAGGAAGAACACAGCCTTAAGCAATGGATTGTGGCCAATGCGGTTTCCATCCCCTTTGCCCTGCTCTTACCCTTAACCGGTGGCGAACGCGCCGTGATCCTGGCCCTGGGGGTTCTGATCCTTGCGGCAGAACTGTTCAACACTGCGATTGAGCGCTGCGTTGATCTGATCACACAGGAAAAACATGATCTGGCGAAACAAGCCAAAGATCTGGGCAGCGCAGGTGTCGCCGTAACAGCCCTTGCGGCAGGTGTAGCATGGGCTGCCATTCTGGTCCGACTGTATCTCTGATCCGATTACTCCGCCGTCAAGGCTGGCAAATTTGGTAAATCCGGCAGATCAGGAAGACCTGGCGCAGCGCCGGCATCAGGTAGCCCTGCAGGCAGATCCGGCAAACCAGGCAATCCTCCCCCTGCTGGCAGATCAGGTAAATCCGGCAACCCCTGCTGAACACCAAGCGGACCATCTGGCACAGCCATCCCCGGCAGATCCGGCGGCAAGTTTTCCTCTGGAGATGCCACAGGAATCTGAGGTGGCGAAGAAACCGAGGATCCTCCCCCAGACCCGGCCACCCCGACAACAGGTGGCGGTTCTGACCCCCGCGAGGTAACCCTGATCGCGCGCTGGCCCGCCGCCTGTCCAAGCCTGGCAGTTCCCACAATGCGCGCACCACTATCTTCAATTACAAGCTCTTCAAGCTGTCGGCCGGGAATGTTCATAACCTGCCCTTCCTGCAAGGACATCAGCCATGACAACGGTACGCGCTCCCTGTGTAAAACAGCATTCAGCTGTACGGTGCTGCCTAACACAGCCGAACGCAGTCCGCTCTGCCAGTCCTCATTCTCGGGGCCAACCTGCCCGCCCGTCGTCGCATGTCGCACGGAATCCGGCAGGGCCAGCCACATCATCCCGGTTTTCGCACCATCGCCGAGTTCAACTTTGCAGGCATAAAAAAGGTAACGGGTTTCCTCCAGCGTCATCGCAAGCTTACGCCGGTCATTCACTTTGCGGGCAAAGCGATACCCGTAGAACCAGGGGCCACGTCCATCTGCATCAAGCAGCAGTTCAAGCACGTCAAACACGCGATCAATAAAGGGTTCACACATCTGCCCATCCGTGATCGTCCAGGCCCGGACAACGGCAGGGGCAGAACTGACCTGCCCCGTGGTCTGAACCTCAATCAGTGCCGCCAGTAATTGCGGATCAAATCCAGCCAGCCCCTGCGCACCATCCCGCGCCTGAAGGATGGTTAAAAGGCAATCCTCCGGAATGCCTTCCATCATGGTCTGCGTTTCCAGCACACCTTCCTTAGCTTCCTTCACTGTCAGCCGCATATTCATCTCAAGCTCGGCAGCTTTCGGCAATGCAGCCTTCAGGGCCAGAACCGGGTTCATACGTTTCGCTGACCCCACAAGACGGCGTGAAGCGATCTTGCGAACCACAGAGATTTCATTTTCAGTGCTTGTGATACTGTCTGCGTCTGACATCGGCCTGCCCCTGATAAACAAGCCTATCTTCGGGGAAACTGGTTACCAAAGTGTTAGGATTTCAGCGGCACCACCACCCGGAACGCCGCACCACCCTGTTCAGGCAGATAGGCAACAGAACCACCAAGGTTGTTCATAATTTCACGGCAAATCGCCAACCCCAGTCCAGCCCCGCCAGCCCGTGCGTGATCCGTCAGCCGGGCAAATTTTTCGAAAACCAGTGGTTGTTGATGGGATGGGATACCGTCCCCATTATCGGTGAAATCAATCCACACGTCATTCCCCTGTTTCTGAATCGCAACCTCAAGCACCGGATCAGAGGCTGCGCAATATTTCCGCGCATTGGAAATCAGATTGATGAACACCTGGCTCAACCTATCGCCATCACTGATCAGATCCACATCCTCCTGCGTAATATTGCGCAGAATGCGGATCGGAACATCGTCTTGCGGCGCAAGGGCTGCACTGACGGCACGGTTCAGAACGTCGTGCAAGTTCACAGGTTCCATATTCAGCGCGACCTGTCCGTTCTCCAGCACGGACAGATCCAGAAGATCATCCAGTAATCGGGTCAGGCGCAGGGTTTCATCATGAATGATCGACGCATAACGCGTCTGATCCGCGGACGTCAGCGCATCCATATCCCGCAAAATTTCAGAAAACGCCCTGATAGAGGTCATCGGCGTGCGCAGCTCATGGCTGATCTGGGACAGAAAGGCATCCTTTTGCACGGACAGCCGTGTCAGTTTCTCATTCGCCTCTGACAACTGTTTCGCAGTATGGCCCAGTTCTGCGGATTTCGCCTCAAGCTGGCTGGAATATTCCATGATCTGCGCCGCTTCATCCGCCACCGCCATCAGATCCTGTACAGATACAGACGCACCTTCCGCGATCTGTCCGATCATCGCATGGGCTGTCGCAGACCCCACGGAACCCGCCAGCTCGCGTTCCAGCCGTTCCAGAAAGGCCGGCGAACTGTCTGGCAGATGGTCAAGTTTGCCCTGCGCCCGCGCCTCTGCTTCAAACAACCTCTGTGCCTGCTGCGCCCCGAGAATTCGCTGCGACATCACCAGCAGATCTTCCGCCCCGGCCCCAGCCGTTGTCCAGCCGCGCGGGCCCTGACTGTGTTCAAATACATTCACGAATTGCACGCCCTGAAGACGTTCCAGAGGCTTGGGGAAGGTAAAGAGGGAAACCGCGAAAAATACCAGTGAGTTCAGGAACATCGACCAGAAAATCGCATGCACCACCGGATCAAGACCACCTGTGCCAAACAGCGCCTGCGGCCGCAGTACTGACAGGCCGAACAACCCGTTCTGCATCACGGATTCTGACAGAACACCTGCCCCCCCGATGGATGGCAGGAAAAGCGTATAAAGCCAGATCGCAAATCCGGTGATAAGACCGGCAGCCGCCGCCACTTTCGTCGCCCGACGCCAGAACAAGCCGCCCAGCATCACCGGCAGAACCTGCGACACACCTACGAACGAAATAAGGCCAATGGACGCCAGCGCAGCGCCTCCGCCGGAAATGCGGTAATAGAGATAGCCAAGCCCGACAACCACCATGATCGACACCCGCCGCGCAGTCAGAACCACCTGACGCAGATCCCCGGATACCGTCGCGCCGGGCGCGCGCAGCGACACCCAGACCGGCATCACAATATGGTTCGAAACCATGGTCGACAGGGCAATCGCAGCGACGATCACCATAGACGTCGCAGAAGAAAACCCGCCGAGGAAACTCAGCAATGCCAGCCCATCCCAACCTTGCGACAGAGGCAGCGTAAGTACGAAAAGGTCCGGGTTGGAGCCTTTGGGCAGCAGTTCCAGCCCCATCACTGCGATGGGCAGAACAAACAGGCTCATCAACATCAGATACAGCGGAAAGGCCCAACCCGCCATGGCGAGGTTTCTTTCATCCGCACTTTCCACGACCATAACCTGAAACATCCGTGGCAGACACAGGAAGGCCGCCGCTGACAGAAAAATCAGCCCCGCCCAGCGCCCGGGGCGGATTTGCCAGTCTGCTATCGGGCTGGCATCCATACGGGTCAAAATATCTGCCGGTCCATCTGCAAGCCCCCAGACCACAAAAGCACCAACAGACAGCAGCGCGACCAGCTTCACAATCGCCTCAAAGGCAATCGCGGTGACAACCCCGTGGTGGCGTTCATTGGCGTCAAGGTTGCGCGTCCCGAACAGCACGGTGAACAACATCAGCCCCACCGCGACCCAGAAGGCGGTTGATTCCAGATCCACCTGCATAAACCCTGCCGACATATCCCGCGAGAAGACCGAGAACGACAAAGTAACCGACTGAAGCTGCAGCGCGATATAAGGCGTTGTACCAACCACAGCCAGCAGCGTCACAAGTACGCCCAACAGGTTAGATTTACCAAAACGTGACGAAATAAGATCCGCGATTGATGTAATACGTTGCGCACGGCCAATGCGTACAAGCCGCCGCAAAAGCCACCACCAGCCGACCATCACAAGGCTTGGACCAAGGTAAATTGTCACAAACTCAAGCCCCGTGCGCGCCGCGTTCCCCACGGCACCATAAAACGTCCAGGCCGTGCAATAGATCGACAGCGACAGCGTATAGACCAGAGGAGAACGCAGAAATTTCAGGCGCCCGCGTGCGGCCTGGCGATCCGCATAAAAGGCGATACCAAAAAGAAAGGCCACATAGGCAAAGCAAACCGCAATCAGGATATTAAAGCTGACCATCATCCCGCCCGTCTGTATCTGATGTCTCTGGCTGGCTCAGCAGGCGTGACAACCAGACCGATAAAGCAATCAGCACACACCAGGCGGCAAAGACATAAATCATCGCGCCGGACACTGGCAGGCTTTCACGGCCACTGGCAATCAGGATTGGCAGGAAAAACAGGATCACGCCAAGAACCGGAACAAGATTGCCCGCATCCATTGCCCGTTTCCGCCGATAACTTTCCCATTCAAGAAACAGGCGCGATCCCGGCCCGCGCACCAGGGGATCTTCTGGCAGTTTTCCGTCGGGCTTCTCGTCCATCAGGCCTCTGCCAGTTCACGCACCGCGTCCAGCATTTCCGTATTGGAAAACGGTTTGGTCATGAAACGCGACACGCCGTATTGCTCAGCCATTTCACGATCTTTGCTCTGGCCGCGTGCTGTCAGCATCATCACTGGCAGATGCCGCGTATCTTCCGCCGCACGCAGATCCCGCAAAATATCAAAACCGGATCGTTTCGGCAGCATCACATCCAGCACAATCAGATCCGGCTGGTGTTTCGCCACGGCATCCATCGCTGTATCCCCACGGCCATGGGTTTCCACCCGCCAGCCATCCCGGGCCAGCAGAAAGCGGATTGCCTCAACAATATTAGGCTCATCTTCGATAAGCAGTACCGTTTTCGCCACTTGTCCTCCCCTCGCCCTCTCCCCAGAGCGATTGTGCCTGAATGGTCTGACTTCACGCAGATCATCACCGGTGGTTCACTATTGTCAGAAAAAGCCGCTCTGTCAAAAGGCAACTTCGCTCTTTTGACGGCTGAGGATTGCGGCCTCACGCCGCGCCGGGCAGGCAGTTTGCAGACAGATACGACAGCTTGCCCCGGCATCGATGAAGGGTGGGGCTGTGTCAGAACCCTCCGCCAATCCTTGTGGGATCAGCAACATATATGCCTGCCGCAACACCGGTGCGCCCAGTTTCTCAGGCAACGTCTGCACCCCGCAAGACAAAGCCGTAAAACGCGGCACATCTTCAGGACCGCGCCCCTGACTTTGATAAACATCATGCACCAGCATGCTATCGGGTCGCCCAAGGGCCTCAAACAACGGCCAAAGCGCGCAGGCCCCGTCAAAACGTGGCACGCTGAATCCCTCAGGGGCCTTACGGAAAGTCAGATTTCCCGCACCATCACAGCCAACCAACCCGATCCCGCCTGCGGGTGATGTGGCAGGCAGCATTGCAAGACGATGCATGACTTCCGCAATCGGTTGGCGAAAACGAGACGCCAGCGCCAGCGGATCCCAGTTGCACTCAGCCGCCGCCTGCAGAAAAGCACCAAGCGGCATCTGCACGGCCCGGATGCGGTATTCCAACAAATGTCGCATCATGCGGGCACGGGTGCCGTCAGATCGCAGGTCTTCACTGCCCCGGACAATTTCCTGCGCGATGTCCTGAACATCTGACGCAGGCATGTCAGGCTGTTCCAGGGCCTCAAAATGCCAGGAATGTCGCGCGAAACAGGCGTCGATCTCTTCTCCGGCGGAAGAAATCCCCTGATCGGGCCGCCCTGCCCCATCCAGATACTGCACAAGGCTTTCCGCACTTTCCGCCAGACGCCGGGCGTCTTCATCAATGTTTTTCTGGAACCGTTCCTGCCAGACTGCATCCAGATTTCCGCCTCCGGCCAGAATACCGGAACTCGACCGGATCGCAGTCACAACCGTCAGAACTTCATGTAAAGCATCGGAAAGATGCGGGTCATGGGTCAGGCGATCAGACAGGATTTCGACGGTCCGTTCAAGTTCGGCCACACGTTTCTGACTGTGCGTCAGATGCTGGGCCCATCCCGGAAAGCGACTGGCGAAATCCCCGACACGATCAATCTCTGCCATGCTTTCAACTGCACCATTGCGCAGCTCATTCAACAAGGCACTCTGCGTGTCTTCAGACAATTGCGACGGGTCAATTGACAGCACCGCAGCAATATCCACCAGAAGCTTGCCCGCGATTCTGCGGCGATTGTGTTCAATCAGGTTCAGATAAGATGCCGATATCCCGGCCCGCTGCGCCAACACCCCCTGTTGCATACCCAGATCCATACGCCGCTGTCGGATCCGCGCCCCGGTTGAATAACCTGCCTCCTGCTCCGCCATAGCTAACCCTCTGTTTTCCTTTACCCGACGTAACAAATTTACAAATATTTTACAACATTCCGCACATGCATGACGATTTATTTACATAATTTTCTTTTTATATAAGCCACTTATTGCGAAATTTTCACACCACAAGCGATAATACACCACGCCTGTAAAGGCAGCATTCCGTGCGGCGGAGGAGCCGGCATAAGAATGCGAACCATAAATGGGAGGAATACATGTCTAAACTTCTGACGACCCGCCGCAGCGTTCTGCGCACTGGTGCCGCCGCTGGCGCTGGTCTGGCGATGCCTACGATTTTCACCGCGTCTTCGGTTGCGGCCTTTACCAATGACCCCACCGGATCTTCTGTAACCCTGGGCTTTAACGTACCACAGTCCGGCCCTTACGCCGATGAAGGCGCGGACGAATTGCGCGCCTATGAACTTGCTGTTGAGCACCTGAACGGTGGCGGCGATGGCGGCATGATGAACACCTTCAGCTCTAAGGTGCTGGACGGTACAGGTATCCTTGGTAAAAAAGTTGAATACGTTACCGGTGACACCCAAACCAAATCTGACGCGGCGCGTGCATCTGCACGCTCCATGATCGAAAAAGACGGCGCGGTGATGATCACTGGCGGATCTTCTTCGGGTGTTGCGATTGCGGTTCAGGGCCTGTGTCAGGAAGCTGGCGTGATCTTTATGGCCGGTCTGACTCATTCCAACGACACAACCGGCAAAGACAAAAAGGCCAACGGTTTCCGTCACTTCTTTAACGGCTACATGTCTGCGGCGGCGCTTGCACCTGTTCTGGCGGCGCGTTACGGCACCGACCGGACGGCGTATCACCTGACAGCTGACTATACATGGGGCTGGACACAGGAAGAATCCATCGCAGCGGCAACCGAAGCCCTGGGCTGGAACACCGTTGAGAAAGTGCGCACGCCGCTGGCATCAACTGACTTCTCATCTTACATCGCACCTGTTCTGAATTCCGGCGCTGACGTTCTGGTTCTGAACCACTACGGCGGCAACATGGTGAATTCCCTGACAAACGCTGTGCAGTTTGGCCTGCGCGAAAAGGTTGTGAACGGCAAGAACTTTGAGATCGTTGTACCGCTGTATTCCCGCCTGATGGCGCGTGGTGCGGGTGCAAACGTGAAGGGTATCTTTGGATCCACCAACTGGCACTGGTCCCTGACCGACGAAGGTTCACAAGCCTTTGTGCGCAGCTTTGGTACAAAATACGGCTTCCCGCCAAGCCAGGCAGCACACACTGTTTACTGTCAGACACTTCTCTATGCGGATGCGGTTCAGCGCGCGGGTTCTTTCAACCCATGTGCAGTTGCAGAAGCACTGGAAGGCTTTGACTTTGACGGCCTGGGCAACGGTCCGACACATTATCGTGCTGGCGACCATCAGTGCTTCAAAGACGTGCTGGTTGTGAAGGGTAAAGAGAACCCTGAAAACGAATTCGACCTTCTCGAAATCGTTGAAATCACACCACGTGCGCAGGTTGAATACGCGGTTGATCACCCGATGTTCGCCGGTGGCGACCTGGGTGCCTGTAACGGCGGCGCATAAATTTCCCACCCCGCCGCACTGAACCTCCGCGGCGGGCACTTCAAGACGGAGCCAAGCACGCCTTTATGTCCTGGCGCGCAGGCTCCGTCCCTTTTTTCCAAATTCCGGGTGGCATGAGATGGACGTGATCCTTCTGCAAATTCTCAATGGTCTGGATAAGGGATCGGCATACGCGCTGATTGCCCTTGGCCTGACCCTGATCTTCGGCACACTTGGCGTTGTGAACTTTGCCCATGGCGCATTGTTCATGATCGGTGCCTTCTGTTCCGTAACCTTACAGCGCATTCTGTCGTGGTCTTTCGAAACCACTGACCCCACAAAGACCGACTTCCTTGGCAACCCTGCCACGGTGAAGACGCCTTATGTGGTCGAATGGTTCGGCGAAAGCACGGGCCTTGCCATCATCGACTGGTCGGTGCCGCTGGCGATCTTGTTTTCGATCCCGATCATGATTGCCTTTGGGTTCATCATGGAACGCGGATTGATCAAACATTTCTACAAACGCCCCCATGCGGATCAGATCCTCGTGACCTTTGGCCTGGCGATCGTTCTGCAAGAAGTGATCAAGGCCTTTTACGGTGCCAACCCGATCCCGACCCCAGCGCCTTCTGCCTTTACGGGCAGCTTTGATTTCGGCCTGCTGCTGGGTTTTGCCGAAAACACGATCATCTATCCGTACTGGCGTATGGTTTACTTTGCCTTCTCACTGGTTGTGATTGGCGGCGTCTTCAGCTTCCTGCAGTTCACAACCTTCGGCATGGTCGTGCGTGCAGGCATGGCAGACCGTGAAACCGTGGGCCTGTTGGGCATTGATATCGACAAACGTTTTACATTCATGTTTGGCCTTGCCGCCGCCGTCGCAGGCATCGCGGGTGTCATGTATGCGCCGATCAATTCCCCGAATTATCACATGGGCATGGACTTCCTTGTTCTCAGCTTTGTGGTGGTGGTTGTCGGCGGCATGGGCAGCTTGCCTGGCGCGGTTCTGGCCGGATTTATGCTGGGCATTCTCGAAAGCTTTGCATCGATGAACATCATCAAAAGCTTCATCCCCGGTATTGACCAGATCATCATCTACCTGGTCGCAATTCTGATCCTTCTCACGCGTCCGCGTGGTCTGATGGGTCGCAAAGGTGTGATGGAGGAATAATCATGCTTGGTCTTAATCAACGGGACACAAAGTTCCTTCTTATCGTGATCGCGCTGACATTGTTCACCCCGATCCTTCTGCAACCCTTCCCGGCAAACAGTGGCCTTGCGCAATTCAACGCGGGCTATCCTGACCTGATGCAACGCTTTGCGATCTTTGGGATTTTCGCCATTGGCTTTAACATCCTCTTTGGTCTGACAGGCTATCTGTCCTTTGGTCACGCGGCCTTTCTGGGTGTCGGTTCCTATTCCACCGTCTGGATGTTCAAACTGCTGAACTACAATGTGCTGCCTGGTCTTGTGCTGGCGATCATCGTGTCCGGCCTCTTTGCCCTGCTGATTGGTTATGTCAGCCTGCGTCGTTCCGGGATCTACTTTTCCATCTTGACGCTGGCCTTCGCACAGATGAGCTTTAACCTTGCGTATTCCGTGCTGACACCAATCACCAATGGTGAAACCGGCCTGCAGGTTTACAATGATGACCCGCAAATCCTGATGGGTGAAAACGGCATCACCACGACGCATTTCTTTGGTCTGAAGATGAACGCAAGCCACATCATGGATGTTGGCCCCTGGCAGTTTACCTTTAACTTTGGCTACTACTTCTGTGCTGTCATCGCGATCCTGGCGTTTTACCTGAGTCTGCGTATCTTCCGTTCGCCTTTTGGCATGATGCTGCGCGCGGTGAAATCGAACCAGCAACGCATGAACTACACGGGTCTGTCTTCACGTCCTTACACGCTTGCGGCTTTTGTGATCTCTGGCATGTATGCCGGCCTGGCTGGTGGCTTGCTGGCATCCATGGACCCGCTGGCTGGTGCGGAACGCATGCAATGGACAGCGTCCGGCGAAGTCGTTCTGATGACGATCCTTGGCGGTGCGGGCACCATGATGGGCCCAATCCTTGGGGCGGGTTTCATCAAGTATTTTGAGAACATCTTCTCAAAGATCAACGATCAGGTTCTGCATGGCTGGTTCGCCTTCCTGCCGGATGGTCTGGAAAACGCGCTGGTCTGGTTGCTGCACCCGTTTGTCGGCAAAGGCTGGCACCTGACATTGGGCATTCTGTTCATGCTGGTTGTTGTCTTTTTGCCAGGTGGCTTGGTGGAACTGGGTCAACGGATCCGCAATTTGTTCCGCAAAAAACCGAAGGCTGACAATGACGGAAGCCATAAACCGCAACAAACGCCACATGTGGCCGAATAAGGAGGGCTGATCTTATGGGTCTTCTCGAAGTCAAAGACGTTGGCAAGCGGTTTGGGGGTCTCCAGGCACTGTCAGATGTTAACCTTTCCGTACAGGAAAACACGGTTCACGCCATCATCGGGCCAAACGGGGCGGGCAAGTCCACGCTGCTGAACTGCCTGATTGGAAAACTGATCCCCGACACTGGATCTGTCACCTTTCAGGGGCAATCCGTGCTGGGGCGTAAACCGCATGAAATCAACCAGATGGGCATTTCGCGCATCTTCCAGACCCCGGAAATTTTCGGGGATCTGACGGTGCTTGAAAACGTGCTGATCCCCTGCTTTGCCAAACGTGACGGATCATTCCGCATGCATGCTTTTGAAACCGTTGAGGCTGAAAAAGACCTTAACGAAAAAGCCATCGCCATGCTGGAAGATGTGAACATGCAGGACAAGCTACAGATGCAGGCCTCCAGCCTGTCACGTGGCGACAAACGGCGTCTGGAAATGGCGATGTCACTGGTGCAGGATCCAAAGCTTTTGCTGCTGGATGAACCGACAGCTGGCATGGCGCGTGCGGATACAAACAGCACGATTGATCTGCTGAAAGAGATCAAAGAAAAGCGCGATATCACCATGGCGATCATTGAACATGACATGCATGTGGTGTTCTCGCTGGCGGAACGCATCACGGTGCTGGCCCAGGGGACGCCGCTGGTGGAAGACACGCCAGACAACATCCGTGACCACCCCAAGGTGCGTGAAGCATACCTTGGCGAAACCCAGCAGACATAAGGAGCGCGATCATGTCAGCAAAAGCAAAAACCGCATCCGCACCCGCCTATTTCTCTGTCTGGGATCTGCATGCCTATTATGGCGAAAGTTATATCGTGCAGGGCGTATCTTTTAACGTCCACGAAGGTGAAATCCTGGCATTGTTAGGCCGCAACGGGGCGGGTAAAACATCCACCCTGCGCGCCATTTCCCGCCTTGATGACCCGATGGTCACGCATGGCGAAATCTGGCTGGACCACCAGCACCTGCACAGCATGAAAAGCCATGAAGCCGCCAAGGCAGGTATGGCGCTTGTGCCCGAAGATCGCCGCATCATCCAGGGCCTGACGGTGGAAGAAAACCTGCAACTGGCGCAGATCGTTGAACCCGTCGGCTGGTCGCTGGAACGTCTTTACGATCTGTTCCCGCGTCTTGGTGAACGTCGCAAGCAAGAAGGCACCACGCTGTCAGGTGGCGAACAACAGATGCTGGCCATCGCACGCGCCCTTGCCCGTGACGTGAAAGTCTTGCTGTTAGATGAACCATATGAAGGCCTGGCCCCTGTTATCGTTGATGAAATTGAGAACACCCTCAACATCATTAAGGAACAGGGCATCACCACCGTGATCGTGGAACAGAACGCCGTGCGCGCGCTGAACCTGGCCGATCGCGCGGTGATCCTTGATACCGGCAGCGTTGTATTTGATGGTTCGGCTCAGGAAGTGCTTGATAACGAAGCGCTGCGCGCTGAATATCTCGCTATCTGACCGGAAAACAATTCCGGCAGCGGGGGCATGTTCCCCCGCGCCCACAACAGGGAAACGGAAGAAATGACTGATAAAATGTACCCTCCTGCGGCGGATTTCGCTGCAAACGCCCATGCTGACAAAGCCTCTTATGAGAAAATGTATGCGGAATCACTAGCGGATCCTGATGCGTTCTGGGGCGAACAGGGCAAACGTATTGACTGGATGAAGCCTTATACAAAGGTGAAAAACACCAGTTTTGAACCGGGCAACATCGATATTCGCTGGTATGAAGACGGCACGATGAACGTCGCCGCCAACTGTATTGACCGCCACCTGGCGGAACGTGGCGACCAGACAGCGATCATCTGGGAGGCCGACAGCCCCGACACACCGGCACGTCATATCAGCTATAAAGAGCTGCATGAAAACACCTGCCGCATGGCGAATGTGCTGAAGGATATGGGCGTAAAGAAAGGCCATCGCGTCATTCTGTATCTGCCGATGATCCCCGAAGCTGCCTATGCAATGCTGGCCTGTGCCCGCCTTGGCGCCGTGCATTCCATTGTTTTCGCAGGATTTTCCCCGGATGCCCTGGCGAACCGGATCAATGATTGTGACGCGCGCGTCGTAATCACAGCGGACGAAGCCCCCCGTGGCGGTCGTGTGACGGCACTGAAATCCAACACGGATGCGGCCCTGCTGCACTGTAAAGACAGCGTGAAAATGCTGGTCGTGAAACACACCGGCGGCCAGACCACCTGGACCCAGGATCGCGACTATGATTACAACGCGCTGGCGGCGGAAGTATCCGCCGATTGCCCTGCGGAAGAAATGAACGCCGAAGATCCGCTGTTCATTCTTTACACCTCCGGTTCCACCGGCAAACCAAAGGGCGTTGTGCATTCTTCCGGCGGCTATCTGGTCTATGCGGCGATGACCCATCAGTACACGTTTGATTACCACGACGGCGATGTGTTCTGGTGTACGGCGGATGTGGGCTGGGTCACGGGCCACAGCTATATCGTCTATGGTCCGCTGGCCAATGGCGCGACCACCCTGATGTTTGAAGGCGTGCCGACTTACCCGGATGCTTCGCGCTTCTGGCAGGTCTGTGAAAAGCACAAAGTCAACCAGTTCTACACTGCCCCCACCGCCATTCGTGCGCTGATGGCTTACGGCGAAGACTTTGTAAACAAATGCGATTTGTCCGACATCAAGGTTCTGGGCACCGTGGGTGAACCGATCAATCCAGAGGCCTGGAACTGGTACAATGACGTGGTTGGCAAAGGCACAAAACCAATCGTAGATACCTGGTGGCAGACCGAAACCGGCGGGCATCTGATGACGCCATTGCCGGGGGCGACGGCGACGAAGCCGGGGTCTTGCACGTTGCCATTCTTTGGCATTACGCCTGTGATGCTGGATGCCACATCTGGCGCGGAAATCACCACAACGGAAGCCGAAGGTGTGCTGTGTATGCGTGACAGCTGGCCGGGGCAGATGCGCACGGTGTATGGCGATCATGAACGGTTCGAAAAAACCTATTTCAGTGACTATAAGGGCTACTATTTCACCGGTGACGGTGCGCGTCGTGACAGTGATGGTTATTACTGGATCACGGGCCGCGTGGACGATGTGATCAACGTGTCCGGCCACCGTATGGGCACCGCCGAAGTGGAAAGCGCATTGGTGGCACATGCACAAGTCGCAGAGGCAGCCGTTGTTGGCTATCCCCATGATATCAAAGGACAAGGTATCTATGCCTATGTCACGCTAATGAACGGGGTTGAACCCTCAGATGAGCTGCGCAAAGAGCTTGAAAAATGGGTACGCACGGAAATTGGCCCGATTGCAAAACCGGACCTGATCCAATGGGCGCCGGGCCTGCCAAAGACCCGTTCCGGCAAGATCATGCGTCGTATTCTGCGCAAGATTGCAGAGGATGATTTTGGTGCCCTTGGTGACACATCTACACTGGCGGAACCGGCCGTTGTGGATGATCTGATCGCGAACAGGATGAACCGCAGCTAAGGCGCGACACATCCAAATGAGAAACCCGCCGCTCCTCTCCCCGGCGGGTTTCTTTTTGCCTGTATTCAGGCGTATTTTCCCCATGCACAATCCATGCACATCTTATGCACATTCCATGCATATACGCAGAACGCCCCATTCACCCTTTCAAAACTGCACAACCGGTTTTTCATTCCTGCACTTAACTGAACTTGACTGTTCACTTTTTCAGGCGCAGAGACCGGACAAACGCGCGAAGTTGCACCACTCAGGGTGGATTGCTACGCTATGATGGGGGGGATGGGAATAAATTACATCGGGGGGAATGGGTTGTTTTGCATCGGGTAATCTGGCGGGGTCATAAAAAGGCTTATTTATAAGGGTGCGCTGAAAAGTGGTGAAATTTGGATTTTCAGCAAGAGTGGCCCAGATTGTTTTTCATTACTTCCGTTTACTTCCGCTTGCTTCCGTTTGCGGAAGTAATGTCAGGTCTTTCCGTTGGCGCGGCGCATGCGGCGGATGGCGCGGGCCATGATCTTCTGGCGCTCTGAGATTGCATCTTTCAAAGTCGCCTTTTTGCGCTCTATGCGTTCCTCTAAAAGTGCAAGTCTTTGATTTTCCTCATTATCTACAAACTCTCGCCATTTGGCGTGTAGTTCGCCCTGCTGCACATCATCAAGCGGCATTGCCAAAATCCCTTTATTTCTTAAAGGCAGCATACAGCGGCAGGCACTGCACCGGAAGAATTAAAGGTTTGCTGGCTTCACCATTCGTGCATGGAAGAGACAACACGGCCAATGATTTCAACGCCATCGGCTTCAGGACTGCTGATCACTATTGGCAGGTAGTCTGTATTCTTACTGACAAGCTGCAACTGATCGCCCGGCAGTTTCTGAATGCGCTTCACAAAGACATCATTAGAATAACGCACTACATAGATAGGCCCTTCTTTCAGGTGGGTGTCTGTGTGGTCTAGCAGGACAAGGTCTTTATCATAAATTTCCGGCTCCATACTGTCGCCGCGCACAGAAATCACGGAAAGCGAATTGGGCTTCAGGCCGCGTCGTTCCAGCCACTTTTTATTATAGGCATAATGCCCGGTGCCAGTGTCCGCTTCCACATCACCATCTGCGCCGTTGCCTGCGGATACCTCAATAGGATGGCGCTTGATCTGGATGAAGTGATTTTCACACTCATTTTCCAGCCCAGATGCGGGCATTACATCAGTCAGACCTAGCAACCAGTTCGCATCCAAGTCCATTTTTTTAGCAATAATTGCTAATGATGCGTGGTCAACGCGCTGTTTTCCGATCTCTAAGGCCTGAATTTTCGCCTCTGGAAGGTCAACTAAGGCAGAGAGTTCGCGGCGTGACATGCCAATTTCTTCTCTTTTCTGTCTTATTTTCTCACCGATTTCAGGCATTTAGTAAATATTCCCAATTAATCTAGCAAATATACTTGATGCACTTAGCATTATTTGCTAGATATATCCATAGAGCGTACACAATTAACATATGAGGTTAGAGGAAATGAAAAATAAAGCAATCCATCTAAAGGTTAGCCCCGGCGCAATCCTGAATGAAGTGGTCGTCGGTGCGATGCGGGCGCGCGGAATGAGCCTGCGCGAATGGTGCATCGAGAATGAAGTCAGCCCCACATGCGCACGTCAGGCCCTTTATGGCATGTCTGGCGGGGATCGCGGCAAAGCTCTGCTGGAAAGCATGATTGAAGCTGCTGGCCCCGAGGTTGTGGAAGTCGCCTACAGCAAGCGCATGGAAGCTGAGAGCGCCAACCTGAACGGGGCAGCGGCATGAACCTGAGCAACGCAGCACATAAGATTGCGGGTCAGGACATTGCACGCGAGGCGCTTGCAGGCCTGACCGATAAAGAGCGGGTGCATTTCGCAACCAGCCTTCTGCTTAATGTGACCGACCCAGAGGCCTGCGGCCCCATGCGCTTTGCCGCTGGTCGCATTGAAGAACAGGCAAACATCCTGATGCGCGAAGCCTTTGAACGGGAGTGCGGATAATGGATATGACCCCAATTCAGAACGCCGCGTTTAAAGCCCATATCAGCGCCTCTGACGCCCTGAAAGAAGAACTGGG
>NZ_PWAA01000025.1 GCF_003031585.1 Thalassobius sp. I31.1
GTACGATCCAGGCATGGCAGGGGCATTTGAACGCTGTTGTGACAAGCCTGTCCAATAGCGGGACGATGTTTGGTCAGACCTCCATGCGTTTGCTTGCGGATGGCACTGTGACAAACACAGCTGCTCTGCGTTCTGACGGCTGGCTTGTGCTGGCCGGGCAGGCAGGCGGGGTTGTTGCTTTGCTTGATAACCAAGCCGCAGGTGAAATCATTGCTGTTGGCGATCTAATTATCGATGTAACATCGGTTCAGAATGCGGGCGCGCTGGCATCTGAGCAGGCGCGTCTTTTGATGACAGCCACGCAAGACATCACCAATGAAAATACTGGCCTAATATTTGGCAAAACGCGGCTTCAATTGCAGGCAGACGGGACCATCCTGAATGACGGTGGCACGCTGCTCGCACAAGGTAATCTTGTTGTAGCGGGCCTGACAGGGGCACAAGCCGGGCAGTTTATCAACCGTAATGGTGGCCTGGTGGAATCCACCGGAGGTGATATCAACATCGCAGCCGCTGTGTTTGAGAATTCCCGTATTGCGCCGGTCATAACGACATCTGTGAACACAACATCATCAAGCGTTCGCACCGGAGACTGCAGTGGTGGGCGTCGAAACTGCCTGACGACAACCACTTATGTAAAAGTATATACAGATAGCGCCACACATGCTGGCAATGCGGCACAGATAATCTCCTCTGGTGATATCAATCTGAATATTGGTGGCGGGCGGAACGCATATAGCCTGATCTCAGCGCAGGGAGATGTAAACCTACTGGCTGCATCTTTTGTTAATGAGGGCGTGGATCTACAGGAAGTCACTGAAGTCTGGCATGATTTTGTACGTCGTAAACGACGCAATTATCTGAGCAGTACACGTACGACGCGCTGGACAGTTAACGACCCGATTGTGGTTGCCGCCATAGGCGCACTTTTTGCCACAGTTGAAGCAGGTGGCACGATCAATGGATCCGTGTCTGGCTATTTGCAAAATGGCGCGGTGCAATCTGGTGCGACTTCAACGACGGGGACAGGAACAACGCCGGGTTACACGACGACAAACCCAGGCACATCGACTCTGGCACCTCTGAATAACTCTCTGGCCGGATTGACCGGATCGTCCGTTGGCAATCCTGGTCTTGTTGTGCCGGTTACAAATCCCAACGCGCCCTTCCTGCTTGAAACGCGGTTTGAATTTGTGAATCTTGAGAGCTTTCTGTCGTCAGACTACTTCCTTGGCGAGTTTGATATTGACCCTGCCGACCTCGAGAAACGTCTTGGGGATGCTTATGTTGAAACGTTGTTCATCCGCGAACAGCTGTTTGGCCTGACCGGGCAACGTTTGCTTAATGGTGCGATTGATGAACGTGCGCAGATGAAGGCAATGTATGACAATGCCATCAATGCAGCATCCAATCTAGATCTTGCCTTTGGGGTTGCTCTAACACCTGAACAGATTGCAGCACTGACCCAAGACATCATCTGGCTTGAGGAAGTTGAGATCGACGGGCAGATGGTACTTGTGCCGCATGTCTATCTTGCGAGTGCCTCAACATTGGCAAGTGTCGGTTCTGCGTCAAAGTTTGTGGCGCGTGATATTGCGATCCTTGCGGGTGAATTTGTAAACAGTGGCACCCTGAATGCGCAACAAGGTCTACAAATTGCAACGTTAGGTGACTTCAGCAATCTTGGCGGATCACTGATTGCCGGGGGTAATCTTTCTCTGGATATCGCGGGAACGTTACGATCCGTGAGTGGTGACATCCGTGGGCGCAATGTTGCGATTGCTGCAAATGATATTGTGATTGAAACAGCGGCCCTGGATCACGGGCGAAGTGATGCAACAGCACAAACGGCTGCACGACAATCCAGCATCACAGCTTCTGAGAATATGACGTTGCAGGCCACGGAAGACCTTATTCTGATCGGAGCAGATCTGAACGCCGGGGGGGATACTGTTCTGGTTGCCGGTGGTGATCTTATTGCAGGTGCGCTGGCGCTTGAAAGCCATGCAGATATGACCTTTGCAGGCGGCTACTACCGTGCAGACGGTGTTGAGAATGTTGTGACCAACATCAATGGTGGCGGTGACGTCTTTATGGTGTCTACAGGCACTGCCGGTGGCGGTGATCTGATCCTGGAAGGTGCGCAGGTTGCAGCAGCGGGTGCATTGACGCTTCGTGCCGAGCAGGGGGATGTGATCCTTGCTGCCGCACAGGATATGTTCAGCAGTGATCTGCGTGGATCAAGCAGCGGCTTCCTGTCGAAATCTGAAAGCCGTGATCAAGTCTTTGACTTGAGCCACCAGGTTGTATCACTTTCTGGCAGTTCCATTGATATATCTGCCAGCGGTAGCGTCCTGGCAGAGGGCACACAGTTTGCCATTCCGGGCGCGCTTGATGGCGTAAGCGGTGCCGAGGCACTTAACAGTCGCGATCTGCGTATTACTGCGGCGGGTGGTGATCTGACTTTTGCGGCTGTCACAGACATTCATGCGGAAAGCCACTTTGAGTCCTCCTCGTTCTTAGGTGGCCTGGGCGGTTCAATGCGTGATCTGAAAACGCTTGAAACCACAGCCCTTGGCGCACGCGCGGATATCGCCGGTGATATTCGTTTGCGAAGCGCAGGGGATCTGACACTGACCGCTGTTGACTTTAAAGCAGGTGGCCAGTTCAGCACGGAAGTGGCCGGTGCAACACGCGTTCTGGCAGCGGTTGATACCAGCTATCGGTCCCTGTCTGAGATGAACAACAACATGGTGATCATCACCACGGTTAACTCAGAGGACTATACTGAAAGCGCGACGTTCAGCAGTATTGAAGCTGCGGGCGGGGTTGATTTTGACGCGACTTCAGATGTGACACTGGCAGGCGTGCGTGATCAGTTGATCTCCGGGCAACATGCTGCGCAGCTTTTGCAGGATGGTGATCATGGCATGGCGATTGCCGCGACGTTCCTTGGTAAAACAGACCCTTCTACAGGTCCTCCCACAGAGGGTGATACATCTGACACCAGCAACTGGCGCGATGATCTGAATGTCACAGTTGCAGCACTGCCAACTGGTGAAGACGGTGCAGGATATCTGTATCTTGATGGTCTGACCGCACGTGATGGAACAACCATTGAAGCCATCACACTGATTGATGAACATTTTTATGAAGAAACCAAAGCCCTCAGCCCGGCCTTTAAAGCTCTTCTGACAATTGTGGTTACACAAGGCATCGGCGGCCTCGGTGGTTTTGGCGGCGGGTTCGGTGAAATGATCGGGCTGAGCAGTGATCTGGCCATTTCTGCTGCGAATGCTTTTGCCAGCAATTTGACTGTCGGGGTGATTGACGGTGCGGTCACAGGCAATCTTGACCTTGGTGAAATCGTTAAAAACGCAGCTTTTTCTGGTTTTACGGCAGGGCTGACGTCGGGAATTAACCTGGAGCAGATTGGTATCAAATTAGATGATACGGGCCTGCTGCGCAGTGGTGGCAAGTTAACCCTGAGCGCGATTGGTGAAAGCGCTCTTGATAGCGCCCTTCGTTCTGGTTTGAACACCGCCGTATATGGATCCGATTTTGGCAAAGGCCTGCTCTCAGGCATCAGCGGTTCTGTGGTCAATCTGGCCATGGCGGATGTGCAGCATGGGATCGGGGATCTCTTTGAAGGTGGTGCGAATGGTGGCGAAGGCTCGTTCGGTCACATCACCCTGCATGCTCTCACCGGATGTGTCGCAGCAGAGCTGCAAAACGCAAGCTGTGCCTCAGGTGCGGCAGGTGCCGCTGCCCAGGCGATCTATGCCGGGACAGACCCTGGTGCCGGAACGCTGACCGATGATCAGATTAAAAACCGTGCCGAACTCATCGGTGGTATCGCAGGCTTCTTCGCATCCGAAGGCAAAGGCGAAAACGTCTCAACCGCTGCGTCCATCGCAAGATCCGGGGCCGAGAATAATTATCTCAGTCATCAGGAAGATGAACGACGGACGCTATTGCGAGACCGCCAATACGAGTGTGACGATTCAGGTGTTTGTACCGCAGAAGAGCAAGCAGAAATTTTAGCCGAAATTGTTGCGCTTAATTCTCTGGATGCACAACGCGATGATGCATTACGAAACGCATGTGGTAACGGCAATCATAGTGGTATGGAATGTATGGTTCAGGTCGCCCGCTTACAGGCAGCTTTCGAGAGTTATACGCCAGCATATCACGAGGGGAAGACGAGCACAGAATATTTGGAGCTTTCCCTAGTATATGGTTCATATCGCAGTTCCCAGATGGGAGAAGCCGCGAGCGCAGCTCTCCTTGCTATGCCAATCGATACTGTAACTGGGCTGATAAACGCAGAGGAAATTCTCAGAAAGGCATTTCTAGGAGATCCCGAAGCTATAGCGCAAAGAGCGGTGCTTATTGATACGATAACTCATCCGCTTACTGCAATTGATAACCAGATAAAGCAGGACCTTGCCCGTGCGGATGATTTGGAAGCTCGTGGCACACCAGAGGCAATATTTGAAGCAAACCAAATTCGTAGTAAGATCATGCTTGAAGGTGCCTTTGCTATCGCAGGCATTCCGGGGATGGTCAGTGGCTTAGGCCGTACTGGCTTGCGAGTAGTCGGTAAAAGCACACCAAATAGGGGAGCAAGCGAACGGCTGCTGTGGGGAAGTTGGAACGACTACCCGAAGGTGACAAGAACTGGGCCGAACGGACTACAAGAGTATGCTCAGATCGGTGATAGGCTGTATTCACAACACGCGGTTGCACGTATGCAGCCGAGTGGGCAACGGTATTCATCTGGGGCACCTGTAGAAGGACAACCAAACCTAGTGGGTCGCGATCAAACACCAGCATATGTCAACCAACCTGGTATCCAGAATTTCGACGGCACACAAAACCTTCGTGGTCGTTCTATTTCGCCTAATTATGTCGAAGATATAATCGGCAATACGACGCCAACTATTAGTCCAACAACTGGTAATCGCAGTTATAGCTCTGGTGATGTGTTGGTGGTAACGAGTTCGGAAGGCCGAGTAATCACTATTGTAACGGGGACAGACTAAATGCTTTCTGGATATGATGATGTGCTTGATGTGATCACGAAATTCCGTGATCGAAAGATAGCTTTTCCTGAGTACAAGCAACGTCTTCTTGGGAGAGCCAGTTTGATTGGACAGGAGCTTGAATATCCCAAAAACTGGGAAAGTAAGCTTGATGCTTGGTTGGAGTTAATTGAATACTTTTATGGGGAAGGCGAATTTTATGAACTGGGATGTTCACTAGGGCGTTTTTTGGAGGACGTGATCGTCAATGAAACTCGACCAATGTCTCTCCCCGCCGATGACATAGTAGTGCAAGCTCACTTCCCAAATGGCTAATTCATCTGAAGGCTGCCTTACTAGAGGTTAACTCACTCCGCGTCTTCATCAATCAGCCTTTGCAGTGCGAGTGTCACCACTTCGCCCATTGTTTGTTTTGTCTGTGCTGCATAGATTTTGGCGTCCCATAGGGTATCTTCGTTGATGTTGCGGATTGAAGTTTTGTTCATGTTGCTGCTCCTTTTTTGTATTAGCTGCGTGTGTATTTAGGGTTTTGCTGTCGGCGATGACGGACGTTTGGGTCTTGTCGATTTGGTAGGACGCACGCGGCGTGGGTGACTTGTGCCGGGCCGGGTTTGTGGTTGGAACGGCGGCGCTGGTTGTGGCGAACCTCCCCGATATTGGGTCGGTACCTTCCCGTTGGTGGTGACCTGTCTAGTATATTGTAGATATATAAAATGGATGATGATTGGTCTTGATGATCTGTACATGATTGGTGGTCCAAGCCTGTGCTTATCCCCAGCAGATTGTACTGGTTGATGTTGAAGAAGGTGTCGGTGGTGCGTGGTGTATCTGACTGATCGCGATGTTGCCCTACTGCTGGGAAAGTATTGCTATCGACGTGTCTCACTGATCCCCAAAGCACGGCTACAATCACCTATCCAGCACAGATCGTACCAACGATATGCCTGTCATATGTTGCGGAGGGCGATCCTGCTGGCCTGTGGCTGTGTAATAATTTTGGTTTGGTGTGTGGGGTGCGTAATGACCTGTATCGGTGCCGTACGGGCTTCTTTTTGGACACGACTTTGGCAGTGTTCAGATGTATCTCTGTGAGGCCATGACTATCCCAGTTCAGCGCCATCGCCGCGCCGCGTATTGCGATGTGTTGCTGATAGGTCACTATGTAGTTTACACATCCGAACACCAACCCCGTTCTAAATCACCATATTTTATTGGGTATTGGGCCTGTCATGAGAGAACTGTAGGTCCTGTTGGACGTGTCTTGCCTAAATACCAGTGCGGGTGAGATGTGCGGTTTTTTGTAATCTGTCTCTTGCAATCGACGTGTCTGGTCTCCATCTGGTCGTCGTGGGCCGCACTTCTTGCCCGCGTTTTGCGCTGTCACGGTGACCGATATGGGGTTGCTGGTGATGCAGGGTCGTACTTGCGCAGCGTACCAATGACATCGTTGAACTGATCGGCTGCGTGAGTGGTCTGGTTCGTCTCATGTCGTTGGGTTTAGAAACGCATAGCAAGAAGGATACCCAATCTATGCATGAACACTTTGATCCGTCCCAGTTTAAGCTGGATACATTGGTTGACCCTATGCTGGTCACCGAAGCGTTGTTGACGAACATCCCCGTCCAGAAGCCAAACCGCCAGCAGTTCATCAGAACGCACTCTGACGCCGACTACACTTATGATGCTGCGGTGCTTGAGTATGACGGGGAAACTTATCTGGTGGCCGCGAACATGTTGGCTGCACTGGAGGGGGAATACCGCGCTGTACGCCTTCAACTGGCAATCGCGCGTCACAGTACGGTGCCTTTCCTGTGGCCGTTGAAGCTCCCCCAAGGAGATGGTCGCCCGAATATGTGGAATGAGTCTGCGATGATGGCGGCCCGTGAGGCGCAGACTGGGTGGGTGCGTGTGATGTCGGATATGGACGCCATCCTAACCGAGCTTGATCAGGAAATGGCAACGAATGCCTGACCTGACGATCACGCCACTCGCACGTGGCGACATCAAGGACATCGGTCGGTACACGCAGACGACATGGGGGATGGCACAGCGTGATGCCTATTTGCGGGCGTTCACTGCGGTCTTTGAACAGATGCGTGATGGTACGATCTCAGGACGTGCGCGTGGTGAGATCAGGGAAAACCTGCTCTGCTATCCCTGCAACAAGCACATGGTGTTCTTCCGTCGCACTGGTGGTGGCGACGTGCAAATCCTGCGCGTCCTGCATGAACGAATGGACTTCGGGCAGCATCTGTAACGCCTGTTCTGCTTTGGTCGCCAAGCTCTTAGGCTTCCCAAGCATCGCCATGTCCGCCATAACAGTCACATGATACGCCGCCTAAAATCCGTCCTGATGGGCCTTGCAGCCCTGCTGGTAACCCTGCTTATGGGCATCGCACCCGTGCAGGCAAACACCGCCTTGGGGGCATATCAACTCGTCCAGCAACCCGCACTGGGCCATCAACACGCTATCCATCTGACAGCACTGGGAAACTTCGACTACCACGCCAAAACCGCACCAGAGTGTTGTAATGTTGCAAATAGGACAGACGATATTCTACTGTTGGAGAATAAGTTCCCAAACAGTAATGCACCGGAGCATCCTGACTTTCCAATATCATCAGGACCAGCGCCTGAAGGAGCACGCGGTTGGATGGCTGTTGAAGAAGGACAAATAAATCCAGTTACTGGGCAAGTGGATCGTCCTGGTGGATTTTTATCAGATGACCCGATTAATTCTGTCGATCAAGTCAGAAATGATTTGGCAGTTAGGGACGATTGGAAGGCCAATCCTACTCATGTACAGGAATTCGAAATTGTGCCCGGAACTCAAATTCAACAAAGCATTGTAGGGCCGCAGATAAATATTGATGGATCGGTCTTACCAGGCGGTGGAAGTCAAACTCAGGTTTTGGTACCACAAGGTACATATCCTAGTGAAGTTCTTGTCCCGGTCGGACCTGCTAAACCAATAGGAGAGTAATGTGGGTGCAATAGCATATAAAGATGGTGGTTGGATCGATTTAAATGGAAGGCGTTCTGACGTTAACTTGCTGCGCCCTTTCGATTCGGATTATTACTATGCTACCGAAAAAGGTAAGATTTTGCGCTTATATTCCGACGCTTGCAATGGTACGGAACGCTTGGGGGAGATACTGAGCTTGGAAGGAAAAGTGGTGGCTGAGATCCCACCATTTGTTCACCCATCTTTCAAGGAGCCCAAAAAACTCTACAAGAGCCAACTTGCGTGGGTGCAATATGAAAATGGTGACGATGTTGGTTTCGTTGTTTATTGTGCAAACCCTCAAGACTTTCGAGTAAAGTTTAACTTATCTACACTGAATTTTTCAGCACCAGAATTCGGTGTCAGGTAAGCACGGAGTTTTTTGCAGCATATATTTCGTTTCACAACAGTTCCGCTGTTTAGCAGACGACGCCACCGTCTGAATTATTGCAGCCGAATATGGGCTGTGTAAATGGGTGGCATGTACGGAAGGCCTGGACCCACGTGTCATCCCAGGTTCTGGTGGGTTTGATCCTTAAATGAGAGAAAAATGAATAACGCACAAACCTCACCGAAACTTGATCTCTCACTCTCTCGTCCCCTTTGCGGCTTAGAGTTGGAGCGAAACGGAAGTTATGCTACTGCAACCGATCTTGCGGGCGTTAGGGTTGGTTTGTTTTTTGAGCCAGAAAATAGCTCTTGCAATCCGAAAACTAAGGCGCGCATCAAAGTTTGGCACATCGCGGACAACACGATGGAATATTTTGAAGTCACCAACATTTTAGGTCTGACGATTTTTTGGGAAAGCCTAATCAAACTGACTGACGAAAAAATTGTTCAAAAGGTGAAGTCATCTTTCGATGCGACTATTTAGCTTGGGTAAAGGCAAAAGAGCTTCTGGATGAGCCATCTGGCAGCGGGACAGTGGTGGGCACTATGTTATCGGGGCAAATGGTCGTCAGGTTCCAATCGGATCTCCATCGGCACATGGCAACACGCTTGGTAGTCAGCCCACTGTTTTGTATCGGCGTGTTGATGAATTCGGTAATTTTGAAAAATGGGGGATTTCACAAAACCCGGCAACGCGATATACGAATGCGGAGTTGGGGCTTTCCAATCCTGATCCACTTCGGACTTATCCTCGTGATCGTGGCGCGGCGGTTGAACGTTTCCTGGCGGAACGCTGGCCTGGTCCGTTTAACCGCGAATCCTGGGCTGGGCGGCGTAATCCGACTCATCCAAACTACGATCCGAATTATGTACCGCTGCACCTTCGCGGCCCGCGTATTAATCAAGCAGGAGGGGAATAATGCCTATTATTGGTGTCGGAATTCAAGGCGCCGGTGGGGCATCCATAAAGCTGACCCAACCATTTCATTTTGCATTGAACAGTTGTTTTTTTTCAACCGTGATCATGGCAAATATTTCAAAACCATTGAATATTTCTGGATTGGGGTGCGGGTCAGTGGTCCATTTGCCGATTTCGGTTCTGAAGGGGCAGAGCGGCTGAAAAAAGCACGGGGGCGAAGTATTTATGAAGTCGATCTTGTTGTGCCGCAACACCGTTGGGAAGGCGCAAGCTTTGACGAATTCAGGACCTATCTGATGTCTGGCGTCCACGATTGTTTCGAGATGTGTGTGGCAAAGGCCATAAAGGCAAAAGAACTTCTGGATGAACCACGCCTGCGTGCCGATTTTGAAGCCGGTTTTCAACGTATCATGCAGGCCGATCCGCAGGATGATGTTTTCACCAAGCCCAACGCGAAGGTGATTTTTGATGAAGTGAAGACACAGGCAGAGGCCAAAGGCCTTGATCTGAGTGATGAGCAAATCAAGGAAATGCTGCGGCGCGGTATTTTCGACATTTGATTGAAAGCCAGGATTGGTTATCCTTAGCAAGCGCGGAACTAAATACTAGGTTGGAAAAAGAGCTTTCGGAGAGTGTAACCCGATCAATAAATCCGCGTGTTCATGCGAAACTTAGCACAGGCCTAGCACAGTGTGAAACCGCACCAACGATATCAAACGCTTAACCCACCATGACGCGCATTGAAAATCCTCGTGTCGGTGGTTCGATTCCGCCCCCGGGCACCATTTAAATCAACAAAAGCAATAGCTTAAATAATTTACTGTTTTTGTCGCCTATGCGATTAGCGCAGTTTTGCCCTAGCACAGTGCTAGCACAGTCATATAAATGCGTTCTAGCACAGTTAGTTATGAACGCCGCGCCGTGCACCTAGCACAATTCTAGCACAGCACGGTAGCAACGCTTCTTGCCGTGCTTATGGTGCTTTGGGAGTGATATTGTGAGGGTAGCGTGTTGATTTCAATGACGGAAATCGTGGGTTTTCACGGATTGCTGTAAAGAGCTCAAAAACTCACCCTTTGATCAAAACATATGCGCCAGCAAGAAAGGCGTTCTTTAGGTAGACGAGCAATTTTTCCGGGTACGCCTCAAGTTGCTTCTTCGCAAAATTTGAAAGTGCTACGGGACTGACAAATCTGGTATCGCAGCCTTCAACCAACTGGATGAGTGTTTCGATTTTGAAGGATACCGCGCCACCAGCCATCTTGCCTTTCCTTGCGCGCGTTTTGATAACGAAAGTTTGGATTTTGTGCTCACGGGCAAACTCTTGCAAAGCAGCTTGGAACGATCTCAAGTCGGCTTGGGATGTGTCATCGGCGAGCTCGAGGCGCGCGGTTTTCAACCGAAGCATCTCAATCTCGCCTGCGTCATTCAAGTGGACCACGGCCAGACGAACTTCTTGAGCCGAAATTTCACATCCACATACTCTCATCTGCTGCTCCTACATGCGTTATGGCAGTCTAGCCGATTTCCACTGTTTGCAACAATCAGTTGGTTCGCAATCATTGGTGGGCATCGGTAGCTCAAAGCGCAGCTCATATCTGTCAAGAAGTTTGATTTTCGGCGGAAAATTCTCACAAAAACTTTCCTGAAGAAAGTTTCTGCGAGTTCTTATGCTGGGAAAGTTTTTCCAAGTTGGTTGGATTGATAGTTTGCGGTGATGCGGACGTTCGCTGCGAGGTGTTCGAACTGGTAAGATGCGGACGAAGTGTGAGTTCGCCGCCGGTGTTCCAGTGTCTGCTTAGGTCTAACTGCCCCGGAAAACTGATGGAGTGGCCAAAAGCAATCCCGAAGTATGGCGCATCATAGTCGAGGGGAGTGCAAAATGTAACATGGCTGTATCGCTCCCTCTGGCAAAACTTGAAAGATTGCGGTGCGATTGAATTGGTCCAATTGAAAAGAAGCTTTGAAACCGCTATTTGGCGACGGCTAATCAAGTGCGAGTGTTGCGTTCTAGATAATGTCGAGCATAGTCGAACCGCAGGACAGAAACTCTGATGAAGTTCGAGGTCATATGAAACCCATCGATGCAGATATTATAGCTAAATTAAAAGAACTGCAGGGCGATATTATTCATAATATGAGTCCTCTAAATAAAGCAAAGAGGAAGCTTGGTCGAGATAAGTTCGTTCTAGCAAAGCTATTGAATGAGGTCGTCGATAGCGGTCAGTACGACGTTAGTCCATTAGAGATTGATATTCGTGATTTGAGCGTTTTTTCCGGTCACCATGCCGCTATCATTCGCGGCATGGCTGAACTCGTCTTTGGTGGATTTTGGACTCGCCGTCGGGTCCCATCGCGGATTAAACAGGCCTATCAACAAGAGATTGCTGCAATAGGAAATACTGGTTTTATCTATGTCTCTTCGGAGGTTGAAAGTCAGCATGGGCGAATTGTTAGACAACGAGCGGAAGCTGAGAACGCTGAGAAACGTAAGCAAATCAAAGTTGTAGATGTTGTCAGACATCGCAATGAGATGACTGCGGCCATAAAAAACAAAACGCTTGGTCCTGAGTACTTTCCTGCTTGCTACAGCGCCAAAGATGGAACGCAAGGCTTCTTCCCTTGGCTCAAACGGCAAACGCCGGATGTGTGGCATGTTGCTGCTGAGTGCGGTTTCAATGGTGAAGAAGAAGAGTTGATCTGGATAGCATCACAGCCGAACTGCGACCGTGCAACGGCTGCAGTCTTATTTGCAGAGTCCTTTGGTGAATATGGCGGGGCCTACTATTTGGAACAGTTCCAAGGATCGAAATCACAGCAAAGGCGACCAACGCTGTTTGAAGTGATCGGACGAAGATGGCAATCTGGAGCTTATACTCGCAAGAACTTCGCATTCGATCTGGATTTGTGGATTTTGAATTACCGAGATGATTTTGTCTTAATCGATAACTCAGACGCAAACGTTGACTGGTTGATCGACCCCGACGAGTTGATCGCTCAAGATGGCGCACCACCAGACTGTCCCTTTTTTATTGGTGACCATTCTGCCTATTTTAAGTCGCAAGAGAACGCAGATTCGTTTTTCGGAGCAGACGCAGAAGGTCGCAAGTTGCAGGCTTGGCTTAACGATTGAGCTACATGCATTGCGGCACAGCCACTGTAGTTTGCTAAGCACCCAACGCGACATTCGCTGCGCTCTGGCAAACCGGTGACTCTGGGCTCTGAGCGGCCTGATGCCTACGCAGCATTGCTCAATTGCCTTCAAATTTCGAAGCGGCCGTTGCAGACAGTGTTAGGGTTCAACGTCGGCACAGTGCTGATGTATGGGATCGGAGGGCGGTATGGAGGGCAAATCATGCCAAGAGTCCAACTTCCCGCCGTCACCCCAAAGCGTAAAACATGGAACAAAGGTCGTATCATCGGCCAGAAACGTCCGTTGTTGCCGAAACAAGTCTGGGCAATCCGGACCCGTCTCGAAATCGCAGGCAACCTGCGTGATTTAGCGCTGTTCAACGTGGCAATCGATAGTAAATTGCGTGGCTGCGACTTGGTGCGGCTCAAGGTGACTGACCTTGTCACTACCGACCGGGTTCGAGAACGGGCATCAGTAATTCAAAGCAAGACAAATCGGCCTGTTCAGTTTGAACTCACGGAAAACACTCGTGAATCCATAGTGAATTGGGTATTCATGCCTGAAATGATCGGCTGTGGCTTCATGTTTCCCAGCCGGCTACATGACCGTCCGCACATCTCAACGCGCCAATATGGGCGATTGGTGCGAGACTGGGTCACAGCAATTGGTCTAGAGCCAAGCGGATATGGTACGCATTCGATGCGCCGGACAAAGGCTGCTGAGATCTACCGAAAAACGGGAAATCTGCGTGCCGTACAATTATTGCTTGGTCACACCAAGGTCGACAGTACAGTGCGTTACTTGGGCGTCGAACTTGAAGATGCGTTGAGCATCTCCGAGAAGATCGACATCTGAACACTGGGCGAGCGGCTTTAGTCGTTCGCCCTCCCAGACCGGTCATGCATCAAAAACATTCCAATGGTGGCTGCGAGCCCAACTTTTCTGGATGCTGCGCATGGCGCGAATGTCTGCTGTTCAGGCGTCTACTCTTCGGTGATATGCTCAACGAGTGCCGCGCCAACCCTCGCAGCAGCGGTATTTCGACTGTCGAAGTCCGCGTTCGTTTGCGTCATGAACAGGGACGCAATGATCGGCTCTCTATTCGGTGGGTAGATCACTGCTACAATCGACCTTGATCCAAAGCCGCCTGCACCCGTGCGATCATCTATGGACCAACTCGGAGGGAGTGCGGCTCGAAACAAGGCATCAGCTACGCGATGGTCAGCAAGCCATGCTCGCAGTGTTGCCTGCGAAGCAGGTTCGAGGGCGTCTCCGAGGATCAAGTCTTGAGCGGATTGTGCGATGGCGCGCGGCGTGGTCGTATCACGAGGATCGCCTGGAACGGCCATGTTGAGCTCGGTTTCCCATCGGTCCAGCCGTGTTACTTGATCACCAATTGATCTGAGATAGTCGGTCAGACCTTCTGGTCCACCAATTGCAGACAAGACGATATTTGCGGCGGTGTTATCGCTGACGGACAACATCATTCCGCATGCGGTGCCCAGAGAGACTTCCAAATTGCCTGCTCGGCTATGGGCTTCTAACGCTGGCGAATAGTCTACGAATTCGAAGTCTCGCAAACGTACCTTATCGGTTAAATTAGCCTCGCGATTATCAACTCGGTTAAGGAGCGCGCCACACGCTAGGAGCTTGAACGTACTGTTCAGCGGAAATCTGTCATCTTCCGCATAGGCGATAACCTCTCCCGTCTGCGTGTCGTGCATATAGAAACCGACGCGAGCTCCCAGATCACGTTCTATGCTGCGGATAGCATCAATAATTGGTTCTGCATATGCACCGATGGGTGAACACAGGCCGAGAACCAGCCCACTCGCAATAATCCTGACCTGCTTCGATAGCTTGAACATGGTATCAATTGTAGCAGCATAGGCCACAGATAGCAAAGTTACTCAGTAACATAGCGGTCATTGGCGCAAGCGCAGCGAAAGTCAGAAAAGTCCGCAGTCTGTGAGTTCGCCGGATTGGTCTTGCTGCGCCTTGCATGAATGGCCGGTTTTCCGCCGCGTGGCAGCGCAGATGATTTTGCACTTGCGGTATTTTCTGTGCCGCGAACGCGCGCTGCGAGATAATCGAACTCACAGATTGGGCTCGAAGGAGACCTTAGCTGCAGATCGAAGCAATGTCTGCAATCGACTCACTCTTCAGTCGCTCTCCCAATGAAATCGCCATAACTGCGCTGGACCCATTTGAAGAGGTCCACAATGGTTGCATCGACTATCACAAGAATTGCCCAGCAGAATGATCGATTTCGTCTAGGCGACCCAAATATACCAGGGCAACGATTTGTTACCGCTGGCATCAACGAGCTGCTGAAGCGCCTTGAAATTTCACCGGAGGAGTTGGCCCAAGCAGTCACAGAATTCTCTAATTTTACTGAGGATAATGACCCTCTTGGCGAGCATGACTTTGGTGCCTTCGAGTTCCACCGCCACAAGTGCTTTTGGAAAATTGACGCATACAACCAAGATTATTCAATGGGCTCAGATGACCCATCCGACCTTAGCAAAACCCGTCGTGTGCTGACGATTATGCTTGCGGATGAATACTGATGGTGGAGCCGGATCAGATGGAACGCCCAAGCTGTATCAGGTGTGGTTCCTCCGACATTCTGCGTGATGCTTGGGCCTGTTGGGATTCAGATACACAAGAATGGGTGCTCCACTGTTGTTATGATGCGTACCGCTGTGAAGCTTGCGATGCGCAATCCAAGCATGTGGATTGGTCGGTCTGAATAGCGTTTTTGCGGGGAAGTTTTTGCCAATAGTTTCGTGACAAAAGTCTTAACTGGTTTTTGAGGAAAGTTGCCAACCCGGCAATAGACGTTCCAGCGGCGACAATCATCGAAACACGTTGACCTTCTAACCCTCATTAAATGAGACACGGCGTTCTTGCTCTAGTATCGGGCCAGCACCGCGAACATGTGGATTTCGCCGGCTTATGCCTCCCGCTCGATTGCGCATGAAATGACCCTGAACCCAGTGAGCTCGGCGCTTAGTTCTATCTTCTTCGTCGCCCGCGTTCTCTTCTTGTGTTGCCTGTATTTGACGTTTTCCAAGGTCACCAAGCCTGACTTTGATAATCGACTTACTGGGCAGAGTGCGACCAGATTTTTGTGCTCTTCGCCGTTCAGCTCGCGGATATGCCGACACTTCCTCTTTTTCCAGCATCGCTTTGTGCTCGAATAGGATCGACATGCCTACAGCTATGGCAAGGAAATCAAAGCAAAGTGATTTTTCCTGTTTGATAGCCGCTTCTTCGGTCACTTCGTCACCATTCGCCTGTGCCAACGCAAAGGTTGGTGAATGGAGGATATCGACCGATGCACCTTGGGATTTGAAGATAAGAAGGTTTGGGAACAAGCCGTCTTTGTTAGCGAGAAAAATTTGTGTGTAGAGGGTGTCATCGTCTTGGGTGATTAATGCGGCAGGCCACTCACCTGTTTCAGGTTCTGGAACTGTCAGCAGCATTGCCGGAAAAGGCAAACGGACACTGCTGAACATGCTGTCGAGACCATCTTTCTGCATCTGTCCAGAAAGAGTGCGCAGCATTAGTTCTGCACGTTCATCAATCTCATACACTTGCGCTAAATCGAATATTTCACGTTGGCGCTTTCCGTGAAAATCGAGTGTTTCGACAAGCTCAGGAGCAAGTGAAGTTGGCTGTATTTGCTTTAGAGAGAATAGGACTTCTGGGTAGTGGTTATAAAAATTCAGAAGGTTGGCGAGCATATATCAATCCTTAGAATAAACCCCGCACGGCAACGTGCTTCTTGCCTTAAGGGTTTGGAAGCATCGGCTTGGCGCGGTGCGTCGATTTCTATCCAAACTGGAAAACCTGATTTAATCAAGTTATTGGGACCTTCTAGACATCTTCCTGAAGCACCTGGCCCAACTTGAGCAGTAAATTCAGCTGCCGGTCATCCATGTCTGAGATCATCGAATTCACCTGCATGAGCAGACGTTGCCGCGCATCGGTAATATCAGTGTCCTCAAGTTCAAAGAATTCCCGCATAGGCAGGCCCAGCACATTGGCGATGTCATAGAGGGTTGAGAAATTGGGCGCAGTTTTACCGCGCTCGATGTTGGAAATCGTCTCGAACGCTTTGTCGATGGCTTCCGCCAACTGTGGTTGGGTCCAACCTTTTTGGGTTCTGGCAGCTTTCACGCGCAACCCGATGTTTCGTTTCAGTTGATCACTCATAAACCGGTTTATAAAGACGTGTAAAGTTCTTGCCCATGTAATGGTAGTTCGCTATTTAAAAGAAATAACGGATTTATGAGCCGATAACTTGTGTGAAACATGATGTTTTGCGCCCAGTAAAGCTCACCCTGCTGTTGGAGCTACTTATGAAACTCATCGCTTTGGTTGCCCTATTTGGTTTGTTTGGTGTCGCATTGAATGCCGAAACCAACGAACTCTCATCCTGTTTGGAAGTCAAAAGTCCTGATCCCGCTGTGAGCCCAGATGGATTTGGGCAAGCGGTTGGTGAACGTGGTGAAACCAATGCAAATGCCGAAGAAGGCGATGCAGCTGACGGAAATTGTGACGGACGCTAAGAATTTGTTTTGATCCGCTTGCTTACATCCCTGTGACACGAGCGTTCAAAGCAATAACTGGGGGCTTCGAGTGTACGCTGGGAGCCCTCTTTTTGTGAGTTTCTCCAGAGAAGCTTCTGTCAGAATTTTCTTCAAGAAAATTTTTAGGAAAACTTCTCTGGAGAACTTTTCGATCTTCCAACTTGGTTGATGCGGTTCTTTCCCCGTAGAAGTTTGTGTAAAAACTTTCGTGACGAAACTTTCACTCAGTTCTTACACGCAGAAGGGCTGCGACGGTGGCCAGTTTAGAAGAACTCGCTATGACGCACCCAGCCCCAAAGCGGACATGATTTTCGATAGCTTAAATGAAAACCGAACGTTAGCTACAAAGGAAACGTTAGAACTTGAATGCTCAAAAGCCGCCCCTGGTCTCCCCGGAGACGTGGGTTGATTGTGAGAACATCTTATAGGGCTGTTGCGCTTCTTTTCTTTTTACAGAACATATATGACATTAGTTCTGCTCTTTACCTTCTACGATAAAATGGGCGTATATTTTGCGTAAACGACGAGGTTCGTAAAATTGAAAAAATCAGGTAATTTCACGCGCCGTGCGACCCTTTTAGGGGCTGGTGCGGTCATCGGCGGTCTGGCGACAAGAGCGATTTCGCCCTTAAATCCTACCTTGGATGGTACACGTTTTATCAAACCAACAGGTGCTGCAGGAACGCTGAACGACGCCAGCGGGTTAAACGAAACCCCCATCTTTCGCCATATCGTTTTGCAAGATAACCCCGGTGAGACACTGGTTGCGGCGATCCGTGCAGAACTTACTGAGGCACGGCAGAACAATCGGCCTGTGAATGTGGGGGCGGCACGGCATTCTATGGGCGGTCAAGCTATCCCGCGTGACGGGCACGCGATCAGCTTTGACAACAACGTTGTCGAGGTCGACACGACCAACAAACGTATGCGCGTACATGCCGGATCGCGCTGGAGCGATGTCATTGCAACCACTGATCCACTGGGCTTAAGCCCGCGTGTGATGCAATCTAACAATGATTTCGGCATTGCCGCGACCTTCTGCGTTAATGCACATGGCTGGCCTGTGAAGGAGGGCCCGATGGGAAGCACGGTGTGGTCATTTGATATGGTTCTGCCTGATGGGGAGCTGGTGACCTGTTCCCGTGATCAAAACCCCGATCTGTTTGGCATGACCATGGGCGGCTATGGCTTGACAGGTGTCATCACTCAGATGGATGTTGATCTGGCGCGAAACCAACGCCTAGACCCCACCTATATGGAAATGCCTGCGGAAGAGTTTGGCATACGCTTCATTGAGGCGCTTGCGGATACTGACGTGACAATGGCCTATGGACGGCTAAGCGTTGATCGTGCGCAATTTATGTCGAGCGCGCTGATGATTACATATCGCCCAAGTGCAGACCAAAGTGCCCTGCCACCGGCCAGTGGATCAGGGAGTGTCGCCAAGTTTGCCAGTCGCATTTACCGCGCCCAATTGGGCAATGAACGTATGAAACGCGTGCGTTGGTGGTTTGAAACCGATCTTGCTACTCGCTTTGCCAACAGTTCGGTCACACGCAACAGTCTGATCAACGAACCGGTCGTCACATTGGATGACCGCAATCCGGATCGTACTGATATTTTGCATGAATATTTTGTACCGCCAGAACGCTTTGCTGATTTTGTGACCTTGTGTCGGACGATCATCCCGGGCTCATACCAAGAGTTTCTGAACGTGACTTTGCGTTTTGTTGACAGGGATCACACAAGCTGGTTGGCCTATGCGCCCACGCCACGCATCGCGGCTGTAATGTCCTTCAGCCAGGAAATGACAGCGCGTGCCGAAGCTGATATGCAGCGGATGACGCAGGAGCTTATTGATGGTGTGATCGCAATCGGAGGCACGTATTATTTGCCTTACCGTCAGCATGCGCGTTTGGATCAATTGGCAAATGGATACATCCGGGCATCCGAATTTGCCGCAGTAAAACGTAGGTTGGATCCTAAACTATTGCTACGAAACAATCTTTGGGACCAGTATTTGGGGGCGTTATGACGTTAATACGGAAATTTTCTTTTGGGTATGCTGTGATCCTTTTAGCGGCGGCGGGCCTAAATTATGTGCCAGGCATTACCGATGCTGAAGGGCGTGCCTTTGGTATCTTTGCGCTCGATCTCTTTGATGATTCACTGCATCTAGCCTCAGCGACATGGGCGCTTGGCGCGGCAATTCTTGGGTCACGCACAAGCAAGGTCTTTCTTGTTATATTTGGTGCGCTCTATCTTGGTGATGGCGTTTTTGGGTTTTTCACCGGTTATGGCTATCTCGATTTTGGGATCTTCACCAATCCTTCCGAAGGCATATCTCTGACCGTTTTCCGCGTACTTGCCAATCTGCCGCATATCGCGCTTGGTGCTGTGGCGTTGATCGCGGGACTTAAGTTTGGGCGAGGCGTATGAGGAAGCTTCTCAAACGTCTGGCCCTGCTTGTTCTGCTATTGGTCATTGGCCTTGCTTTGCCCGTTGGCTACATTGAAGTTGCCTGTCGCCCAACTGGGCAAACCGTTGAATATACATCTATCCTTCCCGTAGAAAATCATCGGGAGGAAGGGCGAACTTTGCTGACCTACCCGGAGTGGCACATCGTTCATGCTTATGATGACTATGCAGAAGTCATTCGAACCGGGGACCCGCACGACTATAACTACTTATCCTCCATAGGTGGTTTCTGGACCTCTTTGTGCAGCCTATCTCAAGCCTCTGGCCCATATGGGGGCTTCCCTGGCGAATTCAAACAAACGATTTACACCATCGGTGTCAGCTTTACGGCGGAACTTCTGGCGAAGGCAGCCTATGAAGAAACCCTAGGGCGCGCTGGCACTTGGATACGGGGCGGAACCCGCGCGCCACTGGATGAACTGTCTGCACAACAAGCTTCAGAATATAGTCAATTCTTACGTCAGATTCCTTGGTATCGTTGGGATTTCCCCCGTGAAGCAATTGCCCTTTCAGATCAAGCGACCGAGATTTTTCGCGATAAAGAACGCCGGTTTGCCTTGGGCCTGGAATACCGCGTGAAAGCCCGTTACGCCCAAGTGATCGCTGCAGCAGTGGCGAATATGACGCCTGATGCTTTGCGGTTGCGAATGATCGTGACGGGGTTGTCCCCGGAAGACCTCAGTCACTACGAGAGGCTTGAGGTGGTTCGTCAACGCGATGAGGGCATTGAAATTGATACCCCCCGCTATCGTGAATTGACCCATCTTCTGTCAAAAATGGCCCGTGATGGCGCCGACTTCATCGAACTTGCGGGCAATGATGATATCCTGTTTACCCTCACATCTGATGACCCTGTGTTTGATGGCGCACTTTATAGCTTTGAACGTCAAGGGTATGGCGACACACGGCATTTGGTGTTGCAACCTGTGCGTCAGCTCGCCGAGACTCTGCGTAATCTGGATGACGACACTCTACGCTTGGAACATATCCATGACTATTAGGTCCTGGTTGTTATCACTGGTTGCAGTCCTTACCTGCTGGTTTGGCTTGCAGCTGGGGATCATGCGCTGGACGGATGCAGCCCCTGGAGCGGTGGTGCTTTTCCCGCCGACAGACTTTATCTCTCGGCTGCCCAAAGATATCGCCTTCGTGAATGCGGGTGACAATTGGATTGCCGTTAAATCTGACGCTGCCAACCTGGGAAGAAGCCTCAATGCTGCAGGCGCCTGGATTGTTTTACCTGCGGGACTACCTGGTTGCCTGCCTTTGTCCCAGCCGCTTCGCGATTGAGAGCTGCTCAGCTCCGGAAGAGTGTATTTGTGATGTAGGGAATGCCATACACGAATAGCAGCTTTTGACGGGCTGTAGGCCGTGCCAAGGTTAAGGCCGAATTTGAGTTTGGGCCGTCCGTGCAACTTTGCAAAGTACACAAACTGCCCAAAACGGACGTGTCCCCTTGCATAAATGCTCACTCAGCGGGATATCCGCCTTATGGGGTGTTCTCGGGCTTCTAAATCACGCATCCGGCACTTTCAAATTAAGATGACATGGTGAACTTATGCTTCGAGCAACTATTCAAACTACACTTTTTGCACTCTGGGGGACTACTGCAGTAGCCGGAAACCTTGAGGCTATTACACTTGATCCAGTTCCTACTCCTGCAGTCGAATCCCGGTCCTGGACCGGTTTTTACGTTGGTGCCCAATACTCAACGGCTAAGTGGGATGATATTTTCAGTTCAGACAGCGGTAAGTATAACTCTGCGGGTATTCACGCAGGCTATCTTCATGACTTTGGGTCCTTGGTTCTCGGCAGTGAGTTGGAGTATTCTACTGGCACTTCGAGCATTGGCGGTAGCAACGATGACTTGGATACGTTTAGCCTTAAGGCAATGGCCGGATATGACCTGGGTAGCTTTATGCCCTATGCTGTTGCTGGTGCTGCAAAGTTCTCATGGGACGACGATCAACTAAATTCCAACTTCTATGGCGTTGGAGTAGCTTATGAAGCAACAGACCATATTCGTTTAGGCCTGGAATACCTGGCGTATGATCTTGACGAAGCAGATGGGTATGACCGGATCAGTTTGCGTGCGTCTTACGCATTTTGATCTCAAAGTGACTTAATTACGAGTTTGAAAAGGTCGGCCAAAGAGGTCGGCCTCTTCCTTTAACATATTCATGTAGGCAATCACCTTCGTGAAAAGGTGCGGGTTTTACATTCGTAGCCTATCTTTATTTCCTCCAAGACTAAAACAACAGAGTTTGGCTTGAGCCATCAAACGCAAATGAGCTAGCTGCACACCGTGTCTGTGGACTCCCACCTGTTTGCGTGGGAAACGCACCTTAGCAGTAGACCGCTCGCCGTAACTTTGCAAAGTACACTTCCTGCCCATTGCGGACTTATAATATCACATAGAAATAGGCTATTCTGGTTCTTTCACCGACAAAGTTTTATCAAAAAGTTTCGTGACGAAAGTTTCACTGGGTTTTTACACGCAGAAGGACCACTGATATTTTGATTTTCCAAGTTGGTTGGATCTGATGATGCAGATTCTCACTGCTGGAAGCTCGGACAGGTTACACATGGGACAAAGTGATTTGCGTGGCGGTTACACCCGTGCCTGCTTCAAGAAAAATCCCGCTCAACGGTTGGTCGTTTTTCAACCACTGATTTATGAATCACAGACTGGAGTTTGACCTGTTCTCGGTCTATTAAATGGCAAAAAACTGGGGTCAAATCATGCGCCGAAGTACATTTCAGGTTATTCTAATTCTCATGCTTGTAGCCAGCTGTGGCAACATCAC
>NZ_PWAA01000026.1 GCF_003031585.1 Thalassobius sp. I31.1
CTCAATGCCGATCCGGTGGATCAGCTGCATCATATTATCAACGCTGACGAAGGGAACCATCGCCAGTTCGGACGGAGTTGGGGCAGACATCCGGGGCATCCTTATTCTTACGGTTTCCGCCAGTATCCACCTTACAGATTGCAGGTGATATATTGCTTCTGTATAATTTCGAGGGACAAACCAAACAAATCGCAGGCAAATTCTGCAAACATTGCACAGGTACCCCCATCGATCAGCCCGCCAAACACATCTTTGATGACCTTGACCGCACCCTGATCAGTCTGCTGCGCCAGGACGGGCGCGCGCCGGTGTCAAAGTTGGCGCAAATCATGGGTGTGTCGCGCGCCACCGTCCAAACCCGGATGGATCGTCTGTTAGACACCGGGGCGCTGGTTGGGTTCACCGCGCGGGTGCGCGATGACTATGACCAAAGCGCGATTCACGCGGTCATGATGATTGAGGTCATGGGGAAAAACACATCCCAGGTCATTCGCCGTCTACGCGGGCTGAGGGAACTGCATATGCTGCACACCACCAGCGGAAAATGGGATCTTGTGGCAGATTTGCGGGTCGAAACCCTGCAGGATTTCGACCGCGTTCTGCGCGAAGTGCGCCTGATTGATGGCGTCATGAACAGCGAAACCAGTATTCTGCTGTCCAGCGTCTGATCAGCCGACGATCATCTGTTTCAATTGCAGGGCTTCGTGCTCTAACTCGCGCAGGCGGAACTGCACCACATCACCAATTGTCACCATGCCTGTCACCTTGCCATCACTCACAACCGGCATATGGCGGAATTTGCCATCGGTCATGCGACGCAACACAGATACAAGCTGATCATCCGCCGTGCAGGTTTCCACGTGACGGGTCATGTTTTCTTCAACGCTTTGCGGCAGAGTCTGACCAGGGGTTTGCGCCAGTTTGCGCACGATATCACGTTCCGACAGGATACCCGCAAGGCTGCCATCGCCCGCAACAACCGGCAAAGCACCGATCTTATGTTCGCTGAGAATCGCCACCGCATCGGAAATCGTGTTCTCAGGCGTCACATGATAGATTGTGCGTGCTTCTTTCGCCTTCAACAGGGTTGCAACCGTGGTTGTATCCTTGCTGGTATTGCTTTCGATCGACTGACTGACCGTGCGCTTATCATCCGCCGATTTGCGTTTCGGTGCCTGAAATGATGTTGGCATATGTCGCCCTCCTGCTTGAAACTTCCGGACTGTTTATGTCATCAAGTCTAAACGCAGAATGCACGATCAGGGAAATGTTTTATGTCACTTACAGATCTGACACTACCGCCGACACTGGCGCTGATCCTGTTTGTCGTGGCGGTTCTGGCCGGGCACAGCTTTCGCCGGGTCTGGAAAGCAGAAGGCCCGCAGTGGCAGTTATGGCTGTTTGGGGGTGTCGCAGCGATCTGTCTGATCACAGTCGGCTTTCTGCCGCTGGATGTGTGATTTCACCAGCGACAGAATAATTTCTTAATCAGGCCTGCGCGGCTTCTTCTGCGGCCATACGTTCCGCCATCTTCTTTGCACGCGGGCACTGAAGACGTTCACGCAGAGGGCTGTTGGGATCAATTTCCTTGCTGCAGACCAGGCACTGATCCGCATCGGAAATTGCGTTCAGCCCGCCGCAGCTGCCTTTGATCCGTTTGTCCATAAAAATCACACCCAGCGACATGCCAAGCACAACGATCAGAAGAAGGCCAAAGGTAAATGCGAAAATTTCCACGGGCTGTATCCTTTATTACGCCTGCAGAGCGGCGAACTGCGCGCTTGCGGTTGTTGCGAATGTATCCCCGGAAGCGTCACGTTCAATAAACATTACCGCGAGGTTCAGTTCTTCAGCCAGTTTCAGGCCTTCTTCACGACCCAGAGTCAGCATCGCAGTGGACCATGCATCTGCCATCATCGCGTTTTCAGCAACAACAGTTGCAGACGCCGTGGCGTGATCTACAGGGCGGCCGGTTTCGCCATCAAGGATGTGCGAGAAACGCTGACCATCTACTTCAAAGAAGTTGCGATAGTCACCGGATGTCGCCAGACCCATGCCGGAAATGCCCACAATGGACTGAACGCCAAGCGCCAGAACGTCAGGCTTTTCAATACCAACCTGCCAAGGCTGACCTTCAGGGTTCACACCAGCGGTCACAAGATCACCACCGATTTCGACCATATAGTCTTTTACGCCCAGTTCGTTCAGAGCCTGCGCTACACGGTCAACACCGTGACCTTTTGCGATGGAAGACAGGTAAACCTGTGTTTCAGCATTGTTCTTGCGGATGGCATTGCCGTCCACTTCAACACCAGCACCAACACCCGCCATCAGGGAGGCAATCACAGCGTCAGATGGCTGTGTGCCGGTCTGATCGGTCGCACCGAATCCCCATGCTTCGATCAGCGGGCCCAAGGTTACGTCGAATTTTCCGCCGCTGAGACGACGAACTTCTTCGGCGGAATTCATCACCTGCGCGAATGCCGGAGAAACTGTCTGTGAATTTGTCGACGCAGACGCGTTGAAAAGCGACACTTCAGACTGCGAATCCCAGTTGGACATCTCGGCGTGAACCGCGGCCAGTGCCTGATCGATCCCTGCGACAAGCTCCTCACGGCCCGCAGTTGCGGAACCGGTTACGGCTGTGATGGAATAGCTGGTGCCCATCGTCTGGCCGTTAAAACTAAGGACTTCACCGCCGTTACGGCAGGCGGCCAGTGCGAGAGGGGCGAAGAGGATGGTACGTCGTGTAAGGTTCATTGAATCCGTCATCTTTACAGTGTCCGTTAAGCTTGTGTTCTCCTAAAGGATCGTAACGGAACACAATCTGAGACAAAACGCCGCACCCCATGATAACCGACGAAAACGCCGCATGTTGCCCTTTGGTTTATGCCGGAGGAATGCTATTGCCCCCGGAACGACAAAAAACAGCCAGGGTAAGATACCAGCGTGCATCAGTTTCCTCTCAAAAAAGGGCTGGACCTCCCGATCACGGGCGCCCCAGCACAGAGCATCGCAGACGGGCCTGCCGTTCAGACAGTAGCGTTACTTGGATCCGATTATATCGGTCTGAAACCACGCCTCTCCGTTCAGGAAGGCGACACAGTTGCCGCAGGGTCTCCGGTCTTCGCACATAAAGACACACCGGATGTGATGGTAACATCACCTGTTTCCGGCCGCGTGAAAGCCGTCAACCGGGGCGCACGCCGCGTGTTGATCAGCGTAGAAATCGAAGTGGATGACACAGCCGCCGATCCGGTGGATTTCTCATCTGTCGGAAATGCTGACACCGCAGAAGGCCTGGCGGAACGTCTGGCGGCTGCCGGTCTGTGGACATCTTTCCGCACCCGTCCCTATTCCCGCGTGCCTGCATCTGATGAACGCGCCAGCGCGATCTATGTAACCGCGATGGACAGTGAACCACTTACAGCGGACCCCGCCGTGATTATCGCAGAACAGCGTGAAGCTTTTGTGAAGGGCCTTGAGGCCGTCGCAAAGCTGACCGAAGGCAAGACATACCTGTGCCACGCAACCGGCACGGATGTTCCGGGTGGTGATGTTGCAGGCGTTGAAGTTGCGACTTTCTCTGGTCCGCATCCATCCGGCCTGCCTGGCACGCATATGCACTACCTCGAAGCCCCGACCGGTTCCAAAACCGTCTGGACCATCTGGTATCAGGACGTGATTGCAATCGGCCACCTGCTGATGACCGGCACTGTAAACAGCGAGCGCGTAATTGCGCTTTCTGGCCCGCGCGTGAAAGATCCGCGCCTGGTCCGCACTGTTGCTGGTGCCTCTATGGATGCACTGGTTGCAGGCGGCGTTGATGATTCTGACCCGCTGCGCGTGATTTCCGGTTCTGTGCTGTCTGGCCGCGCCGGTGAAGGAGCAACGGCTTATCTGGGGCGTTATCACCGTCAGATCACTGTGATCGAAGAAGATCACAAACAGATCCCGATGGGCTGGATCCGTCCGATGTTCAGCAAGTTTTCTTATCAGCCGGTTCTGGGCTCTGCCCTGTCCAAAAAGCTGTATGCGCTGACATCGAACCTGAACGGTGGCCGTCGTGCGATGGTGCCGCTGGGAACCTTCGAAGAACTGATGCCACAGGATTACCTGCCAACCCAGCTGCTGCGTGCAATGCTGGTGATGGATACGGATGTGGCCCAGCAACTGGGTGCGCTGGAACTGGACGAGGAAGACCTTGGCCTCGTCGGTTTCGCCTGCCCGGCTAAATATGAATATGGAATGGCGCTTCGTGATTGTCTTGCCAAAATTGAGCGGGAGGGCTGATCATGGGATTGCGCAACTTCTTTGACCGCATCGAGCCGAACTTTCTGAAGGGCGGCAAATGGGAACGTTATTTCCCAATGTACGAGATGGTTGAAAGCTTCATTTACACCCCTAAGACTGTGACAACGGCTGCGCCGCACGCCCGGTCTTACGTGGATATGAAGCGTATTATGACTTACATGGTTCTGGCCACGATCCCCTGTATTCTGATTGGCCTGTGGAACACAGGTTACCAGGTGAATACAGCAATGGAAACACTGGGTGCCTCTGGCTGGCGTGCCTCCCTTCTTGAAGGGCTGGGCATTGGCCTGAACGCGGCAAACCCATTTGCAAACTTCATGCATGGCCTGCTGTACTTCCTGCCGATTTATATCACGACACTTGTGGTCGGTGGCATCTGGGAAGTTCTGTTCGCAACCGTGCGTCGTCACGAAGTGAACGAAGGTTTCCTTGTGACTTCTATGCTGTTTGCCCTGATCATGCCGCCGGATGCGCCGCTTTGGCAGGTTGCTCTGGGTATTTCTTTCGGTGTTGTCATCGGCAAAGAAGTTTTCGGCGGTACCGGCAAGAACTTCCTCAACCCGGCGCTGACAGGTCGTGCGTTCCTGTATTTCGCTTATCCTGCGAATATGTCTGGTGAAACCATCTGGACCCCGGTTGACGGGTTCTCTGGTGCGACCAACCTGGCGATTGCGGCGTCTGATGGCTATGAAGCGATCATCACCCGCGGTGGCAGCTGGTTTGACAGCTTTTACGGTGTTGTTCAGGGTTCCATCGGTGAGACCTCCACACTGGCCTGTCTGATCGGTCTGGCATTCCTGCTGTTCACCAAGATCGCAAACTGGCGTCTGGTTGCAGGTTGTCTGGGTGGCATGATTGCTTTCTCAAGCCTTTTGAACTTCATCGGTTCCGACACCAACCCAATGTTTGCACTGCCATGGTACTGGCACCTTGTAATGGGTGGTTACGCCTTTGGTCTGGTCTTCATGGTCACAGAACCTGTGTCCGCATCCCACACCAATATGGGCCGTTTCATCTACGGTGCGCTGATTGGTTTCATGGTTGTGATGATCCGTGTGATTAACCCGGCTTTCCCCGAGGGCATGATGCTTGCTATTCTCTTTGGCAACGTATTCGCCCCGCTGATTGACCATTTTGTAGTGCAGGCGAATATCCGGCGGAGGGCGCGACGCAATGTCTGAAGTGAATGAAAACAAAGGAATGATCCGTCGCTTCCTTGATATGCCGACGGATTCACTCCCAAAAACCATCTTTGTGGCTGTCATGGTCTGCCTTGTGGGTTCCATGTTTGTGTCTGCTGCGGCCGTGGCCCTGCGCCCGATCCAGGAAGTAAACAAACTGCTGGATAAGCAGGTGAACATTCTGCAGGTCGCCGGTCTTTATGAAGATGGCACCGATGTAGCCGAAGCTTTCGCCCAGTTCGAACCACGTGTTCTGGAACTGGCGACAGGTGAATTCACCGATCAGTTTGACGCAGCATCCTTTGATGACCGCGCCGCAGCAAGTGATCCGGAACTGTCCATCGCGCTTGACGATGATCCGGCATCTATTGGTCGTCAGGCCCGCTTTGTGACAGCTTACCTGTTGCGCGACGCAAACGGCGACCTCGACAAAGTGGTTCTGCCACTGCACGGTTATGGTCTCTGGTCCACGCTGTACGGCTTCATTGCGCTGGAAGCGAACGGCAACGATATCTTCGGCCTGCAGTTCTATGAACATGCTGAAACACCTGGTCTGGGTGCCGAAGTAGACAACCCGCGCTGGAAGTCCCTCTGGGCTGGCAAGCGTCTGGCGGATGAAGACGGTGTACTGCAGATTTCTGTAACCAAGACCGCACCTGCTGCCGGGGCTGACTACCACGTTGACGCGCTGGCCGGTGCAACACTGACAACTGCGGGCGTCCACAACCTTGTGCGCTTCTGGATGGGTGAAGCAGGCTATGCGCCCTTCCTCGCCAACCTTCAGGCAGGAGACATCTGATGGCTCAGACACGTAGAGAAATGCTGATCGACCCTCTTGTCGACAACAACCCGATTACACTTCAGGTTCTGGGCATCTGTTCCGCGCTTGCGGTGACGTCTTCCCTGCAAGTGGCTTTCGTGATGGCACTGGCGGTGACATTCGTGACCGCGTTCTCATCCATGTTCATTTCCATGCTGCGCAACCACATTCCCGGTTCCATCCGGATCATCGTACAGATGGTTGTGATTGCGTCACTTGTGATCGTGGTGGATCAGTTCCTGAAAGCCTATGCGTTCCAGATTTCCAAAACCCTGTCGGTTTTTGTGGGTCTGATCATTACGAACTGTATCGTGATGGGTCGCGCCGAAGCTTTCGCGATGAAAAATACACCTGTTGCGTCTTTCATTGACGGCATCGGCAACGGTCTGGGTTATGGCCTGATCCTGATGCTGGTCGGTGTGATCCGCGAACTTTTCGGTTCCGGCAGCCTGTTTGGCATCACCATCTTTGAAACCGTAAACAACGGTGGCTGGTATGTGCCGAACGGCCTGCTGCTGCTGCCACCTTCTGCGTTCTTTATTATTGGCCTGATCATCTGGGGCTTCCGGTCCTGGAAACCAGCACAGGTCGAAGAACGTGAATATAAAATTCAGACAGTTGAGGGACACTGATGGAAGGCCTACTTTCTCTTGCCGTAAAGGCTATTTTCGTTGAGAACCTGGCGCTGTCCTTCTTCCTGGGCATGTGTACGTTCATCGCAGTTTCCAAGAAAATCCAGACCGCAATTGGTCTTGGGGTTTCTGTGATGGTTGTGCAGGCAATCACTGTACCTGCAAACAACCTGATCCTGACCTACCTGCTGGCGCCTGGTGCGCTGTCATGGGCCGGTTTCCCGGATGTGGATCTGACCTTCCTGGGTCTGATTTCCTACATCGGTGTGATCGCAGCCCTGGTTCAGATCCTGGAAATGGTTCTCGATAAATACTTCCCGCCGCTCTACAACGCGCTGGGTGTGTTCCTGCCGCTGATCACAGTGAACTGTGCGATCCTTGGTGGATCTCTATTCATGGTGGAACGCGATTATAACTTCGCAGAGGCAACGACCTATGGTCTGTCTTCCGGCTTTGGCTGGGCTCTCGCGATCACTGCGATGGCAGGTGTACGTGAAAAACTGAAGTATTCCGATATTCCAGACGGTCTGCAGGGCCTTGGCATCACCTTCATCACTGCGGGTCTGATGGCGATGGCCTTCATGTCCTTCTCTGGCGTGAAACTGTAAGGGGGGCGACAGATGTTAACTTTTACACTTGGTGTTGTCCTTTTCACTGTCATCGTTCTGGCGCTTGTTGCGCTGATCATGGCCGCACGTTCCAAGCTGGTTTCCACCGGTGACGTGAACATCACCATCAATGGTGAGAAAACCATCTCTGTGCCAGCCGGTGGCAAACTGCTGCAGACTCTGGCGGAACAGAAACTCTTCGTACCGTCCGCCTGCGGTGGCGGCGGGACCTGTGCGCAGTGTCGCGTGAAAGTCCACGCGGGCGGCGGTTCGATCCTGCCAACCGAAGAAGGCCATATCACAAAGCGTGATGCGGCTTGTGGTGATCGCCTGTCCTGTCAGGTTGCAGTGAAACAGGATATGGAAATCGAAGTTCCTGAAGAAGTCTTCGGCGTTAAGAAATGGGAATGCACTGTTCGGTCCAACGACAACGTCGCGACCTTCATTAAGAACCTGGTTCTGGAACTGCCCGAAGGCGAAGACGTGAACTTCCGTGCCGGTGGTTACATTCAGATCGAAGCCCCCGTGCATCAGCTGAAATACACTGAATTCGACATTCAGGAAGAATACCGCACGGATTGGGATAAGTTTAACCTGTGGCAGTACGATTCCACAGTGAACGAACCGATCGAACGCGCCTATTCCATGGCGAACTATCCGGATGAAAAAGGCCTGATCATGCTGAACGTGCGTGTGGCTTCACCGCCTCCGGGCTCCACAGGTATTCCTGCCGGTCAGATGTCTTCTTACATCTTCAACCTGAAGCCAGGTGACAAGGTCACAATCTCTGGTCCGTTTGGTGAATTCTTCGCCCGCGAAACCGAAAAAGAGATGGTCTTTGTTGGTGGTGGTGCAGGCATGGCGCCGATGCGTTCGCATATCTTCGATCAGCTGAAACGTCTTGAAAACCGCGACCGGAAGATCACCTTCTGGTATGGTGCGCGCTCTAAGAAAGAGATGTTCTTTGTTGAAGATTTCGACAGTCTTGCGAAAGAATTCCCGAACTTCACATGGCATGTAGCACTGTCTGACGCGATGCCGGAAGATGATTGGGGCGGATACACGGGCTTCATCCACAATATTCTGCATGACGAATATCTGAAGGATCACCCGAACCCTGAAGACTGTGAATACTACATGTGTGGCCCGCCCATCATGAACCAGTCTGTGATCAACATGCTGCTTGATCTGGGCGTTGACCGTGAAGACATCATGCTGGATGACTTCGGCGGATAAATAAAAAAGGGCTCTGCATCGCAGGGCCCTTTTCTTTTGTGTCTGTCGCCGCTGTCAGCCGTTCTGCACCACAAGCAAAGCCCGCGCGACACCCCCCAGGGCCTGAATGCAATGCCCGTCATCCGCCGGGTAGCGCGCCGTATCACCGGCAGAGATCTCATCTGACATAGCACCCGCCGTAATGCGCAGTCGCCCTTCAATCACAGTCAGATGTTCCCGTGTGCCCCGGGCGTGAGCGGCGCTGTCCAGCTTACCACCGTCCAGAAACTCAAGGTCATACAGCTCCTGCCGGCCGGCATCTTCCGGGGCGCTCAGAATGCGAATGTTACATCCCTCCCCACGGTTCTCAATCGTTGGCGTCTGATCGGCTCGCAGAACTTCGATCCGCCCGTCCTCCTCGCCGTCTTCCAACAGACCCGCGAAATCAATCTGCAGGGCAGACACCAGGTTCCACAAGGTCGCAATTGTCGGGCTGCTTTCGCCACGTTCAATCTGACTGACCATAGACCGTGACACGCCGGACAGGCGCGCCACCGCATCTAACGACAGCCCTTGTTTGCGCCGCGCCTCTTTCAGCCGCAAAGGCAGAAGGTTCAGAATATCACTTTCAGTGCTCATATACTTCACCTGCCCCCCTGGCCCCGGTTCTGTCAATAGTATGTCACATGCCCCCCCCCTTCTGTGCCGGTAACTTCAATTTCAAATTTCCATCTTCACGGATTTATTCCTATATGTTAGAGATGCGGTCACCAGATAAGGAGACAAAACATGTCGCAGGATTTTATCAACTATATCAATGCCACGCTCTCTCAGATCGAATCTGAAGGTATGATGAAATCTGAACGCATGATCACCTCCCCTCAAAAGGGGGAAATCACTGTTGCAGATCAGCAGGTTATCAACCTATGCGCCAATAACTACCTTGGGCTTGCAGATCACCCTGATCTGATCCGCGCCGCACAAAACGCAATGGAACCACGCGGCTTTGGCATGGCCTCCGTGCGATTCATCTGTGGCACACAAGACATCCACCGCGACCTGGAACAGAAACTGGCAAAGTTCCTGAAGAAAGATGATGCCATTCTGTTTGCCGCTTGCTTTGATGCCAATGGCGGTTTGTTCGAACCGCTGCTTGGGCCGGAAGATGCGATCATTTCTGACAGCCTGAACCATGCTTCCATCATCGACGGCATCCGCCTGTGCAAAGCAAAACGCTATCGCTATCTCAACAATGACATGGCCGATCTGGAAGCCATGCTGCAGCACGCCCGCAATGAAGGTGCACGCCATATTATGATCGCCACTGACGGCGTTTTTTCCATGGATGGTACCCTTGCAAACCTGCCGGAAATCACACGACTGGCGCAGAAATATGATGCGATCACCATGGTCGATGATTGCCACGCCACGGGCTTTATGGGGCCAACCGGGGCGGGAACGCCGGATCATTTTGGTGTGGATGTGGATATTCTGACAGGGACGCTGGGCAAGGCACTTGGGGGGGCTATTGGCGGTTATATCGCCGGGCCGCAGCCAGTGATTGACCTTCTGCGGCAGCGCGCGCGGCCCTATCTTTTCTCAAACTCGCTGCCGCCTTCTATTGTTGCAGCCGGGCTGAAGGCCCTGGACCTGGTTGAAAATGGCGCAAACGACCGGACGCAACTGTTTGAAAACGCCAGGTACTGGCGCGCGGGCCTGGAAAAGCTTGGATTTGACCTGCTCCCGGGCGAACATCCGATCGTGCCGGTTATGCTGGGCGAAGCTACATTGGCCCAGGAAATGGCGCGAAAGCTGTTTGACGAAGGCGTCTATGTTTCTGGCTTTTTCTTCCCTGTCGTGCCCCGTGGGCAAGCCCGCATCCGCACACAAATGAACGCCGCCCTGACCCGCGATGAACTTGACCGTGCACTTGTGGCCTTTGGCAAAGTCGGCCGGGAACTGGGGGTGGTTTCATGAAAAACACCATGAAAGCGCTGGAAAAATCCCATCCTCGCGAAGGCCTGTGGATGGTAAGCGCCCCCGTGCCTGAACCCGGCCCGGATGAGGTCTTGATCAAAATCCGTAAAACCGGAATTTGCGGCACGGATATTCACATCTGGAACTGGGATGAATGGGCAGCGGATACCGTGCCTGTGCCGATGATCACCGGGCATGAATTTGCAGGCGAAATCGTTGATTTGGGGCGTGATGTAACGGGGCTGAATGTTGGCCAACGCGTTTCTGGCGAAGGCCATCTGACAGGGTCCGACAGTCGCCAGATGCGTGCCGGGAAATTTCACCTGGATCCGGGCACGCGCGGCATTGGCGTCGATGTGCAGGGGGCGCTTGCTGGTTATCTGAAACTGCCCGCCTTCAACGTCATCCCCCTGCCCGATGACATCCCCGATGAAATCGGTGCGATCCTTGATCCCCTGGGCAATGCAGTGCACACCGCGCTTAGCTTTGATCTGCTGGGCGAAGATGTTCTGATCACCGGCGCTGGCCCCATCGGCATAATGGCTGCAACCGTGGCCCGTCACGCGGGGGCACGCAATGTGGTGATCACCGATATCAACCCGGAACGTCTGAAACTGGCGGAACATGTCGCCCCAACAGTGCGCACGGTTAACGTCACCCGGGAAAACCTGAAAGATGTGATCCATGAATTGGGCATGACCCAGGGGTTTGACGTTGGTCTTGAGATGTCCGGATCACAAATGGCGCTTGATCAGATGGTCGATGTGCTGGTGATGGGCGGCAAGATTGCGATGCTGGGTATTCCGCCGGGGCAATCCCCTGTGAACTGGGCAGATATTGTCTTCAAAGCGATCACCATCAAAGGCGTCTACGGGCGTGAGATGTTTGAAACCTGGTATAAAATGATCGCAATGCTGCAAAACGGCCTGGATGTCAGCCGGGTGATCACCCATGAATTTGCCGCTGATGATTTCGCCCAGGGCTTTGCTGCAATGAAATCCGGCACATCTGGTAAAGTCATTCTGAACTGGCAATAAAGCAGCCCCGGTCTGCAACGGACCGGGGCCAAACCTGTGTTTATCCCGCCAGGAGTCAGCCTTTCATACGCAGGCCGGACGGATCAAAAGCACAGGCATTCTGCAGACGCACCGGGAAACGCACCCCGGCAATGTCAATTTCCGCATTCAACCCATCTGCATCTTCCGCATGCACATAAGCCAGCGCGATGGGTTTGCCGATACGATAGCCATAGGTCGCAGTTGTTGTATGGCCAATGATCTTATTCCCCAGGTAAATCGGCTCATGCCCCAGAGGATTCGCGCTGTCATCCTCAACAATCACCGTCATCAGCCCGCGTTTCGCCGTCTTACGTCGCGCGGGCAGAGCATCGGAACCAATAAAGTCCTTCTTCTTTGACACCATCATATCAAGGCCCGCTTCAATCGGGGTGACATCACTGTCCAATTCATGCCCCATAGCGGCAAAGCCCTTTTCGACCCGCATGGATGTCTGGGCAAACATGCCCGCAGGCACTGCACCGGCTGCAGTCAGAGCGGCATAAACCTTACGTGCATTTTCCGCCCGCATGGTCAACTCCCACCCCGCTTCACCGACGTAAGACATGCGCACGGCCCGCACATGGCAATCAGCTACATAGGCCGGGCCGACTTTGAAATAGCCCAAATCGTTCAACACAGCCGCGCCACATTCCGCAATGATCCGTGCCGCTTCCGGCCCCATCAGCCCCAACACGGCGTAGTCTTCCATGCTGTCGGTCAGAGTCACATCAAACCCGTCCGACTGACGCGCAAACCAGGCCAGATCGCGTTTAATCGCATTGGTGCCGACAAACAGACGATAGTGATCATCCGCAATCCGGTGGGCGGTGATGTCACTTTCATAGGTGCCGCGTGCGTTCAGCACCGCCGTGTAAATCGCGCTGCCCGGGGTTTTCGCCATGTTTGAAGCGCAGGTTTTCTGCAAAAATGCCTCTGCATCCGGGCCCTGCACCTCGATCTTGCCAAAAGTCGAGGCATCAAAAATCGCGGCTTTCTCATGGGCCGCCATGACCTCGGCCTTCACGTTTTCAAACCAGTCCGGGCGCTCAAATGTCATACGAGGTTCCGCGGTTTTGCCGAAATAGGCCGGGCGTTCCCAACCACATACCTGGGTGAAATGCGCGCCCGCTGCCTTATATTCACGATCCAGCGGCATGGCGCGCAACCCCCGGGCAGTTTTCAGCTGTTTACCCGGATAGGCAATATCGTAATGAGTGCCAAGAATTTCGGGGGCCCGCGCCATCAGGTGATCAAGAGAGTTGTAAATCGGTGCAAAGCGCTTCGCGTCGGCTTCGCCCAGATCATAGGCCGTGTGCCCATGCACGATGCAATGGGCCAGGTTCATCCCTGCCCCACCGCCCGATGCCAGCCCGACGGAATTCATCCCACAGCCCAGGAACAATCCCTTTGTTTCGGCGGTTTCCCCCAGCATGAACATCCCATCCGGCGTAAAGCTTTCCGGGCCGTTCAGAAGCATCTTTACCTCAGCATGTTCCAGCGCAGGCAGACGATGCAGGGCGTTCATCATCATGGGTTCAAAATGTTCCCAATCCTCACCCAGAAGACCAAATTCAAAGTTTTCGTCCAGCACACCGGGTTTGATCGGCTTGCCCATGGGTTCAAAGCACCCAACCAGCAGCCCGCCGGAATCATCGCGGATATAGAGGTGATTATCGTGATCTGACAGGGTCGGCATATTGCCCGCGATCCCGTCGATCGGTTTGGTCAGCAGATAGAAATGCTCGCAGGCCAGCGCGGGCACTTCTGCGCCTGCCATGGCCCCGGCTTCGCGTGACCACAGTCCGGTGCACAGCGCGATCGCGTCACACATCACCGTGCCCTGCGTGGTTTCAACGCCTACAACCTGGCCGTTTTCCGTCAGAATGCCGGTGACACCAGTTTCCTCAAAAATCTTTGCGCCCAGGGTTTTCGCGCCTTTGACCAGTGCCGCGCAGACATCACTTGGCGACACCCGCCCGTCATCTGGCGACCAGACTGCGCCAATGACATCATCTGCATTCATCAGCGGCCAGCGTTCCTTTGCCTCACCAACGCTGATCGTTTCAGCCTGAACACCGTAAGCACGCGCCAGGGATTCCTGCCGTTTGATATGTGTCAGACGATCAGGGTTTGTGGCGATTGACAGGCTGCCCTTCTGGATCCAGCCGACATTCTGTCCGGTTTCCTGTTCCAGCTTTGAATAAAGATCCACAGAATACTGGATCATCCGGGTCAGGTTCTGGGAATGGCGCAGCGCGCGCACCTGGGCGGCGGAATGCCAGGTTGTGCCACTGGTCAGCTTGTTGCGTTCCAACAGGATCGCGTCAGACACACCCATTTTCGCCAGATGGTACAGGGTCGAACACCCCATGATGCCGCCACCAATAACGACAACAGAAGCATGAGAAGGAAGGGTCATAAGCCGGGCCTCTTTTCAATTTGCCCGATGCTTGCTCAGTACAGAATGTTTTTCAAATCCAATATTAAGAACATATGTTCTTTCTTCAAACACAAAAAAGCGCCACAGAATCGCGGCGCTTGATTGATCTTGCTTGTCTTCCGCAGGCCATAGCCAAACCGGAAGAGCCGTTATCACATGATAACAAACCAGGAGTGTACGCCAATGAAAAGCGCAGTTGCAGCGACCAGTACGCCAACACCCATGATATCTTTTGCAGCCTGTGCCATCTTCAAGGTTCCTTCGAACAAAATCAGTTTCGATAAACGCCAGATAAGGAGGAAAAACCGACTCGTGTACCACCTGTTTCTGCAAAACCGGTTTGATCTGCATGCATAGCACCCTAGCGGCGGACTTTCGGCAGCTTCGCCTGCCAGTACGCCCCGCTGTCTTCACGCAGTTCCTCATAGCGGGCAATCCTGTCGCGCACCTCATCGCCACCCTGACGGATCAGATGATGCAACAGCCCTTCCAGCACCACCATCGCACCTGAAAAACAAGGGAAGAAATGCTGTGACTGTGCGGCAGCCTTCAGAAACAGATCGGCTGTGATATTGGGCGCGATCAATTCTGAATCTGATATCAAAATGACCTGCGCACCGTTATCTTTTGCCAGACGCAGCGCCCGGATGGTTTCGGCGCTATAGGGCGCAAATGTGATCGCCAGCAAAACATCCCCCGGCCCCACATTCATCATTTCATCCACCGGGCTGCCCATATGACGTGGAATCAACTGCAACCCCGGCAGGGCCATTCGCCCGACATAGTGAAAGTAATAGGCTAGAGAATAGCTGGCCCGTGTGGCTGTGACATAGGCGTTCTGCGCCCCTGTCAGCATCTCAACCGCCTGTTGCGCCTGATCGGCTGTGAAATGGCGCAAAGATTGCCCGGTGATTTCCATCTCATTGCGCAGGCTCAGCGCATGTTCGGAACCAAAGTCCCCTGCCCCGGACACACGATCAATCCACCCCTGCCCTTCACTGGCATCATACCTGGCCGTCAGCGCCGCCCTGAAGGGCGCACGCAGGGCATCAAAGCTGTCAAACCCCAGATGGTCCGCCAACCGAACCAGAGAATTAGCCCCAATCCCGATTTTCCGTGCTGTTTCCCGGATCGGGTCCATGCCAAATGCATGACTGTGATCCACGATATATTTCGCCGCCAGCTGCAACCTGGGGGGCAGATCCTTTGTCTCTGCAATCAATCGCTGAACAATCCGCGCTTTATCCTGTAGTGCCATATCGCCCCCAAAACAGATGTTTGGGAAAATGCTACACCAGAACAGATGATCCGTCAGGATACAAAAAACCGGCCACAGTTTCCTGCGGCCGGTTCTAAATCAGTCAATCTGTGTTCAGATCAAAAATGTACTGATTTCGCATCCAGCGGCTTTTGCAGCGGCGGGGCGAATTTGGTCAGGTTGATGCCTTCCACAGCGGCTTTATATTCCGCAAGCGTTGGTGTGCGGCCCAGGACTGCGGCCAGAACCACAACCGGGGTGGATGCCAGCAGGGATTCACCTTTTTTATCAGCTGTATCGCCCACAACACGGCCCTGGAACAGACGGGTGGATGTGGCCAGAACCGTGTCACCCTTCGCGGCTTTTTCCTGGTTGCCCATGCAAAGGCTACAGCCAGGACGCTCCAGATACATGATGTTTTCATATTCCGTACGGGCCTGGGCCTTTGGGAACATGTCATCAAATTCAAAGCCGGAATATTTCTGCAGAATATCCCAGTCGCCTTCTTCCTTCAGTTCATCAATGATGTTGTAGGTCGGGGCAGCCACCACAAGCGGTGCGTTGAATTCAACTGTGCCGTTCTGCTTTTCGATATTGCGCAGCATCTGGGCGACGATTTTCATATCGCCTTTGTGCACCATACAAGATCCGATAAAGCCCAGATCCACCTTCTTGTCGCCACCGTAATAGGACACAGGACGGATGGTGTCGTGGGTGTAACGCTTGGACACATCATCATTGTGTACGTCAGGGTCGGCGATCATGGGTTCAACGATCTGGTCCAGATCAACCACAACTTCCGCGAAATATTTCGCGTCCTGATCCGGGGTCAGTGCAGGCACTTCACCAGATTTGATCTCAGCGATACGCGCATCCGCCAGCTTGTTCAGGTTGGCAAGAACGGCTTTCTCATTGTCCATGCCTTTGTCGATCATGATCTGGATGCGGGATTTCGCCAGTTCCAGAGAACCGATCAGTGTTTCATCGTTGGAGATACAGACAGAAGCTTTCGCTTTCATTTCCGCAGTCCAGTCGGTGAAGGTAAAGGCCTGGTCCGCCAGAAGCGTGCCGATGTGCACCTCGATGATGCGGCCCTGGAAGACGTTGTCATCATGTTGATCCAGCATCTGTGCCTGGGTCGCATGCACAACATCACGGAAATCCATGTGATCGGCCATTTTGCCCTTGAAGGTCACTTTCACAGACTCAGGGATCGGCATCGCGGCCTCACCGGTTGCCAGTGCCAGGGCAACAGTGCCTGAATCCGCACCGAAGGCCACGCCTTTGGACATACGCGTGTGGCTGTCGCCGCCCACGATGATCGCGCGGTCATCAATGGTGATATCGTTCAGAACCTTGTGAATAACATCCGTCATCGCATGATATTCGCCCTTCGGGTCACGCGCGGTGATCAGGCCGAAATCATTCATGAATTTCATCAGTTTCGGGATGTTGGCCTGGGCTTTTTTGTCCCAAACAGACGCGGTGTGACACCCGGATTGGTAACCAATATCAACGGATGGGGAAATCACGGTCGCAGCCATGGCTTCCAATTCCTGCGCGGTCATTGGGCCGGTGGTGTCCTGGGAACCCACAACATTCACCTTCACGCGCACGTCTGAACCTGCGTGCAATGTCTTGCCTGGTGTCGTGCCAAGCGCGTTGCGGTTGAAGATTTTCTCAACGGCTGTCAGGCCCTGGCCGTCAACAGACACTTCTTTGGAAGCAGCAAATGCTGATTTCAATTCCTGACCCAGGGTCGCGGCCGCAAATGTTTGCAGCTTCTTACCAAAGACCACAGCGTATGAACCGCCAGCCTTCATGAATTCCATCTTCTGCGGGGTGAAGGCCGCGGACACGTCTTTCAGAACAGTGCCGTCTGCATCAGACAGGGTTTTGGATTTGGTGTTGATGGTCAGAACTGTACCGCTTTCAACGGAATAAGTCTGTTCCAGAACAGCTTCGCCATCTTCGTCTTCCACGACTTCGCCGTTTGCATCCAGCGTTTTAACCCAGTTATCAAGGTCAATGCCGATGCCGCCGGTCACATCAACCGTGGTCAGGAAGATCGGGGAAATGCCGTTGGTGCCCGCAACAACTGGGGCGATGTTGATGAACGGCACGTAAGGGGATGCCTGCTTGCCGGTCCACAGTGCGACGTTGTTCACGCCAGACATACGGGAAGACCCAACACCCATAGTGCCTTTTTCCGCGATCAGCATGACGCGCGCATCCGGGTGCGCCGCCTGCAATGCCTGAATTTCTTTCTGCTGTTCCGGGGAACACATGCATTGGCCGTGCAATTCACGGTCTGCACGGGAATGCGCTTCGGCACCTGGGGACAGAAGGTCAGTGGAAATATCGCCAATACCAGCGATATAGGTCACAACTTTGATTTCTTCTTCCAGCTCTGGCAGCTTAGTGAAGAATTCAGCCTTGGCATAGCTTTCCAGCAGCTCTTTCGCGATGGCATTGCCAGCCTTAAAGGCTTCTTCCAGACGATCGGTGTCGGCTTCATACAGGAAGACCTGGGTTTTCAGAACCTCAGCCGCCGGTACGGAGACCGCAGCGTTATCACCAAGCGCCAGATCCAGCAGAACTTCAACAGAAGGGCCGCCTTTCATGTGGGACAGCAGTTCAAACGCGTAATCGGCGGAAATCTCAGGAACCTCAGCAGCGCCCAGGATGATGTCCTTCAGGAAGGCTGCTTTCACACCCGCCGCAGACGTGGTGCCTGGCAGCGTGTTGTAAATGAAGAAGTTCAGGGACGCTTCGCGATGTTCATTGCCGCTGTCTTTGATCTGTTCAATGATCTCAGCAACAAGGGCACCGTCCTCAATAGGTTTCGGGTGCAGATCCTGCGTTTTGCGGGTCTCGATCTCACTCAGATAGTCGGTATAGAGGCTCATGATATTTCCGGCGCTGTTGTAACAGATATAGCCCGATACCGGTCTCAGAATCGTCTCTGGCGGGCCGGTCAGGCTTGCTGTATGCGATTGTATACATTGTGACGGCGAAATGCAAGACGCCATCCGTTCACACCATTTATACATGCTGTGAAGTTAACTCAACGTATGCCTGACCAAAGCCGCAGAGAATTCTCTGCCGATCAACCCATTCAGGTCAAAATTGCGCCGGAAATCAGGGTGATAAGTCGAAACGGCAAACAGGCGTTCGCCCAAGCCCCCTTCCACCCGATTTCAGGCGGAAGGGGAATGATAGTTATGCAGGCAACAGTGCGTCTGGCAGGTTCTGGTAACACACAGGCCGCAGGAAGCGGCGGATGGACATTGTACCAACAGAGGTCGCACCGAAGTTGGTGGACGCCGGGTAAGGGCCGCCGTGTACCATGGCATCAGCAACTTCGACACCGGTTGGGAAACCATTCGCAAGGATACGGCCCGCTTTGCGTTCCAGCACCGGCATCAGGCGTTTTGCGGCCTCAGAATCGGCATCATCCATATGCAGAGTGCAGGTCAGCTGGCCTTGCAGGCTGCGGGCGATCTGCTGCATTTCATCCGCGTTCTCAGCGGTGACAATCACGCCAAGCGGACCAAAGACTTCTTCCGCAAGCACTTCGTTTTTCAGCCAGTTGGCGGCGGTGGTGCGATACAGATATGGGGTTGCGTCGCGCTGGTCACACATGGTTGTCAGCACATCCTGCACACCCGCGGTTTCCGCGATCCGGCGCTGGCCGGATTGATAAGCTGCTGCGATCCCATCGGTCAGCATGGTTTGCGCGCCGAATGCGCCCAGGGCAACCTGCGCGGCAGAGATGAAAGCTTCGCCTTTTTCACCGGCCTGCACGATGGCAATACCCGGATTTGTACAGAACTGACCTGCACCCATGGTCAGAGAACCGGCCCAGCCCGCAGCAATGTCAGTACCACGATTGTTCAGCGCGCTGTCCAGAATGAACATCGGGTTCACAGAGCCCAGTTCACCAAAGAATGGAATGGGTTCCGGACGCTGTGCGCAAAGATCAAACAACGCGCGACCACCGGCAAGTGACCCTGTGAAACCGACCGCTTTGATCAGCGGGTGTTGCACGACTGCGGCGCCGACTTCGCGGTTGCCGCCCTGGATCAGGCTGAAAACGCCAGGGTGCAGATTGCAGGCTTTGATCGCGGCGTGCACGGCTTCGGCGATGATTTCACCGGTGCCGGGGTGGGCGCTGTGGCCTTTCACGACAACCGGGCAGCCAGCGGCAAGCGCAGCGGCGGTGTCACCGCCCGCAGTAGAGAAAGCCAGCGGGAAGTTTGAGGCGCCGAAGACAGCAATCGGGCCAACCGGGCGCTGGACCATTTTCAGATCCGGGCGGGGCAGGGGCGCACGATCAGGCAGGGCCTGGTCGTGGCGTGTGTCAAGGTAGTCACCCTTGAGGATATGTTCCGCGAACAGGCGGATCTGGCCGGTCGTGCGACCGCGTTCGCCCTGCAGGCGGGCTTCGGGCAGGCCGGTTTCCTGGGTGCCGATTTCGGTGATGGCGTCAGCGCGGGCTTCGATTTCATCAGCGATTTTGTTGAGGAAAGCGGCGCGATCTGCGCGGCTTGTGTAACCGAAAGACCAGAAGGCTTCTTCCGCAGCTTCACAGGCGGCGTTCACGTCGGAAACGCGACCGATGGAATAGGCGTGCGCCGGGCCGTGGGCCGGTTCGGAGTTAAAAGTGTCGTCACCCGCCAGCCATTGGCCGGCGATCAGGTGTTTGCCGTGAGGGGTGAAGGTCATGGGCGTCTGAGGCTCCGTCTGAGTGGGATTCTGAATTTGTGGATATTGTATCCAATTACTCACAGAATGCAAGCCTGGCCCTGTGGCAAACCCCTGCGGGACCGCAGGTTACTTCGCCTCAGCCTCGCGGCGTTTCTTTACCATTTCCAGCAGTTCATCACGGGTGCGACGGATGTGTTTCTGCAACAGCGCGCAGGCGGCATCAATATCCCCGGCTTTGGCATAGGCCAGCAGCTGACGGTGTTCATCTTTTGCCGGCTCGCGTTGCTTCATCACGCTAAGGTGCATGCGAATGTAGCGATCAGATTGCAGGCTGATCCGGTTCAGAAGTTCGCTGGTCAGCCCGCGATCAGATGCGGCGTAAAGCGCGGCGTGATAGTCATAGTTCAGCTCGCCCCACTGGCCGACATCATCGCCGTCGTAAGAGGTTTCCATCTTGGCCATCAGTTCTTCGCAGCGGGCGAAATCTGTGGCGGACATATTGGGGATGGCGCGGCGGAACAGATCAATTTCCAGCAATTCGCGCAGGTCAAAAATTTCAGCGATCTGACTGATGGAAA
>NZ_PWAA01000027.1 GCF_003031585.1 Thalassobius sp. I31.1
TACAAAAGCCCCTTGGCATTCGAAAGAAAGGCCGCATAAATGAGCACAAGGATCGGAACTTAAACGTGGCAAGTCCAGTAAGTCGGGCAAGAAACATCCGTATTACCTCTGCCACGCCAAAGGCTGTCCCAGCTATCGCAAATCCATCCGCCGTGATGTGCTGGAAGGGGAATTTGATGCGCTGATGCAAAGCCTCACGCCATCAGACGACATGTTTACCATGGCGTCAAAGATGTTCAGAGACGCTTGGGGACAACGTGCGGGACAAATGGAGGCTGACAAGCGCCTGATCCGCACAGAGCGCAACAGGCTGGCAAAACAAATCGAAGGGCTTCTGGATCGTGTCGTGGATGCGGACAGCCCGACCCTGATCACCGCCTACGAGAAGCGCATCGAAAAGATGGAGCGTGAGAAGCTGATCTTAGAGGAAAAACTGCAAAATAAAGGAAAGCCACTGCACACCTTCGAGCAAATGTTCGAACACGCACTACAATTCCTGTCAAACCCTTGGAAACTCTGGAAAAGTGGCAACCTGATCGCCCAACGCACCGCCCTGAGACTGGCCTTTGCAGAGCAAATTACCTTTGCACGAAATGAAGGACTTCGAACACCAAAAACCACCTTGCCGTTCAAGGTGTTAGAGGGGTTTTCTTGCCAATAAAAGATAATGGCGGAGACGAAGTCCGACGATCCAAAATTATATTACAACCTAAGTATCTGTTATATATTAAAAATACAGGATCATATGCTGCATTTCGTGTAGCAAAATGTGTAGCAAATTTCAGCGACATCTTGCGGCAGTGGAGGCAGCACCGGATTATCCTTAAGTTGGAAAGGTATATAATAAAAACAATCACTTGTGACTTTTTGGGGTTGCCGCTGTATCACAGACTGGCTCACACCATGCAACGTCGTCACTAATCCACCGTTAGAACCGCCTACGACGAGGGTATCTGCTTCGAACCGGCTCTCCAAACTGGACACGAGGCAGCGGTTTTCCTTCGATAATCGACTGTACGAACTCTAACTTGGGGAAGTCGAACAGGTATCGTCTGCGTCCTTGTGCTGCTGTGAGTAAGAACAAGTTATCACCACCATAGTCAAACCCAACAATCCGCCCCAGCGATCCCCATTCTTTGAGGAGCCGTGTTTCTTCCACATAAACAGTATGGATATCGACACCGTCAAATCGCTCAGAGTAGCTATATTCCAGCATTTGCGCGTATTGCTTCGCATCAGTTGGTCGGCGGGTGGCGTCAATAATCCAGATTACTTGATCGTAGAATGCCGTGCGCTTAACAATTTCGTCCGGCTTAATCGCGGAATGTTGAAACTCGATTGTGAGGCCCTCAGGGGTTTTGATGTCAGCGATATGTAGTTCTCCACGCGCATCGCGCGCCGGGATTTCTTGCCAGTCAGATGAGAACTTATTTTTCCAATCGCGATGCCACTGTGTCTCATTTTCCCACCACCGATCACAATGGCGTCGCCCCTTGTGTGCCCAATGCCAGACTTTTTTTGTCCCACAGCGCGCCAACATTTCAGCACCGCAGCCGGGGCAGACACCGGCAGCTCTGGGTGTCGCTTCGATACGTCTGTTTTCAGATAAAGCAAAATGCATGACGTTGAGGTGGTTGCTTGGTCGGAATATTCCAAGGGGTATGCTCACACCCCGAAGATGTGATGTTTGGAAAACGCTTTGTTCAGCAGCTATGGAAAGTATAGCTGTGTTGTGGGCTACATCGCGCATTGCCGTTAGGTATGTTTGCCTAAATTCAGATGACAAGTCGTTGGCAAGCTTGGAATAGTAGTCAACGTCGGTACCAAGTGAGAAGTATGAGGCTGACAGTGCTGTGAACGGTTCCCTTATTGTAGAATGAGTCGATGTTTCTTCGGTTTGCCCGATGAATCCAATCTTCACATTTTCTAGACGATGCTGTCGCCCAGCTTCATCGAAAACATAGACCTCAAACATCGTTATGAATGAGTAGTCATTCCAATTGTCGATCTTGAGATAGACAGTGTTTATACCTTGGTCTGGTACTGATGTGTTGCTTGAAAGAACCCTAAAATTAATTTGCATTTTTAGATAATACCGCTCGCGACGCTAGTTCGCATGAACCGCCTGTTATAAGTGTCCTGCACATTCAAATTTTCTATTGAACACGACACACAACCTATCCGACTGTTCGCTCCTTGCAACACACAATGTGCTGCACTCAAAGCCAGTACAGCGAAGCGCTTACAGTTTTGTATGTCGGGCCTTGTCTCACAAGGGACATCCCTAACGAGACACACTAATGTCCGGTGAGCGCGTCTCACTGTAGGCACCACCCCATCTTTATGATACAATCTCACAGGATTTTGATTCTAATGAGATTGGAGTGTATATGGAAATTTGGGGTTATGTACGTGTATCGGTGGATCGAGTCACACAAGCGGCGGGTTGGGATGACCAGATCGATACGCTGAGGGGACATGGTTGTAGTAGGTTCTTTTATGAAGAAGCATCTACTCGTACTGTACGGCCTGAGTTCGAACGAATGTTGAATGAGGCCAATCGTGCTGCACGCCCTGACAACCGGATATGTTTGTGTGCAGCGAAGATGGATCGCGCATTCCGGGACTTGGCCGCAGCAGATGCCGCAATCACACAGCCGATAAACCCAGACGTGATCTGGCTACTGCCCGATCTCTCTAAACATCCTCTTGATCCTGATGATCCGACCCAAATGCTATTGGTCCGAATGATGGGTGCAGTCGCCCAGTTTGAACGCGACCGGCTCGCCGAACGCAGGGCTTATGGTATCGCAAAGGCCAAGAAGGAAGGAAAGTATCGTGGGCGCGCGCCAACGGCACGTGCAAAAACCGCCGAAGTTATACTGTTGCAAAGCCGGAAATTCACTCCAGATGAGATAGCCAAGCAGTTGGAGATCGGTCGTGCTTCAGTCTACCGCATACTCAAGGATCATCGTTCACCCGGCGACAATGCCTGAATGCGCCGTACGTTGCGCCTTATACCGATACAGATGCCAACAGATTTGTCTCAATGATTGGTCACGAAACCAAAGCGGTCATTAATGCAGGGTGCGGCGAATGGCTCCTTCGAGCCCAAAACAACTGATGCTGCGCGATGCACGAATGTCTGCCTAGACTGACGTGGGTACGATCCCGCATGAGGGCGGAGCGTTGGAGGCGGTGGCGGAGTTGATTGCTTCTGGCGCGTGATTGATCAACAAAGCTAGGGTACGACAACGTTACGGAGGACATAGTATGCGGATCAATCTTGGTTTTGGGGGATGAAGGCATCGTTTTTGTCATGGCTCGTAGCCTGTTTGATGATCCTTACGCACGGTGCGTTGGGTCAGCCGAGTGGGATGTCGTATTTTGCCACGGATGACGAAGTTGCGGCGGCCAATTGCACCGACAAGCGCCGGGGCTATGCAATAGATACGGGTTTGAACCCGGACCGTATTTTGCAGTCGGATCGGGTGGGTGGCCCTGAAGGCGTGCTGTTTGGCGGGTTCGCCCCGTATGTCGATGATGGTTTGGGTGAGCTGCGCCTACCGCCGCGCAATCCGTTGTTTTCTGTGGGTGTGGGTCGCGATTATATGTTTGGTATGTCCGCAGGGGGCAACGCATATCACGGGGGCTATCTTGTGCCATATCAGGATTATTGGATGCTGTGTCTTACTGGGGGTTCGGTGCATTTCAGCTGGGCTGATATGTCGAAGCCGTTTCAGCGGATTGTCCCTGTGAAAGAGAGTCTGACGGAGGATGGCCACTATGCGCGGTTTGTGGTGCAAAATTATTGGCGCCAAACTGATCCAATGCTGTCTGCTATGCCGCTGTTTGGGAATAGTTGGGTATTGGTGGATGAAGATTAGCTTGATCCGGGAAATGTCTTCGTTGGGGTGAAACCTGATGGGTGCAGAATTACACCTTTAGCCGTATCGACGCTTTCCAGCCACTGATGCACGATGCAGCGAAGGTCCCAAAATGAGCCCAACCTGTGAATTCGGCTTTCCTGCTGCATGCGCTCGCAGCGTGGAAGATTTTGTATCAGCGTAAAATTCGGTGTTGCCGCGCGGCGGGAAAACCAGTCATTCGTGCGAAGTGCAGCAAAGACGAGAGGCCGAATTCGCAGACTGGGGACAAAGCCTCTACAGGATGAATGCCGTTAAATGTCCGCTCCATCGATAGACATTGTCGGTGATTTTGATTGGGTTGGAGCCAAGTGGCTACGGCACGCATTCACTTTGACGAACCAAGGTCGCAGAGATTTACCGGAAGACTGATATCCATATCGGTATTATCCTTCATTCTCTGTGCCAATATTCAAGCTTACTTTTGTTCGGTCCATGACAACGCTTGTTCTGAAACGGCGAATGTTGGAGTCGTCAAAGAATAGTCTTTGGGTCAGTCGCTCGAAGTCGTTCATATCACGCGCAAGACATATGAGCGCAAAATCTGCATCCCCGGTGATGTAGTAGCACTGTTGAACTTGTTGCTCGGCGCGCATGCGCCGCTTAAAAGCGTCCAACATATCAAGTCGTTCGCGTTCCATTTCCACGAGAATAAGGAACGACATTCCCCATCCCAGCGCATCTGCATCAAGGATTGCTGCCTCCCGCTTTATCACACCGCTTTCTCTCAGGCGGCGAACCCGCCGTTGCACCGTCGCAGGTGAAAGGCCGGTTAAATGTGCGAGATTGTCGAGCGACACGCGTGCGTCCGCCTGCAACGCAGACAAAAGCGCCCTGTCGTGTGTATCAATGTCGAGCAAGCTGAACTCCCAGGTGGCTACTTCTGCGCATATTTTGTCATGTTATGTAATAATTTCTCATTTTACTATATATATTCGCCATAACTTAATCACTTCGCGCTGCTATTCTAATCATATGGAAAAAATTACACTCCCCGATATCGCAGATCCGACAGCGCCATCTAAAATGTTGGCGGCTTGCCCAATGCACGAAGTGACTGCGCTGCGCCCGTTGGAGGCGCTTGCAGCGACGCTCGGCTGGTCAACCATCTACGCAAAGGATGAAACCGACCGAATGGGGTTAGGGTCATTCAAAGCTCTAGGCGGCGCTTATGCTGTCCTGTGTTTGGTGCGCGATGCCCTGCGTCAGAGTTTGAAACGAGAACCAGACTTCAGCGACATAACCGATGCCAAGGGTTCCACAGCTTTGCAGAATATAACGGTTTGCTGCGCGTCTGCTGGCAACCACGGCTTATCCGTTGCCGCCGGAGCAGCTGTGTTCGGAGTAGGCTGCGAAGTATTTTTGGCAGACACCGTGCCGGAAAGTTTTGCCCAACGGCTTCGCAACAAAGGGGCCCGCGTTGTGCGCGCCGGGTCTGTCTATGAGGATGCAATGGCGGCGGCTGTCTCGCGGGCGCGCGATAAAGGCGTCACGTTGGTATCTGATGCGTCTTGGGACGGCGAAATGCACGTGCCGTCCTTGGTCATGCAGGGTTATGCAGTGATGGCCGATGAGATTTATCGTAAATTCTCTGCATGGGGTGATTGGCCGACCCATGTCGCATTGCAAGCCGGCGTAGGTGGTGTTGCTGCAAGCGTTACCGCGCATATTCGCGAACATTGGCCTGTCCAACCGGAAATCGTAGTGGTCGAACCTGACCGTGCTGCGTGTTTAAGTAACAGTGTTGTAGCTGGCCATGTAGTCCGCGCGGACGGCCCCGTCTCAAATATGGGTCGGCTAGATTGCAAAGAACCGTCGCTGCGCGCGTTTAAGGTGTTACGCGAAATGGCCGATAGCTTTGTCCTGATCTCTGACGAACAGGCGGAATCCGCGATGGTGCTGCTGCGCGATCATGGCCTACTTACGACGCCTTCTGGCGCAGCAGGGCTTGCTGGACTGATCAAACATCTACCACAGCAGGATGCGCGCGTTTTGATCCTTGTGACAGAAGGTGAAGTGGCATGAATGACAATATCGAACTTGTATCAATTGCACGCTATCCTGTGAAAAGCTTTCCAGGCGAAACACTCGAAAGCACTATCCTTTCAGAAGGTCGTGGCCTTCCTCTTGATCGAAAATGGGCGCTGGCAACGGGCACACGCCCAGTGCCATCAGACGGATCCTGGACACCCTGCGGAGCATTTGAGAGGTTAACAATCCGCCCATCCATGGCAGCATGGGCCATTCAATCACACAGCGATGGCATGCCGAGATTACGTGGACTAGACGGTGAAGTTTTGTCTTTTGACGAAAATGGATGGCCAATTGGCCCCGTTCGCGACCCGTTTGTGCCGGACATTCGACTTGCTCATGCTCAGAACGGTTATTGGGACCATGCAGATGGCCTAATATCAATCATCAACCTTTCAACGGTTGAAGAGATTGAACGCCTTGTCGGTGTTCCTGTTGATCCCGCCCGTTTCCGGGGAAATCTTTATGTAAGAGCCGCGCCCTGGTCTGAGTTCGGCTGGCTTGGTCGCAAGTTAGAATTTGACGACGTTGAGTTAGACATCATCCGTCCGATCGATCGTTGCCGCGCAACGTCTGTCCGGCCCGGAACCGGTGATGTTGACGTCAATATACCAGCACAACTCATGCGCCACTTTGGCCATATCTATTGCGGGGTGTATGCAACGGTGAAAGCGGGTGGTCATGTAAGCTCGCGCTCACTCGGTAAGGTAAAAGGACAGATCGTTGGTGATCAAGTAAATCATGCTACCGCACAAGAAACGGCTCCTCCACTCCCTACGTGGCCGCGCGCAGCAGAAGTCACAGACATTATTGAAGAAGCGAATGGCATCAGATCGGTTTGGTTCCGCGACCCGTTGGCAACAATTGGATCGTTAGACTCCTACGAAGCGGCCCAGCACATACGACTTCACGCACTTGATGGGCGGGCAACCTGGCGCGCCTATACTATTTCAGGCGTCAAGGACGACCGGTTCCGGATTACGGTGAAACGAGGCAGTGGAAACGGATCAAAAGCCGTCCACCACCTCCGCGTTGGCGATCATGTTACGATTTCGGGACCAGACGGAAACCTGCGGCTGCCCAAGGATAAAGCACCATTGATGCTCCTTTCGGCAGGGATTGGAATCACGCCGTCGATTGCGATGCTACGCGCCCTTGTCGCGGGCGGCTCCCAACGGATCATCAATGTAGTTCATATTGCACGTACCTTTGCGTCAACTGCGTTGTGGGATGAAATGGAGTCGCTCACTGGAAAGCTTATCAATGGTGACGCACAACTTTGGACGACAGCTGGGCCGGAAGGTGAAGAACAAAGCCTCCCCGATCTGGCGTTGATTGCGAAGCATGTGGCGTCTTTGGATGCCACCGTAGTCATGTGTGGACCGGATGGTTTCATGAAGGCCGCACAACAAGCGTTTTCAAACGCGGGGGTGCCAGCGGCGTCTATTCAATCGGAGGCATTTATTTCCCCGGACGTCGTGGTAGAGTTGCGACCCCCGATCGGTACAGGGCCGTTCAAAGTAAAGTTCAAAACATCTAATATCGTCGCTGAATGGACATCGGCAGACGGTACTCTTCTCGACCTTGCAGAGGCCAATGGCATCGTTGCGCCTTCACACTGTCGGGCAGGTCTGTGCGGTACGTGTCGCGCAACGGTTCTTTCCGGACGCACGGAAAGCCTTGTTGGCGCTTCAACAGACGTGGGTACTGTCCTCACATGCTGCGCTGCGCCTTTAGGACCGTTGGAAATTGATCTATAGAACGACTATCCAACCAGATAATCTCGCAACGTAAGGCTAAGATTGGTAAGGGAGCGCGGTTTAAATCCAGAAAATTCGACAAACACACGGTATTTTTTGAATTGGTTCATACCCGCGGTGCAATTCTCCGGTATCATAAGCGGGTTCAAGAATGATGAACTCTTCCTGCGGGACAAGCGTGCCGTCTATCACAGCGGCTTGTCAGAGCTAAGTCACGGGGCATGGGAATTCATACACCATGCGGCGAAAACTCAGTTTGAGCTCCAACGCGGGTGACCAGTTTGAACGGCCGCCTTGATGAAAAATGCTGCACTGTCAAATATGCGCTGCTGCGATTGCGAGCAAATGCTGCGTATGCAATGGCCGCATCTGCACAAGTCCGGCTTGTCCGCATTGTAGCCGTACGCGGCTGATGGTCACAATGCCCGTTTTCGCTACAGGTACCCGGCTGTTGATCGTTCCATTTCGAATATTTCACGTGTCCATCCAGTGACATCCTGTGCGCGTATCGTCATCAGGTTGACCAGCCCCATGTTGCGCCATTTGCCGAATGCACGTGACTCAGCCAACTCCAGTGTATCGGATGTTGCCTTGAATACAGTGGATGCGATCCAATCTTCGCCGGTGTCGTCAGACCATAAATCAATCAACAGATTGCCGTGTGGAATATCCTTCAAGATACCAAGAGTGTCAGGGTTAACGTCCATGATGAAATCCTTTTCTTCTGCGCAAGTGTGGAAACGGATCGTGATGAACAGTTCAGTGTCTTTGCCGATACTAACCGGGCGGAATATTTCTGGATCAGGATATTGGTAGGGTGCATATATTTGCATGAGAACCTCTTCGTTGCTTCGAGGCATTTAGTGATTTGTCCGCTTCGTCGGACGAAGTACCTTATGTGTTAGTGCCATACTCAATCATTGCCTGCTGCCCCCCCGGATGACGCAGATGGGGGGGGCAAAAAGTCTTGTGCTAATTAGTTATCTATTAGGAGCCGACTTATTGACCCCACCTGTAGCCTCAGGAACGACATGGGATATTCTGGCGGGGCGCAGCCCCGTCAGGGCATCTGGTAAACTATGTTCATTTGCAAACGGGACTATTACACACGTGGCCGTTCAGGCCGCGTTCAAGCACCTGATGGAAGGTTCGCTTGCGAACCTGTCCGTTAGGGGCTGCAAAGTTAAGATGTCAGATAGGCTGGATACCTGCCTGAACCGAAGAACGACGTACCCCCCAAACACCTATGCAATGTTGGTGATACTATGATTTCATGCTCGTACGGCGTCGCATGATTTTTGCGCAGGCCACGATTTCGACCAACAGCCTGATTCAGCCGGTCACGGTAGTGTTTCTGATAGATCCCTTCTATGCCGAACCGCTGTGCGATCACGTTGAGGCGTGCAAACTCGTCCTTTGAGAGGAAGGTCAGAACGGTGCTGATGTTCCTATTCTGCAGATCGTTACGACCGCGAGCACTGATATGTGAGCTAACGCTGCTTTTGGAGCCTTGCGCCATATCGGAAATAGCAAAGTCCATTCCATCTGCCAGCCGGTCTTGAACCAGATCATCGATCTTACCCTTGGATGCACGTTTGTCACGGCGAAGCCGAATACAATCGGGTGCTACAAACTCTTCATCATCCAATCGATGAACCCGGATTTGCGGTATCCACTTGTGATCGGACGTTTTGTTAATCCTGCTGGCAACCTGAGCAACCAACTCTTCGGTCGTGGTAATCATCACCCGCGACTTCAGGTCCTTCCACCAACTTCGCGGTTTTACGTAGTAGCTGTCGCCATGGGCTTTGATGTACATGGCGTCGTCTGAGTTATTGACCCCAAATGGATGGGCGTGGAAATCCACAGTCATGATGTCGTCAGACGTAAAGCCAACGTCGATGATGCTGCATAGATCATCAAAGCGCGCCTTCTTCATCTTCTTGGTCCCGTGATCTCTGAACACTTGATATCGTTGGGATTGGCTGGCTTTACTCCAATGTTGGCCGGTCCTTGTCTTGACCAACTTCCGAAACTTATGGGCCGTTTTCACATCACGTTTACTCTCGATGTGCATGAGATCGGACAGTGATGCTTCGTCATGAATGATGCGATACAGGTGGAATTGCGTGGCAAGCGCAAGCCAATGGTCAGGATCGTGGATGTCGCCGGTATCGAAATCAGGGTGTAGCCATGCCTTGGAGAGAGATGAGGTCCGGCTCAATAATTCCGGCGCACCAGTGCGGGACAAATACCGCCGCCAGATCGCCCGGCTGATATTGGATGGGACGGATGTTGCAGATATCTTGATTCCGGAAGGTCATGCTGAACCCTACGATGGCGGCGCGCGACGCGATTGGTGTGGTCCGTGATTTTGCAACAGTGTCAAAAAGCCGCCCTTTGACAGCACTTGCCCCCTTCACAGCTAAATACAGATGCCCCCACTCAATCTGGTGTATTCATCGCACCTTTTGGGAGTTCGGCACTGTCATGCGAAGGAGTAGAAAAATGACTGATATAAAGGTAACGACCCGTGGTGTGGATCAAGGCACGTGGGAAGACATGCGCGCCATTCACCACCATACGGGCGTGCCATATGGACGGTTGGTGACGCAGGCTTTCAAAGCATGGATAACACAACTGCCCGAAGGCGAAGCCCTGCAAGTTTCAAAACCTGCCACGGAGGGGAAGTAAATGTTCGAGCTTTTCCTCATTCTATTTTTATCATGGATGTTTTCGACCACGGTATTGGTCGGGCTGTTGGCTATTGTGGCGCTTGGCAACTTGGACAAAACGGGTTGTGACCAACCATCCAGAACCGTCCCCCACAACTAAGTGGTAAAGGTGGGGAGATGGAAGCGCGTGATTTGCGCGTCTCTGATTGATACCTCAGACACTCACAAATCACCCATCCCCACCTACGACGGGTGTTGCCCCATACATTGGTAACGCACGTTCATGAAACCATGATCCCAATCAACACCGAGGGCAGCAATGGGCAGAAAGTGTAGTTTGCAAAGTCAGAGGCTTGCGCCAAAGCGGTCATCGGTGCAACATGCAGCTAACGGCAAGTTAGAGCCCAAACTGCATAATGCTGCAACGTTAACGAACGTCCGGTTCGCTAGTCGATAAAAAATTAGTGCAAGATAAACCGGGTTAGATTGCGAAAAGACACTGCAGCTTCGACTGCTCACCTCGATGAGATGGGCAGATTGGTCACTGCATTTCTGATGAAACCCCATAGCTCTGAGTGATTAATTGTACTTCTATCGGTCTGCAAGGTTGCCCTTAAAGCTTTGCCTTCCATCGCGTCTAGGATCAAACTTGCCACTTCTCGGGTATTGGGTAACGAACGGAAGCAATCTTCTTTTACTCCGCGCGCTAAAAGGGCTTCCAATGCATCAAGCAACGCATTTTGGTTCTCCAAGAACATTTTGGCAATGTCAGGCTTTCGAACGGCTTCGCTTGCGATCTCAAGGCTTAGAATGACATTCTCAGGTGCCGAAAGGTGGATGAGATAGTTGTGCACAAAGCCTTCAAGAACTTCCAGTGGTGCCGCATCGTTCTTCAACTCGGAGAGAAACGGCTGCATCTCTTTGCGCTCTAAGGCCGCGATTTCTGCCAAAATGGCGTGTTTCCCGCTGAAGTGGTTGTAAAGATTGCCTAAACTCACGCTTGCGCGTTTCGCAATGTCACGAACACCGGTCTGGTGGTACCCCTTTTCAAGGAAGCTCAATAGCGCCGCCTCAAGAATGTGAGCGCGGCGAGACATTAGTTCTTTGTCGCGTTTTGTTTCGATTGGGGGCTCTTGCATATCTATATTTCTCGGCCTAAGTCTACCACTAGCGAACGAACGTTCGTTCGTCGATTCTATCTGCTTCTTAATTGGAAGTAAGGTGGACCAAGCAGCATGTGAAGTAGGAAAAATGAAATGTCCGACCAAATCAAGCCAAATAAGAAAGCGCTCATGCGGCGTGGGATTTGGATATTGCTTGCATTGGCTTTGCTTTTAACTGTCGTAACACTTCTAGCTTTGACAGAAGATACGGCTGACATCTCACAAGCCGATGCCTCACCAGTGCTGCAAAGTGTTTCGGTTCTGGATTTGGCGGTTAGCGATGTTACCGCATCGGTTGAAACTTTTGCCGAAGTACGTCCTCGCTGGTCAGCCGACATCCGAGCTGCCGTTAGCGGGCGGATTGTAGAGGTGCGTGAGGCTGCTCTCGCTGGAGCGCAGGTTCCCGCGGGCGCTGTTCTTTTCCAGATAGAGAGCATCCAGTATGATACGGCAGTTGCCGCAGCGGAGCTATTGCTGGCCGAGGCGCAACTTGCCTTGCTGCAGGCCGAAAATAAAACAACTATCTCACGGCTTCAGTTTGAGCGCGACAGTGCGCGCGCGCCCAATGACCTAGCCTTACATATTCCAGAACTTAGAATCGCTGAACGCCAGGTGGCTTCGGCGGACGCACAGCTTCATGCAGCACAACGGCAACGAGATGACACGGTTATCACCGCGCCGTTTTCAGGGTTCATTACCGAACGGCTCACTAGTCTTGGCCAAACCGTAGCTTCTGGTGAGCCGTTGGTGAAGCTGGTGGATGACAAACAATTTGAAATGACGGCTGAATTGTCGCGCGAAAGCTGGGGCTTGTTGGACCACCCAATTAACGGACAAGTTGCGCAGCTTGTAGATACTGCTGGTACGCCGATTGGGACAGCTACTGTTCGGCAAGGCGGTGGTTTTCTTGATCAAAATACCCGTCAATACCGCGTATTTCTTGAGGTGAACGAAACCACAGGCCAATCTATTTTGTCCGGCGATTTCTTGCGCGTGCTGCTAACTGGTCGCGTCGTCAAAGACACCATGAGCATTCCAGACACCGCGTTGACCAGAACTGGGCACGTCTGGTTCGTTGATCAAAACGACCAGCTGATGCGTCTTGCACCTGATATACTCTTCCGGCTCGCCGATCAAATTGTGATCGCGGCACCTGCAGGGGGTCAGAGACAGCGCGTCGCAATCACGCCGCTAGCTTCATTCCTGCCCGGCCAGCGTGTCGCTCCACATAGCGTGAAGGATTGAGCCATGCACGCAATGACCGGATGGTTCATTCGCAACCCAGTTGCAGCGAACTTAATGATGGCGCTGATCCTGTTTCTGGGCGTCATGACCGTATTTACGATACGCATTGAAGGTTTCCCTCGTATCCCGCCCGATAGCATCCAGATCACAACCGAATACAACGGCGCAACCGCCGAGCAGGTCGATGAGCTTGTCACCCGAAAGATCGAACAGGCCCTAGAAGGTTTGGAAGGCGTGCGCAGCATAACTTCGCGATCTGGCGACAGCACTTCATTTGTCAGTATTCGACGCGCAGGTGCTCAAGATCTGCAACGTCTGCTGGACAAAGTGCGCTTGCGTATCGATGCGGTCACTGGCCTACCAACCAATGTGCGTCGACCGGTAATTGACGCGGCAGGTTTTGATTTCCCGGCACTTTACGTGAACTTGCATGGCGAAACTGACCCTGTAACGCTCCAAACGCTGGCACGGCGATTAAAGGAAGATTTATTATCCCAGCCGGAACTGTCACGTCTCAATATTTGGGGCCTGATCCCGCGCGAGATGCGTATTGAGGTTTTCCCAGAGCGGCTTCGCCAGTTGAACCTCACGGTTTCAGATGTCGTAAGTGCCATTCAAGCGAACTCTCTGGATTTTCAAGCGGGAACCCTGCGTACAGCGGGTGGCAATATCTACCTGCGGGCTGATGATCGGGCCCGATATGCAGGGGACTATGCAACGCTGCCAGTGATTGAGCGTGCAAATGGTTCAAGCGTACCGCTGAGCGATATTGCCACGATCACGGAAACATTTGTCGATGGCGATTTCCTGTTTCGCCTGAATGGTGATGCAACTGTCGGCATGGAAGTCCTGATTGGACAAAAAGAAAACCTGCTGGAAATTTCCAAAGTAGTGAACCGTGTCGTCGCAAATTTTGCCCCACAATTGCCGTCCGGCATTCAGGTTACCGTCTGGGGGGACAGCGCCAGTTACATCTCAGATCGCCTAAACCTACTGACTTCGAACGGGGTGCAGGGGTTGCTGCTGGTCCTGCTTATATTGTCGATTTTCCTGAATGTGCGCTTGGCTTTTTGGGTCGCGATGGGAATCCCCATCTCAGTGATGGGGGCCCTGGCGGTGGCAGGCACCAAGTGGGTGGATTATTCGCTGAATGATGTCACGACATTCGGCCTGATCATCGCGCTTGGCATTCTTGTTGATGACGCCGTTGTGGTCGGTGAAGCCGTGTACGAGGAACGCCGCAAAACCAAGGATCCCATCTTAGGAACCGAGAACGGGGTAAACAAGGTTGCGGTTGCAACTGTCTTTGGCGTTTTAACCACGATTGCAGCCTTCTTTCCATTGCTGCTGATCGATAATCCACTCGGCAAAGTGCTGGCAGGTTTTTCAGGCATCGTGATCTTGTCGCTGATCTTTTCGCTGATCGAAAGCAAGTTCATCCTGCCTGCCCATCTGGCGCATACGTCACTTGATGACAAACCGAGGTATCTGCTGACGCGAGGTTGGGCAAAGGTCCAGAACGCCGCACAGAGCGGGCTGAATTGGGTCCGCGATCACCTATATCTGCCAGTTCTCCATATCTCACTACAGCATCGATATGCCGTGTTGATCCTGTTTCTTGCGGCAGGTCTTCTTGGGTTGGGCTTGATCGGAAAAGGTAAGATCAGAACAGTATTTTTCCCGGATGTGCCCGGGCAGATTATTACAGTCAATTTGGAGATGGACGCGCGCGCCCCGTTTTCATTGACCCGTGACAATGTTCAGCGGATAAAAGATCTGGGCAATGCACTGAACATTGAGCTGCAAAAAAGTGCCGCGTTAGATGCACCGCCGATCCGCACTATGTTCTTCATAATTTCGAGTGCCGAAAGCGCACAGATCTACGCCGAATTGTCTCCTGTGATCGAACGGCCAGGTGTTGAAACCTTGGACATCGCACGCGAATGGCAAAGGCGAACCGGACAAATCGAAGGCGCGACAGAGTTAGAGTTTACAGGCTCAGAGGCGTTGGGTGGTGGATTTCAGTTACAACTTTTGTCGAAAGACCCCGACCTGCTGCGCGAAGCCAGCATTGAACTGCGCAGTTTTTTGGCTGGCATCAATGGGATCAGCAATATCCGCGACACGATGGCGGGCGGTCAGCCCGAACTACGTTTGCACATCCGCGCAGAAGCCCGCAATCTTGGTTTCAGCGCAGAAACGCTTGCCAGTCAGATTGGATATGCGTTTGGCGGCGCAGAGGTGCAGCGCATTCGCCGCGATAGTTCAGAAATACGGGTGCTGGTCCAGAACGCCCGCCCTGCGCGTAATACGGTTGACGATTTGCTGCAAACCCGACTGCGCAGCTATACTGGTGCCTGGGTGCCGCTAACAACCGTGGCCGAAGTGAACGGCAGCTATGTCGCTGGTATGAAACACCGTTTGAACGGTCAGACTGTCAATACCGTGGCCGCTGCCATTGACCGCTCTGTGGTGTCCCCCGCGGAGATTGCGCAGGCCGTGACAGAGCAAATGGTACCGCTTCTTGCACAAAAATACCCTTCGGTCCGGGTGTCCCTTGGCGGTGAATTAGAAGAGATGGCCGAAATTCAGGGCGGTCTAATGCGCGCGTTGCTGTTGGCCAGCGTACTGATCTACGTGCTTATGGCCGTGCCGTTGAAGTCCTATTCGCAGCCTTTCATTATTCTTGCGATCGTCCCATTCGGGTTCGTCGGTGCGGCGATTGGACATCTGGTCATGGGGCTGCCTTTATCGCTGTTTTCGTTCTTTGGTATGCTCGCGCTTACCGGTGTGGTGGTGAATGACAGTCTGGTGCTCATCACCCGCTACAACCAAAACCTCACGTCAGGAATGGATGTGATTGCAGCGCTGCACGACGCTGGCATCGGGCGGTTTAGGGCAATTTTTCTGACCACTGTAACTACAGTTATTGGCCTTCTTCCTTTGCTGACAGAAACGTCTGAGCAGGCGCAGTACCTTATCCCTGCGGCCGCATCACTGGCCTTTGGAGAAATTTTCGGGACAGCCCTGATGCTCATCCTCGTTCCGGTTTTGATCGCCATTGCTGAAGACATTCGCAGTGCGGTGTTTTCCGTCGGCGTTGCGGCTATGGCCCAGAATTCAGAAGTCTAGGATATCTCAATGCTGAAAAATGGCCCTCTTACTATTCTGGCGCTTTTGCGGGCGTTCCGCTGGCGCATTTCATTTACTTGGCTGCTGATCCTTATTGAGGTTGCTCTTACCGCACTTGTCCCGCTTTTCATCGGTTTTGCGATAGACGGGTTATTGGCCAATGAAACGGATGCACTGTTCCAGTTGATCGCCGTTCTAGCAGTGCTGATTGTGGTCAGCGTGGTCCGTCGTGCCTATGATACGCGTGTTTTCGGCACTGTGCGTGTTGAATTGGGTAAAACCCAGGCTGCACGCGCGGCCAAGCTGCCAGTGTCGACGTTGAATGCCCGGTTGGGGATGGGACGTGAGTTGGCAGATTTTCTTGAAACCGACTTGCCGCTGGCGATGACATCACTTGTCCAACTCATCATCTCAGTCATCGTTCTTTATATATTTGACCCCATGTTGGCACTGGCGGGTGTCGGCGCAGTGGCGACGATGCTGGCAATATACAGTCTATCACATGGTCGTTTTTACAAGCTCAATGGCCAGCTTAACCAGCAGACCGAGCGGCAGGTTGGCATTCTTGAGACACGCAAACCACAAAGCCTCTCAACCCACCTGACGCGATTGCGCCATATCGAAGTGCGGATATCTGATACGGAATCCATCGTCTATGGTGCGATATTTGTCGTTCTTCTTGGTTTGGTGGTCTTCAACCTTTGGTATGCGACTGCCAATTTAGCGATCACATCGGGTACGATCTTCTCGATCGTGACCTATTCATGGGAACTTGTTGACGCGGCTCTCGCATTTCCGATGGCACTTCAGGGCTGGTCACGCTTGTCCGAGATAATGCAGCGAATTAACCGCTCAGCACTGTCTGGTTTTTTGAAATCGCGGGCTGATCAATGACTATTTCAAAAGCACCGATCACGTTTGTGCTGTTTAGCATTCTCTTCGTTCTGTTCTTACTGTTCACAAGCTGTGGTAATGCACTCCTTGCGAAGCTACCCCCACGTTCGCATTATCCGCATGAGAGGCAGTATGCGACGATGGAGGTAAAAGCGGTGCTCACTCAATGGGCCCCTGCGCTTTCTGCCGATCGGCCGCCACTCCAACACATTGCGTTCAAATCACCACTGACGCCCCCAGAAGCGCTTTGGTTGACGCAAGACCAATCGCTGACCGTCGCCAGCGGTGCTTGTGCCGCAGGCTCAAACAATCTCTGCGCTGTGATCGTTAGCATTAACGACCCGAAAATAAGAACTTGGGCCACGGAGATATGTGGCCTGCCCATTTTTTGGGATCTCAAGCCCGATACCGAAACAAGCGATTGGAGCAATGGCCGCATCCTTGATCTTGAAACGTTACAAGACCATCCCCTGAACGTAACCGTCACGCCTGGCTGGCTGATCCTGCACATTAGTAATCAGGCGCCGATCCATTGGCAAGAAACCACGGCTTCACCGGTTGGGTGCAACTCATGATCTGCCCATTCCCGTTACTTATTTTAGGACCTACCATCACAATGTTTCGAATAACTTTAGGCATAAGCCGCGCCATCACCATCGTCTTCACATTCAACATGGTTGTGGCCTGCACAACGACGCAGGACCCACCGGCCCAGACTTTCGGTGACCCGATCGAAGGCGTTTGGCTGCTAGGTGATGACCAGTCCCCCATAAACATAGCGCCATGCAGCAGCGACAAAGAAGATGGGCTTTGCGGGACTTTGACGCAGATGCCAGATGATGAGGACGCTTGGAGCAGTCAAATCAATGCGAAGTGGTGGCAAGATAGTCTCTCACCAACGGTCACGCAGTTGCGCCCAACAGAGATCGAAGGAGAATACGTTGGCTTCATATACAATTCGGATATTGCCGAAACCCTGTATCTCCAGCTTGTTCTTGCAAACGATAGAACCATTGAAGCAGTAGTTTACTTCGGTGCCGACCTCGATGAAGCGGTGGATATAGCGATAGGTGCCGTATTTTCGCCTGTTAAAATGACCGATCTGGCCTGGTTTCTGACACGGGCTGGTGTTGGAAAAACATGGCTAAGCAACGAACAAACATGGCGTAGGCCTGAATCATAATAAACGCTGCCAAGCATCAGCAATCTATCCAAAATCATCACCCCGCAAATCATACAGGTTCAGTGAAATGAAGAGACCATTTATCTATTTAGCAGCGACCATCGCGACAGTCAGCATCGTAGCCGCAATTTGGTTGGTTCGGGGGCTGTCGGACTTTGACCTATCGGAACACACGCAAAGGGACATTACTTTCGCAGTCGACGACGCAGTGCTGTCAGGCACCCTTATTTTGCCAAAAGATGTCACTGCCCCGCCCATCGCCATCATCGTCCACGGAGACGGTGCGCAAGATCGTTTTTCAAATGCGGGATACCTTCCGCTTTTCAGCGCATTGGCAGATGCCGGTATTGGGGTGTTTTCATGGGATAAGGCCGGAGTTGGCGCAAGCACTGGCAACTGGCTAAATCAGACGATGGATGATCGCGCAGATGAGGTGCTGGCTGCCTTGCAGGCCGTTTCTGCACTAGATGGCATTGATGCCAATCGCGTTGGTTTTCTGGGCTTTTCACAGGCGGGTTGGGTTCTTCCACGTGTCGCAAGCCGCATCGTCCCATCCTTTACGATCATCGTTGGCGGAGCCGTTTCCTGGCGCGGTCAGGGCACATACTACAAGCGCGTCGCGTTAACTTCACAGGGTGTCCCGGCAGATGTGATTGAGGAACGCTTGGCTGATCGCAGGCGCATTAACGATGTGATTTTTGGCACCTCAGCGGACCCGTCAATGGTCCCTGAAATGGAAACGGAGCGCTTTGAATTTGTTGCCGGCGCATATTGGGAAGATAGCACGCAGAGCATCCCAAACATGAATGGTCCAGTGCTTGCGATTTGGGGCGAAGATGACCTGAATGTCGACGCACGCAGCGATTCCGAGATATTCCGCGAACAACTTATGCCACTCAGCGAAATTCGGCAGGTCATTCTGGTGCCAGATGCCACACACGGTCTGCTGCGTTCTGACCTATTTAGCTATCAACTCACGTCCGAGTGGCCTTGGTATCTGCAGTATATTTTTATGGGAATGGGGCAAGACGCTTTTGTCGACGGCACACTTGATGAAATCACAAGTTGGATTTTAACAGCAACGAAGGAATGAACGTGACCATGAAAATCGTACTTATCTCACTAGGCCTTTGCATCATTCTTGCGGGCTGTATGGTGACCTATTTCAAAGGGCCACGACCACAGGACCCAACGGACCGTCCCTATCGGATCGAACAAATTACTTTTGCGGGAGGGAAGGGTGTCACGCTTGCAGGCGAATTGACGATGCCGCAGTTCAGTGGCCCGTTTACAGCTATAATCCTCGTGTCCGGCTCGGGCCCGAATGACCGTGACGAGACGATTAGCGGACACCGGCCTGCGCTCGTTTTGTCTGACCATCTCACCAAGGCAGGCTTCGCGGTGCTGCGATATGACGACAGAGGCGCGGGACAAAGCACCGGCGACTATTACACTGCCGCATTGAGCGATTTTGCCGAAGACGCGGCCGGTGCTTTCACCTGGTTATCAAAGCACCCAGAAATTGATAGCAATGCTATCGGCTTCATCGGCGCGTCAGAGGGCGGATATACGGCCCCCGTCGCGGCACAGAATGTTCCCGCGGCCTTCTTGGTGTTCCTTGCTGGCCCTGCGATCCCGGTGTTACCGGATCTGATGTCGACGCAATTCGCCGATACGCAACGTGCCGAAGGTGTTGGTGACGATGTGATCCAGCAGGCAAGACAACAATATGAGGCCGCAACTGCAATTTTGTCATCATCAGACACGCTGGAGAACAAGCGCTCCAAACTTGATGCCTATCTGATATCTGAAGGGCAAAGCGCACGACAACGCCGCCAAACACTGGATTTCTGGGCAAACCCCTGGGGTGTAGAGTATGCCAGTCATGACCCGGCTGTGGCGTTGCGCACCTTTAGCGGACCGGTCCTCGCGCTCTTTGGCAGTACCGATCTCCAGGTTTCCGCGACAGAGAACGCGCCGGTTATGGAGCGGCTTCTTGGCCACCCAAAGTCAGAAGTGGTCGTGTTTGATGGCCTCAACCATATGTTCCAGCGGTCCGATACTGGCCGCATCTCCGAGTATGGAAAAATCGAGACAACCATCGAGCCCGAAGTGATAGAAAAGATCATCGACTGGATACGCACTGTCAGCGCTTCGACTGAGGATGGCTAAGCCAGACGAGCAGTCGCGACCCATGTAACCAGTCAAAGCGGTCATTGGTCTCGCAATGCCGAAAGTCGGCATTGTCCCGCAGTGCAGAACCTAGCATATTTCCCGATGGATGTCCGCTTTTCGTTTAAAGAAGTTGGGCAATGACTGCTTCGGGCTACCGTCATACACATGCGCTCCCGGTTTTTTACCATCACCCAGTCTAGTCACATGCTTTTCCGGTTAGAACTGCCTGTCGGTTGATCGTTCCATGCCTGTCAGACCCCGTGCGTTTCCGGTGATGTTTTGGGCGCGCGTCGCCATCAGGTCGATTAATCCGCTGTTGCGCCGATCACCAAATGCCCGGGATTCAGACAGTTC
>NZ_PWAA01000028.1 GCF_003031585.1 Thalassobius sp. I31.1
GCACTCATCCGCGCAGGTGCATACCGCCGATAAGGAACGTCATATGACCCGCCTTTACAAAAATCAGGCCTTCACGATCTGTCATGCGGATTCTGTGCCGTTTGAAGGCGCGGGATTGCGGCCGTTTTTTGAGTACCGGCAGCTGGGTATTCGTGAGGCGACGCAAGGGGCATATGGTGCCCATGTCATCCGGGCGGTGCCGGGGATGCAAAGCCCGGCGGAATGGCATTCCCATGATCTGGATTTTCAGATGGTCTATGTCACCAAAGGCTGGGTGGAATTTGAATATGAAGGTGAGGGTGCGCATATCCTGCGCGAAGGGTCCTGTGTCTTGCAGCCCCCGGGGATTCGCCATCGTCTTGTAAAGAACTCTGACGATATGGAACTGGTGGAAATCACGTCTCCGGCTGAATTTGTTACTCACCCAGAAGGCACGCCCGGTGAGGTGAAAGCAAAATGACGCGCTGGCTGATCATAGCGGCCGGGCTGGCTCTTTTGTTCTGGCTTTCTGCCACCGCGACCCTGCGCCTTGTCGGGCAGGGTGGTGGCGATCTCGTCAAGGGGACAGAGGTATCTGTGCCTTCCGGTCAGCGCGTCTGGTTTCTTGATCGCGACATTGGCGTCAGCGGTGATGCCGGTCAAACTGGTGGTTCTGCGCGAGTTCTGTATCGATTCGTTGCCCCCCAGGTTGTTGTAAATGAATATAAATTTGATGATGTCAGCCAGGATATGCTTCATCTCTGTCAGGTCATCCTTGCCATTCATCAGGCAGATGAAGCACCGGAGTTTGAGCAAATTGTCGTGGCGCTGGCCGAACGGGAAACCACTATGGGCGAGACAAACCCGGACGTGGCAAAGTTTTTTGAAGCGTTCCGTTCAGCGGACAATACATGCGTCAGAGAGGTGTTCTGATGTTGTCATTTTTTGGGCGAAAATGGAAGAAAACCCCTTTAACTGTGGGAATTAAACCTCAGCCCTGGCTGAAAAACGCCTGGAGGAAAATGCCTCTGTGTGCTTGCATTGGAAACCATGTAAAGGGTAGATTTAGTGATAGCCATCAAGGCTGCCGCTTTGAAACTTCCGGGAACCTCCCGGTATTCACTAACAGGAGATTGAAATGTCCCGTACCGTTAAAGCACTCGTTGCACTCAGCCTCGTCGCATTCGTATCTGCATGTGCAGGTCAACAGGAAGAGCCTGTTGTATACGAACCAGTTGTTGCTGAACCAGTATCCAGCAAACTGTAATTTCGTCTGGGGGTGGGCCAGCTCTGCCCCCGACACCTCTCTGACAGGTCCCGCTGCGCTCCCGCAGGGCCTGATATCCGATAACACCCCACGCAGTGTTGCCGGAAAACGTAAAATTTGCTATGCTATGGGCACTATTTTTACGTTTCTATGGAGCAAAATATGTTTAATTCAAAAATTGCGACTGGCCTGTGTTTCTCACTTGTGGTTGTGCTGGGGGCATGTGCGCAGCAACCTGAACCACTGCGGATTACGCCGCAACCAATCTACAATAAGCACGGCGATGTGGTCGGTTGCGAAGGTGGCGGTCAGTACGACTCGACCTCTCAGCAGGAAAATCCGTGTGAACCGCCTGAAACCGGATGTGACTACACCCCTGGTTCAAATTACCCGTGTGAACCCTGGCACAACGATGATGATCCGCAGACCCCGGATCCGCAGCAACCAACTGGTCCGACCGGCCCAACAGGGCCAATCAACTAAGCGTTTCAGCTTAACGGATTATCTTTACCGTCCGTTTGCTTTACAGGCTTTCCCCGTAACCACCACTTTGCGGGGAGAGCTTCCATGTTAAAGCACCGCGGTTTCCCGGGCCGTCTTCCGGGTACTGATTTTCAGTTTACCATCCGTCGTCCGAATAAGGGCGGCGTCACGCCACTGACTGCGCGTGAACGCTATGCCGACCGTCGCCCACCTGACCGGCGTGCGGATGCTGGCTTTATCAAAGCTATCGTTGAGAACTTCGGAACAGAGCCGTTTGAACGCGGAAATCTTGATGCCGGGCGTCTGTCCTGGTTCTTCGGGCGTGAAATTATCGCTGCTGAAGAGCCGTTTGATCCGGAAAGCTATGATGCGCTTCTGGTTCTGAACGAAGATATGGCCCGCGCTAATTTCCCTGATGCCTTTGCGGGGGACGATTGGTCGTGAGCACCTTTCCGCTTTTTCCTGCGCGATATGCTGCCGGTTGTGCCGTTATGGCGCGTCCGGGGTGTTGCTCTGTGGGGAAAGCGGTAGGATTCCTGTTGAGGACACATATCACAGGAAGGCAGAAACCATGTCTGTTAAACATATCGCAGCAGCACTCTTCACATTCACAGTCTTGGCGGGTTGTCTCGACAACGATCTTGAACGCGGTGTCGCGGGTGCGGCTGCGGGCGCCGTTATCTCGGACGCAACTGGTGGCAGTGCCACAACAGGTGCGATCATCGGCGGCGCTGCCGGCGTCTTTTGCGACGACGTCAACATCTGTAACTGATCAGAAAAATTCCGGGGGGGCACCTTTATCCCCCCGGAACCCGGGCTTTGGATCAGAAGTTAAACTGAACCGAAGCCTGAATGCGGTCAGCATCCGCAGTGCTGCCGTCAAACAATTCGCGCTCGCCGGTGAAATATTCCAGGCCGACGTTGACGTTCTCAACCGGGGCGTAGTTCACAGTGAAATGCACGGTTTCAAGGGAACGGGTGCCCGTGGCAACACCGGCGTCATCCCGACGGTAACCGTAAGCGGTGCCAAGGCTCCACTTGTCATTGATCGCATGGGTGATGCCCAGGCTTGCACCTTCGGTTTCAACCGCATCATTGGTGCCGCCATCGTCGTAGAAACCGCTGCCGCCAAACTGGAAGTAGGGCGCAATGGCTTCACCGCGGGTATAGGTCGCGCTGATCAGCCCGCCATCCCAAAGCTGCGCGGTACCGCCAATGCTGGCACCCCAGGCGTCGACATCGTTGCTGCCGGTATCCAGTGTCCCGTACAGAACCGCACCGCGCAGGCTGAAGCGATCATTCGCCCAGTCAACGGCTGCCGTGACAACAGGATCACTGCTGTCAAACACCGCATCTTCCACAGAGAAGGATGCGCTCAGGTTCTGGGCAAAATCATGCGTGTAACGCACCTGGGTCTGACGGGCGAAGGTCAGGCCAGCCGGTCCCTGGAAATCCAGCGTGGTCGGGAAGGCGTTGAGCTGCATGAAGTTACTCCAGCTCTGACCAACCAGCCAGTTGCCCAGCGTGGCATTCGCGTGGCGCAGACGGAAACCACCGCCGCCATCGCCAAAGAAATCACCTTCGATCTGGAAGCCAATGTCACCGAAATCGCTGGGGGCCGTGCCGCGTACACCCAGGCGGGATTGGAATGCGTGGGCCTGAAAGTTTTCATCTTCGGTGAAACCCGGGGTCAGGTTGGCCAGTCCAAAGGTCGTGGTGCCAAGGTCAGCGTCCAGGTCCTGGATGAAATCGGCCTTCACATAGCCGTAAATATCAATTGTGCCCCCATTGCCAAAGCTCAGCCCACTGGCGCGGTTGTTTTCAAGTTCAGCCAGCCGTGCGGTCAGCTCATCCACCCGGTGTTCCAGGTCTGCAGCGGTATCCGCAACAGCCGGGGCGGCGATCAGCAGGGCCAGCGCCGAGGCGGCAAGCGTGGTGTGTCTCGTCATGGTCATAAGAATGCTCCCTTCATGCGGCGCCCGGTGAGTCGGGGCCGTCAGGAATATATCGTAACTAATCGGTTCACTTTCACCTCACGAAGCGGTGCAGCACAGAACTGTGTTCGCGCCGTGAACCGACCGCCAAATCACAACAATGTGTCTGACCCTGTGCCAACACATTGCCCCATCCATTCCGGCACTCTGCGTGCCGCCTGATACCGATAGAATGAGGATCTGATCATGTTTAAAAAAATACTTATCGCCAACCGGGGTGAAATCGCCTGTCGTGTGATCAAATCTGCCCGCGCTATGGGCATTCAGACGGTTGCGATTTATTCCGATGCGGACCGCAACGCGCTGCATGTGAAAATGGCGGATGAAGCCGTGCACATCGGCCCGCCCCCTGCGAACCAATCCTATATCGTGATCGAAAAAGTGATGGATGCGATCCGTCAGACCGGTGCCGAGGCCGTGCATCCTGGCTATGGTTTCCTGTCCGAGAATTCCAAATTCGCCGAAGCCCTGGCGGCCGAAGGCGTTGCTTTTGTCGGCCCGCCAGTGGGTGCGATTGAAAAGATGGGCGACAAGATCACGTCCAAAAAAATCGCGAAAAAAGCAGGCGTGTCCACGGTTCCCGGCTACATGGGCCTGATCGAGGACGCGGATGAAGCGGTGAAAATCTCGAATGAGGTTGGCTATCCTGTGATGCTGAAAGCCTCTGCCGGTGGCGGTGGCAAAGGCATGCGGATTGCGTGGAATGACCAAGAAGCCCGCGAAGGGTTCCAGTCCTCCAAAAACGAAGCCGCGAACAGCTTTGGCGATGATCGGATCTTTATCGAGAAATTCGTCACCCAACCCCGCCACATCGAAATTCAGGTGCTGTGCGACGCACATGACAACGGCATTTATCTGGGCGAACGTGAATGTTCTATTCAGCGTCGTCAGCAAAAAGTGATCGAAGAGGCGCCATCGCCTTTCCTGGATGAAGAAACCCGCAAACGTATGGGCGATCAGGCTGTGGCTTTGGCGCAGGCGGTGGATTACGCCAGCGCGGGAACAGTGGAATTCATCGTCGATGGTGACAAGAATTTCTATTTCCTTGAGATGAACACACGTCTGCAGGTGGAACACCCCGTGACCGAAATGATCACCGGCGTTGATCTGGTGGAACAGATGATCCGGGTTGCGAATGGCGAACCGCTGACCATCAAGCAGGAAGATGTGAAATTGAACGGTTGGGCGATTGAAAGCCGCCTTTACGCCGAAGATCCTTATCGCGGGTTCCTGCCGTCCATTGGCCGTCTGGTGAAATACCGTCCACCGGAAGAAGTCGTGCAGGCGGATGAAGTTGTGCGCAATGACACCGGCGTCTTTGAAGGCGGCGAAATCAGCATGTATTACGACCCGATGATTGCAAAACTGTGCACATGGGGCCCGGATCGCGCCACAGCGATTGAACATATGCGCAATGCACTTGACGGGTTTGAATTGGAAGGCATCGGGCACAACCTGCCGTTCCTGTCTGCCGTGATGGACCACCCGAAATTCACATCCGGTGAAATGACCACCGCCTTTATCGAAGAAGAATACCCCGAAGGGTTTGAAGGCGTGGAACTGGATCGTGATGCTGTTCAACGCATCGCGGCCTCTGCCGCTGCCATGCACCGCGTCGCTGAAATCCGCCGCACCCGCGTGTCGGGCCGGATGAGCAACCATGAACGCAAAGTCGGCACCGAATGGGTTGTCAGCGTTCAGGGCGAAGAGATCCCCGTGTCGATTGAGGCGGATCACGACGGATCCACCGTGCATTTCGATGACGGTCGCACCCACCGTGTGGCATCTGACTGGACACCGGGCGACAGTCTTGCGCGTCTGTCCGTTGACGGCAGTCCGCTGGTTCTGAAGGTCGAAAAGATCACCCAGGGGTTCCGTATCCGGTCCCGTGGGGCTGATCTGGAAGTCCGCGTGCGCAGCCCGCGTCAGGCGGAACTGGCGGCCTTGATGCCGGTCAAAGTTGCACCGGATACATCACGCCTGCTGCTGTGCCCAATGCCCGGCCTGATCGTGAACGTCGCAGTTTCTGTTGGTGACGAAGTGCACGAAGGCCAGGCCCTGTGCACCGTGGAAGCGATGAAAATGGAAAACATCCTGCGCGCCGAAAAGAAAGGCGTCGTCAGCAAAATCAATGCCGCTGCCGGTGACTCGCTTGCGGTTGATGATGTGATCCTTGAATTCGAATGATTTGTTCCGGCCTCATAAGATTCCCATGGTCAGGTTGTCATAAGGCAACCTGGCTGCCCGGGTATGTGGGGCCGGTTCAATGAGAGTACTGGATTACTCTGCTGCGCGGCGATCGCGGACTTCTTGCTGGCGCAGGGGGATTTTGTCGATGGATCGGCTGATTTCGCGCACGTCCCAGGCAAAGGGTTTGCGCAGGCGGATGACGCCGTCTTTGCCGATCAACACCATCATAAATCCACGCGGGCGCAATTCCTCGCGCCATTCGGATGCCACTGCCGGGTCTGTATCGGTGATCACCACGACATCGCGTTCCAAAAGGGCTTCTGCGCCATCTTCCAGCTTGGACAGCTGGTCAGCAAAGCGTGGATCAAGCGGGCTGTCGGCAAAGACCACAATCAGCCGTGCCTGCCAGAGAAATTCTTCTGCTGTCACATCCGCGGCCTCCAGGAAAGCCAGCTCCGGGATGTCCTCTGTCGCCTCCTGCGCAGATACGGGCAGGGCCAGACTAAGACAGGCGGCAAGGGCACAAAGGCATTTTTTCATCAATAACTCCTCTCTTTCAGAGATAGCGTTTTACGCGCCGATTGCGAGGAAAAAACTGAAACCTCTTCCAGAAACCACCAGGTTTAATCCTTCTGAAACACCTGCCATGCCAGTCTGTGCGATGGGGCGTGATGGCCGGGGAACAGGTGCCCGGGCTATGGATATGGTTGGGGTGGGCCTGATGGAACTGGTTCTGCATCTCGGGGCGCATTGCTCCGGGCATTTGGGTTTTCAGAAATTTCTGGCGGCTAATACTGCCGCATTGTCACAGGAAGGCATTGCAACTGCGCTGCCACCACAGACGAAAGGCGGCATGCTGGCCGGCCTGATGGTCGCGCAGGGGCATGAAACCCCGCTGACAGATCACGCCGCGCACCGCTCCGCCGGGCTGATGCGCCTGCATCTGGCGGATCTTACACGCCAGGACATGCAGTTGCTTTTGCTGTCTGAACCGGGCCTTCTGGGCAACGTGGTGCTGAACCTGACAAGCGGGCAGCTTTATCCCGATGCCCCATGGCGCCTTGCCCGTATGCGCAATACATTTGAACGCCGTGTGACCCGCATCTGTCTGACCATCCGCAGTTATGAATGCTGGTGGGCGCAACAACTGGCCGCGGGCATGTTTCAGGGCCGCGCCCTTCCGACAGAGGCACAGCTTGACAGGCTGGTCACCCAGCCCCGTCGCTGGCGTCACCTGGCGCAGGAATTGCGCGATGCTTTCCCGGCCGCAGAAATCCTGATCCTGCCCCATGAAGCCCTGTCCGATCAGCACCCGCGCATGCTGGCCCTGCTGACCGGTGCCATTCTTGCTGACCCGGTAACAGATTTCACAACGCCTGCCGATATCGCAGGTGGCCTGGCGCAGCTTGTTGCAGACCGGGATGAGGATCCGGGCCGTTATGCAGGCCAGCTGCACAAGGGCGGCACATGGATGCCTTTCCCCGATTTCCACCGCGAGGTGCTGCAGGACGCTTATCGCGAAGACCTGACCTGGCTGCGCGGCCAGGCCGATAACAATATCACATTGATTGAAAATACCGGGGCACACCCGGGACAGGAAGACGAAAGAGGACACAACGATGGTTTCAAAGAAGAACGTGCCGCTGCCCGAAACATGGGCGACCCGGGCAGAGAAAGAACTGCGGGGGCGTCCGCTCGATGATCTGACCTGGAACACGCTCGAAGGGATCGACGTCAAGCCTTACTATGACGCGACTGATCTGGAAGGTATGGACCACCTGAATTCCACCGCCGGCCACGCGCCGTTCACACGCGGCGTGAAATCCACCATGTATGCAGGCCGCCCCTGGACGATCCGTCAATATGCGGGCTTCTCGACCGCCGAAGAAAGCAACGCCTTTTACCGCAAGGCACTGGCCGCCGGTCAACAGGGCGTGTCTGTGGCCTTCGATCTGGCAACCCACCGCGGTTATGACAGCGATCACGAACGTGTGGTTGGTGACGTGGGCAAGGCTGGCGTTGCGATTGACTCTGTTGAGGATATGAAAATCCTCTTCGACGGCATCCCGCTGGACAAAGTATCTGTGTCCATGACGATGAACGGTGCGGTGATCCCGATCCTCGCCAACTTCATTGTCACCGGCGAAGAACAGGGCCACGATAAATCCCTGTTGGCAGGCACCATTCAGAACGACATTCTGAAAGAATTCATGGTGCGCAACACCTACATCTATCCGCCAGAACCTTCGATGAAGATCATCTCTGACATCATCGAATATACGTCCAGTGAGATGCCGAAGTTCAACTCAATCTCGATTTCCGGCTATCACATGCAGGAAGCGGGCGCGAACCTCGTGCAGGAACTTGCGTACACGCTTGCCGATGGTCGTGAATATGTGCGTGCGGCGATCAATGCGGGCATGGACGTCGATAAATTCGCAGGCCGCCTCAGCTTCTTCTTCGCCATTGGCATGAACTTCTTTATGGAAGCTTCCAAGCTGCGCGCCGCCCGTCTGCTCTGGCATCGTGTGATGCAGGAATTCGAACCAAAGCTCGAAAAATCCTCCATGCTGCGCACCCACTGCCAGACATCCGGCGTGTCCCTGCAGGAACAGGACCCTTATAACAACGTAGTGCGTACGGCTTATGAGGCCATGGCGGCCGCGCTGGGCGGCACCCAATCCCTGCACACCAACGCGCTGGACGAAGCCATCGCACTGCCTACCGATTTCTCTGCCCGGATCGCCCGCAACACCCAGCTGATCCTGCAGGAAGAAACCGGCATCACCAATGTGGTCGATCCGCTGGCCGGTTCTTACTACGTCGAAAGCCTGACCGCTGAACTGGTCGACAAAGCCTGGGCCCTCATGGAAGAGGTCGAGGAAATGGGCGGCATGACCAAAGCCGTGGCCTCTGGCATGCCGAAACTGCGGATTGAAGAATCTGCGGCCCGGCGTCAGGCCAATATCGACCGGGGTGACGAAGTCATTGTGGGCGTGAACAAATACCGTCTTGAGAAAGAAGATGCGATCGACATTCTCGATGTCGACAACGTGGCTGTGCGCGAAGCCCAGGTCGCACGTCTGGCCGGCATCCGCGATACGCGCGATGCAGCAGCCTGTGAAGGCGCCCTTGCGGCGCTTGAACAGGGGGCTTCTTCCGGCAATGGCAATCTTCTGGCGCTCGCTGTCGAAGCCGCCCGCGCCCGTGCTTCGGTCGGTGAAATCAGCATGGCAATGGAAAAGGCCTTTGGCCGTCACAAAGCAGAGGTAAAAACATTGGCTGGCGTATATGGCTCCGCTTATGAAGGCGATGAAGGCTTTGCAAAGATCCAGAAATCGGTTGAGGATTTCGCAACTGAAGAAGGCCGCCGCCCGCGTATGCTGGTTGTGAAAATGGGCCAGGACGGCCATGACCGTGGCGCAAAAGTCATCGCCACCGCTTTCGCTGACATCGGTTTTGACGTCGACGTTGGCCCGCTTTTCCAGACACCGGATGAAGCTGCGCAGGACGCCATCGACAATGATGTGCATATCGTTGGCATTTCCTCCCAGGCGGCAGGTCACAAAACCCTTGCCCCAAAGCTGATCGAAGAACTGAAAGCTCAGGGGGCAGAAGACATCATCGTGATCTGCGGCGGTGTGATCCCGCAGCAGGATTATGATTATCTCTATAAGGCGGGCGTGAAAGCTATCTTTGGCCCGGGGACCAATATCCCGGACGCAGCCGAAGACATCCTGAAAATTCTGCGTGGCATGCGCTGACATCAGATGACGCCCCGGTCATTGACCGGGGCAGACCTGTCATTCACGAAAAAACACAAAAGGCGGGGCAGAAAAAGAACGGCCTCGCCTTTGATTTGTCTTAGTGTGATGGCAGACATGCGACGGCACGGAAGGGGCGGGGGTGCCCCTTCCAGGATTATATTCGGAGACCAAAATGAAACTGTTTTTTGCATCACTCTTTATGATGCTTTCTGCTACTGTTGCCAGTGCCTGCCCTGATTACACCCGCTGGGGCTCAGAGATTAACATCACCGGGGAACAACTTTACTCACCACGCCAGTTTTCTGTGGTCGCAGGCGGGGACCAGAACCTGGAGAACTGCAAAATCGACGCGGCGAACTGGGGCGGGTCTCTGACCGGCCATGTGATTTCTGAACCGGATTATTCCATCAGCATCAACGGTGTTTCCGGTTATGATCTGGAATTCCGCGTGATCGGCACCTGTGACACGGTTCTGTTGATCAACAACGCTCATGGCACATGGTTCTATGACGATGACAGCTATGGCGATGGCGATCCTAAGATCCGCCTGAACAATCCTGGATCAGACGGTGTCTATGATGTCTGGATCGGCACCTTCAATGGTGCAGCCTGTGATGCGACGCTGATTGTTGAAAGCTTCTGATATATGAACCGGATCGGGGGCAATTGTCCCCGATCTGCCTATTTAGACAGGCTGTTTGTCTGCAAATTAATTTTGCCAAACGGTATTTCTGCGCTACGCTGACCCTGGGGAAACAATATCTGTTGTCGAAGGAGGCTATTATGCGCCATTTTTTATATTCTCTGTTTTTTGTTATTCTTGCCGGAGGCGCTCAGGCCTGTCCGGATTATCAGCTCTGGGGAAATGAGCGATATGAACTGACCGGTCGTCAGCTCTACAGCCCGGTTTCTATTAATGTCGTTGCCGGTGGTCAGTATAACCTGTCCAATTGTGGTTTGCGGGCGCGCAACTGGTCCGGTCCGATGCCGGGTTATGTGATTGGCCGCCCGGATTTCTCACTGACCATCAACGGGATCAAAGGCTATCAGCTGGAATTCCGCGTCGTCAGCCAGTGTGATTCAACCTTGCTGATCAACACTGCCGGTGTGAACTGGTATTTTGACGATGACGACAATGGCAATGCGGATCCGAAAATCCGCCTGACCCGTCCTGCAGGCGATGGCATCTATGATGTCTGGATCGGCACCTTTGACGGCAGCCAGTGTAATGCACAGCTGATCGTCGAAACCTTCTGATCGCTGAAATAAATTGCAAAAGCGGGCGCGGGGCATTGATCTTCGCGCCCGCTTTTGCGTTTCTGGGACAAAGGGAGATCCGTCATATGTTTGCATTCGATCACATTGCCATTGCCGCAGAAAACCTGAAGGATGGTGTGCAATATCTGGAAGGCAGCCTGGGCGTTACCATGGCCCCCGGTGGTGAACATGTGCTGATGAGCACCCATAACCGCCTGCTGGGGCTTCTTGACGGGCTGTATCTCGAAGTGATCGCAATCAACCCCGACGCCCCTGATCCCGGCCGTGCGCGTTGGTTTGATCTTGATAATTTCCGGGGCGCCCCGCGTATCACCAACTGGATCCTGCGTCGCGATGATCTGGCAGGGGCCATCGCGACACTGCCCATCAGCGTAGGGGAGCCCGTCGCTCTGTCCCGCGGTGATCTGCGCTGGCAGATGGCGGTGCCTGCGGATGGAAAGCTGCCCTATGACAATATGGCCCCGGCGCTGATCGAATGGGAAGGCGATGCACATCCCGCCAATCGCCTGCCGCCATCCGGAGTGCGCATGACGGGCTTTGATATTCAGCATCCAGAGGCAGAGGCGTTGCAAACGCTGTTTTCGGCCACCACAGGTCCGGCCCTGCAATTTCAGACGGGTGACGCCCGCTTCACCGCACATTTTGACACCGCCAATGGCCCCCGGTCTCTGTCATGACAATCCGCCCGGCCATCCCGGATGATATCCCCCGGATTGCGGCGATCTGGAACGCTGAGATCCGCAACGGCACTGCGACCTTCACCACCGAGGAAAAGTCAGAAGCAGATCTGTTGCAACGCATCCGGGGCGCTGATCCTTTCCTGGCCCTCACAGATGGCGGTCAACTGACGGGTTTCGCCTGTGCCGGGGATTTCCGCGCTGGCCCCGGCTATGCGCATTCAAAAGAAATCACCATCTACCTTGATCCCGTGCATCACGGCAAAGGCCAGGGCCGCACCCTGATCACCGCCCTGGAACTTGAACTGAAGGCGCTGGGCACCCATCTGATGGTGGCGGCCATATCCGGGACAAACACCGGCGCACTGGCATTTCACAAAGCTGTGGGCTTCAACCCTGGCGGGATCCTGCCACAAGCAGGCCGTAAACACGGAAACTGGCTTGATCTTCACCTTTTGTTCAAGCACCTCTGATCACACGGGACATTCCCCGTGTTTGCCGTTAGGATTGTGGCATGAGCATCTGGAACCGCATCAGTGACGCACTTTCTGCGCTGGCTTCGGGGGAATCCCTGTCAGAAGTCTTTGAAAAGCTGCGCGCAACGCCGGAACGCTCTGTCGCGTTTACCATCGCCGTGATTGCCCTGGGCGCAAAGATGGCCAAGGCGGATGGGCAGGTGACGCGCGACGAAGTCACGGCCTTCCGGGAAGTCTTTCAGATCAACAAAGAAGACGAAATTCAGGCAGCCCGGGTCTTTGATCTGGCGCGTCAGGATGTGGCGGGGTTTGAAACCTACGCCGAACGGATCGCCAATATGTTTGATGAACATGACGGGCGGATCTGTTTTCTGATGGAAGGCCTGTTTCACATCGCAATGGCGGACGGCGAATACCATCCGAAGGAAGACGATTTCCTGGCCCGGGTTGCCGACATTTTCGGCATGGATGAAATGATGTTCCGGTCTCTGCGTACGCGTTTCGTGCCGGATACCACGCCGAACCCCTATGATGTTCTGGGCGTGACGACAGACACCCCCATGGATGAAGTCCGCAAGAAATGGCGCAACCTCGTACGTGATATGCATCCGGACCGCGTCATTGCCCGGGGTCTGCCCCAGGAAGCCGTAAAACTTGCGGAAACCCGACTGGTCGCGATCAACCAGGCCTGGGAAGAAATCCGGTCTCTGAAACAGCCAGAGCCCGCCTGATGCGCATTGCCACATGGAACGTTGAATGGTTCAACAGCCTCTTTGATGATGAAGGCCAGCCGCTTGTAACCGGTGACTGGTCCTCGCGCTGGAATGTGAAACGCAGTGATCAGATCGAAGCCATTGTACATGTTTTGCGTGCAATTGATGCCGACGCCCTGATGGTGATCGAGGCCCCGGATACCAGCCGCAAACGTGACAGTGCAACGGCCCTGCGCAACCTTGCAAAAAAGTACAACCTGCGTCTTTCCGATGCGGTCACGGGGTTTGCCAATGATACGCAGCAGGAAATCACCCTGATGTTTGATCCGTCAAAACTGACGGCCGTGCATGACCCGCGCGGTGGCAATGGGGCATCGCCACGTTTTGACACGTCCTTCCACATGGATCTTGATCTGGATGCGCGTCCCGACGACGTCGTGTTTTCCAAGCCGCCGCTGGAACTGGCCGTGAAAACGAAATCAGGCACGGATCTGCGCCTGATTGGTGTGCATGCCAAATCCAAAGCCCCCCATGGTGCGCGTAATGACGAACAGGCCCGCAGAATTTCGATCGAAAACCGCCGGAAACAGCTGGCGCAATGTGCCTGGGTGCGTGCGCGGGTGGAAGAACATCTGTCAGCCGGGGAAGACATCATCGTGCTGGGCGATTTCAACGATGGGCCTGGGCTGGATGAATTTGAAAAACTCTTTGGTCGGTCCGGTGTGGAAATTGTCCTGGGCGAAAACGGCAACAACTGTCTGTTTGATCCCCACGCCCGCATGGCTCTGTCCCGCCGTGGCATCGCCATCCCGACGACCTCGCGGTTCTTCATTCGTGACGAAAACCGTTACCTGTCGGCCCTGCTGGATTACATCATGATTTCCGCCGGCCTGCGCCGCAAAGATCCCCGCTGGCGCATCTGGCATCCCTTTGACGATGGCGCGGCTTATAATGATCCGAAACTGCGCGAATCTCTGCTCACGGCCTCTGATCACTTCCCGGTCACGCTGGATATTACGCTCTGACCCTTAAAGAATCGCGCCTCATGCCCTATATTAGGCACATGAAACAGATCGCCACCCTGGGGCTTATTGCAGCCCTCGCAACCGCCCCTCTCGCCACATTGGCCGAGGATCAGACGCCCACTGAAGAAGGTTTCAGCCTGATGGAAGAGGGCGCGCAACTGCTGCTGCGCGGGCTTCTTGAGGAAATGTCACCGGCACTGGAAGACCTTGAAGGGCTTGCAGAAAACATGGGCCCGGCCATGGAAGAACTGCGCGGCATGATCGGGGATTTCTCTGCTTATGAGCTGCCGGAAGTTCTGCCAAACGGTGACATTATCATCCGACGCAAAGCCCCGCTGGAAGACCCGCTGGAGCCAGGCGAAACCGAACTCTAAGCCTCCGCCCGGACCGATTTTTTCCGCTTCAATCGCGCATCCGCGTCTAACGATTTCGCCAGCGACTTAAACCGTGCCTCTGCGACTTCGCCCAGCAGCGCATCGCCTTCTTTTGTCAGCGCCAGTTCAAGCTGTTTCTTCTGCGGGAACAGCTTCAGCGCGGCCACATCATTCGGTTTGTTGACAGAAAACATCGCGCCAAAACGCATGGCTTTTCCCAGGATTTCCGCATCGCGGATCTCCTTTTCCGTCAGCATATCAAACAGTTCTTCAAACCGCGTTCCGTCGCGGCTGTTCTTGTAACGATGCAGCAGAGACAGGCCCAGGAACACACGTTCGCGGTGACGCAGCCCGCCCAGATTGGCACGTGTTGCGTTGTCAAAACAGACCTCAGCCCGGAAATCCGGATGCGCGCGCCAGGTCACATCATGCAACAGACAGGCCGCTTTGATCAGACGCTGGCGGTCGGCATTGGCGGATTTAAACAGCGGGCTGACAAATTCATACAGCGCCTTGCCAAACCCCGGCATGCGCGCGTCTTTGACTTCGGCAAACCGGCAGGCTTCAATCAGCGGATCCCGTTTGCGCAGACGATCGGGCATCTGTTCATACAGCATGCCTTCCCGGATCCCGTAGGATGACACGGCAATATCCACCGGCTTAAACGTGCGCACCAGCTGTTTCAGAACCCGGCTGGCTTCGGGCACAAGGATCATCCGGGCTTCCGACGTGCCGGTACGGGCGCGCAGCTCTTCCAGATCGTTTTCCTCAATCCATTTCACCGTATCCATCACGGATTTCGGCGTCATGCGGTATTCGTGCAGAACCGTCAGAGGATAGCCGCGCCGTTCCATATCCAGCCGTGCAATCGCCCGCCAGGACCCGCCGACAAGGTAAAGACGTTCATAGTCCCCGGGCATCGCGTCGCGCAATTCTTCCACGCCGTCTTTAATATGCGCCTTCAGGCCCTTCTTGCCGCCACGTACAGCCTTCAGGTTTTGCGGACCAAGAGCAGAGGTAATCGCGCGTCCGACTTCGCCCTCGGAAACCTCCGCAAGCTCCATGGAAGAACCACCAATATCACAGACAAGCCCCCGCGCAGTTGGCCAACCCAGCAGCACCCCCTGGGCAGACAGGCGGGCTTCTTCCAGGCCATCAATCACATGGATGTTCAGACCGGTTTCGCGCAAAACCTCAGCGCAGAAATCAAGGCCATCGCTGGCTTCACGCACCGCAGCTGTCGCAACCGCAGTCAGTTGTTCCAACCCCATGCCACGCGCCAGTTCCTGAAACCGCCGGATCGCAGACAAAGCCCGCGCGCGGCCTGTGACAGACAGCTTGCCTGTCTGGGGCAGATCCGCGCCCAGGGCACACATAATTTTTTCGTTGAAGAAATAAGCAGGAGATCGCGCCGCGCCATCAAACACCACCAGCCGGACAGAGTTCGATCCAACATCGACAACGCCAACGCGGGACAGGCTGCGGACGGCGGGGTCTTCAAACAACGGGCGGCCAAACAGGCCCCAGTCATCATGCAAGTCACTGTCGCCGCGGGTGGTCATTTTCTTACGGGTCATAGGTGTTCCGGTGTTACTGGTACGGGCAGGTCACGGGGATGTTATGCACCACCATGACGACTGCTCTGATTCAGGTCAAATAGTGTCAGTCGCCGCTTTAATCGTCGTGGCTGTGTGTCAGTTGCGGCACATCCGATGCCCCCGCCGATCCGCGCCCGGACAAGGACGGGTTTTCCATGAAGAAACGGTGGCAGTTAAACGGGCGGGCATCTGGCGCAAATTCAGGCCGGATGAAACTGCCATCGGGTGCCATGACCCAGCTTTGTGCTTCATCGGCCAGGTTCGCGGCCATAACCTGGTTCATAACCTGGGCTTTCACCGTGGCATTGGTGATTTCAATCAGGGTTTCCACGCGGCGGTTCAGGTTGCGTCCCATCCAATCAGCGCTTGAGATATACACACGCGCTTTTTTATTCGGCAGGCCCACACCATTGCCAAAACAGACAATGCGGGAATGTTCCAGGAACCGCCCGACAATGGATTTCACGCGGATATTGTCAGACAGGCCTTTGATTCCCGGGCGCAAGCCACAGATCCCGCGAATGACCAGGCTGATCTTCACTCCGTCACGGCTGGCGGCGTAAAGCGCGTCAATTACCTCGGGATCAATCAGGGAATTCATCTTTGCCCAGATCTCTGCCGGTTTGCCAGCACGGGCGAATTCCGCCTCGCGCGCGATCATTTCCAGCAGTCGCGGTTTCAGGGTCAGCGGCGAAATCGCAAGATTTTCCAAGGCCTGGGGCTGGGCATAGCCCGACAGGTAATTGAACACCCGCGTCGCATCGCGCCCAAGTTTTGCGTCACAGGTGAACAGGCTGACGTCTGTGTAAATCCGCGCGGTGATCGGGTGGTAATTGCCGGTGCCGTAATGGGTGTAAGTCACCAGCCGGTCACCTTCGCGGCGTACAACGGTGGAAATCTTGGCGTGGGTTTTCAGATCAAGGAAGCCATAAACCACATGCGCCCCGGCCCGTTCCAGACGACGGGACTGACGGATGTTGGCGGCTTCGTCAAAGCGGGCTTTCAGCTCGACCAGGGCGGTGACGGATTTGCCATCTTCCGCAGCTTCACACAGCGCGCTGACGATGGGTGAGTTCTTGGACGTGCGATACAGCGTCTGTTTGATCGCCACCACATCCGGATCGCGCGCGGCCTGTTGCAGGAACCGCACCACCATATCAAATGTTTCATAGGGATGATGCAGCAGCATATCTTTCTGCTGTATCGCCGCAAACATATCGCCATCATGGTCCTGCACCCGTTCCGGCACACGCGGGGTGAACACCGGCCAAAGCAGATCAGGCCGCTGATCCAGCACAAGTTCCGCCAGATCCGCAAGGCCGATCATCCCGTCAATTTCTACCAGATCCGCCTCTGTCGCGGGCAGTTCTTCCATGATCATCCGGCGCAGCCCCTTTGGCGCACCGGTGGACAGTTTCAGCCGGATCACCTGACCCCGGCGGCGACGTTTCAGAGCGACCTCAAATTCGCGCACCAGATCTTCGGCTTCTTCCTCGACCTCCAGGTCACTGTCCCGCAGCACCCGGAAAGCGCACGATCCTTTGACTTTATAGCCCGGGAAAAGCTGTTCAATATGCAGCAGCAGATGTTCTTCCAAAGGCAGAAACCGCGTGCAATCCCCCTTTGAGGGCAGCGCCACAAAGCGATCAATCTGATGCGGCACCGGCAAAAGCGCCTGCAGGGGGCGTTTGTCTGATTTACGTTCCAGTTGCAGCGCCAGCGCAAATCCCGCGTTGGGAATGAACGGAAACGGATGTGCCGGGTCAATCGCCAGCGGTGAAAGCACCGGGAACACGTCATTCAGAAAATGATCATCCAGATAAGCCAGGTCATCTTCCGTCAGCCCATCCGCCTTCAGCAGATGAATGTCCGCGTCTTCCATCTCGCCGCGCAGCACATCCCAGGTGTCCTGCTGTCGTTCCATCAGTGTGCGCGCATCGGCGTTGATCAGTCCCAGCTGTTCCTGGGGTGTCAGACCATCCGCAGCCGGTGTCATATTCCCGGCCTGGGCCAGTTCCCGCAGGCCCGCCACACGCACGGTGTAAAATTCATCCAGGTTCGTCGCGGAAATCGACAGAAACCGCAGCCGTTCCAGCAGGGGCACCCGGGGATTGCAGGCCTCTTCCAGCACGCGCCAGTTAAACGCCAGCCAGGACAATTCGCGATTAAAGAACCGTTTGGGTCCGCTGCGGTCTTCTTCAGGAAGATCCACCGGGGCAGGGAAGGGCGCTTTCAGGAAGTCGCTGGCGTGAACAATATCAGTCATAGGGACCTCCTGGCGTCTGAATGTAACGGTTTAATGATGTTATGCGCCCTGCGTATCGATTTTGTCCAGAACTTCCCCGGCCAGGCGCAGACCAATAGGTTTGCCGCGTGTAAGGGCTTCCTGATCCAGCGCCTGCACAAGCCGCTGCACAGCACCCAGGCTACGATCCATGCGTTTCACCAGGTAATCCACCACGGGCGCTTTCACATCAATGCCGCGATCCGTGAACAGTTTTACCATCACCTGCATCAGCAGCATATCATCCGGGGCATCAATGCGAATGGCCGGTGTGCCCGCCATCCGGCTTTTCAGATCCGGAAGGGCGATGGGCCAATGCGTGGGCTCTTCCCGGCCTGTAATCAGCAGCGGCTGGCGATTGGCCAGCGTCAGATTGTGCAGATGGAACATCGCGCGTTCCAGGTACGGGTTGCCTGCGATGTCTTCCAGATGTTCGACAACCAGCGGCGCGCTTGCCAGGGCTTCCACGTCCGCTGTGTTCAGGCGGCGGGCATCGGTGATCACCGCCTCATTATCCTGCGCCCAGACATGGGCCAGATGCGTCTTGCCACTGCCGGCCCCGCCAATCAGCGCAAGCTTGCCCGCAGGCCAGGCCGCAGGATTTTCCAGCGCGGCAAAAGCCACGGCATTGCTGTCGGAAACCAGAAAATCATCCCGGCCCATGGCCGGAGCAAGAGGAAGATCAAAGCTAAGCTGCATTATGCCTCGTCGCTGTCCTCAGCTGCTTCTTCAGGATGCGTCAGCGCATAGCGTTCATGCCCCTGATACAGACGGCTGTCTTCATACTGGCTGATGACAAAACGCACGATCACACCAATTGAGGCGGCAACAGGCACCGCAACCAGCATGCCGACAAAGCCAAACAACGTGCCAAAGGCAGACAGGGCAAAGATCAGCCAGACCGGGTGCAGCCCCACAGATTTCCCGACAAGTTTCGGGGTGATCACATTGCCTTCCAGGACCTGACCAATGGCAAAGATGCCTGCGACCAGACCGATAGACCACCAGTCGCCCCAGAACTGAAACAGCGCCAGACCAATCGCCAGGGCCCCACCGACAAGCGCGCCGACATAGGGGATAAACGTCAGCAGCCCCGCGATGAAACCGGCAACAATCCCGAAGTTCAGACCAACAAACATCAAGGCCACTGCATAGAATGTGCCCAGCACCAGGCAGACCGTGCTTTGCCCGCGCACGAAAGCCGCAAGGGTGCGGTCAATCTGACCGGCAAGCTGACGGATCACCGGGGCATGGTCGCGGGGCAGCAGGCGATCCACCTGTTCCACCATGCGATCCCAGTCCAGCAGCAGATAAAAGGCCACAACCGGCGCAATCACCAGCGGCACGACGACATTCACAACGCCCTGGGCCGAGGACAGCAGCGCCTGCAGGATTTCCCCGCCGCGCGCTTGAACAACTTCGCCGATTTTCGCAAGCGCGGTGCTGATCGGCCCGCCCTCATCCATGATGCCGGGGAACCTGTTGCTGAGGAAGGTTTCAAGCTGCATGAACAGCTCTGGTGCGGTTTCCACCAGTGAGATCGCCTGGGTGACCAGCATCGGAATAACGGTGAGGGCGACGATCAGGAACATCAGAATTGCACCAAGCGAGATCACAACGGTGGCGCTGACTCGGGACAGGCCCGCCTCTTCCAGGCGGTCTGCAACGGGATCCAGGAAATAGGCAATCGCACCGCCCAGAAGGAAGGGCATCATGACGTTCCCGATGTACCACAGAGCAATCAGAAAAACGGCACTGGCAATGCTCCAGTATTTAAGCTGGCTTTTAACTGGTAATCCCACAGTGAATCCTTTCGCGTCTATAGCCTCTGTATGCGGGGCGGATGGGGGGGAATGCAAGCCTGTCGAACCTGTCAGGATGTCTCGGGCGATCTCTTACCAAAGCCTGAACAGCCCGTTCCCCGTATATGCATAAGATGTGCATATAAAGTGCATAGATTGTGCATGCGATATTCTGGCGTTTTAGTCTGTTTCATCCGCTCACAGATTGGTGTGCATGTGTGAACATATAAAACGCAATCCTCACGGATCTGTGTCTTGAAGGTGATCTGAAGCACCCCCAAATCAATCACATCGGAAGCAACAAGACTTCCACCGAAATGAAAC
>NZ_PWAA01000029.1 GCF_003031585.1 Thalassobius sp. I31.1
TTTTCTAGTTTTCTAGTTTTCTAGTTTTCTAGTTTTCTAGTTTTCTAGTTTTCTAGTTTTCTAGTTTTCTAGTTTTCTAGTGAACTTGCCCGCACCCTCTCTCAGATCAACCCCTTGTCCACACGCCATTCACACCCTATATCTGTTCGTGGCGGGTTCTGCCCTTCTCGTGAACGGGTTCAATTCCAGTGGCCTTAAGCTTTTTCGAGGGAGCTGGCTCTGTGCGGACCCTGGTCCACTTACCTGGCGCCCACCTGTACATACAGGTCCTCGGGAATTCAAACACCCACACGGCTGCGTTTGCGGGCCCGCCACTTTTCCTTGCTTTCCCGACCTGACCACCGCAGGCTGAACGTGGGAGGAATCCAACATGGCAGGCACCGGCATTCAGTATCCGGATCATTTCATCACCCGGCTACAGGCGGTCTGGGGGCGTGGTTTTCTGTCACCAGGTGGGCCAGAGGAAGTGAAACGCATCGTTGATGGGCTGGATCTGGCTGGTAAATCTTTGCTTGATATCGGCTTTGGCACAGGTGGCCCCGCAGCGGTTCTTGCGTCGTTTGGCGCGCAAGTGACGGGTACGGATATTGAACCACAACTTCTGCCCCATGCCGAAGCCACGCGTCAGGCCTCAGACCATGTGGATCAAATCACCCTGATCCTGACAGAACCCGGACCACTGCCCTTTGAGGACGCCTCTTTTGACGTGATCTTTTCCAAAGACAGCCTGATCCATGTGCCCGACAAAGCCGCGATGTATAGCGAAATTCTGCGTGTGCTGCGCCCGGGTGGTGTCTTTGCTGCCAGTGACTGGCTGATGGGCGAAGGCGCGGAAGCCGCCCGGGTGATGGCGGATTTTAACGCCCGGGGCTATCTTGATTTCCGCATGGCAACCGCAACCCAGACCGCTGATATCCTGCGCAATTGCGGGTTTGAGGCCGTGACAACCCTTGATCGCAACGCCTGGTACGCGGATCTGGCTGCGCGTGAGGTGAAGAAGGTTGAGGAAGAACTATACGATGATCTGGTGCGTGAAGTTGGTGCCGAGATCATGCAGGACTGGCTGCAGGTTCGCCGCCATCTGGCCGACGCCGCACGTCTTGGCGGCTTATGCCCGACACATCTGCGGGCCGTAAAACCAGCTTAACGCTGCTCTGTGACTTTCACTTGTGCTGGCTTATTAAACACGCGCTGTGTTTTGCCACGGGTTGGCGGTGTTTCTTCATCCCCCAACCGCATAATCGCAATCGCGGCCTGCACACCGGCAAAGACAATACCGTTGAACATGAAAAGCATGATCACCGCGACAAGGCCCATGTCCGAGGTGGAAACAAGATGCCAGAGGTTTGCCACGTTAAACCAAAGCAACGCGATCACGAATGCCGCCGACAGGCCAAAGCCAATCAGAACATTGCGGATGTAAAGGCGGATCAATGGGGGCATGGGGCTCTCCTGTATCAACGCCATTATGACAGGGGCTACCCCGGGTGTCAGCCGGCACAAAGTCGCAGTTTTTGCCGGTGCAAAGCCCCTGCCCTGCCCGGTTGTCTGCTGCTTAACGCATAATGGTGATGCCGGTTGGTAATGTGGCGGCGCCGCCCATACGGAGGATGAGACCGGGATGGTTAAACCCGGTGAGGAAGCTTAATTCGCCCGGTATTTTATCGGGCCTCGTTCCGTTTATGGTTCCCGGATTGATGGTCCGGGTGTGATCGATCAGGAAAAATATGCCCTGGAGAGATAAACAAAACGCAAGCCCTGCGTGCGCAACATAGCAGTTGGCCACATACATCAAAAACGCTAAAAAGCACCGCGGACTGTTTTGCCCGTGTTAATCAGTAAACGAGTAAGGAACCAGAATTGCGTATTACAACACTTGCTGCCGTCACCCTGGCAGCTGCAGCGCTGAGCGCCTGTCAGCGTTCTTATGGAACCACCAGCATTCAGGAACATTATAACCCCGGGGCGAGAATGTCATTCGCGCCCATATTGGCGCAGGGGCCTGCCTTGACTGCTTTAACGCCTATCGCGGCTGGTCAGACGAAAAGGCCTTCGCACTCTCTGCTTCCGGCACATTCGCATATGCACGCGGCAGGAATACCCAGGGCGAGGCAAACCGCCAGGCTCTGGAAACCTGTCAGAGCTATAACCGGCAGGACGAAGCCAACAAACCCTGTCAGCTTCTGATGTCCGGACATCGTTTCGTCTGGCGTTAATTGTTTTGATGAAAATACCGGTTGAAGCCACACAGGCTTCAACCTCTGTTGCCGCGCAAAATTACAACTGATCACCACAGGCCGTTTCCCAGCCGCTGGTATCAAGCACATAGGCCCCGGTCAGATAGCGGAGATGCTGTCGATCGACACGACCCGCATTACCGGCCTCCAGATTGACCAGGGAAACCTCGCCGACCTCCTGGATATACGGACGCAGGTTGACCAGATTACCATCACCTTCAAACGCGTTGAGAACCACCACATTATGAGCCCCTGATGGCGTCTGAAGGATGTCGATATTACCGGCAACACCAGACACAATGGTTCCATCCAGGTTTGCTTCCGCCAGTCGCTGCCCTAAATGCGCCCTCATTGCGGCAGCTGCATCAACCGCCAGATTGCAGTTTTGCTTCTGATAAGTTGCAAGCGCGATACTGCTTCGTCTTTTTGGATCTTCCCCCGCGGGTGTCTGGATAATATTTTCTGGTGCATCCGGCCTCACTTGCAACGCAAGATCCGCCATTCCCTCGCAGGTTACAACAGTCTGTGAAGGTGAACCGGACATTGATGCGCTCTGAAGCACGACAGCCAGAAAGCCACCAACATGCCTGCGATCCGCACTTTCTGTTTTTGCGATTTGGGTGATAATCTCACATGCATTCAGGGCATTAGCGTGGTCGCTCTCCCATTGCTGCAGACGTTCAAAATAGGGCAGGCTCAGCTCAAATCTCTGAAGTGCCATCTGGTCTGTCCGATAGCTCTGGTCAAAGTTCTCCGCCGCCTGACCTGCCTGATAAGCGAAATATGCGGCCGTAGCCGACGCAACCAGGCTCAGGCCTGAGATGAATGTCTTAATGTCCATAGCAATATCCTCTGATTGAAAAACAACCAGAGGATATCATAAGAAGTGGCGTCTAAAAAGCGTCCGGCTTTGCTTCGCGTGCCATGTGGTCCAGCACTGCATTCACGAACTTTGGTTCACGACCTTCCGGATGGAAGGCTTTTGCCACGTCCACAAATTCAGTGATCACGACCTTGGGCGGGGCGATACCAAAAAGCAGTTCCGCAGCAGCAGCCCGGAACAGCGCACGCAGGGTTGTGTCGATACGGCCCAGGGGCCATTTTGCCACCAGCGCACGATCGGTCAGTTGGTCGACCTGTGCCTGATTATCAACCGCATCTGCGATCAGCTTGCGGAACAGGCCAGTGTCGCCTTCCGCCATATCATATTCGCCGAAGTCTTCACCAAAGCGGTGTTCTTCAAATTCGCGACGTACAGCCTCCACGTTCTGGTCAGACACTTCCATCTGATACAGCGCCTGCACCGCAAAAAAGCGGGAAGCGGAACGCATTTTGCGCAGCTGGTTGCCAGAGGGCTTTGGCGCGTCTTCCGGTTTGGTTTCAGGCGTATCAGTCATACTTTTGCGGGTCCGTTGTCAGTGCTGGCAGACGCGATGCGGAATTCTTCCGAGGCAGGTTTAAAACCGATGCCTTTCGTCTGGGTGCCCCATTTGCGCGAAAGTGCGATCAAATGCAAGGCCGCAGCGGCTGCACCGCCACCTTTATTCTGATCTTTCGGATCTGCGCGCACCTCTGCCTGGGGGCGGTTTTCCACGGTCAGGATGCCATTGCCGATACAAGCCCCCTGCAGACCCAGCAGCTGGATCGCACGGGATGAGTCATTGCAGACGGTTTCGTAATGGGTGGTTTCACCGCGCACAACACAGCCCAGCGCCACATAACCATCAAAATTCGCCTGACGTTCCGCAATGGAAATGGCCGTGGGAATTTCCAGGGCACCGGGCACTTCAACCAGCTCATATGTGCCGCCAGAGGCCTCGATCTCGGCCACGGCACCAGCAACCATATTGCCAGCGATGTCTTTGTAATAAGGTGACACCACGATCAGCAGTTTCACCGGCTTATCAAATTCCGCACGCGGCATGATGTAATGGGACGGACCAGCCATGCTTATGCCTCCTCATTGATCGGGCGGGTGCCCGTGATTTCAAGATCCCAGGCCTCAAGCCCCAGATATGTTGTATCAGGTGAATTTGTCAGCAGTTCCAGCTTGTGCAGGCCCAGCTTGGACATGATCTGTGCGCCAATGCCGGTCTGTTTGATGGTGCGCGGGGCGTGATCATCGTCGTCCAGCATCAGTTTCGGGCGCGGTTCACGGAACAGAACCACAAGGCCACGGCCTTCCTCTGCGATGATTTCCATCGCTTCGCCGAGTTTATCAGAACCACCAGAACCAATCGCCAGAACATCTTCCATCGGATTGATCGCATGGGCGCGGGTCAGAACCGGCGCATCGGTGGTGATGTCACCTTTGATCAGGGCCACATGTTCGGTGCCGGTCAGCTGATCGGTGAACAAGCGCATGTCCCAGTCACCACCATGGGCAGAGGTGACGGTTTCTTTATGGGTTTCGTCCACAAGGTTATCGTGGCGCTGACGCCAGGCAATGAGATCAGAGATCGTGCCGATCTTCAGGTCATGTTTCGCAGCATAGGACACAAGATCCGGCAGGCGGGCCATGGTGCCGTCATCATTCATAATCTCACAGATCACGCCAGAGGGATTCAGGCCGGCCAGACGGGACACATCGACAGCGGCTTCAGTATGACCAGCCCGCACCAGAACACCGCCATTGCGCGCACGCAGCGGGAAGACGTGACCAGGGGTTGCGATATCCGCCTGAGTGTTGTCAGGGTTAATCGCGGTGGCGATGGTCAGGGCACGATCGGCAGCGGAAATCCCGGTAGACACGCCTTCACGTGCTTCAATCGATACAGTGAACGCGGTTTCGTGACGGGAGGAATTGTTCACCGCCATCATCGGCAGAGCCAGTTCGTCCACACGTGCTTCGGTCATGGGCAGGCAGATCAGCCCGCGACCAAAGGTGGCCATGAAATTGATCGCGGCGTCATCGGCAAATTCTGCAGCAATCACCAAATCACCTTCGTTTTCACGGTCCTCATGATCCACAAGGATAAACATGCGGCCTTCGCGCGCGTCTTTGATGATCTCGGAAATCGGGCTGATGGCGGCGGCGATTTCAGCCTCGCTCAGGGGGGATGTGGTCATGGCAGCTACTCTCGTGATGCGCCCCGGCAGACGGGACGCCTTCGGATACACCTAATAGAGCTGAAGGGAAAGAGGATTTGCGCCTTCCAAAAGGAGTGGCTCCCGCCAGGTTTACATTCTGACAAATGAAACCTGTTGGGCATGGCAGGCTTCGCCTGCAGTGGCGCGAAACCGCAAAGGAAGGAGACCCCGTGTTGCGCGCAGTGTCAGGCGCAGTGTCGCGCGCAGAGTCAGCCAAATTCCCGCAGGCGGGCGACGTAGCGGGCCATGGTGTCGATTTCGAGGTTGATGAAATCGCCTTCTTTCACGTCCCCCCAGGTGGTCACCTCTTTGGTGTGTGGGATCACGTTGATGCCAAAGGTACAGCCGTCGACCTCATTCACCGTCAGCGATGCGCCGTTCAGCGCAACGGACCCTTTTGGCGCAATGAAACGTGCCAGGTCTTCCGGGGCGCGGAAGGTCATGCGGGTGCTGTCGCCTTCGTCACGCAGCTCAACCAGTTCAGCCACGCCGTCTACATGACCTGAAACAATATGCCCGCCCAGTTCATCCCCGACTTTCAGCGCGCGTTCCAGGTTCAGACGACGTCCGGCAAACCAGGCGTTGCGACCGATATTGGTCAGGTTCACGCTTTCGGCGGAAATTTCCACATCAAACCAGTTCTTCGGGCTCGCGCCGGTTGCGATTACCGTCAGGCAGACGCCGTCACAGGCGATGGACGCGCCCAGATCAATGCCATCAATGTCATAAGACGTACCAATACGCGCGCGCAGATCGCCGCGCTGTTCGGTTTCAAGCACTTCGCCGATGTCTGTGATAATTCCGGTAAACATGTTGCGCCCTCTTGCGTGATGCCTTTGTCGTCGGGGTAGCCTGTTGTGCAAAGCCGTGCAAGAAAAACCCGGCGCGCTGATCTGAGTTTATCTCTGCGCCCCTGACTTGCGCAAATCGCCTGGCTCAGGCTAGAGTTGCGACAGCGCATCTTCCGGCTGCCATATTCCGGACGAAAACAAATTGTATAAGTAAAACACTGGCCGGATCAGCACCGGCGAAAGTACGGGCATTAATGAGTTTACCATCGGCATCCCATTCAGGCGGACATCGCTTTCTGTTTCTCCAGGGCCCGCACGGGCCGTTTTTCGCGCGCCTGGGGAAAATGCTGCGTGCGGCCGGTGCGGATGTCTGGCGTGTGGGGTTTAATGCAGGCGATCAGGCCATGTGGTTTCGCAATCCCGACTATATCCCCTACACCGGCAACCCTGGGGACTGGCCCGCATTTTATGACAATCTGCTGGCAGAACATCAGATCACTGACATCGTCCTTTATGGGGACACCCGTCAGATCCATGCGACAGCGGTAGAACATGCGCGCAGCCTGGGTCTGCGCGTGCATATCTTTGAAGAAGGCTATCTGCGCCCCTATTGGATCACCTATGAGCGTGGCGGCTCAAACGGCCACTCCCGCCTGATGGATCTGGACATTCCCGGCATGCAGAAAGCACTTGAGACCGTCGACATGGATGCGCCGGAAGCCCCGGCCCACTGGGGTGATATGCGTCAACATATGTTTTACGGCGCTCTGTACCACTGGCATGTGATGCTGCGGAACCGGAAGTACAAAGGGTTCCGCCCCCATCGCGAAATCAGTGTCTGGCAGGAATTCCGGCTGTACTTTCAGCGACTGATGCTTGCCCCCATACTTGCGATTGACCGTATCATTGCAACAGCCCGTATCAAATACGGCGGGTTCCCCTACCATCTGGCGCTTTTGCAGCTGGAACATGATTCAAGTTTCCGCATGCACAGCCCCTTCACCAGCATGACCGAGTTTCTTGAAACCGCCATCAAAGGATTTGCAGAAGGCGCACCGCAACATCACCACCTGGTGTTCAAGGCCCATCCACTGGAAGACGGACGGGTTCCGCAACGACGCGAAATCCGCCGAATCGCCAAAGAACATGGCGTTGAGAATCGGGTGCACTATGTGCGCGGAGGTAAACTTGCGAAGCTTCTGAATCACGCCAGAAGTGCAATCACCGTCAATTCCACCGCCGCGCAACAGGTGCTCTGGCGGGGGTTGCCACTGAAAATTTTCGGTGAAGCTGTCTATTCAAAACCAGAGTTTGTCTCACGTCAGGCCCTGCCTGAATTCTTCACGCATCCGACACGGCCAGACACCCGCGCCTATCGTGATTATCGCCGTTTTCTTCTGGAAACTTCACAAATCACCGGTGGCTTCTACTCTGCACGGGGGCGGCGTCAGGTCTTGCGACAGGTGGTTGATCTGATGCTTTCAGCGCAGGATCCTTATGATGCGCTGATCTCAGGCAACGCGGCCCCGAGGCAACAGTTACACAGCATCCGGTAAGCGCCTGTAAACGAATCTGGATTTCTTGCGCTGGCTTCGCTACGGTCTAACAAAAGAAAGTGATGAAAAAAACTTCATCCGATAAGTTTTAAAGAGGGCGCAGTATTGTTTTATTTGACCTCCCGCTGGGTGAAACCTCTGGTGTTGACGGCAGCTGTTCTTTCGCTGGCCGGTTGCGGCCTGCCGCGTTCCGGTCCGAACAAACAGGAAATCAACGCCGGTGCCGATGAAACCTTTGGCAACTCTTTTGTTGTCCCGGTTGACCATCAGACCGCGCAACAGATCGCGCGTGCCCCCACTGGTGGGTTCTCATCCGCGTTCCTGAACGCCGGCGAAGTTGGCTCTGACACCATCCGCCCTGGTGACACCCTTGGCCTGACCATCTGGGAAAACGTCGAAACCGGTGTTTTGGGGACTCGTGGTGTACCTTCTGTCCTGGATCAGGTTCAGGTTGATGGAGCCGGTATGATATTTGTGCCCTATGCGGGTCGTGTCCGTGCTTCGGGAAATACGCCAGACGCATTGCGTCGGATTATTACAGAAAAGCTGGATGAACAGACACCTGACCCCCAGGTTATGGTCACACGCCTGGCCGGTGATGGGGCAACCGTATCTATCGTCGGTGGCGTCGGGGCGCAGGGCGTCTATCCGATCGAACGTCCCACGCGAACTCTGGCAGCGATGATCGCCCAGGCAGGTGGCATTCAGATTGAACCTGAAATCACAAAAATCCGCGTGCTGCGCGGCGCACAAAGCGGCACAATCTGGCTGGAAGATCTTTACTCAAACCCTGCCCTTGATATTGCACTGCGTGCCAACGACCGCGTGCTTATTGAAGCAGACACACGGTCCTTCACCGCCCTCGGTGCGACCGGCGCACAAAACCGCGTCGCCTTTGAATCCCAGGACCTGAGCGCAATTGAAGCCATTGCCCAGGTTGGCGGGCTCTCAAGCAATATCGCAGATCCTACCGGCATTTTTGTTTTCCGGGATGAAACCGCCCAGGCCACCAATGCCGTTCTGAACCGCACAGATTTGCAAGGCTCCCAACGGGTCGCCTATGTGCTTGATCTGACACAGCCCAACGGCGTCTTCCTGGCACGGGATTTCATGATCCGCGATGAAGACACGATTTATGTGACCGAAGCGCCATTTGTTCAGTGGAACAAAACCATTGGTGCTCTGACCGGTTCACTTTCGTCCGCAGATGCAATCAACAGCGTCGTGAACTGATGCATGCCTGAGGCGCGCTACGCTGCAAAAGATACAAACGCCGGGTCTGAAGAGGCCCGGCGTCTTTACGTCTACAATGGTGGCTTCCTGACACAGGGGCGCATCCGGCGCATTCTGTCGCTGGCAGGCTATGACATTAAGATCGGCACACCTGGCGCAGGTGATCTGGTGGGCGTCTGGGGCAAAAGCCCGACCTCACCCCGCGGGGAAAAAGTCGCACAGCATTTTGACAGCCCGGTTCTGCGGGTTGAGGATGCGTTTCTGCGGTCTGTCCTACCGGGGCGCAGCGGCAGTGAACCCGTTGGGCTGCTGCTGGATGAAAAAGGTGTGCATTTTGACAGCTCTGCCCCCAGTGATCTGGAAGCGATCCTGAAGCACCACCCGCTGGACGACGCCGCTATTCTGAACCGCGCCCGTGGCGCAATGGAACGCATCCGCAAGGCGCATCTGTCGAAATACAATAACTTTGATCCCACCGCCCCCCTGCCCGATCCCGGTTATGTGCTGGTGTTGGATCAGACCCGTGGCGATGCTTCTGTCACCTACAGCGGTGCGAACTCCAACACGTTTAAGGAAATGCTGACCGCCGCGCGACTGGAGCATCAAAATACCCCAATTCTGATCAAAAGCCACCCGGAAACCGGGGCGGGCTATCGCGAAGGCTATTTCAGCCCACAGGATGAAAACGATCAGGTCCGCCTGTTCACCGATCCGGTGTCCCCCCACGCCCTGCTTGAAGGGGCCAATGCGGTTTATACGGTGTCCTCGACCCTTGGGTTTGAGGCGATCTTCACCGGCCACAAACCCCGGGTTTTTGGCCAGCCCTGTTACGCGGGATGGGGGCTGACCGATGATGAACATCCCCTGGACCGTCGCCAGCGTGAATTAACCCGCGCGCAGCTGTTTGCCGCTGTCATGATCCTTTATCCGACCTGGTATGATCCGGCCAATGACCGCCTTTGCGAACTTGAAGATGCAATTGGCGCTCTTGAGGCAGAGGTGCGACAATGGCGCGAAGATCAGCAGGGCTACACAGCCATGGCCATGCGCAGCTGGAAGCGCGGACATCTGCAGAAATTCTTTGGTGCACAAAAAGCCGTCAGGTTTGATGACCGCCCCCGACGCGCCACAACCATGGCCCGGCAGCAAGGCCGCAAGCTGATGATCTGGGCTGGTTATGCGAAGGAAGAGATCCGTAGCATCGCCGGGGATACGCCTTTGATCCGGGTGGAAGATGGGTTTCTGCGGTCGCGCGGTCTGGGCGCGGATCTGATCCCGCCGCTGTCGCTGGTCGCGGATGATCTGGGGATCTATTATGACCCCACCAGAGAGAGCCGCCTTGAAACCCTGATCCGCGCCCGCCCGCGCCTAAGCGATGCGGAAACCACGCGGATTGAACGGTTGATCCATAAGATCACCGATGGCGGGCTGAGCAAATATAACCTCAGCAAGGAAACCGCACTGCCGGACATTCCAGCAGGCCGCAAAGTGGTCCTGGTGCCGGGTCAGGTGGAAGATGATGCGTCGATCCGGCTGGGCACAACGGATGTCACGACAAACCGGGCCCTGCTGGAAGCCACCCGTGCGCTTTATCCCGATGCGGTAATCCTTTATAAACCCCACCCGGATTGCGAAGCAGGTCTGCGAAAGGGCGGGATCAGCGCGCAAGAGGCCCTGACCTGGGCTGATCACGTGATGGAACAGACCGACGCCATGGCGCTGCTGGATCACGTGGATGTGGTATCAACCATGACCTCGCTTATGGGGTTCGAAGCCCTGTTGCGCGGCAGGAAAGTCACCTGTTTCGGCGCGCCTTTTTATGCGGGCTGGGGGCTGACGAAGGATATGTCAGACACACCTGCGCGGCGCGATTGCTATCCGACGCTGACGGCCCTGGCCCATGCGGCCCTGATTGATTATCCGCGCTATTTTGATCCGAAGTCCGGCCGCCCAGTACCGGCAGAGGTCGTGGTAGAACGCCTGATTTCCGGTGATATTCCCGCGCCTTCACGCCACAATCGCATGGTTGCGAAACTTCAGGGCTGGTTTGCCGGTTACAGCTGGATCTGGCGGCGCTGATTTATTTCCGCTGCCAGCGATGCAGAATATCCGCGCCCAGCCTGCGCACATCACGCAGATCAAAACGGGGCGTGTCTGCCAGATGTTCGAACCCCATCGGCGCAAGCGAGGCCAGCCCTTCCGCCCCCAGCATCACACCCGCTGTATAACCCGACACATGATCCGCAAGATCAGCCCGCAGCATCGCCGCCGCCAGGCTGCCGCCACCTTCGCAATACACCCGTGTCAGCCCTGCGCGACCCAGCGCCTGCATCATGGATTGCGGGCAAAGCGTGCCATCAAGCTCATCCACCTCAAACAGTTTTGCGCCGCAGGCCTCCCAGGCTTCCCGCCACTCTGGCAGGGCAGAAGATCCGTGCAGCAGCCAGACCGGAATATCACGCGCGGTCTGCGCCAGTTTGCCGGTCAGGGGAATATCAAGCATCCGCGCGGCAATCACCCGCACCGGCTGATGTGTAATGCCAAGCCCGCGCACGTTCAGCGACGGATCATCCGCCCGCGCAGTCCCTGCCCCCACAAGCACCGCATCATGACAGGCACGTTCCATATGCACATTGCGGCGTGCTTCTGGCCCGGTGATCCACTGGCTTTCACCGCTGGCCATGGCGATACGCCCATCGAAACTGGACGCAAGCTTCAGCGTCAGCATCGGACGGCCCTTGTTCACGCGGCGAAAGAACCCTTCATTGATTTGCTGCGCCTCATCTGCGCAAAGCCCGGTATCCACCGTGATCCCGGCGTCCCGCAGCATCTGGTGCCCGCCACCGGCAACGCGTGGATCGTCATCCGTCAGAGCTGACACAACACGCGCAACACCGGCGTCAATCAGCGCCTGCGCACAGGGCGGGGTTTTGCCGAAATGCGCACAGGGTTCCAGGGTGACATAGACTGTTGCGCCGCGCGCAGCATCACCGGCCATGGCAAGCGCCTGGGGTTCGCCATGGGGCCGCCCGCCCGGTGCTGTATGCCCGCGCCCGACAACAAGGCCGTCTTTCACAATGACACAGCCAACAGACGGATTGGGCCAGACACGCCCCAGCCCACGCCGCGCCAGCATCAGCGCATGTTTCATATGGCGCAGATCATCTTGCGTCATAGCAGCCCCCATCTTCCGGCCGGTCAGGAATTAATCGTTGTCCAGTACATCCGGGCGCAATTCGCTGACAAATTTGTCAAAATCATCCGCCGCCTGGAAGTTCTTATAGACGCTGGCGAAACGCACATAAGCCACGGTATCAATCCGCGCGAGCGCTTCCATGGTGATCTCACCAATCTGGCGGGACGGGATATCCGTGTCCCCCATGCTTTCCAGACGCCGTACGATGCCGGAAATCATCTGATCAATGCGTTCCGGTTCAATCGGGCGTTTCTGCATGGAAATACGGATGGAACGTTCCAGCTTATCCCGGTCGAAATCCTCGCGTTTCCCGTTGCTTTTGATCACAACCAGATTGCGCAGCTGCACCCGTTCATAGGTGGTGAAACGCCCCCCGCAGGACGGGCAGAACCGACGCCGGCGAATGGCAACGTGATCTTCCGCCGGGCGTGAATCTTTCACCTGCGTATCTACATTTCCGCAATATGGGCAGCGCATTGCATCCCCCTGCCTTTGTCTCTCTGTTGCAGGCACTATAGGCAGCCCCCTGGGTTTTGGGTAGCCCTAAGTTTTATCCACTATGTCTGCCCCGCTTCCCTGGCAATGCGGCAGCCGTATCATCACATTTCCGGCATAAGCCACGCCGCAAAAACCGCATATATCGCAGGGGTTGCAGCGCCCGAAATTGCTTTATTTCCCGCATTTCGGGAAAAACTCGCCCTCCTTCCCCCTGGAAATCCCCTGAAGATCACTTATTTCAGGGGTAAGTTGAGGCTTGGCCAAAGCAGCTACACAATATATTGTGGTTGTAAAATATGACCAGGCGAAGTAAGCGGTGGCCTGCTCTGACAAGAGCAATGCGAACAGGAAAAAAGCGGCAGCGTAAGCCAATTGCAATATATTGCGCAGAAACTGCCCGCTGACAGGCAAGCAATACGTAACGATGATAGCGACGAAGCAACAACCGATTAAGCTGGCCGATGGCGGCAAACGTTCCGTACGGACGCAGTTTGGTGCGCTTTGCTATCGGTACCATAGTGACAAGCTGCAGGTTCTGCTGATTTCCTCCCGTGGTGTCGGGCGCTGGGTGATCCCCAAGGGATGGCCGATGGATGAGAAAACCCCGGCAGAAGCCTCCGCGACTGAGGCTTTTGAAGAAGCCGGCGTAAAGGGCAAAGTCTATGAGACCTGCCTGGGCCTTTATTCCACCATGCGCGAAGCCCCGGGCGATGAACTGATCCCCTGTATTGTTGCGATCTTTCCGATGAAGGTGAAAGAACTGCTGGATGACTATCCCGAAGCGGATGAACGCAGCCGGGAATGGTTCACCCCAAAGAAAGCCGCAAGCCTGATTGACGAACCTGAACTGGCGCAGATCATCCGTAACTTTGATCCCAAAACCATTCTGTAAGCGCGCATCCCTGCCCTGCGGCATTGTCATTTCCCCGCCATGCTCTTATTTGAAGAATAGGAACAGGAAGACCCGATGATCCGTTACACGCTGAAATGTGAAAATGATCACAGCTTTGACAGCTGGTTTCAGTCTGCTGATGCTTTTGACCAGCTTCAGGCTGCAGGTATGAATGCCTGCCCGGACTGCGGCAGCGCAAAATCACTGATGGCGCCGCGGGTCACAACTGCACGTAAAAAAGCAGCGGCCCCGGTGGAACCTGCACCGGCACCCACACCGGCGGCAACCGCGCCATCGCCTGCGCCCGAAGCGCCGCTCAGCACACCACAAAGCGAAGCGGAAGCTGCCATCACCCGCATGAAAGCCGAAGTCGAGAAAAATTCAGAATATGTGGGTATGAGTTTCGCGGAAGAAGCCCGCGCCATGCATGACGGCGAAATCGACAACCGTCCGATCTGGGGCGAAGCGAAACCCGAAGAGGCAAAATCGCTGATCGAAGACGGCGTGCCGGTTCTGCCTTTGCCCTTTACCCCCACACGCAAAACCAACTAATCTGCCGCAAAAGCGGGAGAAATATGATGACAGTTCTGATCACAGGCGCCAATCGCGGTATTGGCGCAGAAATGATGCATCAGTATCAGGCCAGAAATCAGCGTGTGATCGGTACAACCCGTGGTGCAGAGGGGCGCGATATGCTTTCTGTGGATGTGATCTCCGATGCCTCATTGCAGGACCTGTCGCAGTCACTCAGCACTCAGGCGCTTGACCTGCTGATCTGCAGTGCCGGCGTTTATCAGGATAAGGGCCGTTACATCGGGGATGATCTGCCGTCTGACCTATGGGCGCAAACCTTTGCCGCCAATGTCACCGGCGTCTACAAAACAATTGAGGCCTGCCTGCCTGCCCTGCGCCGGTCCGACAAGGCACGCATTGCCATCATCGGATCGCAAATGGGCACGCGCGACAAAGCCCAGGGCGGCAGCTATATTTACCGGGCCTCCAAGGCAGCTGTGATCAATCTGGCATTTAATCTGGCGCATGACCTGCGCAAAGAAGGCATCGCTGTTGGCGTCTACCATCCGGGCTGGGTGCAGACAGATATGGGCGGCGAGGCTGGTCATGTGACGCCCGAAGCTTCGGCCAGCCAGCTGATCGGTCACTTTGATCGCCTGGATATGTCCCGCAGTGGTGAATTCCTGGCGTTTGATGGCGCCCCCCACGCTTTGTGATGTATCGCCTTCGCCCCGCCTGAAGCACACCTATAGGTGGATTTGAAACAAACCTGATCCACCCTTAAGCATTTGAAATCAATGTGATACCGAAAACAAACCATCGCAACGCCACAATTTAACCACAATTTCAGGGTCAATCAGACCCTGTTTTCTGTAAATATCTCTTCCTTTCAAAAGTTCAGTCTGGCCTGTGCGCATTTCACCGTTTTTAAGGGTATTTCTCAACGCCTGCCAGCCTGCGTAACCTTAGCAAGTTCCCTCTTCGACCGCGCAAAAGGATACGGAAATGGCTACGATCGACTTCGCAATTCTGCTGGCAAATGGTTCGCAGACAATCGTGGATGATGACGGACAAAGCGTTACAATCACTGCGACCTTCACCAGCGATTTTTTTGTGAACGGTTCAGGGGATGTCCAGACCGACAACGCAGTTGATACAGATGCGGATTCCTTCACTCTGACGTTTTCCAACCCGGTTGAGAACCTGACATTCACGGTTGGTGATGTGAACTCCAACGGCTTTCAGGGCGGTTTCAATGACCGGATGGTTGTGGAATCCACCTTAAACGGCACACCGGTTGTCACCACCCTGAGTTCCGGAACCAGCGGTACAACTGCGGTTTATGAAGCCCCGTTTGACACCAATATCACGCAGACCGTCACTGTCGCCGGGCCATTTGATCAGATTACATTGACGAACGTCGATCCGGATCAGCAGCACGGGTGGCTGTTTCTGAACACCGCCGAGGTTCAGAATGTGGTCTGCTTTACAGCAGGCACATTGATCGCAACCCGAAACGGCCAGACCGCCATTGAAAATCTGAAACCCGGGGATCTGATCATGACACGGGACCGGGGTTTTCAGCCTTTGCGCTGGATTGGCAAGAAAGAGATCACCCCGGCTATGCTGCGGCGGAATGAAAAGCTGCGGCCCGTGCGCATCAAGGCAGGCGCCCTGGCGCGGGATCTGCCTGTGCGGGATCTGCAGGTCTCCCGTCAGCACAGGATGCTGGCGGTGTCACGCATTTCCGAACGCATGTTCGGCGCAGAAGAGGTATTGATCGCAGCTATCAAACTGACGGAACTGCCCGGCATTGATGTGGCCCCGGTGGAAGGTCCCGTGACCTATTTCCACATGCTTTTTGAACAGCATGAAATCGTCTATGCGGAAGGCACACCGACAGAAAGCCTGCATACGGGCACTGAGGCGATGAAAACCCTGCCACACGCCTCTGTTGAAGAGATTTCCATCCTCTTCCCGGAACTCATGGGGGGCGAAATCTCCCGTCCGGCGGCGCGGATTATCCCAGACGGAAAGCGGCAGAAGCAATTCGTGTCGCGGACGGTCAAAAACAACCGTCCGCTTGTCTCTCAGCCGGTCTGACAGCTGCCTTCAGGGCCGGATTTATTCGGCCGGCCAGCCGCCTGCGCGCATTTCGGCGGAGATTTCCAGGCGCACAACATCGCTGGTCAGCGGTGCGTACAACCCGACGCCATATTCGCTGCGCAGCAGGGATGATGTGGCTTCGACGCCAATCCATTCCCCCTGATAAAAGTCAAAATAGCCGCCCAGAGGGTGGGTGCCCATGAACTTCATATTCACATCCAGCACCGCAGAATGCGTATTGTCCTTAACGGTCAGGTCCCCGATCAGACGCAGGGTTTCAGCACCTGTCTGTACCGCGGACGTAGATGTGAAGCGGATCTCAGGGTAGGCCTCTGCGTTGAAGAACATTTCGCCCTTCAGTTCATCATCCAGCGCCACAACACCGGTGTGAATGCTTGCGGGGTCAATGGTGATATCGGCAGAAGTTGCAGTTACGTTGTCTGCATCAAACTCAATTGTGCCGGCAATGCCCAGCCATTCGCCGTGCTGTTCTGTCAGCCCCGCATGGTTCCAGTAGAAACGCACTTCGGTATGCGTCGGGTCCAGTACATATGTTTCCGCGATTGCGCCAGACGCGGCCATCAGCAGCGCCGCTGAAGTCATCAGTGTCTTCATCATCTTATCTTTCACATATAGATGCATTTGCATCTATATTGCAGATCAGGATTCCCAAATCCAGCCCGACAAGGTAACAACCGTGTGAGATGACTGATTTTGAAACCAGAGAAGCGGCCTGGATCGCGCTGAACCAGATGCATGTGCGCGTGCATCGCAATATCGAACGGGCGTTGCAGGACGCCGGGATGCCCCGGCTGGACTGGTATGATGTGCTCTGGGCGCTGGAATGCGCGCCGGAAGGGTTGCGTCCCTATCAGATGCAGGAAGCCCTGTTGTTTGAACAATCCGGTTTTTCCCGCCTCGCGATGCGTCTTGAAAATGAGGGGCTGATTATACGCCGGAAGGATAAAACGGACGGGCGGGGCCTTGTTCTGCATATCACTGATCAGGGCAAAGCCCTGAGGGGCAAAATCTGGCCCGTGTATCGACAGGCCATTGATCAGGAAATGCGACACGCATCAGAACAGAAAGACTGCCTGACGGCTCTTCTGAATCATCCCCGGAAGTGAGGCCCCGTTTTCTTTGAAAGAAAACGGACCGGAAACTTTGAAAGTTTCCGGCTGCACAATTTTCAGGCAGTCACAGGTTGTTATCTGCGCACCTCTTGCGGTACCCTTCTGAAACCCCTATGAAACGCTGGATTTATTGGCGCTGGGTAAAGGAAAAACCATGCCGCTTCTGGTGATGAAATTCGGGGGCACCTCGGTTGGTTCGCTTGATCGCATTAAACGTGCGGCCAAACGGATCGGCGTGGAAGTCGCCAAAGGCTATGATGTTATTGTGATTGTCTCGGCAATGTCAGGCAAGACCAATGAACTGGTGGGCTGGGTTAATGAAACCTCGCCGCTGTATGATGCACGTGAATATGACGCTGTGGTCAGTTCCGGTGAGAATGTCACCGCAGGCCTGATGGCCCTGACCTTGCAGGAAATGGATATTCCCGCGCGCAGCTGGCAGGGCTGGCAGGTGCCGCTGAAAACCACGTCTGCGCATGCAAATGCCCGGATCGAAGAAATCCCAACCGACAATATGAACGCGAAGTTCGGCGAAGGTATGCGGGTTGCTGTGGTCGCAGGCTTCCAGGGCATCTCGCCTGAAGGCCGTATCACCACATTGGGCCGTGGCGGATCTGACACAACGGCTGTGGCTTTCGCAGCCGCCTTTGAGGCAGAGCGTTGCGACATCTACACCGACGTCGACGGGGTTTACACCACCGATCCGCGTATTTCGAACAAAGCCCGCAAACTGGACAAAATCGCGTTCGAGGAAATGCTTGAACTGGCATCTCTGGGTGCGAAAGTTCTGCAAACCCGGTCTGTTGAACTGGCGATGCGCTTTGGTGTGCGCCTGCGGGTGCTGTCCAGTTTTGAAGAAAATGACGAAAATTCCGGCACGCTTGTCTGCGCCGAGGAGGATATCATGGAATCTAATGTAGTGGCCGGTGTGGCCTATTCCCGCGATGAAGCCAAAGTCACCCTGGTGTCCGTTGCGGACCGGCCAGGCATTGCAGCCGCGATCTTCGGCCCGCTGTCAGAAGCCGGCGTCAACGTCGATATGATCGTGCAGAACATCTCTGAAGATGGTCGCACTGACATGACCTTCTCCTGCCCGACCGATCAGGTTGCCCGCGCAGAAGCGGCAATGCAGGCGTCAAAAGATGCAGGCGACATCAACTACCATGATCTGGTGGCGGATACCGATGTTGCCAAAATTTCTATCGTTGGCATTGGCATGCGGTCCCACGCCGGTGTTGCGGCGCAGATGTTCAAGGCGCTTCAGGATGAAGGCATCAACATCAAGGTTATCACCACATCCGAGATCAAAGTCTCTGTGCTGATTGACCGCAAATATATGGAACTGGCCGTTCAGGCCCTGCATGACAGCTTTGAGCTGGAAAAAGCCTGAAAACAGGTTTCCCCAAATTAGAAACGGGCGCCAGCGGCGCCCGTTTCTGTTCCAGATCTTCATTCGGATCAGAACGTATAGGAAGCACCAAAGCGAAGCTGCACAGCATCGACACCGGTTGAAGTCACATTCACCGGGTTTGTGAACTCAGGCGCATTAAACTCTGAGTACAGAACTTCTGCACGGGCCGACCATTTTTCATTGATACGATAGCCTGTGCCCAGCCCCAGGCTGAATCCAAAAAGTGTTTCATCAAAGTCGCATGGACCTGCGCAAGCACCTGTATCGGCGCTCCCCGAAACGCTGGCAGCCGCCAGCCCCCAGGTTGCAAATGGCTTCCAGGCCCCAATTTCCTCAGCATAGACGAAACGCACCGAAACCATATTGTCGATTTCCAGAGTACAAGCCTGGCCAGGAGTGATACAGGGTGGAGCACCAAGTGGACTTGTCCCGTATTTGTTCCGTTCCTTTAACTTGGTATTTTGCCGAAAAGGAGAACGGAAATGGCAAACGGACA
>NZ_PWAA01000030.1 GCF_003031585.1 Thalassobius sp. I31.1
GACAACATACTAAGGGATGCATTCCACTTGTACCGCAGGAACAATCTAACGGTGTCCCAAACATCGTTTTCCCGCAAGATACTGGGGATGAAACCCTCATACTATTCCTGCATGATCACAAGAAGCCGCCAACCATCTCGGCGTGTGCTGGAAACGTTGATGACTGTCACAAAGACCATAATGGCCACGTTCCTTGGTAACCCACATTTTTGCCAACCATATGCGGAAAATCTGAACCAAGCATATGAGGAACTCCAGCAGCTGGTGGAACGCATCAATGTAGAACTCAACTTTGTGGAGGTGATGGATCAGTTGGAAGCTGAGGTGGATCAGTGAGAGTAAGCTGAGTTTGCAATCGTTAAGCCTGTTTCGAACGGAAATTACCAATTTAAGTCGAGTTGTTTAATTGCGATGCTCCTCCCCGCCACCAGATTTGATGGGTATTTTGCGTACACGGTTCCCTCGCGATTTATGAGGGCGGGGTAAAGCGCAGCTGGTACAGTTAAATATGTTCACTCACGCCTGTGGCGAAAGTCTGTTTTTTTAAACCTGCCCTTTCCTAAATTGCACTCATTACACAAAATTTGTAGATTCCCTCGCTCCATTTCCAAGTCAGGCCTCAGCTTCCTCGAAACAATGTGATCAACGACAAGATAATTCGCAGATTGATCAGCGCCTACGAACCAACCACAACACGCGCATTTCGCGTCTTCGCCACTTAAAACTTCGAACCTGAGTTTCCGCCATTTTGCGGTTGTATAAAAAGCAGCAGGGTGCTCAGGGAACAATTCAGTTGCGGTTTTTCTATCAGGTTGCTTTGTCGGTACGACTACGCCCATAGCTTCATCAGCGCGCGCGAGAAGTAATTTTTTCCACCCCTTTGGCGGTGGCCATGGAACTCCCCAACCGGCTAGAACGTCACGGGTCGCTCCTAGGCCATTTGATGAAATTTTTGCTTCTATTTCTTCTCTGGTTGGTCCTTTATAAGTTTCGATTGATTGTTTCTGCGTCACAATGCGCCTCCTTTGTAGCGATCAGAAAAACCATTCGGCAACGCTAGATTGGGTGAACTCTGCGCAATATGTCAAGCTTGCAACGCAACTTTAGATAAGTCTCTTGCCCAAAAATACTCATTAGAAACAGGTCTGGTGAAATCGCGATCCTTTCGGGTAACAAATATCCATCAAAGAGGTGTCGCTCTCCACATCACATGGCATTAATTGATCCTGGCATGTTCCACATTGAAAGGCCCATGCTATGCAGCATCTGTCCAAACTTGCCCTTACCGTAAACTCGCAGAAACAACCAGTATCGCCGGTTGCGCGGAAGCGTTTGAACCTCCTGCGAAAGTTGGAAACCCAAATCGAAGCCGCCGAAGCTGAACTCAAAGATGAAGAGTTCCTGGAAGACATCCGCAAATGGGTGCGTGGGGAGGATGGTGAAGGTAAACAGATCACCGAACAACGTGCTATTCGTAAATGGTGGTGGCAGCATCACACCGGCGCCTGGATGCTAACTCTGCGGGATGGTGCGAAAGAACTGCCTCTGCTGGAAGACAAGAACAGCGTGGAGGTCGGTGAGATTTCCAACTTGATTGATGTTTTGCAGACGGTTCGATCAGCCGTTCTTGCTGGCGAACTTGATGATGCTTTGGCGCAGATGGTAAAAACCAAGCCAAAGGCGCCCGCTGGCAAGCCAAAAGCGTAATCCAGCAGTACATTGCTGTGAAAGCCGCTGGTTCGCGCCAGCGGCTTTCACATGAACTCTTAGATGCATCCAAGGTTTGCAAAACCAAGTTGGTTACTCTGCACGGTGAAACCCCAAAGTATCCCAGCAAACCTGAAAGTTGATACCCGGCAAAAACCAATTCTTGAACTCGTCCTGCTGATGCGGTGGCTTTATGTGCACGGTGATATCAACAACAGGCAGTACGACAATGGACGCAGTTTCAGAAGGGTTCACACTGTATAAACGCCCACCCAATGGACGTTATTACGCGAGATACTCAATCAAGGGGCAAGGGCAGCAGCGGGTGTCGTTGGGCACGTCAGACCCTATTGAAGCAGAACGGCGCGCCCAATCAAAATGGATCAAAGCCTGCGCCTTGGCAGAAGTGGGTTTGTCGGTGAACAAAAAGCAGTTTGAGAAAATTGCAGAAGAATTCATCACGGGGATTGAGTTGGCCGTGCAGCGTGGTGAAAAAGCTGAATATCACGCCAAACAATATCCAACGATCATCCGACGGTATTTCGTTGAGTATTTTCGTCACAAGCTGATGAGCGCGATCAAAGCCGACGACATCGACGCATATTGGGATTGGCGTAAAGAATTTTGGATCACTGGGCCAGGTTCAAAGAACCCGATGATCCAATATGATCGTGTGATCAAAGGCGTCACAACCAAGATTTTCCGACCTGTGAAGGAAGGCTATCCATCGAAATCAACTCTCCACAAGGAAAGCCTTCTGCTGCGCCAACTGTTTGAGTTTGGGCAACGTCGTGGCTATGTCACTGAAGTCCCTGAGATCAATGTGCCCAAGGATAAGCGGCGCAAAGATAACAGCAGACCTGGGTTCACGATGGAAGAATTCATGCATCTGAAATCTGTGTCCGAACAACGGGTGCGGGCATATGAGTTCACTGATGCTGATCCAAGCGGGAAGAACCAAAAAACTTATCAAGATCGTCTGCGCCTGCATTGTTTTTGCATGATTGCAGCCTTCACTGGCATGCGCCCAACCGAGCTGTTGAACCTCAGTTGGGGAGATATTGAAGCCCGTAAAATCCAAGTTGAAAATGGTGAGTTCTGCGATGTCACCGTGATCCAAGCCCGTGGGAAAGGTAAGGAGCGAGAACTTGCTGCGATGCCGGAGACACTGACATTTTTTAATCTGCTGAAGTCACTGTTCTACGTGGCCAATGATCAAATGCCTGGTGATGATGATCCTGTGTTCTTTAATCATGAAGGTAAGCGCATCAGTAGTTTCAAGATTGGCTTGGCTAAGCTGTTGATCGCCGCTGACCTACGTGTTGCACGTAACGGCAAGCTCAGGGACAGCTTCAGCTTCCGTCATTTCTACATCACGCAGCAAATCCGCGAAGGTGTTGGGCATCACCTACTGGGTCGGAACGTTGGGACTTCATCCAAAATGATAGACGCCTACTACAGCAAAATCAGACCCACCGATGAAATCGCACAATTGATCCCAGATTGGAACAAGCAACGGTTGATGCAGTATCGGCGGAAGTGAAATTTGCCCTTGCAGCGAAACGCAGCATGGGCGGAAAGCGGACCTTCGCTGCGGGTGCGAGAGATTCGATATAACGCCCCCAAAGCAGACTTTGTTCTTTGCGTTTTGGCTATTCAAATCTGAAGCGTTGAGTGCATTCTTGCAGCTAAACCTTCCATATACCTACCTCAGTGATCAGAATGTGGATCCGAGAAGTAGCTATTTATTCGTTTTAAAATATCAAATGTGATCCAAATGAGTGTGAGGTACGTAACTATATCGAACCTTTAATAGGCAATATTGCCATACGAGCCTTTGATAAAGAAAACCTTTAACCGGGAGAATAAAAACTCATGACCAAGACAAACCTTGCGATGAGCGGTCTCGCTGTACTGCTCCTGTCATCGCCTGCTTATGCGGACCTCCAAGAGCAATTCATTGAGGGTGCGCCAAAGGATCGGTTTGTGATAATGAATGTCGGCAGTTGCGACCTTGGTCCGGCAGAATTCACGATAGATTTCGCGGCGCCTAATTCTGGTTTAATTTTCGATGTAACTGATACCGGCGCAGGTGTTGAAGTGTTTCAACCTTTTGAGGTGACCGATGGGGCACAATACCTCGCAGAGGTGCCCGTGATTTCGGATGGAGATCAACGCGCAACTTTGTCCATCACGGGTATCGCCCAGAATGAAATGATTGCGTTCACCATCGATGTAGATGACACAAATGGAACACGTGAAATTACTGTAACCGACGATGAAATTGGCGGCACCGCGTTCTCGCTTATGTCGGACAGTGCCAAGTATTCCGTAGTCATGGGTGATGGCACGCAAGCCATTATCCGAACCGCAACCTGTTCCACTTAAAGTGAGATCTTACGGTGAAACGAGTTCTCGTCATCGGAGATACGGGTGGTGTTGTGCAAGCCATAGTTCAAACATTGCTCGACCGAGGGGACGATGTCGTTGGCTTGTCGCGCAGCCGTGATGGGTTGGATGTGACCAATGAACACACTGTCGCGCGTCAGTTTGGGCTGCTGGATGGGTTTTTCGACCTGATCTTTGTGGCTACAGGCGCATTGAGCGTAAACGATCAACAGCCGGAAAAATCCATAAGGTCATTAAGTGGCGCAGCATTAATGGACCAATTGCAGGCCAATGCGGTCGGCCCTGCCTTGATTTTGAAACACAGCATCCGATTGATGCCACGCGATAGGCCTTGTGTTTTTGCAGCACTCTCGGCGCGCGTTGGGTCGATTGGCGATAATCAGATTGGCGGTTGGCATTCTTACCGAAGTTCGAAAGCCGATCTGAACCAGTTGATCCATGGCGCTTCTATCGAAATCGCGCGCACACATCCGCTCGCCTGTTGTGCTTGTTTACATCCCGGGACTGTCGAAACCTCCTTCTCTGCGGATTACGCCAAATCCCATAAACGCACCCCCGCCCCAGTCGCAGCGGCAAACCTTGTCGCCGTGATGGATGAACTTTCAAGAAAAGATACCGGGGGGTTCTTCGATTATGCGGGCAAAACTATCCCTTGGTGATGCATGTCTCAACATTGTTGCTGTTACGGAGAACGTCATTCGGATCCCCCCCCTCAAGACGCGTGGCATGGATATGAAATTACGTTTGATACTTGGTGATCAGCTTTGCCATAATGTTTCAAGCCTTGTCGATGTGGAGGCTCAAAGTGACATCATATTGATGTGCGAGGTCCGCAGCGAGGCCACGTACGTCAAACATCATAAAAAGAAAATCGCATTCATTTTTTCTGCGATGCGCCATTTCGCCGCCGAATTGGCGGACCAAGGTTTGAATGTAAGATACGTTCGCTACGACGACCCGGACAATGCGGGGTCTTTGCTTGGTGAGGTTGCGCGTGCTGTTGACGAATACGAGATCGACGAGGTCATTGTCACAACCCCAGGTGAATACCGCTTGGTTGAGGATTTGGGTGGTTGGGCCAAGGCTTTAGACGTGAAGGTCACCGTCAGGGACGATGACCGTTTCTTAAGTACCGCTGCAGAATTCGAGGCGTGGGCAAAGGGGCGTAAGCAATTGCGGATGGAGTTTTTTTACCGTGAAATGCGCCGCAAGTATTCGATCTTGATGGAGCAAGATGGCCCCATTGGCGGGCAATGGAATTACGACAGTGAAAACCGCAAACCGCCTGCGACCGGATTAGAAGTACCGCCGACATATAAGGCCGAACCAGACGCGATCACCCAAGAGGTCATAAAGCTGGTTGAGGCCAACTTCCCCGATCATTTCGGTGACTTGTCGCCCTTTCATTTCGCTGTCACACACGACCAAGCGGTTTTGGCGCTTAAGGAGTTTACCGACCGTCGTCTGAACCTGTTTGGCGACTACCAAGATGCGATGATCCAAGGCGAGCCTTGGATGTATCATAGCCATATCGGCCTTTATCTTAACTGCGGATTGCTGGATCCGCTTGAATGCATTCAACGTGCGCAAGCCGCCTATCACAAAGGCACTGCCCCGCTGAATGCCGTCGAAGGTTTCATCCGCCAAATCCTTGGTTGGCGTGAGTATGTGCGTGGGATGTACTGGCTTAATATGCCGAATTATAAGACAGCGAACTTCCTGGAGGCCAAGCGCGCGTTGCCGGAGTTTTATTGGACCGCTGACACCCAGATGAACTGCATGCGCCAATGTGTTTTCGAGACCAAACAGAACGCATATGCCCATCACATCCAGCGGTTAATGGTGCTGGGGAATTTTGCCTTGATTGCGGGGCTGCACCCTGATGAGGTCAATGAATGGTACATGTTGGTATACGCAGATGCCTATGAATGGGTCGAGCTGCCGAATGTTTCGGGCATGATCTTGTTTGCAGATGGCGGACAGCTTGCATCGAAACCCTATGCGGCCAGCGGTGCCTATATCAACAAAATGTCCAACTATTGCGGATATTGCAGATATAAGCACACGGTCAAGAATGGGCCGACCGCGTGCCCTTTCAACTATCTTTACTGGGATTTTATTGCGCGAAACGAAGGCAAACTTCGAGGGAACCCGCGCATGGGGTTTATGTACAAAAGCTTGGACCGCATGAGTGATGAAAAACGCCAAGCCATCCAAGATGACACCCGTAGATTTTTCAAGGCAATTGACGACCATGAAAAAGTCTAAACCGCCCCAGAAAACCTTCGCCACATGTGGCTTGTCGACGTGCAACACATTATCATTTCAGTGTAATGCGTTCGCCTGCATCTGGACGTCACAGCAAAAGATGCAGGCGAAAATGACGTATCTTTGGTTTTTCGTTCGTGCGCCTACCCAACCACTGCGCCGCCGAAACTTACTAAAGCAGGGCACCAAACCGAAATTCACCAAAACGCTGGTTCATATCTTAGTTCACGTGTTGGGGATGCCGATCGTCCAGCTTGGTGGTCAGACTTTCATTTCATGGCAAACCGTGATAGCGCTGGGTTCTCGCATCGCTTACAATGAACCTGCATGACAGATACAAGCCCCATCCTGATGTGGTTTCGCCGTGATTTGCGTCTTGGTGACCACGCTGCATTGACCTATGCAATTCGATCTGGTCGACCAGTGATCCCGATATTTATCCGCGACGATATCGTTGACGCGCAGGGAGCAGCGCCTCGCTTTCGGTTAGGGTTATCCCTTGATGATCTGGACTCGCGACTAAGCTCCAGGGGATCAAGGTTGATCTTGCGACAGGGTAACGCGTTGGAAGTGTTGCGTGATTTGATCGCGCACACAGGGGCTGGGGCGGTCTATTGGTCTCGTCTTTACGATCCTGACAGCAAAAGGCGGGACACAGCTGTCAAATCGGCGTTAAAAGCAGAGGGTATTGTCGCCCAATCCTTTGCGGGTCACATCCTATTTGAACCGTGGACGGTTGAGACGAAAACTGGCGGATTCTACAAAGTATACTCTCCATTTTGGAAAGCGGTGCGCGGGAGTGAGCTACGTCCTTGCCTGCCGGAACCCAAAACTATGGCTGCGCCCGATACATGGCCGGTGTCAGACGCTTTGAGCGATTGGTCCTTAGGGGCCGATATGCGACGTGGGGCGGCAGTCATAGCGTCACATTGCGTTGTGGGGGAAGTGGCCGCGCAGAGGCGTTTGTCGAATTTCATAGCCGACAAAGTTGCGAACTATAAATCCAAGCGCGACTTTCCTGCTGCCAGCGTAACTTCGGGGCTGTCTGAGAATTTAACCTACGGTGAAATCAGCCCTTTGGCCTGTTGGCACGCAGGTTGGGCGGCATTAAACGATGGTGTTGGTGAAGCTGAACATTTCCTTAAGGAGGTCGTTTGGCGCGAGTTTGCATATCACCTAATCCACCATACTCCGCATATTGTTGACCAAAACTGGCGAGAAGGTTGGGAGGGTTTTAGTTGGAGCAGTAACGACAGCGACGCGGTATTAGCTTGGAAACAAGGGCGGACGGGCATTCCTTTTGTCGATGCTGCAATGCGAGAGATGTATGTGACAGGTGTCATGCACAACCGCGCCCGTATGATCGTTGCTTCATATTTGACCAAACATATGCTGGTCGATTGGCGGATCGGTCGCGATTGGTTTGCCGATTGCCTGATCGATTGGGACCCGGCGAGCAACGCTATGGGATGGCAATGGGTTGCGGGTTGCGGACCGGATGCCGCGCCGTATTTCCGGGTCTTTAATCCCGTCACACAGGCCGAAAAATTTGATCCCGATCATGACTATCTAAATCGTTGGATTGCCGAGGATCGGGCCCATCCGCACCCAGACGCGTTGTCCTATTTTGACGCAACGCCAATTGGCTGGAACCTTCGCCAAGATGCCGCCTATGCAACCCCCATCGTTGGGCTGAAAGAAGGCCGAGATCGGGCACTTGCAACCTACTCAGGGTATAAATCTAAGTAACGGGGGTGTGCCCTCAACAGGAAACGCGCGATCTTCGACGGTCACGATGAGGAAGCAGAACATGGGCACGTCTTACCTCTCTGGTTGGGACCTGCAAGTCGAGCCATATGCCTACCTCAAGGCGACACTGGAAACCATCGCAGCAGGTCGCACCGCAAGCAAAATCGAAGAGCTCATGTCGTGGAACTTTGACAAAAGTCCTGATGACGCTTCTCGTCTTCCTTGCGGTTCGAGCGTCTCGAACATGATGTTGGCGGAAGGGTAACTTCGTCCGCGTAGGGTACCTCGGGCGTATAGAAGTGCTTCGCAAACTTGCCAATGCCGGTTTTCGCGAAGCAGCGTCGCAGCACCCACTCAATTGGTAAAGGTCCACTTTGGGCCGTTCCCTACATGCTTTCTCGAAACATTACAGCAAACTTGGTTCGGTTTTCTGCGCCAGATTTCACCAATATTGCTCGCACATGGTTCCGCCCAGTGTTGGGGGCCATATCTAACTGTGCAGCTATTTCTTTGTCGGACAGACCGTCAGCAACCAACTTGGCAACCTCCATTTCCGTTGACGTCAAATCCCCCCATCGGTTTACATACTGTTGGAGCTCTTCCAGAACCTCTTTGGGGATAAACTGGCCACCAGCAGCCATCATCCTCAAGGCATGAAGCAGCGGTTCCTCCGACATTGATTTTGGCAACCACCCAATGGCCCCGCCATCAATCGCGCTTTTCACCAGCTGTGGATCGGTGCGACCGGACAACATCCCAATTGTCTGATGCGGATATTGCTGCTGGATCATCTTCAAACCCTGCAATCCGTTGGTCCTTGGCATCTCATAATCCAAAAGGATCAGATCAAAAGTTTCGCCCGCTTCCAAATGTGCAATGACCTTGGCAACGGATTCCACGGCGGTAGCAGACACATCAGGGTCCATTTGGCTCAGCATGTAAGCAAGCGCGCTCCCAAACATGAGGTGGTCATCAGCGATAAGCAGTGTTTTCATGGCCAAGTATCTTTTGTTGATTTTTGCCAACAATTTGGACCAGTTTCTCCACATGCGAAAGATATTTGATTTCTCCCGTCGCGATGCGCTGCTGTTTGTTGGTCTAATTGTTCTGTGGTTAGCCGCATACAAATCCGCTGATGTGTTCAACTTTTTTGAAACCTATTCCAGCCTGTGGTTCTTGCCTGCTGGTGTGACGCTGAGCATTGCACTGGTGATGCCGCATAGAATGATCTTCGCACCTTTGGTTGCGAACCTGCTGCTGGCCATACCCATCGTGTGCAACTTGCTGGATATCGAGTTCACTGGCTGCCGTGATCCCATCCTGCACAGTTTTAGGCTTTTCATCGTTTATGCCGGGGCGGGTTTGCTGATCCGACACCTGTTTGGAGTGACACAGCCCATTGAGACGCTGCGAGATGAACTCATACTGTTGTTGATCACTATCGGTGCCGCATTGGTTGGCGCGTTCACAGGAGTTTCATTACATGCGGTTGTGGGCAATTTTTCATGGGTTGTCGCCTGGGATATCTTGCTGCCTTGGGCCGTGGGTGATGCCATCGGTGCACTAATTGTTCCACCGCTGTTGGTGCCATTTCTGTTTTGGTTAAATCACCCAAAGCCAACCAAGTTGGAAATCCCAAATTGGCGTGTGATTGCGTTTCAACTGATAACCATCTTACTCGCTATGTTCGTGGCGTTTTCGGCGTCACAGCAAAGCGTGAATATGGGCCCGCTCTGGTATGTGATCTTACTGCCGCCGATTGTCTTTGCTGTTTGTGGCGGATTGCCAGCCGCAGCCAGGGCCACTGCATTAACAACGCTGTTAACGCCGCCAGCAGCCTATCTGTTCGGCTTTGAAGGCGAACGCACGGCATTGCAGTGTTTGCTGCTGGTATCCGCGGGCATCAGTCTGATGATTGGTGCGGCGATTACGGACCGCCAACGTGCATTTGCAGCAGTCAAAGAAAGCGAAGAACAACTTGAGCAGCAGGTCAGAGACAGAACCCAACAACTGCAAGAAGCCTATGAATTCCAGCAACATCTGATCAAATCAATTGGTCATGATCTGCGCCAACCGGTGCAATCCATTGATATGATGCTGGAAGGGTTGGTGCGCGAACACAAAGCTACGCCATCGGTCCGGCGTTTGGAGCAGGCTTTGAATGTCAGCAAAACAGCTGGCGGCTTCATTACTCGAGTGCTTGAATATGCAAAACGGGATGCTGGAAAGGTTGTGCTGCAATCCGAAGATTTCCCAATTCAACGTGTTTTTGACCAGTTGTCCCAGACATTCCAGCCACAGGCAGATGTCGAAGGTATCATTTTGGAAATCCAGCAAACGGACCTTCGTTTGACGTCGGATGCGCATCTGTTGTGGGAGGCATTATCCAATTTGCTTCAAAACGCGGTACGTCTTTCAAATGCTGGTGAAACCGTAACCGTTGCAGCTGCCGCAATTGATGGTTTTGTCACAATCATTGTCACAGACCAAATCCAAACGGTTAGCAATCCTGTCGGTCAAGCAGGGTTTGGCTTGGAAATTGTTCAGCAGATTGCCCGATTGTTAGAGGGTGAGTTCCAGTTGGAGGCAAATCAGGCGATTATGACTTTGCCAGCTTGATAGCTTCAGCCTCAAACTGAAAAGTTCTCCAGAGAAGTTTTCGTCAAAACTTTCTTCAAGAAAATTCTAGCAAAAACTTCTCCGCAAAAACCCCGCTCCCGCGTCTAGGTAATTTTTGCATGGTGTCTAGGTAATCTGTGCACACACAGGGCTGGAAAATTCTGCCAACTGTTTCCCCACAAATAATTTCTGTGGAGGAAAAAGATGCCCCAAGGGTTTTGGACAACCGCCTATATCGCCGCCGTAGTTGCGATCAATTGGCTTTTCGTTGTGGTGCCGATGGTGCCCGTTTTGGGAACAATGTTCCCGCCGGTCATGCTCATCGTCGGTTTCGTTTTTGTGTTTCGTGATTTCGCTCAGCGCGAGATTGGGCATTGGGTGATCATCGCAATGCTGGTCGCTGGCGGCATCAGCTACTTCATGTCTGCTCCGATTGTTGCGGTGGCCAGCGTTACGGCGTTTTTGATCTCCGAAGCAATAGATTGGGCCGTTTATACGTTCACACGTAAATCGCTCTCGCAACGCATCCTGTATTCTTCATTGATAGCGGTGCCTGTTGACACGGTTGTGTTCCTCCAAATGGTTGGCTTCTTCGATTGGACCGCTGTTGCCTTGGTGAGTGCCGCCAAAATGCCAGGTGCGTTGCTGTTCTGGGCCGTGCTGCGCAATCGCGAAAATGCAGAAGTGGCGGTGTAATAATGTCCACGCTTTGGCTCTTTGATATCGAACCACACGAACAACGTTACACAGTTGAATGGCAAAAATATCTGCCGCTACAGATCCGTGCTGCGATGGTTAAATCCCCTAAACCGTGGACATTGGAGATTGTGCAAGGGTCGCCAACCACAGGAACTACATCACGCGGTGCTTTCCTGAACTTTGCGGAAACCAATGCCTACAAGGCATGCCAAGTGGCTGAGTTTTCGCTCGCCGTTCAGCAACGACGGGTTAAGCAAGGTGACAGAGTGGTGTTCACGGATGCATGGCATCCTGGTGTGATCCATGTGCGCTATATGTCAGATTTACTTCGATTGGATCTAAGCATTGAGGTGATGTGGCATGCTGGATCATATGATTGGTTCGATTTCTTGGGGCGCGCCGTAAAAAACAAGCAATGGAGCTACAACTTTGAACGCTCCCTTTTTGAAGCAGCAGACCATAACTTCTTCGCAACCAAGTTTCATCGCACTTTGTTTGAAAAAGTTATTAACCCCCGTTCGAAGAAGAAATCACGTGTTGTTGGCTGGCCTATGGAGTATCTGCCGTCAGTTCTGGGGCATCACTCAGCACGGACCAAGAAAGACACCATACTTTTCCCACATCGAATTTCAGGGGAGAAACAACCTGCTATTTTGAAGGCTCTCGCACCTCAGCTCGGTCACTTCAGGATTGTTTTTGCACAGGAAAAGGCGCTGACAAAGGCGCAATATCACATGGAACTTGCAAGGGCAGTCGTGGTTTTCTCCGCCAACAAGCAAGAAACACTTGGTATCGGTGTGTATGAAGCTGTGCTTTGTGGTGCGGTTCCCGTTGTACCGAAACGTTTATCGTATCCAGAAATGTATCCTGGTTGGTGCTATCCCACCGCTTGGACGCAAACCCCTAAATCAGCAGCGAAATACGCTGACCTAATGGTCAACCACATTGGCCAGGCAGCACTTCGCAGAAACCCATCGGACTTAGCCAAGCTGAGCAAAACCGTGGGCAATCAGTATTTTAATGGGAGCAAATTCTATGCCAGCATCTTGCGATAAACCTGTGTCGGATTCCGATATGCCGGTTGAAAACGATGTGCTTAATAAAATCGAGACGACTGAAGACCTAAGGGGCTACTTTGCTCAACTCGAAGCTGCCCATGAACAAACTGCTATGGGGCGTGACTATTCAGCGGATCGGTGGTTTGAAAACGTCGCGCTTTACACCCCCGCATTAAGCGAAGGCTACATCGACAGTATTGCTCGATTTGAAACTGAGGCACAAAACCGTGCAAAAGCAGCAGCATCTGGCATAGCTTACACGGGGCCAGACGCCTATCAGCGTATCTTGCAGATGGGTCTGGAACCTACTGACCTGAAAATCATCGATCCCAGGTCCAGGCTGTGTTTCTATCCTTGGGTGCTGTTCAGTGGCGGACAAGGGGCAAAAACCGCCAAAAAAGCGGAACGCAATACTTGGTTCACAAAGACGCCACGCGACCCACGTGTAGTTGTGATTGGTGATAGTGGTGGCTTTCAAGTTCAGCAACAGAAAATCAAGTTTGACCCTGCTGAAACCCCAGGCCGCATGCTTAAATGGATGGAGCGGATAGCAGATCAGTCGATGGTCTTAGATTTCCCTACGGGTGGTATTGTTACCGGTGCTGCTTCACCGCATGTGGACAGACTTGTTGAAGAAAACATCGACGTTTACGCAAAGGCACGGCAAGCAGGTTCTTCTAGCGGTTACATGGCTTGTTTGGAACGAACTCTACAGAATAATGACTATTTCGCCGATCATCGAACACCTGGCGCAACCAAGCTTCTAAATGTGATCCAAGGGCGTAGTGATGCTGAAAGCGCTCATTGGTATGAGGCTGTAAAGCATTACGACTTTGATGGCTGGGCCTTCGCGGGAAAGCACTCGACGATCTTGTCCATGACATTGCGACGATTGGTTCAAATGAACCGTGATGGGCTTCTGCGACCAGGTTTGTGGATGCACTTCCTGGGTGTCTCCACGCTCACCGTCGGTGCCGCTTTGACCTACCTTCAAAGAGCTTTGCGTGAGCACACACTCGCCACGGATATCCAAATTTCGTTCGACTCCAAAAGCCCCGTTGACGGGATCAAGTTTGGGTATCAGGCGGTTTGTGGATTTGATTTTGCTCCAAACAAGTGGTCGTTTCGGATGCAGAAGACCAATTTGCCCGAACATATTGGGTCAAAAGCACTGCTTTCTGACTTAGCGCGTACTTGGCGCAATGCTGAAGATAATCGGGTCTACGCAAAAACGACACTTGGCGAAATGCTCAATCTTGGTGATCTGGTGGGCGACTTTGATCCTAAGAAGGGCCGCCATACTCCCAGGAATTGGCAACAAATTCTACTTACCCATCATAATACGCAGGCTTACATGGAAGGGTTCAGACAGGTTTCAAAGCGACTTGATGATAAAGCAGTTTTGCAACGTGCCCATACCATTCGTCACCTCAAAGAAGCGTTTGACGTAATCTTCACTGACAACGATCCAAATGCCCGGATCGACGAAAGCACTGCGATGTTAGATGCCCTATCATTCCAAGGAAGGTTTGGATCATGAACGACTTAGCACCCGCTGGAATAGGCGATAATTCTGAAACATCATTCAATGACTTCAACGCGAAATTCAAGACGATTGAGCAGTCTGTGCGCAAAGCACATGAACGATCAATTCAATATGACCAACAGCTGTCTGCGGCTTTGGCAGACACCCTCGATCTTGGCCTCATGCTTGAGGCGAAGCAGAGAGAAGAAAGGGATGAAGACTGGTCATTCTTTAAGGGACTGTTACACCACTACAGTAAGAAATGGTCCCCCAAGTCCGAGAAGAACATTTTCCATGAGCTGGTATCGATTGGTTTTGACAAGTTAGACGCTGACGGAGAACCTATTACCTCTGCTCCAAATATGTCCAAATATCGCATGATATTGCGCTATGCGCAGCTGAAAGACTGGGATGGAGAGCAACTCAACCAAGAGCTTCTGCGACATACACTCACTGACGTCTACAAGGCCGCGGTCGCGTATTTGCGGCGTGACCCTCTGGAAAAATATCTGGAGAACACGCAGGACCGTTACGAGCGTGCTGTGGCTGTATTCGACGAGACAGTTGGTTTACCGGAAGGCACTTGGACAGATGCAATCTCACGGCCTCAAAATGCGAATATCTTTGCCACTGCTGTTTTGAGACTGACAGACAGCGGGTATCAGATCGTGTCCGTTGCTGAAGGTGAACAAGGCGACGATGTAAAGAGAACGGTAGCTGCACTGGTACCCGCAGCAGCACCTCGTAGCAGCCAAAAACTTGCAGATCAAAATTTGTACTGGCTTTTTGTCGCTTGTGACTTTTATCGCCGCTTCCAATCAAGCCCGACTAATCAGACTAGTTTTGCAGAGGCTGAGAAGAAGGCTGGCATTCCCACGTTGAAAATGGATCCATCGGACGACGAGATTGCAGAGCATTTGAACGCACTTGCCGCACATGGAAACCGGCGGACCGAAAAGATCCGCAAAAATAACGAAAGCCTGGCATCCCTCACTGCCGATGAGATTGAAAATAAATTCGTCCTTCTCAATGCTCTTTGCATGTCGTTCGAAGCTGGGCGTTGGGTTGCCGAATCTCGGACCACGCTAGCGCATGAACCTTGTGTGCAAGTGGTTTTGAACAGGAAAATTCAACACCTTAGAACAAGCAAAAAGCATTGGATCAAAGACGTTTCCGCGCGTGCGTTTGCACTGGATTTTCCAAGTTTTGAAAGCTGGAACATCATCGACCACGAGGCGGGACTTCAGATCGCAACAGAGTCAACACTGGCCAGGTCATGCGTACTTGGGGACTACTCAGGATTAGCAAACTGGAAAGAGCTTGACCCAACCATGAACACTCTCTGCACATTTGCAGTTTCCGCTGAAGTCTTGGGAAGTCTGGCACGTTGGCGGGCCGATGAAAAAGCGAAGGGATCGTTCACCAGAAAGGCGTTTCAAGGAACACTAAAGCTAGGGATACAGGGAGAAAATCTGGTTTTGATTTTCCCAAACGATCCGGACCGCTTTCGTGTACTTGGTGAGTTGGTTGAGGGTTCATCACCCGAGATCGTCAGTGATCGGTTCCTTGATTTTACTTTGATTGAAACGATGGTCTCTTGGGCCAAAGACTATGGCAGTACCTTTGAAATCAGCGTTCTGAACGGACACCAAGGTTGGACGGCTCTTCGGATCAAAGCCATCGGACATCCGATGGATGTTCAAGTGACTGTTCCGGTTTTGATTTCGCACAAAGGTGCACCAACTGAGATCAATCTCCCGTGTGTTCATTCGGGGGATGGAGATGATGATTTAGCAGAGGAGAACGTTGCTGCAGAAACCAATCCCGAGGTGGGCAAGCCATGATGACAGGCAAAATCGCAGTGATCACGCCAACCTATCAAACGCCAGAAAACTGGTTGCGGCAATGCATCGAGAGTGTTCAGAGGCAAACCATTGGACCTGTCGAACATATCATCATCAGTGATGGAGATCCGAATTTTGCATTGTCTGCGGGTTTTACGGGAACGGTCATCCAATTGGCCGAAAACTTTGGGGATTATGGTGACACACCCAGATGGATTGGCGTGCAGAAAGCCATTCAGAATGGTGCAGAAATCATCGCCTTTTTGGACGCTGATAACTGGTATGCAGACGATCATTTGGAAAGCTGCATCGCAGCCGCTGGTTTGGAAAAGGCGGCGGTTGTTGCCAGTAAGCGTATGTTGGTAACGCTAGCGGGGGATCCGATTGACACCTGCTACATGTGCGGAACAGAAGGCTTTGCCGATACCAGTTCAATGGTGTTTTTTGCCCCCGCATTCGAAGCATTGCGAGCTTGGGGGGATATGGAGGATTGGCAGCATCCGATTGATGACAGGATTGTTTGGCAGCGCGTCAAAAGCCTTGGGTTCCCAATCGCGCTGAGCAATGAGGTGACGCTAAACTATCGTTGCACACATCAGTTATTCTACGAGAGTTTTGATCTGCCGATCCCAGATGGCGTCAAAACCGCAATGGATGTTGAGGCCGCATTGGAACGTTGGGAATGTCAGTAGTCTATCTCATCGGGGATGCAGTCGCAGTGGTAAATCAACATTGGCAAACCGATTTCTAGAACGCAAACGCATCCCGCTTCTCAGTACAGATGTACTGGACGCCGCCTTCCAGGATTTGGGTGAAATTCCGTCGAACATAAATGATCAAGGGCAACGTTCGAACCAAGTTGTGCAACAACTGTTGGAACCGATGATAGCTCGGACTATTGCGGGACACGCACCATATTGCTTTGAGGGCATACACTTGAGCCCAGAGTTCATCGCAAGGATGATCCGGCAGCATGGCCGAAAAATCTGTCTGTGTGTGTTGGGATTTCCAAGTATTTCGATTGATACAAAGATGAAGCAAGTGGAAATAGGTTCCATACACACTACGGATTGGTTGCTCCCGCGATCTGCGGAATATCAGAGAGCGTACCTATGCAAACAGCGTGAAATTTCACAGCAGATGAAAACGCAATGCCTGGCTCTTGGGATACCTTTTGTGGACACTGGCAGAAATTTCGAGCGTTCAGTGGGCAACGCATTTTCGTGTTTGACGCAAGGGTATCAAGCATAAGCGATGCCTGTGCTGACTTGGAGACAGGGGCCTTGACGATAGCCATCGTCGAAGTAGGCTTCGGCAGAAAGATACATTTAGAAGAGGACTTGCTTATGGGGCGACCAAATATTGGAGACAAGGTCATCGTTGATCTTCATGGTAATGACCGCAGCTTGTCCGGGGTGGTCGTTGAGGGGCCTTGGCTCTCAAACGGTGATGTGCAGGGCAAACCAATTTGGAAGGTGGATCACGACGATGGGTTCACTAACTGGTATTTGGAAGATCGGCTGACCTTAAATCCAACGGCATAAGGGGTGATCTGCAACGCTATACTATAGCACCTCGACGGCATTGCGTTTCTGCTCGTCGGTGACGTCGATGTATCGCTGGGTCGTGGTCAGCTGTTTATGCCCTGCCAGTTCCATGATCACTTTTGGTGAAATCCCAGAATGTGCCAATCTGGTGATGAACCAACGCCGCCCACTATGTGAGGACGCATCCTCGATCCCCGCCGCATGGAAAACGCGGCTAAACGCCTGAACCAAACTGTTGCCGGTGAACGAGCCACCTTTCTGGGATTGGATCACAGGGCGTTCAGGTTTCTTCCAACGATCCAGCTGCGCCCAATAAGATGTGAGCTCCCGCTGCATCCTGGCGTTCAAATGTACCTGACGCGCTTCCCTGGCTTTGGTGTTCTCAGCTTTGAGGTAAAACATCGCTTTGGGCTTTTCATCTCGATCCAACAGATCCTTCCATTTGAGGGAGGCAATTTCCCCCACACGCAGTCCAGCATAATGTGAGAGCAGCAGCATGAGCCGATTGCGCTTGCCGTTCTGCATGGTTTCGCAGATCGCCAGTGCGCGTTTGAATTCCTTTTCTGTGAGAACCTTTGCCTACTTCATTCCATGTGCTCCAAATTACTGTAATATAACACGTTTCTGCGTGTGAACTGCATTTGTTATGTTGTCATCTGATGGGCAGAGCGAGTGTTTTCTGATTGCCAGGGATTTCAAAAGGGCAGGGGGAAGGAACGGCAAATTTGTATTTTGTTATGTTGTGGGACTGAGCCTCGATGATACTGCTTGCCCCGTGGTGGTTTTATCACCTTTACGTATCGGTCTCCGGGATGTGTGTCGGCTCATCTTGACAACCTGTCGATTTG
>NZ_PWAA01000031.1 GCF_003031585.1 Thalassobius sp. I31.1
TGTCCGTTTGCCATTTCCGTTCTCCTTTTCGGCAAAATACCAAGTTAAAGGAACGGAACAAATACGGGACAAGTCCAAAGAGCTTGTGTATAGGTAACTCCGCAGCGGCTATCCGGCAAAAAAACAGTCGTCGGCCATCCTGTCCTCAATCGCGTTGGAGTATCCACGAACACTACTAAAGAGGTCCATCTAAATCTTGCCTATCGCTGGTTCTGCCGTCTTGATCTGTCTGATCCAATTCCAAATCATTCGACCTTTTCCAAGAACAGACATGGCCGCTTTCGGGAAAGCGAACTGCTACGCCACCTCTTCGAGAAGACTGTTGCGCGCTGCATTTCGGACGGCTTAGTGAGTGGGCAACGGCTTGCGGCAGATGCCAGCCTGATCCACTGACCGACAGTGTATTGCGAAGCAATGTCCCGAAAGGTCAGGCCGATGCCAACAAGCAGAACTCCACGCCAAAGGAGAATTGGGCTCGCAGTGCTATTAATCCAAACGATGCGCCCCGTGCCGTGAAGGAGTATTTAGATGTTCTGGATGATGCGGCCTTTGGTGCTGCATCCAGCGTTGAACCCAAATTTACGTCTCATTCAGATCCAGCCAGCCAATGGACCGCCGCCCGCAAAGGCCCTGCTTTCTTTAGCTATTCCACCAATTACCTGATTGATACCGACCACAGCGTCATCGTGGATGTTGAGGGCACAAGATCGATCCGACAAGCCGAAGTTGGGTCAGTGCGCACCATGCTGGAGCGGATCAAGAAACAGCATGATATTGACCCTGAACGGCTGATTGCGGATAGCGCGTATGGATCAGGCCCGATGCTTGGCTGGCTGGTTGATCGCGACATCAAACCTCACATTCCTGTGCTGGATAAGTCAGGTCGTACAGACGGTACATGGTCTCGCGCTGATTTCGAATGGGATCCTGAGAACAGCCAAATATCTGTCCTGAGGGCGAACCGCTTAAGCAATTCCGGCGCAATTATTCGGATCCGAACCGTGGCCCGTCAGGAAAAGGCGTTGCCAAGTATCAGGCTCTGAAACATACATGCCAGGCCTGTCCTTCGAAGGCCCTGTGTTACCCAAAAGCGGATGCGCGCAAAATCACCCGTGAAGAACATGAAGACGCCCGTCAAGTTGCCCGCGATATTGCCAAAACCAAACAATACAAAGTCTCGATGCGGCTGCGAAAGAAAGTAGAAATGCTCTTCGCCCACCTCAAACGCATCCTTGGACCGGGACGATTGCGATTACGGGGGCCATCCGGCGCAAATGATGATTTTCTCCTCGCCGCAACTGCCCAGAACCTCCGCAAGCTAGCCAAATTCTTTCCAGCCCCACAGCAAACGCGCAAAGCCTGATAAGAAAGGCGCTCGAGCCCGGTTCAAAGTGTTCATTTCTGCAAGCGCAGCATGGTGTTTTTCAACAGAATTGGCGGATTGCGGACATTCGCTGCATTTGCAAAGTCGAACGTTCAGCTCAAGCGCCACACTCACGATCATGTCTGAAGTTGCGATCCAGATCCTTGGAGCAGATGTAGCCACATTTTCGCTAGAAAATACTGTTGTCCGTCTGTCCTTCCCGGCGGGATCAGACGACGGATAAATTGGAGGGCGCTAGGAATGGCCAACGATTAACAGTCAAGGCCAATCAAGATGCGACAATTTCAGACTTATACAGCTTCAACTGTGGGGCTTGTTTTTACGATTCTCTGCAGCAGTATCGAGGCTGAAACAGCCCCCCAACGTGGCATATCAGAAGGCGTTTGGGGCAGCGATGGCTATGGATATATCCTCAACGTCATGCCAGATCGCCATGAGCTATTTCACCTCGCAGGGGGCACTTGCTTTCGTGATGACGACGCCAGCTCAGACGTGGAGGCGTTGCTCAAACCGGACACAATCCACATGTCGCCCAATGAAGACCACTTTGGATATAGCAATAAATTCGAACCACACCGCATAATCTTCTCTCGCCAGCCAACGCTCCCCGCACCCTGTCTTTCACCTGTGCCAGACACGTTCGCTGGGAATTTCCAGGCCTTTGCGGACATCTTTGCCGCCCACTATGCCTTTTTTGATCTCTACGGCGTGAACTGGGAACAACAAGTACATGACGCACAGCAGCGCCTCTCGTCGGAGATGACAGAGCCGGAACTGTTTCAGCTGTTTGCGGATATGATTGCGCCCTTGCAAGACGGTCACCTTGAGCTCGTGGCCGACATCGATGGATCGAACTATACTGCGACGCCAAAGACCACGCCCCTAAGTCGCGGAGTGGCAACGCGAGCAACGGCCCTGGAGGTTGATGAAGGCGAAATATTCATGGAGCAGCTGGAAGCGTACTGGGTGGATGGCATTTCCAGTGAAATTTTGCGAGACGCCGGCACGGATGGTGCAGGTGGAAAAATTCAGTATGGGGTGGTCGATGGTAATATCGGCTACATCGCAGTGTTGATGCTGACAGGGTTTACGCAAGATGGTCCCTTGGCAATATCGGATGACGAGAATGATGACGAAGAATACGCCGCCGTGAACCAGATCATGGATGAGATCATGGTCAGTTTTGCCGAAGCGGGTGTAAAATCTGTCATCATTGACGCCAGCATTAACTTTGGTGGCAACGACTATATGGGGCGCGAAATCGCCGCTCGTTTTGCGTTCCAAGAGCACATCGCATACACAAAACACGCATTTGATGCGCAAGGCACCTCAGAAACGCCCGTCTTTATCCGACCGAGCGAACGCCCCTCGTTTGATGGCCCCGTATACTTGATGACGACCCAATCGACGGTTAGCGCGGGCGAGATCATGACGCTGTCGTTGCGCGCATTACCAAATGTCACGCACGTCGGTCAATCGACGCAAGGCGCGCTGTCAGATATTTTAAACAAATCGCTGCCCAATGGTTGGCAAATTGGAATGTCCAACGAGGTGTATTACGATCACAATAATTTGCTGTGGGAAGGGCGCGGCATCCCCCCAGAGCAGTCGATTGAGGTATTCTCCGAAAAAGATCTCGTTGCCAACCATCCTGCGGCCGTGCGTTTACTTGTGGCGCAAATCCATGAGGAACATCCACATTAGTCGATGCGCGGATCAATGGGCGGCCTGCTGGTTTGCACAGGCGTTGTAATGACAGCGCATTGCTGTTTGACTAAACACACAGACAAGGTTGGTCGCCCGCATGAAATTGGGCGACCTTGCTAGGGTTAACCGCAATGAATTACGCACATCTTATTGATTTGGTTTCGATATTTCAGGTCGGAATTTGTTTGTTTTGCACAACGTTTCTCCTGACACAGAAAAAACACCCCACCCTTGCGGTTCCGCTGGGGCTTTTGTTGTTTTTTCAGGCAGTCAGCGGCCTCCCCAGCATTTTGATGCCTTCCCCCGAGACCGACACGCAACACGCTCTACTATACTATATTGAACTCGCGACCGTCCTATTGGACATTGTTAGCCCACTCCTGCTGTGGTGTTATGTTTGGGCGTTAACGTCTGAAGATGAGCAAGGCGCGCTCAGGCTGCGCGGTCGACATGCAGCTCCTGTCGTGATTACCCTGTGTTTGGTTATCATTGCCGCGCAAATGCCCCCTCACATTGTCAATTCAGGCGAAGCGGTCATGTCGGAATTTGGGCCCCGTGTGATTGCGGGTATTGCCGCCATTGTCGCGCTTCATGCCCTAATGACTGTCTTGCTTGTAACGTACCTAACACTCGCAATTCGGCGTCTGAGGGCTTACCGCGTGCGTCTCAAAGATGTTTTTGCCAGCACCGAAAATCGGGAGCTCCATTGGGTCTGGTTAATTATTGTTTGGTCGATCCTATATGTATTGTTCGACGTGGCCGATACTGTTTTGGATTTCTTCGACGTCTCAACGCTAAAGCTGAACGCCAACCTGATTGAGCTGGCAGCGCAATCGTCGTTGTTGGGGCTGGTCTGGGTGATTGGGCTTTGGGGGCTAAGGCAACGACCAGTGTTCGTTCAAGAAACAACGGTAGATTGCGGGCCCCGCCCAGAGCCGCAGCGGCCAAAGTATGAACGCTCGGCACTAGAAGACACGAAGATCACGCGGATCGCCGCAAAAATCACATCCGCCATGCAAGATGATTTGATGTACCGAGAGCCCAACTTATCGCTTTTTGATCTGTCAAAACACATCGGCGTATCATCGCATTACGTGTCCCAAACTTTGAGCACCAAACTTGGGTCGAGTTTCTTTGATTACGTGAACGGTTGGCGGATCAAGGACGCAATGCAACAGCTCACAACAACAGATGAAACAGTCCTCATGATCGCTTATGATGTCGGCTTCAATTCCCGCTCATCGTTTTACAAGGCTTTCAAACGGGAAACGGGAAAGACGCCATCTGACCTACGCCGTTAGTTTCGACGCCTTGTGAATTACGTTGAACGCACTTTGGGGGATGTACCAACCAATTTAGCAAAGGCAAGTTAGGCGGTGCTTTACCAACGGCTTGAAGTTTAGGTTTCGAAACCCCCGATTGCGATAAAACCAAAACAACACCTATCCAGATCCAGCCGAAGTAAACGTTGTTTCGCCTGCGAAGTTTGAGCTGATATGGATCTGAATTTCGGCAGTGCGGCGAATGTCGGAAATGGGGGCTTCGACCGCATAATATTGCCTGGGCGCTGCATGTCCGTTTTAGGCCGCCCTTGCGTGTGGCTCTCTTTACTAGATTTCGATAGCTTCTGCGATCGCCAAAGCATCTTCAAGTTCGACACCTAGATACCTGAAAGTGCTATCCATCTTGGTGTGCCCCAGCAAAGGTTGAACAGCGCGCAGGTTGCCCGTCTTTTTGTAGATCTGTATCACCTTGGTTCAACGCATCGAATGCGTACCGTAGGCGGTGGCCTCCAGGCCAATTGAGGTAACCCAATCCCGAACGATCCACGCGTACTAACCGGTTGAAATGTGCAGACGTTCATGAAAACGGCTAGGCCAGAGATATTCCGACCCAACCATCAGCCGGCCTTCCATCCATTTCGCGACCGATGCGCGGGTGCCTTCTGAAGTATCGAACCGCACGGGTTTCTGTGTCTTACTTTGCAGCACAGTTGACCGTTCCTTGATCTAGCCTGACGTCATCACGTCAACGACTTGCATGCGGCAAAGGCCACAACCTCGTAACTTGCTCTCAATCGCCATGTTGAACAGTGCAAGGTCACGATGGTTCTCAGCAAGCTCAAGCCGAACCCTGATCGCCCAGACATGTTTTGGCTTCAATGGGCGTTTCCGGCCGACGATGCGACCCTTGTTCCAAGCAGGAAGAAACGCGCGAATGGCAGGTAGGTTTGATGTTTCCATGACTGTTCCTCCGATCCGCCATTCCCTTCCACAACGACAACCAGACGTTGACCCTGGCAACATATCACAGGATGCTGCAGTGCATCCGAGGTCTGGGATGAGCCCTCTTTACCAAATCTCTGCAACGCAGCTAATGCCTGCAATCACGATTGAGCCAAAAACCTTCAACAACTGAACCAGTTTTGAACGGGGTTTTTGGCAGCGAAAAAAAGGGCGCCAGCTGAAAAGGGTTATCACCGAAAGTGCGAACTGCACGAGAGGCGCCGTTATTTGGGTCGCAGCGTAAGGACAATATGTAAAAATTGCCAGCTGATAAGGCGGCGTAGGGGGGCTGTATCTATTGATATACTCGGATGACCAAGTATACAAAGGGCCAAAATAGAAAAAGGTTCTCATATGTTTAGCAAGTTACTAAGCGCAATAGCGGCAATCGCATTTGGCGGTGCATTCACTTCAATCGGGTACTTGATGTATTCAGGGAGTCCCCTGGAGAGCGGGTCTCGCAAGGCTCGGCTGTTTATGCAGGCCCAAAATTGGTTGATTGAAAATCTTGGCATGAGCAATGCCGGATTGCTCATAATGGCTATCGGTGTCTTTGGTGGAGCCTATGCACTTTACTTAGCGTTCTCAGATGATGACGAAGATGAATAATTCCTATAGGAAGCCGACATTTATTATGTCAGCATACCTCTCCAAAAACGACCGTTTGTTGAATGGTTCACCAAATCGGGCATTTAAGCATAAAAAGTAAAAATCAACTAAGCCGCCCTCTGATATGTCGAAATGCTACGCACCTGATCCAATGACCGCTTCGGGGAAGCTGCGATGCAGCGACCGACCACTTAGCCAAGGGCCGGACCGAGAAGTTAGGTGTAGGCACAGCGAACTCGTAGAGTGTTCACATTGCTAACAAGTTTCTAATATGTTTCTTTTTCAAAATCTCGTGTGGAGTTACGAAGTGAAGTGGTCCTGCTTTTTCGGACAGTTTTGCGGCTCAGCTAAGATGTAATCGGGTTGGTTTTATGCCGCCTTCTGGGTTCGTTCTGTGTCGAAGAATGCGCCGTCGGGTGATCGTTTGTCGAGGGCCGTGTGGGGCCGCTCGGTGTTGTAGAACGTAATCCAGTCTTTGATCACGCGTTTGGCTTGGAACCCGTCCTGCAATTCATGCAGATAGACAGCCTCCTGCTTCAGTGACCGCCACAACCGTTCGATGAAGATGTTATCGAGGTAGCGACCCCGCCCATCCATCGAGATTTTGATATCAGCCTCGGTCAAGGTCGTGATCCAGGCTGCACCCGTGAACTGGGACCCTTGGTCCGTGTTCATGATCTCGGGTTTGCCGTATTTTGCGATGGCCTCGTTTAAGGCATCGACACAGAAGCTGGCCTCAGGTTCACCTTGAGCGCACCATAGCTGAGGTTCTTCTCCAAACCGCGTACTCGGTAACGGCGATCCATAATAGTCAGGTAAAGCTGGTTGTCTTCCTGCACCACCATCACATCAGAACGCGGTAGCTTTTCACGATCACCAGACAGGTGCAGCAGCGGACCATCCTGTGCCGCAACACCAGTATCATCAGCCTGATCCACCGCCTCTGGCGCACTCAATACCTCTGACGACCGCAGCAAGTGATCCAATGCTTTGGGTGCAGGCTGTACCTTCAACGCATACCCATTCGCATCCATCCCCTTGGGGAACTGCACACGTCGGACCTCAATGCCTCGTTCTGCAAACCATGGCGTATACTTCTCAGCAGCACGGTCCCCAGCCTCATCACGATCAAATGCAATAAAGACACGCTTGATTTGACCCCGCTCAAACGCCGCCTTCAGATCAGCAGAGAACCCCGACGTGCCATAGATCGCGGACACATTGCGGAACCCATGCACCCAGAACGTCATCGCATCGATCAACGCTTCACACAGAATGATCTCATCACTGGCTTCAAACGCGCGGGCATTCCACACACCACGATGCGCCCCGGGCAGATACCCGTGCTTCATTTCCTTTTTGCCGATCTTATGGTCGGGCCTGATCTTGCGCCCGTAGGCTTCAACCACACCGCCATCCGCATCAAAGATCGGCACAACCAGACAACCACCAAAATGCTCAAACATCGTCTGGCGATACACCCCAACATCGCGCAGCGTCGTCCTGATCGTCTTGCCCGCCTTGGTATGTTTGCTCGGTAACCGATACCCTAACGTGCGATTGCAGTACCCCAGCTTAAACGTCTCAATCAGATCAGCCGACCCAATGCCCCGCTTTTCCAGATAGGCCAGAACCTCAGGTGTCTGGTGCAAACACTGGTGGTAATAGTCTATCACCTCCTTGAGCGCCGTTCGCGCCGACACATCCATCGGCATGATCGGTTCAATATGTTGCTGACCATGCATCGCATCACTGACAGGTCCAACACTGCCCGTCCGCAACACCTCAATCGCATGGGGGAAGCTGATCCCCCGGCGCCGCATCACCCAGTCGATGATCGTCCCACCCGCACCGCAGCCAAAGCAATTGAACAGGTTCTTGGAAGGTGTGATCACGCAGGACGGAGTGTCTTCCTCATGGAACGGGCATAACACCACCCAGTCTTTACCCCGCTTTCGCGGCTCCAACCCTTCAGAGCGCACCCACTCCAGTAGCGGCACATCCGTCTTGATCCGTTCAATCTCTTCATCTGCAATGCGTGGCATTTCATCTTATCGGTTTGATAGCTTCAAAACCTGTCAATATCATGATTCGCTATTATTATGATATAGTTTAATGACACATAGCCCAGCACAGCAAAAAAGAGGTGATATCCATGGCGATAACAACCCCCGCATATTTCATTCGGAGACACCACCCCGTGAGCCTTGATCGCAATCTCGTACAACTCCGCAAAGCAAAAGGACTGACACAGGATCAGATGGCCGAACTCACGGGCGTTCACATCAGTTCCATCCGATCCTATGAAGCGGGCCGCGCAACCCCATCCGCCGAAGTGGTCAAGAACATTGCCATCGCGCTCTCCGTCTCTGCGGACCAGATCATCTTCAAAGCAGGGGAACGGGACCCTGATGACGAACTCCGACTTCAATTCGAAGCCCTCAGCAAGCTGCCCCTTGAGGATCAAAAGACGATTTCCAATCTGATCGATTCCCTCGTCGTCAAAAATCAGACCCTCAACATGGCCCACCTGCTGGACGCAACACGCCGCAAGCAGGCCACAGGGGATTGATAGGGGAACTGATCAGGCCACCATCAGGCTGACGCCTTCAATGCCTGATAGTAGCTCGACCGTGATATCCCCAACGTGCCGCAGACATCGCGCACCGACAGATCAGGGTCATCGTGTAATGCCTGCACCTGACGCACCACCACAGGCGTCATCTTCTTGGGACGCCCCAGTGCCACACCGCGATCCTTCAGCACCTGCAAAGATCGCTTTGTTCTCTCAGAGATCAACTGGCGCTCATAGGTGGCAATCGATCCCAGCACACTTAGGAACACATCCGCCACCATCCCAGACTGCGTATCGATGCCATCACTGATCGATACGAACCGCGCACCCGCATCTTTGATCCGTTCCACAATCGTCAGCAGATCGATGGTGCTGCGACCAATACGGTCAATGCGGTAACAATAAACCACATCCCCCGCCGCCAACTGCTCCAGCAGGGCATGAAGCGCAGGCCGTTTGGTGTGGTGCAGCGTACCAGACACCTGTTCGCGGTAGATGTCACGCTGATCTACCTGTCGATCATGACCCAAGATCGCAGTGATCTGCGCCTCCAACCCGTTGTGCTGTTCACCCGTCGAGGTCCGCACATATCCAAACCGCTTCCCTATGAGGCTCTCCTGTCACTGTTCCAAATATAGTGCGCCGGGCGCCAATCCGACCCCGGCGATAAAACCCCGTCCATAAACTCAGATCGTCCCCCATGATCGTGGACGGGTTTACTGGACACACCCACACCCCATCAGGGCAACTTCGGTACTGCCAGCACCCCCGTCCAACAAACGATCAATTCATGGACACCAAAGCCATGACGAAGTGAGAAGCCTCAACGCGACCCAAACAAAGACCGCAACATGCCTTCATACTTGCGTAGATCAACCGACACCCCAGCCAAATCTTCCGACGACAGACCCGTGGTTTCCAATCGGTAAAGTTCAATCGTCAGATCAGCCCGCTGCTGCGGTGATGCTTCAGCACCCAACCGCACCAACATCTCATCCAACTGCACAACAACAGCATGGATCACATCCAAATCAACGTTCTCCTGTGAGCGCCGCGTCACAAACAAATCTTCGGGGCGGACCCCAAAGACATCCGCAATTGCCCGCATCCGTGATTGTGTCAGTGACGACGCACCCCGTTCCAGACGTGATAGTTGCGTGATCGATATCCGCAACCGTGCTGCCAGATCGTCCTGCGTCCAACCCCGCTCTTTGCGAAGCTGTGCAATCGTGTTCGGTACCGACGTATCCATCAAACTGGGTCCAACATTGTTGTGATCCCCCCATCATGGCCAAGCTCCCCGCGCGATTACACCCTCGGATTATGTCTCAAATGGACATTTTACGCCATTTAGTGTACAGTGATTCCCTATAAATTACCACCACATGTCATGTTTCACCCAAACACGTCATTAGGAGACCATCTTGGAACCAAACGTCATTGCACTCATTACATTCTACCTCACATGCTCAGTTGCAGCAGAAGAACGCATCCTCACACAAAGCGAAGTCACCTCCTGCGCATCCGCATACACCGCAGTCAAACTATCCTTCATCCCAGACATCACACCAGACACATTCGCAGCACTCCCAGTCGAACAACGTGTCGCCATCAACAACGACGCCTATGCCGCATGGGTCGCATGGCAGGCCGCAAACCCAGACACCATCACAAACATGCGCAACAACGCACACGACAACATGCAGCAGGCAATCGCTGACTTCTGATCACACGCAAATTCAACGGTCATCAATCGGCATCACATGGGGTGCGCGGTCGCGCACCTCCAGCAAAACATCTCAGTGTTTTTCGCCACAACCTTGAACTCAAGATATTTGAACTCTACTTGATCTGTGAGCAACCGCTCATCAATCAAAACCGCAGGGTCCGATCCCCTGCCGTACTCACATGGAGTTCGCATGGAACATACGACAGACGCAGCAATCGCTGCGCAAACATCTCAGTTCATTCGTCATAAAAAGTCAGTGGCAAAAAATCACGCGGCACGTGGAGATCGATCATGAGGATATTCGCACTCTACACCAAAACCACCCTCAAAGAGGACAAAGAGATTTACCGCGCTGTCGTAGACGCCGCCAACAAAGGGCCGAACGATCACCAGAACCGCATCCTGTCACAGGTCGTGCATCATCATCTGGAACATAATCGCGATCTCACAACCGACCTTTATTATGCCTTCGTCGCCGTTCTGGAAGACTTGGACGTTAAGCCGCCATCCGTCGCCATCAACGATCATAACGCTGAGGCGGGATCATGGTACGCGATACCCGCACTGGGCAAGTTCCACAAAGGCCAAGGACATCAGGAACGCATGGCCGCACGTGCCGCCAAACGCCAATCCATATGGTCACAGATCATCGAACTCAGCCCCTTCACCTCAGGCGAACTCAAGCTCCTGCTGGCACCCCCAGAGACGGAAATGGGCGAGATGCGCGAACTCGTCATCTCAGAGGTCAACGACGTAGACGACAAAATCGATGCACTCACCAAAGCCTTCAACCAGAAGATCGAAGCCCTGAACAACCGTATCGAAGCACTGGAAGCAGCCTTATAACCTTGAGTATTATAACGATGCACAACAGTCTTATCGTTCAATTTAAACGATGACTTTGGAAGCACCCGCCAGGGTGCGTGTTCTAACAGTCTGATGAGAGGTTTGTGAAGCGAAGCGGAGCAAACCTCTTATAGAGTGCGACGTAACATAAGGCGTAGCTCTTATATATATTATATCATGCTTTTAGGGTCTCAACGGTCAAACATCGCATTGATAATAAACAATTAAATATTCTCAAAAAGATCAAGTCGGGATCAAAACTTGATGCAAACATCCGTAACTCACCTCAAACAGGCATCGTTTTGATCTTTACTTGAGCTTTCATGCCGCCGCCATCGCATCCACTGGATCACAAAAATAGCGGCAACCACACATATCCAGTGCCACCAAAGCAGTGAACCGTCGTCACCAATACCGCGTACAATTGATCACACAGCAGGACCAGAAGAGGTCAACAAGACCAGACCGATATCAGCACCGTCAGCACACACAGATCATCGTTCGGGACCTCGGTATACCGCCGCAAATTATTACACAGCCACAGGTCAGCAGGATCGATCTCAGCAACAACAACACAGTAACGGGAGGACCAGATCAGCGACCAAACAGGGCAAGCACCACATCATCGATGGCATCCAACCAGCCACGATCACCGCAAAATCACGCGCCGCACAAGTCGTCCCCGTCGCGCGCGTCCAACCAAACCGACAAGACACAAACGTCCCACGCCGCCGACACCAAAACCCTAAATACCAGTGCAGCTAAAACAAAAAGGAGCGGCATCGTGAACAAAACATCAATCCGCAACATCGATGAGGATACCCTATGGGACGCCAAAATCTATGCCGCACAGACAAAACAGACCATGGGCGAAGTGGTAACACTCGCGTTGCAACGACTGGTGCAGGAAGAAGGGGATTGATCAAAGTAGCACTGGTTCATCTTTGATTAAGAATAGATCATTTCGAAACAAGGATTTCAGTTCCATCCGACGCCTTGAGAACATCGGAAAGTCATTGATCACATCATCGATACTCTCAGTCACCTGTATCAAATAGCTATCTCCGACTTTCTCTATTGGAAAGCCAGCGTCGGAGATAGCTGCTTCATCAACTTCCTTGGCTAATTCCCCACCAAACCAAGATGCCCAACCCAAATTGGTCAGCCCACTGACCAAGCTGTTTAATTCGCCAGCCCTAAACTCACAAAAGAAAGACCCGCCAGCAAACCGTGACCACGCCGCTTCCGTGATTTCCTCTTGATCAGTCAGTTCTCGCAGCGTCCTATCAATCCGTTTAGGACGATCATGTTGGGTTACAACATGTAGGACACCTGCGTATGACGACACGACTTGACACGAGGTCTTAAACAACCTGATCCAATCGATATCTCTTTTGAACTTTGCTTCAAAAAAGAGTCCTCCTGACAGTCTGGTACCCTTCATATTATTACTTGGAAATGTCACCATGCCTTGAGACTTTGCGACCCGGTTACGTTTCCAGTTAAAGTCTTCGAATATCTCACGCTTCGTGCCAGCCACTCGCATTGTGGCCGTTGTCCCCCAATAGGGTTTACAGTCCACCAAGCTTTCAACAGCAAAACCATGCTTTGCCGTAACCTCACCGAAGGTGGCGACCTTCTGTGGTTTGAGTTTTTCAGTTAAGAACAGCGGTGTCAGCAACTCTTCTCCAATCTCCCATGCATGGAGGTCAGAGTAAGTTTGAATGTTCATCAACAGATCATCGTTCATATTTGTCACCAAGGGGTCAAGCTATCAGTCGCAGGGTTGTATACGAAAACATTACCCCCTGTACTGCGAACATCATTGAGCAAGGGGCCTGATACCGTCTGTGTTCGCGGACTCACAACAAGATTCAAAGGTTCCCCACTCTCACGCGCAATCTGAGACTGAGCGCGTAACTGCGGTGAAAGTGACAGACGTTGTACATTTTTGGCCTCAAGCAAGCCACCTACATTTCTCCCCCATAGATCAGGAATAGTGGTGACTTCTGTACCGTTAGACAACGTAACCGTTCTTGGAGTGGTATTCTTCACACCACCAACTGGCCCAAGTGCATCGATTACCTGCTGCTCAAATTCAGCACCATTTTGGCGATTAATTGTGACCTGCGGTGTTCTATTTGTAGCTAATCTCGTTATTGCTGGTGGATCAAGGCTAATTCGGCTGAGAACAGTACCATCCATGGCTGTGACTATGGCTGTTCCACCAGAAAACTCCGCGCCTACCTCTGCACCGACAAATTGTGTCACCAGTGCAGCAGTGCAGAAAGGCCTCGAACCGCACAAACGAGCAGCCTCGCGCACTGTGGCTGCGCCTAAAAGCGTATTCAATCCCAATGCGGCACCAGCCGCAGTTCCCAAACCGAATGCAGCCGGATCCCATGCCGGCCCCGCACCACTTCCTGCTCGCGCAGCAGCCATCCAATCGTCACCAAGAACTGTATACCGATCGGGATCATTCAAATAGCTATCAGCAGCAGTTCTTGCATCCTGGGTCGCCCGGGCACAATTCCCTCCTGGCAGCCCCTGGCAGCTATAAGCAATCATTGCATCACGCATTGCATCCAAATTAGCGTAATAGTTAATAGTCTGCTCGAGTTCCTGAAGCCTCGTTTCAGAACAAGTACCTTCATCAACACACTCTGCCAGTAGTTCAATTGCGCCCCTACGCTGCACGGCTTCCTGATGACTGAGATAGTTATTTTCGGCCCCTGATCGTGCGATGGACGCAGCTGTTGAGACGTTTTCACCTTTGCCCTCGGATGCGAAGAAGCCTGCGATGCCACCGATGAGTTCGGCACGGTTTTTAATCTGATCATCGGTCAGCGTTCCGGCACCAGGATCTGTCCCGGCATAGATCGCCTGGGCAGCGGCACCTGCTGCACCTGAGGCACAGCTTGCGTTTTGCAACTCAGCAGCAACACATCCGGTGAGGGCGTGCAGGGTGATGTGACCGAAGGAGCCTTCTCCCCCATTCGCGCCACCTTCAAAGAGATCCCCGATCCCATGCTGCACATCCGCCATGGCCAGATTGACCACAGAACCGCTGATACCTGAGAGCAGGCCTTTGCCAAAATCGGATCCATATACGGCAGAGTTCAAACCAGAACGAAGGGCGCTATCAAGAGCGCTTTCACCAATTGCACTCAGGGTTAATTTTCCGCCACTGCGCAGCAGGCCCGTATCATCTAATTTGATACCAATCTGCTCCAGGTTAATTCCCGACGTCAGCCCTGCGGTAAAACCAGAAAAAGTCGCGTTTTTAACGATTTCACCAAGGTCAAGATTGCCTGTGACCGCACCGTCAATCACCCCAACAGTCAAATTGCTGGCAAAAGCATTCGCAGCAGAAATCGCCAGATCACTGCTCAGCCCGATCATTTCACCGAACCCGCCGCCAAAACCTCCGAGACCACCAATGCCCTGTGTAACCACAATTGTCAGAAGTGCTTTGAAGGCCGGGCTGAGGGCTTTGGTTTCTTCATAAAAATGTTCATCAATCAGTGTGATGGCTTCAATGGTTGTTCCATCACGTGCGGTCAGACCATCAAGATACAGATATCCTGCACCGTCTTCACCAGTTGGCAGCGCAGCAACTGTGACATTCAGATCATCGCGCCAGTTGCTGGTATCAGATGTATCGCCCTCTGTGGGAGGACCTGTAGAAGGGTCTGTTTTACCAAGGAACGTCGCGGCAATCGCCATGCCGTGATCACCATCCTGCAAAAGTTGCGCGGCATGTTGCCCGGAGATCAGCTGATCACGCACGCCTGCCAGTGTCACATCTGAGGTCACGTCAAAATCAACCCCGCCCGCAGCTTCAATACTGCTGAAGGTCGCTCTCTCAGTATAGTCCTCTGAGTTCACGGTGGTGATCATCACCATGTTGTTGTTCATCTCAGACAGGGACCGATAGCTGGTATCAACCGCTGCCAGAACGCGTGTTGCACCGGCGACTTCTGTGCTGAACTGGCCACCTGCTTTAAAATCAACAGCGGTCAGTGTCAGATCCCCTGCGCTACGCAAACGAATATCACCGGCGATATCCGCGCGTGCGCCAAGGGCTGTGGTTTCAAGCGTTTTCAGATCACGCATTGAACCGCCCAGGCCACCTAAGAACGAGGAGGACTCAAAGTGGCTTTCCGCATGAATGTCGGTAACAGCCGCAAAAGTCAGATCACCACCCGCCGCAGTAATACGCAGATCACGGCTGTTCAGGGCTTCTGCTCCGCTTACGCCGTCAAGGACTCCGGGAATGGCAAACTGTGTGCCTTCCGCCAAGACGCTACCGCTGGCCGATATATCAATGGAACTGCCAGAAAGTGATACAACCTGGTGGCTCAGATCAAAGACCTGATCGCGGCTTTCAGATTTTGACAGGAAACCGCTGCTGGATCCCCGAAGGTCACTGTTGAACATATCCTGTGCAGCAGCAAGGATCACATCCCCCTGCTCAGCACGAAGCGTCAATGCACCCGCTGCTGCGACCTGCGCACCTTCCAGGATCAGATCACCGCCACTGGCAGTGCCGGTAGACACCATAAAGACGTCGCCACCACCATTGATGCTACTCACGACATTCTCAATGCCATCAGCTCGGTAGTAGCCACCAGAAAACGTCATATCAGCATGACTTTCCAGAGCCAGAGCACCTGCAATAAGATCACCACCAGCAACCAGCACTGTATCTCCGCCGGCGTTCAGATCTGCTCCGATCAGAATAAGATCTTCCGTGGCCTGCAACGTCATATTCTCATCCGCTGTAATGCTGGATTGACGCGCTGCCGTTTGCGCTGTTGCATCGCTTCGCCCGTGATCCAGCGCTGCTGTTTCGATCACAATCTCATTTGCAGCAATTGCAACATTGCGCCCGCGGATATCTCCACTGACGGAATGCAAAGTCCCGGCGATATCCAGAGAGAGATTCCCACCTGCAATCAGAGAACCGCCCAGGTTTCTGAAATCACCTAAGGACGCGACTTGCAGCCCCTGCTCGGCATTGAGTGTACCGCTGTTCACAAACTCGCCAGCCAGGACTGCAATATCCCGGGCTACAAACTGAGAGGCAGAGTTAACATTTGCCAAAGTTGAAGCACTGGCCAGATAGACATGCGGCACAAGAACCATCTGCCCGTCGATCTCGACTTCCTCAAGCCAGATGATGTCCTCTGTCAGCGCCGCAATCTGTTCAGGTGTCAGAGCCACACCAAAGGCAAGGTCAAGATTGGTGGCTGCATCGATGGCGTTGTCATACATCGCCTGCATCTGCGCACGTTCATCGATTGCACCATTCAGCAAACGCTGACCTGTCAGGGCAAACAGCTGTTCGCGAATGAACAACGTTTCGACATAAGCGTCACCCAGGCGTTTCTCGAGGTCAGCAAGATCGATGTTAAACTCGCCAAGGAAATAGTCCGACGATAAAAAATTTTCCAGGTTCACAAACTCAAATCGCGTTTCCAGCAGGAACGGCGCATTCGGAGTTGTGACCGGCACCACCAATCCGGGGTTACCAATGGAAGATCCTGTCAGTCCCGCAAGCGAAGTGTTCAGAGGCGTAAGTGTCGATGTACCGGGGTTCGTTGTCGTGTAACCCGGCGTGGTGCCCGTTCCCGATGTAGAGGTTGCACCAGACTGCACCGCGCCATTCTGCAAATAGCCACTCACAGATCCATTGATCGCACCGCCGGCTTCAACAGTAGAAAACACAGCTCCGATATTCGCAACGACAGTCGGATCGTTAACGGTCCAATAAGTATGTTTGGTAGAGGAAAAAATGCCACTTTTGCGGGCTCTGTGGAAATCATGCCAAACCTCGGTCGTTTCCTGCAGATCAAGACCTTCATTGACAAAGGAAGCTGCCAGGAGGTTCACATCTCCCTGAGCAGAGATCAGACTGTATGCATTGCGTCCTGCCCCAATATTCAGATTGATGTCACCTGAAGATATCAGCTGTGATGCGTTTCCAGAGAATGCCGCCTGCTGGGTCGTCACACGTGTAACTGTGGTCCTCCTCAGGCAGTCTCGTTTAGTACCACTGCAACTCCCCGGACCACTTAGTGTTTGAGTTACTGAGGTCGTGTTGACCAAATCGGTGACAACCGGCGCAACACGGGAGTTCTCAAACACACTTGCTGCGATGTTGATATCACCTCCAGTGGTTTCAATCAGACCGCCATTACGGTTGATCAACTGCCCGGCTTGTGCCCCAGTCAGCCCCGCCACCACGAGATTGCCCTGTGCAAGAAGTGTGCCACCGTCATTCAGGATGGTTCCGTCCGCCTGCAATTGAAGCAGCGTTTTGCCAAATACCAGGCCAGTATTCTCATTGGTGATGTCTTGCGAGGCTGTCACCACCAGACGCGCCTGTTCAGACGCCAGCGCACCTGCATTCTGAACAGATGTTGCGTCCACAATCAGATCATCAACAGCAATAATTTCACCTGCGGTCTGGTTATCGATCAAAGCAACAGTTCCGCCTGCCTGCCCGGCCAGCACAAGCCAGCCGCCAGATCGCAGGGCACCTGTGTTTGTAGCTGTGCCATCAGCAAGCAAACGCACAGAAGACTGACCAAACATCGTCCCGCTATTGGACAGGCTTGTCACAACAGCGTTCAAATGCCCCTGCCATGCCTGGATCGTAC
>NZ_PWAA01000032.1 GCF_003031585.1 Thalassobius sp. I31.1
AAAACTATGAAAATCTGGTGTCACAATGTCCCAAATAAGACTTTCCAAAAGCAAAAATTAGACAAAAATAAGGCAAGGAGGTTTCTACAGATACAAACAAGGGATTTGCGCGCGAACACATCCAATGAGCAATCCGGGGTTAACGCAGCCTGGGCGGGGTCTCTGGATCCATTCCAGGCGCAGATGGCCCGGTTGACGTCGATTCTTCCACCTCAGGAATCACAAGCGCCAGACCCGTCTGCGCAAGTTGCGCCGCAAAGGGGCTGGCTTTTTCAGGGAAAATCACATCGAGACGCAGATCCAGATCCCCGAGGAACTGCACTGCATTAGATACCGCGCCCGCAAGCGCCGCCTCATCCTGAGGGGCCACATCGAGAAGCCCCAGCATCAATCCTTCGGCTCCGCCCCGGTGTATGGCTTTCACAAGACAGGCTGCAGAAGCCAGCCCCGTTGCATTGCGCATAGCCCGTTCCAGAGCAGAGCGCAGGCTTTCACTGATCTCACCGGGGTGCGAGATGTCGCCTGGCCGGGCTTCCTCGATCTCCGGGCTTTGCTCCAACACAGTCACAAGCCATGTCACGGCCTCCGGCGTGCAAAGATATTCCGCCCCAATCACCCCCGGGTTCAACGCAATGCCAACCCCCTGCCCGTCCAGCATCGCGGCCAGCGCGCGTCCGGGCAGTTGGGCATATTCCGCCGCCCCGCCTTCGATTGACGCCGCAAAATCGGCCAGACGTTCTTCCTGATCGAAAGCAACCACAAATGCCCCCTGATCTGTTTCGAACATATGAGGTGCAATACTGTCATCACCTGCGGGTGCCGTCAGAAGCAGGATCAGCGTGGTATCGGCAAATTCAGCGTAAAACTGCATCCGGGCCTGTTCATCATCAGGTGCCCCGTTCATTGCATGCAGGGCTTTATCAAGCGGGGATGAGATCAGATCAGACATCGGGCACTCCTTTACAGCGCCTCTGATACACGGCTGCGCAGGACAGGCAAGAGTTCGGCCTCAAACCAGGGGGTTTTTTTCAACCAGCCGCTATTGCGCCAGGAAGGATGCGGGAGAGGGATAATCTCTGACCCATGATCGCGCCAGCGTTCTACAGTCTGGGTTACCCCCCCGGAAGCAGCATCCCCCAAATGATATTTCTGCGCATAGCCACCGATCACAAGCGTCAGGCGCAAGTCAGGCAGGGACTGCAACACCTTTGCCCGCCACGTCTTCGCACAAACAGCAGGCGGGGCAAGATCTGCGCCTTTCGCATTATAGCCGGGAAAGCAGAAGGCCATGGGCACAATCGCTATGCGGGCTTTGTCATAGAACACATCCTCATCAATCCCCATCCATTGCCGCAAACGATCCCCGGAGGGATCTGTGAAAGGACGGCCGGACTGATGCACCCGCATGCCTGGCGCCTGGCCCGCAATCAGGATACGCGCCCCCGGCTGAAACCAGGCCACCGGGCGGGGTTCATGTGCGGTGTGCGTCTGACGAAACCTGTCAGAACACAGCCTGCAGGTCGAAATTTCGGTGGCAATATCGGGCTGTTTATTCCTCATAAAACCATCATGCACAGAACTGGCTGACAGGGTAAGAGATCCGGCATCACATTTACGCGTGCAGATTGTCCGATGCTTGCGCACAGCTTCCTGCACAAATATGTCATCCGCCCACCGTGCAAATATACCGGCGCAGACTTGTTCCGCTGCGTAATTTCCAGTACATCCGGGGGAACTAAAAAAACAGGGAATGCGCTGAACATGTATCGTGTGTGGAACTTCGTAATAAATTATTCCGTTTTGCTCATCCTGGGGGCGTTGATCGCGCTTGTCTGGGCGAATCTGGATCCGCATAGCTATCACCATGTGGTTGAATATCCGATCTGGTTTAATGACTGGGTGGGGATGGATGCCGGGAAATGGCTTTATAAATATGGGGAAGAATTCCATATTGAGGATATCGGCGACGTTACGCGCGTCCTGACCTTCCACTATCTCGTGAACGATGTGCTTATGGCCTTCTTCTTCGCCATTGCGGCAAAAGAAGTCTGGGAAGCCGTGATCCTGAAAAACGGTTCTCTGCGCGGTAAAAAGGCCGCAACGCCTTTGTTTGCGACCCTTGGTGGCATGGTTGGCCCGATTGCGGTTTACCTGGGCCTGGCGGCTTTCCTTGGCTCAACCACATATGATGCGGTGGCCAATGGCTGGGCCGTTCCGATCGCGACAGACATTGCCTTTGCCTACCTCGTTGGCCGTCTGGTCTTTGGTGCTGGTCACCCGGCGGTGCGCTTCCTGCTTCTGCTGGCGATTGCTGATGACGCGGCTGGCCTGATCATTCTGGCGGTCTTCTATCCTTCTGGTGAGCTGGCCCCTGAATGGCTGCTGCTTTCTGTCGCCGCTGCTGCTGCCGTATGGTTCCTGTTTAACGACCTGCCGCGTCGTATGGACAAAGGCAATCAGATGCGCCCGATCTCAAGCAAAGTGCGCAAGTATTTTGGCTTCTGGCCTTACCTGATCGCCAGTGCCTTCAGCTGGTATGGCTTCCAGCAGGCCGGTATTCACCCGGCTCTGGGTCTTTTGCCGATTGTTGTGACCATCCCACATGCGGATCGTGCCTTTGGCATCTTCTCAGAAGCGGAAAGCTATCTGACTGACCTGCTCAACGATATTGAACACAAGTTGAAGCACCCGGTTGAAATCGCGCTGTTTTTCTTCGGCCTGCTGAATGCTGGTGTCGAATTTTCAGCCATCGGTTCCCCGACCTGGCTGGTTCTGGCTGGCCTGATCATTGGTAAACCCATCGGCATTCTGATCTTTGGCTGGTTTGGGGCCCACATCCTCAAACTGGGGCTGCCGCAGGGGATGCGTACGATTGATCTCTTTGTGATCGGCTGTGTTGCGGCAATTGGCTTTACCGTGTCACTGTTTATCGCAGCAGTTGCTTTTGACAGTTCTGTCATGCTGGATGGTCAGTCCGTACAGGCGGCCGCCAAGATGGGTGCCCTGTTCAGCTTCGCAGCTGCAATTATTTCCATCATTGCAGGCAAACTCTGCCGGGTGGAGAAACAGGAACTGTAATCCTTTTGCACTTCTACACCGACAGGCCAGGCGGAAATTCCCCTGGCCTGTTGTCATTTCAGCGCTCTGATTAGTTTGTTGGCAGTTATCGCATTGAAATTTGCCGCCATATGAACACATAATACACGTAAAACCGGCATAGAGTGCTCGTTAACTAAACAATGCTAACAATGTATCAATCGTGAGTGATAATGCCAGGCAAACAGGTAACACATGCTGGAATTTGAAAATGTCAGTAAGTCCTTCTGGACCGGCACCCAGCGGAAGGTGATCCTTGAGAACGCATCGTTTCATGTGGAACGTGGCAAATCTATGGGTGTGCTTGCCCCAAATGGCACGGGCAAAACGACATTGATTAACATGATGGCAGGCCTGGAAAAGCCCGACGAAGGCAAAATCATCCGCAATGGTAATATTTCGTTCCCGCTGGGCTTTATGGGCGGTGTGGTCAGCAACCAGAGTGCAAAAGAGAACTGCCGTTATATTTCCCAACTCTATGGTCTTGACCCGGACTATGTCGAAGCTTTCTGCCGGTGGATGTGCGAACTGAAAGAATATTTCGACATGCCAGTCGGCACATATAGTTCCGGGATGCGTGCGCGCCTTTCATTTGCACTGATGCTGGCACTTGATTTTGATATGTACCTGATCGACGAAGGCATGCCTGGCACAACAGATGTCAATTTCAACGAGAAAGCCTCGTCGATCCTACAAGAACGTATTGCCACGACAACCATCGTAATTGTTTCCCACGACCCAGATATTCTGGAAAAATATTGCCGCTGTGCGGGTGTACTTCGGGACGGATACTTCTATATGTTTGATACGCTGGAAGAAGCGAAGAGTTTGTATGAATACCAATCCAAAGATTAAAAAGTATCGCATTCGCCGTGGGAGCTCGTTGCTCAGCCCCAGTCAGGACAAAGCCGGGAAGGCTCCTGCTGCAACCGCGCGGGAAAACCCGACCACTGCCCCCCCCCCCGAACCAGCCGCTGCTTCGCCGCAAAACGAAGCACCTAAGCGCAAAGGGCGGGTGTTTGGAATTAACGTTTCAACACAGGCATCTGAAACGCCCCAGGCACCCGAAGAAGCCAAACCGGCCCCCTCTGCCCCGGTGGTGAACCAGGCTAAAGCAGCGAGCCAGGGCAATGCTAATCCAGGAGCCGGAAGCGCGGCACCTGCCCCAAAAGCTTCCAGCGCGGCAAAACCTGTCAAAAAAGAATCTGCAGCAGATGCAGACAACCGTTCAGAAAAAGACAAAGCGATTGATGCTATCCGCAAAGAAGGGCTGACAGGCCGGGATCTGCGCATGGCCCGCCGCATGGCCGTTCGCAATAATATTACAGCCTCTTCCGATTACGATGCGATCCGGCAGCTGCGGGAAAAAGGGATTGATCCCTTTGGACGTAAGAACATGCTGGCCCTGTCACCGAACGCAAATACTGCGGGTGCTACGAGCAACGCTCAGCTGCCGCAAAAGATTCAGCCGGGCCAGGCCTCCGTCCCGGGGCCTGCTCTGGCAGCTGAAGCCAATCGCGCAAAAGAAGTTCTGAAGATTCAGCGCAACATCGCCCGCAGACGCCGTATTAAGCTGGTTTTCCTGACGCTCCGGCTGGCCGTCTTTGTTCTTCTTCCATCGGTGATTGCGGGTATCTACTATGCCAATATTGCGACCCCGCTCTTTTCTACCCGCACTGAGTTTCTGATTCAGCAATCTGACAATGGCGGCGGTGGTGGCCTGGGCAGCCTGTTTTCGGGATCCCCTCTTTCGTCAAGTCAGGACAGTCTGACCGTGCAGAGTTACCTGCAATCCCGGGCAGCGATGCAAAGGCTAGATGCTGAGTATGACTATGTCGCGCATTTCTCTCAGGACGATATTGACTTCCTGACACGGCTTGACGCTGACGCAACGCAGGAAGATGCGTTCAAAACTTACACCAATAATATCAAAATCGCCTTTGATCCGACGGAAGGCATCCTGAAGATGGAGGTGATCACCATCAGCCCCGAAGAAGGTGTCGCCTATTCCCGCGCACTTATCGGTTATGCAGAAGAAGTTGTCGACAACCTGTCCCAGCGCCTGCGCGAAGATCAGACCGTTGTGGCAGAAACCAGCTTTGCAGACACCCGCAAGAATATGGAAGAAGCGCAGCAACAGGTTATCGAACTGCAGCAACGCCACAACTTGATTTCTTCGGATGTTGAGATCGGCCTTTTAAGTCAGCAGGTTTCGACCCTGCAAGGCCTTTTGACCCAGGAAAAGCTACGCCTTTCGCAACTGTTGCTAAACGCCCGCCCCAATCCTGCACAGGTAGAGCCTGTCCAAAACAGAATTGAGGTTCTGGAAGGTGAAATCGCATCCGTCCGGGCACAAATGACTGAGGTAAATGCAAACGGAGACTCGCTTGTGCGGATCTCATCAGAGCTTGCTGTTGCACAAGCAGACCTTCTGACCTGGCAGGGCATGCTTCAGCAATCTCTGGCAAGCCTGGAAGCCGCAAAACTCAGCGCCAGCAGCCAAACCCGGTTCCTAGCCGTTGCTGTTCCTCCCGTCGCACCAGACGAGCCCACTTATCCACGCGTTTTTGAAAACACGATGCTGACCTTCATGATTATGGCCGGCGTTTACCTGATGATCTCGCTGACGCTTTCTGTATTGCGCGAGCAGATCTCATCCTGATCCTGTGCTGCCCTTCGGGGCAGCATTTTCTATGTTTCACTCTCCGGTTTCCGGAGTATTCACTGTTAAAGGCAGTTACGCATGACACCTTCTTCTAAGATCGTTCCCCTGACAAAGGTCACCCAAAATAGCTGGAGCTTTCTGCGGGATGCAATGATCACGCCAACCGGATTTCGTGAATATGATGCACGCTGGAAATACCCTGAAGAAATCAACCTTCCTGGTATAACCGCCCTTGGCCTGGGCCTTGGGACACAGATTCGCCGCCGCGGTCTGAAGCCGGAAATTGCTGTCGGAAATGACTACCGTGACTATTCCCTGACCATCAAAAACGCCCTGATGCTGGGCCTGATGCAAGCTGGCATTTCCGTCAAAGACATCGGCCCGGCGCTCTCGCCAATGGCTTATTTCTCACAGTTCCACCTGGATGTGCCTGCGGTCGCCATGGTCACAGCCAGCCACAACCCCAATGGCTGGACCGGCGTAAAAATGGGTTTTCAACGCCCTCTGACGCATGGCCCGGATGAAATGGGGGAACTGCGCGATATCGTTCTCAATGGTGAAGGACAGGCCCACACTGGTGGTGCATATGAATTCGTTGACGGTGTGCGCGAAGCATATCTCGATGACCTCGTGGGCGATTTCAAAATGACCCGCAAGCTTAAGGTCGTCTGCGCAACGGGCAATGGCACGGCCTCTGCCTTCGCACCGGAACTGTTTGAACGTCTGGGTGTGGAAGTTGTGCCTTCGCACAACACGCTTGACTACAACTTCCCCCACTACAACCCCAACCCAGAAGCCCTCGAAATGCTGCATGACATGGCAGATTCTGTCAAAGCCTCAGGCGCAGACCTGGCGCTTGGATTTGATGGCGACGGCGATCGTTGTGGCGTTGTGGACAATGAAGGCCAGGAGATCTTCGCAGATAAAGTCGGCGTCATCATGGCCCGCGATCTGTCCCGCATCTATCCAAACGCAACCTTTGTCGCAGATGTGAAATCCACAGGCCTTTATGCGTCTGATCCGGAACTGAAAGCCAATGGTGCAAAAGCCGATTACTGGAAGACCGGTCACAGCCATATGAAACGTCGCGTACATGAACTTGGTGCGCTCGCCGGGTTTGAGAAATCCGGTCACTATTTCCTGGCTGAACCCATTGGCCGTGGCTATGACTGTGGCATGCGCGTTGCGGTAGAGATCTGCAAATTGCTTGACCGCAACCCGGACCAGACCATGGCTGACCTGAATCGCGCCCTGCCCCGCACCTGGGCGACACCAACAATGTCACCATGGTGCGCCGACACTGAGAAATACGACGTGCTGGAACGTATCGTGGCCCGCCTTGTAGCCATGCATGAAGAAGGCAAAACTGTCGCCGGTCGCGCGATTTCTGAAGTCGTCACCGTAAATGGCGCCCGTGTTATTCTTGATAACGGCGCATGGGGGCTTGTACGCGCGTCCTCCAACACCCCGAATCTTGTGGTGGTCTGCGAAAGCCCGGAAAGCGAATCTGAAATGCGGGAAATTTTCGCGGATATCGACAAAGTTATTCGCACAGAGCCTTCAGTTGGGGCCTACGATCAGACCATTTAAACGCCATTCTAAAGCCCGTGTTGTCTGAGCGCGGGCTTTAGATACCTCTCAATTCATTTCTTTGCCCTTCGCAGCAAAAAAATGTCATTTTGAGGAATTTTACTCTTGAACCCCCAGCAACTCACGGGTATTCACCGGCTCACAGTTGGGGTGTAGCCAAGTGGTAAGGCAACGCTTTTTGGTAGCGTGTACCGTAGGTTCGAATCCTACCACCCCAGCCATAGAATTTCCCAAACAGTCCCTCAGAGAACCAAGCCAGCCCCCGGCTGAGTTCCGATGATTTCTGCCCCAGAAACTGCCCCGGTCAGAACGAAGACCCCCCGAAGATCGCTCTCCGGGGGTGTTGAGGGTGAGGTGTGCTGGACTCGGGGACGACTGCCTCTCTAGAGCAGATCGAAGTCAACCCCGTTGGCCGCAAACTCCCAGTCATCCCTCTTGTTGTCCGCCTGCGTCCCGAACTGGAGGTGATCGGGATTGAAGCACCGACGGTTGTGGCAGCGATGCCGGACCACCGTGTCGTGCCCCACGGCAACCCCTTCGAGCACACAGAGCACAAACCTGTAGCCCTCCATCTGCCTGCCACCGAAGCGCACCTTGGCCGGACCCACCGTGTCCCGGACGAGACAGCCCGTGTCGGTTGCTGTCCCGGTTTCAAGGAAGGTGGAGACCCGGGTAACCTTAGAGAGGTTAGGGCTTTGACAGGCTCATAAATAACTCAACCAGCTTTACTCACATTCAACCATTAGCTCTGGAGAAGTCACAGCCATAGCTTTGGTTGGTTCTGTCCAAGTGACATAATAAGATTGATCAGCCAAAGAAGGAATTTCATCGGCAGTTAATCGGTCAAATATTGCCCGATAGGCGTTTACCGTTGATCTTGGTTGCTCGGCATCAAGAAGGCCATCAAACGAGATATTGGGCACGTTGGAGTAGAATGCCATAAATGTTTGCAGGCGTTCCGCCATGCAGGTATGCCCGGCACTGTCTTGGTTTAAAAAAGCCCCGGGACCATGATCGCCTTGAATGAGAACAATTTTTGGCCCTTCTGGGTAAGCGTCTATTTGGCGCAACAATGCGTTTTCCACAAAGAGTGCTTTTTGACGGTACCCCTCAATATAGTCCGCCCTGCCATTACGAAGAAGTGGAAGCGCATGCGACCCGTCCAGGTAACTTCGAGTTGTGATTGGTCGCGCACTGCCATCTGCATTCAAGCTGAAGGGGGGGTGGGGGGCAAGCAGGTGTTGGTAGTGAAAAAAAGGCGCTTCAATGTTGTTAAGTAGGCCAGGTTCCAAACTGGCCTTAAGCGTTGTATTATGAACCTGTCCAAAAACATCCGGGTTGCCTTTAAAAAGCATTGCTTCCAATTCTGTTAAGCCGAACCAAGAAGCATCTATACTGGTCGCTTGTGAGTGATCCAGGTGCCCATAGCCAGAATTGTTTCGCGTAAATGTGTACCCTGCGTCCCGCAACACGGAAGCGACAGGTCCGTTTGACATGGTATGCCCAAGATCACGGCGCAGGACGTGCTGGTTTTCTCTGCTGCCGACATCAACGACACCGCCAGATAAGACAGATGCCATAGCCGGCAAAGTCTGATTGTAGGGCGTAGTGGCGCGTCTGATGACAACAAAACCACGCTGTTCAAGCGCCGTCAAAAAACGTTCACTGTCATGATTGTAAATATTGGACAAGATGTCAGATGTGCCATACCCATCCAGGACAACATGAATGATGGAAGGTTTTTGCAAGAGCTCAATGCGACCAAGCGCATTTTCCGAGGGGACGATTTGGCGGTTTTCAAAACTGGATTGAAGCGCTGGCCACATAGCTCCACTAAACAAGGTAACGCCCATAATCGACGCAAAAATATTCAAATTTCTATAGGTATGGATGCGATCAATGCATGCTACGAGGCCAAAAGCACCGATTAACATACAAACAACTGCTACGTTGATATAAAAAATAAGCAGCCCAGATATGATCAAGGTAACCGCTAAGCTGCCCTTAGATATAGATCGTGCTGCATAAGACAATAATCCGACTGCCAGCAATGCAACCATGCCCAATAAAAGAGAAGCCCGCACAGCCTGCCAGGCCGGGTACATGCCATTATAATAGGTCCAGATCGTGAAGGGCGCGATAGCAATTAACGACACCGGCCCGATCAATGCGAAAAACAAGGTTCTCATTGTGCGCGATGTCGGTATTCGAAGATGACCCGGCCTGCGTTGCTAACTACAGTTTCAGTCTGAATTTCTGCAACCTTTCCCAAGCACTCCCTGAACGTATCGATCGTATAATTACTAAAGATATCCTCACGGTACCTCAACATTGCCTGCACAGTTGGATCGCTTTTGGGCACAAATTCAATTAAGCCAACAGGTGCTCGCTCAACAATCCAGGACACCACTCGATCAAGGGGGATATTTTTGCCAATCGCTAAATGGTGTATGAAAGCCAATGCAATCACCCCATCACCCAGCGCTCGTTCTGAAAACCCAGCACGTTCACTCTGACCCCACCCCTGCTTTGGACTGGGGTTGGCCGCGTCAAGGAAAAGCGGCAGAAATGCCAGATTCTCTGCGCGCGCACGATGATGAGCCGCTGTTAGAGCGCCTTGGTCAAAATCATATCCAATGACAGACTTAGCCCCAGAAGCCAGCGCGACCTGAGAGAAGTCTCCGCTATTACATCCCAAATCAAACAGCAAATTGGGTTGAACACGTGACGCAAAATCTCTGACCAATTCGCGCTTTCCCTTTCGTTCTGCATCGCCATAGGTGTTCCCATCAGCATAATCCGCCCAAACGGTTGCTTTTGCGCCTTTTGGTTTAAGTGAAGTAATCCAGCCCTTTAACTGGAGAAGAAGGCCTTCATACCCACGGCGACTAAGGGAGTGCGTGTTTTTCTTTTCCCGCTGGGCAACAGCATCACCCTGTCCGCCTTTTCCCAGCATTGCCGGTAAAAAGATATGCGCGTTCATCCTAAGCGAAAGACGTGCTTTAAGCGGAAGCAGTTTGGCTATGGCTGGGGTGGGAATGCCTTCCAAACGACCACGATACCAGTCGTTAAATGAAATTCCACATTCTGAACTCAGCAATAGTGGGTTCAGGAATTGTTCGCAGAATTGATTGTGGCCCAACCAAAGCTCACCCTCAACATAAGGGCGAAAGGATAGATGATCGATGAAAATCGGACGCGGGCCTGTGAACTGAATATTATAAGCAGTTGCATCCGAAAGCGTCAGCCCCTCAGCCAAAGCATCCAGACACAGGTCTAAGTGATGAAGCGCAGCAGCCCTGAGCTGTTGGAAGCACCACTCATAGGGATAGGAAATGTAATCAAGTTTAGGATGTTCCAACACGTGAACCGCAGTGGGAAAGCGACTTAGAACCTCAGGAGAGGTTACTTCTTTTAGCCCAACCAGGCGCCTTTGTGACACCATGCGGTCCAAAAAACCCGTAGCCCGCACAGCTTCGAAAGCTTTCGCCCCAACGTGACTAACGGTACGATAAATTTTGCCATCACATTCGAATACGGCTCCTGCTGGATCTCGGAATGACCCAGGAACTGGCACAACAGAATTCATTTCGGGTCGTTATCTTCGGAGCCTTTGGTTTTACCCGCCAGTCGGCCAATGGCGGCGCGAATACGCTGGATGTACATTCCGGCAAAAGCTGTGATTGCAACAAAACTGCCAATGAACCCCTGCACGATCAAGGTTCCAGCGCCCGGATCAATATAGGCGTGAGCCGGGGCTGCAAAAGTGATGACTGCTAATGAACTCAAAGCCCATAATTTTCCATAGAGCATAATGCTTATCCAAATTCGATCTTCTGGTAAGAAGATCTGACCTTTATGTCAAAAGTATGACGCAACTTCCAACACAACATTCATATGGTTAATCAATGGCTGTTGTTTTTGATTTTGACGTTGCAAAATATACTAACTGTGCGTTGCTGCCCCAGGTGCATGTCGCAGCATGGGTAAGCCAGCCTCAGAGCCCTGAATGACCGTTTTTTTCCCAAATCTAACCAGCGTGCGTGCAGGTAGCGCGACTGACCGGATTCCGCTCGACTTGTCTACATGTAAGGACCACTTTGGGCTACAAGGCGTCATTAGACCTCAATTTCACTAAGGCCTGCTTCGGGCAGAATTGACTGCATTTCTTTCTGGAGTGTCATGAAATATGGCAAATTCAGAGGGTTATGGTGTATTCGCCAAATTAGCCGGGACTCCCGTCACCCCAGCCACGTTTATTATAAATACTCAAAAACAATGACTTAAACCAAGTTTAAATGACACCTGTGTCACATAGTCTTGCACGTTACGCACAAAAGCGGTGTGTTTCAGCCCGCCGGAACGCACTTTGGCCGGATCCGCCGTGTCCCGATTGAGACAGCCCATGTCGGTTGGTGTTCCGGTTTCAAGGAAGGTGGAGACCCGGGCAAGGGCCTGCAGATCAAGGTCTCGATGTGTCGCTGTGATCAGATACCCGGAAGGTAAACGCGCGGACTGCGCCCCCCCCAGTCCACGAAAAGGTCAGCCATGATGGTTCGGAATTGGTGTTCGGACCGGACAATATCGATGCATTCCTGTCCCTGTTGGCCAAAAACCACGGCCTCGTCACCGCTTTGCACCTCGATCAGGCTGGTGACATCTGCGATGATCGTGTTCATGGAAATTTTGCCCAGGATCGGCACCTTCCGCCCCCGGATCAGGATTTCCCCACGCCCGAAACTGTCACGACCAAAGCCATTGGCATAGCCAAGCGATACATTCGCCAGCCTGCGCGGTTGATCCAGGGTCACGGCCCGGTCATATCCGATTGTGCTGCCCTTGGGATAACTGCCGACATTGGTGATATGCGCCTTCAGTTCAATCGTCGGGCGGAAGCCAAGTTCGCGGTTGATAATGCCGTATAGAACGGCGCCGCAGCGATACATATCAGTTGTCACAGGTTGCCGCGATCCAAGCGTCAGAGAACTGCCGGCGTGTACCAGAACATCCGATCGATTCAACCGGGAATGTTCAATAACCCAGCTGACATCCGCCTGAAAACGCTGATCACTGTGGCGCAGATCTTCCGGTGTGTTTGAGGGGAAATGCGTGCAGATGCCCACGACTTGCCCCCCGACCAGATCAAGAATGCGCAGACAGGCCTGCTGTCCTTCAACTGTGGACAGTTCCAGCCCGTCACGCGACATGCCATCCGCATTCAGGGCCAGATGTAACCCGGGGTTCGGATGCCCTTCCTGCGCCAGCTTCGCAAAGATCTGCGCGGCCTCTGGTGAACTGACCTGTTCCTGCACCCTGTCCTGCAACGCATCACGTATTTCAACCGGCGTTGCAGATCTCAGACGCAACAGATTTCCGGCAAATCCCGCATCCCGCACAGCGCGGGCTTCGGCGTTTGAGGTGATCCCGATATGGTTCACACCCGCAGCCATAACAACCGGCACAACCGCATTGATCCCATGGCCATAAGCATCGGCTTTCAGCACCGCACAAAACTTGGTTTCAGGCGGAATCAGATCCAGCGCAATTTTCAGATTATTCGCAATGCGATCCGGGTAAATTTCACACCAGGACGCTTTTACAGGTTCAGTCATGGCAGTTTATCCGGCGGCTTTACCAAGTATCTGTCGGGTGATTTCCAGGAAAACTGCGGGACCAATGGTCAGCAGGCTGTCAGGGAAATCATAATCCGGATTGTGCAATTGCGGTTGGGTTTCACCTGCGCCCAGAAACAGCAGACAGGCCTCGGCCCCATCCTGGCCGAAACGACCGAAATCCTCGGACCAACGCATGGGATGATCCATCTCACGTGTGATCGCGCCCGCAGTTTCAGCGGCGGTTCGGGCAGTGGCCGTGGCCTTATTGCTGTTGGTCACGGCGTGAAACACGTCGTGCCAGGTGACATCTGTCTGAAGCGGGCCACGCGCTGCATCCAGCAGCTTTTCAGCACCTTCGGTCAGAAATGCCATGCGATCATCCGTCATGCTGCGCAGAGTGACGCGCAACTCACCCGTCCCCGGGGAAATGCCAAAAGCCGCCTCGCCGATATTCACATGTGTCAGCGTACTAAGCCCGAAATCTGCATCTGAAATCGTGCCGGAAGACAATTCAGGCAGCGCCCCGATCAGCTGTGCAATCGCGGGCGCGGGCGAAATTCCGTCTTCAGGGGCGGCGGCATGTGAACTTTTGCCCTCAAAATTGATCTGCATGCCACGTGACGCGCAGTTCGCAGGCCCGTTGCGCAGGCCAATTTCACCCAACGCATGACCGGGCACATTGTGATAGGCAAAGGCATAATCCGGCCGGATTTCAGGCCAGCGGGGATCGTCAATCACGGCCTGTGCGCCAAATCCGGTTTCCTCGGCGGGCTGAAACAACAGAATGACGCGACCACGTGCCGGACGTTGCGCAAGCGCCATGCCAAGGCCCAGAACCATGCACATATGCCCATCATGACCACACAGATGGCCCTTGCCTGCCACTTCGGATTTATAGGGCAGATCGGACACCTCGGTGATCGGCAACCCATCCAGTTCGCAACGAAACAGCACTGTGGGGCCAGCTTCCGCCCCCCGAAACTCAGCAGCAACACCCGCGCCACCAAGGCCGTCCCAAATACGATCGGCACCCAGCTTTTTCAGCTCACGAACAATGCGCGCAGCGGTGTGGACCTCTTCCCCTGATATCTCAGGCTGACGGTGCAGATCGTGGCGCAGTTCTGTCAGATATGTCAGCTGCGTCTGTGACAAAGCACTCATGCAGCACCTTTTTGCGCCGGCGTTGCACGCAGGACCATGCCGAACAGATCACGGGGATCGTCGGGATCTGCCAACAGGTCAAGCTGCTGATACAG
>NZ_PWAA01000033.1 GCF_003031585.1 Thalassobius sp. I31.1
GGCCGAGAAACCGAAAATCACAGGGGCCGGATAAGCAGGCGGGGTATGAAAAACAAATCAATCCCCGATGAAAAAAAACGAAAGCCGGTCCAATGAGCGCACCCCTGGTCTTGTTTTCGCAAAGGACAGCTTATGAATTCTGCACTCTCCCGCAGCACCTCGATGCTTACAGCCGGGGCAATTGCCCTGACACTGGCGCTTCCCTTGCCCCTTTCTGCGCAGGAGGCTGAAGCAAAGATCCGTCCCGCGCGTCTGATTGAAATCGCTGAAATTGATCCGCTGACGCACATCAACCTGCCTGCGGTGATTGAACCTGCGAAAGAAGCGACACTGACCCTTCAGGTTGGCGGGGTTCTGACCGAACTGCCGGTGATCGAAGGTCAACCGGTGGCGGAAGGGGATCTGATTGCCCAGGTGGATCGCACGGTGCTTCTGAACAATGTCGCCCAGGCCCAGACACAGTTTGAGAATGCTGAACTGGAATTCACCCGCGCCGAAAGCCTGCTGCCGCAACAGGCGATTGCCCAAAGCACCTATGACCAGCGCAAGGTGTAGCGAGATATTGCGGAACTGTCCTTGCAGGCGGCGCAGAAACAACTGGATGACGCCACGCTGAGTGCACCGTTTTCAGGTGTGATTTCATCGCTGAATGTCAGCCAGTTCCAGACCGTGTCACCGCAAACCGCCGTGGCCACCCTGCAAAGCAATGACACGTTTGAAGCCATCGCCCACCTGCCTGCCCGCGCGTTGCAGAACCCGGATCAGATTGACGTGCAGCGTACAGAAATCATCCTGGATATTGCGCCTCTGAACCCGATCACCGCCGTGTTCAAATCCATTGATCCACAAGCCGACCCGGCCAGTCAGACGTTTGAAGTGCGGTTTTCCTTTGATGCGCCTTCCGATTTCCTGGTGCTGCCGGGCATGACCGGCGAAGTCCAGGCGGATCTGCTGTATACCGGGAATGCGGCCAGCAATTTCAATGTGCAGGTGCCGCTGGCTGCTGTGCAATCCGCCGCGGGCCAGACCTTTGTCTGGATCGTGGACACCGGCAGCATGACTGTTTCCCGCCGAGACATCACAGTGACTGATGCCATTGGTGCCAGCCTGCCGGTTGTTGAGGGTCTGGAAGCCGGTGATACGATCGTCGGTGCTGGTGCGTCCTATCTTCATGAGGGTCAACAGATCCGCCGGTATGAGGATTGATCCATGAGCATCGCTGAATTTTCGATCAGGAACCGCCTGATCGCCGCCATTGTGATCCTGGGCAGCCTTTTGGGCGGCTGGATTGCTTATGAAAAAATGCCACGGTTTGAAGACCCGGAATTCACCATCCGCACGGTTGAGGTTTTCACCCAATACCCGGGTGCAACCCCGGAAGAAGTGGCGAATGAAGTGTCTGAAGTGCTGGAAAGTGAATTCCAGCAGATGCAGGAAGTCGAAGAAGTCCGGTCTGTTTCCACAGATGGTCTGTCACGTCTGTCGATCGACATTAAGTTCGATTTCTCACCCGATAAAGATTCCCTGCAGCTGATTTATACCAAGATCCGCAACCGCGCCCGCGATGCGGCGCGCCAGCTGCCCCCCGGTGCAAGTGATCCCATCGTCAACGATGATTTCGCGGATGTGTACGGGTTGTATTATGTGCTGACCAGCGACGGGTTTTCCCCGCGTGAGATGCATGAATACGCCAAGAACCTGCGCCGTGCGTTGCTGACTGTCGATGGTGTTGGCAAAGTGTCGATCCAGGGCGCTTTGAGTGAAGCGATCTATATCGAATTCAGCCAGGAACAGATCGCGGCTGCCGGTACTTCTGTGGATCAGATTTTCAACCAGCTCAGCAAACATTCTTCGGTTGCTGCCGCCGGTGAGGCCAGCCTTGACGGCCGTCGTCTGACCATTCAGCTGCCGCCAACCACGGAAACCATCACGGCCCTTGAAAATACGATTGTGTCCGTTGGCAATGACGGCCGGGTGCTGCGCCTGCGCGATATGGCCAGCGTGACCCGTGGCTATCAGGACCCGCCCCAGCAGCTGATGCGTTATAACGGTCTGCCTGCACTTGGGATTGGTGTATCTGCCGTTTCCGGTGAAAACATCGTACGCGTGGGCGGTCTTGTGAACGCACGACTGGCCGAACTGGAAAGTGAACGCCCGATTGGTCTGGAACTTGAAACCTATTACGACCAGGCCGGGATCGTGGATCTTTCTGTGAAAGATTTTGCGGTGAATGTGGCCATGGCGCTTGCGATTGTTCTGGTGACGCTTGGCATCTTCATGGGCATTGGCCCGGCGGTTGTCATCGGTGGCGTGCTGGTCCTGACCATCGCGGCTACCCTGACGGTGATGTATCTCTGGGGCGTTCCGATGCACCGGATTTCCCTGGGCGCGCTGATCATTGCCCTGGGGATGCTGGTGGATAACGCGATTGTTGTCACTGAGGGCATTCTGATTGGCGTGAAAGCCGGGAAGAAGAAACTGGACGTTGCGATTGATATTGTCGCTAAAACCAAATGGCCCCTTCTGGGTGGCACGATTGTCGGCATCATCGCCTTTGCGCCCATTGGCTTTGCGCCAGGGGCGACGGCTGAATTCACTGGTGATCTGTTCTGGGTGATCTTTATCTCGCTGTCCTTCAGCTGGATCTTTGCGATCACCGCTGTGCCTCTCTTTGCTGATATCCTGTTTAAGGAAAGCAAAGGCGAGGTTGAAGTGAAGCCCGAAGGCGTCTTCATGCGCGGATACAAAGCCTTTATGGTTGCGGTTCTGCGCCTGAAATACCTGGTTCTTGCCGGCGCTGTCGGTGCCTTTGTTCTGGCGATCATGGGCTTTGCCTATGTGATCCCGGGCTTTTTCCCGGCCACAACCAGCCCGCAGATTGTGGTTGATTATCGCCTGCCGGAAGGCGCGGATATTCAGCAGACCGATGCAGATATTCAGGTGATCGAAGACTTCGTCGGCGGGCTAGAAAACGTCAGCGATGTGCATGCTCTGGTTGGATCGGGCACCCTGCGTTTCATGCTGGTTTATGCGCCCGAAAGCGCCAGTGCGGCCTATGGGCAGCTGTTGATCAAAGTGTCGGAATATGAAGCGATTGATCACCTGATCCCGGAAATCCAGACCTGGCTTGATCAGAATATGCCCGACAGTCAGGCAAAAGTCTGGCGCTTCCAGCTTGGGCCAGGTGGCGGATCCAAGATCGAAGCCGAATTCCACGGGCCCGACCCGAAGGTTTTGCATGAGCTGGCCGCCGAAGCGACCGCAATCATGGCCGCCAACCCGGATGCGATTTCGGTGAAAACCGACTGGTACAACCCGGTGCCGGTGATTGAACCTGTGATCAATGAGGTCCGTGCCCGTCGCCTTGGCATCACCCGCGAAGACATTGCCAATGCGATCGATATCAGCTTTTCTGGTCGTACCATGGGCACCTTCCGGGATGGTGACACGCTGATCCCGATTATCCAGCGCGCCCCGGAACGGGAACGCCGGGGGATCGACAGCATGGGTTCCATCCAGATCGCAAGCCAGGTCACGGGGGCCACTGTGCCGCTGGATCAGCTGGTGGATGGCTATCGCACGATCTGGCGCGATGCGATGGAAATCCGCGTGAACCGCGTGCCGGTGATCACCGCGCAAAGTGACCCGGCCTCCGGTGTGCTGGCCGGGGATCTGCAGAAAGCTTTGCAGGCGGATATCGAAGCGATCGAACTGCCCGCCGGATATTCCATGAAATGGAGCGGCGAATTTGGTGACAGTGCAGATGCAAACGCTGACCTGGCCTCGACCATCCCCGTGGGTTTTGCCGCGATGGTTCTGACTGTGGTCCTGCTGTTCAACGCGATCCGTCAGCCCGTGCTGATCTTCCTGACCATGCCTCTGTCGATCATCGGGGTTGTCATTGGCCTGCTTGTGATGGGCGTGCCGATGGAATTCATGGCGATCCTGGGCGTGTTGTCCCTGTCCGGCCTGCTGATCAAAAACGCGATTGTGCTGGTCGATCAGATGGATCTTGAGATCGGCGAAGGCATGCCGCGTTTTGATGCGGTGGTCGACAGTGCCGCCAGCCGGGTGCGCCCGGTGATGATGGGATCACTTACCACGGTACTGGGGGTTCTGCCGCTGCTTGGGGATGCATTCTTTAAGTCCATGGCGGTGGTTCTGATCTTTGGTCTGAGCTTTGCAACGCTTCTGACCCTGATCGTCGTGCCCGTGCTTTATGTGACCTTCTTTCGCATTAAGGCGACGGAACGCGCCGGGGCCTGATCACTTCATAACCACAAACCCAAAAGCCCCGGAGATCTGATCTCCGGGGCTTTTTTACAGGTTTCAAAATTCGACCATATTGCCTGGTTAATCAAAGTATCAAAGAAATTTGATCCGGAGTTTTCTATGCAAATATCGGTTTTTCGACGCCCGGCCCTGTTACTGGCCTCATTTCTGGCGCTCACAGCCTGTGGCACGTCCTATCAGCTACCAGTCATCGACAATGCTGTTGCCAGTGAAGCAAGTGCGATGTTCGATACAGCCCAGGCTGCTGAAACACGCTCACCTGCAAGCCTTCAATCCGGCGTAAACCGCTTCCGGCGGGTTGCACGCCGAATCGAACCCGTTGCCCGTACATTATGCGAACGCGAGCTGCAGAATAACAGCGACGTAGATTGTAATGTGACACTACATATTGATACGGAGATGCCCGTTCGGAATGCCTATTTCTCCTACGGTGCCCCTGGGTATCGCAATCCGGAGGTTCACTTTACCATTCCAATGCTGCGCGACGCAGCCAATGACGATGAAATCGCCTTTATTCTCGGCCATGAATATGGTCACTTGCTTGGTCAGCACATTCAGAAAGGCGATCAGCAGGCGCTGGCTGGTGCAATTCTCCTTGGTGCAATTGCGGCCTATGGCAACGCCCAGGCGGCCTCTGCCGGGCAATACTATGACCCGAATGATGTGACCCGCGCCGTCCATCTGGGGGGAGCATTGGGGCAACGCGCCTTTTCGCAGACTTATGAACTTGAAAGCGATATGCTCGGCGCCCGCATTGCTGCCGCCGCAGGATATGACCCCGTCCGGGGTGCACAGTATTTTGCGAGAGGTGAAAGCGCGCGTTCCGCAAACGGGAAACTATCATTCTGGGGCACACATCCGCCGGACGAAAAGAGACTGGCCGTTGTCATTGCAACTATGGAACAGATCCGACAGCAACAGAACCAGCAATAAACTGATATCCCACCCCGGAAACTTCTGAAGTTTCCGGGACGTTTTCTTTCAAAGAAAACGGATCACAACAGCGCGCGCAGTTCTGTTTTCAGGACTTTCCCATAGTTGTTCTTCGGCAGTTCCGGCACAAAGAAGTAATCTTTCGGACGTTTGAAACGGGCAATATTGTCAAGACAGTGAGCCTCCAGCACCGCCGCATCAGACCTTACGCCAGGCGCGACAACCACAAAAGCCACCACCTCTTCGCCCCATTCCGCGCTCATGCGGCCAACGACAGACACCTCATGCACAGAGGGATGGGTCAGCAGGCATTCCTCAACCTCACGCGGATAGACATTGGACCCGCCGGAAATGATCATATCCTTACTGCGATCCTTCAGGGTCAGATAGCCATCTTCATCCAGCGCCCCCATATCCCCGGTCATCAGCCAGCCGTTCACCAGGGTCTTTTCCGTCGCTTCAACGTTGCGCCAATACCCGGGCATCACCGGCAGGCCCTGCACCATGATCTCGCCTGTCTGACCCGCTGGCAGGGGCCTGCCAGCGGTGTCACCAATCATGACATCCACAATACTCTGGGCGCGCCCCACAGATCCCAGACGTTCCCGCCAGCGGGGATGGCTGCGATCCGCCACTTCACAACGCGTGAGCGCCGTAATCCCCATCGGACATTCCCCCTGACCGTAGATCTGCACAAAGACCGGGCCGAAGTGATCCACCGCTTCAATAATATCAGCGTTATACATCGGGCCGCCGGCGTAAACGATCGTGCGCAGGCCTTCACCTTTGCGCCCGCTGGCCTTTGCTGCATCCAACAGATAGCGCGCCATGGTCGGGGCCATGAACATCTGGACCGATCCGAAATGCGCCGCCAGATCCAGGGTTTCGTCTGCATCAAACCCTCCGGACAGTGGGCAAACATGGCGGGCACCGGCGCGGATGTGCAGCATGGAATAAATCCCGGCCCCGTGTGACATGGGCGCGCCGTAAATCACCGCGTCTTCTGCACGGACCTCATCCACATCATTCGTGTAGGCCAGCGACATCGCCGTCAGCATGCCGTGGGTCATCATCACGCCTTTGGGCTGGCCTGTGGTGCCGGAAGTGTAGAAAAGCCAGGCGAGGTCATCTGCGCCGCGAGGGGTGATGGGCAGCGGATCGGCAATACAAAGCCCGGTGAACCGGTCTGAGGTCACATCTACCAGAGGCACATCCGCCACCTCGCCCAGCGCCTGAATCAGATCAGGTGTCACACAGCACAGCTTCGCCCCGGCGTTTTCAAGGATCCAGGCCGCTTCGCGCGCGTGCAGCTTATTGTTGATCGGCACAATCGCAGCACCCGCAATCCAGGCCGCATACTTCACCAGCAGATACTGCGGGCAGTTCTTCACAAAAGTCGCGACACGATCGCCGGGTGCCACGCCCATATTGCGCAGGCTTCGGGCCAGACCAGCGGCCTGCGCATAAAACGCGCTGTAATCCGCAACCAGATCCTGCCCCAGAAACAGGGCCGGGCTTTGCGGGTGTTCACGCGCGGTGCGTTCCAGCCAATGTGCAAGGTTCATGATGTCGTCTCCTGTTCCCCGCTGCGATCATGTCCCCGCGCGACCAGCCCCGCAACCCCTGCGCCGCAACGTAAAACGCGGCACCCGAAGGCACCGCGTTTCCTCTTTCCTATGAAGCCCGGTTTACTTGCCCAACGCTTTCGCCAGCACAAGATAAGCCGCACCTGCAACAAACAGGCCCACGAACCAGGCATAGGTGTAGATCGTGGCAAAGATACCTGTCGCCGGATCCGCCAGACCAACAGAGCCAAGGAAGCCCGGAAGGTTCGGCAGAATACCGATGATCAGCGCACCCATACCGGCCCAGTTGATACCGTCGCCATAGATGCCGGACCGACGGAACAGATCGCCGACGTTCAGCTCTTGTTTACGGTGGATATAGTAATCCGCCAGCATGATGCCTGCGATCGGACCCAGCAGCGCGGAATAGGCAATCAGCCAGCCAATAATGTGGTTCACAAGGATCCACGGGAACATCACCAGACCAATCGCCGCCGTGATATAGCCACCTTGACGCAGGTTGATGCTGCCCGGTGCAAGGTTTGAGAACCCATGCGCAGGCGCCACAACATTGGCCGCAAGGTTGGTGGTCAGCGTGGCGACGATCAGCGCAAACAGCGCGATGATCACAGCAAAACCGCCCATCTTTTCGGTCAGGGCAATCGGATCCCAGATTGGTTCCCCAAAGATCACAACCGTCGCGGATGTCACCGCAGAGGCGATGAAGGCGAACAGTGCCATGGGGATCGGCAGACCAATCGCCTGGCCTTTGATCTGATCTTTTTGCGAGGATGCATGCCGTGTGAAATCCGGGATGTTCAGGGCAAGCGTCGCCCAGAAACCAACCATGCCGGTCAGGCTTGGCCAGAAGACGCCCCAGAATTGACCCTCTTTTTCACCACCGGGATCAAAGGCACTTGGGGTTGACAGCATTTCGCCAAAACCACCAGCACTGACCCATGCCCAGGCCAGCAGGGCAAAGCCCATCGCCAGCAGGAAAGGTGCCGCATAGGTTTCCAGCCAACGGATCGATTCTGTGCCGTTTTTGATGAAATACAGATGCAGCGCCCAGAAGGCGAGGAAGCAGATGAACTGCCCGAGGTTGATGCCAAGGAAGCCGATGATGTCACCATCAATCGCACCACCGGACAGCTTGTTGATGATCACATAGATCGCAGAACCACCAACCCAGGTCTGGATCCCGAACCAGCCACAGGCCACAATGCCCCGTGCCACGGCAGGAATTTTCGCGCCGGTCGGGCCGAAACTTGACCGCAAAAGCACCGGAAACGGAATACCGTATTTCGTGCCCGCATGCCCAACAAGAACCATTGGAAACAACACGATAAGGTTTGCCAGCAGGATGGTTGTGACCGCCTGATCCCAGCTCATACCGGCGCCAATCAGATAAGATGCCAACAGATAGGTCGGAATACAGACAACCATCCCCACCCAAAGTGCGGCGATGGAAACCCAGTTCCAATTGCGCTGTTCGCGCGTCGTTGGCAACTGGTCTTCATTGTAAAGATCCGGATCCAGCCCGCTTAAGCTGGCGTAATGGATCCCTTCTTCCACTTCATAACTGTCACTCATGTTTCTCCTCCCGAGAGATGGCCTGAGGCCTTGCTATATTATTTTCCGTTCTTGTTATTGCAGCCGCCCGCCCGTTTCCTCCCGGCGGAGAGCTGATTTGCATTCAGACCGGCTGGATCACCTCCTCAGATGCCCGCCGGAATATTCATCGGGTCGCGCTGAATTTGCTTCGGCGCGGTCAGTTCTTTCCATTTGCTCAGGGCGACATTTGCCGACGGGAACGCCGGGCGTGGCACGAAACGTCCACGGCCAGGTTGCGGCTGGCTGTTCTGCCCCCAGGCCCAGATCACATCGCCGCGTGACAGGGTGTAACGGGCCTGGGCTTTGACGTTAAAGCCCTCAAACACGTTGTAATCCAGCACGGAATGATGGTTCGCCTGGCTGATGGTTTTGGAAATCTTCGGATCCCAGACAACGATATCCGCATCTGCGCCTTCAACAATTGCGCCCTTCTTCGGGTAGATATTCAGGATCTTCGCCACATTGGTCGAGGTCGCCGCGACAAATTCATTTGGCGTCAGACGGCCGGTTTCGACCCCTTCCGTCCAAAGTACCGCAAGACGTTCTTCCAAGCCGTTTGAGCCGTTGGGGATCAGGCAGAAATTGTCTTTGCCCATCAGTTTCTGTTCACTGGTGAAAGCCGCGTGATCGGTCGCAACAACCTGCAATGACCCGCTTTGCAGACCCGCCCAGAGACTGTCCTGATGTTCTTTATTACGGAAAGGCGGGGACATGACCCGGCGGGCGGAATGCATCCAATCACCTTTGAAATACTCGCTTTCATCCAGCGTCAGGAATTGGATCAAAGGTTCGCCATACACCCGCATGCCCTTTTGGCGAGCGCGGCGAATGGCTTCATGCGCCTGTTCACAGCTGACATGCACGATGTACAAAGGCACGCCGGCGGCATCCGCGATAGTGATCGCACGATTGGCCGCTTCGCCCTCAAATTCGGGCGGACGGGAATAAGCATGGCCTTCGGGGCCAGTGATGCCCTCGGCCATGAATTTTTGCTGCATTTCCGCAACCAGATCACCGTTTTCCGCGTGCACCATCGGCAGGGCACCCAATTCACGGCAACGCTTGAAAGAGGCGAACATTTCATCGTCTTCAATCATCAAAGCGCCCTTATAGGCCATGAAATGTTTGAAGGAATTGACGCCCATATCGACGGCGTCTTTCATCTCGGTGAATACGTTTTCATTCCAGCCGGTGATCGCCATGTGATAGCCAACATCGGTACAGATCTGCGGCGCAGATTTGCGGTGCCATTCATTGATCGCGTTCTTGATGGAGCCATCTTCGCCGGGCAGACAAAAATCCACCACCATCGTCGTGCCGCCACAAGCCGCAGCCCAGGTGCCGCTTTCAAACGTTTCAGCGGCAGTTGTCCCCATAAACGGCATTTCCAGATGCGTATGTGGATCAATCCCGCCAGGGATCACATAGGCCCCTTCCGCATCAATATATTCATCACCCTTCAGATCCTCCCCGATCTGTTTGATGATTTCACCTTCAATCAGAACATCCGCTTTCCATGTGCGATCCGCTGTGCAAACCGTGCCGCCTTTGATTACTTTCGTGGTCATTTTTATTCCTCCTCCGTCATCGCCTCAACAGTCCACTCCACACTCTCAGAAGAAACCCGCCAAGAATGCTGGCCAAATTCAAGCCCGCGAAAGCCAGGCAGTGCTTCGAGTCTTTCTCTTCCACAAGATCGGCACATTGGTACGTAGCTCTGGCCCTCAGGGTGGTCGTCATAGCCACAGCTATATCCAAACTGCCCATCGTCTGAGTACCGCCACACATATAAAATGGGTCGTTCATCATTTGCGACATGTGAACAGACAATGTCACATTCGCCAGTGTTGTGCCCGCAGTTCAAGCAACAATCCCCGCAGTCTCAACTACCGCATGCAGCAATACATCCGCGCCTGCTGTGGCCCATTCTTTGCTGATTTCCTCGGCCTCATTGTGGGACAGACCGTCAACACAGGGGCACATGATCATTGCAGTTGGGGCGACGTCATTGATCCAGCAGGCGTCATGGCCCGCGCCGGAAATGATATCCATGTGGGAATAACCAAGGCGTTGCGCCGCATCACGCACGGCAGCCACACATTTTTCATCAAAGGCAGGCGGGTTGAATTGACCGACGATTTCACATTTGAAATCAACGCCAATATCTTCGCAAAGCCCAGGTGCGCGGGCGTTGAATTCATCCACCATGCCTTCCAGTTTATCCAGCAGATGCGTGCGCATATCAACGGTGAACACGACCTTGCCCGGGATCACATTGCGGGAGTTCGGATAGACATCAATATGCCCGATCGCCCCGACCGCACCCGGTTGGTTCTTCATCGCGATTTCATGCACAAGTTCCGTCACAAGCGCCAGGCCGCGACCGGCGTTTTTGCGCATATGCATGGGGGTGGAGCCTGTGTGGCTGTCCTTGCCCGTGACCGTGCATTCGATCCAACGCAGACCCTGGCCGTGGGTGACAACGCCGATGTCTTTTTTCTCGGCCTCAAGGATTGGGCCCTGTTCGATGTGCAGCTCAAAAAACGCGTGCATTTTACGCTCACCCACGGGTTCATCGCCGCGCCAGCCAATGCGTTTCAACTCATCGCCGAATTTTTTACCCTCGGCATCTTCAATGTCATAGGCCCAGTCTTCCGTATGACGACCGGTAAACACGCCAGAGGCCAGCATCGCGGGCGCAAAACGTGTGCCTTCTTCATTGGTCCAGTTGGTGGCGACAATCGGGTGTTTGGTTTTGATGCCAAGATCGTTCAATGTGCGGATCAGTTCCAGCCCGCCGAGCACGCCCAGAATACCGTCATACTTCCCGCCCGTTGGCTGTGTGTCCAGATGGCTGCCGACGTAAACAGGCAGCGCATCAGGATCGGTGCCGTCGCGCTGCGCAAACATATTGCCCATGGTGTCCACGCCCATGGTGCAGCCCGCATCTTCGCACCACTTCTGAAACAGCGCGCGGCCCTCGGCATCTTCATCGGTCAGTGTCTGACGGTTGTTGCCACCCGCCACACCCGGCCCGATCTTTGCCATTTCCATAAGGGTATCCCACAGGCGGTCCCCGTTGATTTTCAGGTTCACACCGGGTGCGGTTGCGTCTGCTGGCATGGTTTCTCCTCCCCCGCTTGCTATGTGGACACTGGCCAGAACGGGGGCTGAGCAATGCTTATGTTTAGACCCCATTTTGACCAAATGGTCAGGATCAGGCTATCACGGCGCTGTGATCAGTCAATAAAAAGCGCGTCCAGACGGTGTATTTTTCCACCACCTTGCATTAAGAGCCGCCGACAGGCATAAATTTATCAGTGAATAACAGGCTTACAGTGACAAAATCAGCGGATAAAAACGGCAAAACCCGGATACAGCGCGAAAAGCGTAAACAGATACTTGAGGCCGCTCTGGATGTGTTTTCGCAGTTTGGCTATCGCGGTTCAACCATTGATCAGATTGCCAAAGCTGCAGGCCTGTCAAAGCCGAATCTTCTGTATTACTTCCCTTCCAAAGACGCGATCCATGCGGAACTGCTGTCCGGCCTGATGGACAGTTGGCTGGATCCGATGCGGGCGTTGAATGCGGAAGGCGATCCGAAAGAAGAGATCCTGTCTTACGTGCGCCGCAAGCTACAGATGAGCCGTGATTTCCCCCGCGAAAGCCGGTTGTTTGCCAATGAGATCATCCAGGGCGCGCCCCGGATTTTGCCTGCGATTGAGGGCGAACTGCGCGATCTGGTTGCCGAGAAATCCGCGATAATACAAGGCTGGATTGATGCAGGCCGGATTGCTCCGCTTGATCCGCAACACCTGCTGTTTTCGATCTGGTCCCTGACCCAGCATTACGCTGATTTCGAAGTTCAGGTCCGCGCGATTATGCCAAGTGAAGAACGGGTTTATCCACGTGCCGAAGAACATCTGGAAACTTTGTTTACCCGGATGCTCTCCGTTTAGGGCCCATTTTCTTTGAAAGAAAATGACCCGGAGTTTTTCAAAAACTCCGGGATGCTTCACTATTCCGCTGCCGTTGCGGACGGATTGTTCGGATGTTGCGTCCAGTTGCCGTAGTCCGGGCTGACCGGCGTATTGGTGCGTTCATCCATTGCGCCGGGTTCCAGGGTTTCCATAGTAATGCAGCCTTCCACCGGGCAGACATTCACGCAAAGATTACAGGCGACGCATTCACTATCATCCACGTCAAACACACGATCCTCTGACATGGTGATCGCCTGGTGTGATGTATCTTCGCAGGCCGCATAACAACGGCCACAGGAAATACAGGCATCCTGATCAATACGCGCTTTGGTGACGTGGTTCAGGTTCAGATACTGCCAGTCGGTGACGTTTGGCACAGCTTTGCCTGAGAAATCATCGGTGCTGTTATAGCCCTTTTCATCCATCCAGGCGGACAGGCCTGCGGTCATTTCTTCAATGATCCGAAAGCCATAGGTCATCACGGCGGTGCACACCTGCACGTTGCCTGCGCCCAGTGCCATAAATTCCGCCGCATCCCGCCAGGTTGTCACGCCACCAATCGCCGAGATCGACAGGTTTGCGGTTTCCGCGTGTCGCGCAATTTCGGCCACCATATTCATCGCAATTGGTTTCACCGCCGGGCCGCAATAGCCGCCATGGGTGCCTTTGCCGTCAATCATCGGTTCCGGGCACATCGCATCCAGGTTCACAGAGGTGATTGAGTTGATCGTGTTGATCAGGCTGACCGCATCCGCCCCGCCCCGCATCGCGGCTTCGGCTGGGTGAATGATGTTGGTGATGTTTGGCGTCAGCTTTACGATCACCGGCATGCGGGTGTTTTGTTTGCACCAGCGCGTCACCATTTCGATGTATTCCGGCACCTGGCCAACGGCTGCGCCCATGCCCCGTTCGGCCATGCCGTGCGGGCAGCCAAAGTTCAGCTCGATCCCGTCCGCACCAGTTTCTTCGACCACGGGCAGGATCGCTTTCCAGGCCTCTTCTTCACAGGGCACCATCAGGGACACCACAACCGCGCGATCGGGGTAGTCTTTCTTTACCGCTTTGATTTCACGCAGGTTCTGTTGCAGGGGCCGATCTGTGATCAGCTCGATGTTGTTCAGACCCAACAAGCGCCGGTCTGCGCCAAAAATCGCGCCGTAACGCGGACCATTGACGTTGACCACGGGCGGGCCTTCGGAGCCAAGTGTTTTCCAGACCACGCCGCCCCAGCCCGCTTCAAAGGCGCGGCGCACGTTGTATTCCTTATCCGTCGGCGGGGCCGAGGCCAGCCAGAACGGGTTGGTGGATTTAATGCCGACAAAATTTGATCTCAGATCAGCCATATCGTTTTCCTCCCTCAGCCCATCAGGCTTTTGTTAATATCTTCGGCCGCGTCACGCCCTTCGGCGACAGCTGTCACGGTCAGATCATCGCCACCCGTGGCGCAATCGCCCCCGGCCCAGACGCCTTTTACACTGGTGGCACCGCTGTCATTTACCGCGATTTTGCGGCCTTCCAGTTTGATGCCTTCCGGTGTTTCGCCAAGGGTCTGACCAATCGCTTTGAATATCTGATCCGCTGGCAGGGTCACGATTTCGCCGGTGCCTTTCAGACCAAATCCATCATCCGTTGTGTATTCCAATTCAATGCCTTCGCATTTTCCGTTACCCAGCACGCGTTTGGGTTGGGTGTTTTCCAGAATGCGCACGCCATGCACGGCGGCGAGATCCTGTTCAAAGCCAGAGGCCCCCATTTTATCGCGGGTGCGACGGTAGGAAATTGTGACGTTTTCAGCGCCGAGCAGTTTCGATTGCACGGCGGCATCCACCGCTGTCATACCGCCACCGATGACCACCACATTGCGCCCAACAGGCAGCTTGGCCAGATCATCCGCCTGGCGCAGATCAGAAATAAAATCGACCGCGTCACGCACGCCGTCTTTGCCTTCACCATCCGCACGCAGAGCATTCACCCCGGCCAGACCAATGGACAGGAACACGGCGTCATAGTCGTTTTGCAAGGCGGCCAGATCCAGGTTTTCACCCAGACGTTTGCCATATGTCAGGGAAATCCCTCCGATGGACATCAGCCATTCGACCTCGCGCGCGGCGAAATCATTGGTGGATTTATAGGCGGCAATACCAAATTCATTCAGGCCACCCGCTTTGGCGCGGCCATCAAACATATCAACGTCATGACCATGTGACGCCAGACGATGCGCACAGGAAAGGCCCGCAGGCCCCGCGCCAATCACCGCCACTTTTTTACCGGTGCTTTCAGCGCGGGTAAAAGGTTGTTCCGCGTGGGACATCAGGCTGTCAGTTGCATAACGTTGCAGGCGGCCAATTTCCACGGGCTTGCCTTCGGCAGTTTCCCGGACGCAGACTTCTTCGCACAGGGTTTCAGTCGGACAGACCCGCGCACACATGCCGCCAAGGATATTCTGGCTGAGAATGGTTTTTGCCGCCTCATCCGGCATGCCCGCCTGGATCTGGCGAATGAACATCGGAATATCGATATCGGTCGGACAGGCCGTGGTGCAGGGCGCGTCATGGCAGAAGTAACATCTGTCCGCCGCCACCAAAGCTTCATGCGGGGCATAGCCCGGATGAAGGTCGCTGAAGTTGTCCTCATATGCGCCGTCTTCAAGGCGCGCCGGGGCTATGCCCGGAGTCATCTGGCTGTTTGGCATCGTGGCCTCCCCGCTGGATTTAAAGTTCTCCTCTGGCAAAAATCGTGACACAGGTTCATTTTTTTATCAATTGGTAAAATTTACAACTTCCGCCGCAGCGCAGCAATTGCACGGAATGCCCATATTTATAGATAGTTGAGGAAAAACAGGCGAAATTCCCCCGCTGACCTATGGGAAAGCAGGGTTTGCAGCCGGGCTGTTGTAGCGTATAAGCGGCAGAGAATTGAAAGCCTGCGACAGTAAAAATGCGGGCGAAAGAGGAAACCGGGGACACCCATGACAAAAGATAAACATAGTTCTGACGTTGAATTCATCCGCGCTCTGGCGGAGCTTCTGGAAGAAAACGACCTGAACGAACTGCAGGTTAAGCGCGAATACAGCAACCACGATCACCTGAACGTCCGGATCAGCCGCGGCGCACAACAGATCGTTACACAGATCGCCGCACCTGCTGCCGTTGCTGCCCCGCTTGCGGCTGCACCTGCCGCCGCACCTGCTGCTGCTGCGGAAGAAGCGGATCCGGCAAACCTGCCCGGCGCTGTGACGTCCCCAATGGTTGGCACCGCTTATCTGGCGGCTGAACCTGGTGCTGCACCTTTCGTGACCGTCGGCCAGACCGTTGCCGAAGGCGACACGGTTCTGATCGTTGAAGCTATGAAAACCATGAACCACATCCCGGCCCCGAAATCCGGCACAGTGAAGCGCATTCTTGTCGCAGATTCCGATCCCGTGGAATATGGCGCGCCGCTGATGGTCATCGAGTAAGGCGGGTCAGGTATGTTCAAAAAAATCCTGATCGCAAACCGGGGTGAGATTGCCCTGCGTGTGATCCGCGCCGCGCGTGAAATGGGCGTTGCCACTGTGGCTGTTCATTCCACCGCTGATGCGGATGCCATGCATGTGCGGATGGCGGATGAAGCCATCTGTATCGGCCCCCCCCCGGGCACAGACAGCTATCTGTCTGTTTCTTCCATTATCGCAGCCTGCGAAGTCACCGGTGCCGAAGCTGTGCACCCGGGCTATGGCTTCTTGTCTGAAAACGCTGGCTTTGTGCAGGCGCTGGAAGACCATGACATCGGTTTTATCGGCCCGACAGCGGAACACATCCGTATGATGGGCGATAAGATCACCGCGAAAGACACCATGAAGAAGCTTGGCGTGCCTTGCGTGCCCGGTTCTGACGGTGGTGTGCCTGATTACGAAACAGCCAAAAAGATCGCGGATGACATGGGTTACCCTGTGATCATCAAAGCAACTGCCGGCGGCGGTGGCCGTGGTATGAAGCTTGCGAAAACCGCTGATGATCTTGAGGTTGCTTTCCGAACCGCACGGTCTGAAGGCAAATCTGTTTTCGGCAACGATGAAGTTTACATCGAAAAATACCTGACAACCCCAAGTCATATTGAGGTTCAGGTCTTTGGCGACGGCAAAGGCAATGCGGTACACCTTGGTGAACGCGACTGTTCTTTGCAGCGCCGTCACCAGAAAGTGTTCGAAGAAGCCCCAGGCCCCAACATTACCCCGGAACTGCGCAAGCAGATCGGTGAAACCTGTGCAAAAGCTGTGGCAGGTATCAACTATATCGGCGCGGGCACCATCGAATTTCTGTATGAAAACGGCGAGTTCTATTTCATCGAAATGAACACCCGTCTTCAGGTGGAACATCCTGTAACCGAATGCATTTACCGCCAGGATCTGGTGCGTGAACAGCTGCTGGTTGCTGCCGGTGAACCGATGACCTTTGGTCAGGATGATCTGGTGCTTGATGGCCACTCTATCGAGGTCCGGATCAACGCGGAAAAACTGCCGAACTTCTCGCCCTGCCCGGGCAAAGTGACAGCGTTCCACGCGCCTGGTGGTCTGGGTGTGCGTATGGATTCAGCCCTGTATACCGGCTATTCCATCCCGCCTTATTACGACAGCCTGATCGGCAAGCTGATTGTGCATGGTCGTGATCGTCCGGAAGCCCTTGCACGTCTGAAGCGCGCTCTGGGCGAGCTGATCATCGATGGTGTCGACACCACTGTGCCGCTTTTCCATGCACTGCTGGAAGAAGACGATGTTCTGACCGGGGATTACAACATCCACTGGCTGGAAAAATGGCTTGAAACCAATATGGGCTAAGGCCTTCCCGGCCCGCCCCGCATAAGGAGCGGGCCACACATGTCCGAGGACATCACAGCGCATCTATTGCTGAATGCCTATGCAAACGGCGTCTTCCCCATGTCCGAAAGCCGCGATGATCCGGAACTTTTCTGGGTCGATCCGCGCATGCGGGGTGTGCTGCCGCTGGACGATTTCCACATCTCAAAAAGCCTGCGCAAACACATTCGTCGCGGCGGGTTTCAAGTGACGCTGAACGGCGATTTTGAAGGGGTGCTGGACGGCTGCGCTGACCGGGATGACACCTGGATCAACGACACGATCCGCAGGCTTTACTGTGAGCTGCATGAAGCCGGGTTCGCCCATTCCATCGAGGTCATCGCAGATGGCGCGCTGATCGGCGGGGCTTATGGCGTTTCCCTTGGCGGGGCATTTTTCGGGGAAAGCATGTTTTCGCGCCAGGTGAATGCATCGAAGGTCGCGCTGACCTATCTGACGGCACATCTGACGCGTTGTGGGTTTACCCTGCTGGATACCCAATTCATCACCGACCACCTGGCAAGCCTTGGTGCGATTGAGATCCCGCGCGCACAATACCACCGGCAACTACAGGCAGCCCTGGATACAGATGCAGATTTTCTGGCTTATTCAGATGCGCCGGACACAGGTTCCGTGCTGCAACGCAGCACCCAGACGTCATAACGCGGGTGATCCAGCGCATTCAGCGCGGGGGAAGACGCCACCATCCAGCCCGCAAACAACTGTGTATCATCGCGCGAATCAGTGATATTCAGATAAGCCCAGGCATCGCCGGACGGGTTGCCCGTCGGAAAGCGGCATTCTTCCAGGATCACATTCAGACGCCCGAATTCGGCTGTAGCGCCATTGTTCAGCTCAATATCGCTGAGGTTGCCATTGACCTTATCCAGCCCGCGCAGCACGCCCCCCGCACCCAGTGACGCTTCCTGTGCGGAAGCGACGGACGCAGTCAGAGCAAAACAAAACGCGGGGATACGATTTTTCATTCGCCGCCGTCCCCGGCCACGAATTTCACCAGCAGGGAAATCAGGCTGACAGAGCCTTGCGTATCTTCGATCTCGCCGCCTGCTTCCAGATTAAAGGGCGACCCACCTGGAATCAGTTCAACAAAGTTCCCACCCAGCAGGCCTTCAGACGAAATCAGGATGGATGTGTCTTCGGACAGTTCAATGCCGTCCTGCACCGCGATCTGAACATCTGCGCGATAGTTCTGCGGGTTCAGTTCCATGCCGGTTACGGTGCCAACCTTCACGCCGGCAAGGCGCACATCCGTGCCCACGCTGATGCCTTCCGCAGAACGGAAGCTGGCGGTCAGTGCATAATCACTGCCAGAAGCGGCGGAAAGGCCTGCGACCTGCCCCATATAGAAGAGGAAGCCAACGGCGGCGGCCAGAACGATACCGCCGGCCAGAACTTCGGATTTATTCTCAGACATTGCTGAACCTTACAGATTTACTGATGTTTACTCGGGGGACCAGGCTTCGTAATCGCGACGATCCGCCGGCTTTGCCTGACGCAAAGAGCCCGCAGGCGCATAGGCCAGCTCGGTACCGGTCAGGTTTTCCTGATGTTCTTTTTCCCAGGACTTATGTTCCAGCGGCTTGTCTGTCGGCGGCTCATCCCAGGTGTGATGCAGCCAGCCGTGCCAGTCGGGGGACACCCGGGATGCTTCGGGTTCACCGGCATACATAACCCAGCGGCGCTTATCATCGCGGGTGCGGTAATAGACATTGCCCAGCTCATCTTCGCCAACCTTCACGCCATTGCGCCAGGTAAACAGCTGAAAACCGACAGTCTGACCACGCCACCATGTAAGAAGCGAAAGAATAAAGCGCATAATGCCCTCCGGGTTTGGTTCTCTTTCATATGGACCATCTGCCTGCCAGGGTCCAGTCACTTTGCGATTTCACGCAGGGTCGGCGATATTATGGCAACCCTGCGGTGACTTCGATTTCAATCTTCATTTTCGGATCAATCAGCCCGGCGACATACATGGTGGCCGCTGGTTTTGCCTTTGCAAAAGCTGTGCGCAACAGAGGCCAGCAAGGTTCAAAATCCGTACCATCCGGCAGGATATAACGCACCCGCACCACATGATCCAGGCTGCTGCCTGCCGCCTTCAACGCCTGATCAATATTGCTCAGCGTATTTGCGCATTGGCTTTGCACATCATCCGGCAGGGTCATGGTGCTGTAATCCATACCCGTGGTGCCGGAAACAAACACCCAGCCATCCGTCACAACCGCGCGGGAATAGCTGACGGCTTCCTCAAATGTGGAACCCGAAGTGATATGCGTCACATCTGTTGTCATGATTCGCCCCTGCGACATAAGAAAAGCCCCGCGTCACTTTCGTGCGCGGGGCCTGGTATCTGGTTGATCAACCGGCGCTGGCCGGTTCTTCCTGCTTGGCATCGCCATGCACCAAAAGCGGTGCAGCCTCGGAATTGACAGCCTCTTCGTTCACAACGACCTCTGCAACGCTTTCCAGCCCTGGCAGTTCGAACATGGTATCCAGCAGGATATTTTCCATGATGGAACGCAGGCCACGGGCACCGGTTTTGCGGGTAATCGCCAGGCGCGCGATTGCGATCAGGGCTTCGTCGGTGAACTTCAGTTCTGTTTCTTCGATCTCAAACAGACGCTGATATTGCTTCACAAGCGCGTTCTTCGGCTTGGTCAGGATGGTGACAAGCGCGTCTTCATCCAGATCCTCAAGCGTAGCAATCACTGGCAGACGGCCGACAAATTCAGGAATCAGACCGAATTTCAGCAGATCTTCAGGTTCGAGATCTTTGAAATGTTCGCCTACGGATTTTTCGTTTTCTTCACGCACATCCGCGCCAAACCCCATGGCAGATCCTTTGCCACGTTGCCCGATAATCTTATCAAGCCCGGCAAATGCACCACCGCAGATAAACAGGATATTTGTGGTGTCGACCTGCAGGAATTCCTGCTGCGGGTGCTTCCGACCACCTTGCGGCGGAACAGAGGCCACAGTGCCTTCCATGATTTTCAACAGCGCCTGCTGCACGCCTTCACCGGATACGTCACGGGTGATGGACGGGTTGTCAGACTTGCGGGTGATTTTATCAACTTCGTCGATATAAACGATGCCGCGCTGCGCACGTTCCACGTTGTATTCCGACGCCTGCAGCAGCTTCAGAATGATGTTCTCAACATCTTCACCAACGTAACCGGCCTCTGTCAGAGAGGTGGCATCCGCCATGGTAAACGGCACATCCAGAATGCGTGCAAGTGTTTGCGCCAGAAGGGTTTTACCACAACCAGTCGGGCCAATCAGCATGATATTTGACTTCGCCAGTTCAATATCAGAACCGTTTTTGCTGGCGTGGTTCAGGCGTTTGTAATGGTTATGCACCGCAACAGACAGCACGCGTTTCGCATGGGCCTGACCGATAACATAATCATCCAGAACCTGGCAAATTTCCAGCGGAGTCGGCACGCCTTCAGATGATTTCAGACCGGCAGATTTTGTCTCTTCACGGATAATATCCATGCAAAGTTCCACGCATTCATCGCAGATAAAAACCGTTGGGCCGGCGATCAGCTTGCGCACCTCATGCTGGCTTTTGCCGCAGAAGGAGCAGTAGAGAGTGTTCTTGCTGTCGTTACCAGAATTATTCGCCATCTTCATCCTCTGAGGCTTTTGCCCCGTTGCGGCCCTTTTGAGCCCCGGTGCGTATTTCGCCCGGCCGGAGCGCCCTTTCACCTGAGTTTAGGGCACCCCTTGATCTTCTACAATCGCAAAATCATCACTTTCCAATGATCCTGCGGTCAGGGTTAATCAGCCGATTTATCGCGGTTTTCTACGATTTCGTCGATCAGACCCCATTCTTTTGCATCTTCTGCGGACATGAAGTTGTCACGTTCCAGCGCATCCACAACCGCTTTCATCTTTTGGCCGGTGTGTTTCACATAAATCGCGTTCAGACGATCTTTCAGCTTCTGCGTTTCCTGGGCGTGAATCATAATGTCAGTTGCCTGGCCCTGGTACCCGCCGGATGGCTGGTGCACCATCACGCGGGAATTCGGCAGGGAATAACGCATACCAGCTTCGCCTGCGGCCAGCAGAAGTGACCCCATGGACGCGGCCTGACCAACACAAAGGGTAGATACCTTTGGCTTGATGTATTGCATCGTGTCGTAGATCGACAGGCCAGAGGTCACAACACCGCCCGGGCTGTTGATATACATGGAAATTTCCTTGGTCGGGTTTTCTGCTTCAAGGTGCAGAAGCTGCGCGACGATCAGGCTGGACATGCCGTCATGCACCGGGCCTGAAAGGAAAATAATCCGTTCCTTCAGCAGGCGTGAGAAAATATCATAGGCCCGTTCGCCGCGGGATGTCTGTTCGACAACCATAGGAACAAGGGTGTTCATGTAGAATTCATGTGGATCGTTCATCAGTACCTGCCTGCTTCTGTCACTTGATCGATAGAGCTATAGTCTTAACAGAGTCTTAGTATCGACCAGACCTGGCTGCAAGGGGCGCTGTATTTTTCGCATGCTGGCAACTAGTGGCGGGTTTCGCGAGATGGGGGCGCATTGGCCATTTCTGCCTGGGTTGCCGCCGCCAGATGTTCCGACCAGACCGTGGCCTGTGCGCGGCCTTTATGCTTGGACGCATAAAGCGCCACATCCGCATCCGCCAGCATCCGTTCCGCCGTGGGGGCTTTGTAAAAATCAGAAACCGTTGTGCCAACCGATCCGGAAATTCGGCAGGTTTCCCCTTCAAATTCAATGGGCTGTTCTAGTTTCGCAATAATGCGATGCGCGATATCGTTCAGACGTTCCGTATTGGTCAGTCTTGGGAACAGCAGTACAAATTCGTCCCCGCCGGCGCGCGCCACCATGTCCCCTTCACGGGTTTCGTCGCGCAGGATTTTGGCAACGATCTTCAACACGTGATCACCGGCGGCATGGCCCAGGGTGTCATTCACATCTTTGAAATAATCCAGATCAATATGCATGAGGCCAAAACGTTCGTTCCGTTCCATCAGTTCAGCCAGCTTCAGATCCATCCCGCGTCGATTGCCAAGTCCCGTCAGCATATCTGTCGTTGCCTGGGCTTCAGCCACAACGCGCGCGCCTTCCAACCGCCCGTTCAGCTGTCGCAACTCATCCAGCACAGCGGTTTTTGCTTCCACAAGAAACAGCATCTCGACAGCAAGATTGGTTGGTTCAAAATCAGCACTGGTCAGATTGTAATTCTGCACCGCTTCGATCACAGAAATTCCGAAAGACATGTTTATGATCAGATTGTTACCGTCACCCGCCCCGACAGCAAGGGCCTTGAACCGGCCGGCGGGGTCATGGCGGAAGGTCAGGTGCAACACCCGCCCCGTGGCCTTCTGCAGGGCGGTGACGGAATTCACACTGCCTGGACGCCTGACTTCAAAGACTTCAAGAAAGCGCATGCCTTCTAGGGACGTATCGCCAAATATCTTCTGAACCGTCGGCCCTGCATGCGTGATATGCCCGGTTTCGCTGACGTGAAGGTTCATTGGCATAAGCTGATCAAGCGCGTCCATATCCTGCAACTGCATTTCATTTTCCTCAGCCATGCGCAGCCTCCACATCGGATCCCAGCATGAAGGAACGACCTTCGGCAAAATCCGCCTCCACAACCTCAATGGAAATCACTTCGCCGTATTTGGTAACCCCCTGATGATCCATGAAAACAAGGGCGCCATAATCATCCGCCATCCCGCGCAATAGCCCCATGACAACATAACCAAAATCCGGATGTTCCCAGGCGGAATGAAGACTGAAACGACCGCTGGCATGCTCCTTCAGCGTCAGTTGCGGCACGATAAGCTCGGGCACAGCAAGGCGCACGCGTTCGTGTAATTCATCAAGGGAATGCAGGAAATCGGCGAAGGTCACACCGCTGAAACGCAGCAAACGACGAACAGCACCAATTTTTTCATGGCTGACCAGATAGGTGCCGATATCTTCCATCACTTCCTGGCGCGTCCGGCTCAGAACCAAAGCAAGGGCGTCCAGCACCTGATAGCTGACATCATCTTCATAGCTCAGCATCGCTTCGAATCCGACATAGCCGGTATCCGCCCGTTCCATCACCTGCGCCCAGACCTGTTCGCCATAGGTATCGCGGGTAAAACACTGAATTGATCTGTTAATCAGCCCATGCATAGAAAACCCCTTTTCCTGGGATCACCGTCGCAGAGACCTGTTAACAGGAGCCTTAATTTTCAGGGGTCTGTAAAGGTTGAACTACTTTTCAGATCTGGCCGTCACAGACAAAAAAGGCCGCAATAGAGCGGCCCTTTTCCAGGATTTACAACAGATCAGAAATCGGTTGGTGCACCGCCCTCACGTTTGCGGCGTTCCACAAATTCGCGCAGTTCATCCGCAATCGCCACATCCATCGCAGGTGCCTCAAATTCCTCAAGGATCTGCTTATAGGTGCGATGGGCGCGCTCAGCCGTCCACATGCCGCCGGTTACTTCCCAGGCCTCAAAATTGCGCCAGTCAGACACAAAGGGCTGATAGAAAGCAGTTTCATAGCGTTCCTGGGTGTGGTCAATCCCGAAGAAATGCCCGCCAGAACCAACCTCTTTGATCGCATCAAACGCAATTTCATCCGGTCCCGCAGCGGTGATCGCGGGTTCCATATAGCGCTGAATCATCTGGATCACTTCGCAATCCATGATGAATTTCTCAGGGCTTGCGATCAGGCCGCCTTCCAGCCAGCCCGCCGCGTGGTAAACAATGTTTGTACCGGATTGCACCGCAGACCAAAGCGCGTTTGAAGTTTCCCACATCGCCTGCCCATCCGGCACATTGGCCGCACAGGAACCGGATGCCCGCATCGGCAGTTTGTAGAAGCGCGCCATCTGGCCGGTCATCTGTGTGGCGCGCATATATTCTGGCGTGCCAAACGCCGGTGCGCCGGATTTCATATCGACGTTTGAGGTGAATGTACCGATCACACAGGGCACGCCCGGGCGCACGTATTGGAACAGAACAATGGCCGCCAGGGCTTCGGCAATAGACTGCGCCACAGCGCCCGCCATGGTCACAGGTGCCATCGCACCCGCCAGGGTAAACGGCGTCACAAAGATCGCCTGACCACGGCGCGCCAGACGCAGACAGCCGTCGATCATTGGTTCGTCATGCTTCAACGGCGAGGTGGAATTAATGTTGGTGTACATATGCGGACGGGCGTCGAATTCCTCATGCGTCATACCACCGGCAATGCGCACCATTTCCATCACGTCTTCAACGCGTTCTTTGCCCAGGGAATAGGCATGCACGACTTTATCGGTCAGCAGCAGCTTGTCATGCACCACATCCAGGTGACGGACAGATGCATGCACATCCACAGGTTCCACCGGATAACCGCCTGCGAAGTGGATGCAGTTGAAATACTGGGTCAGTTTCAGAAGATTGGCGCATTGTTCACGCGTGCCCGGGGTCTTGCGACCCTGTTCGATGTCGTAATAATTCGGGGGGGACGACACATTGCCGAACAGCATGGTTTTGCCGCCCACATGAATTTGTTTGTCCGGGTTGCGCGGGGTGATGTGAAAGTCGGATGGCGCATGGGACAGCATCTCCATCACCCATTCACGACCCATCTTCACGTTTTCGCCGTCAACTTTGCAGCCCGCTTCTTTAAAGATCTCAATCGCTTCTTCATTCAGGAAATCAATGCCGATCTCTTCCAGAATACGCATGGCGCCATTATGGACAGCCTCCACCCCTTCCGGTGTCAGAGGCTCGGTCGGGCGGTCAATATTCTGCGGCATACGCCAGGGCATCTGGTCAATCGCTGCGGCCTCGCGCCGGGTGTTGCCTGCGCGGCCACCAGACCGTTTTCTGCGTTTGGGATCTGCCATGTTGCGCTCCGTTCATAACTGTTGCGAACAGAAGACCCGCTGCGTCACGCCAAATCGCAGACATTCGCGACAGAAAATGTCGCTTTCAAAATCCGAAGCTGCGCTTTTCGCCGCTTAAATTTCCTATGCGCAACATCCGGACAGCCCCGGCAGCGTCACAAAAAAAGGGCAGAGTGATCTCTGCCCTTTTAAAATTCTGGATTATTCTGCCAGCCAGGCCGGAATGTGGCTGATATCCGGCAGGACAACATCCGCGTAAGGTGCAAGCTCTTCCGCTGGGGCAACGCCCGTCAGTACTGCAATGGTTTTCATCCCCGCCGCGCGGCCGGATTGGAGATCATGCAGGCTGTCGCCTACCATAGCGCAGCGCGCAGGATCTACGCCGACATGTTTTGCAAAAACAAACAGACCATCCGGCGCGGGTTTTGGCACATGGCCACTGTCCGCCCCAAGCACGAGATCAAAATCATCGCGCACCCCGGCATGGGTCAGATTTGCATAGGCTGGTTCCAGGGTGTCATTGGTGCAAACACCCAGCTTCATCCCCATATCGCGGAACGTTTTTAACAGCGACGGCAGAGGCGTGACCTCAACCGGGATCACCTCTGTCGCGATTCGATTGATGGTTGTGTAAAGTTCATCCGCATCAAAATCCGGACGTAACTCCCGCGCTTTGGCGACGATTTCATGCGGCGTGCCTGCGATGATCACAGATCCGGGCTGAAACTTTCCGGTTTCCGCATCCACGCCCATATGCGCGCCCAGCGCCTTTGCTTCTTCCGGTGTGGCGGTGATTTCCGCCAGCGCCCGCACAGCCCACTGCCCCCAGGTGCCTTCAAAATCAAACAATGTGCCGTCCTTATCAAACAGCAGCGCCCCAATATCTTTTGCCATTCGGCTTCCTCCTCTTCCGCCCTGATGGGCGGTCTCGTTGGTGAATCTTTAGGTTGTACCAGGACGTCTTGCCAGAATTATCTTGACCGACCTGCATTTAATTGACATTGTCAATCACCATGACTGACCCCTATGACCTTCACGCCGCTCTTGGCTATCAGATTTCTGTAACCGCGCGGCAGCTTGAACGCGGTTTTGAAAATCGCCTGAAAGAGATCGGCCTGACCCGTATCACCTGGTGTATTCTGCTGGCCGCCGGGCCGCAGAGGCTGTCGCAACCTTCCGACATCGCGGATTTCGTTGGCATTGACCGCACCGCAACCTCGCGCGCATTGCGCCAGATGGAAGCGGGCGGGTTGATCGAACGGCAGGGCGGTGACAAGGATAAGCGCACAACCCGCGTGGGCCTGACGGCAGAAGCAGAGAAACGCCTGGATCTCGCCAGCCGGTTCGCAGCAGATAACGCCGCGCATTTCGAAGATAAACTGACAGCGGAGGAAAGCACGCAGTTGCGCGCGCTTCTTACAAAACTGCGCACGGGTGAAGATGACCCGCTGCAGCGTCTCTGACCCCACAAAGCCAGCCGAAAGATCCGATCCATGGGCAAGCTCTTTTCCTATAAAAACCGTCCCTTTCATCAGGGCGCCTATCCGCTTGAGAAACTGACGCGTGTTGCGCGTGCCGCAGGTGCAGATCAGCTTGCGCCCCAGGCCGGGCTTTCCTTCCGCCGCCCGGATGATCCCCTGTCGATTGTCAATGCGATGCAGGAATATCAGGCGATGTTGGATGCAACGCGCGAAGGGCTTGTGAAAAAGGAAATCGCAGAGATCCCCGCAGATCTTCAGGAACGCAGCGATCATCTGAAAAGCTTTGCGTATTTCTGTGACACACCTATGGCCGGTGTCTGTGCGATCCCGCGTGACGCCTGGCTGGCAGAGGGCATTGAGAACCCCGATGTGGCGCGGCTTGGCAATAAGCTTGAAACCATGCAGGTGAAAACCCTGGCCGCTGGTGTTGATGTGGTGATGGCCAACCTGCGCGAAGCCCTGCGCACGCCAAACCCGGATTGCCACCACCATACCCACGCGATTGTTCTGATGTATGACCATCAACGCGACCCGCGCGTGAATGAAACCGGCAGTGACTGGATCCGGGATGCCCATGAACAGCGCGCCGCCCTGCGTGGGATGGAAAGCGCCGTGACGCTGGCCAGTTACATCCGCTCCCTTGGTTATGACGCCCGCGCGCATTCCATGGCCGCGACGGATGTGCATCTTGATCACCTTGCGCTGGAAAGCGGGCTGGCGGCGATGGATGATGGCCAGCTGACGAACCCGTTCATCGGGCGGGACTTCACGATTTCCGTTGTGACAACCACGCTGGAAATGGCCCCGGATCAGCCGATTGCACCAGGGCAAAGCGGCGGGATGTCGTGGACACAGGGCCTGGGAAAACAGGCGAAGAACGCAAAGAACCGTGATCCATACGCCAAACGCGATTACGTGAAAGGCGCGCATCCGTTTGAAACGCTGAAACGGGTGGAAGATACGACCACTTATATTGACGCCGTGAATGTCGCCCGCGTGCCGAAACGGGCGAATATGTTTGCACGTTCGCTGTTTGGTGACCTTGGCAAACATGTGCAGGACGGGGCAAAAAACGGGAACTTCATGCGCAAATCGGCGTCGGCCTTTGCCTTTCGTCCGTCTCTTGGCGCGTTTATTCTGTTGCAGGATGGCGAAGCGGCAGAGGTGCATCCGTCCACGCTGGACCCCGATAAAAACGCCGCCAATATCAAAGCCGCGCTGTACTGGCTGGGCGTCGATGCCTGCGGTCTGTCAGCCTGCCCCGATTACGCCTATTACAGCCATGACGCCGCCGGGCAAGTGATCACGCCTTACCATGATAACGCCATTTCCATGGTGATTGATCAGGGCCATGAAACCATGGAAGGCGCGTCTGGCGACGACTGGATCGCCTGTGCACAATCCATGCGGGCCTATCTGCGGTTTTCCTTGCTGGGTGGTGTTCTGGCCGAACATATCCGCCGCCTGGGCTATACCGCGCGTGTGCATTCTGTGATGGATGATGAAGTTCTGCATCCGCCGTTGCTGCTGCTTTCGGGTCTTGGCGAGGTTTCCCGTATTGGTGAGGTCATCCTCAATCCCTTCCTGGGCCCACGCCTGAAATCCGGCGTCGTCACCACCAATATGCCGATGACCCATGACAAGCCGATCGATTTCGGCCTGCAGAAGTTTTGTGAGGCCTGCAACAAATGCGCCCGCGAATGTCCCTCTGGCGCCATCACCGCCGGGCCAAAGCTGATGTTCAACGGCTATGAGATCTGGAAATCCGACAGCCAGAAATGCACGACCTATCGCATCACCAATAAAAACGGTGCCATGTGCGGGCGTTGCATGAAGACCTGCCCCTGGAACCTTGAAGGCCTGTTTAAAGAAGAACCTTTCCGCAAACTGGCGATGACTGCGCCGGGATCTGCGAAACTGCTGGCAAAGCTGGATGATTTTGTCGGCAATGGCGAAGTCGTTCCCGGTAAGAAATGGTGGTGGGATATTGAGATGCTGGATGACGGGGCCTACCGCGCCCCGGCCGCACCTGTGAATGCGCGTGCGCTACAGAAAAATCTGGATCTGAAATATGAAGACCAGACCCTGGCGGTCTATCCCGCCCCGCTTGCGCCGCCACCCTGGGGCTGGCCCGCGCCGATGGATCGGGAGGCCGGCATTCAGGCTTATGGCGAAATGATCGCCGCCGAGGAACACAAAACCCGCCGCGCGCAGGGGCTGCCGCCGGAACATATCTACACCGCGGATCAGGCGGAAAGCCCGGTGATGCAGGTTGTGATCTCTAAGGCTGAGAAAATGACCGAAGGTGTGACGAAATATGAATTCAGCCTGCCCGATGGATCCGACCTGCCGCCTCTGACAGCGGGTGCCCATATTGACGTGGGCGTCGCCCCTGAATTCTTCCGCCAGTATTCCCTGTCCGGCAACCCGGCGGATCGCAGCAAATATCAGATCGCGGTGCTGCGCGAAGATTCTGGGCGTGGCGGATCAAAACTCATGCACCGGATTTTTGAGGAAGGCCGCAAAGTCTTTATCTCCCACCCGATCAACCATTTCCCGCTGGCGGAAGACGCCAACTTTACCTTCCTTATGGGCGGCGGGATTGGTGTCACCCCGATGATCGCCATGGCGCACCGCCTGCACGCACTGGGTAAAGATTTTGCCCTGCATTATTCCTGTTCCAGACGCGCCAATGCGGGTTTCCTTAATGATCTGCCAAACATGCCCTGGGCGGATAAAGTACATCTGCATTTCTCAGATGAAGACACCCGCGCCGATCTGAATGCCCTGTTGCAATATAAGCCGGGCATGCATGCCTATACCTGTGGGCCGGATGCCTATATGAATGGTGTGATGGAAGCGGCAGAGGCCGGGGGTTTCCCGGAAGAGGCGCGCCACCTGGAATATTTCGCCGTGCCCGAAGCACCGGAATATGAAAACCACGACTTCACTCTGAAGCTGACGAAATCCGGCAAAGTGATTGAAGTCAAAGCGGATGAGGCCCCGACCGACGCCATCCTGGCCGCGGGCGTGCATATTGACGTGAAATGTTCCGACGGTCTGTGCGGGGTCTGTAAATGCGGGCTGATTTCAGGCGAAGCTGAACATCGCGACTTTGTTCTGTCCAATAAGGAACGCGAAAGCGCGATTATCCTGTGTCAGTCCCGCGCGGCAAAATCCGGCGGCGTGCTTGAGGTGGATCTCTGAAACAGGAGAATCACCCCAAAACGTGGTTACCCATTTATGGCGAGTTGATCAGGTCCAGTTAACAATTTCACCACCCGGAAGACTCATCCGGGCCTGCATCAACCGTTCATAGGGCAGATTCTGCCCATCGCAGAACTGCGTGACCCAGGCGTCATCCATCAAGATAAAGTCCAGAACAGACCCGAGAAACTCAGCGTTTCCAGCCTGTTGACGGATGTCTGCCTCAGACGCGCCGGAAGCCCCAAGGAAGACCGGAAGCAGGTCTTCATTGCTCACCAGCCAGGCCAGAACCTGTAAACCAATTGTCTCGGCGGACTCCCGCGTCATCGTCATTCTGTTAACCCTTGTGAAAGCTTTTTTTAAGTATTCTGCCGGAGAAGAGATCAACAGTAAATTCGAAATAGGTGAGAAACAGTATGGCAGGACGCATCCTCATTGTTGACGATGTAGCGACCAATCGCATTATGCTGAAGGTCCGCCTGACGGGTGCCTGTTATCACGTTTCTCAAGCGGGCACCGGCGCAGATGCGCTGGAGATTGCTAAAAAGGAAAACCCGGATCTCATCATTCTCAGCCATGAGCTGCCTGATATGTCAGGTGACGCTGTCTGCGCACAACTGCAGAAAGACCCGCTGACCCGGGATTGCCCTGTGGTTATGTCGATTACCTGCAACAGCGCAGAGGCACGCATCGCCGCCCTGCGTGCAGGTGCGCAGGATTATCTGCCAAAACCTCTGGATGAAATGACGCTGCTTGCACGTGTGCGCAGCCTGCTACGTGCCCGGGAAACCGAAAATGAATTGCGCCTGCGCGATGATACATCCCGCGAACTGGGCTTTGCAGAAATTGCGTCTGACTTTATAAAACCTGCCAATGTCGCCCTGATTGCGCCAGGCGGGGATGCCGTATCCTGGAAGGCTGCCCTGGCCTCTGTGGACAGCCGGCACAACATCCGGGTCATTGCCCCGGAAAACGCGCTCTCCTGGCCTGCGCCGGCCCGGGAGGAACCGAAAGGCAGCGATACCGGGAAAGCCCCGGATGTGTTTGTCATTTCGGGCGATCTGACACGTCAGGACGAAGGATTGCGTCTGCTTTCTGAACTGCGCTCGCGTCCGGCGACCCGCCATGCAGGGATCATCATGGTTCTGCGGGAAGGCGCCCCACAACAGGCGGTGATTGCACTGGATCTGGGGGCAAATGATCTGGTCACCGGCGGTTTCACCCCGGAAGAACTGAAGATCCGCATTGATGCCCTGGTCACCCGCAAGCGTCGTTCTGATCAGCTGCGTAATTCTGTACGTGACCGGTTGCGCCTGGCGATGCAGGATTCTTTAACGGGCCTCTATAACCGCCGGTATGCTTTCACACATCTGACACGGATCAGCGAACATTCCCGCACATCCGGCCATTCTTTTGCGGTGATGATGTTGGACATTGATCGTTTCAAACAGGTGAACGACACCTGGGGGCATCAGGTCGGAGATCAGGTGCTTTGCGCGGTGGCGCATCGTCTGCGCGACAATCTGCGCGATGTGGATCTGATTGCCCGTATCGGTGGCGAAGAATTCCTGGTGGCTATGCCGGATACGACGATGGATCAGGCCCGGGGCGCGGCAGAACGCCTGCGTCGCCTTGTTGAAGAAATTCCCATCGTTCCCGCGCCGGGCATGGAACCAATCCACGTGACCCTGTCGATTGGTGTGTCTATGGGGCCTGGTGGGCAAGGCAACCAACAGCACCCGGAAGGCTTGCTGCAACAGGCGGACCAGGCGCTTTATGCGTCAAAGAATATGGGACGCAATACCGTCAGTTTCTGCCGGTCCGCTGCATAACACTTTACCGGTGCTGGCGACGCCGGCGTTCGGCAAGGCGTTTGACTTCTTCAAGATAAGTCGCGCGTTCAGCCTCAGTCATCTGGTCAATCACTTCTGTCAGCGCCGCAGCCCCGCCTGTGAGGCGGCCTTCTGATTTATCGGCCTGCTGGTTCAGCACAGCTTCGAACCCGGCTGCGTCAAAAGGCTCAACCGACAGAAGCAGAAGAATATCCTGAAACTGTTGACGCCGGCTTGCCGTGCGGGCTGCACGATCGCCCGGATCATGGCGTTCAAAGGCATCGCGCAACTGGATGCGATGGCTGTCCGGCAGCGCACGGATCAGGGTCACTGCCCCGCCCGCCGGATGATGATCGCGTCCATAGCGGTCCCCATCCCAGCGCGCGAACATCGCAGTTGCTGCGGCAATCACCAGCAGGTTCAGCGACAGGGACACCCCGAAAAGAACCCTGATCCAGGGACGCATTTTCTTTGGTTCAGTGTCTGTTGTGCGTGTTTCAGTCATAATCTCAGCTCCCGCCCAGAAGAGTTTCAAATCCGCTGGCCAATCCATAGTCAGAGGCCAGCGCCGCGCTGTCATATTCGCCCGTGCCTGTCAGGGCGAAATCAGCAAGGGCCGATGGACCAACAACCCCAATCCAGACCCCGGCCACCGCCGCCACGGCCATTCCGGCAAGCGAAGGCCAGCCGCCCACTGCATCCATCAGTGCCGCATACCAGGGGCGGCGCGCAGCGGGCTGTACAACAGGGGCTTTCGCATCCTGGACATCAAATGCATCATTCAGCATCCGCGCCATAAAGTCATCTGTGGGAACAGCATCGGGCGCAGGCGCACGGGCGGCATCAAAGAAGCCCTGCAGCAGTGCGTCATCTGACTGATGTGGATTTGTCATTTTGTCATCCATCCTGAAACCCCAGTTCATCCTGTTTCCCCGCCAGCGCTTTTGCAAGGGCCCGTTTGCCCCGCGCTGTCAGACTTTCTACCGCCTCAACACGTGTTTCCAGTGCCGCCGCAATTTCCGGGTTTGAATACCCTTCGATATGGCGCATTTCCACTGCCAGCCGTTGTCGTTCCGGCAAGGTCATAAGCGCCGCGTTCAACGCCCTCAGTCGCGCCTGATGCTGAAGCTGTGCTTCCGCACCAGCCTGCGCATCATCCGGCACCTGTGACAGATCATCATCGCCGGACTGGCCGTAATCTTTCTGACGTCGGAACCAGTCGGTGCAAAGATTCGACACCACCTGATACAGCCATGTCGAAATGCGGGCGCGTCCCGCCTGCCAGTCCGGCGCAATTTTCCAAAGACGCAGCAAGGCATCCTGCGCAATATCTTCGGCCACCCCGCGATCACCCAGCCGCCGCATGGCAAAGCCAAAAGCAACGGGGGCAAAACGCTGTGTCAGCACGCGGGCGGCACTGCGGTCACCCGATGCAAAAAGCATCAAAAGCCGCGCTTCGTCTTCCGCTGTGTCACAATCAAAAGGCATTACCATCCCAGAAGATTAAATCCGTAAGTCACGAGATACAATCTGCCCCGGAGGGGGCTGTTACGAGGATCCTCCGGGGCAGCACGCCACGATCAGTCGTGGTGGCGGCCATGGCGCCCGCGGCGTTCCTGCATATGCTCTTTCGCGGCTTCGAATTCAGCCTCATTGATGGAACCGTTGTTGTCTTCGTCAAAACGTTCCATGAAGCTTTCACGTGCGTCGCCATTTCCACCGCGGTCACCGCGGCCACCATGTGTCGGCATTTCGTCCATGGACAGCAGACCATCATCATTTGCGTCGAACCGATCCATCATGCGGGATGCACGGCGCGCAGCGCGACGACCACCCGCCTCTTTGATTTCCTCTTCAGACAGCAGACCGTCGTTATTGGTGTCAGTTTCCTCAAAACGTGCCGTACGTTTTGCGGTGCGGAAGGTCACAAATTCTTCTGCAGTGATTTCGCCATCGCCATTTGCGTCAATGTCAGAAAAGGCAACGGGTTCACGGTCACCATGCGGACCAGCAGCAGCAGGGCCAACAGCTGTGATCATCAGGCCAAGGGCAATTGCACCGGTTGTCGCCCACAGGCGGGTTGCATCAGAAGTCATTTTACCAAAGCGCGTCGTTTTCATTGTCTTACCTTTCATTCATCAGCGCCGCCATGCTCTCTCTGTGGCGCTTTCATAAGGTAAAACGCAGCCCATCAGAATTTCCGTCGCAGAAATTCAAACTTTTTCAGAAATTGTTTTTCGCAAGGCCAGGGCTGCGACATTCGCACCCTTCGCAATTCCTTTCGTGATGGGCTATGTGATGCGTCAGCTTAGTGATCCTGAGGAAACGCGAATGACAGATTCAACAAGCATGGCCGACGTCGCAGACGCCGGCGAACGTCCGATCAAGCCCGCTCTGCTGCGCGGCTGGCGTCGTCGTTGCCCCAACTGCGGTTCAGGGCCACTGCTGCAGGGCTATCTGAAGGTGCGCGACACCTGCCCCAACTGCGAACAGGAACTGCATCATCACCGCGCAGATGACGGCCCGGCCTATCTGACGATTCTGATTGTCGGCCACCTGATGGTGCCGCTGATCATGTTCGTTTTTGAAACCTTCCGCCCCGAACCTCTGGTGCTGGCCACGATTTTTACCGTGGTCTGTGTTGCAATGTCCCTCTATCTCCTGCCAAGGTTGAAGGGAATTGTAGTCAGCTATCAGTGGGCCAAACGCATGCATGGGTTTGGTGACTGACACCACCTGTGCAGGAGAAGGCAATGACCATCGACAAAACGGCGATTCGCAACGCCTCGACCATCATTCTTGTGCGCCCTGCCCCTGATGGGGATGCGGGGAAGGCCCGGGTTCTGATGGGCCAGCGCGGGGCGAAAGCGGCCTTTATGCCGAATAAATTCGTCTTCCCCGGCGGTGCTGTAGATCCTGAGGATGCTTCCGTGGCGCTGGCCGCCGACATCCCGGAACCCTGCCGCACCCGCCTGGCTGAAGATGCCGACCCTGCCCTTGTCAGCGCATTGCAGGTCGCTGCCGTGCGTGAACTCTGGGAAGAAACCGGCCTTGTTCTTGGTCAGTCTGGTCAGATGGAAAATCCGTCCGCCGACTGGGCGAGCTATGCGGAAACCGGTTTCACACCTTCAGGCGATGCGCTGAAATTTGTCTTCCGCGCCATCACGCCACCCGGCCGCCCCCGCCGGTTTGATGCCCGGTTCTTTATGGCGGATGCTTCTGCGCTGCATGGCGACCCTGATGATTTTTCCCACGCCAGTGATGAATTGTCTTCTCTGCAATGGATCGCGCTGAATGACGCACGCGGCTTTGATCTGCCTTTCATCACCGAAGTCGTCCTGGCCGAACTACACATCCGTCTGTCCGGTCAGAAACGCGAACCTGGCGTGCCGTTTTTCCGCAATGACGATGAAGAAAGCCTGTTCCTGCGCCTGGGTGGTTCCCGTCCGCTGGATGTTCAGATGGCCGACAATAGCCTGACCGGCCGCTTTACGTCACAAGGATCAGCAGCAGAATAGACGCCGTGATCAGGCCCATTGCGGCCAGCTCCCTACCGCTGGTTTTTTCCTTAAACACCACAAGCCCCGTGATAAAGCTGAACAGCAGTTCAATCTGCCCGACCGCTTTCACATAGGCCGCATTTTGCAAGGTAAAGGCCGCGAACCAGCAGAAGCTGCCGATCATCGACGTGATCCCGACAAGCCCGGCCACACGCCAATGCCGCAGGACTTTCGTGATCTCACCGCGTTCCCGCCAGGCCAGCCAGACCGCCATGATCACCGCCTGATAACTGGCAACAATCGCAAGCGTCGTGCCCGCGGATAACACCACATCATCCAGACCAAGTGACCGCGACGCACCACGATAGCCAACAGCCGAAAACGCAAACAAAACACCAGATCCCAGACCCAGAGCAGACGCGCGGTTAAACAGGCGCTGCGACCAGTGCGTGACCTTGCCCTTCGGCGGATCAGACAGCAAAATCACCCCCCAGAACCCGATGCCAATGGCGATCAGGCCCGGGGTGGTCACGGCCTCGCCCAGCACGATGAACCCCACCAGCGCGGTCTGCACGACCTCGGTTTTCTTGAATGTGATGCCAACGGCAAAGTTGCGTTCCGCAAACAGCGCCACAACGCACATAGTCGCAAGGATCTGCGACAGCCCCCCAATCAGCGCATAGGGCCAGAAGACAGAAGGGATCGAAGGCAATGCCTGATCACTGATCCGCGCATAAAGAAAGATCAGCACACAGACCAGCGGCGCGGAATAGATAAAACGCGAAAACGTCGCCCCTGCCGTGCTGAAACTGGTCGATTTCAGGTGCTTCTGCAGCATAAAGCGCAGATTTTGCGAAAAGGCGGCGGCGATTGATATCCAGATCCAGGCTTGCATAAACGCTTACTGCCAGCCGCGCCTGTGAATGTCGAGTTAATCCTGGCCCTTCGTCCACAACGGATGCGGCACCGGGTCTTTACGGGCGAAAAAATAGCGCCTGAAAACGTCACCATAGGAACTGTAAAGATAGCCATCATTGCGGGCGAGATAGCGGTCTTTGTTCTTGCGATAATAGTCCCACAAACGATACCACGGCACCGCCGGATGCATGTGATGCACCACATGCAGGTTGTTGTTGAGAAAGAGAAACGCCAGCGGCCCGCGGTCCTCAATAATCACCGTACGGGCGCGGGCGCGTTCATGCGCCTGATGTTCCAGGAAGGTGCGAATTTTCAGGATAGAGAAACCAGAATAAGCCGCCAGAACATACAGTCCCAGTGACATCTGACCGTATGCGATCAGCCAGGTCAGCACCAGGACAACACCCGGAATATGCCAGAGCCAGCCCATCAGAACCGCCCGATCACCATCCCGGATCGCACGCAGATCGGAGGCCGCGGAAAAGATCACCGACAGGCCCGGACCAAAAGTCAACCGGCCCGCCAACGTGTTGTTCATCAACAGGATTTTCTGCTGCCAGGCAGGGCGTTTCGCCCAGATTTCGGAATCCTGAAAGTTGCTTTCCGGGTCATCATAGGGATCGGTCAGAATGGAATCCTGGTGATGCGCCAGATGGGTGTCACGAAAGCGCTGATAGGGAATGAACAGGCCAGGTGCCGGAAAAACCGTGGCCTCTGACAGGAAACGACTGGCAAAAGGATGACCATGCAGAATTTCGTGCTGAAGCGACGAATGCAGGGTGATCGCCAGCATAGTGACAACAAACCCCAGCGGCAGCCAGAGCGCCGACAAATATGTCGTGCCCAACCCCCAGGCCATGTAGCAGAGGATCAGCAGCGACAAAGTCGGCCATTCAACACGGGGCAGGTTTTTTCTCATTCCATATCTTCTTTCAGGGGGACACGCCCCCAGCTGATCCGGTTCCAAGCCCGTTCAAACAGGATGTAAACGGCAAGCCCGATCAGCGCATTCACAACCGCCATCGCCCCGCCAACTGCAATGGACCCTGTGAACAGAAACCCGACAACCAGCATCGAAAACAGACCAAGGGTCTGCCAGAGAATTGCTTTTGTCCAGGTGCGTTTCGGGGTGTCCATCAGTTTCCGGATCTTTGTTTCTTTTGTTTTTCCTCGCATGAATTCACGACTTCGTGTATCAGGGGCTTGGTCAACAAAATCCAACAAAGTTGAATTTTTTAAACAATGCAGATCAAAACCGACAAACGCGCCCGTGCCCTGCTGTTCCGCCAGCGTCTGGGCGAAGCCCTGGAACAGACCCGGCTGAACCGCAGCAGCCTGGCGCTGGCTGTGGGGGTGGACCGTTCTACCATTTCGCAGCTTTTGTCTGGCGACGGGCCGCGCCTGCCCAATGCCCAGGTGGTCGCGGAATGCGCCTCTGCACTGGGGGTCTCTGCTGACTGGTTGCTTGGATTGACGGACCGGCATGAACGCACATCAGATCTGCTGGCGTCTTCCGTTCAGATGACCGCCGCCCCCCGCGCCATGGTTGATGAACAGATCCTCGCCTGGCACCAGGAAGCCGCCGGTTACAAAATCTGCCATGTGCCTGCGACCATGCCGGATGTGCTGAAGACCCATGAAATGCTGCGTTGGGAATATGCCCCGCAACTGGCCCGGACCGCACGTCAGGCGATTGGGGCTGCCGAAGACCGGCTGAATCTGATGCGTCAGAACCTGTGGGATTTTGAAATCGCCATGCCGGTGGATGAACTGACAGCCTTCGCCCGCGCCGAAGGCTATTATCACGGGTTACCCGTGGAACATCGCCTGAACCAGATTGATCACATGCTGGAGCTGCATGAGAGATTTTATCCAAAACTGCGGATCTATCTGTTTGATGCCAAAAAACTGTTTTCCGCACCGGTCACAATCTTCGGCCCGTTGCAAGCCGTAATCTACCTGGGACAAAGTTATCTGGCCTTCCGCGACAAGGAACGGGTAGAATCGATCCGCAACCATTTCGACAGCCTGGTCCGCGAAAGTGAATATGACAGCCGACAACTGGCAGACCGCCTGAAACTGCTGCGTGATTCGATCCGATAACCAGCGGTATTCGGCCACAGCACCCCGAACACAAAATCTGGTGGATTGAATTTTCCGCAGATCTGATTCATAGTTTCCTTAGATTTTACACATATCCAAGAGGGCAGAAGCCCCGTGGTGTAAGCAAAGAGGCAAAAAATGAACCGTATATTTACCCTGGCGCTTGTCGCCACTGTTACTTCCAGTTCCACCGTTTTCGCGGGCACAATTGAAAATGCCTGCAACCGGTCTGATCGCGATGCGGCGAACCGTCAGCTGTGTGGCTGTATTCAGGATGTGGCTGATCTGACGCTGGAAAATGGCGATCAGCGCATGGCCGCATCTTTCTTTTCTGATCCGCACCGCGCCCAGGAAATTCGTCAGTCAGATCGCGCAAGCCACGAAAGCTTCTGGCGCCGTTACAAGAACTTTGGTCAGACGGCCGAAACTTACTGCCGCGGCTGATCTTTCAGCGCATCAACAAAAGCATCGGCGGCCTGCTGGATCAATTCAAAGGCCGTCGGATAATCCCCTGTGTGCCAGGGGTCTGCGATTTCCGACACAATCGCGCCGGGCATATAATCCATAAAACCTGCCATCTTTGCCGTAGCCCCGATCGGGCGCAGCGTTTTTAGTTGCGCCAGAACGTCATGATCCATGGCGATGATCAGATCAAAATCCGTAAAATCACCTGGTGTGATCTGTCGTGCCTGAAGGTCTGACATATCAACACCCTCTGCTTCCACCAGTGCCCGCATCGCAGGCGTCGGCGGCGCAGTCACACGATCTGCCGAGACACCCGCGCTGTCGGTTTCAATATGAGGGCAGGCACGCCGCACAAGCGCCTGGGCTGCGGGGGAACGGCAGGTGTTTCCGTGACAGACAAAAAGAACGCGCATCATTTCCCCCAAAGAATCAGGGCCCGACATTGCGGGCCCTGCGAGATATATCAGTTGTCCGTGCTATTGCCATGATCCCCATGGGACATCGCGCCGTGATCGGGCTGACGTTCCAGATCAACCGGGATCTGAACTTCTACCTCACCGGCGTTTTCAAACACCAGGGTCACGGTCACGCTGTCACCATGGTTCAGGCTTTCGTTCAGCCCCATGAACATCACGTGATCGCCGCCCCGCGCCAGCATATGGGTTTCACCAGCAGGAATGGCAAAGCCACCCTCCACCTGGCGCATCTGCATAACGCCATTGTCAGCTTCGATATGGGTGTGCAGTTCCGTGCGCTTCGCAACATCAGAGCGTACATCAATCAGGCGGTCATCTGTGTCGCCGTGGTTCATGATCTGCATAAAAGCCGCACCGGCCATCGCAGAAGGGCTGGCAGCACGGGCGTAGGAATCATGCACCATAATGTCCTGGGCAAAAGCAGGGACAGCAGTCAGGGCAAGCGCAGCAGCGCCAAAGAAATTTTTCAGTTTCATAGTCTTATTCTCTGTTATCGGGGACAGCCCCCGGAAGGATTGGAAAGGGTTACAGAGAATATGCAGGCGGGCCACGGGCAGGCACGGCCAGATGACATGCAGGCTGATGGGATTGCGCGTGAATGGCTGCAAAGCGGACAGCTGTGACACGGGAAGGATTGCGCACATCCGGCATGCCGGGTGCCACCAGATCCATGAACGACAAAGCACAATCCGGGCAATAATGCACGGGGCCGATGGGTTGATTGTCTGCATCAACATTGATGACCTTCAAACCATAGCCGGTACAGATCACGATCTGCCCGGCCATCATCGCATGGCCACGGGCCACAGCCATCTGTGCGCTGGTCACAAAGATCAGCGCAGACAAAAGCCAGGCAAGGGATGTGGTCAGATGCCGTTTCATAAGATCTGTGTAACGGGTTTCCCGGACAGGGAAAAGCGCGACGCGGGGACGCAGCGGCGTTACGCCAAAGAAAAAGCCCCGCCAGATGGCAGGGCCTGTTCTTCTTCGCGTATCAGCAGATGCTTATGCAGCAGCCTGTGCTTTTGCGATGTCTTTTTTGATTTTCAGAGCGTTTGCAGACAGCTCAACGTCTTTTGCTTTTGCCAGGAACGCGTCCAGACCACCACGGTGATCAACAGTACGCAGCGCTGCAGCAGAGATGCGCAGGCGGAAGCCACGGTCCAGTGTTTCGGACTGCAGGGTAACTTCGTTCAGGTTTGGCAGAAAGCGACGCTTGGTTTTGTTGTTAGCATGGCTGACATTGTTGCCAGACATTGGGCCTTTTCCGGTCAATTCGCAACGGCGTGACATATGTGTCTTCCTTGTCTTCTGGAGGGGCGATGTGCCGCCCGCGATCTGTTGAGGCCGCGGAATCTCCGTGCCCATAAATTCATCTGCTGGCTCTTAATGGGAATCACCGGGGGCGTCAACCGCTCCCTGTGAATTCACAGCATATAAGCCTGCGTCCGGGTGTCATAACAAAGCCGCGGGGCAGAGGAAAGGGACTTTCTGACAAACTACACCGAACGGGATGACGGGCGACAGATTGCCGAAGCGGGCCGAACACGCTTGTTCCCCCGGGTGCAGATGCTTAGATTCAAAGGAAATGAATGGTGTAAAGGACGGTTTTATGCGCTGGATTGTCAGGTTTTTCGTGTTTTTGGTTGCGGTCATCGGGATCGCCATTGTCGGGCTTCTGATGATCCCGGGCGAACGGATCGCAAAAATTGCCAAAGAACAGTTTGAGGCCGCCACAGGCCGTCCGATTGAAATTTCTTCTGACGTTAGCACAACAATCTGGCCGGTTCTGGGCGTGCGCACCGGACGGGTCGAGATCGCCAACGCCCCCTGGTCTGACAATGGCCCGATGCTGGCAGCCGATGAATTGTTGGTGGGCGTAAACGCCCTGTCCCTGCTCAGCGGCAATATCGATATCCGCCGGATCGAAGCCGTCGCACCAGAAGTTCTGCTGGAGGTCCGTTCCGACGGCACACCGAACTGGGCCTTTGAAGGGGTGACTGCAGCGGAAGGCACATCAACCGGTGGGGACAGCAGCGGCGGCGCGATCCCGGCCTTTACCGTCGGCAAAGGCATTGTGTCCAATGGTTCTGTGCGCTGGCTGGATCACCAGACCGGCACCGATGTTGCCCTGAATGACGTGAACATGGAACTGCGCCTGCCAGACTTTAACGGCGAAGGTTCTGTGCAACTTGATCTGACGATGAGCGGCGTGAAACAGGTGCTGGATGCGAAAATCGCAGAATTCGGCCCGTTCCTGAACGGCGCGGTCACCACCCTGTCTGCCGATCTTTCTGTCGGTGGGTCCACTGCCGGTTTTACTGGCCGGGGTGGCTGGCTGCCGCTTTCGCTGGAAGGGCAGATCAATGCTAATCTCGATGACATGGCTTCTGTTTATAAAACCGCAGGCCAGGCCCCGGCTGCCGTGCCATATGGCCTTGGGCAGACCATCGCTGCAAACGGCAACCTGACCGTGACAGAACAACAGACCATCCATCTGCGCGGCGCAACCCTGACACTGGATCAGAACAGCCTGACCGGGGACATCGACGTGGCCCTGGCCGGGGACCGTCCGGATGTGACCGCCAATCTCACCGCTAATGCATTGGATTTCTCAAGCCTTGCGGCCTCCTCCAACGGCGCGGCACCGGCGGATGGTGCCTCTGGCGGAACTGGCTGGTCCCGCGATGTGATTGATGCATCCTTCCTGTCCACGGCCAATGCGAGTGTGAATTTCAATGCCGAAAGCATTGATCTGGGCACCCTGAAACTTGGCCCGACGCGCACCTCAGCCGAACTCAACAATTCCCGCATTGAATTCACGATCAACCAGATCGCCGCCTATCAGGGCGCAGTGTCCGGGAACTTCGTGATGAACAACCGCAGCGGCCTGTCCATGGGCGGCAATCTGAACTTCAGCCAGATCGCCCTGCAACCTGCGCTCAGCGATCTTGCAGGCTATGAACGTCTGATTGGCAATGGCGATTTCCAGATGAATTTCCTCGCCGTCGGCAACAATATGCATGACATTATGAACGGCCTGTCCGGCAGCGGGCGCTTTGCCATTGGTCAGGGCGAATTGCGCGGCCTCGACCTCGCGGGCATGCTGCGCAATCTTGATCTGTCCTTTGAGGGCGAAGGCAAGAAAACCATCTTTAACGAGGCCGGCGCAAGCTTCACCATTGACGGCGGTGTGCTGCACAACAATGACCTCGCCCTTGTCGCCGATCGCATCCGCGCAGACGGGGTCGGACAGATTGGCCTTGGCGCACAGACGCTGGATTACCGTGTCACACCTGCGGCTTTCCTGTCCGGCGATGAAAGCCAGGGCATCACCGTGCCTGTGATCATTGAAGGCACCTGGGCCGATCCAAAATTCCGCCCGGATCTTCAGGCGCTGATTGATCAGAACCTCGCCGAGGAAAAAGCCGCCCTGGAAGCCCGCCTGGCCGAAGAACGCGCCGCGGCAGAAGCCCGCCTGCAACAGGAACGCGCAGAGCTGGAAGCCCGCGCGGCTGAAAAGCTGGAAGAAGAACTGGGTGTCACTCAGGAAGAAGGCGAAGACCTGGAAGACACCCTGCGCCGGGGCTTAGAGAACGAAGCCCGCGACGCCCTCCGCGGTCTTTTGGGCGGCAACTGACGCTGACCTCCACTCTCCTGGTGTTCTAAGCAGTGGCATTCAGAACTTTTCTGGATGCCACTGCGCAATATCAGGTTGCAGGTACACAAAGCTGGTTTAAAAACATGACGGTGCAGTTTTGAGTTCGACCATTTGAATTTTCTTTCTTGATTTTAAATCGCTTTTTCCTGGCTCACTTCAAACTCCAGGAAAAAAGCGTTCACCTCTCCCGAGCGGTGCGAGGCATAATAAAGTCAAAGGAGCGTTTAGAAGACTTCCATGATTTCAGAATACATTCATATCCACCCTACAAGCCAAACTACCTGTGAAACAGGTTGGAACGAAGCTGAAATGCAGGCTAAGCAATGGTATTGCAACGAATGTGGGCGCTTGAAAACCGCACTTGGAGCATTGGACTTCAAGATATCCAGTAAGAAAATGCCAAGCACACCGCTTGCTTCAGCGGCCTGGGATCAGATGCAATTTGTCAGAACTGACTTTCTTGCTTTGTTTGATGAACTAGCGGTACGCCGGGACCTCATGCTTGGCACCCTATTGGGGCCGGATGACAAGCCTATTGAAGGCTGGGTCACCTGGCGTGGCAGACATCAGTTGCAGTTGCGCGGCACAAAAGGCAGAGATTTTAATGGTCCCGGCGCTAAATATAATGGGTACAGTTACTGCAAAACTTGCGGACTGTTGCGATATACAGCGCTTGGAAAACCTTTCCTCAACCCTGCTCCGAACTCCGATGTTACATTTTTGGAAAGCAACCTGAGTGGATTGATTATTCCTTACGAAGTATTTGAAACGATTGATATGCCGGGTCTGCGCAACGTAGGTATAGAACAAGTGCCGGTGCTTTCTCCTCCACCAGATGGCTTTGGCGATTTACCGCAGCCTGGCTGGAGCCATCCTGATCGACATAAAAAACCCACACTATATCGCAGAACTCCGTTTTGATTAAACCTTGTAGTTTCGGATCTGCTACCTTGATCCCCTGTCTCGCCGAGGTAACTCTTATCACCAACGCTTACATAAACCAGGCCGGGCATCACACCCGGCCTGTTCGCTGTTCAGCCCCCGGCCTGACGGGCTTCATAGGGCAGGCGGATTTCATCGGACCATTGGGACTGGATGTAATCCAGCACCTCGTTGATCTCCTGATCATTCAGCACGCCCAGGAAACCCGGCATATCTGTCGGGTAATCCGGGTCTCCGATCATCTCAGCCACGCCGTATTTCGTCAGGTTAAACAGCGTCGCGCGGTCATGGTGCCAGGTATGGCCTGTTTCATCATGGGGTGGCGCGGGCAGACGTCCGTCCGGCCCGCGTTCACGCCAGTTCGCCTGCCCTTCCAGATTGGTGCCATGACAGCCGGCACAGAAGGATTGATACAATTCCCCGCCTTTAGACGGGACAGCCGATTGCGCCACGGTGACGGTTGGGTTTTGCACCGCTCCCGCGTTGGAACCACCCTGGGTCAGATAGAGGGCGACAGCCCCCACGCCCGCCAGAGCGGCAGAGGTTAAGATAAGTTTCATAAGATTTGGTCCGTTTGTTGTGTGGATTGAGAAAGGGAACTCAGATCACACGCGGCGGGCCATGGGGTGGCGGCCCCTCCCATCCGGCCAAAAGGGAATGCGCCAGCGATGTAACATCCCCGGCGTTCAGATGTTCCACCGGGGCATTTACCGGTTCCCGCATCACCACACAGACCGCGCAACCGGCCATATCATGCCCCTCTTCCCCGTCCTCACAGCCAGCCACATCAACAGCCATCCCGGCCATCTCTGAAGGCAGCGCACAGCCCGACAGATCAGCCGCGCACAGCTGGCTTGCAAAGATCGTCAGAAGAAGGGCGAAGAGAATTCTCATATGCCCGATATAGGCCAGGGTCCGGAAAACGACAAGCGCCCCGAACCCGGCCGGGGCGCTTCAATCCCATCGGGAATTCACTTTAAACTTTGTAAAATCCGCCTCTCCGGCGCTTTAAAGATTTTACATTTTGGGCCTGAAATCAGGCGGACACCCATTCAGTGATCTCGGAAAGATCCGGGCGTTTTCGGTCAGATGGCACGGCCCCTTCCGATCCCAGATGGATGTAACCGGCCACATAATCATCGCCTTCAATGCCCAGGCCTTCACTGAGAAACCCCTTGTGAAACGCCGTAAATCCGGTCAGCCAGTTCGCCCCCCAGCCGGATGCCTGCGCCGCGTTCAGCAGGTTCATACAGACTGCACCAGCGGACAGGTCCTGTTCAATCCGCGGGAAGTCATTGCATTCTTTATAAGTGCAAACCACCGCCACAACCAGGTTCGCATTGCCAAAGAACCCGGTGATATTATCGATCTTTTTCTGTTCAATTCCAGCAGTTTCGCCATATTTCGCCACCAGCGGCGTCAACCGTTGCAGGGCGTCGCGTTCCAGCACAATAAAGCGCCAGGGCACCAGCATCTTGTGATCCGGTGTGCGGGCGGCGGCTGTCAGGATGGGTTGCAGTTCATCACGCGTTGGCACAGGGGCCTGAAGGCTGCGCACCGGGCGGGAACGCCGCGTTTGCAGGAAGTCCAGCACAGCGTCATTGCGTGTAAGGGGTTTGATTTCGATCTCATCGCTCATCGCGCATATCCTTTTCACTTCATTACAGAAAACTGCAACATGTCATCTGGCTGGCTTACCGCTGGCGCTGTTCACTTATCCGCCAGAAGCGTCTGAGCCATCTCATCAATCAGCCCCGAAATAAATGCGTCAAAACGACGTGAAGGCTGACGCGCCTTCACTGTCGCGCCCAGGGGATCTTCCACTGTTATGCTGCTGCCAGACAGTTCTTCAATCACCGCATGGCCACAGAAGGGCACGTAGGCTTCGGAATAGCCACCTTCATGCACCAACAGAAGTTTACCGTCGCACAGCGCCTCTGCAGCCACTTTCACCTGGCGTGTCATCAGGCGGAAAGTTTCTGCGGAACAGGACATGCGTGACAGGGGATCCACGGCGGCGGCGTCATAGCCACAGGCGACAATGATCACATCGGGGTTATGGGCAGTGATGGCGGGCAGAATGATCTTTTCCATCGCTTCAAGGTAACTGACATGACCCGGCCCCGGGGGCAGAGGAATATTGATGTTTTTGTTCAGCCCGGCGCCCTTGCCGCGATCGTCCAGATCACCGGTATCCAGCGGATAGTTATATTCCTGATGGATGGAAATCGTCAGCACATCATCTCGTTCATAGTAAATCGCTTCGGTGCCATTGCCGTGGTGCACATCCCAATCCAGAACCACCACACGTTGCGCCAGCCCTTTCGCCTGGGCCGCCTCAATCGCGATGGCGATATTATTCAGCAGGCAAAACCCATTGGGCCAGTCCGGCAGGCAGTGGTGCCCGGGTGGGCGTGAGAGGGCGTAAGCGTTCTGCACCTCACCCGCCATCACCGCTTCAAGCGCGGCCTTCGCCAGCCCGGCTGACAGCGAGGCCAGATCAAAGCCCCCGCGCCCGAACGGCGTGCGCAGGCCCAGCTCGCCCCCACCTGCATCTGACATTTCGCGAAAGGCCGTCACGTAGCTTTCGGGGTGCACCCGCAGCAGGTCTTCTTCCGTGGCCAGAGGCGCGGAATGCTGTTCCAGCTCGGCCATCAACCCGGACACTTCCAGCAAGTTTTTCAGCCGCCGTTTTGTTTCCGGGTTCTCCGGCAGGCCACCGGCAGAAAGCGGCTGCACAAAGCCCCCCATCGGGCCACCCACAGGCAGGGTCAGCGCATATTGCCCGCCCGTATGCCAGAAACAGCGTTCATCATGGAAAAACCCGGTTTTCGGGTGCTGGTTCCGGGGCTGGCTGGTCATATGCCATATCTCCTGTCAGATTTGCGCCAGACTGGCAAACTGCCCGGGCTTTGACCAGAGGAAAGAACACCCTGCGCAGGCTACCCCTGCCCGGGCGTGTCATCCGGTATCAGACGATAAACCCCTTCCGGCAGATCAAGCGCGGCGGCCAGATCCCGCAACTGCGACATGGAAAAGGTCACCTGTTCCACCCGGTTGCTCTGTGGGTTCAGCTGTTCAAGGGTCACACAGCTGGCAAAGGCGTTAATGGTGATGTCTTCCTGACGATGGCTGGCGGGTTCATCCACCAGGGTGACAACGGTGGCATCAAATTCGTGTTCAATGGTAAACATACCTTCAGGATGCGGTGCCAGACCCGCTGGCGCAAGGGAATTTTGAACTTGCACCCAGAGAGGCAACCTCTATCGTTCGCCAGATCATTGCGTTTAAATCAGACAGGGTGTCATATGTATTTCCGGTTTTTCATGTTGCTTGGCCTTATATTCAGCCTGAGTGCATGTGTGAGTGAAGCCCCGACAGACCAGGCCAATACCACTGTGACAGGAAGCAAACCTGCACCGGGAACAAAACCTTCTGCGGGCGAGGGGCGCTCATCTTCGCGTGGTGTGCCTCCGGAACTGATCCCGGCCTCTGAACGTGCCACCCCGACCTATTACGCAATCGCGCAGCGGATTGAGCCTGCAGCACGCCGCCATTGCCGCGCCGCCGGACTGCCAAACTGCAACTTCACCTTCCTGGCCGATATTGCTTTGGGCCGCCCGTCAAACGCCTGGCATACACGTGACGGCACACGACCTATTGTGATTGTCTCCCTGCCCTTCTTTGAAGAAGTCGAAAACGTTGATCAACTGGCATTTGTACTGGGCCATGAGGTGGCGCATCACATCCTGAACCACAATCCGCGCGGGCAGGTAGATATTCAGACCTCTGCTCTGACAGAAGCGCTGGATGCCCATCGCACCGGGGGCAATGTAGAAGACGCGGAGCCGTTGCCGGACACCTGCAGTACAGCCAGGAATATGAACTGGAAGCCGATGCACTGGGGGCGCGGATTGCCTGGGAATCGGGATTTGATCCGGCGGCGGGTGCGGCCTATTTTGCCCGTCGCCTGAATGTACCAAGCCCCGTGCATTCGACCCATCCGCCAAATGCCGCCCGCCTTGCCGCCGTGCGCCGGGTGATCGCCGGGTTCTGATTTGATTCAGATCAGGGTTTTCCTTTTGCACCCGTGCCTGACTGGCAGACGTAAAAGGGGGGCCCTGATCATGTTTGAAAAATACGACCGTCACGCAGAACTGTCCGGCAAAATGGCTGGGAAACTTGGCGTAGATCTGACTGAAAAATACCTGGAAGGCAAAATCAGCGCCCAGGCCCTGCGCGGGACTGTGATGCAATGTATGCGCTGCAAGAAACCAGGGGCCTGTGAAAAAATGCTGGCGGGTCTTGATGATGCGGAACTGGTGAAAGCACCGGACTATTGCGAAAACCAGGTCATGCTGGAAGCGTTGCGCAAAAGCTAATCCCGGACGCAAAGACATTTCACGGCCATTGTTCTGCGGGACTTTCCTTTTATAGTGACGGAAAGTCAGAGAATCCGGAGAGTTAAAGTGCGCCGTACCCTATTTGCGATTGTGTCCGCCCTACCGTTTTTAGCGGGCTGTGTTGATGTCGAACAGACATCCCAGACCAACAACAGACCCACATCCCCTGCCCCGGTACAGACCGGCGAAAGCGGGGATGCGGCTGCGGAACGCATTGCTGCAAAGAACCCCCATCTGATCCCGGCCCGACGTGGGTCCCGGCATTACAAAACGGTGCTTGCCCGTATTGAACCTGTGGCCGAAGCTGAATGCCGTGCCCGTGGTGTCAGCCGGTGTGACTTTGCTTTTCTGGAAGACATCAACCCCGAAGCCCCGGTCAATGCCTTCCAGACGCGCGATGGCAATCAGCCTGTGGTCATCATCACCCGATCTCTACTGAATGACGTGCGTGACCCCCATCAGATCGCCTTCATCATCGGGCACGAAACCTCACACCACATCCAGAACCACCTGCCCCGCCAGCAACGCAATGCTCAGGCTGGCGCGATCTTTGGCGCAATTCTGGCCAACCAGATCGGCATCAATGTGAATGATGGTGCCCAGATCGGCGGCTTCTTCGGGTCCCGCAGCTATAGCCAGAACTTTGAACTGGAAGCTGACAGCCTTGGTGCTCGTATCACCCATAATGCTGGCTATGACCCGGTTAAGGGCATTCAGTTCTTTGCCCGGGGCAGCAACGGACGTCAGCCGATATTCGCAACCCACCCACCGGATGCGAAACGGATCGAAAATGTCGAGGCCGTCGCAGCCGGTCTCTGATCTGAAACGCCCTCCCCTTGCGGAGGGCGTTTTTCTTTCCCATATCTCTGACAAGAGATTCAACCGGGACAGTATCGTGATTTTTTCAGACTTCAGTAAAACCCTGGCCCAGGCCGGTGACCGCCGTTTTCGCCGGGTGATCTTCCTTGGTATCCTGCTGGCCTTCGCGCTTCTGGCGGCGGTGTATGGCGTTCTGATCCTGATCCTCAGCCTGCTGACCCCGGATCAGATCATTCTGCCCTGGGTCGGTGAAATCGGCGGCATCCACGAAGTCCTGTCTTGGGCGTCCTTGCTGATTATGCTGGTCTTATCCGTCTTCCTGATGGTGCCTGTGGCCTCTCTGTTCACAGGTTTCTTCCTGGATGAAGTCGCAGACGCCGTAGAAGAAAAACACCACCCTCACCTGCCGCTTGTCCGCCATCGCAGCCTTGCGGAAAGCACCGTGCAATCCCTGCGATTTCTGGGGGTTCTTCTGGCGGCAAACCTGATCGCGCTGATCTTCTGCCTGCTTCTGCCACCTCTGGCACCCTTCATCGGCGTGGCTGTGAACGGATACCTTCTGTCACGCGAATATTTCACCATGGTCGCGGAACGTCGCCTGCCGCCTGAAGACGCACAAGCCCTGCGCAAACGGCACAGGGCTTCGATCTGGTTTGCGGGGTGTCTGATGACAGTGCCCCTGATGATCCCACTGTTCAGTCTGGTGATCCCGGTGCTTGGCATTGCCACCTTCACCCATATGTATCACCGGTTGCTGCAGCGATAGTTATCCACCTTGCCCATTGTCCAGCCCTTGGCAAAGACCTTCACTGAAGTAATATTCACCGCCTGCCATTGCTGCCAGCATCACAGCACTGACAGCAATCAACAGAATACGCTGTTGCCTTATAAAGATTGCTGCAAAAAGAACGACCGTCAGAACAGCCAGACCATACGGGGCCAGATCCTGCCAAGGTTCCATACACAGTTGGAAATCTGTCCTGTAGCCATCCGGAAACCCGCGAAACATCCTGGCCTGCAAAAGCAAAAACGCCATTCCAGAGGTCGCTAAGGCACATGCGCCCAGAACATATCGTCTGAGAGTTTCCATCGACGTAAGATCAGTAGTCCTGCAGCACCTCAGGTTCCGGGTTCATGCGGTTCTGAAAATCAAAATCCCGCACGGTGACGATTTCCCAGACAATGATCCAGAACAGGATCGCCCAGATCACCGCAGCAATTCCTGTGGTGATCAGCGCCCGTTTCTTCAACTGTGGATCAACAGGTGCGCCCGCATGGGTGCCACGCAGAACTTTGCCGTCTTCGCCCTGGGTTTTCAGACGGACTGGCAGCACACAAAGAAACGTCATGAACCACACAACGGCAAAAAGAACGATCGCAGAGGTAATCGCCATCAGACCTGCTCCAGCTCCACGAGGCAGCCGTTGAAATCTTTCGGATGCAGGAAAAGAACCGGTTTGCCATGGGCACCGATTTTTGGCTCGCCCGTGCCCAGAACACGCGCACCTTCGGCCTTCATCTTGTCACGTGCCTCCAGAATATCATCCACTTCGTAACAGATGTGATGAATGCCACCGGCCGGGTTTTTCTCAAGGAAACCGTTGATCGGGGAATTTTCGCTCAGAGGATACAGCAGTTCGATCTTAGTGTTCGGCAGTTCAATGAACACCACAGTCACGCCGTGATCCGGTTCATCCTGCGGCGCGCCAACATTGGCCCCTAGTGTGTTCTTATACTGCGCACTTGCAGCTTCCAGGTCCGGCACTGCAATTGCCACGTGATTCAAACGACCAATCATAACTTTCCTCCGCGCTTAGGTTTCATGCGTTATGACGATGCACCCGCCACCACGCAAGCACCAGTCACGCGCATTTGGTCGCGGTTCTGGCATTTTGCCTTAAATACGCGCGGGTGAATTAACGATGTATTCACCCGACTCACGCCAGTCTGAATGCAGATAGAGAATTCCCCAGCCCCGAAAGGAAAGGAAATGGATGACCTGGAAAGCCTGATGGCCGCACAGATTCCCACCGCAGAACGCCCGCTTGCCGGCCTGACTGTGCTTGTCGTGGAAGACAGCCGATTTGCATGCGAAGCCATGCGACTTTTATGTCTGCGATCCGGGGCGCGTATCCGTCGTGCCGATTGTCTGGCCTCTGCCCGCCGTCATTTGCAGGTCTACCGGCCCTCTGTGGTGATCATTGATCTGGGCCTGCCAGACGGATCCGGGGAAGATCTGATCCGCGAAATGAACATTGCATCCCCCCGCGTTGGTGTGCTTCTGGGCACGTCGGGTGATCCGGGCGGACGCGAATTAGCACTGGCTGCCGGGGCAGATGATTTCCTTGAAAAGCCGATTACAGGCCTTGCCGCCTTTCAGGAACTGATCCTTTCGGCCCTGCCGGAAAACCGGATGCCGGATGGCCCGCGACCAATCAGTGAACATCATGTCCACCCCGATCCCATCGCCTTCCGTGATGATCTGGCTCATATCGCCACGGTTCTGAAAGATCAGCCAGACGAAGAAACTCTTAATTATGTTTCACAATTTCTGGGCGGACTTGCACGCAGTGCGGCGGATAAAGATCTTGAAACCGCCGCCAGAACCCTGGCACGTCACCGCCGCGCCGGGCAGGCATTTGGCCCCGATCTGAACCGGCTGAACGGGTTGGTGCAGGACAGAATCGCCGCGACCGGCACGATCTGAACGACCGGACCCGGACAGGACAGATCACGCCCATATTTTCGCCTCATTTCCATGGGAGTCTGAACAGGAACAACAGATTCCCCAATGGGCCCGATATGCAGCGACTTATGAAAACTCTATCTGATGAAAGCGGCAACACCACGCTGGACTGGATCTGGCTGACTGTTGGAATCGTTGCCTTTGGCTTTGCCCTGATCTCTGCCACCATTCTGTAAGTCTCTGAGGCACCGGATCACGGTGCCCCAAACCATCCTTGTCAGACCACTTCGATATAACCGGCGAGCCCGGTTTTCTGATGTTCAATCACATGACAGTGGAAGGCCCAGTTGCCGGGATTATCCGCGACCAGCGCAATATCCAGAACTTCATCTTTCAGAAGCAACGCCGTATCCGTCATATTCGGAATAACCTCGCGTTTGTTTGACCGGATCGGGCGGAAGGTCAGCCCGTGCAGGTGGATCGGATGCAGGTTCGGGCTTTCATTGCGCAGGCGCAGCACCACGCTTTCACCAAGCTTCAGGGTCGCCAGCGGCCCCACGCCTTCCACCGCATCGCCTGCCCATGGCGTGCGGTTGATTGACCAGAAAGTATAACCAAGCGTGCCGCAGAACCCGTTGTTGGGCAGATCCCCTTCCGGCGACCAGCCGAAGATAAATTCCTCAACCCGAGGACTGGTCAGGTCAGGTTCCGCCAGTGGATTGCGGGGCAGCGGGGCGAGTTCCGCAAGGTCACGGCCCGCATCAGTCCCCGTCGCCCGCAGCACCGCCATTTCCCGTGTCCCGCCCGGCACTCGCGCCATCAGCTTCACGTCCTGACCCTCAGTGGAAGGCATGCGCAAAGCCACATCCATCCGCTGACCCGGGGACAGCAGAAGCGGTGCATCAGGCGAAGTCGGATAAGGCACAGGGTAGTCCACCGGATGCCCGTCCCAGGCGATGATTTTTCCATCGGCGCCTTCAAAATACAGCTTATAAATCCGCGTTGTATCCGTCGCCGCCACCCGCAGGCGCACAAGTGACCCGGTCCCGTGATCCGCGCGTTGTACATCCTGCCAGTTCACCGCCATCACCGTGCCATGGGTGCCGCCTCGCGCCGCCCCCCGTCCGGTGTAAAGATCAATAAACTGTCCGTCGTCATTCAGACGAAAATCACGCAGGTTCAGGACTTCTTCACTGTCAAAACCCGGACCTTCCGCCTCTTCCACCACCATCACACCGGTCAGACCCAGGGCCATCTGGGTCATGGTCATGCAATGCGGGTGATACCAATAGGTGCCGGCATCCGGCGGGGTGAATTCATATTGAAATGTCTCGCCCGGGCCGATGGGGAATTGCGTCAGGTAAGGCACGCCATCCATCGCATTTGGGATACGCAACCCATGCCAGTGCATGGCGGTGTATTCCTCCATGGCATTTTCCACAGGCAGGACCGCAGGCGCGCCTTGTTTCAGGCGAAGAACCGGCGGCGGTGCATCAGAAAAAGTACTGACCATGCCTTCGGTGATTTTCCCGGGCATGAGGCCATATTTCGCGGGCTGCACCTTCAGCGGATGCATGATCGGGGATACCCCGCCCGCAAACAAAGCCCCGCCGCCGCCCATAAGCGCTGCGCCAGCAAGTGAAGTTTTCAGAAAGTCACGTCGTTTCATCTGCCATCTCCGTCAAAAGCGCCGGCTGGCTGCCCCCCGGAAGAAACATCGGGAACGGAGAGGACTGGCTGCGACAGGGGCAGATCATCACTGCCCCCGTCAAGATTCAATGCGACATAATCCCCGTCGCTGAAACCAATCAGCTGTCCTGCGGGATCACACGCAGGTTCAGCTCGCGCAGCTGTTCGCTGGCCGGGTCAGACGGTGCGTTCATCATCAGATCTTCCGCACGCTGGTTCATCGGGAACATGATGACTTCGCGAATGTTCTGCTGGTCCGCCAGCAGCATCACGATACGGTCAATCCCTGCTGCACAGCCACCGTGGGGCGGGGCACCGTAGTGGAAGGCGTTAAACAGCGCACCAAAGCGGTTCTTCACCTCATCCGCGCCGTAACCAGCGATTTCAAACGCTTTCAGCATCAGGTCTGGCTTGTGGTTCCGGATCGCGCCGGACACCAGTTCATAGCCGTTACAGGCCAGGTCATACTGATAGCCCAGAACATCCAGCGGATCGCCATTCAGCGCATCCATCCCACCCTGCGGCATAGAGAATGGGTTGTGTTCAAAGTCGATCTTGCCGGTCTCTTCGTCTTTTTCGTAGATCGGGAAATCCACAATCCATGCAAAAGCGAAACGATCTTTGTCGATCAGGCCAAGCTCTTCACCAATCACGTTCCGCGCACGGCCGGCAACAGGTTCAAACGCCTTAGGTTTGCCACCCAGGAAGAAGGCCGCATCGCCCACACCCAGACCCAGCTGCTGACGGATCGCTTCCGTGCGCTCTGGGCCGATGTTTTTCGCCAGCGGGCCAGCAGCTTCCATGCCTTCACCCTGATCACGCCAGAAGATATAGCCCATGCCAGGCAGACCTTCCTGTTGCGCGAATTTGTTCATACGGTCACAGAACTTACGGGAACCACCTGTCGGCGCAGGAATGGCGCGGATTTCAGTGCCTTCCTGTTCCAGAAGCTTCGCAAAGATCGCAAAACCAGAACCGGCGAAATGTTCAGACACAACCTGCATTTTGATCGGGTTCCGCAGGTCTGGCTTGTCAGACCCATACCAAAGCGCCGCATCACGGTAAGAAATCTGCGCCCACTCGCCTGGTGCATCCACTTTGCGGCCACCACCGAATTCTTCAAACACGCCAGCGATAACCGGCGCGATTGTGTCAAACACATCCTGTTGCTCAACAAAGGACATTTCCAGGTCAAGCTGGTAGAAATCCGTTGGGGAACGGTCAGCACGCGGATCTTCATCACGGAAACACGGCGCAATCTGGAAGTATTTGTCAAAACCGGACACCATGATCAGCTGTTTGAACTGCTGTGGCGCCTGTGGCAGGGCGTAGAATTTGCCCGGGTGCAGACGGGATGGCACGAGGAAGTCGCGCGCACCTTCAGGCGAGCTCGCTGTGATGATCGGCGTCTGGAATTCGCGGAATTCACGATCCCACATGCGCTTACGGATGGAAGACACAACGTCAGACCGCAGCACCATGTTCTTCTGCATCTGGTCACGACGCAGATCAAGGTAACGGTGCTTCAGACGGGTTTCTTCCGGGTATTCCTGATCGCCGAACACCATCAACGGAAGTTCCTGGGCGGCGCCCAGAACTTCCAGATCACGGATGAAAACTTCGATTTCACCGGTTGGAATGTTGGCGTTCACAAGGCTTTCATCACGTGCCATAACGTTGCCGTCGATGCGGATACACCATTCGGAACGAACCTTTTCCAGTTCAGCAAACACCGGGCTGTCCGGGTCAGCCATCACCTGGGTGATGCCATAATGGTCGCGCAGGTCGATAAACAGCAGACCGCCATGGTCGCGGATACGATGCACCCAGCCGGACAGGCGCACATTATCGCCAACGTTGGATTTGTTCAGTTCGGCACAGGTCTGGCTGCGATATGCGTGCATTTCGGACGTCCCCTTCAGGGTAAAATTATCGGCGTATTTTTCACTGGCCTGATACACAGGACGCAGCCACAAAAGTCAAGTAAACAGCGTCAAAAGCGCGCCGGAATCAGCCCGCGCAGACTGTTTCCGCAGAAAAGCCGTCCCTGATGCAGGTCATCGACACTCAGACGGGCGACTTTTGCTTTGCCTTCCGCCAGCAACTCCGCCCGCAAAATCCCCGGCAAAGCGCCTGCAGACACGGCAGGGGTAAGCAGAATGCCCGCGTCATCTTGCACAAACACATTGGTGATGGTCCCCTCAGCCACATGCCCGCGACTGTTAAGAAAAATCACCTCATCCACGCCCTCAGGCAGGCTGGCACGGGCAGTATCATAAATCTGGCGTTCAGATGTTTTCATACCACGCCAGGGGGATTTCTCATCAAGTGTTTCCGCCGCGACCGCAACCTTCCAGGAACGCGCAGTTTCCCCCAACGGCGCGGTTGTCAGCTTCAGACCATTCCGCGTCAGGGAAAAGCGGCAGCGCAGATCCACATTACCCGTAATTTCCGCCGCCATCTCCCGCGCTTTTGGGGCCGAAAAACCAAACCCCAGTTTGCGCGCAGTCAAGCACATGCGCCCCACATGGCGTTCCAGACGCGGCATCTCACCGGTGGCCAGGCGACCAAAGGTTTCAATGACTTCCAGATCTTCCGGGATCAGATCTCGGCGTAACGTGCTTTCCACAGCGCTTCCTCATATTCGCTGGGCGCGGTGCTGTCCCAGACGACACCTCCGCCGACATTCAGACGCACCCGCCCCAGGTCAAACAGGCTGAGCGTGCGGATCGCCACGTTAAAACTGCGCCGCCCGCCCGGGCCGGACCAGCCAATCGCACCACAGTAAATCCCGCGCGGATCATCTTCCAGATCGTCAATGATCTCCATCGCGCGGATCTTCGGCGCGCCGGTAATGGATCCACAGGGAAACAGCGCATGGAAAATCTCAGACAGTCCCTGATCCGGGGCCAGTTCCGCACGTACCCGGCTGACCATCTGATGCACGGTGGCAAAGGTCTGCACCTGGAACAGCTCCGGCACTTTCACGGTGCCCGCCAGTGCCACCTGGCTGATGTCATTGCGCAGAAGATCAACGATCATCAGGTTTTCCGCGCGGTTCTTTTCATCGTTTTGCAACCATTTGATCCGGGCCGCATCCTCTTCCGGTGTCAGCCCGCGCGCGATCGTGCCCTTCATGGGCAGGGTTTCGATCACGCCGCCTTCGGTGCGGAAAAACAGTTCGGGCGAACGGGACAGAAAGGTTGCCCCGCCCATATCGACAAACGCCCCATGCTTAACCTTCTGGCGGTCGCGCAACATGCCATAAAGCACCTTCGCATCGCCCGACATCTCGGCATCCATGGGAAAGGTCAGGTTGATCTGGTAACAATCCCCCTGGCCGATATAACGCTTCACCTCGTCAAAAGCCTCGCGATAGCGTGCAAGGTTCCAGCGCGGCGCGGGGACCGTCAGTGCAGCAGGCCCGGCATCTGACGCGCCGCCCGGCTGAGGTTCGTCAAAGACGCCAAAACACAAAAGAGGCGTATGCCGCTTTGCAGGCATCCGGTCGCGCAGCTTGTCAATCAGCGCATAACCAAGTTCATATGACGCATATCCCGCCAGCCACTCCCCGGCGGCCTCGGCCTCATTCAGCGCGGCCATCGCCGCGGGCACTTCCTCGGGTGTCTGCGCAGAAATGATACGTTTGGGCGCGCGAAACCAGGTTCCGCCTGCGTCCTGCCCCAGCGGGCCGTCATCAAAGAAAATCTCACCCTGCACGGCGCTTACCTTTCTGCTGCCGCCCCCTCATAGCGCGAAAGGGCGTACCCGCAAGATGATAATGCGACGCTCAGCCAGTCACAAGCGCCCGCTGATCTTCACGCCCCATCGAAAGCAATCGTGGTGTCTGCGCCTGTTCAGCCTGGAAGCCCGCCTTGTCCGACATGTCACGCCAGTTCGCAGACAACAGGCTTTGCGCCACCGCACCACCCAGCGTGCCACCGGGCCCAAGCACAATGAAGACATCCGGCATGAATTCCCGCGCAGCCACCCGAATGGCCGCAGTGAAATCATAGGGCTCATACACCTGATGGCCCAGGGTATAATCCCAAAGCGCCTGGCTGTTACCGGCCTTCGGTGCCCAGATAGCCCCGCGCCCGTCGATCAGGGACACATCCGGCTGACCAAACAGACCGGCACCCAGACGCGCCCGCCCCTGTTCCGCCACAGGTTTCTGCAGATGCGTGTGAAAACCCGCGTGATTGGGCAAGCGCATAGGAAAGCGATCGGCCAGACGCGGCATTTCGCGTTCAAACGCTACAAGCCCCGCCTCGTTCCCGGCCAGAACCAGCATCCCGCCCAGGTCGATCGACAGGCCCAGAATATGATCTGCCCGCGCAGAAATATCCGCACATTTCGCGAACACATCATTCCGGCTTCCCGGAATTTCAACCCAATTGTCATCCACAAACGGATAGATGATCTGCCCACCAATCAGATTTTCCTGCATCAGCGTGCCCATGGTGTTTACCACTTCAAACCCGCCCATCGGCGAAAGCGCTCCCCCACACGCCAGCGCAATATACCAGCCCATCGAATTCCCGGTGACAGCCAGAATATCAAACTTATCCCGATCAATCGCCTGATAATCCGCCAGCGCTGCCGCATAGATCAGCGGCGAGGCATGATCACCGCGCGTATGTTTCGCCCCGGAAAACCGTTCCGCACCATCAAGCGCGGTCACAGCTTCCTGACCCGTTTGCCCGCGAAACGCGTCAAACTGCGCAAACATGGCGGCTTTATCCGCGTGGTGGCGTGCAAGATAGCCAAGTTCCGCTTTGTTATACGTGCCCCGTCCAGGTGCGACGACGACTGCAGTTTGTTTCGCCATTTACTTGCCCTCCCACAGCTTAACCGCTGCATCCGCAATGCTGTCACTTGACGGCATGGTTGCGGCATAAGCCGGCCCCGTCGCGATGAAACTATCCTCAGCCGCGATCCGCGACGAAGGTAAATCACAGCGCTCGTGCAACATCGAAAGCAGAGCCTCCGATTGGCTGCCCGTGGTGCGACATTCATCAACAACCAAGACCTTTTCAGCCCCCTCAAGCGCGTTCAGAATTCCGTCCACAGGCATCGGTGCCAACCAACGCATGTCAATCACACGCGTCTGAATATCCTTCTCGGCCAGCATCTTAGACGCCTGCTGCGACAGGTAATTCCCGTTGCCATAGGTCACAATCGCCAGCGGCCCGTCACCTGTGACGCCGACCTCGCCCAGCGCAATCCTTTCATCCGGTGCCGGGTACATATCCATCCAGGCACTGTCCTTGGCGTCATGCAGATCACGCATTGGGTACAGCGCGATGGGTTCCACAAACACTACAACCCGCTGCTCAACACGTGCCAGGCGCACACATTCCCGCAGCATCTTTGCCGCATCCGCGCCGTGGCTTGGGCAGGCGATAATCACACCGGGAATATCGCGCAAAACCGCAAGCGAATTGTCATTGTGGAAATGCCCGCCAAAACCCTTTTGATAGCCAAGCCCGGCAATCCGCAGCACCATCGGGTTGGTATACTGGCCGTTTGAGAAAAAGCTAAGCGTCGCAGCCTCGCCCCGAATTTGATCTTCCGCATTGTGTAAATACGCCAAAAACTGGATCTCCGGCATCGGCACAAATCCATTATGCGCCATGCCAATCGCCAGCCCCAGAATGGATTGCTCATCCAGCAGCGTATCAATCACCCGGTCCGGTCCAAAGCGATCACACAGCTTCTGCGTCACGCCATAAACACCGCCCTTGGCCCCAACATCTTCGCCCATCACGGCAATTTCGCGGTGTTCCAGCATCAGATCGGTTAAAGCCCAGTTGATCAGCCGCGACATCGGTTGCGGCTCACCCATCGCGCGCAAATCGCTTTTGCCAAAGGCGTTCTCCCGATCCGCGACCGCAACCCCATTGCTGGGCGCACAGTCACGCGCAGGCGGAATGATACTGGCCATCACATCTTCAGCGGTCTTCAAACGTGGCCGCGTCACAACCTGTTCGGCAACCCGCGTGCACTGCGCTTCGGCGTCTAAATAAATCGCCTTGATCTCCTCCGCAGTCAAAACACCCGCATCCCGCAACAACCGCGCAGAATGCATCAACGGATCTTCCGCCTCCCAGGCCTCAAAAATGTCCTTGGACAGATAAGTCTGCTGCATATCTGACCCGGCATGCCCATATAGGCGCACCAAAGTCAGATGCAAAAACGCCGGTTTCTTGTGGCAACGCACATAGTCCGCCGCCGCCCGCGCCGCACGCCAGGTGTCAAAAATATCAAGACCGTTGGCATGGAAATACTTCAACCCCGGACGGTTCTCATAATTCGCAGCCACCCAGCCGCGCGGGGTGCGGGTCGAAATCCCAATACCATTGTCTTCACAGACAAACAGCAGCGGCATAGGCACGGACTGAAAACTTGTCCAACAGGCGGTGTTGATCGCGCCCTGTGCGGTGGAATGGTTCGATGACGCATCCCCAAAGGAACACATAACAATGCTGTCGTCCTTCAAAACCTGATGCTCAGGCCCAACCCGTTTCGCAAGCCCCACGGAATAAGCCGCGCCAACAGCTTTCGGCAGATGCGATGCAATCGTTGATGTCTGCGGCGGAATCTTCAACGCCTTTGACCCCAATACCTTGTGACGCCCGCCAGAAATCGGATCTTCCATGGAGGTTGCAAAGCTCAACAACATATCCCAGGCCGGTGTTGTCCCCGGCACTTGCGCCGACCGGCGCGTCTGAAACGCCCCATCGCGGTAATGCAAAAACGCCATATCATCGGGCCGCAGCGCAGATGCCACCGCCGCCATGCCTTCATGACCAGAAGACCCAATCGTGTAATACCCCTGCCCCTGCGCCTGCATTTTACGCGAACGCCGATCAAGGTTACGCGACAGGCATTGCGCCCGGAAAATCGCCACAGCTTCCTCGGCTTCCAGCGGCCCCTCGGCCGCTGCGCCTTCTGGCAACACACCGGAACTCAGACGCTCCAGAAAGGCTTCATGCACAATATCCGCACGATCCATGGCTTATCCTTCCGGGGCGCACGGCCCCTTTCTTTTCAGTCCAAATATCCCGGGGGTGCGGGGGCTGGCCCCCGCTGGGGTCGGGTGTGGGGGCAGCGCCCCCACTTACCATTGCTTAAAAGAACGCCTGCAGGCCAGTCTGGGCACGACCCAGGATCAGCGCATGCACATCATGGGTGCCTTCATAGGTGTTCACAGTTTCCAGATTCACCATGTGGCGAATGACGTGGAAATCAAGGCTGATCCCGTTGCCGCCGTGCATGTCACGAGACATACGGGCGACGTCCAGGGCCTTGCCGCAGTTGTTGCGCTTCATGATCGAAATCATTTCTGGCGCGGCATTGCCTTCATCCATCAAGCGACCAACACGCAAAGACCCCTGAAGACCCAGCGTAATCTCAGTCTGCATATCCGCCAGTTTCTTCTGGAACAGCTGTGTCTGCGCCAGAGGTTTGTTGAACTGCTTGCGGTCCAGACCATATTGCAGCGCCGCATGCCAGCAATCTTCCGCAGCGCCCATTGCGCCCCAGGAAATGCCGTAACGCGCACGGTTCAGACAGCCAAACGGGCCTTTCAGACCTTCGACATTCGGCAAAAGCGCATCTTCACCGACTTCCACATCCGCCATCACGATTTCACCGGTGATAGACGCACGCAAAGACATTTTGTTTTCGATCTTCGGCGCAGACAGGCCTTTCATGCCTTTTTCCAGCACAAAACCGCGGATCTTACCACCGTGCGCTTCGGACTTTGCCCAAACCACAAATACGTCCGCGATCGGCGCGTTGGAAATCCACATTTTGGACCCGTTCAGCACATAACCACCATCGGTCTTTTTCGCGACGGTCTTCATGCCAGCAGGGTCAGAACCCGCGTCTGGTTCGGTCAGACCAAAACAGCCGATAGATGTACCGGCAGCCAGGCCCGGCAGATATTTCTTGCGCTGCTCTTCAGATCCATAGGCATAGATCGGATACATCACGAGGGAGGATTGCACAGACATCATGGACCGATACCCACTGTCCACACGTTCCACTTCCCGCGCAACCAGGCCATAGGCCACATAGCCTGATCCCAGTCCGCCGTATTCCTCAGGCACCGTAATACCCAACAGGCCCATCTCGCCCATCTCTGCGAAAATCGCAGGATCGGTTTCTTCATTCGCAAAAGCAGTGGTGACGCGCGGCAGCAGTTTTTCCTGCGCATAAGCTTTTGCGGAATCGCGGATCATGCGTTCGTCTTCGGACAGCTGCTCATCCATGCGGAAGGCATCATCCCAGGTGAATTTACCCAGATCAGGTTTGCTTTGGGGGGACAGATTTCCAGCCATGGTTCAGGCTCCTTTAAGTTCGTTCACGGCGCGCGCGATCCGCGCACAGCCTTCAGTCAAATCAGCGTCAGAATAGGCATATGACAGGCGGAAATGCCCCGGCAGACCAAAGGCCCGGCCCGGAACAAGTGCAACATTGCCCTCATTCAGAATGTATTCGCAGACGTCCGCGTCATTTTCGATAAGTTTCCCGCCAGATGTCATGCGGCCAAACAGCCCTTCGCAGTTCGGATAAACGTAAAACGCACCACCCGGCACTTCGCAGGTGATCCCGTCTACCGCGTTCAAAGCATCGACAACCATATCGCGACGCGCCCGGAAGGCGTCACAACGTTCCGCCAGCAGGTTCTGCGGGCCGATCAGGGCTTCCAGAGCGGCAGCCTGAGAAATCGAAGACGCACCAGAAGTACACTGCCCCTGGATCGCGGTCATCGCTTTGATCAGTTCAACCGGGCCAATGCCCCAGCCCAGACGCCAACCAGTCATCGCGTATGATTTTGACACCCCGTTCACAATCAGCGTGCGATCCGCCAGATCCGGTGCAGCCTTGCGGAAAGACGTAAACGGCGCATAGGTGATATGCATGTAAATCTCATCCGCGATCACCCAGACATGCGGGTGCTTGCGCAGAACTTCCGCCAGCGCCTCAAGATCTTCACCAGAATACATCGCACCGGACGGGTTGCCCGGTGTGTTCAGCATCAGCCAGCGGGTTTTATCGGTGATCGCCGCTTCCAGCGCATCCGGTGTCAGGCGAAATCCCTGATCCGCACCACAAGGCACAGTGACCATATTGCCCTGACAGAAATCAACGATATCCGCATAAGACGTCCAATAGGGCGCGGGCATGATGACTTCATCCCCTGGGTTCACCGTCGCCGCAAAGGCGTTGTGAATAACCTGTTTCGCACCAGTCGACACCATGATTTCCGCAATCTCGGGACGGAACCCACAAAAGCGTTCCGCATCCATGGCAATCGCGTCACGCAGGGCAGGCTTACCAGCGGTGGGCGGGTAACCTGTGTCACCGGCCAATGCGGCTTTATGTGCTGCTGCGATCACGTTTTCCGGTGTCTTAAAATCCGGCTCCCCCGTGCCAAACGTCAGCACCGGATGCCCTTCGGCCTGACGGGCGCGTGCCGCCTCTGAGATTTTCACAATCTCGGACAGTTGCAGCGATGCCGCGCGATCTGATCGGATAAGTTCAGCCATGTTCAACCCTTTGCGGCGTAAAGGCCGCCTGTTTTTGTCGCAAGGAATGCCTCCAGCGGGATGTCTTCCTGTTTCAGGAACCCCTTCGCCGGCAGCACGCCATCACGCACCATTTCAATCACGCCCACCACGCTTCCCGCAGTGGTCCAGGCAATGGCGGTGCGCATCTCGCCTGCGACCTCAATCGGGCGGTATCCGCGCACGAATTCCTTACGCTGCATCCGCCCATCCGCCATGCCTTCTGCGGCAACATGAACGTAAACAACATCATCCTCAACAGGTGGTTTGGCGTTCACAAGGATTTCACCCGCCTCTGCACGGCGGTCGCGCATCAGCAGTTCATGGAAGAAAAAATTCATCTGATCCATATGGCCCGGGTAGCGCATGGTTTTATAATCAATGTTATCGACTTTACCCAGGTAAGTGTCACACATGGTGCCCAGCCCGCCAGAGGTCGTGAAAGCTTCCAGTTTCACACCGTCGATATACAGCATTTCCAGCCATTCCATCGGTGAAACCCATTTGCGCTCACCACCCTCGATGACCTCGCAATCGTTCAGATATTCATTCACCACACCTTCCGGCGACCAGTTGAACGCATAGCCCATCAGGCCCGTCGGGTTCTGCGGCAAGGCACCGACGCGCATTTTACAGCTGCGGCAGTCATCAAACTGTTCAATCAGATCCGCGCCAACAATCCCGATAAAGCCCGGTGCCAGGCCACATTGCGGCGCCATAAGGCCTTTGGAGGTCTTGGACAGCTCAATAATCGCCTGGGTCGTTGGCACATCTTCCGTCAGATCGAAATAGTGAATACCTGCCGCATGGGCCTCGCCCGCGATTGCGGTGTTCAGGTGATAAGGCAGGCAGGACAGAACCGCGTCAACTTCACCAAACAGGGTGCGCAGGTTGGTTGCGTCAGACAGATCCAGCGCCTGGGTGGCAAAAGGGAAATCACGACCGCCAAGGTTCATATCCACGCCGGTCACCTCAAACCCAGCCTCTTTCAGAAGCGTCGCTGCCAGTGTGCCAACCTTACCCAGACCAAGTGTCGCGATCTTTTTCATGCCATATCCTTATGCGCAGATTTCCGTTCTGACGTGACGATAGCAATTGCCCCTTCATGCTGAAATAACTAAGTTCGCAATAATCCATGAGTTTCAGGAATGAAGGATTTCCGATGATTCCCACACGTTCCCTGCCATCCCTTGCCGCCCTGCGTGCGTTTGAATGTGCCGCCCGTCACGGGTCTTTCACCCTGGCCGCGGAAGAGTTGCACCTGACCCAAAGCGCCGTTTCACGTCAGGTGAAAGATCTTGAGGCACAGCTTGGCTTTACCCTGTTTCGCCGCAATGGCCGACGGGTTGCACTGACTGATGCCGGGGGTGAATTTGCCCATGCGCTGGCGCTGGATCTGGATCGTCTGAAGCAAACCGTCAGCCGCGCAGTCGCCGCCGGAAATGAACGCACCAGCCTGCGTATCGCGACACTGTCCACCTTCGCCAGCCGCTGGCTGATCCCCCGCCTGCCGGATTTTGAGGCAAAATTCCCAGAGGTTGAAATCAGCCTGTCCACACGTCTGCGTCCATTTTCTTTTGACGCAGAACGATTCGATCTGGCCATTCACCACGGATCAGCGGACTGGCCTGACACCCAGATGTCCCGCCTCTGTGGCGAAGAAATCCTCGCGGTTGGCGCGCCGCGTTTTGTTGAGACCCACAAGCCCGCCAGTGCCGCTGACATCGCCAACGCCCCCCTGCTGCATCTGGAAACCCGGCCCGGCCAATGGGCCGACTGGCTGCGCATGCAGGGGGTGGAAAGCCCGGATTTCCCCCGCGGCAAATTGTTTGATCAGTTCTCCATGATCATTTCGGCGGCCACCCACGGGCTGGGCGCAGCACTTTTACCGCGGTATCTGATTGAGAACGAGCTCGACAGCGGTGCATTGGTCACATTACCCGGCGAAACCATGATCACTGAAAATGCCTATTGGATCGTGACACCCGCCGGTATGGCCTCCCCTATTGCCCAGGCTTTTTCACGTTGGGTTAAGACAAAAGTTTCAAAGGGAATTTAATATGAGCTGGGACGTTGCTATTCTGAAATATGAAGGAAACGGAATTGAACTGACTGATGTCTCAGAAGAGACCTGCCAGCCATTCCCAGAAGCAAGATCTCTCATGCAACAACTATCAGAGAGTATTCAGTGGAATAGCGACTCATCGGGACTGTTGCTGGAAACGGATAGCAGTCTTGAATTCTTCCTCACCGAACAATCTTTACACCTGACGTTCAGAGGGGCCAATCAGCTTAACCGGGTCCTACACTTCTTTCAGAAGCTCCCAGGATACCACTGTTATGACGTTGGCTCAGGAACCCTCATTGAGGACGAGGTTTCTTCGCTCGCGGAAAAAACGAAGGCCGATACGTATTTAAGAAAAGTCATGGAACAATACTAAACTTCATCTTTCCATAAATACTCCCGCCGGAGGCCAGATTTTTTGAAAAAATCTGAACCGGAGTTTTTCAAAAACTCCGGGCCACTCATGAAATTTACGCATCCATACGGGAATTTTCCTTTGTTTTTCTCCTAAAAGCTATCTGTTACACTCGGGACAAATTCAGTCTTTCAGAGGATCCGAAAATGGACGTCTCCCAGGAAATCGCAGAAATCCTTTCCCGCCTCGGCGTGGATAAATCCGCTTACACCGGCGGCACCCGCAAAATCATCAGCCCGGTCACTGGTGAAGAAATCGCAGCCGTCAACGATATGACAGCAGATAGTGCCAAAGCCGGTATCGCCAAGGCCAAAACCGCCTTCAAAGCCTGGCGCATGGTGCCGGCCCCACGCCGTGGTGAACTTGTGCGCCTCTTGGGCGAAGAGCTGCGCGTTGCAAAAGAAGACCTGGGTCGCATCATTTCCATCGAGGTTGGCAAAATCACCTCCGAAGGTCTTGGCGAAATTCAGGAAATGATCGACATCTGCGATTTCGCAACCGGCCTGTCCCGTCAGCTTTACGGTCTGACCATCGCAACAGAGCGTCCCGGCCACCGCATGATGGAACAATACCATCCCATCGGCCCGGTTGGTGTGATCTCGGCCTTTAACTTCCCGGCGGCGGTCTGGTCCTGGAACTCAGCCCTTGCGCTGGTTTGTGGCGATCCGGTGATCTGGAAGCCATCCGAGAAAACTCCGCTGATTTCCCTTGCCTGCGCCTCTGTTCTCGACCGGGCAATCGCACGTTTCGGCGATGACGCACCGGAAGGTCTGCACACACTTCTGCTGGGGGATCGCGATCTGGGCGAGACCCTGGTCGACAGCACAGATGTGCCAGTCATCTCCGCGACAGGTTCCACCCGCATGGGCCGCGAAGTTGGCCCACGCGTTGCGGCACGTTTCGGCAAATCCATCCTGGAACTTGGCGGCAACAACGCCGGCATCGTCTGTCCATCCGCAGATCAGGACATGGCTCTGGCCGCGATTGCATTTGGTGCCATGGGCACAGCCGGTCAACGCTGCACATCGCAACGTCGTGTTTTCGTACATGACAGCATCTGGGAAGAATTCGTGCCACGCCTGGCAGCGGCCTATAAATCCGTCACCGTGGGTTCACCCCTGACAACCGACAGCCTTGTTGGCCCGCTGATTGATGAGAGCGCCTCCAAAGCCATGACTGCTGCGATTGAAGCGGCAGAGGCCATGGGCGGCAAAGTCACCGGTGGTGAGCGCGTGGATGCAGGCCATCCCAACGCCTACTATCACCGTCCGGCGATGGTTGAGCTGAAAGAACAGAAAGGCATCGTCTGCGAAGAAACCTTCGCGCCTGTTGTTTATGTCATGCCTTACAGCGACCTGGAAAACGCGATCGACATGCAAAACGACGTGACCGCCGGCCTGTCCTCTACCATCTACACACTGGATGTGCGCGAAGCGGAAACCTTCCTGTCGGCCATGGGTTCTGACTGTGGCATTGCCAATGTGAACATCGGTACATCCGGTGCGGAAATCGGTGGTGCGTTTGGCGGCGAAAAGGAAACCGGCGGCGGGCGCGAAAGCGGATCAGACGCGTGGAAAGCCTACATGCGCCGTCAGACCAACACCGTGAACTATTCGCGCGAGCTGCCACTGGCGCAGGGTGTATCTTTCGACATCGGTTAAACTCCCTTAACCCTTACTGCAAAGCCCGCCTCTGCAAAGAGGCGGGCTTTTTTCGTATCCTCGAATGGATGTAGACATTCACCCGCCACAAGCCTAGGTTGCCTCGTGAATTCAGAACTACATTTGAGACAATGATCGGACCTGCATGCAAAATCGGATACATGTGCTTCTTTCAGTGATTTTTCTTCTGATATTCTTCACATTTACACTGAACATGCTTTACGGCATCCGCCACGGCGATCTGAGTGCAATCTACCAGGCTGCTGATCATTTCAGCAAAGGAAATTACACCCTTATTTTCGGTCCCCCTGCTGCCGGGGATATATCACAGCCCTCAGGCATCCTTATTTCATCCCTGGATTTCCAGGACAGTGTTTTTGGAAAATACAGATCTGCGGAACTGCCCTATGTTTACCCGCCGCTCTGGGCTGCACTGCTGGCACCGGTTACCAGAATTATGGATGTGCAGAGTTTTTCAAACATCATCCTGATCATCCAGCTGAGCCTCCTCACACTGTCGCTCTATCTCTGCTTCCAACTGTCTCCTGCCCGCAAGCCACGCTTTCCGGTCTGGATCCTGCTCGTTTTGCTGGCCGGTGTTTTCACTCTGCCTCTGTTTCTTGCACTGCTCCACAATCAGCCACAGATTACAATTTTTGCCCTGACAATACTGGCGTTCTGGCAGTACAGTAAGGGCCGTACAGTCCTGGCGGGCACAGTCCTTGGCATTGCCGCAGCCATCAAACTTCTGCCCCTGTTTTTCATTGTCATTTTCATTGCAGACCGCAAGTGGCGCGCTCTGATGGCTTTCCTGATCAGCAGCAGTTCGCTGGCCGTCCTCAGCTTTGTCCTGACAGGTGTGCAGCTGCATCTGGATTTTCTGCACGAACTTTCAAATCTCAAAAATACTGTTGTCCTCAGCTCTCTGAATTTTAATCTTGAAGTGCCTCTGTATATCGGGGCCTCTGTTTTAGATCTTGCGCCACCATTGCCAGACCATCTGCCTGGGTTGTTTACTGTGGCAAAACCGGATTGGATGAAATTTGCCCCCCCTCTTCTTATGGTCTCCGGACTGGTGCTGATCCTCTGGGCACCCACCCTGCACCGGGGAGTCGGCAGGCAGGAACGCCTGCTGCGGATGATGATCGCAATCACTCTCTGGTCCGGATTTTTCGCCCCTGTCAGCTGGGCGCATTATTACCTGATGCCACTGTTCCTGTCCCCCGCATTCCCGACATTGATCCGGCATGGAGGCTGGGCCACAGCGGGTTGCCTGGTTTTCCCTGCATTCTCGCTGTTGAATATGACAATACATCCGATTGAAAGTCTTCACTGGGTTCACGGCACGCTGGTCTCAACGACCTATTACCTGATCTTGTTTTTCTGGGTTGTTCTGATGCCTCAGAACGGCCGCACCACCGCGCCGGAATAGAAATAAACGCCCATACCGAAAGCGAACAGAACCACGCCCGCGACCGAATGCAGAACGATCGCCAGCGGCAGGCTTTCACGTGTCTTATAGGCCCAGGCAAAGATCAGACCGCCAATAAAGGCCATAATCGCAACGACCCAGCTCCAGTACATCAGATGAGCAAGCGAAAACAGCGCCGCATTCAGCCAGACACCGCGCGCACCAGCAGGAATCACGGGTTTATAGCGGCGGAAGAACAGCACACGAAAGATCAGTTCCTGCGGCAGGGCCGACACCAGCGGATAAAACACCGCGATCAGCAACATCATGTCCGGACGATATTTCAGCATGGCGAACAGCCGCTCTGGCGCGCTCTGCATCAAAATCGCATAGCTTGCCGCCGCGACCGCCAAAGCAATTGCCACCACCGGCCAGATCTGCATCCGCCGCCAGCCCTGAAACATGATGCACCAGGAAAACCCGGGCGTCCGCCAGAGCAGAACCAGCCCCAGCAGCATGAACACCCCAAGTGCCGCAAACATACGTGTCGGCGGCATCCAGACCGCAACCACCACCGGAACAGCGACGAACAACAACAGGAACTCTGCCAGCAACCCACGCCTCTGCCGGGCGCAATTGTGGTCTTCAAACCCAAAGTCTTCATGAAGGGCGGCGGACATAGGCGGAGTGCTCCCGGAACAGAGGTGTCTCCCTTAAGTAGGGGAGCGGTGGCAAAAGGCAAGCATTTGGGTGATGGATGTGCTTCATATGGAAGCAAGTTCGGACGAGTATCGGTTGGCCAGTTCGATTGCAGCAACACAACCAGCCCAAAGTGAAGGTACCCACATTGCCATCAGCCACAAATTTGCTATGACAAATTGATAGAAAGAGAGATGATTTTTGTCCGATAATAAAACCAAAAATTGCAGAACCTGTTATAGTGACATCCCTTCACCTGCTTCCAAATGTAAAGAATGTGGAAGTTACCAAGACTGGCGGCGATTTTTGCCAGATTGGATCAATATAGTAGCTTTGATCGTGGCTGCTTTAGCCCTACTTACCAGCTTGTTGGGACATGGGCGTGTCGCCGTTGAAACCATAAGCGAACACTGGTCTGGAACAAACTTTGACCTGAATGCTTCTGTCGTCGAATTGGGAAGGGATACTAGTACTTTCGCCGTTTCAAATGTTTCCAACAGAAACGCCGTAGTAACATCTGTACAATGTGGCCTGTATCTTCCAATTGATCCTGAAGCGCTTTTCGAAAAGACCTTCACCGAACAAGGGCAGGAACAATTACAATGGGGTGAAACCGCCGGGATGTTTCTTGTGTCATTGGATCCTGACGACCCAATATTTGTTCCGGCCGGCGAGCAAGCTTTAATAACATTTACTACACGACATATTAGCCCGGCCTTTGGGGCCGACCGTTTCTCGGCAGAACGCAAGGCTGATGATTTAGTTTCAAGTTATTGTATTGTAAGCGGAGTGCGCGGCAACAATGAACAAGTTGGTGGGATAGTATTGCTAAGTCTCTCAAACATACGTGACTTAGATGCCCTCGATCTTCTCCAAAATGCCGATTACTCGGAAAGCCAAGAACCCGAACGCGAAGCTTTGATTGGCAGAATACGCAATGTGCGCTCTGAGATAGAGTAGTGCGAAATTACGCCACCTTCCTAGTATCAATTGCGAAAAGCAGAGCAATCCACAACTTCAGATATTCAGGCCCAATCTCTGCCATGTTTTCCACCCAGAAAAACGATTCCCCCTTGCACCTTCTCTTCATGTAATTATACACCACGACAATTTGTGATTCCGGGAGCCTACCATGCCAAAGCGCGACGATATTTCATCTATCATGATCATCGGGGCGGGCCCTATCGTGATCGGTCAGGCCTGTGAGTTTGACTACTCCGGTGCCCAGGCCTGTAAAGCCCTTCGTGAAGAAGGCTACCGTGTCATCCTCGTGAACTCCAACCCGGCGACGATCATGACCGATCCGGAACTGGCGGATGCAACCTACATCGAACCCATCACCCCGGAAATGGTCGCCAAGATCATTGAAAAGGAACGCCCCGACGCGCTGCTGCCCACCATGGGCGGTCAGACCGGTCTGAACACATCCCTGGCGCTGGAAGAAATGGGCGTTTTGGAAAAATTCGGCGTGGAAATGATCGGCGCGAAACGCGAAGCGATTGAAATGGCCGAAGACCGGAAACTGTTCCGCGAAGCAATGGATCGTCTGGGCCTTGAAAACCCGCGCGCAACCATCGTCACCGCACCTAAGAACGCAGACGGAACTGCCGATCTTGATGCAGGTGTTCAGATCGCTCTGAACGATCTTGAAGACATCGGCCTGCCCGCCATCATCCGCCCGGCCTTCACCCTTGGCGGCACCGGCGGCGGTGTGGCGTATAACCGTGAAGATTACATCCACTTCTGCCGCACCGGCATGGATGCCTCCCCTGTGAACCAGATCCTCGTGGATGAAAGCCTGCTGGGCTGGAAAGAATACGAGATGGAAGTCGTGCGCGACAAAGCCGACAACGCCATCATCGTCTGTGCGATTGAAAACGTCGACCCAATGGGTGTGCATACCGGTGACAGCATCACTGTCGCCCCGGCCCTGACCCTGACCGACAAAGAATACCAGATGATGCGCACAGCATCCATCAACGTGCTGCGCGAAATCGGTGTAGAAACAGGTGGGTCCAACGTGCAATGGGCCGTGAACCCAAAAGACGGCCGCATGATCGTGATCGAGATGAACCCACGCGTGTCTCGTTCCTCGGCACTCGCGTCCAAAGCAACCGGTTTCCCGATCGCCAAGATCGCGGCGAAACTGGCCATTGGTTACACGTTGGATGAACTCGACAACGACATCACCCGCGTCACCCCGGCCAGCTTCGAGCCAACCATCGACTATGTCGTTACCAAGATCCCGAAATTCGCGTTTGAAAAATTCCCGGGGTCCGAGCCATACCTCACCACTGCGATGAAATCCGTCGGTGAAACCATGGCCATTGGCCGGACCATCCATGAGAGCATGCAAAAAGCACTGGCGTCCATGGAATCCGGCCTGACCGGTTTTGACGAGGTCGAGATCGAAGGCGCACCCGACAAAGCCGCCGTGATCAAAGCGATCAGCAAGCAAACCCCGGACCGTATGCGCACCATTGCACAGGCAATGCGTGAAGGCCTGACCAATGATGAGATCCAGGCAACCACTGCTTTTGATCCATGGTTCCTCGACCGGATCCGCGAAATCGTGGATGCGGAAGAAGGCGTGAAACAGAACGGCCTACCATCAGATGAACGCGGTCTGCGTGATCTGAAAATGCTTGGCTTCACCGACGCGCGTCTGGCCATCCTTGCTGGTATGACAGAAACTGAAGTGCGCAAAGCCCGTGTTCTGAAAAACGTCACCGCCAGCTTCAAGCGCATCGACACCTGTGCTGCGGAATTCGAAGCCCAGACCCCTTACATGTATTCCACCTATGAGGCGCCTGCCCTTGGTGATGTGGAATGTGAAGCCCGCCCAAGTGACGCGAAAAAAGTCGTCATCCTTGGCGGTGGCCCGAACCGTATCGGACAGGGGATCGAATTTGACTACTGCTGCTGTCACGCCTGCTACGCGCTGACCAAGCAGGGTTATGAAACCATCATGATCAACTGTAACCCGGAAACGGTTTCAACCGATTATGACACATCAGACCGTCTGTACTTTGAGCCGCTGACATTCGAACACGTCATGGAAATCCTGCGCGTCGAACAGGAAAACGGCACGCTGCATGGTGTGATCGTACAGTTCGGCGGCCAGACCCCGCTGAAACTCGCAAACGACCTCGAAGCTGCGGGCATTCCGATCCTGGGCACCAGCCCTGACGCGATTGACCTTGCAGAAGACCGTGAACGTTTCCAGGCCCTGGTGAACTCTCTTGATCTCAAACAACCACACAACGGCATCGCATCCACAGATGCAGAAGCCCTTGAGATCGCAAAAGAAGTCGGCTTCCCGCTGGTGATCCGCCCGTCTTACGTTCTTGGTGGCCGTGCCATGGAAATCGTGCGCGACATGCCACAGCTGGAACGCTACATCGCTGAGGCCGTGGTTGTATCTGGCGACAGCCCTGTTCTGCTCGACAGCTACCTTGCGGGCGCTGTGGAACTTGACGTTGACGCGCTCTGTGATGGCACTGACGTGCATGTTTCTGGCATCATGCAACACATTGAGGAAGCCGGCGTTCACTCTGGTGACTCCGCCTGTTCCCTGCCGCCTTACAACCTCGATAAAAACATCATCAACGAGATCAAGCGTCAGACCGTCGCCCTTGCCCTCGCCCTTAACGTCAAGGGTCTGATGAACGTGCAGTTCGCGGTGAAAGACGATGTGATTTACCTGATCGAGGTCAACCCACGCGCCTCCCGCACCGTGCCGTTTGTGGCCAAATCCACCGACAGCGCGATTGCATCCATCGCGGCGCGCATCATGGCCGGTGAACCTCTGTCGAACTTCCCCAAACGCCCGCCCTACCCTAAGGACGCGGCAAAAGGCGACCCAGAGCCAATGGGCGACCCAATGCGTCTGGCCGACCCGGAAGAAATGCCCTGGTATTCCGTGAAAGAAGCGGTTCTGCCCTTCGCGCGTTTCCCGGGCGTCGACACATTGCTTGGCCCGGAAATGCGGTCCACCGGTGAAGTCATGGGCTGGGATCGTTCCTTCCCACGTGCTTTCCTGAAAGCCCAGATGGGCGCTGGCATGGAACTGCCATCGACAGGCCGTGCGTTTGTATCGATCAAGGATGCGGATAAAACCGAAACCATGATCGACGCCGCCCGCATCCTTGCGGATCTGGGCTTCACGCTTGTAGGCACACGCGGCACCGCTGCCTGGCTGTCGGAACAAGGCGTTGCCTGTGACACGGTGAATAAGGTTTATGAAGGCCGTCCGAACATCGTCGACATGCTGAAAAACGGTGAAATCCAACTGGTGATGAACACCACAGAGGGCAATCAGGCCGTATCAGATAGCCGCGAAATCCGCGCGGTGGCCCTGAACGACAAGATCCCTTACTTCACCACCGCCGCCGGTTCCCACGCCGCAGCACAAGCGATCAAAGCCATGCGCGAAGATGCCCTCGGGGTTCGCGCGCTTCAGGGCTGATCCGCCTGCAAACCAAACAAAAACCCGCGCACCACAGGTGTCGCGGGTTTTCTTTTGTCTGAACTCTGCCTGGGCACAGGCCGCCCAGAACAACTCATTCCGATACATTCACCGGGTCGCCTGCGGCCCGGACCGCACCCGCCCGCCCCCAAGGCGGGTGCGCTTCACGCCCCCACCTCGTGCGGGCACGGTCCTGATGTCTTGAAAAGTTGCGCCCAAAACGCTCCCCTCAATCGAAAACACCTGGGGCAACACACAGACTGTTTTTCGGCCCTGAAAGAAGCACGGCGGGCTTTCTTATTCCGCATTACACAGGCTTACAGCCCCATCTGCTGCTTCAGCCCGCCGATGAATGTCGCATCATCCGCCGCTTTGCGGTTGCTCAACAGCATTTCCGCATCCGCGCCCGCACGATATCGCAACTGATCCGTGCCATCGGTCACTGACGTCCAGATCACATCGGCAACCAGGCTGGCGGGGGAGGGTTCAAAAGCCCCATTGCCCATGGCCGCCATGAACTTTCCGACGACCCCCTGATATTCCTCAATCGCCGGTTCATTGGCGAAATCAAAACTGCGCCCGGCGAAATCTGTGGCGATCATGCCTGGCTCAATGATCTTCACTTTGATGCCCACGGCCTCAAGCTCAAAATGCAGCGCTTCGGAAATGCCTTCGACCGCGAATTTCGTGCCGTGATACAGTGATCCCAGCGGGAAGGTCATCTGCCCGCCGATGGAACTGATGTTCACAATCGCCCCGCTTTTGCGCCCGCGCATATGGGGCAGAACGGCTTTGGTCACGTCCAGAAGCCCGATCACATTGGTATCAAACTGACGACGGATCCGGTCCATATCGAAGTTTTCAAGCGGCCCATACGCCCCATACCCGGCATTGTTCAGCAGCACATCAATCGCACCAAACTTTGCGATACCCGCGTCAACCGCCCCCTGAATGGAGGTTGAATCGGTCACATCCAGCCCCACAACCAGCACATTTTCAAGCGCCGCAAGATCCGCCCCGGCATCAGAATTGCGCATCGTTGCAACCACATTCCAGCCATTGGCCTGAAACAGTTCTGCCGTTGTCTTGCCAATGCCGGAAGAGGCCCCGGTAATCAGAATAGTCTTGTTCATGTTCATGTCCTTCATTGCATGCGTATTCCCGGGGCAGAGGCTGAAAGCCCCTGCCCTGTCATCATTTGTTCCATGGTTCTTGTGATCAGACGAAGTCTGCGCCGTTTTGCGTCATCGGCAGATATGTGATCCGATCACCAGACGCGGCCATCGCATTTGCAAGCGCAGGCCCCGCAGGTGGCGTACCTGGTTCACCAATCCCGGTGGGTGGCGCGGTGGACGCAACAATATGCGTTTCAATCGCCCCGATATCCGTGATGCGCAGAGGTTCATAATCCGGGAAGTTCGACTGATCGACAATACCATCCGTCAACGTGATCTCATCGCGCAGCACATGGCCAATCCCATAGCCCACGCCACTTTCGATCTGCGCACGGATCACATCCGGGTTCACCGGCAGACCGCAATCCACCGCACAGGTGACCTTTTCAACCTTCACGTAATCATCATCGTCCCGGGAAATCTCCACCACTTCGGCCACATAGCTGCCAAAGGATTTATGCACCGCAACACCGCGTGCACGACCCTGCGCAGGCGCATCCTCCCAGCCTGCTTTCTCAGCTGCCAGGCGCAACACCCCGGTCAGGCGATCCTGATCCTCAGTGCCACCCGCAAGATAGGACAAACGATACGCCACCGGATCCTGCCCTGCCGCCGCAGCGGCCATATCCATCATGCTTTCCATGACATACGCCGTATGGCTGTGTCCGACAGACCGCCACCAGTTCACGGGCACCGCAGATGTATCATCCGTCAGCCCGGTAAAGCGTACCGGCAGATCATAAGGCGTATTCGCCGCCCCTTCGACAGACCCATGGTCCACACCATTGTGAACAATAAAGCTTTCAAAAGCCGTTCCCTTAAAGATCGACTTTCCGGCGACACGATGATCCCAGGCCATGATCCGCCCCGCATCATCCAGCCCCACACGCACCTTATGCGCCATGGCCGGGCGGTAATAGCCGCCGGTGATGTCATCTTCCCGCGACCAGACAAGTTTCACCGGGCTCTGCCCGCCATTCAAAGCAAAAGCCAAAGCCGCCTCAACATGGTAATCCGCCGTTGGCGTCAGACGTCGCCCGAAGGACCCACCTGCAAACAGGGTCCGTACTTCGACAGTCTCAGCCGGGATCTGCAAAACCGCCGCCAGTGCCATTTGCGCAGCCGTCGGTCCCTGGCACCCGTCATAGACCACAACACCCGTTTCTGTCGGCGCGATGGTGCAGGTCAGCGGCTCCATCGGCGCATGAGCGAGGAAGGGGAAGTAGAAATCCTGTTCAATCACCTGCGCTGCATTGGCCAGACCATCACGGGCAGCCCCCGCATCACCACCGGCAACATATTGTGGTTCACTGTTCACGGCTTTCAGCAGGTCATCACGGATCTGATCGGAACTGCGGTTCTCAGCCTCAGAGAAATCCCATTCCGCTGTGATGGCCGCACGCGCCTGAAAAGCTGCCCAGGTGGTTTCAGCATAAACAACCACACCAGCACCGGTCGGCAGCGGGGCCGAGCGAATAAACCCGGCCACATCCGCAGCGGCACTGTCGTCTGATGACACAAGTTTGCCGCCAAAGCGTGGCGACCGCAGAACAACAGCCACAATCTGACCATCCAGATGTACATCCATCGCATATTCAGCCGTGCCATTGGTCTTGGCCACATTGTCCAGACGCCCGACCGCAGGGTTGCCAATGAAACGGAAGTCAGCCGGGTCCTTCAGCACAGGTTCCGCAGGCACCGCCATGGCCATGGCCGTTGCATTAAACGCCCCCAGATCAAACCGCGTTTCACCCTGCCAGATCGCGCCATCCCGCAGCGCAAGCGCATCTGCCGCAACACCCAGATCGCTCGCTGCTCCGGCAATCAGCATTTCACGCACAGCCGCCCCAGCGGTCCGGTACTGGACATAGGAATTGGCCATCGCAGTTGAACCGCCTGTCGCCTGTGACCCGAACAGCAGGTTCGCATAGCGTTTGTTGTCTGCCGGTGCGAATTCCGCTTCTATATCGGATGGCGGCATGTTCAGCTCTTCTGCGATCAGGGTGGTCAGGCCGGTCGCCGCCCCCTGCCCGCATTCAAAATGTTTGATCACCGCTGTGACACGGCCCTCGGCTGAGATGCGGATAAACGGGGTGATCTCTGCGGCCTGCGCCGGTGTCGCCAACACCTGATCCGGGCTCATACCGATCACAAAGGCCCCGGCTGTCGCGGCAGTGGCGGATTGCAGAAAGCTGCGGCGGGAAAGGGTAACTGTCATGATCAGCCCTCCAGGATTTCAGATGCGCGCTGAACCGCAGCACGGATACGCTGATACGTGGCACAGCGACAGGCGTTGCCCCACATATAGCTTTCGATTTCTTCAACCGTCGGTTTCGGGTTCTCTGTCAGCAACCCAATCGCAGACATGATCTGACCCGACTGACAGTAACCGCATTGCACCACAGACAGTTCATTCCAGGCCTGCTGCACCGCAACAGCAACCGCATCTTTCGCAGCTTCGATCGTGGTGATCTCAGCCCCCTCCAGATCCTCAACATAGGTCTGGCAGGAACGTGTCGGCTGCCCATCCACATGCACCGTGCAGGCCCCACAAGACGCCACGCCACAGCCGAATTTCGTGCCGGTCAGTTTAAATTCGTCACGGATCACCCACAACAGGGGCGTGCCTTCGGGCGCATTTGATTCTCTGCGCTCACCGTTAATAGTCAAAGAAATAGCCATGATGTTCTCCCACATGCTGCTGGCGTCTGGCTGAGTCGGGCTCTGATACCTTTGTCATTTAGACTTAATTGCGCCTTTTGTCAAATTATTGACAAATCCAGTCTTTGGGTCTAGTGACATAGCATGAACACACGGGATCAGAATATCGTCGAAATCGCCTTTCGTCGCTTCGCGCATTATGGGGTAAAAAAGACCACCATCAGCGAAATCGCGGCGGACGCGAAAGTGTCTCGTCAGACGCTGTATAACGCGTTTGACAGCAAGGAAGAGCTGATGGCCGGGGCGATGTTCCACTACGCCCGCAAATCTGCCGATGCTGTCCTTGCGGAATGTGACGGCATAACCGACATCGCCAGGCGTCTGGAAATCGCTTTCCAAAACATTGCCCTGATCCCCTTTGAGGCCATGGGGCAGATCCCCCATGCGGAAGAAATTATGCAACTGGTGGATCAGATTTCACCGGAAAAGAAAGCCGGGCTGGCGAATATCTATGCAGAAGGGGTCTGGAACGCGATTTCGCCTGCAAACGCCAACATCCGCGCGGCCGGACTGGACCCGGATGATTTCAGCCATTTCATCCGCTCAAGCTTTGCCCAGATGAAAAAAGAGGCCAATGATGCCGATGATCTGCGCGCCCGCTTCAAAACGCTCGCGCTGATCCTGCACCCGGCCCTGACCGGAAGTTAGACAAAAGAAAAACCGGCCCGCGCAGCACGCAGACCGGTTTTTCTAATTTGCTTTCAGACGTCTTAGTTCAGACGCTGTTCTGCTTCTGCAATCGCTGCATCAATCATTGCGTTGCCTTCCGCAGCGGTCATGTTCTTCACGAACAGATCACCAGCGGCGCCAACAGCAACGGAAACCGCACGATCGCGAACTTCCTTCACAGCTGCAGCCTGTGCAGAAGCGATCTGATCTTCAGCGGACTGCAGACGACGGGCGATAGAAGCTTTCAGCTCCTCTTTCGCCAGTTCAGCAGCTTCTTCAGCTTCCATCTTTGCGTGCGCAACGATGCGGTCAGCCTGCTCTTTCACCTCTTCCTGCTTGCGCTCGTAAGAGGCCAGCAGTGTCTGTGCTTCTTCACGCAGTGCGCGGGCTTCGTCCAGCTCGGAACGGATGCCTTCGGCACGCGCGTCCAGCTGACCACCCAACAGACCCGGAACCTTGGCAACCAGCAGGATACCAACGAAAGCCAGGAAAGCGATCAGAACAACAAAATCAGTGTTGAACAGTGAGAAAAACGGAATGCCATCCGCAGCAAACGCTGGTGTGGCAGCAAGTGCAAAAAGAACGGAAAGTTTTTTCATGCTCTTACCCTTTCATCCGCGCAGTCACAGCAGAGGTCACAGTACGGCCGTCAGCCTTACCACCCAATGCGGCGATGATTTCTTTGGCAGTGTCTTTCGCGACTATCTTAACAGCCTCTTCAGCACCGGCGCGGATTTCAGCGATAGCAGTTTCGCTTTCCGCGGCTTTGGCAGCAATCTCAGCGTCTGCTCTTGCAATCGCTTTATCAAGATCCGCCTGAATTTCTGCTTTGGTGTCTGCAACAATCTGTGCAGCTTCCGTGCGGGCATCTGCGAGCGCCTTGTTATAGGTCTCTTCAGCTTCCAGCGCTTTGGCTTTCAGATCTTCAGCAGCAGCAATATCATTTGTGATCGTTCCGTGACGCTCTGCCAGAACGGATGCGATCCGTGGCAGCGCGATTTTGGAGAGCACAAAGAAAATGACAACCAGCGTAACCACAAGCCAGAAAATCTGGTTCGGGAAAGTTGACAGTTCCAGTTGTGGCAGACCACCCGCAGCATCTTCTGCTGCGCGAAAAGCATCCTGAGACGCACCATGGGAGGCGTCAGTTGCCGTATGTGTTGTATTAGCCATGTCGTCCCCTCAGAGCCTTCGTATACATCGGGTGGATCTTAACAGACCCACCCGTGCGTAAGGAATGTTCTGTCAGGTCTTAAACAGCGAACATCAGCAGCAGTGCTACGAGGAAAGAGAAAATCCCCAGAGCTTCTGCAAAAGCGATGCCGATGAAAAGGTTAGCAGTCTGGGAAGCAGCTGCAGATGGGTTGCGCAGAGCGCCAGCCAGGAAGTTAGCTGCTACGTTACCAACACCAAGTGCTGCAATACCTGTGCCCATGCCTGCGAGGCCTGCGCCGATGTGTGCGAGATCGCCTTCCATAATAATTCTCCTTACGATTGGAAGTTGAGGTAGTAGTTCAGACCAGCCCTTAGTGTGATGGGTGCAGTGCATCTTTCAGATACACACAGGTCAGAATGGTGAACACGTAAGCCTGGATAAAGGCTACGAGAACTTCGAGTGCATATACCGCAGTGATCATACCGATTGGCAGGATCGCCCCGATGCCCATGGCACCGGCAAAGCCTGCGAATACTTTGATAACCGCGTGGCCGGCCATAACGTTACCCGCAAGACGGATAGAATGGCTGACAGGACGCACGAAATAGGATGTGACTTCGATGATCGCCAGAATCGGACGCAGGGCCAATGGTGCGGAAGACACCCAGAACAGGCCAAGGAAGCCAACGCCGTTTTTCACGAAACCGATGATGGTCACACCCAGGAAGACCAGCATCGCCAGAACAGCAGTCACCGCGATGTGGGATGTTGTGGTAAAACTCATGGGCAGCAAACCAAGGAAGTTTGAAAACACGATAAACATGAACAGGGTCATGATATATGGGAAGAAGCCAACCGCATCTTTACCGGCAACATCTTCAACCATTTTGTAGATGAAACCATAAGCCATCTCTGCGATGGACTGACGGCGACCAGGAACAATAGAACGACGGCTTGTGCCGACAACCATCAGTACAACAATCGCGAGAATGGCCAGGGCCATCCAAAGTGTCACGTTGGTTGGTGTGTAGAAAGCGATTTCACCATTCCCGAACAACGGCTTGATCAAAAACTGATCCATCGGGTGAATTTGCAATCCGCTCGGTCCTGCCGCTTCCGCTGCCATGGTCAATCCTTCGTCGTCTCTGTGGCGGGTTCATCCGCCTGTGTCTCATCTGCAGCAGCCGCTGCTTTCATTCTCTGTTCCTGGAGTTCCTGCGCGGTTCCGATCATAACCCGGATACCAGCAGCAAAGCCCACCAGTAAAAATATTATCATCAGGAATGGTTTCGTTCCAAAGACCGCATCCAATCCCAATCCAATCCCAAAGCCGATCCCTAGACCAGCCACAAGTTCTGTCACCATCCGCCAGGCAACTGATGCCATAGAATGATGATATTCCTTGCGCGGGGCATCTTCCTGCGTCTGCTTCAGCGCGTCGATCCGGCTTTCAAGCGCCTTAAGGCGATCGGGATCGGGCTGTTCAGACATCAAAATGGCCCCTTTGGAAACTCGCAGTGAACCTAGGGGGGCAGGGGTTCAGAGTCAACAGAGTGTTGAGGAAAGTTTATACAACATAACACACTGTAAATAATCATAAAAATAAGACAATGAGTTACACCAGGATCACATCAGGCTCCCTGTCACACGCTAACAGCGGGAATCCTCATTATTCAACTTTCTGGTTGACTATACTGCACCAGGGCCTTCCCGAAATAGCCTGGCTTCTTCCAAAAGCCACTCGCTGAACCTGCGCACACCCCGCCGACGGGCCGCGCCTTCACGCAACACAAGGTTATAGCTGCCCGCCTGTATCGTCACATCAGACAAGCGTATCAGCCGCCCGTCCGACAGTTCGCCAGGGATCAGTTCCGGCCCTGTCAGGATCGCCCCCTGCCCGGCAAGCGCCGCTGCAATCGCCAGAGGCGAAGATCGCAACACCCGTTTGGTGTCCGGCACTTCATCAGCCGGAAGACCTGCGGCCTGCAACCAGTCCCGCCACGGATCACCATCCCGATCCACAAGACGTTGCACAGATAAAAACCACTGCGGATCCCGGGCCGCATCAACGAACCCCTGAACCCCATAAGGACTCAGCGGTGAATCAAACAACAACGGCGCTGCACTCGCCGCCTCAGAATAGCGGAAAAACCGCAGGGCCATATCGGCCTCATGCTGATCCAGCCGCGCCAGCCGGTTTGACGTTTCCAGCCGGATCTCAATATCCGGATGCAACTGGTGAAACGCCCCCAGCCGGGGCATCAGCCACTTTTCTGCCAGCAAAGGATCACTGTTCACGGTAATGCGGCTCTGGCTCCGGGGATGCAGACTGTCCGTTGCCTCTGCAATCGCATCAAACGCCGGTGAAAGCTGCGCAAGATAGGCCTGCCCCTGATCCGTCAGCACCACCCCGCGCGACTGTGGCCGGAACAACTGCACCTCCAGGCGCAGCTCCAGCCCCCGGATATGACGGCTGATGGAAGAATGGCTAACGCCCAGCTCCTCCGCCGCGTCCGAGAAACTGCCATGACGGCCCGCGGCTTCAAACGCCCGCAACGCATTCAGAGACGGAAGGTTCCGATACATATAACTTGTGCCTTTTTTGCACATGTTGTGTCGCATAGCAGCTTTTGTCAACGCCAGGCAGGGGCGGCAGACTGGCATCAGAACAATAACATTCAGGTCTCTGATGAAACTCTCACATATTAAATCCGCATCATCGCACTGGTTTCGCAACCTCATCTGGCTACAACGCCACCCCCGCCCGTATCGCACCGGCAACCCGGATCACCTGGCCCGGCGGCTGGGCACGCATCTGGCCCGCGACATCGGGCTGAAAAACCCACCCCGCAACGCACCTGCCCCCAGGCATCCCATGCTGTGACACGAGGGAACTTGCGCGATGTTTTCCCCTCACACCGGCAATTCAGCCCGCTACCCTGCCAGGAGACAAAGGAATCTCCATGACACGACTGCACTTCAAAGCTTCCGCCTTTCTCCTGACAGCCGCACTCGGTGCCTGTACGGATATCACCGGCGATCCGGCCACCAGCCACCTCCTGAAGGCAGAAGAACCCCAGCGGCTGACCGTAACCGTTGCCCCGCAACGGGCTGAGTGTCACGGGCTATTCCCCAGACAGTGCCTTGTGGTGGACAATCAACTTTTTTATGACGGTATTGAAGGCTTCTCTCATGAAACCGGCACGACCTATGAACTGGAAATCCTGCGCAGCCCGCGCGCCGCGCCGGGCCAGATACTCTATGACGTCGGCGCTTACCGCTATCAGCTGATCCGCGTGATCAGCGAGACCCCGTAAATCGTTTCAGCACCCGTCCGTCAATTGCCAGCAATCCGCAAAAGATCACAGCCATCCCCAGGGCCTGTTCCATGCGGATGCTTTCGCCCAACAGGTAAACCCCCAGCAGCACCGCAGAAATCGGCGCGATAAAGGTCACGGTTGACGTGTTCGTCGGCCCGACCCGTGGCAGCACCCAGTAAAAGGCAATGAAGGACGCGGAAGTCAACACAAAGCCGATCATCATCAGCGCGCCCCAGGTTTCCGCCCGGGTGATCACGGGCCAGCCATCATGCCAGATCGCCAGCGGCGCAATCAGAACCGTCGCCCCCGTCAGGCCCAGCGCCGCTAGAACCGCCGGATCAATCGCCTTATACCGCCGCGCCAGATTGCCGGAAATCCCGTAACAGACCGGCGCGCCAATGGTGATCAGGATCGCCAGAAAGGCAGAGCTTTCCCCCCGCTGCAACACCGGCAGGGCCAGGATCACGATCCCGAGGAAGCCGAACAACACGCCCAGGGTTTTCGGCCCGGTTGCGCGTTCGCCCTCTGGCCAGAAATGCGAAATCAGCACCACCATCACCGGCGTCATCGCATTGATGATCCCGGCCATACCGGCCGCGATGCTTTGCTGACCCAGCGCATAAATCGCGAAGGGAAAAGCAAAGCTGAGCGCGCCAAAGCCCAGCATTTCCAGCGCCAGGCGTGGTGTCAGGGGCACGTTGCGGCGCGTCAGCAAGACCCAGGCCCAACAGCCCGCCGCCCCAAAGCTCACCCGCCCCAGTGACACCGTCACCGGTCCAAGTTCACGCAGCAGGATCTCGTTGAACACAAATGACATCCCCCAGCCAATGCCGAGGATGATGATCACCATCCAGTCCTTAAATACCATATCCCGCGCCCCTCATTTTGCCGCAGAACAGGCTTTTCCTGGAGGAATGTCAATGCATGGTCATACCAAAGTCCGGGCAAAGCCCGAACAGCCCCCGACCCTCCCCACGGGAGGGGGCTTCACCCCCACCCAGGGTCAGGGGCTGTGCCATTATTGTTCCCGGTCAGTATTTCGGATCACCCCCCGACGCATCGCATCCTCTACTGTGTCGTACCGATCGCCAAAGGCATCAGGTCCATACGCCTGCACAAGAAAAGGATAGCGCTCAACATCTTTTATCTTCAGATACTTGATCAGCTGATAACGCGCGATGTATTCATCTCCGACTTTTCCGCCAGCTTCAGACAAACCATAAAACGCCAAGAGTTTTATTTCCGCCGGTGACAAAGTCGCACGCAGATATTGCACGAACCCGAGCTTTTCATCGTCATTCAAATCTTCGGGTTTCTGGTCATCAACTAAACGCACACAGTTCCAGAGCAGCCTGAAGTATGGACCCAGGAAAAAATCCCCGTACTCATCATACCAGTCCTTAAATTCTTGTAGTTTACCGCATTCAAACTTTTCTAAATCTGCTTCCAATGGAAACTTGCCCGGCATACATTCCACGGCCAATTCGCGCAAAAGAGCTTGCCCATTAAGCACATCACTATCAGTTTCCTCATAGCGCCGATAGGTAAAGTCACTCCTTTGGCAACTCGTATTTTCAACGTAATCTCGAAACAACTTGAGCAAATGAAAGTACGTGCTTTCTAACTTCTGTCTCTGAAACACATTGCGCGTTTGCTCCAACTCACCGCGCTGAAGTTCAAGCTCTTTGCGTTGAAAAACCAGCGTCACAACAAGCGCGGAAAAAGCCAACCCCGAAAACAAAGACGTCAGACCGCCGAACGTATCTCCAGCTGCCCCGGCTTCTGTCAATTGACTGGCATCCTGCCCTTTCAGCAAAAGAAACGCTCCCCAGTAAAGCCAGGCAACGCACAAGGCCAATACACCGACAAATGGCAACGAAAGCAGCAACCAGCGCTTTAAAGCATCTTTATTCTCTCTCTTCATAATCCCCTCAATCACCACGATCCCGGCCAGTGAAGTGATTACTCCGGTTACAGAGATCAGCGGCAGGGTCAGACATGGGCGTGTAAAATCAATCATCCACACAACCCATACACGAAACCACCCGCCCCGCCAGATCAATCCTTATCCTGTGCCGCCTGCTCTGCTTTCAGGACCTCAAGCCGGGCCTCGCTTGCGTCAAGATTGCGCTGCATGTCGCCCCATTGCGGCGGCTCTTTCACCAGATCACGATAGGCCGTCGGGGTTTCCAGCATTTCCAGGAAACCGGCCAGGCGGGCATACATGAAGGCCAGCAGCACCTCATTGATCCGGGTCTGATAGCCCGTGCCCATGCTTTTGAAAAACTTCAGCACATTCTCATCAATGCCAATCGTGATGCGCTTTTTGCGATGTTCCGCCCGTTCCGCCCAGATGTCACGCCATGCCCGGGGGATGCGCTGACGCACGCCGATTTCATGGTGCATATCCCATTCCAGCCGCGCCATGGCATCCAGCATATAGCCTGTGTAAAGTTCGTTCTTTTTGCGCGGCACCCCTGGAGGTTTCGGCATCTCGCTTCCGTAAAAATGCGACATTTCATTCCCGCCTGTCTGATCCTTCGCAGACATCATGGCGGGAAAAGATTAAAGCCACGTCAGACCACCGCGCGCCCGATATGCATAGGTTGTGCATATAATGTGCATGGGATGTGTACGGCGATATTGCCCCTCAGCCCCAGCGGATCAGACCGATCACCGCAGAGGTCGCATAAAAGAACTGCAACGCCAGAAACGCCCATCTTTTGTCCAAATACCCCCAGCCCGCGAACAACAGGGCAGACAGCAAAAGCAGTGAAAAACCAAGCACTTCGTTGCCCGTATTGGACGCAATCAGCAGCGCATAAATCATCGCCAGCACGGAACCAGTGACTTCAAAAATGCCGACAAGACGGGATTTGTTCATGTTTTCAGTCCTTTAAACGGGGTTTCCATGTGTTTTCGCATATGTCATGATATGAATCAAATGGGACATTTTCATATTTACATCTGATTTTGTCATACGCCGGAGACCCCAATGCCCCGCCTTGATATCGACGCCCTGCAAACCCTCTGCGCCATCGCTGATCATGGCGGCGTGACACGTGCGGCAGATCACATGCCCCTGTCGCAATCCGCAATCAGTCATAAAATCAAACGGTTAGAAGACCATCTGAACTGTCCGCTTCTCACCCGCCGCCCCGGTGCCCCCCTGTTGACAGAGGAAGGCAGCGGCCTTGTGACCTATGCCAGACGCATCCTTTCCCTGCATGACGAAGCCCTCGCCAGTCTGTCGCGCCGTGCGCTGTCAGGCAAGATCCGCCTGGGCATGACCGAAGATGTGACCAGCGGTGATCTGTCAAAAATCCTGGGCCGCTTCACCCGCCTGTATCCGGATGTATCCGTGCGCACCCATGTGCGGCAAAGCCTTGTTCTGTCAGATAAAATTCAGCGCGGCGACATTGACATCGCCCTGATGCAGGTCTTTTCAGATGAGGTTCTTCCAGGCGATCAGCTGCTGTATGAAGACCGCCTGCACTGGGTCCGGTCCCGGGATCTGCAACTGAATATGACCCGCCCCCTGCCCTTCCTTTCCTATGACGCAGATTGTTTCTACAAGAACCGCGCCCTGAAAACCCCACCCGGTTGCGGGCTTGAAATTGTGCTGGAATGCGCAAGCTCCGCCGGGATCCGTTCCGCCGTGCTCGCCGGGCTTGGCGTCGCGCTTCTGCCGGCCAGATACATCAGCGATGACATGGAAATTATGGACGCACAAATGCCTGAAATGCCTGAACTTTCCTACATCCTGCGTTGCGCGCCCAAACCATCCCCCCCGGTGCGCAGCCTGCAGAAAACCATCTGCACCAGCCTTGCCCCCAACACGCCGGACAGTTGACCTTCTGCCTGACAATCATTAGCCCGGACACATGGCCGCAAATCTTGATATCATTTTCTCAGCCCTCTCTGACGCCACCCGCCGTCAGATCCTGACGATGTTGCTGGAAGACGATATGGCCGTCACAGATGTGGCGGAACCTTTTGATATGTCGCTGGCGGCGATCTCAAAACACCTTGGCGTACTGACCACTGCGGGTCTGATCAGTCAGGAAAAACGAGGCCGTGTAAAATGGTGCCGGATCGAAGAAACCGCCCTGCGTGATGCGTCTGCCTGGATGCAGGGATTTGGCCATTTTGAGGCCGTAAATCTTGATGATTTCGAACGCTTCCTGGAACACGAACTGAACGAATAAGGCTTACCTCTTCCGCAATTGTGCCCGAAGATATTTCGCCGCCGACCGGTAATGGCTTGCCCCCGCGGCCTCTGCCCAGCGCCCGGTTGTCCAATTGTTGCCACCGCCCGGCATTGGCCCGCCATATAACGCGCCATCACTCTGACCGTTCAGAAACTGAAGCAACTTTGCGTGCTGCCCCTCAAGCATTGTGCAGACCTCTTCCCAGGACAGATCCTCCTGCGCCTTCCGCAACTCTGCATTATATTCCGGCAACTGGTTCCACTTATACCCGTCCGCCGGAATGGCCGGATGTTCGCCGCGTTGCCCGGCCTCATACCAGGTGAAAAACAGATCAATCCAATGGGCGCGGTGGCCGACGATATGCTTTGGGCAAAGGCCGTCGTCAAAAAGTTGCATCGCAGTTTCAGGGTCAAATCTGCCAATCATCGCAGTGAACTTCTGCCACTCGCTTTGCGTCACTTTAATCAGCTGCTCTTTCGATTGTGCGGGCATGCTCTACTTTCCTGCGGGTTCCGGACACAATTGCACAGCTTCAGGGCAACACTTTGACCCAAATCAGTTTTCTTTCAGCAACCCCAACAAGGCCACCACCGTCAGCGCAACACCCCCAAGCACCAGCACAGGCGGCGCGGCATTGCCAAATCCGATTTCCCAGAGGATCACCCAGCTGGGCGTCAGCCAGGTGTAAGCCATCACTTTCGACGACGGCAGATGCAGGGTCGCATATTGCACAAGATAGAAAGTGACCGCCGTTGCAAACACGGTGGTATAGGCAATCGTCACCCAGACAATCCCGGGCAACGCAGCCCAATCCGTCGCCACGGCCGCAGGCCCCGCCACCACCGCCAGGACCAGCGCCCCGCCCATCAGCGTGCCCAGGGTAAACACCAGCGGATCCTCACCCCGGTTCAGCTTGCGGATCAAGGGCGTATACAGCGCATGCGCGGCACAGCCGACGAAATAGATCATCTCGCCCGTGCCAATCCGAAACGCCACAAGCGCCGCGAGGTCTGCCTGGAAAATCACCCAAAGCGCCCCCAGCGCCCCGATGCTTAAGGACGCAGCCATCAGGGGCGTCGTCACCTGGCGCAGCAGGATCCTGCCAAAGACAGCGGACATAATCGGCACCATGGTAAACACGGCCGCTGCCGATACGGGCGGGGCGGTCTTCAGCCCCTCAAACATCAACACAAAGTAGATCGCAAACAAACCGCCCAGCAGGATGTAACGCCAGGACGCCGCCAGTGCGGCACGCGGCACCCCGCCACGGAAAGCGACCAGCGCCCCGATCAGGGCCGCCGCCAGGACAAACCGGGCGAACACCAGGGCCAGCGGCGCAATTTCATTCGCCGCCAGCGATCCAAGGCTGAAAGACCCCGCAACCAGTGCCGAAAACAGCAACATCGCAAGATGCCCGCGTGCGGCATTCCCCATCTGACTTACCATATACGCGACCCGCCGCACGCCGGGGCAACGAATTGTCCCCTCCGGGACGATGAGACGCCCCGATCTGGCAGGTTATTCACCAGGACACCCCATACCCTGCTCGGGTCCCCATTCAGCGGCGCGTTCTTTCAGGAACTTCAGGAAGGTCTGCACCTTCAGGGTCCGGTGCAGATCCACATGGGTCACAAGCCACAAATGCCCGACCCATTCCGGGCGTGGCTCCATCACGCGCACCATATCCGGCTGCATCTGGGCGTACCATTCTGACATAAAGCCAAGGCCTGCGCCCGCAACCACCGCCTCTTCCAGACTGTTGAAATCAGACGCCCGGAATGAAATATTGGCATCCGGAATGGTTTCATCCAGCCACCGATAGAAAGGCGCACGCTTAAAGGTCTTATCCCCTGCCACAAAACGATGTTTGCGCAGATCCTCAATCCCCTCAGGAATGCCCGCTTCATCCAGATATGTCTTCGATCCGTAAAGCGCCACACATTGGGTTGTCAGCTTCTGCACCACATTATCCGGCTGCGCAGGCGCATCCTGCCCGGCGCGGATCGCCACATGGGCCTCACCATATTCCAGGCGGAACAGACGGTCGCCCGTCAGGAACTGGATATTCACATCCGGGTGCATTTTCTGGAAATCCACAAGGATCGGGGTCAACAGTGGCGACAGCGTCGCAATTGACGTCACGATCAGGTCGCCCTGCACAGAATCCCCCTGCCCGCGGATCCGGCCTGCAAGCTGTGTTATCTGATCATCGGTGGTCTGGGCCACCTGCATCAGATCCTGTCCGGCCTCCGTCGGCGTATAGCCCCGCGCGTGACGCTGAAACAATTTGGTGCCCAGGCGTTCTTCCAGCGCATCAATATGACGGATCACCGTGGCGTGATGCACGCCCAGGACTTCTGCCGCGCCGGACACCGTGCCAATACGCGCCACCTGATAGGCCGTTCTGATTTCATCCCAGTTGTCCATGTCGCGCGTCCCTGTTTTAAGATTGTGTTTATCTCTTCACATATCCGCAACAATATGTGCGTAAATCCACAGATCACAAGCCTGTCAGCGTATTTTTTGCAATCCCACTCAGGAAAATCTAAACAACAGCAACCATCAACCGCCCGCATCTTTGCAGCCCAGTGTTCCCGAGTCCCCGTCATGAGAGTTACTGGTCCTTCAACACCAGCCAGCGGGTCTGATCTTTTTCAACGCTGCGTTCCTGCTTTGCTTTACCTTTGTCGGTGCCTGGCTGGCCCTGAATGACATCATACATGGCTGGTATCTGATTGTTCCCGGCCTGTTCATTCCCGGACTAATCCTGATGGGAATGGTCTGGGACACCAGGATTACCTTTGACCGGACCTCCCGCAGCATTTTCATACGTCGGCTGCATTCTTATGGGGTGCGGAGCCAACATTATGATCTGGACGAGTTCCGGAAAGCCTCCCTTGAGATCACCCATTTCGGCCGAAACCACAGCGAGACATTCCGCTGTCAGCTTGAGATGAAGGATCAGGACGTGGTATTTCTGACGACTGACCTTTATGCGATCAGGAAACAACCACAGGACATTGCTGATATCATCAATACCTGGTTCCTGGGGCCTGAAACCTAAGCAAATCTGCACACAGCATGTGTGAATTCCCGCATTTTGTTGAATGCTACACATCATTATTCTGTGATGGACAAACACCCAACTCAGGATAACCCTATGACCCGCATTCTGCATATTGACGCTTCCGCCCGCATTAACGGCAGCGTTTCCCGCGACCTTTCCGCCCGTATTGTTGTCCGCTTTGAAGGCGCTGAAGTCACCCGACGCGATCTGAACGATACACTGCCACATATTGACGAGACCTGGGTCGGCGCGACCTTTACACCGGCTGATGTGCGCTCTGATGCCCAAAAAGAAGCCCTGGCCCTTTCCGACAGCCTTGTTGAAGAAGTCGAAGCTGCGGACATTATCGTCATCGGCCTGCCGATCTATAACTTCTCCGTCCCCGCATCCCTGAAAGCCTGGATTGATCAGATCACCCGCGCCGGCCGCACGTTCCAATATACTGAGGAAGGCCCGCAACCCCTGCTGTCTGGCAAACGCGCGATCCTGGCGATTGCATCTGGTGGTGTGCCGATTGATTCACCGGTTGATTTCGCAACCCCGCTCCTGCGCACGGCTCTGGGCTTCAACGGCATTTCCGAGGTGGAAGTCGTTGCGGCTGCCGGTATGAACACCGATCCGGAAGCGGCCCAAAAGGCTGCGGATGACGCAATTTCAACATTGGCTGCGTGATCATCGCTCACAATCAAAAACCATCACTCCACCCGGGCCGCACATTTTGCTGTGTGGCCCCGGTCGCAAATGTCTGAATGCCCTCTGAACGGCACGATACAAACCACGGAGCTGACATATTTTACCCGGATTGTGGCTCCCATTGCCTGAGACACCAAACAAAGCTATGGACGGGCAAAGATACCTGCCTGACGGGCCTCCGGATGAAAGTCACCGAAAATACACCGCAACGCCTGACGCTGACATATAACGGCCAGAACATTACAGTTGTTCTGTCCCTTATACTGGCTTTCTTTTTTGCAGTGCTGCCCTGGGGTATCTATTTTTGCGCGAAGTTTATCAGTTTAACATTCCACTGGCGCCTTCCGGGGCACAGTCATGATATAACGCTGCTGGCATCCGGTTTGCCCCCTCTGATCTGCATATGTTTCATAATGCCGCTTTTACTTAGCCAAAGCCCGGTTGACACAATCATCTTTGACCAACCCGGGAACCGGATCCTCATATCGACCGGCGGTGCCTCACCGCATAAAGAGCAGGTTTTTGATCTGGACCTGTGTCTCTGTGCCTGTGCAGTCGTGCTTCAGAAAGGTCCGTCCGGTATTTTGCCAATATATACCGATTTATACTTACTAATTATCTCTCGGGACGCACTTGATGCACCTGACAGATATCCACCCGAAGATGACAGCGTCTGGGTGAAGCTGAATTCAGTATTGATTGGCGCAGGAGAGGCGCGCAATTCCGAAGCCTGTATTCGCGCCTGGCTTCCACGAACCGCGGGTTCGGATTTCGAATACGCCCCCTATATCAACGCCGCTCTGGAATACCTGCCGCGAACGGCTGCTGACTTGACTCCGCTGACAAATCCCCCTAAATCCCGGCATAACAACCCGGAAGTCTGAGTCTTCCGGTCCCGGCCTGTTGTCGGGATCGCCCCCTGCCAGCGATATTCGCCCGCAGGGGCATTTGTGCATTCGCAGGGGCTTTTCCTGCTGCAATTGAACCGTTTCGTGCTTAGGTACGGGGCAAAGGATAACGACACAGGAGCTGTCTATGTTTGAGAATCTGTCTGATCGCCTTGGCGGCGTCCTGGATCGCCTGACAAAACAAGGCGCGCTTTCCGACTCTGACGTGTCCACCGCCCTGCGAGAAGTCCGCGTTGCCCTGCTTGAAGCCGACGTTTCCCTGCCGGTTGCCCGCGACTTCATCAAAGCCGTTCAGGACAAAGCCACAGGCCAGAACGTCACCAAATCCGTGACCCCTGGCCAGCAGGTCGTAAAAATCGTTCACGACGAACTGGTGCATTTCCTGGCCGGTGATGATCAGAACCCGGGTGATCTGAAAATCGACAACGCCCCGGCCCCGATCCTGATGGTTGGTCTGCAGGGTTCCGGTAAAACCACGACCACCGCAAAACTTGCCAAGCGTCTGAAAGAAAAGCACGGCAAGCGCGTGCTGATGGCCTCCCTCGATATCTACCGCCCGGCGGCGCAGGATCAGCTGGCTGTTCTCGGCGCCCAGGTTGGCGTTGACACATTGCCCATCGTCAAAGGCCAGTCTGCCGTTGATATCGCCAAACGCGCAAAGCAACAGGCAACCCTTGGCGGCTATGACGTTTACCTGCTCGATACTGCTGGTCGCCTGCACATCGACGAAACCCTCATGCAAGAGGTTGAAGACGTGCGCAACGTCACCAATCCGCGTGAAACCCTGCTGGTGGTTGATGGCCTGACCGGCCAGGATGCGGTCAATGTCGCGGAACAATTCGACGGTCAGATCGGCATTTCCGGCGTGGTCCTCACCCGTATGGATGGCGACGGTCGCGGTGGTGCAGCTCTGTCCATGCGTGCCGTCACTGGCAAGCCGATCAAATTCGTTGGTCTCGGCGAAAAGATGGACGCGATCGAGGAATTCCACCCCGAACGTATCGCGGGCCGTATCCTTGGCATGGGCGACATCGTCAGCCTCGTCGAAAAAGCCCAGGAAACCATCGAGGCCGAACAGGCCGAACGTATGATGAAGCGTTTCCAGAAGGGTCAGTTCAACATGAACGACCTGAAGATGCAGCTTGAACAGATGATCAAGATGGGCGGCATGGAAGGCCTGATGGGCATGATGCCCGGCATGAAGAAAATGGCGGCCCAGGCGGAAAAAGCCGGGATGGATGATAAAGTTCTGAAACGTCAGATCGCGCTGATCCAGTCCATGACCAAACGCGAACGCGCCAACCCGTCCCTGTTGCAGGCATCGCGCAAGAAACGCATCGCCAAAGGTGCGGGGCTTGAAGTGTCTGAACTGAACAAACTTCTGAAAATGCAGCGCCAGATGGGCGACATGATGAAGAAGATGGGCAAAATGGGCAAAGGCGGCATGCTGAAACAAGCCATGTCCGGCATGTTCGGCAAAGGCGGCGGCATGCCTGCCGGTATGGACCCATCCCAGATGGATCCGAAAGCTCTGGAAGCGGCAGCCAAGCAAATGGGCGGCAAACTGCCCGGCGGTCTTGGCGGCATGGGCGGTGGTATGCCCGGCGGCCTGCCTGGCCTTGGCGGCGGCGCATTGCCCCCTGGCCTGTCTGGCTTTGGGAAAAAGAAATAAATGATCACCTGCACCGTGACATATCAGCTGAACCCGGCCAAGCTGGATGCGTTCGAGACCTACGCCAAGGTCTGGATTCATCTGGTGAACAAGCTGGGCGGCGCGCATCACGGCTATTGGTTGCCGCATGAAGGTGCCAATGATGTGGCATGGGCAAAGTTCTCTTTCCCCTCCCTCGCCGCATATGAAGATTACCGCGCCCGTATGGCGGATGACGCTGAATGTCAGCGCGCCTATGCACATGCCGAAAAAACCGGCTGCATCATCCGTTATGACCGCACCTTTTCCCGCCCCGTGCTGGAAGGTGCCACCCCTGACGATCTGGGGATTTAACACATGACCGGCTTCACCCCATATATCGCGCCCACACCGGCAAAGACACGCATCGTTCTGGAAACAGAACGTCTTGTCCTGCGCCGCCCTGAGCCGCGGGATTTTGAGGTGTTTCGCGCCTTCCTGCATTCTGACCGTGCAGAATTTGTCCGCGCTCCTGGTGCACCGGATGAAAACATGACCTGGCGTGCTTTCTGTCACGTGATGGTCATGTGGGAAATGCGCGGCTATGGTCTGTCCATGATCTGCCGCAAGGGCGAAGATCAGGCGCTTGGCGGCATCGGCCCCTGGCATCCGATCACCTGGCCGGAACGTGAAATCGGCTGGTCTATCTATGATCCATCCATCGAAGGCACTGGCATCGCACGTGAGGCTGCCGAAGCTGTCCGCGCCTGGGCTTACAACACCCTCGGCTGGACCACAGCTGTCAGCTACATTGATCCCGCCAACGCGGGTTCTATCCGCCTTGCAGAACGCCTGGGCTGCACCGTAGATGAAGCGGCTGAAAAGCCCGATGGTGAACCCTGTCTTGTCTACCGCCACCCTGCACCGGAGGCGCTGACATGATCCGTAAAAACCCAATTCATACGCATATCGTATGCATAACATGTGCATATGATGTGCATGCTTTGTGCATCGCCAGTGGAGGCCAGAAATGACTGACACCGTGACCCGCGCCGCAGAGGTGCTGAAAGAACATCGTGAAAGCATTGACCGCCTGGATGCGATCCTTGTTTACACCTTGGGCGAACGCTTTAAGCACACCCAGGCCGTTGGCGTTCTGAAGGCCAACCATGAATTACCCCCGTCCGATCCGGCGCGCGAAGCAAGCCAGATTGAACGACTTGAGGACCTTGCACAACGTGCGAACCTCGACCCCGAATTCGCGAAGAAGTTCCTGAACTTCATCATCAGCGAAGTGATCCAGCATCACAAGAAACATCAGGAATAATATCGAAATCTCAGTGGGTTAACGCCCCTGATCAATAGCTTATCTAGGAGAAACTCATCATGGCTATGAAAATTCGTCTCGCACGTGGCGGCTCTAAAAAACGTCCTTTCTACCGTATTGTTGCTGCGGATTCCCGTATGCCACGCGACGGTCGTTTCATCGAGAAACTGGGCACATACAACCCACTGCTGCCTAAAGATTCCGAAGAGCGCGTGAAAATCGATCTGGACCGTGTAAAGCACTGGATGGACCAGGGCGCACAGCCAACCGATCGTGTAACCCGCTTCCTCGAAGCTGCTGGCGTTGTTGAGAAAAAAGAACGCAGCAACCCGAAGAAAGCTGTTCCAGGCAAGAAAGCCCAGGAACGCGCTGAAGAGAAAGCTGCTGAAGCTGCTGCTTCCGCTGACGAATAATCAGCGCCTTCAGGCATAACCGGGGTGAACAGCATGGACAGCTTTTCGGAAAAGTTCCGTACCGAGTTTGACCAATTGCTGCGGTGGCGTCGTGATGTACGCCACTTCCGCCCCGATCCGGTTGAGGAGGCGCAGCTTATGCGCCTCCTTTCCACATTCAGCCTTGCGCCGTCTGTCGGTCTTTCTGAACCCTGGCGCATTGTCCGTGTGAAAGACACGCAGGCACGTAAAGCGGCTGAACAGAACTTCCTGCAATGTAATGAACAGGCGCTTGCCGGATATTCTGGTGAAAAAGCAAAGATTTACGCTGGCCTGAAACTGTCAGGCATGCGGGATGCCCCAGTGCAACTTGCGATTTTCTGTGACGAAGACACCGATAAAGGCGCTGGCCTTGGTGCGGGCACAATGCCCGAAATGCGCCGCTATTCGGTGGTAACAGCTGTCACGCAATTCTGGCTGGCGGCCCGGGCCGAAGGGCTTGGCGTTGGCTGGGTTTCAATCCTTGACCCTGAACAGCTGACGCGCGATCTTAACGTATCCGAGAACTGGCGTCTGGTCGCCTGGCTATGCGTCGGCTGGCCCGAAACCAACACAATGCAGCCGGAACTTGAACGCGAAGGCTGGGAAGCGCGGTCTGATGTGCCGCAGATAACTGAGAGATAAAACATGAGCGATACGCCCACACAGATTTGCGTTGCTGCGATTGGCGGATCCTACGGGGTGCGCGGTGAAGTCCGCCTGAAAAGCTTCTGTGCCGATCCCATCGCGATTGAAGATTACCAGCCACTGGTCGCTGAAAACACCGGGGAATCTTACATGATCACCCTGACCGGCACGATCAAAAACGGCTTTACAGCCCGGCTGACCGGCGTGGAAACCAAAGAAGATGCCGACGCCCTGCGCGGGGTGCGCCTGATGACAGATCAGTCCCGCCTGCCGGCCCTGCCCGATGACGAATATTACTACACTGATCTGATCGGACTTGAGGTTCTCGACACCGGCGGGAATCCCCTGGGCACGGTCAAAGACGTACAGAACCACGGTGCAACCGATATTCTGGAAGTGCTGACCAGCGGCAGCGAAACCGCGCTTCTGCCTTTTACCGAAGCTGCGGTTCCGACCGTTGATATTGCCTCCGGTCGGATCATTGCTGACCCGCCTGATGGTATCTTTCCTTGAAACGCATCCTTTTACATCCCGGTTTTCATAAGACAGGGACAACCTCTGCCCAGTTCACCTTGCGGAAAAATGCAAGATTGTTACGCGAACACTGCAGCTTACTGCTGCGGGGGCAGATGAATGACATCCATACGCACGCAACAGATTTCTCCCGTGATGGACATGCGGGCCATCTGAAAACTCTGGCGCGGGAGCTACATGAAATACTGGACGGGTTGAAAGCTGAACCGGCAGATCAGCTTATCATCAGTGAAGAAAATCTTTTGGGGCAGATGCCCGGTAAGAATGATGTATTTTCTTATGCTGCAGCACCGCCTTTGCTGGCCTGCATTCTGGATGTGCTGCATGATCATTTCGGGGAACAGGCAGAAATTGAGGTGATCTTCGGCACACGGGAAAGCGAAAGCTGGATGTCGTCGATCTGGAAACACACGCTGACGGTCAAACGCCTGCAGGATGATGAAGAAACCCTGAAAGAAAAACTGCGGCCAGACAGCGATCTTCAGGGGGTCGTTCAGGAATTGCAGCATTTTTTCCCGGATGTGCCGATTTCATCCTTCTCGCTTGAAGACAGCATGTCGTCAGAATTTGGCCCTGCCACATCATTTCTGAACTGGATGAACCTGCCAGCAGAACTGCGCCCGCTGATCCGAAAAACCGCAAGACGCAATCCCGCCGGCCCCGCCGAAATTTATGCGCAACTTCTGGAACTAAACCGCAGTTCTCTGAATGCATCGGAATTCCGCGCCGCACGCGATGCATTGCTGGAGGAACTGAAAGTACAGCGCAAAGCCATTATGGCCAGAAGCCTGCCCGACGTAGAAAAGAACACCGATGACTGAGCAAAACAAAAAATCCCATGGCCGTCTGGCGATCTCTGCCACCCTGCAACCACGCGAACTGATGCAGGACCGCCCACAGCTGCAGGGATCCTGGACCGCGAAAATCGTCACTTTGTTTCCCGAAGCTTTTCCTGGTGTGCTTGGTGCATCTCTGACCGGAAAGGCACTGAAGGACGGCGTCTGGCGTCTGGATACGATTGACCTGCGCCGCTTTGGTGAAGGCAAGCACCGCAATGTGGATGACACGCCCTCTGGTGGCGGGGCTGGTATGGTTCTGCGCGCTGATGTTGTGTCCCGCGCGCTGGATGATGCGCGCCGGGGGACACCGATGAACCGCGGGAAATGGCCGGTTGTGTTTATGTCCCCGCGCGGCAAGCCCCTGACTCAGGAGATGGCGCAACGCTATTCAGAAGCCGAAGGCATGACGATCCTGTGTGGTCGCTTTGAAGGCGTGGACGAACGTGTGCTTGAGGAATATGAGATCGAAGAAGTCAGCCTGGGTGATTTTGTGCTGACCGGCGGTGAAATCCCCGCCCAGGCCCTGATTGACGCCACCGTGCGCCTGTTGCCAGGCGTTCTTGGCAACGAAGCATCAACCGAAGAGGAAAGCCATTCAAACGGCTTGCTGGAACACCCGCAATACACCCGCCCAGCGGAATGGCGCGACCGCAAGATCCCTGATGTGCTGACCTCTGGCCACCACGGCAAAATTGCCGAATGGCGCCGGGAGCAAAGTGAAAAGGTCACGCAGGCCCGCCGCCCGGATTTGTGGGAAAAGCACCTGGATAATGAAGCCGACTAAGGCCTGTTTTCCCTGCGAAACAACGCTTGATCATCTTCGCCCCCTCCCCTATACACCGCCTGTCCGGCACTCTTATGAGTCGTCCGGACTGTCAGTTATTGCCATAGCGCTTTTTCTTCAGAGCGAAAGAGGCATAGCGACGACCAGATGAACACCACGCCGATCTCCGGCGGGCGGCATGACCGGACCCGATGGAAGACCAGGAGCTCTCGCGTGATATCAACTTCGTGGATCAACCACGAGTATCAAGGAGTTAGGTCTATGAACCTGATTGCACAGCTTGAGGCGGAACAAATTGCCGCCCTGGGAAATGACATTCCCGACTTCAAAGCGGGTGACACCATCCGCGTTGGTTACAAAGTAACCGAAGGCACACGTTCACGTGTACAGAATTACGAAGGCGTTTGCATCGCGCGTAAAAACGGTTCCGGTATTGCTGGTTCTTTTACCGTTCGCAAAATCTCCTTCGGTGAAGGTGTAGAGCGCGTGTTCCCACTGCACTCCACCAACATCGACAGCATCACAGTTGTTCGCCGTGGCCGTGTTCGCCGCGCGAAACTGTACTATCTCCGCGCACGTCGTGGTAAATCTGCGCGTATCGCAGAAGTTACCAACTACAAAGCCCCTAAAGCATAAGGACGGATACCATGAAAAAAGACATCCATCCCGATTATCACTTCATCGACGTCAAAATGACCAATGGTGACATCGTGAAAATGCGCTCCACCTGGGGCAAAGAAGGCGACCAGATGGCGCTGGACATCGACCCGTCTGCACACCCGGCCTGGACCGGTGGCAACACACGCCTGATGGACACTGGCGGTCGTGTATCCAAGTTCAAAAAGAAATACGAAGGTCTGGGATTCTGATCCAAACCAAATTCGGTTTTCTGAAAACCCGGTTGCATATGCAGCCGGGTTTTTCTTTGCTTATTCCGGAACATTCTCCTTTAAATTGCGCCACGCGTTGCACGTTCACACCACAAAACCGCCATTTTCCGGAATATAATGACTTTTAGTAAAATTGCGCCTCCCTTGGGGAGGACCTTGCGCAATTCAGGTAACTGTTAACGAGTACTGGGGTTTAATATGTTGAGAGATGTCTTCCGCGCTGCCTGCGTGGCAGCTGCTGGTTTTTTTTGGTGCAGGTGAGTCCGCGCTGGCCTTTGATGGGCTTAGCCATTTCCAAAACACCCCCCTGGGAACATGCTATGTGAATGTTCAGGCGGCCTATACAGAAAGCTCCCAACAGGGCAGAGCATATGTGCAGGTGACGCCAGGCGGCTATTTCCCCGAAGGCACCCTTATGGGGGGAACCTTAAGCAATGTCTGGACCGGGATGCGGTCAAGTCACAGCTCTGCGCCCCCCATCTGACACCGACAGTTATCCAGAACTGTGGAATCTCAGCCATCACCGATTTCGCAACTGGCGCTATTGATACAAGCATCACATACAGTAGCCTCTATCCTGATGAAGCAACAGGTCGCCAGATCTATCAGATGCAGGATTATTATGGGTTTTCCTTCATCGGCACCGATGATGCGACAGGCGTACGTTCCCGGTATGAATTTGCGATCTCAGGTGAAACCAACACCGTCGCAATTGAAAGCATTATTCCCCTCAATGCCCCACCACCAGAACCTGTTATCACATCCAGCGCAACGACCGTTCACCACACAACAGCTTTCGATGTTGACGTAACCTTCTCACGGGATGTGGCGGGGTTTGACCCGGTCAACGAAGCGGGTGATTTCACCATCTCAAACGCAACCGTTACCGGTGTATCCGGCGGTCAGGCAGCTTACGCGCTGACAGTTGTTCCTTCAGGTGCGGGTGATATGGCTATGTCTGTTCCGGCCGGGATTGCCCAGGATTTTGCAGGTGCCCAGAACACTGGCTCTTCACAAGTCACCGTCACCTATGAACCCGAAGTGGTATTAACCAAAATCATCGGGATGCCTGGCGTCGTAAACGCGTCGTCATTTGACGTCACCGTCAGCTTCGACAGGCCCGTCACCGGATTTGATCCCATTGGCACGCCGGCAGATCTGAACATTACCAACGCCACAGTTGATGCCGTGACCGGCGGACCATCAGATTACACACTGACACTTACGCCAACGGGGGCTGGGAACATCACGGCCTCTGTTCCGGCTGGTGCTGCTCAGACGGCATCCGGAAATCTGAATGTCGTCTCAAATGTTGCCACCGCGGCCTATGACCCTAACGTCCCCTCCGCTGAGATCATCAACACGCCGCCAGCCCTGGATGGGACAAATCCGTTTGATGCTACCATCCGCTTTGATCAGCCGGTCGTGTATTTCCAGGGCCCCTTGCTCTCCTTGACCAACGCAACTTTGACAAGCTTCCCCCCTGGCGACTTCACCTCCCGAACCGAATTCACCGTGACCATTACTCCGGATGGAAATGGCGATGTTACAATCGTTGCGCCTTCGGGAATGGCTTATAACGCCGTTACATTTACGCCAAGCAGCGCCGCGGCACCGGTGACTATTTCGGGAGATGCGGTACCGCCTACCGTCGTGGTTGCCAGTACAATCACCGAATACGTCGGCACATCAGCCTTCACGGTCACTGCAACTTTCGCAGAGGACGTAACGGGATTTGATAATCCCGCGAGTGACGTAACCATTTCCAATGGGACAATCACAGGCATCACCGGTGGCCCCGACGTTTATACAATTGCAGTAGAACCGGATGGTACAGGAACCGTATCTGTTTCCGCCCCTGCGGATGCGGCAGAGGATCTGGCCGGCAACCTGAGCGAGGCGTCAAACACTGTTGATATCGCCCTTGCGGATACCATTCCTCCTGTTCCTACGCTCAGCAATGCGCCGTCTGAATATATCGACACCACCCCCTTCACACTTCAGGTGGAATTCGATGAAGATGTGACCGGGTTCGACGATCTGGCAAACGATCTGACCATTGCAAATGGCACCGTGACGTCAATCACCGGTGGCCCGGCCATCTACACGGTTGAAATCACACCGGCTGGTGACGGCGACATCACCGTCAGCGTACCCACCGCTGCGGCGCAGGATGCTGCGCTGAATGACAGCACGGCCTCAACTGAAGTCACCATCACCAAAGCCGATACGATTGCGCCTTCGGTGCAGATCACAGGCGCACCGGATGAGTTCACCCACACAACACCTTTCACCGTAGATGTTGTGTTCAGCGAAGACGTCACCGGGTTCGATGATCTTGCGACCGATCTGACCGTGGTTAACGGCACAGCCACCAATGTGACCGGCGGCCCGACATCCTACACGGTTGAGATCACACCCGCAGGGACAGGCAGCGTGTCTATCACCATTCCTGCTGCTGCTGCGCAGGACGTGGCCGGGAACGACAACACCGGGTCTGACACTATCACAGTCGGCAGCACCCGGATTGCAGACACACAGAAAGCCATTTCTGCCTTCATGACGTACCGCATCAACGCGCTTGCTTCGAACCAGGTGGGCCTGGCGCACCTGCTCCGCGATCAGGGCTGCGGTTCTTTTGCGGCCAGTGCAAGCGAAGGCAGCGGTTCTGTGTCGGGTTGCGCCTCAAGCGGCAACACCTGGGCCGCGCTGTCCGGTTCATGGTCTGACGGCCAATCCTATACGCTGGCAACCTTCGGCGCCCACAGCCGGATTTCCGACATGCTGCTGATTGGTGGGATGCTTCAGTGTGATTCCGCAAAACAGGATGAAAACAATGCGTCTGGCGAAGGCTGGCTCGCAGGCCCCTATTTCGTTGCCAGGGCCGCAGGTCAGCCGCTCTTTTTCGAAGGCCGGCTGCTTTATGGCAAGACAGACAATGAAATCTCGATCTATGGTGGTCCGTCTGAAAGCTATAGAACGGAACGCTGGCTGGCACAGTTGCAAGTGTCTGGCGAATTCATGGTTGAGGAAACCAAACTGGTTCCTCTGTTGGACCTGACCTATACCGACGACACCCAGTTGACCTACACCAATGCCATCGGGGATCTGATCCCGGAACAGAAAGTTCAGCTGACCCAGCTCACCACCGGTATGGAGTTCACGACGCCCATCGAAGTTACCTCCGGTGCCTTTACGCTGAACGGCGGGCTGAAGGGGATCTATTCCTCTCTGAACAATGCAACGGCGGACTATGAAGGTATGCGCGCGCGTCAGCGCCGGTGGCACCTATGGCCTGCCTTCCGGCGGTGTTCTGACCGGATCTGCTTTCTACGATGGAATCGGATCTGATTATGAAAGCTTTGGTGCCAGCCTGAAGTTCTCGCTTGAGTTCTGATTGCAATTTAGCCCCAATCAAACACCCGGTTGCCTGGCAGCCGGGTGTTTTTGTTTGATCACTGCAAGATCAGTACCTGAGTAAAAGAGTCTATTGACTTATCCGACTAAAACAATCAGATATTATCTCAGCAGACCGAAACATGGTCAGCACAAAGGAATCACGCGAACAAAACGACCGGAGGAAACGCAATGAACGCTATTGCCCACCCAGACACACGGACCAGCACAACCGTTCCGCAGCAACAATCTGTCTATGACGCACGTCTGCTGACTCAGGGAAATCCTTGTGCAACCATTCTGCTGGATGACCAGACATACATCCTGCGCATTACCAAAGCAGGCAAACTGATCCTGACAAAATAAACGCGTCGCAGATCAGCTTTCTGCTTCACGCAAAAGCCAGTCACAGACGCGGGAAACATCCCGTCTGCGGCCATGCTTTTCAGACCAGACCAGGTAAAAATCAGACCCTTTTTCAGGCGCAGGGCCAGAAAATACGGCCAGGGCACCTTCCTTGATTTCCTGCTCCACCAACACTTCAGGCACCAGCGCAACACCATCGCCACTGCACGCCAACCGTATGCACATAGCGGCCTGATTAAAGCGCATTCCTTTTTCAATATCACCAGAAAGTTCCGCAGCATTTTCCCGGAAATATCCGGACCAGCCTGCATGCCCGTCATGCAACAAGCCTGCAGAAATCAGATCCGACGGTTGCCGCATCCCCGACATAAGATCAGGCCGTCCGACAATCACGTTCTGCCCTGCGCACAACATCCTGGACTTCAGCCCCTTGGTATAAGGCGGCGGGACCTGTCGTATGGCAAGGTCTGCCTCGCCGGTCAGAAGATCCGCAACATTTTCCGACGCCCGGACCTGCAGATCAATCCTTCCCTTTTCCGGAAAACCAGCAAGGCGCGGCAAAAGCCAGCAACTGGCGAAAGATGGCGTCGTGCTCAGGATCAGTTCAGGGACATTCTCCCCGGGCATCAGATCATCTGTTGCCTCTTGCAGCGCCTGTAATCCGGCACGGATCTTTCCAGCATAGATTTCGCCAGCCGCAGTCAGTGCGACACCACGCGGCAAGCGTTTGAAAAGATCGGTCTTCAAATCAGCTTCCAACCCGCGGATCTGTTGTGCAACAGCCCCCTGTGTCAGATGTAGTTCCTCTGCAGTTTTGCGGAAATTTTCATGCCGCGCAGCCGCTTCAAACGCGCGCAGGGCTGAAAGAGAAGGAAGAAAAGCCATAATAATCCAATAGTTTTTTCTACAGCATAGAGCAGAAAGCATGACGTGTCCAATTGACCAGACATCGCCATATTGAAGGAAACCAGAAAGGACACGATATGTCAGATACAGTGAAAACAGCCATCATCACCGCCGGGGGATCCGGCATGGGGGCCGCGAGCGCGCGCAAACTGGCTGCTGAAGGATATAAGGTAGCAATCCTGTCATCCTCCGGCAAAGGCGAGGCGCTGGCGAAGGAATTAGGCGGCGTCGGCGTCACCGGATCCAATCAGAACAACGCAGATGTGCAGGCCGTGGTGGATGCCGCGATGCAAGCCTGGGGCCGGGTTGATGTTCTGGTAAACAGCGCAGGACACGGACCACGTGACGAGATCCTCGCCCTGAGTGACGAAGACTGGCACGAAGGAATGGAGGTGTACTTCCTTTCGGCCGTGCGCCCTGCCCGTCTCGTCGCCCCGATCATGGAAAAACAGGGGGGCGGTTCGATCATCAACATTACAACTTTTGCGACATTTGAACCGGATCCGGTCTTCCCGACGTCTGGCGTTATGCGTGCAGGCCTGTCAGCCTTTACCAAGATTTTCGCTGATAACTATGCGGCAAAAGGGATCCGCATGAACAATGTTTTGCCAGGCTTTATTAATTCCCTGCCAGAAAAGGAAGAGTTCCGCGCACGCATCCCGATGGAGCGTTACGGCACCACGGATGAGATCGCTGATACCATCGCGTTCCTCGCTTCAGATGGTGCCGGGTATATCACTGGCCAGAACATCCGTGTCGATGGTGGCATCACCCGCGCGATATAACAGGATTACTTGTAAAACGCCGCGACTTCCCATATTCCGTTTCTCAATAACGCGTGTTGATTAAAACGCGCTGACAGAATTTCGGGGGCAGTCGTGGCGCATATTATCGTCGTTGGAAATGAAAAAGGTGGTTCCGGTAAATCCACCACATCCATGCACATTGCGACAGCACTGGTGCGCATGGGCCATAAGGTGGGCGTGCTTGATCTGGACCTGCGCCAGAAAAGCTTCGGGCGTTTCGCTCAGAACCGCATTCAGCAAATGAAGTCCGCAGGCGTGCAGCTTCCTTCACCGGAATATCACGATCTCCCCCAGGTTGATCAATCAAAACTGCAACCCGGCGAAAACATCTTTGATCGTCGCCTGTCCCTTGCGGTGGCCTCAATCGAAAAAGACTGCGATTTCATCCTGATCGACTGCCCGGGGTCCCATACCCGGCTAAGTCAGGTCGCGCATTCTCTGGCAGATACGCTGATCACACCGCTGAATGACTCTTTTGTCGATTTCGACCTGCTGGCGCAGATTGATTCAGAAAGCAGTGAAATCAAAGGACCTTCCGTATATTCCGAAATGGTCTGGAACGCCCGTCAGCTGCGCGCTCAGGCCGGGCTTGCACCGATTGACTGGGTCATTGTTCGCAACCGTCTGGCGGCCCAGGCGATGCACAATAAAAAGAAAATGGGTGAAGCTCTGGATAACCTGTCCAAGCGGATCGGCTTCCGGGTTGTAAAAGGCTTTGGTGACCGGGTTATTTTCCGCGAACTCTTCCCGCGTGGCCTGACGCTGCTGGATCTGCGTGACATTGGCGTGGCAGGTCAGATGAACATTTCAAACGTCGCCGCCCGTCAGGAATTGCGCGAACTTATGAAAAGCCTGAACCTGCCCGGCGTAACTGTCGACTTCTGATTGCAGGCACAACAAGGCAAGAAAAAACCGGCACCCAAGTGCCGGTTTTTGTGTTTCTGACGTTCGCCTTACTGACGTGGCGGACGAATATAGCGTTGCAGCGACAGGGCAGATGCGCCCACACCCGCACCGGCAGACCGATCCGGCACAACAGCGAGGGCATAGATACCGGACCCGATCTTCTTCACAAGACGCGTGCTGAGGCTGTCAGAGTTCAACTGGCTTGCCGCAATGCGCTGACCGGAACCTTCATAATCAAACAGCACGATTTCTGACACGGACCCGACAGAGGCACTGTCTACGACCACAAAGCTTTCGTCTTCGACTTCGAACAGATACCACTGGGTTTCACCACCCGCATTATCCGCACGCAGGTTGCGATGCAGCAGACCCAGATCGGTCATTTCCACGCCAGCCGTGGATGGCGGCAGGATTTCGGCGTTGTTATAGGCTTCCATCAGAAGGGCTTCTTCTGACAGCTCCATCAGGTGCATATTAAACGCGCCTGTACCGTCGCCACCGAAAGGCGTGACAGAAGCACAGTAAGACCCGGCAGGCAGTTGATCGCGGTTTTCAATGCGGCTGCCAGTGCCCAGACCATCGGCATCATCATTTTCATTCAGCAGAACGCCATCCGCGGTGTAAAGCCACAGGTAGGTATCAAAGCTGTTGCTGGTCGCAGTCAGGCGCAGAGCCATAGGTTCAGTCAGATCAAAGGTGTAATCCTGGCTTTCGCCACTCAGGACACCCTGAACATGTTCACCTGCAGTCAGGGACATTGTCGTCGCCGGATCACCGCATGGGTTTGCCGGCCCGACGGAGCCACCAGAAACGCTGATATTTTCGTTATAATCCGAAATCGTCAGATCTGCCGGGCCAGAGGTCGCGGGATCATAGCCAGTCACGGCCACACAATATTCACCAGCCGGCAGGCCATAGTTGATGCCGATATGGCTGTCTGTTCCGCCGCCGCCATCATCATCCGTTGCAATCTGATTGCCGTTAACATCAACCAGCGTCAGAAAGGTATCCAGCGTGTTGCTGCGCGCCAGAAGGGACATATTCGTGCCATCTGCAACGCTGAAGGAATAGGCGTATGGAACAGTGCCATTCACAGCCAGGCTTTCTGCACCAGACCCAACCGGGTCATCCAGATGCACGAGGTTTGGCATCGCAAAGCATTCAGTGGAAGCAGCAGCGCCACCACCGCCAGCGGTATCGACCCGCGGCGCCTCAAGACCTGTACGGATCTGCAGCGGGATGTTTTCGTTAAAACCGGTCGGCGTGCCGTATCCGTCAGGAACAGACGTATAGGTGCTGATCTGTGCGCAGTAGCTACCCGGATCAAGTTCCAGACTCAAAAGCGAGTTCAGCCCGCCTGCACCATCGTCATTCCCAAGAAGCGGATCACCATTTGCGTTAAAGATCACGACCACCGGATCCGCATTCCCGCTGGATGTTTCTATCGTAACACCGGTGCGCTGACCGACCTCAAGTTCAATATAGGCTGGTTCACGACGTGCAATCGCCACAACCGTATCTACGGCCGGTGCAGTTGCGCCGGTGATCAGATATTGCGCATGTGTCAGAATTTGCGGCTGGCCACAGGCCCCGCGTTCCTGTGCCTGTGCGCCGGTTGCCAACACAGAAAGCGCCGCCCCCGAAGCAAGTAAAAGTGGTTTTCGGTTAAACCGGGTCATAGAGCCCTCCTGCAAGAATTCATACCGGAACCACCCGGTATATCAGATAGCAGTATCAGACCCCCACGCCTGCGTGATGTCAAACGAAGATCACGGTGATCCCAAATTCTGCAAGCGACTTATTGCTGCATCACCAATCTTTGCCGACGCATAAGCGTTGCGACAAAGCACAGAATAAAGATCACCGTCAGGATCAGAATGATCGTCGGAGCCGGGGCACTGTCGATAAAGAAGCTGAGGTAAACACCACCAAGGCCGGAAACCAGCGTCACGCCCACAGCCACCACCAGCATCATAGAGAAACGACGCGTGATCAGGAAGGCAATCGCACCAGGCGCAATCAGCAGGCCGATAGCAAGGATAATGCCAACGGCAGTCAGCGTGGCGACAATTGTCAGGGACAGCATCGCCAGCAACCCGTAGTGCAGCCACTGCACGGGCAACCCGCTGGCCTGTGCCTGGGCCGGATCAAAAGCATGCAACAGGAAATCCCGCCATTTCAGCAGCAATATACCGGATACGACCAGCGCGATGATGCCTGCCTGCAGAATATCCCCACCATGCACACCCAGCATATTCCCAAACAGGATATGATCGAGATGCACATTGGTGTCGATCCAGGTGTAGATCACCAGACCAAACCCAAACATTCCAGAGAACACAACGCCCATGACTGTGTCCTGTTTCACCCGGCTGTTTTCCTTCAGGAATCCAGTGGCCAGCGCACAGGTCATGCCCGCAGCAAATGCCCCGATCACAAGTGGAATCTGCATCACGTAAGCAAGCACAACCCCCGGCAACACGGCATGAGAAATCGCATCCCCCATCAGGGACCAGCCTTTCAATACCAGAAAGCAGGACAAAAGCGCTGTAGGCACAGAAATGATCGCGACAATGATAAAGGCGTTGACCATAAAGCCGAACTGAAACGGCAAAAGCAGTTCTTCAATCATGCCACGGCCTCCCGTGCTTTACGGCGGGCCGCAAGATAGCCGTGCTTCGGTGCAAAGGTGAAGGCCAGCAGGAACAGAAGCGTTTGCAGGCAGATGATGATGCCGCCCGTCGCCCCATCCAGGAAATAGCTGATATAGGCGCCAAAGAAACTTGTGCCTGCGCCAATCCCCACAGACAACATCAGAAGACGCGGGAAGCGGTCCGTCAGCAGGTAAGCAGTTGCGCCTGGCGTCACCACCATGGCGATGACAAGGAAGGCCCCGACAGTTTGCAGTGCCGCCACACAGGAGGCTGACAGCAGGGTAAAGAAGATCAGCTTCAGGCGATCCGGGTTCAGCCCGATAGACCGCGCATGGCTTTCATCAAAAAACGCGACCATCAGGTCTTTCCATTTCACCAGAAGCACCGCGAGAGAGACAAGGCCAATGATCGCCAGTTGCAGTGTATCTTCCGGCGTGATCGCCAGGATATTGCCTAGCGTAATCGTCTGAATATCAACAGAGGTAGGCGAAACAGAGACCATAAACAGCCCAAGGCCAAAGAAGCTGGTGAAGATCAGACCGATGATCGCATCTTCCTTCAGACCCGTACGTTGATTGAGAAACAACATCGCCCCGGCTGCCAGACCGCCAGCGGCAAAAGCCCCCAGGGCAAAAGGCAGACCCAGCATATATGCGCCCGCGACACCTGGCACGATGGAATGACTTAAGGCATCACCGATCAGCGACCAGCCTTTCAGCATGAGATAGGCTGACAGAAAGGCGCAAACACCCCCGACCAGGGCCGACACCCACATGGCGTTTGTCATGTAATTGTAGCCAAACGGTTCAAGCAAGGTTTCAAACATCACTGCCTGCCTTGTCATCATAGACAACAAAGGGACGTTCATCATCTGTGATCACAGTGACAGAACGCGCGTCATCATCGTCATGCAGATCTTTGCCGCCCAGAACAAAGTGGCGCAACACACCACCAAAGGCGGCTTCCAGGTTTTTCTGTGTGAAGACTTCAGACGTCAGCCCGTGCCCCAGAACCGTGCCTTTCACAAGCACCGTCCGGTCACAGAATTCAGGCACAGATCCCAGGTTATGGGTGGACACCAGCATCACCCGGCCTTCATCCCGCAGACCCCGCAGCAGATCAATAATCGCATCTTCCGTCTGTACATCCACACCGGTGAAAGGTTCGTCCAGCAGGATCACCTTGCCATCCTGCGCCAGAGCACGGGCCAGGAAAACACGTTTGCGCTGCCCACCGGAAAGTTCACCAATCTGACGATGACGGAAATCAATCATGCCCACACGCGTCAGGGCATCTGTCACGGCCTGATGATCCGCTTTTGAAGCAATACGCAGAAATCCCATATGCCCGTAACGCCCCATCATGACCACATCTTCCACCAACACCGGGAAGGTCCAGTCGACCTCTTCCGCCTGGGGGACATAGGCCACGATGTTCTGCTTCAGCGCCTGCTTAACCGACATGCCAAGGATCGAAATGTCACCCTTCGCCGCCGGTACAAACCCCATTAATGCCTTAAACAGGGTCGATTTCCCGGCACCATTGACGCCCACAAGCGCAGTGATCGTGCCCTGTGGGATCTCAAAGCTGGCGTCGCGCAGCGCCGTGTGACCGTTGCGATAGGTCACGGTCACGCCATCGGCACAGATCCCATTTTGTGTCTGATCAAGCATCAGTTCTCTCCGGTCAGGCCAGTTGCGATGGTTTCCGATGTCACACGCAGCAGATCAAGATAGGTTGGCACGGGGCCATCTGCCTCCGTCAGGCTGTCCACATACAGCACACCGCCATATTCCGCCCCGGTTTCACGCGCCACCTGACGGGCCGGGTCATTGTTCACGGTGCTTTCACAGAAGACCGCGCGAATGTTGTTGTCACGCACACCATCAATCACCTTGCGCACCTGTTGCGGCGTACCGGTCTGATCCGCGTTCATCGGCCAGAGGTACAGTTCTTTCATGCCGAAATCACGGATCAGATAAGAAAACGCGCCTTCGCAAGACACAAGCCAGCGTTCATCTTCCGGCACCTGCTGCACCGCATCGCGTAGAGGGGCGATTTCAGCGGTTAGCTGCGCTTTGTAAGCCTCTGCATTCGCGACATAGCTGTCCGCATTGTCCGGATCATGTTCAACAAAAGCATCGCGAATGTTGTCGATATAAATGTGGGCGTTATCCAGGGACATCCAGGCGTGCGGGTTTGGCTTGCCGTCATAAGAACCCTCGGTAATGGACATTGGCACAACACCATCAGACAGGATCGCAGAAGGCACATCGCTGAGGTTGTTGAAGAACTGTTCAAACCAAAGTTCAAGGTTCATGCCGTTCCAGAAAATCAGGTCCGCATCCTGGGCGCGCAGAATATCGCGCGGTGTTGGCTGATAGCCATGAATTTCAGCGCCCGGTTTGGTGATGCTTTCCACAATCGCCACATCCCCCGCCACATTGCGCGCCATATCTGCGAGAACGGTAAAGGTGGTGACGGCTTTGAAACGGTCTTCTGCCTGGGCCACACATGTCATCATGGCAAAACCAGCAACGGAACTCAGAATACGGGACGTGATGTTCATAGATCTCTCCTGTGTTGAGGTCCGTTTATGAGAATCATTCTCAACTGTCAATGTAGTTGAGAATGATTTGCAAAAAGATTTGATGATACCCCGCGTCACTTTCCGATTGCCCCGCCCCGCCCCCTTCGCTAGCAATTCTCAGGGATCATTCGCAAAGAGAGAGAGCGCGCATGGCCACCACCGATACCCCCCGCAAAAATGTGCTGTTTATCGTGATAGATCAGTTGCGTGCAGATTGTGTGCATGGCGCTTTGGCTGATCACGTGAACCTGCCTAATCTGCGGGCCCTGATGGCGGAAAGCGTTGTTTTCAAAAACAACTATTCCGTCACCAATCCCTGCGGCCCGTCCCGGGTTTCCCTGCTGACAGCGCGTTATGCAATGAACCATCGCAGCATCCGCAACGGCACACCGCTGGCGCATGACACACCGAACCTTGCGACCGAAGCGGCGAAGGCTGGCTATGATCCCATGTTGTTCGGCTATACCGACACATCACAGGACCCGCGCGCCTACCCCGAAGGTCACCCCGCGCTGACAACCTATGAACACCCAATGAACGGGTTTCGCGAAGTCTGTGAGATGCGTCTTGAAGAAAGCCATGGCTGGCGGGCAGATCTGCGCGCAAAGGGCTATGACATTGAAGGCGAAGACCTTTTTGACATTTTCCGTGTCGATACACCGGATGGTCAGCCCCCCCGCCCGAATGACCCTGCGCGATACAAAGCGGAAGACAGCGACACAGCGTACCTGACCAATCAGTTCCTTGCGGGTATGAAAGACAAGGCAGATCAACCCTGGTTTGCCCATCTGACATGGATCCGCCCGCATCCGCCGTTTAATGCGCCTGCGCCTTATAACGATATGTATGATCCGGCGTCGCTGCCACTGCCGGAACGGTTGACACAGGAGGAGGAAGAGAACTTCCACCCCTATATGAAACCGCTGCATAACTACGCGACGATTGCGAGCACGGTAGAGGGTTTTCCCGATCTCGATGGTAGTGACGACAACGTGCAGACATTGCGGGCCGTTTATCTTGGGCTTGCGACTGAAGTGGACCACCATCTGGGCCGGGTTGTCAGCTGGCTGAAGGACAGCCGGCAGTATGAAGATACGCTGCTTGTGGTCACCGCAGACCATGGCGAACTGTTGGGGGATCGTCACGCCTGGGGCAAGCTTGCACCATTTAAAGGGGCGTTTCATACGCCGCTGATTATTCGGGCACCGGGAACTAAAGCACGTGAAATCAGCCACTTCACTGAATCCAGCGATATTACACCAACGATCCTTGACTGGATCGGGACGGACATCCCCGCATCAATGGATGGGCGTTCTCTGGTTCCGTGGTTGCAGGGGGAAGCACCGGAATGGCGTGACTTTGCCTATTCTGAATTTGACTTCGGCAACCCGATTGATCCCACACCCTGGCAGAAAAAATATGGGTTAAATCAAAGCAATGCCAATTGCGCAATCCTGCGGGAAAATCGATTTACGCTGGTACATTTTGCAGATGGGTTTGAACCGATGCTGTTTGATTCAGATGGCAAGGGAGAGCTGGAAAATGTCGCCGCCGAACCCGAGTTTTCCGGGGAAATGCTGCGCCTGACACAGAAACTTCTGAGCCACCGGATGAAGAACACCGATCACCTTCTCAGCACGATCATGATCACAAAAGACGGGCCTGTGAATACAACACGCCCGCGCGGATAAAGTTATTTCTGAACCCGAACCAATGCGGCTTCTTTTCCACGCAGACAGCGCCGCGCGGTCGGGCCGTAGGATTCCGGGATCGTTGCCAGTTCCGGAAACAGCGCGAACAATTCGTCACGCACCTGGTGGTCCACAGACCCCAGCGTCGCCGGACCAGGGAAAAAGCTTTCCGAAGGGCAGCCTTCCGCAAAGACGATTTCATGCTGATCAAACAACATGTGATAATAGGTCACCTGTTCGCAGGGCGCGGAAAAGATTGTATCGCCATTTACCAGATGCTTTGCGCTTGCCAGAACCTCGGCTTCGCCAAACAGCAACTCGGCCTGCCAGCCCGTCAGCAACATGCGATGAAGCGGCGAAACCTGCAGATCACGGGTATTGCCAAGTGCACCTTCACGGAAGGTAATCGGTGCAAACTTCCCCAGACCACGTACTGTCGTCGCGCCAATCCAGCGGATTGTCTGCAACCCGTTATCCCGGGTCATAACCTCATCACCGGGCTGAAGCTTTTCGATCGCGATCTCGCCACGTCTGGTGATGATACGTGTTCCAGAGACAAAGCAGGTCAGAAGGTCAGCGTAGTTGGCATCACCCAGCCCATCACGCGCTCCAACTGTATATGTTTCACCAGGAAGTAACTCGAATGTTGTCACATAGCCCTGAAGCGAAGAAAACGCCGCTGAATTGGAATCATGAAGGTCAAAGATGTACCCAACGAAGTTGTTAGATGAATCAAACACCTCGAACTGGTTTTCCGGATTGGTCGGAGCATTATTGAACACCACTCCATCCACAGTGCCGTTCAGAAACTGATCCGGTGCCTGCCCGAAGCTACCGGGCAAACCGTCATTGAATACCGAATCATCACTGTCGTTATCTGTCACAGTAGCAGCACTTGGTGCTGCGCCAGCAGTCAGTGAAAAGGTACCACTGCCGGTCAGATTATTGAAATTATAGTTCCCCGAGGAAATCCCGAGGTCCCCGAGGGAATAAACAAGAATTGTCCTGTCAGCCATGAGCAACCATCTCAATCATTGTACGTAAATACGTGACTCCAAAAACAACGCAACCGAGAAACACCATCTTTATTGCAATTAAGATGTGAGCATCTCAACCTGTACTTTTGTGCAGGAAATACGGTTATTTACATCATCCTTTCGTGAAGAAACATATACGAAAGTATATATTTCCACAATTCTCACGAATACGTCATGGTAAGTGAACGAAAAACGGGCGCCTTACTGGGCGCCCGTTTAATTGGTTAATTTGACTTATTGGTTAATTATTACCTGAAGGCTCTGCAGTAGAAAGGTTTCCAGGATCAAACACCGACCCGAATGGACTTGCCGGGGCATTGTCTTCGGCTTCCGACTCTTCTTCAGCACCATCCAGATTGGTTGGGGCAAAGACATTGCCGAAGGCACCAGTACCGCCCGTCTGGGAAGAACCACCTGTTGCAGGTGCTGTTTCCTCAGGGGTTTCACCGTTGGCCGCCGCTTCTGCCGCACGGGCTGCAGCTGCAGCTGCACGACGTTCGGCAAGGGCCCGCAGGTTGGTTTCTGCCTCCAGGGCACGCTGCATGTCGCGTTCCTCTTTCACATCCGCAATACACTGCGCCGGGTTATGCGACATGGCATTCACCGTAGACAGACCAATCACCGCCACCAGCGCGATCAAAGCGATCATTGCCGGGTTGCGCGACAGGATTGCCGGCAGACGGAAACCGCCATCGACCTTTTTCACTGTGTCCCCGCTTGATGCGGCCTGAAGTTCCTTGCGGCGCTTCAGGGCCTCATTGGTCAGCGCACCAAACACCGTCAGCACAATGATGATAAAGGCGAGCGCCGATATCGCAGGGCTGATGCCATAGCGCACTTTTTGCGCCAGCTCGATCGTCAGCGTCGGGTAATCCCCGAAGGTGAAGGTCGTGGTGTTATAGTTCTCAAAGCTCGCAAGAAACGCCAGCACCGCAGATGTGGCAAGCGCCGGCATCATGAAGGGCAGAAGGATCTTACGGAACGCTTGTGTATGGGTTGCACCAAGGTCAAGCGCGGCCTCATTGAGGGTCAGGTCATACCGCTGAAGACGCGCCACCAAAACCAGCATACAGTAGCTGGCGATAAAGGTGGACTGGCCGATAATCGTCAGGAACAGACCATCTGCAAGGATGCTGTCCGGACCAAGACCCAGCCAGTTGTTCACCCGCTGCCAGAACACCACGGTGGAAATACCAAGCACCACGCCCGGCACCAGGATTGGCGCAATGACGATGGTATAGTAAGTCGCCCGCAGTTTCGGCCAGACCTGTGTCAGGATCAGTGCGCCTGCAAGGCCCATGGTCACAGACATAATCACGGTGCCAATGCCCACAATGACCGAGTTCTTGATGCCGTTCAGGATACGTTCATCCTGAAACAGTTCCGAGAACCAGGCATAGGTGAAGCATTCCCAGGGGCTGACACTTGGAAAGCCATTAGAGTTAAACGCCGTGATCGCCATGATGACGAGTGGACCCAGCAGATAGGCAAAGAAAATGCCCAGGTAGACCCAGATCGATACACGAAGGAAGAGATTATTCATTTCCCAATGTCCCCCATGTTCACTTTGAACAGCTTCATGAATGCAAGCACGATGATGATACAGCTGGTCAGAAGCACGATTGCGTAAGCCGCACCCTGCGACCAGTTCCCGCCATCGTTAAACCACTGGTAAATGATCTGCGTGAACCACAGCGAACTTGGCCCGCCAAGGATCTGAGGCGCAGCAAGCGCACCGGCAGACAGCATGAACACCATGGTTGCACCGGAAGAAATCCCAGGTTTCGCATATGGAATAACGATGCGTGCATGGATCCGCCACCAGGGCGCACCAAGATCACGGGCGGCTTCGATCTGGTTGCCATCAAGGCTTTCAATGACGTTATACATCGGGAAAACCATCAAGAGGATATAGGCATAGCCCAGACCCGCATAAAGCGCGATATCGGCCCGGATGAAGTCAAAGGGTTCATCCAGGATCCCCATGCCAATCAGCACAGCATTGATCATACCCGTCGCCCCAAAGATGATCTTCAGCGCAAAGGCCCGCAGGATCTCATTGATCCAGTAAGGAATGATCAGAAGCAGGGCAAAGACCCGCAGCTTCATGCCCTTGGCGACCTGGCCGAGGAAAAACGCGATCGGATAGCAGAGGATCAGGTTAAAGATCGTGACACAGATCGCAGCGATGATGGTGCGCATGAAGACCTTAAGGTCAACATAGTTGTAAGGGTCAGACGCGCCTTCGGCACCATAGATCAGGTGACGATAGTTTTTCAGCGTGTAATCCCCGACCTCGCCAGAGGGCAGATATTCACGCAGCGAATAATCCAGCATCGACAGCTGGGGCAGGATGATCAACACCCCGATCCAGAAGGAGATGATCACAAGCAGCGCCGTGCCCATCACCTTACCATTGTGCTGGTAGAAGTTTATAAGGAAACCGTTTTTCATAACGCCCCCTTATTCCGTTGCCAGTTCACCGGCAGGAACAGCCACAGCATTCTGTGTCTCATATTCCAGGGTGATCTGTTGACCCGTGTGATCTTCAAAAGTCTGACCAAGGTTCGGGATGGAAACTTTGATTTCCTTACCGCCGTCGCCTTCGGTGAAGATGTTGAAGGTGTTGCCTTCAAATTCCTCGTGGTTGACTTTCGCAGTCACAAAGTGATCGCCGGAGGTGCCGGTTTCCGCAATCGACAGAGCTTCGGGACGAATGAACATCATGGCCTCATCCCCGACGTTCATCTTGCCCTGATTGGCTGTGGAAATACGAGACACCAGATCGCCAGACCGGTTGGTTGCGATCAATGCCTCATCGCCACGGATTTCTTTGACCGTGCCGCGGAAGACGTTGTTTTCACCCACGAAGGACGCAACAAAGGCTGTCGACGGGTCGTTATAGACCGTTTTACCGTCACCGATCTGGTCAATAATACCTGCTTTCATCACGGCAATATTGTCCGACATGGTCAGTGCTTCGCCCTGGTCGTGGGTGATGTAGATGAAGGTAATGCCAACGCGTTTCTGGATTTCACGCAGTTCCGTGCGCATGTGTTGACGCAGCTTAAGATCAAGCGCCGAAAGCGGCTCATCCAGCAGCAGAACATCCGGTTCTGCACAAAGCGCGCGGGCAATCGCCACACGCTGTTTCTGACCGCCGGAGAGTTCAGACGGCAATTTGTCGCCCTGCCCCGGCAGCGCGATCATATCCAGAAGTTCATCTGCACGCTTGCGACGTTCTTTCGCAGAAGCACCCTTGATTTCCATGGAAAACGTGATGTTTTCCCAGACTTTCATCAAGGGGAACAACGCGAGGTTCTGAAAGATCAGGGCTGTGGGACGTTTGTTCGGACCGATGCCCGCCATGTCGTTGCCACCAATCAGAACACGTCCTTCAGACGGGTCAAGAAAGCCTGAAACCGAGCGCAAAATCGTTGTCTTCCCGCAGCCGGATGGGCCGAGGAACGAAAAGAAATCGCCGCCATTGATATTTACGTTTGCGTCGCGCACTGCAACGAAATCGCCGAACCTGATCCATAGGTTCTCGAGGTTTACCCCGACACCAGCACTCATGTGTTTCTCCCCGCTGTATGTATTTCTGACGTATGCCACCTGCATGGTGGTCTGATCTCCGGCGTCAGCCCCGGAGGCATCCGGCCCCCGCAAGGGCCGGATTGTGTTTCAGAAAATCCGCTTATGCAGATTTGAAACGGTTCACGAATTCAGTCCGCACAGCTGCATACCATGGTGCCTCAGCAGGCCATGGGTTCAGGTTGGCAAGGCTGTCGCCAGGATAAGCTTCCGCGAAGTTTTTCTTGTAAACGTCGCCAGTATGCGCATCCGCACCCAGAACCGGGCTGTTATAGCCGTGGCTGTCAATCGCAACGCCAGCATCCTGCGCACGATATGCGAATTCGATGAAGGCATAGATCTGATCGATATTTGCCGCACCGGTTGGCATGGACATACCGTCAACCCAGGCCATCGCACCTTCAACAGGCGCCTGATAGGTCACAGGTTCACCGGCAGATTTCAGCGCGAGAGGCGGACCATCCCATGTCTGCCCCACGATCACACCGTCGTTCAGAAGGCCGTTTTTCTGGCTATCTGCATCGTTCCAGATCAGTTTGATGCGGTTCTTACGCTCGATGCACCAATCTGTGACTTTGCCCCAGACTTCGCGCATCTTGTCTTCGTCTTCATAAGCAGCCCAGATGGAACCTGGCTCCATCTCACCGGAAGCTTCCATGTACAGACCCGCACCCAGCATCATGGAATGCGCACGACCCATGGTTTTGCCAGCGTTTTCTTCGGACCATACGTCACCGTAAGACGGTGCATCGCCATTTGGTGCCCACAGATCAGTGCGCCATGCCATGCCTTCGGTGCCCCAGATATGCGGCAGCCAGGTCGAACCATTGCCGCCAAAGTTCCATGCGTTTTCGCCAATGGCGGACATCGCAGGGTTCACGCGGTCAATCTCAACGCGGGACATGTCGAACGGCTGCAGCAGCTCAAGCGGTTCCCACTGAAGTGAACGGTTGTTGGTCGGTGACACGATGTCAAAGCCTTGACCGTTGGTCGCCTTCATCTTGTTGATGATTTCTTCGTTGGACCCGATACCGGTGTAATTGATCTTAATGCCGGTTTCAGATTCAAAATCAGCAATGAATTGATCCGGCAGATAGTCGGACCACATCAGAATGTTGATCTCACCGGATGTCGCCAGCGCGTTTTGCACCAAAGCCGGTGTTGCAAGCGCAGCACCGCCAACAGCAGCAGTACCTTTCAGTACCGAGCGGCGATTAATCGTATTGTTAGTCATGTAAACTCTCCCTGGTTTTAGTGGCCGGTTGTTTCGACACGAATTGATTCCGACCCAAAGGCCTGAACCTGATTTCCGAATTATGAAGCCCGGAATACTCCTCCGCTTTCAAGACAACCCCTGACAGCTTCGAAGTGATATAGCCAGAATCCAAAAGCCATATGACAATCTGAGTATATGCGACAGAAAATGTCAAAATTTATCTTGAAAATTTGGTATTTGCGCCGTTTTTCACAAATTTCGGCTGGTTGCTTCCCATGAAAAAATAAGTCCAGATTTCAGGAGATTTTGTGAATTTACGTCAAAAAATACCAGTTTCCCCGCCCGATCTTTTTGGGGGCGGGGAGATATGTCCAGAAGACTGCTTAAATTATATGCAGTCGATGAACAGCTGACGTGTGTTTTCGGCGGTCAGTTCCACCGGGTTTCCGCCGCAGGATGGGTCGGCGAGGGCCTGGCGGGTCATTTCATCCAGCTGTTTGTCGTCAACGCCCATTTCAGACAATTTGCGCGGAATGCCCAGGCTGTCGTTGAAGTCCTGCACAAAGCTTTGGAAGCCTTTAAAGCCGCCTTCAATCCCCAGATAGGCCGCCGCCATGTCAAAGCGATCCGCAATTGCAGAAGCATTGAATTCCAGCACCGCCGGCATGCAAACCGCATTGGTCGTACCGTGGTGGGTGTTGTACATCGCGCCAATGGGGTGGCTCAGGGCATGGATCGCGCCAAGGCCCTTTTGGAACGCCGTTGCGCCCATGGCCGCCGCTGACATCATATGCGCGCGGGCTTCGATATCGGTGCCGTCTTTGAACGCGCGCGGCAGGTAATCCTTGACCAAACGCATGCCTTCCAGCGCGATGCCCTGGGACATCGGATAGTAATGCGGGGAACTGAAGGCCTCAACGCAATGGGCAAAAGCATCAAGCCCGGTGCCCGCCGTGATAAAGCCCGGCATGCCGACAGTCAGCTCTGGATCCGCGATCACGATGGATGGCAGGACTTTCGGGTGGAAGATGATTTTCTTCTCATGTGTCACGGAATTGGTCAGGATCGACGCGCGCCCCACCTCAGACCCCGTACCAGCGGTGGTTGGCACTGCGATGATTGGCGCAATTGCGTCGGCATCCGCACGGGTCCACCAGTCGCCCACATCTTCAAAATCCCAGATCGGGCGGGTTTGGCCGGCGTGGAAGGCGACCATTTTACCAAGATCAAGGCCAGAGCCACCCCCAAAGGCAATAACACCGTCATGACCGCCCGCTTTATAGGCGGCAACACCAGCTGCAAGGTTCAGTTCAGATGGGTTCGGGTCAACTTCGGCAAACAGACCACGGCCCAGACCAGCGGCTTCAAGAATATCCAGGGCCTGTGCTGTGATCGGTAGCGGCGCAAGGCCCTTGTCCGTCACCAGAAGCGGGCGCTTCATGCCAAGACTTTTGCAGGCTTCTGCCAGCTCGCTGATACGGCCAGCGCCAAATTTCATCGTGGTCGGATAGGACCAGTTGCCAACAAGGTTCATGATGTCACCTTCTTCAAGTGGTAGGATTTCGGACGAGTCAGGTTGTGGAAGCCAATCACAGACAGCCCCCCGCCGCGTCCGGTGTTTTTGCAGCCGGTCCAGCACAGGCCCGGATCAAGATAATCCGCCCGGTTCATGAAGACGGTGCCGGTTTCAAGCTCATCACCAATGCGCCCAGCGCGGTCGACATCCTGGGTCCAAAGGCTGGCGGTCAGGCCAAATTCGCTGTCATTCATCAATTTGATCGCCTCGGCATCCGATGACACTTTCATAATGCCAACAACCGGACCAAAGCTTTCATCGCGCATCACGCGCATGTCGTGGGTCACATTGGTCAGGATCTGCGGCGTCAGATAAGCGCCGCCGTCGTCCTCAGCCATTGTGTCGATATGGGCCACGGCACCATCGGCCAGGGCCTCTGCGATCTGGGCGCGAACCTCTTGCGCGAACCGTACATTGGCCATTGGCCCCATGGTGGTGTCTGCATCCATCGGATGGCCAAGCTTATAGCCGTTCACGATCGCCACAGCCTTTTCCACGAACTGATCATACAGGCTTTCATGCACGTAAATGCGTTCGATCCCGCAACAACACTGCCCCGCGTTGAACATCGCGCCATCGACCAATGTGTCGACGGCCGCATCGAGATCCGCATCTTCCATCACATAACCTGGGTCTTTACCGCCAAGTTCCGTGCCAACGCCGGTAAATGTGCCCGCAGCCGCGCGTTCCATCGCCTGGCCGCCACCCACAGAACCGGTGAAGTTCACAAAATCAAAGGCATTGCCTGCGATCAGATCATTGGTAACGTCATGGGAGAGAAACACATTCTGGAACACGTCCTCAGGGATGCCCGCGCTATGAAACGCCTGCGCCATACGTTCACCCACCAGCAGGGTTTGCGTTGCGTGTTTCAGCATCACGGTGTTGCCCGCAATCAAAGCTGGCGCGACGGTGTTGATCGCGGTCATGTAAGGGTAGTTCCAGGGTGCCACCACAAAAACCACACCATGCGGAATGCGTTTGATGTAACGCTTGAACGTCGCATCTTCGCCAACTTCGATATCGGCCAGGCTTTCGACCGCGATGCCTGCCATATGGCCTGCGCGTTCCTCAAAACCGCCAAATTCGCCACCATATCGGGTTGGGCGGCCCATCATATGGGCAAGCTCTGGCACGATTTCATCGTTCATCGCGCCAACAGCGGCCACGCCCGCCATCACCAGATCAACGCGTTCCTGCACCGGGCGTGCAGCCCAGGCTTTTTGCGCCTCGCGCGCTGCTTTGGCAGCCGCTTGGGCAGCATTCAGCGACAACACCGGACGTTCCGCATACACGGACCCATCAATCGGTGAGATACATTTCAATGTCTGGCTCATGCCATCTTCCTTTTCACGACCGGGGCCGCAATGCCCCATTCATCTTGCTGAAAATACTCAATCAGGCTTTCTCAAAGCCGCGCGCGATTTCATAATCTGTGACAACCGCATCAAATTCGTCCTGCTCCCATTCCGCACAGCGGTGGTAATGGGCAACGACATCTTCGCCGAAAGCGGATTTCAGCATATCAGATCCCATAAGCGCCGCCATGGATTCACGCAGGTTCGCGGGCAGTTTCTTTGCATTCGGATCCTGATAAGCATCCCCCGCCTGAGGTGGCGCAAGTTCCAGTTTCTCTTCAATCCCGGCAATGCCTGCTGCCAGCTGCGCGGCCTGGGCAAGATAGGGGTTCAGATCTGCCCCACCCACCCGGCATTCCACCCGGATCGCTTTGCTGCCTTCACCACACAGACGGAAGCCCGCCGTGCGATTGTCAATCGACCAGACGGTGCCGGTCGGCGCAAAGCTGCCCTTCTGGAAGCGTTTATAGCTGTTCACATAGGGCGCAAGAAACACCATGATATCGCTGGAATATTTGATCATCCCGGCCATGTAATGGCGCATCAGATCCGACATGCCATATTCGCCATTGGGGTCAAAAAACGCGTTCTTACCCTCTTTCCACAGCGACTGATGCACATGTGATGCTGACCCCACGCGGTCCTTATGCCACTTCGGCAGAAAGCTTGCGGCATGGCCCTGTTGCCAGGCAATTTCCTTCACCGCATGTTTGGCGATTGTGTGGTGATCGGCGCAGAGCATGGCTTCCGCGTATTTGATGTTCAGCTCTTCCTGGCCTGCTTCGGCCTCACCTTTGCTGCCTTCAATCGGCAGGCCCGCCGCATACAGATGGTTGCGGATCGGGCGCATCACATGCTCTTCTTTGGTGGTCTGAAGGATGTGGTAATCTTCATTATAGGCGCTGATCGGCTGCAGATCACGAAAGCCTTCCGCGCGGATTTCATCATAGGATTTGGCAAAGAGGAAGAATTCCAGCTCCGTCGCCATTGTCGCCGAAAACCCCATAGCTTCCAGGCGATCCAGCTGCTTACGCAACACAGCACGCGGCGAATGCGGCACAGGTTGATGCGTTTTGTGATCAAGCACATCACACAGAACCATCACAGTGCCTTCAAGCCAGGGCATCGGGCGGATCGTCGTGAGATCCGGCTTCATAGTATAATCGCCATAGCCGGATTGCCAGGACGTGCTGGCGTAACCATCCGGTGTCGCCATCTCAAGATCAGTCGCCAGCAGATAGTTGCAGCAATGGGTTTCCTCATGACCGCTGTCGATGAAATACTGCGCCACCAGACGCTTGCCCATCAGACGACCCTGCATGTCAATAAGACACGCCAGAACCGTATCAATCTCACCAGAGGCGACTTTGGATTTAAGATCCTCAAAACTCATGGTCATGGCGGGGTCCTCGTCTTCTCATCTTAGCGCGACAGCGGAATTCGTGACGAATTCCGGATCGGATTTTTTCGAAAAATCCGGGGCCGCACATCGCAGCCCCGGGAGATATTATCAACCATAACGGTAAGGGCGACCTGCCTTCACCATATCAGCATTATACTGCTTGATGATCTCAACCACACGGGCTTTCAGATCAGATTCGGCGGCGATCTCATCCCAGAATTTGACAGCAGCACCCTCAACAGTTGCCCATTCCTCATCCGGAATTGAAGTCAGCTCCATTTTCGGGCCATTCACCCGCAGGGAAGCTTCGCCACCCCAATACCACCACTGACGATAATAATGGGATTGATCTGTACAGACACGGAACAGGGTCTGGAGATCTTCGGGCAGTTCATTCCAACGGTCAAGGTTGGTAAAGAAGGAACCAGCCCAGGCACCTGAGATATTATTAGTCAGGAAGTAGTTGGTCACATCAGCCCAACCCACGGTGTAATCCTCGGTGATGCCGGACCAGGCGATACCATCAAGTTCACCGGTCTGAACCGCAACTTCGATGTCTTCCCAGGGCAGGGTCACCGGCACAACGCCGAATTGTTCCAGGAAACGTCCCGCAGTCGGGAAGGTGAACACGCGTTTGCCCTGCAGATCTGCAAGGCTGCGGATCGGATCTTTGGTGGCAAAGTGGCACGGATCCCATGCACCGGCTGAAATGTGCTTCACGCCCACGGCGGAATATTCTTCGTCCCAGATTTCGTTCAGACCGTATTGGTTGAACAGCACCGGCACATCCAGTGAATAGCGGGAAGCAAACGGGAAATACCCGCCGAATACAGACAGTTCAGTTGGGGATGCCATAGAGTCATCATCAGACTGCACCGCATCAATTGTGCCGTTCTGCATCGCGCGGAACAATTCACCGGTTGGGACCAGCTGATCTGCGTAATACAGTTCAATTTCCATCCGGTCGCCCGCAATTTTGTTGAACATATTGATCGCAGGGGTGATCACATGTTCTGCAAGCGCAGCACCGGCATAGGTCTGCATCTTCCAGGTGATTTTACCGGAGGCAATCGCCGGGGCCGCGAGGCTTGCGCCCACTGCGCCAACACCGGCGGAGGCTAAAAACTTACGTCTTGTCGTCATCTTATCTTCTCCTTTGTTGGTGAATGTCCCGCTTGGGCGCGGGCTTCTTCTGAATTTAATTTCCGTAAACATACCCGGGCAGCCAAAGCGCGAGCTGCGGGAAAATCATCACAAGGGCCAGCGCCAGAACCATCACCAGAGCAAACGGAATGATGGACTGATAGATATCGCGCAGGCTGATTTCCGGTGGCGCCATGGCGCGCATCAGAAACAGGTTATAACCGAAGGGCGGCGTCATATAGGCGATCTGGGTGGTGATCGTGTACAGCACACCGTACCAGACCAGATCAAACCCAAGCGCGCCAACCAGCGGCACATAAAGCGGGGCGACGATCACCAACATGGCGGTATCATCCAGGAAGGTGCCCATGATCAGAAAGCTCAGCTGCATCACGATCAGGATCATCCAGGGCGACAGGCCCAGTTTTTCGGTGAACAGGGCCTCAATCGCTTTCACAGCGCCCAGCCCGTCAAAGATCGCGCCAAAGGCCAGGGCCGCAGCGATGATCCAGAGGAACATACAGGTGATCGCCAGGGTCTGACGCACGGACACTTCAAATACCTCGCGGGTCATACGGCCCTTGAACACGGCAGCGAAGAAGGCAGCAAGGGCACCGACAGCAGACGCTTCGACCAGGGATGTCAGGCCCATGACAAAAGGCACCATCATGATCATAAAGATCGCAATCGGCAGCAGGCCTGCACGCAAAAGGCGGATTTTGTCGGCGCGTGTGTACTGGCCGCGTTCTTCATCCGACAGAGTCGGGCCAAGGTGCGGCTGAATGCGGCAGCGCACGTAGATATAGATGATGAACATCGTCGCCATCATCAGGCCGGGAATGATCCCCGCCAGCCAGAGCTGACCCACAGGGGCACGCGCAATCAGCGCATAAAGCACAAGCACCACGGAAGGCGGCACGAGGATACCAAGGGAAGATCCTGCCTGGATCACGCCGGTGACCATGATTTTATCGTAGTTGCGTTTCAGAAGTTCCGGCAAAGCAATGGTTGCGCCAATCGCCATGCCCGCCACAGACAGGCCATTCATCGCGGAAATCAGCACCATCAGCAGGATTGTCCCGATGGCAAGGCCGCCACTGGTGCCACCCATCCAGACGTGGAACATCTTATACAGGTCGTCGGCAATTTTGCTTTCGGCCAGGACATAGCCCATGAAGATAAACATCGGCAGCGACACCAGTGAATACCACTGCATCAGCTTCATGATCGACGTGAAGGGGATCTCTGATCCGCCGGGCCAACCCAGCGTCAGACCCGCCATAGATCCGACAAAACCGATGGCGCCAAAGACACGCTGACCGGTCAGCATCATCAGCATCATACCGCTGAACATCAGAAGGGCGATGAGTTCGTAAGACATCAGATTTCTTCCCCGCGGATGCGCAAGAGGTCTTTCAGGAATTCGGATGAGGCCTGGAGCAGCATCAGGATCACGCCCAGCGCAATCGTCAGTTTGATCGGCCAAAGCGGCAGCTTCCAGGTGCGGGTGGCTTCAAACCGGCCAAGATGTTCTGCCGCTGCGTCAAAGCCACCGGTAAAAAAGCTGCCGATCAGCATGCCGAAGAACTCCCAGGCGCCCAGCTTGTAATGCGCCCCCAGCGCATAAGCGAGGCTGGATGCGGCACCGTTCAGAACCACGCCAAGATAGAACGCGAGGAACAGAATCGTAATCGCATCCATCCAGGCTTTCTGCTTTGGCGACCAGCCGCCATAAAACAGATCCATCCGCACATTTGCGCCCAGCTGCATGGAATAAGGCCCGCCGACGATGAAGTACGCCACCAGCAGGAATTTCGCGATCTCGATGGTCCAGCCGGCAGGGATGAAGCCTTCGAAACTGTAAGACATGGCGCGCATGAAGATCGACCACAGAAGCACACCAATCAGCACGAACAGCAGATACATGGCGACACGGCCGATGCGGTAGTTCATGGCGTCAATTGCACGGATATAGGTCAGGACGACACGTTTCATTTTGCCACCTCCGGGAAGATGTCCACCAGGGCAGGGCGCAGCATGGAAATCAGCTCATCCGCCAGTTTCACGCAATCCGCCTCTGCCCCCAGAAGGTCATTGCGCACTTCGATCATGACATTGGGCAAGCCGCGTTCAAGACCGTAGATTTTCAGAGAATGGGTCACACCATCATCCGGCCCATAGGGCATATTGCGATCTGTCCGGCGCGGCGCGGGTTGCGCCAGCATAGCATCGGCAAGCCGTGTATCTGCGTCATGCAGAATGCCGATCTCAGTCGGGCGGTCTTCGCCATAATAGACCGGTGTAAAACTGTGAATGGTGACAATCGCCGTCGCCTGCCCCCGGTCAGCACGGGCATCCAGAAGATCGCCCACCGCCCTGCGGAAAGGATCATAGATCAGCTGCGTGCGTGCATGGCGATCTGCCTGGCTCAGATCGCCATTCCCCGGTACGTCGATGACTTCGGACATTGCGGGCATCGCGCCGGGTGCTTCGGGCGGGCGGTTCAGATCATAGACCAGGCGCGAGATTTCCGCATTCACCAGCGGTGCATCAAGCGCACGGGAAATATGTTGCGCCATCACCAGTGCGCCCGGATCCCAGACAGCATGGGCCTGTCGGTTTTGCGTCGACAGACCCAGCCCATCCAGGACCTCCGGAATACGGGAAGACGCATGCTCACAGATCACCACGACATTGCCCGCGCCGTCTTCATTTGAGACGCGCACAACCTCTCCGATTGTGTGTTCATTCAGCACAGCAGGCTCCCCTCCCGGATGTGGACCAAATCGGCCCCCTCACCATCCTGAAGAGATAATTTCCAGGGATGCGCGTTCTGTCAATATCTTTTCACTGCTTTTGCATTTCCGTGGCGTAACGGCTAAGTTGCCCTGAAACAGAGCCTGTTTTTGAGGCAGAATATCGGGGTGACATGTCAGAAGAGACGCAGGAAAACAGCGAAACCGTCCGCGAGTTGATCCGCCAGCATTACGATACGCTGACGCAAACTGAACGCAAACTTGCGCAGTCTCTGCTGGAAAATTATCCCGCATCTGGCCTGGCCTCGATCACGATTGTGGCTGAAAATGCTGGTGTTTCGACCCCAACCGTTGCGCGGATGGTGCAGAAGCTGGGCTTTCGCGGTTTCCCGCAGTTTCACGAGGCTTTGCGACGCGAACTTGAAGCACAACTGTCCGGCCCCATTCAGAAACGCGAACTCTGGGCCTCTGAAGCCCCCGAATCGCATCTGCTGAATCGGTTTGCCGATGCGGTCATGTCCAACATGCGTCAGACCCTGCGCCATGTGGACACTGACGGATTTGAAAAAGCCGTCAGCATGCTGTCACAACGGGATTCGCATCTGTTTGTGGTCGGCGGGCGGATCACCCGGGCGCTGGCGGAATATGCCTTCACCCATATGCAGGCGATTCGCCCTGGTGTGACCCATATGACAAGTTCCGCGGCGACCTGGCCGCACTATGTAGTGGATATGAAAGAAGGCGATGTTCTGCTGCTGTTTGACATCCGCCGGTATGAAACCAATCTGGAACGCTTGGCGGAACTGGCGTCATCGCGCGGCGTGCAGGTCATCCTGATCACGGATCAATGGGGATCTCCGATTTCCAAGATCGCCAGCCCGGTTTTCAGCTGCTGGGGGGAAATTCCATCTGCCTGGGACAGCAACATCGCAACCATTATGTTTCTTGAAGCATTGATTGCCGGCGTGCAAGCCGAAGACTGGCCACAAACGCGGGAACGTTTTGAACAACTGGATGAGATTTTTGACCTGACCAGACTGTATCGCAAATTCAGCTGAGCCATAGCATCTGTAATCCGATGCAAAAAGCAGGGCTTCATGCCAGGGCGCCGATGACGGAAAGTTGCGCCCCGGCAAAAGCACCCGTATCAAACAGGCTACCCCAACGGAGATTTTCAGGAACCAATAACCAAACTACCTTGAACGAAACCAAACCTGAAATGTCCAAACTCGTTACAATTTGGTTAATGAATAGTTACCGTGTCGCGAGCAAGGCATCCCTACCGCCATTCGTGTTTTGATTGTGACATTTTTTTGAACATTACCTCACAGCGGAAACAATTCCCCGGTTTAAAATTGATTATCTGAAATTTTTTCCCGACAAATTTAGTCACTATTGATTCCGCATTGCACGAGGTGCCTCACCAAATTCAGCTTTGAACGCACGGGTAAGAGCAGATGGATTCTCATAGCCGCAGCGCAGCGCGATCTCTGCCACAGCCAGATCACTGTCCGTCACCAGCTTCCGGGCCAGGTTCAGGCGCAGGCGACGATAAACCAACAGGGGCTTTGCGTTCAGCTCTGTCTTCATGTGTCGTTCCAGCGTGCGTTGCGTACATCCGACCTGTTTCGCAATTGCAGCAATCGTCAGCGGTTCTTCGATATTTTCCTGCATCAGAAACACCGCCCGATCAACCGTACGGCTGCGCCTGCGCGGAGAGACTTCGGAAGATCGCGCCGCTTCCTGTGTCATGAATAACTGTGCGACTTCCAGCGCCAGAAGCGGCCCGTGATCACGCCCGATCAGATGCATCACAAGATCAAACGCCGCCATCGCGCCGGAACAGGAAATGCGATCTCTGTCGATCACAAAACGTTCGCGCAAAGACTCTGTTTCAGGGAAAGTCTCTGCAAATTCGGTCAGTTCTTCCCAATGGATCGTCGCCTTATACCCGTCAAGCAGACCCGCCTTTGCAAGCAACCAGCTGCCCGTATCAAGCCCGGCCAGCACCCTGTATCGCTTCGCGGACTCGCGCAGTTGCCGAAGCAAAGGAACCAGACCCAGCGCCTGATAATCATAGGATGGCATCAGGCAAAGCATATCCCCGCGCCCATCACGCAGGGTTGCGTAAGGTTCGACGAACAGGCCGGACGAACTGCGCACGGTTGCTCCATCGACGGTCAGAAACCGCCATTGATAAAGCTCGCGGCGCGACAGTGTATTCGCCGCCCGCAGGGGTTCAATCGTGTTGGCGAGGCAGTGATTTGAAAACCCCGGAAACAACAGAACATCCACCTTCTGCGGTACGTCTGTCCCTGGGGTGATCTCTGCGTTTGTCCGTTTCTGCATAAAGAATGCCTAACCCTGCACGATAGACAATAGCAAGCCGGGAAATCATCAGAAGAACAGAAGAAGGAATCCCAGCATGCAGTTTGGCCTGAGTGATGAACAGGAGATGATCGTCTCCACCGTCCGCAGCTTTGTGGAAAATGAGATCTACCCCCATGAGGCCGAGGTCGAGCGCACCGGTCACGTGCCCCATGAACTGGGTCAGGAGATCAAACAAAAATGTCTCGACCTTGGGTTTTATGCCTGCAACTTCCCGGAAGAAGTCGGCGGTGCGGGCCTGTCGCATGTGGATTTCACCCTGGTGGAACGCGAACTGGGCCGGGGTTCCATGGCGCTGACCCATTTCTTTGGTCGCCCGCAAAACATCCTGATGGCCTGCAATGAGGAACAACGCGAACGCTATCTGCTGCCTGCCGTACGTGGTGAACGCATGGATGCGCTTGCGATGACCGAACCGGACGCTGGATCTGACGTGCGCGGTATGAAATGCCAGGCGGTGCGCGATGGCAGTGATTGGGTGATCAACGGGTCGAAACATTTCATCTCGGGTGCGGAACATGCGGACTTCTTCATCGTCTTCATCGCAACCGGCGTTGAAGAAACCCCGCGCGGTCCGAAAAAGCGGATCACAACTTTCCTTGTGGATCGCGGCACGCGGGGCTTTGAGGTGCGCGATGGTTATAATTCCGTCAGCCACAAGGGTTACAAAAATTACATCCTGAGTTTTGATGACTGCCGCCTGCCCGATGCCCAGGTCCTGGGCGAAGTTGATGGTGGTTTCGCGGTGATGAACGAATGGCTTTACGCCACCCGCATCACCGTTGCGGCCTTCAGCGTCGGTCGCGCGCGCCGTTGCTTTGATTATGCCCTGAACTATTCCGCCGAACGCAGCCAGTTTGGCCAACCCATTGGCAAATTCCAGGGCATTGGTTTTCAGATCGCCGATATGATCACCGAAATCGACGCCGCCGACTGGCTGACGCTGGCTTCGGCCTGGCGTCTTGATCAGGGATTGCCTGCGAACCGCGAAATCGCATCAGCCAAACTCTATGCCTCCGAAATGCTGGCCCGCGTCACCGACACGACATTGCAGATCTTTGGCGGTATGGGGCTGATGGATGACTTCCCGATCGAACGCTTCTGGCGCGATGCTCGTGTGGAACGGATCTGGGATGGTACAAGTGAGATCCAACGCCACATCATTTCCCGCGACCTACTGCGGCCTCTGGGGGCATAAATGGCGGATCTGCATAGACTGCTGCGCCCGCGTTCTGTTGCCGTGATCGGCGGCGGGGCCTGGTGTGCAAATGTGATCGAACAATGTGCCAGGATAGGTTTCCCGGGTGAGATCTGGCCAGTGCACCCCAGGAAATCAGAGGTCGGCGGATTGCCGGCCTTTGCCTCTCTCTCTGATCTGCCCACAGCCCCGGATGCCGCCTTTATCGGCGTGAACCGGGACGCAACGATTGAAGTTGTACGTGAACTCGCGGCCATGGATGCAGGCGGCGCAGTTTGCTTTGCCTCCGGCTTTTCTGAGGCCCAGGAAGAAATGGCCGACGGGGTAGAGAAACAGGAAGCCCTGCTAGCGGCAGCGGGCGAAATGAAAATCCTGGGCCCGAATTGCTACGGCATGCTGAACTATCTGGATGGCGCTGCGCTCTGGCCGGATCAGCATGGAGGGGTGGCGTCTGAAACCGGCGTGGCTCTGATTACGCAATCCTCCAACATCGCGATCAATCTGACCATGCAGGCGCGCGGCCTGCCCCTGGCCTATGTGGTGACCGCCGGCAATCAGGCCCAGACCGGCCTGTCCGAAATCGGAAAGGCCCTGTTGCAGGACGAACGCGTCACAGCACTTGGCCTGCATATCGAAGGCATCGACGATCTGCGCGGCTTTGAAGCCATGGCAGCAGAGGCCGCGCGTCTTGGCAAATCCGTCGTCGCCGTGAAGATCGGAAAATCCGATCACGCCCAGTCAGCTGCGATCTCACACACGGCCTCACTTGCGGGCAGCGACGCGGGTGCACGGGCGCTTTTGAAACGGCTGAATATCGGGCAGGTTTCGTCACTTTCCACCTTGTTAGAGATCTTAAAACTGCTTCACGTCGCGGGGCCATTGACCTCAAATCGCATCGCATCCATGTCCTGTTCGGGTGGCGAAGCGAGCCTGATGGCGGACACGGCCCATGACACAGGCCTGACCTTCCCACCGCTGAACACCCGCCAGGAAACCGACCTGCGTGCAGCACTTGGCCATAAAGTGGCGCTTGCCAATCCGCTGGATTACCACACCTATATCTGGGGGGATCGTGCAGCCTTGACGAAGTGCTTCACTGCGATGATGGACCCGGATCTGGCGATGGGGGTGATCGTTGTCGACTTCCCCCGTGCGGATCGTTGTTCTGCGGCGGAATGGGAAGATGTGATTGTCGCGGCCTCTGAGGCACAGAAGGCAAGTGACCGCCCGGTGGCGCTTTTGTCATCCCTGCCGGAAAACATCCCGGAAGATATCTCTGCCCGGCTGATCACTATGGGCGTTGTGCCCTTGGCGGGCATGACAGAGGCAATTGAGGCCATGGATGTGGCGGCACGGATTGGCACACATAAATCCGAAAAACAGAGTCTATTCTTACCGAAATCGCCTGAAACAGTGTCTGTTACGCTGTCTGAGGCCGAAGGAAAATCGCTGCTTGCCGGACATGGATTACGTATCCCCGGAGCCGCGCGTGCGGCCAGCCCGGAAGCGGCGGCGACAGCAGCAGAACGCATCGGCTACCCGGTGGTTCTGAAAGGTGAAGGCATTGCGCATAAATCCGATGCAGGCGCCGTTGCCCTGAACCTGACGGATGCGCAATCAGTGTCTAATGCGGCCAAAAACATGCCTTGCGACCGCTTTCTGGTGGAAGAGATGATCACCGGAACCGTCGCAGAACTGCTGGTTGGCGTTGTCCGTGATCCGGCCCATGGCATGGTCCTGACACTTGCAGCTGGCGGTGTGCTGACAGAGATGTTGCAGGACAGTACATCACTGCTGGTGCCTGCATCGCGTGATGACGTGCTGGAGGCGCTGAACAGCCTGAAAATCGCGAAACTGCTGAATGGTTATCGCGGCCAGCCTGCGGCCAACAAAGACGCAATTGCAGATGCTGTCATGGCGGTGCAGGCTGCTGTCATGGCCGAGGCCCCAGAAGAAATCGAAATCAACCCGCTGATGTGTGGCCCGGACGTGGCAATCGCAGCAGACGCCCTGATCCGCACCGGAGGAAAATCATGACTGACAACCCGATTAAAACAGAACGCCGAGGCCATGTATTTGAGGTGACGCTTGATCGCCCCAAGGCCAACGCCATTGATCTGGCGACCAGCCGTATCATGGGCGAAGTTTTCACCGAATTTCGTGATGACCTGGAACTGCGCGTCGCGATCATCACGGGGGCTGGCGAAAAATTCTTCTGCCCTGGCTGGGATCTGAAAGCGGCTGCGGATGGCGACGAGGTTGACGGAGATTACGGCAAGGGCGGCTTTGGCGGGCTGCAGGAATTGCGAGGATTGAACAAGCCTGTGATCGCTGCGGTGAACGGAATTTGCTGTGGCGGCGGCCTGGAACTGGCGCTGTCTGCCGACATTATCCTGGCGGCGGATCACGCCAGTTTCGCCCTGCCCGAAATCAATTCCGGCACCGTGGCCGATGCCGCATCGATCAAACTGCCCAAACGCATCCCCTATCACATCGCGATGGAAATGCTGTTCACCGGACGCTGGATTGATGCAGAGGAAGCCGCACGCTGGGGCATGATCAACCAGATCCATTCCGGCGCTGATCTGATGGTAAAAGCGCGTGAAATGGCGGATCTTCTGGCCTCTGGCCCGCCGCTGGTTTACGCGGCGATCAAGGAAGTGGTACGCGAAGCGGAAGATATGAAGTTCCAGGACGCGATGAACAAGATCACCAAAAGCCAGTTTGAAACGGTTGAAACCCTGTACCGCTCTGAAGATCAGCTGGAAGGTGCAAAGGCTTTCGCTGAAAAGCGTGATCCGGTCTGGAAAGGCAAGTAAGATACATTCCGGCGGGTGCTGTGCGCGCCCGCCGGGTCTTCATGTAAACCGGCGCAACCGGACAGAACAATTGGTTTCCGCCACATCCGGGAACATGCGGATTTTGGCCAGGGTGTCATCAAGCGCGCTGAGCGATCCAACGACAATCTCTGCCGCAAGGTCATAGGTGCCGTTCAGCGCACAGATATCCCGCAGCCCCGGTATCTTTTTCAGCTTTGCGACCACAGGCCAGCTGTCCCCGGGCTTCAGACGGATCAGCAAAAGCGCCGGGATCAATCCACTGTCTTCATTTTCACCCAGCTCCACCGTGAAGCGCCGGATCACCCCGCGATCGCGCAGCCGGTCGATCCGGGTCGACACCGTGGCACGGGACACCGACAGCATTCGGGCGATGTCACTGGTCGCCATGCGGGCATCTTCGCTGAGCAGTTCGATAATCTTGTGGTCGATTTCATCCATAGCAGAAATATCATCTATTCTGACGATATGCGTAAGCATCTGACATATTGCGATGCATTTCCTGATGATCCGCGAAACCCACCCCCCTATTCTACCCTCAACAAAATTGAGGAGAACCAAGATGAAAGTCACCGTATGTCAGATCGATCCCCGCCCGGGACACCTGGATGGAGAGCTGAATGCGCTTGCGGAACATGTGAAAGCGGAAGGCACAGACTTCCTGTTGTTGCCGGAAATGAGCCTGTCTGCCTGGCTTGCCGCCGATCAGAACCCCGACGCTGCCCGCTGGGCCCAGGCCGTGACTGATCACGAAGCGCGCATTGCAGAATTTGACCAACTGGGCGCGAAGGCCGTGATGGGCACACGCCCGATTGTGAACGCCCAGGGCAGCCGCCGCAACCAGGCCTATCTGTGGGACGCAGAAAGCAAGACCACCAGTGGGCTGCATGAGAAATACTATCTGCCCGATGAAGAAGGCTATTGGGAACACACCTGGTATGATCGCGGCGACAAAAGCTTTGATATCGGCCGCGCGCTAGACATGCGGATTGGCGTGCAGATCTGTACTGAAATGTGGTTCCTTGAATGGGCCCGCCACTATGCCGCGTCCCGCGCGGATCTTTTGTGCATCCCACGCGCCACCCCGCATGGATCACAACGCAAATGGCTGGCCGGTGGTCAGGCATCCGCAGTCTGTTCCGGCGCTTATGGGTTGTCCTCAAACCTCTGGTGCCCTGAGGGCGACAAAGCGAACTGTGGCGGGTTGTCCTGGATCGTCAGCCCAGAAGGCGACATCCTGGCCGAAACCGACCCGGACACTCCTTTTGCAACGGTAGAGATTGATCTGGATTTTGCCCGTGAAAGCAAAGCCACCTATCCACGGTATGTGCCGGAGTAAATAATTTAGCCTCGGAGCATCAAAGTGTCCGGGGCTATCCTCTTAAGTCGATCCTTCAGGGTTTTCGGTTGTCACATGTGAAAAATGTTCACGATCCCAATCATCTGGACGGAATAGAACTTTCCCCCATGACAGCACCCGATCAGTTGTTCGATAAGGTATCTCAGCGACTGCGCAATCATGTTCAAATTCTTCTGGTGCCATATGAAAATGCTCGTGCTTTCGATCAAGCCCATTCAAAAGCTCAATCAATTCATCGCGCCCCGCTTCATTCACACTCATTTCAAATTGCCCGTCTTTGGTCAGGCACATTGTAATTCTCGGCTTCATAATTTCGTTCCAGTCCAAATATTCATCACAACAACATATAGCGATTTAAAACTTGCATCCCAAACAAAAAACCCGGCCACATGGACCGGGGTTTTCTTTTGGTATGTTGGGGTGATCAGTGACCCAGGATCTGGCTGAGAAACAGTTGGGTGCGTTCAGACTTCGGATTGTTGAAGAACTCTTCCGGTTCGTTCTGTTCCACGATCTGGCCCTGGTCCATGAAAATCACACGGTTCGCAACCTGACGGGCAAAGCCCATCTCATGCGTTACGCAGATCATTGTCATGCCCTCTTCCGCCAGTTCGATCATGGTATCCAGAACCTCTTTGATCATCTCCGGGTCAAGCGCAGATGTTGGTTCGTCAAACAGCATGATGCGTGGCTTCATGCAGAGCGAGCGGGCGATTGCCACACGCTGCTGCTGACCACCGGACAACTGGCCCGGGTACTTCAGGGCCTGATCCGGGATTTTCACCTTCTCAAGGAAGTGCATCGCTGTTTCTTCCGCTTCTTTGCGCGGCACTTTCCGCACCCAGATCGGGGCCAGTGTACAGTTTTCCAGAATGGTCAGATGCGGGAAGAGGTTGAAGTGCTGGAAACACATGCCAACTTCACGACGGACCTTATCGATGTTTTTCAGATCTGAGGTCAGCTCAGTCCCGTCAACGATAATGTCCCCCTGCTGGTGCTCTTCCAGACGGTTGATACAACGGATCAGCGTCGATTTCCCGGAACCCGAAGGCCCCGCGATAACGATACGTTCACCTTCATTCACAGTCAGGTTGATGTCACGCAGCACGTGAAAGGCACCATACCATTTGTTCATGTTGTTGATCTGGATCGCCACGTCGCTACCGACATGCATTTTAGAGCGATCAATTTGACGTTCAGTTGCAAGTTCAGACATTGGTTGAACTCCTTCTTAATGGGATGTCTTGAGCTTGCGCTCGAGATACATGGAGTAGCGGGACATGGAGAAGCAGAAGACAAAGAACACAATCGCGATGAAGGCGAAGAGTTCCCAGTAAATGCCGTTCCAGGCTGCGTCCGCGCGAATGCCGTTTGTCAGGCCAAGCGGATCGAGGATCGCGATGATCGAAACAAGCGTGGTGTCTTTGAAGATACCAATAAAGTTCGACACGATACCCGGGATCGAGATCTTCAGTGCCTGTGGCATGATGATCAGTCGCTGTGCCTGCCAGTAGTTCAGACCAAGGGAGTCAGCCCCCTCATACTGGCCACGTGGCAAGGCTGCCAGACCACCCCGGATCACCTCAGCCATATAGGCAGACGCAAACAGGGTAACCATGATCAGAACCCGCAGGATGATGTCAAATTCCGTGCCGGGTGGCAGGAAGATGTTCAGCAGGGTTGATGCAACAAACAGCAGTGTGATCAGTGGCACGCCACGGATGAATTCGATGAACCCAACGCAAAGTGCTTTTACGATCAACAGATCAGACTGACGACCCAGCGCCAGGACGATACCAATTGGCAGGGAACCAACGATTGCGACCACACCGATAAAGATCGACACGGTAAAGCCACCGAATTTACGGCTTTCCACAACCGGAATATCCAGCGCGATGATGCTTTGCATCAGATCCGCAAACGGCCCCATCAGGAACAGCCACCAGATCACAGGCAGAACAACTGCAATGATCAGTCCGGCCAGCTCACCAACAATATCCGCGAGGTATTTAAAGGCAAAGTAACCGATGGCAAAACCAAGCGCCGCAGCAACCGGGAACCACACGGTACCGCCCCACATCAGCCATGGCATGGCAAATGGGAAGACCGCAGTGATGATCAGCATTTTGCGCGGCAGTTTATCAAACAGAACCGGTGCAACAGCCGCAAGGATCAGCACAAAAGTAAAGATCGGACGGAAATACGCAGGCCACGCACCTTCGGGTGGATTACCAAGGTACATTGTCGGATCAACCGGGTATGGCGGATAGAAACCAAATACCAGCTGTACCCAGCGGTCGTTGATCACAGCCCAGCAGGCCCCTTCATGATGCTCACCATAGGTTGCCTTCAGGATCTCGCGGCATTCTGTCAGGGAACTTGCATTCCAGACAGACTGAAACGCCCATGGAAGCACGCCAGACAGAACGAAAAGCACCAGGACAATGGACAGGATGGTCAGGACAGAATTCAGAATTGAACTGAACAGGTTCGCCTTGGCCCAGCCGATGAAGCCCACGGTGGATGCCGGTGGCTCTTTCTCCGGCAGCATTTCTGTACGAACGAAAGAAATATCACTCATTCTCAGCGCTCCTGCAATTTGATGGATTCATTGTACCAGTTCATCGCCATCGAGATCGTCAGCGAGATGGAAAGGTAAATGAGCATACCGAGAAGAACGGTTTCAAGTTCGCGGCCGGTCTGGTTCAGGGTTACCCCCATCAGCGTACCGGTCAGATCCATATAACCCACCGCAATCGCGAGGGAGGAGTTCTTCGTCAGGTTAAGATAGTTGGAAATCAGCGGCGGAATGATCACACGCAGCGCCTGTGGTAGAACCACAAGACTCATGGTGCGGCCCGCGCTCAGACCCAGTGCACTCGCAGCTTCAGTCTGACCTTTAGAGATCGCCAGGATCCCCGCACGCACGATTTCAGCGATAAAGGCAGCAGTGTACAGAGACAAAGCCAGCCAGAGCGCAATCAGAGAGTTCCGCAGATGCAGACCATCTTTGAAGTTAAAGCCCTTCAGTTCTGGTACAGTGAAGTACAGTCCCAGGAGGTAAAGCAGAATGACCATTGGCACCACAACAACAGCCAGGCGGATATACCAGGTTGTCGGACGGTCACCGGTTTTTTCCTGAATATCATCTGCACGCTGTTTGATCCGGCGTGAGATATAAAGCGTACCGGCCAGAAGTGCGACAATCGCGAGGAAATCAAGGCTGATCTGGAATGTGCCGCAAGCCGGGTTGATGTCGACCAGGCCTTCAGATCCATCATAATATGCAGCACAGGCTGCATCCGTTGATGAAGCACCAACAGGCAGATCGCCAAGGCCACCATCAAATTTCGGATCAGGAACATAGATACCACGGTTGGTCACAGCAACTGTGCCAAACAGGCTGACACTGGCTGTCGCATTGTCGCCCCGGAATTCGCGTGGACCAGGCGGGATCTCAATCATGATCGCCATGGCAAGCACGATCCACAGAAGGACCGGCACGTTCCGGAACATTTCAACGTAAACCGCCATCAGGCGGGAAACGACCCAGTTTTTGGAAAGACGCAGAACACCGACCAACACACCAATAACAGTGGCGGTGATACAGCCAAGAACCGCGATCACAAGCGTGTTCAGTACACCGATGAAAGCAGCGCGGATATGCGGACTTTGTGAATTATAGTCGAGAAGACGCTGGTTGATATCGTAGCCTGCAGGTTCCCAGAGGAAACGGAAGCTGGGCTCTTTGCCCAGTGCGGCCAGGTTATTGGATGTATTCCAGATCAGCCAGCCAAAGAACGCCGCAAACCCCAGAAGCGCGACCACCTGAATGGTGATGGCTCTGTAGCGCGTATCGTAAATCAGCATGGACAGTCGGAACGACTCCTTTGGGGGGTCGGTCATTACCGTCATGAAGACATTTCCCTGTTGTCCCGGGTCTTAAGGTGCGGTGCCTTTTGGCACTCATTCATCCCGGAGTTGTTTTACTTATGTATAATAGAAAAAGGGCGCGGAACATGCCGCGCCCCTTTCCTTATGTGTTTAGCGGAAGGGTGGGGAGTACAGCAGGCCGCCGTCTGTCCACTGTGCGTTCAGGCCGCGGGACAGAGCGATTGGTGTGTTCTCACCGATGTTACGCTCGAACAGTTCTGCGTAGTTGCCGCCAGCTTCCAGAGCGCGTTTGCCCCACTCTGCGTCCAGACCCAGCATCTCGCCCAGGGAACCTTCGGTGCCCAGCAGACGGTTGATTTCAGGGTTGTTGGAACCAGCAGCCATCTCAGCGATGTTTGCGGAAGTCACGCCCAGCTCTTCAGCTGTGATCAGTGCGTTCAGAGTCCAGCGAACAACATCGCCCCACTCGTTGTCGCCGTGGCGAACAAGCGGACCGAGAGGCTCTTTGGAGATGATTTCTGGCAGCAGAACGTGATCGCCTGGTGCTTCGAAAGTTGCACGTGTCGCAGCCAGACCGGATGCGTCAGTGGTGTAGACGTCACAAGCGCCAGCAAGGTACTGCTGTTGTGCTTCTGCGTTGGTTTCGATTGGCACTGGCTCATAAGAGATGCTGTTTGCACGGAAGAAGTCCGCGAGGTTCAGCTCAGTTGTGGTACCGGTCTGGATACAAACGGTCGCGCCGTCCAGATCTTTCGCGGAAGTCACACCCAGTTCAGTCGGAACCATGAAGCCCTGACCATCGTAGTAGTTCACGCCTACGAATTCAAACTTCAGGTCAACGTCACGGGAGAATGTCCATGTGGTGTTACGTGCCAGCATGTCGATCTCACCGGAAGCCAGCGCAGTGAAGCGGGTCTTACCAGTTGTCGGAACGAATTCAACAGCGTTTGCGTCGCCAAGTACAGCAGCTGCAACAGCGCGGCATACGCCTACGTCAAAGCCTTCCCACTCGCCGTTTGCGTCAGGTGCCGCAAAACCAACGAGACCCGTGGTCACACCACAGTTCAGTTTGCCGCGAGCCTGTACGTCATCAAGCGTACCAGCGTAAGCGCCGCCGGCAGCGATGCCAGCTACGGTCAGCGCGCCAAGAAATACGGATTTTGTCATATTAACCTCTTCCTGATGGTCCACCCGTTTTTGGGTGGTTGTTCCGGCCTTTGTGGCCGGGGTGATTTCCGGGGTTAGCCCCCGAGTATCAGGAGTTTGGTCAAATTCTGCCCTCAACGTCAAGGAATAGTCGCGCTTTGTGATGGAATGGGTCACAAAAATTTATGTGAAACACGCCTAAACCTGCCTATTCAGCCAGGAAATTCACGTATCCAACTGGACTCACCACAGGCAGCCGGTATCAAAGGAGTGCATAAAATGCAGCAGCATCCATAAAGGACTGTCGCTTTACGCCTACCATTTGTTCGTTTTCTTCATCCTCACCCCACTGGCTGATCTGCCAGGTCTCGTCGATTCGCGACATATCCCAGAGGTTGTCCGCGGTATCATGGGCATGTATCAGGGCGAATGCGATGATCAGCGACCCGGACAGGGCCACAAGGTCATGAAACGCAGCAAGTTGAAAGGGTTCCAGTGCTTTGACCTGCGCTTCCAGGCGCGCAAGACTGTCTTTTGGCTGTGAGGCAAACATCACCCCTTCAACCGGGGTCAATGTCGCATTTAACGCATCTTTCGCCCAGGCCAGCAGCGGATCCCAGGCCTGCGCCTGCAGATCAATCAGCTCCTGCGGGCCGTCAGCACGATAACAGATCAGATCCGTGCCACCGTATTCCGCCAGCATTTCAGCGACGGCGCTATGCTGCGGGGTCACCTTATCAATCGCGGAATTGGCCATACGGGTGAAGGGCATCGTGTCCGGCCGGACTTCATCTTCCTGCGCCTGCCATTCGGTCGCGATCTTTTCCGCAAGCGCCCGTGTCGGCACGGCGAAAGATGTCTTCGCTGGTGTTTTCACAGGGCGCCCGTCAAGCAGCACCCGAAACCCGTTGTCACAGGCTTCTACAGTGGTGTCTTTCCAGAAGCGTTTTGCCTTCCAGTCGCTCATGTCAGATCCTCAAACGGGTCATCTGCCGCATCGCCCAACTCCCAGCCCAGCGTATCCCAGGTGCGCTGCATATGGTCGGGCAGCGGCGCTGTGATGGTCAGAGGCTTATTCGTCACCGGATGGGTCAGGGTCAGGCTGCGCGCGTGCAGATGCAGCTTTTTGCTAAGTTCACCGCCCAGTTGCGCGCCCCAGCCATCGCCAAGGTTTTCCTGGCCAGATCCGCCGTATTTGCCGTCACCAATGATCGGGTGGCCCAGTTCGGACATATGTGCCCGCAGCTGATGGGTCCGGCCAGTGACCGGCACAAGTGCTGCCCAGCTGACACGACCACCAAGGCCGGAAATCACGGTGTAATCCGTGGTTGCACGTTTCGCGCCTTCCACTTCATCAATGTGACGCGGATGCACACAGTGCATTTTCTCGCCTTCGCCACCCTTACCGTGGCCCGGTGCTTTCACCAGCCCCCAGCGCAGCGTGCCATGACGTGGCATAGGCACACCAGCAACAGCGGCCCAGTAAATCTTACGGGTATCGCGGGACCGGAAAGCTTCGGTCAGCGCGCTTGCCACCTTACGGGTCCGGGCCATGATGAGCACGCCGGATGTGTCTTTATCCAGGCGATGCACCAGGCGCGGCTTTTCTTCCAGGCCAAATTTCAGGGCCTCCGCCAGACCATCAATATGACGTTTCTGCTTGCTGCCGCCCTGGGTCGGCAGACCGGGTGGTTTGTTCAGCGCAATAATGTGATCATCGCGATACAGAACAATCCCTTGCATCATACGCGCATCAGAATCCGACACATCTGGCGTCACCGGACGTTCCGCCATCTCATGTGCATCCGGCAATGGCGGCACGCGCACCACCTGCCCGGTTTCCAGACGGGTTGCGGTTTTCACCCGGCCGCCATCAACGCGAATGTCACCCTTGCGGCACAGTTTTTCAATCCGGCCCTGCGGGATATGCGGAAACAACCGGCGAAACCAGCGGTCCAGACGCTGATCAGATTCAGATTCAGTAATTTCAATTTTCTGCACGCCACTCATGCGAAGATCCCCCGTGCGATAGATACGCCCATAAACAGCGCCAGCACCGATGCGACAACAGAAAGCGTCATATAAAGTGCTGCCGAGCCAAACTGCCCGCGTTCGATCAGATTGAATGTTTCCAGCGAGAAGGCCGAAAACGTTGTAAACCCGCCCAGTACACCTGTCATGATAAAAGGTGTCAGCGCCACCAGTCCACGCACTTCGGCAAAGATCAGGAAGAACCCCATAAGGAATGATCCGATGATATTTGCGCCAAGCACACCAATGGGAAAGCCAAGCGCCGTAAAGCGCATCGCAGACAGAACGAGAGCATAACGAAGCGAAGCACCAATTGCCCCGCCAAGTGCCACCTGAAGAAAGGTTACAGACATAGAGGCTTCCTTTTGATCAGGCGGGCCGGAATGTCAACCGGAACCCCGTTTTGCCCTTAATTTAACGAAGTAATCGACCCGACGTTTCAGTTCCCGTTCAAAACCGCGGTCAACGGGCTGATAATAGACCCCACGCTTCATTGTGTCCGGGAAATAGTTCTGCCCGGAAAATCCGTCTGCGGCGTCATGATCATAAGCATAACCATCACCATAGCCCTGATCTTTCATCAGGGATGTCGGCGCGTTCAGGATGTGTTTGGGCGGTGGTTCTGATCCGGTCTGACGTGCGGCGGCCATGGCGGATTTATAGGCGACATAGGCCCCGTTCGATTTGGGTGCCAGTGCCAGATAGATCACAGCCTGGGCCAGGGCCAGTTCCCCTTCCGGGCTGCCCAGACGTTCATAGGTTTCCCAGGCGTGCAGGCAATAGGTCTGCGCCTGTGGATCAGCCAGGCCGATGTCCTCAACCGCCATTCTTGTGATCCGGCGGGCCAGAAAGCGTGGATCTTCGCCGCCGGTCAGCATCCGGGCGAACCAGTACAGCGCCGCATCGGGATCAGACCCACGCACAGATTTATGCAGGGCGGAAATCAGGTTGTAATGTTCATCACCGGATTTGTCGTATTTCGTAGCCCGGCGCATAAGTCGTGTGGAAAGTGTAGCTGTGTCAAGCTTCTCGCCCGCTTTCGCTTCAGGCCATGCCGACACCTGTTCGATCAGGTTCAGCAGAGCGCGCCCATCGCCATCCGCCATTTCCAGCAAGGCCTCGCGCGCGGGGCCGTCCAGTGGCAACGCCTGCTGCATTTCTTTTTCGGCCCGCTGCGCCAGAAGTTCCAGGTCGCGCAGATCCAGCCGTTCCAGCACCAGAACCTGGGATCGCGACAAAACCGCTGAGTTCAGCTCAAAACTGGGGTTTTCCGTGGTGGCGCCAACCAGAAGAATGGTGCCATCTTCCATATAGGGCAGAAAGCCATCCTGCTGGGCTTTGTTGAACCTGTGGATCTCGTCCACAAACAACAGCGTCCCCTGCCCGTTTGTGCGGCGCAGCTTTGCGGCCTCAAACACTTTGCGCAACTCAGGAACGCCGGTGAAAATCGCACTGATCTGCACGAAAGTCAGATCGGTTTCATCCGCCAGAAGCCGGGCGATCGTGGTTTTACCAACACCGGGTGGACCCCAGAAAATCAGCGACGACAGACTGCCGGCTGACAGCATCGTCCCCAGCGGGGCCTCAGGACCAAGAACCTGCTGCTGCCCGATCACCTCAGACAGGTTGCGGGGGCGCAGACGATCCGCAAGCGGACGGGGCGCAACCTGGGCTGCGCCCGTCTTTTTTTCAGGGTCATCTGGTGTGGCGTCAAACAAATCTATCATGAATCAAAACTACGCTTTCCCAATCACAAGGGAAAGCCTTAACCAGACCGTAAATCAGTGCAGATTGCCGGTCAGGTCAATCGACACGCACTGATAGTTGCCATCACCAATGAACATTTCGCGACCGATGGCTTTGCCTTCCAGACCGCAGCGCCCGAACCAACGCGGCCAGTTCGCGGCAGTCAGGGTCAGCAGGCTTGTTGCCCCCTCTTCCCGGGAGGCTTTCAACATTGCTGTCGCGATATAGGCGTGAATACGACGCCGGATACGTTGTGGCGTCGCATGAGAAACAAACACACGGGTGCATTCCCAGGTCTGTTCGTCCACCGGCGCGTCCTCATAAAGAAGATCTTCCGGAATCGTGCCAAGAAGGCCCCGTTGCGCATCGCGGATCATGTAGGAATACATTCCGACCTTCATGGTTGTCGGTGTCAGTCGGATACCAGCATAGACCTGGCCAAAATCGTGGATCGCGACCCAGCGGCTGGCAGGCGTGTCATACTGATCGTATTCCATATCCAGAGCCTCAGGCAGATCCCAGTTTTTCTGCACGATGAAGCTTTGCTTTCTCGCGCGAAAAAGGTTTGCGAATAACTCCCCATGGTTGTGAAGGTTTTCGAAAGAAAGAGTCGTGGTTTGCATGGTATTTTTCCCAGTTTGAATAAAAACTGCGAAAATTACCGACGCGAACCGTTCCGCTTATAGCAGCCTGTAGTCCTTTGCGCGCTGAATTGCTTCGGCGGTTGTCCGGGCGTGGAGTTTTTCCCGGGCTCCCATCAATCGGGCTTTCAAAGCACTCTCTGATATACTGAGTTTGGCAGCCGCTGCCGCGTGCCGGTCGCCGTCGGCAATTAATCGCAGAGCTTCGATTTGTGCCTTTGTCAGGCTCTCCGGCGGTTCCACCATCTGGTGCAACCGGCGAACTATTTGCGAAATCTCTTCGATTTCGCTGTCTTCGAATTCCCTGTCATTGCGACAGAAACTGGCAATGGTTCTGGAACGGACAGGGCCTGTGGAAATAGTCATGCCATGGGTCAGGCCAAATGTCTTTGCTTCGGCCAGGACACCAAATGTGTCGGGGATTTCAAATTCGGACCAACGGCAGGCGCCTTCGGTGCTGAACCCCCAGGCAATGGTCGGGTCGCGCAATGCATAGGCCTGCTCGGTATAATGATCGAGCCAAGCCTGGTCATAGGTGGAAAATTGCATAAGTGCGGATGCGAAACGAATATGCAAGCCGACAAAATACCCGGACGGCGCCAGGATACTCAGCTTTTGTAGTTCAAGATCTACTGATGATTTAACAGACATACCTTTTTAGACAAGTTGCCAGAAAAATCGTCAACCTTAAATTGAGGTATGTCACTACAAAATAAAACTGAGAATAATCTTGCACCGAACTATTTCAGATACTTTCACTCAATTGACCATGCTGCCAGACAGCGTGCGCCTTAATTTACTGGACTTTATGCATGAGTCCCAACAGGCGGACGAACAGTTAGACAACTTCCTGATAAAGCTGAAAGAAGCGGCAAAGAAACGCCCGGAATCAGAAGGTCACTAAATAGACAAGGTATTAAAATAAAAAGGGCCCTGCTATTGCAGAGCCCTTCCGAATCAAATTGCTGGTGAATTACTCAGCAGCAGCGTCTTCAGCTGCAACGCGGGCTTTGTCAGCCGCACCTTTTGCATCAACATCGCGGTCAACCAGTTCGATGATCGCCATTGGCGCCATGTCACCGTAACGGAATCCTGCTTTAAGAACACGGGTATAGCCACCCTGACGTTCTTTGTAGCGTGGGCCCAGAACTTCGAACAGTTTCGCAACGTCCTTGTCCTGCTTCAGCTGTGCAGCAGCCTGACGGCGTGCGTGCAGATCGCCACGTTTGCCAAGTGTAATCAGTTTTTCAATTACACGCTTAAGCTCTTTCGCTTTTGGCAGGGTAGTTTTGATTTGCTCGTGCTCGATCAGGGAACCAGCCATGTTGGAGAACAGGGCTTTACGGTGCTCGTGAGTACGGTTGAGGCGGCGGTAGCCTTTTGCGTGACGCATGTGTCTTTTCCTTCGTCAGTGTTTTACTTTGTCTGGCCGCTGATGCGTGTCAGCTGCTCTCCTTGGGGCGGAACGCCCATATATTCCCCGGTTTGCCGGGCATTTGCGGCGGGGTACACCAGAAGGCGCACCCCGTCAATTATCAGAACTGATCTTCGAACTTTTTCGCCAGATCTTCGATGTTCTCTGGTGGCCATTCTTCGACATCCATGCCGAGGTACAGCGCCATGCCGGACAGAACTTCTTTGATCTCGTTCAGAGACTTGCGGCCGAAGTTCGGCGTGCGCAGCATTTCTGCTTCGGTCTTCTGGATCAGATCGCCGATGTAAACGATGTTGTCGTTCTTCAGGCAGTTTGCGGAACGGACGGACAGTTCCAGTTCGTCCACTTTCTTCAGCAGAAGTGGGTTGAACTCGAGGCCATCGTCTTCTTCCTGACGGGAAGCCGCTTCTGGCTCATCGAAGTTCACGAAGATGGACAGCTGATCCTGCAGGATGCGCGCAGCGAAAGCTACAGCATCATCAGGGGTCACAGAACCGTCGGTTTCCAGTTTCAGTGTCAGTTTGTCGTAGTCCAGAACCTGACCTTCACGGGTCGGCTGAACGTCGTAAGACACTTTCTTGACCGGGGAATAGATCGCATCGATCGGGATCAGACCAATCGGCGCATCTTCCGGCTTGTTTTTCTCAGCAGCAACATAGCCCTTACCGGTATCAACGGTCAGTTCCATATACAGATCTGCACCATCATCCAGGTGGCAGATCACGTGCTCTTTGTTCAGAACTTCGATGCCAGCGCTTTCAGAAATGTCACCAGCGGTCACAACAGCAGGGCCGTTTGCGGAAATGGAAACACGCTTAGGGCCTTCTGCTTCCATGCGCAGTGCCACACCTTTAAGGTTCAGCACGATGTCGGTGACGTCTTCACGTACACCTGCAACGGAAGAGAATTCGTGCAGAACGTTGTCGATCTGTACGGAAGTGATGGCTGCACCCTGAAGGGATGACAGCAGAACACGGCGCAGTGCGTTACCCATGGTCAGACCAAAGCCGCGCTCAAGCGGTTCAGCGATCACGGTTGCCTGACGTGCAGGGTCGTTGCCTGGTTTTACTTCAAGCTGTGTTGGCTTGATGAGTTCCTGCCAGTTCTTATGGATCATGCGTAGTGCCTCCATTCATGTTTCCGGACCATGTCCCTGACCGAAAACGCCCGAGGTTTCAAAATGCAAAATCCGGGCCCATGAAACCATGAGCCCGGGAAAGTCGTAAAACGCTTATACGCGGCGACGCTTTGGTGGGCGGCAGCCGTTGTGGGCGATAGGTGTTACGTCACGGATAGAAGTGATGTTCAGACCCAGAGCAGCCAGAGCGCGCAGTGCGGACTCACGGCCGGAACCCGGACCCTGTACTTCAACTTCAAGTGTTTTAACACCGTGTTCCTGTGCTTTTTTGCCCGCATCTTCCGCAGCCATCTGAGCAGCGTAAGGTGTGGATTTCCGTGAGCCTTTAAAGCCCATGGTACCAGCAGAGGACCAGGAAATAGCGTTACCCTGAACGTCAGAGATCAGGATTTTGGTGTTGTTGAACGAAGAGTTCACGTGAGCAACACCAGAGGCAATGTTCTTGCGCTCTTTTTTCTTCGTACGAGTCTTATCGCGTGCCATTGATCAAACCCTCCCTTTACTTCTTCTTACCAGCAATGGCCTTTGCAGGACCTTTGCGAGTACGAGCGTTGGTAGAAGTACGTTGACCGCGCACAGGCAGGCCACGACGGTGACGCAGACCACGGTAGCAACCGAGATCCATCAGGCGTTTGATGTTCATGGTAACTTCACGACGAAGGTCACCTTCAACATTGTAGTTCGCATCGATGTGCTCACGGATCGCCAGAACTTCTGCATCAGAGAGTTCATTTACGCGACGGGTGAGGTCGATTTTCACAGCTTCACAGATAGCTTCAGCAGAAGTGCTGCCGATACCAGTGATATAAGTCAGGGCGATCGGGACCCGTTTATGGGTCGGGATGTTAACGCCGGCAATACGTGCCAAGTGTCATATTCCTTTTCGTTGCGATTCCGTAGTACCGGAACCTTTTTTCACAACGTAAGCCCGAGGCATGAATACGCCGGGCCGCAGCTGAATTCGAGGTGATTCTTCTACGCAGGCAAAACCTGCGCAGAATCAAAATCCCTTGCGGGATAAGGCTGTTTATGGAGTTTTGTTTTATGCGTCAAGCAGGAAGCTGCCCCAGCGCATTAACCCACTTCAGTTTATCGGTGACGTAATCGTATCACTGCTTCCACCGCCAACGGCAGCAGCAAAGAGGATCAGCGCAAAAAGCGGGATCAGCCAGTCGGAACCAGAGGATGCAGAAGCCTCCTCAACGATTACCTCTTCCTCCATCACAGGGGCAATCAGATTACCCGCATTGGCAGAAGACACGATCAGAGTTGCGCTCATCAGAGCGGCAGCAAAAAGTTTCATAGGTCACATTCCTGTATATAAAAAGCAGAGAACAAAAATACATTGAAAAACACAGTGCGCACAAAGGCACACCCGTTTCCTACCCCAAAACAAGATTAATTTCCAGATATCCTTTAAGGCAGCCCCTTAAAAATAACAAAAAAACACCGCCCAGGCGTCCCGGGCGGTGTTTGAATTTCATCAGAACCGTTAAGTCCCTGATTTTATTTATCGAGGATCGCCGCGAGAGATGCCTGAACCACAGGAATATCTGCCAGACCATCAACGCGCTGCAGCTTTTCCTTAGCAAAGTAGTAACCCAACAGCGGTGCGGTCTTTTTGTAGTATTCCATCAGACGCGTGCGCAGGCTTTCTTCATTGTCGTCTGCACGGGCTTCGCCACCAGCAGCAACAGCTTCAGCTGCACGGTTCAGAATACGACTGACCAGCGCTTCGTCACGCACACGCAGCTCAATCGCCGCATCCAGTGTCTGGCCGGTTTCTTCCAGCAGCTTTTCCAGCACCACAGCCTGCATCAGGGTGCGTGGGAAACCATCAAAGATGAAACCACCGCCCCCGTTGCCGGCTTCCAGCTTTTCGCGGATCAGACCGATCACGATCTCATCTGTCACAAGTTCGCCCGCATCCATCACAGCAGCAACCTTGTTGCCCATCTCTGTGCCAGAGGTACGTGCCTCGCGCAGCATGTCACCGGTTGAAAGCTGCACCATATTCCGTGTCTCCACGAGATGTTGCGCCTGTGTTCCCTTGCCTGCCCCTGGTGGGCCGAGAAGAATAATATTCATCGTCTGGCTGTCCCTTTCTTGCCGCGCTTTTTCCCCCGCAGCTGTGATTTCTCAATCAGGCCCTCGTACTGATGTGCGAGCATATGACTTTGCACCTGCTGAATCGTATCCATTGTAACGGAAACGACGATCAGAACGGAGGTCCCGCCAAAATAGAAAGGAATCGCCAGTTGTGAACGAAGAATCTCAGGCAAGAGACAAACTGCCGCAAGGTAGGCAGAGCCAACGACCAGAAGACGTGTCACGACATAGTCGAGATATTCAGCGGTTTTCTTGCCCGGGCGGATGCCAGGAATAAAGCCATTCTGGTTCTTCAGATTGTCAGCAACTTCGTCAGTCTTAAAAGACACGTTGAAGGTGTAGAAGAACGCAAAGAAGACGATCATGGAAACGAAGAACAGCAGATACAGCGGTTGACCCGGCCCGAAATAGGCAAGGATTGTGGACATCACAGGACCGGTCTGGTTGCCAGAGAAGGTTGCGACAGTTGTCGGCAGCAGCAACAGAGAGCTTGCGAAAATCGCCGGGATAACGCCTGCCGGGTTCACTTTGATTGGCAGATGGCTTGCGCCACCATCGTAAACCTTCATGCCCACCTGACGGCGTGGATACTGGATGTGCACCTTACGCAGGGCACGTTCCATGAAGACCACAAAGGCAATCACTGCAACAACCATCACAAGGACCAGCATAATGATCGCCGGGCTGATTGCGCCGGAACGGCCCTGGCTGAGGAATTGTGCGATCGCAGCCGGAATTTCAGCGATGATACCAACGAAGATAATCAGGGAAATACCATTGCCGATGCCACGTGCGGTGATCTGTTCACCCAGCCACATCAGGAACATGGTGCCACCAACCAGCGTGATCATGCAGGCAATGCGGAAGTAAAGGCCCGGATCGGTTGCCAGATCACCGGCCTCAAGGCTGACGGCCAGACCATAGGCCTGGAATGTCGCCAGAAGAACAGTGCCGTAACGGGTGTATTGCGCGATTTTCTTGCGCCCCTGTTCGCCTTCTTTTTTCAACTGTTCCAGCTGTGGAACCATAGCGGTCAGCAGCTGAATAATAATAGAAGCCGAGATATAAGGCATAATGCCCAGGGCAAAGATACCCATCCGTGACAGTGCGCCACCTGTGAACATGCCAAGCACGCCGGCGATGCCGGACCCTGCCTGGTCCATAAATTCACGCAGTGCGGTGCCGTCGATGCCCGGAACCGGGATATATGTCCCGAGACGGTAAACGATCAACAGACCAAGTGTGAAAAGAATACGCTGGCGCAGCTCGGATGCTTTGCCGAACGCACTCCAGCTCATGTTTGACGCCATTTGCTCTGCTGCAGATGCCATTCCCGGGCCTCTCCCCATCATATGAAAAACGCCGCCATCCGGTTTCCCGGGCGGCGGCGTCAGAAAAACTTATTTGTATGTAAGCGGCACGGCGGCCGCAAACAAGCGCTTATTCAGCCGCTGCCGGTGCTTTGATGGTCAGAGAGCCGCCAGCTTTTTCAACTGCTTCAACAGCAGACTTGGATGCGCCGGTTACTTCGATGTTGGCTTTAGCGGTGAGTTCACCCTTTGCCAGCACGCGGATACCGTCGAGCTTACGACGCACGAGACCGGATTCGATCAGAACATCTTCGTTGATCGCAGCAGCTGCGTCGATCTTTTTCGCGTCGATGAATTTCTGGATCATGCCCAGGTTTACAACAGCATATGCCTTGCGGTTTGGCTTGTTGAAGCCGCGCTTAGGCAGACGTTGGTACAAAGGCATTTGACCGCCTTCAAAACCTTTGATCGCTACACCTGAACGGGACTTCTGACCTTTGATACCACGGCCACCGGTTTTACCAGTGCCGGAACCAGGACCACGGCCAATGCGTTTGCGGGCTTTGGTTGCGCCAGGATTGTCGCGCAGTTCATTGAGTTTCATATCGCTTCTCCTTGCCGGATGTGATCCCTGAAGCGTAAGCGGATCAACCACGGCTTTCGTGTTTTTGATTCTGTGGACATGGTCCACCGGGGGTATTTAACCGGAAGATCTGCCGCTGGCAAGTCCCGGAAACACCCCGGAATTTTAAAGTCTTTAAAGCGGGAGGGAGAGGATCTTTAAAGACTTTAAAGCCTCTTAGCGTGCAGCTTTGCCGTCGCGCAGGTATTCTGTCCAGGTCGGGCAAGGTGCGTTCACTGCGGTTTTGATGGCGCGGAAGAAAGATTTAATAGCGGTCATGGTTCGTACTCCGTCGAACAGGTCAATCGTGTTGACGTTGATCTAGCGGGAGTCGGTTTCAGGCTGTACCGCAATAATCGGAATGCCCGCTTTGCGCTGACTGCATGGGTGCCACACAGGCCCCGGATTGCCCCGAATACCGGCATGCACAATCCATGCACATCTTATGCACAGTCTATGCATATACGGCGTGCGGCGAAGTTACCCTGCCTTCACCCTTTACAGCCCCGGTATTCAGGACCAGGCTAACCAAAACATTTCAGTTGGTACAATGGTTCAGCGACGCGATTTTCTTTATTACGCAACAGGTGCGGTGGCCGCTGGTGTGACCGGCACGGCGATCTGGGGACTTGGACGCGCCATGGGTCCGACAGCCGCAACACAGCACGACAAAAACCTTTACGTGGACATTAGTGATCTTGAAGAAGGTCGGCAGCTGACCGTGAAGTTCCGTCAGCGACCTGTGTTCATCCGCCACCGGACGCAGGAGGAAGTTGATCAAGCCCGCGCCACACAACTTGAGGATCTGTTTGATACCGCCACCCGGAGCATATCTTCTGACCGCCACTGGCGGCACACCGTGACAGGAAGTGCCGATGACCGGGAACGCAGTGTGGACCCTGAAGGGCGATACATTGTTCTCTGGGGCATCTGCACAAAAGAGGGCTGTGTACCATTGGGCGACAGAAGCGGCGACTATTACGGTTGGTTCTGTCCCTGTTGCGGAACGCATTATGATACATCAGGCCGGTTCCGAAAAGGCCCCGCGCCCCACAACATGTATATCCCCAACTATGAATGGGACGCAGAAACCATGACGGTGGCACTGATTGACGAAACCAGCCCGCTACCCCTGTCCGACAAAGAGCTGGACAGGATCCTATACGGCGACGTCAGTGAAAACCAAAGATAGGGTCCTTTTCACCCTCAAATATGGGTGAAATCGGAACCGCCTTCAGCGATCTGACGATGTGTTCATACAACGCCGGGCGCCGTTGAGGATCTCTGAGTTTACTTCGATGTTCGCCTCCGAATACATATTCGAACAAGACATTCTGCATCCCGTTCAACGCCGCATGATCAGCCCTTGTAAGAGCCTGAGTTTCAAAAATCCGGATCATTTCATCATGTTCGTCGTCTGGTAGCGCCAGGGATGAACTGTCTTCATAGAAAATGAGCAGGCGATGCCGGACGGCGTGAATACAGGCGCGCAGATTGCCGTCGTCACATGCCTGGTCCACAAAATGGATCGGGGGATGCACCGTGCCTGTATTTGCAGGACCAACCATCAGCTGATTGGCAAACCTGCAAGCCGCAAATGAACCATTTTGGCAGAACGCCAGGGTCTCTTGCCGCTGTTCATCTGTGAAGCGGTCACGCCGCAGGCCCCTCTTAAATTCATAGGCATAAAAGCAACCTTCGATATCACCAAGACGGCACGCCCATTCGGCATAGAAGTTTGCTCTTTCGGGATCCGGATCAAGATAAATGCACTGCGTCGTGTATTGTTCTGTTGAAAACGCGTTCCCCGGCACAGTTCGCTGGGATCTGGAACAGCTTCCCGATACGCCGTAGCGATACTTCCTTGCAAGATCAGCACATGTGGCCCGGTGACCCGCGCGCTCACAGGCGCGCACCTGTGTTTTTATCTGCCCGTGGTATTCCCACCGGGCGCTTTTCTCGCCAGCCCAGGAAAGAACAAACAGCAACACCCCCAGCAGGCAAAAGTAGCCAACAAAAAAGTGAACCGGGTATTTCAATGGTCTGGAAGAACCCATAGGGCGAGTTTCCGGGCTCTCTGCCCCCTGGCCACGCCGTTCGAGAACCGCCCACAGGACCGGAAACAGACCTGCAAGAGCAAAAGCCGAAAACATAATTAGAAAATACATCCGAATTCAACCTTCAAAGCCATAACATCCGTATCTGGGTATGACACCCCTATCTGAGACGCAGAGGCGGCAGTTCAACCGCTTCGAGAGCGTCCCGCACTGCAAAAAATCCAGCGTCGAGTTCTTCCATTGTTTCCGCGACAGGCTCTGCCTGAAAATCAGCAAAGAACGTCTGAACAATCTGATCCATTTCGACAAGTTTCTGCGCCTCGTAATGATCCAGCGTGCGACTGGTGCTGAGCGTCAGCATGCGCATCTTAATCGCCAGAATTTCCTGATAATCCGCGGCCGCCCCCGCAGCACCCGCTGCAAACACATCAAGCAGACGCAGTTTCATACTATGCAGACAAGCACTGCTTTCACCGGCCTCACAGGCCTCATGGATCAGTTCTGCGGGCGGCAAGACCGGGGTTGCTGCCGGGGCCTGGGTAATTGTCGACAGCAAATCACAGGCGACAAATGAACCCTGATTGCAAAGCGCTTCATAGCTGTTGATTTCATCCGGGCGAAATGCGCCGGGCGCACGGGTCCAGTTCTGACTGAAAAAGCAACCGTCCTGACTGCCGGCTTCACAGGCCAGCCTTGCAAAGTGGTTTGCTTTTTCCTGATCGGGATCAAGCAGACGACACGACCGTGACGTAGTTGTCCCGGTGCTGTAGCGGCTTCCGCCAGAAGAACTTACACATATGCCGGTTACACCATTCCAGTGTTTCCTGGCGAGTTCCAGGCAATCATCTGCATCGCGATTGCGTTCACACGCCGATATGTCCGCCTTCAGTTCGCTCCGATAGCTCAATTGCGGTGCAATATCATCGCCCCAGATAAGCAACACAGTGCAGGCAAGAATGACCACGACGTAAGATATTTTAAACGCGTTATCGCGGCTCTGTATGTTTTCGTCACGGTTAAACCCGTTCCCCTCACCACGCTTGCGGGACGTGCGGTGTTCCCACCAGGACCAGAGAAGCGGATATGCCACCACAATGATCATTGGCATAAAAAGAAACACATAAGCCATCACACAACACCTCTGCACAAAACACGAACGGTTTACACAGAAAGCCGGACGTATGACAGACCTGAAAGGCTTTGCAGACACATCAAAAACGCCCCGGCGTTTCCACCGGGGCGTTTTGAATTTCAGATCAGGTGAGTGTTAAACTCAGCCCTTTTCTTCGATGATCTCAACCATGTGAGAAATCTTTGCAACCATGCCGCGGATCGCTGGTGTATCTTCCAGCTCACGGGTTTTGTGCATTTTGTTCAGGCCGAGGCCGATCAGTGTCTGACGCTGTTTAGCAGGACGACGGATCGGGGAGCCGATTTGTTTTACAACGATGGTTTTAGCCATGGTATCAGTTCCTTATGCTTCTGCTGCAGTGTCAGCTTCGGCTTCAGGCTTACGCAGAATGTCTGCAACCTTCTTGCCACGACGCTGAGCGACCATACGAGGGCTGGCTTCTTTGCCAAGGCCATCGATTGTTGCGCGGATCATGTTGTATGGGTTCTGGGAACCCAGGGACTTGGAAACCACGTCTTTAACGCCAAGCATTTCGAAAACAGCACGCATTGGACCACCGGCGATGATACCAGTACCTTCAGGTGCTGTACGCATGATGACTTTACCAGCGCCATGACGACCTTCGATGTCGTGGTGCAGGGTGCGGCCTTCACGAAGAGGCACGCGGATCATCTGACGTTTCGCTTGCTCAGTCGCTTTGCGGATCGCTTCAGGGACTTCTTTGGCTTTACCTTTGCCAAAGCCGACGCGGCCTTTTTGATCGCCTACAACAACCAGGGCTGCAAAGCCGAAGCGCTTACCACCTTTAACGGTTTTGGATACGCGGTTGATTGCGACCAGACGATCTGCAAATTCCGGTGTTTCTTCACGATCGCGGCGGTTGCCACGACGGTTTTCACGTTCTGCCATTTGGGCATTCCTTCGTGTGTGACGTTTGCACGTCGGTAAATCTCAATCCAAGTAGGGCAAGACCGAAATCCTGCCCTCTGGATCATCGGAAAGGCGTTGCCGCCTTTCACAGTTTCTCAGAACTTCAGACCACCTTCACGGGCAGCGTCGGCCAGGGCCTGCACTTTACCGTGGAAGAGGAAACCGCCGCGATCAAAGACACATTCAGTGACGTTTGCCGCTTTAGCCCGCTCTGCGATCGCAGAACCAACTTTGGCAGCCGCGTCTTTGTTGTTCTTGCCAACAACGCCCAGGTCTTTCTCGAGAGAAGACGCGGAAGCGATGGTAACGCCGTTCAGATCGTCGATCAGCTGAACGCTGATGTTCTTGTTTGAACGGTGAACAGACAGGCGCGGACGACCGTATGCAGTTTTCTTCAGTTTGTTCCGAACGCGCAGGCGGCGCTTCAGAAACAGGGTTCTTTTGCTGTTTGCCATTTTTAGCGTCCTTACTTCTTCTTGCCTTCTTTGCGGAAGACAAACTCGCCTTTGTAGCGGATGCCCTTGCCTTTGTAAGGCTCAGGTTTACGCCACGCGCGAATGTTTGCTGCGACTTCACCGACCTGCTGGTCGTTGATGCCTTCCACAATGATTACAGTCTGCTTTGGCGCAGTGATCGTGATGCCTTCAGGCGCCTCGATCTCAACGTCATGGGACAGACCCAGGTTCAGCTTCAGGACATTGCCCTGCATAGCAGCACGATAACCAACACCCTGGATTTCCAGCTCTTTTTTGAAGCCTTCAGTCACACCGGTTACGAGGTTCGCGATCATTGTGCGGGACATGCCCCACTGTTGACGTGCACGCTTGGACTTGCCACGTGGATCAACCTGAACGCTGTTCTCTTCGATGGTAATAGTTACATCATCGGTTGCTGTGAAGCTGCGAGCGCCTTTCGGGCCTTTAACTTCGATGGTCTGACCGTCCAGGGACGCAGAAACGCCACCTGGAAGCTCAACCGCTTTTTTACCAATTCGAGACATTGTCTACTCCTTAGAATACGGTGCAGAGCACTTCGCCGCCAATGTTGGCCGCACGTGCGTTTGCATCCGACATCACACCCCGGGAGGTGGAGACAATCGACACACCCAGGCCCTGACGGACAGTTGGGATGTCATTTACGCCCATGTATACGCGACGGCCTGGCGTGGAAACACGCTTCAGCTCACGGATAACAGGGGTGCCATCGAAGTATTTCAGGCTGATTTCCAGGGTCGGGTGACCGTTGGCATCAGTACCTTTTTCGTAACCACGAATGTAACCTTCGTCTGCAAGCACATCCAGAACCCATGCACGCAGCTTGGAAGCTGGTGTGGATACGACGGATTTGCCGCGCAGTTGAGAGTTACGGATACGGGTGAGCATATCGCCGATAGGATCGTTCATATCGTTCTCTCCCTTACCAGCTGGATTTCACGAGGCCAGGAATCTGACCGGCAGAGCCGAGATCCCGGAGCGCAATACGGCTGACCTTCAGCTTACGGTAGTAAGCGTGAGGACGACCAGTCAGCTGACAACGGTTATGCATCCGTGTCGCAGAGCTGTTGCGTGGCAGTTTTGCAAGTTTCAGGCGCGCTTTGAAACGCTCTTCCATCGGCTTGCTCTCATCTTTTGCGATCTCTTTCAGTTCGGCACGCTTGGCGGCGTATTTTTCCACCAGCTTTGCGCGCTTTACTTCGCGAGCGATCATAGACTTTTTAGCCATTATTGATTTCCTTCCGCGATCAGCTGTTGAAAGGCATATTGAAAGCTTTCAACAGCGCCTTTGCTTCCGCGTCAGTCTTCGCGGTGGTTGCGATCACAATGTCCATACCCAGCATATCAACAACTTTGTCGAAGTCGATTTCAGGGAAAACGATGTGTTCTTTCAGACCCATGGCATAGTTACCACGACCATCGAAGCTTTTGCCGGATACGCCGCGGAAGTCGCGGATACGTGGCATAGCAATGGTGATCAGGCGGTCAAGGAATTCAAACATCTGGTCGCCGCGCAGTGTGACTTTGGTGCCGAGTGGCATCTCTTCACGTACACGGAAACCCGCAATGGATTTCTTCGCCTTGGTAACAACAGCATGTTGACCAGAGATGAGAGTCAGCGCTTCTTGTGCGTGCTTCACCTTCTTGGTGTCTTTGGTTGCTTCGCCGACACCCATGTTCAGAACGATTTTGTCGAGCTTAGGCAGCTGCATTTCGTTCTTGTAGCCGAACTCTTCCATGAGAGCAGCCCGGATGGTGTCTTTGTACAGCGCTTTCAGACGGGGGGTGTAAGTTTGTGCGTCGAGCATCATACGGTCTCCCCGGTTGATTTGGCGAAACGCACCTTTTTGCCGTCTTCCTCACGGAAGCCAACACGGGTCGCTTTACCATTGCTGTCGAGCAGAGCAAGGTTGGACAGATCAACTGGCATAGCAGTTGGAACGCGGCCACCCTGGCTTGTCTGGGTCTGTTTTGTGTGACGGATAGCAACATTAACGCCATCAATCACAGCTTTGCCGGCAGTTGGGTTTACAGAGGAAATTTCGCCCTCTTTGCCCTTGTCCTTACCAGCAAGAACGACGACTTTATCGCCTTTTTTCAGCTTAGCAGCCATCTTACAGCACCTCCGGCGCGAGTGAGATGATTTTCATGAAGTTCTTTGCACGAAGCTCACGAACAACTGGCCCGAAGATACGTGTACCTACTGGTTCGTTGTTGTTGTTCAAGATCACAGCGGCGTTGCCGTCGAACTTGATTGCTGTGCCGTCTTCACGACGAACTTGTTTGGCTGTGCGAACAACAACGGCCTTACGGACGTCGCCTTTTTTCACACGACCGCGTGGAATGGCTTCCTTCACGGAAACGACAATGATGTCGCCTACGCTAGCGTATTTACGCTTGGAACCACCCAGAACCTTAATGCACTGAACACGGCGCGCGCCGCTGTTGTCAGCAACATCCAGGTTGGTCTGCATCTGGATCATTTGGTTTCTCCCGACCTGTGGGGGGCTCAGATATGCCTGATCCCCAAGGTTTCGATTATGGGAGTTCTGAAAGCCTGATTAGGCGGACAGAACTTCCCAGCGTTTCGTTTTCGACTTAGGTGCACATTCCTGGATACGGACCTGGTCACCTTTTTTGAAAGCGTTCTGTTCATCGTGCGCCCGGTATTTTTTGGACTTACGAATGGTTTTCTTAAGCACTGGGTGTGTGAAGCGGCGCTCGACAGAGACAGTTACAGTCTGTGCGTTTGCGTCAGAAGTCACGGTGCCGGTCAGAATACGTTTGGGCATATCTCAGGCTCCCCTTATGCTTCAGAAGCTGCGGCTGCAGCTTTTTCGTTCAGAATGGTCTTCACACGTGCTGCTTCACGGCGTGCCGCGCGCATACGAGTTGTGGATTCAAGCTGACCAGTGGCCTGCTGAAAACGCAGATTGAAGGATTCTTTTTTCAGTGTGGAGAGAGCTTCTTTCAGCTCGTCCGGCGTTTTATCACGCAATTCATTGGCGTTCATGTCGCCTCTTCCTTTGCCTTGCACCAGAAAGCCCCTGATTAAGGGTAACTTTTTCCCTGGTGGGTGAATAAAAATGCACACGATTCCCCGAAAGGGACCGCGAACTGGTGTTCTATAGGGGGGATTGGGAGGTGAGGCAAGGGGTATCTTACCTTTATTTATTGCCTCAAAACATGGCCAGGCGTGCGACCGCTTTGCCTCTCGCCCTGACCAGAACTTAAGGCTAAAACACCATCATGACCAAAATTGAATCTCTCTTCGTGACCCGCCTTTATCATGCGCAGCTTGCTGAGCAGTCCCCAGTGATTGATCCGGATGAGCTGTACGACAGCTGCTATTCCATTGCCGAGGATGACGAGGCCGGGCAGGAATGGTGTGAGAAGGAAGGCTATCCGGGCTATACCTCTTATGCGTCCCTGACGGATCTGCCCTGGCGGTTTCCGGTGTTTGCGGGGCTGGTTGAGGCGCTGGACAAACATGTTGCGGCTTTTGCGGAAGATCTGCAGTTTAACTTGGACGATCGCAAACTGGTGCTGGAAGACATCTGGATCAACATCCTGCCCCCCGGCGGCTATCATTCCGCCCATATCCACCCGCATTCGGTGATTTCCGGCACAACCTATGTTGCCCTGCCCGATGGCGCCGGTGCGCTGCGTTATGAAGATCCGCGCCATGCGATGATGATGGCCGCCCCACCCCGCATCAAGGACGCACGCCGCGAGCATCAAAGCTTCATCAAGATGCGCCCCGATGAAGGCGACGTCCTGCTGTGGGAAAGCTGGCTGCGCCATGAGGTGATGCAGAACACCGGTGAGGAAGAACGCTGTTCGGTGAGCTTTAATTATAAGTGGGAATGAGTGAGCGTACCGGGGCGGGAACACCAGCCACATTTACCGGTTCTCACAATAGAAACACCAGTGCCTGACCCGGGGTGGGCGTGAAGCGCCATAAATAGGATAAGTAACTTTACAAAAATTTGAGCGCAATAACCTCGTCATTCCGTTTTCCCAATATAAATACACTCACTCACCACCCATATAGCACCAACAAGAAAACCCCCGCCAGTTTCCTGACGGGGGTTTTTACTATTTGAACCGGTGGGCTCTCGTTGCTTTTGTTACCAAAAGCAACGAGAGCCTCTGGCTGACGATCCGCAGTGCGGATCGCAGCGTATTACCAGTCTTCGCGAACCACGGTGCGGGTTTTGACCGGCAGTTTCATCGCGGCAAGGCGCAGGGCCTCACGTGCTACTGGCTCGGACACGCCGTCGATTTCGAACATCACACGGCCAGGTTTCACTTTGCAGACCCAACGGTCAACAGAGCCTTTACCTTTACCCATACGAACTTCGATAGGTTTCGCAGTTACCGGTACGTCCGGGAAAATGCGGATCCATACACGACCCTGACGTTTCATGTGGCGGGTCATCGCACGACGAGCTGCCTCAATCTGACGTGCAGTTACACGCTCTGGGGTGGTTGCTTTCAGCCCGTAAGTGCCGAAGTTCAGATCAGACCCGCCTTTGGCGAGGCCATTGATCCGGCCTTTGTGCATCTTACGGAATTTAGTACGTTTTGGTTGCAGCATTTATCTGTCTCCTCAACGACGGCCGCCGGCACCACGTGGTGCAGGGCCTTCCTGGAGTTCCTGGTGTCTGCGGTCATGTGCAGATGGATCGTGTTCCATGATCTCGCCTTTGAAGATCCAGACTTTGATCCCGATGATGCCATAGGCAGTCGTCGCTTCACATGTCGCATAATCGATGTCAGCACGCAGAGTGTGCAGAGGCACACGACCTTCGCGATACCATTCAGTACGCGCGATCTCTGCACCGCCGAGACGGCCAGCAACGTTCACACGAATACCAAGAGCACCCATGCGCATCGCGTTCTGAACAGAACGTTTCATCGCACGACGGAAGGATACACGGCGTTCCAGCTGCTGAGCAATGCTCTCTGCAACCAGTTGACCATCCATCTCTGGCTTGCGGACTTCAACAATGTTGAGGTGCAGTTCAGAGTCGGTCATCGCAGCAAGTTTCAGACGCAGAGTTTCAATGTCTGCACCTTTCTTACCAATGATAACACCAGGACGTGCAGTGTGAACAGTAACGCGGCACTTTTTGTGCGGACGTTCGATGATCACGCGGGAAACACCCGCCTGCTTGCACTCTTTGCCGATGAATTCGCGCATGCGAATATCTTCGAGCAGAAGATCACCATAGTCTTTGGTGTTTGCGTACCAGCGGCTGTCCCAGGTGCGGTTCACCTGAAGACGCATGCCAATCGGATTTACTTTGTTACCCATTATGCTTGCTCCCCGGAGGTTGCTTCAACCTGGCGAACAACGATAGTCAGCTCAGCGAACGGTTTCAAGATTTTGCCAAAACGACCACGGGCACGTGGACGACCACGTTTCATGGTGAGGTTTTTACCAACCCAGGCTTCCGCCACGATCAGTTCATCAACATCCAGGTTGTGGTTGTTTTCAGCATTGGCGATTGCGGACTGGAGACATTTCTTAACGTCACCAGAAATACGACGCTTGGAGAAAGTGAGGTCGGTCAGAGCCTTGTCCACTTTCTTGCCACGGATCATACCTGCAACCAGGTTCAGCTTCTGCGGGCTTGTGCGAAGCATGCGAACTTTCGCCATTGCTTCGTTGTCAGCCACGCGGCGTGCGTTTTTCTCTTTACCCATGGCTTTTACTTCCGCTTCGCTTTTTTATCCGCGGCGTGACCGTAGTAGGTCCGTGTCGGGGAATATTCACCGAATTTCTGGCCAATCATTTCCTCGGATACGTTTACCGGGATATGTTTTTTGCCGTTGTAAACACCAAAGGTCAGACCCACGAATTGTGGGAGAATGGTGGAACGACGGGACCAGATTTTGATCACTTCATTGCGGCCGGATTCGCGTACTGCTTCTGCTTTCTTAAGCACATAAGCATCAACGAAAGGGCCTTTCCATACAGAACGTGACATATGTTAACGCCCCTTCTTCTTAGCGTGACGCGAGCGAATGATAAGCTTTTGCGACGCTTTGTTTTTGTTGCGGGTACGCTTACCCTTAGTTGGCTTACCCCATGGGGAAACCGGGTGACGACCACCGGAGGTACGGCCTTCACCACCACCGTGAGGGTGGTCAACCGGGTTCATTACAACACCACGAACAGAAGGACGGATGCCTTTGTGGCGCATACGGCCGGCTTTACCGAAGTTCTGGTTGGAGTTGTCAGGGTTGGAAACCGCACCAACAGTTGCCATGCATTCCTGACGTACCAGACGCAGTTCGCCGGAAGAAAGGCGGATCTGAGCGTAAGAACCGTCACGACCAACAAACTGAGCATAAGTACCAGCTGCACGGGCGATCTGACCGCCTTTGCCAGGTTTCAGTTCGATGTTGTGAACGATGGTACCGATAGGCATGCCAGAGAACGGCATAGCGTTACCTGGTTTGATGTCGGCTTTAGCGGAGGAAACCACAGAGTCGCCAACAGCAAGACGCTGTGGTGCGAGAATGTAGGCCTGTTCGCCATCAGTGTATTTTACGAGTGCGATAAATGCGGTCCGGTTAGGATCGTATTCGATACGTACTACTGTCGCGGCAACGTCAAATTTGTTCCGCTTGAAATCGATGATCCGGTAAAGGCGCTTTGCACCCCCACCTGTACGACGCATAGTGATCCGTCCGGTGTTGTTCCGGCCGCCCGATTTTGTCAGACCCTGAGTAAGGGATTTGACTGGACGTCCTTTCCAAAGCTCCGAACGGTCGATCAGAACCAGCCCTCGCTGGCCTGGCGTGGTCGGTTTATACGACTTAAGTGCCATGCTTTCTGTCTTCCGTTTAGCTGTGCGAACCCAACCCGAATTGGTCATGGCCCGCTATGTAAGCCCCCCGAAGGTGGCCAAAATATAGGGCCCCGAAGGTCCCAAAGCGCAATGTCAAAGACCCCGGAACGAATCCAGGGCCATTAAGACTTGCGCGAAGTACCAGAGAAAGCGGCGGGTGTCTATAGGAAGCGTTAAAATAAGGGATTTAACAAAGGGCCAGCGCCCGTCCGTGGGTGGGCATCCTTGCCCTGTCGTCATCGCAGTTTATGTTTCAGCCCTGACGGGAGGTCCGCTTTTGTCCCCTCCCCTTCAAAAGCGCCCGCCCTTCGGGACGGACGGGCGCTGGCCCGGCGGTGCAGGCACCTTGATTCCGGGCCTGACCAGCACCAGATTAAACTGAGTAACTTTGCTCAAAGGAAGTTCAATGGCATCCAAAATCGATTTTGAAAAAGAAAGTAAGCGCAGCAAACTGTGCAGTTACGGGAATGACTTTCAGGCACCTGAAATTATTCTGGCATCGAAGCTGCAGAAGAACTTTGACAGACAGTTCCATAATGCTACTCGAAAGTCGTTGGCCAGAAAGCAAACAGCGGAACTCTCTGCGCAAGAAATTCAGGCGCACTTAAATACACTTCTAGACATAAAATGTGAGCACAAAAGAAATCGCAAACGTCCTCCGAAGGCACTGAGCGCGGACATTGAAAAATACAGATTAATGCTCACAAAACTTCAAACCAAGCCTTGAACAACAAAACCCCCCGCTTTGCAGCGAGGGGTTTCAAATTTTTCACAACAGCTTCGACTTAGAGTCCGGTGGACACGTCGATTGTGTTGCCCTCTTCGAGGGTCACATAGGCTTTTTTGACGTCCTTACGTTTGCCCGGCATGCCGCGGAAACGCTTGGTTTTACCTTTGGTGATGGTGGTGTTAACCGCCTTCACCTTCACACCAAAGAGAGCTTCAACAGCTTCTTTGATCTGTGGCTTGTTGCTGTCGATTGCCACTTCAAAAACAACTGCACCGTTTTCAGATGCCATGGTTGCTTTTTCAGTGATGATCGGCTTGCGCACTACGTCGTAATGTTCTGCTTTAGCACTCATTTCAAACGAGCCTCCAGAGCTTCAACACCTGCTTTGGTGATCACGAGAGTATCACGCTTCAGGATGTCATATACGTTTGCACCCATAGTTGGCAGAACATCGAGACCTTCGATGTTACGCGCCGCCTGAGCGAAACCTTCGTTTACAGCTGCACCGTCGATGATCAGAGCACGCTTCCAGCCGAGGTCTTTGACCTGCTTGGCCAGAGCAGCGGTTTTACCCTCTGTCTCAGCGTTTTCGATCACAACCAGTTCACCAGCCTTCAGCTTAGCAGACAAAGCGTGACGCAGACCCAAAGCACGGAACTTTTTGGTCAGGTCGTGGCCGTGGCTACGAACAACCGGGCCTTTGTAAACACCACCACCGCGGAAGATAGGCGCCGAACGTGCACCGTGGCGTGCGCCACCTGTGCCTTTTTGGCGATAGATCTTCTTGGTAGAGTATTTCACTTCGGAACGGGTTTTCACCTTGTGTGTACCAGCCTGCGCATTGCTGCGCTGCCAGCGAACAACACGGTGCAGGATGTCTGCGCGTGGCTCAAGACCGAACAGTGCTTCGTCCAGATCAATGGAACCAGCTTTGCCGCCGTCGAGTTTGATTACATCAAGTTTCATTCTTCAGCACCCCCTTCAGAGGCTTCAGCAGGAGCTGCAGCGGATTTCAGAGCTGCCGGGAAAGGCAGACCTTCCGGAGCTTTCTTCTTCACAGCATCCTTAACAGTGACCCAGCCACCTTTGGAGCCAGGTACGGCGCCTTTGATGAATACGAGACCACGGTCAGCGTCAGTGCGAACAACTTCCAGGTTCTGTGTGGTTACACGGGCAGCACCCATGTGACCGGCCATTTTCTTGCCTTTGAATACCTTACCAGGATCCTGACACTGACCAGTAGAACCGTGTGAACGGTGAGAGATAGACACACCGTGTGTCGCACGCAGACCGCCGAAGTTGTGGCGCTTCATCGCACCGGCAAAACCTTTACCGATAGATGTACCGGAAACGTCAACTTTTTGACCTTCCAGGAAGTGCTCAGCAGAGATTTCCTCGCCAACGCTGATCAGTGCATCTTCAGATACACGGAATTCAGCAACCTTACGCTTCGGCGCAACGTTTGCAGCAGCGAAGTGACCGCGCATCGCTTTGGATGTGCGCTTTGCTTTTGCAGAACCAGCACCAAGCTGTACAGCAGTGTAACCGTCTTTGTCAGCGGTACGCTGTGCAACAACCTGCAGGCCGTCGAGGTGAAGAACGGTCACAGGTATCTGCTTGCCGTCTTCCATGAACAGGCGGGTCATACCCACCTTTTTCGCGATAATTCCAGAGCGCATAATTCTATACCCTCCTTATACAGAAATCTGTACGTCAACGCCGGCAGCGAGGTCGAGCTTCATCAGCGCGTCAACGGTCTGCGGTGTTGGGTCCACAATGTCCAGAAGACGCTTGTGGGTACGGATTTCAAACTGATCGCGGGATTTCTTGTTCACGTGTGGGCCACGCAGAACAGTGAATTTTTCGATCTTGTTTGGCAGCGGGATCGGGCCACGTACCTGAGCGCCGGTGCGCTTGGCAGTGTTTACGATTTCCTGAGTAGATGCATCAAGCACCCGGAAATCGAACGCCTTCAGCCGGATGCGAATGTTTTGGCTTGCCATGTTTATGGGCCTTTCGCGGCTTTGAGCCGGTTGAGAGGTCGAGATCGCACCATTGCGCCCCCACATCGAACCTTCAGCAGGGACGAATCCCTTACCAGTTCACAGAATATGCGAACTCGCGCGATATACGGGGGATTCAGGGGTGTGGCAAGGGGTGAGTGCCGAAAAAGAAAATGTCCGGAGGACATTTTCAGGCACGAACGGGCGAAGCCCTGATTGTGACGATCAGCACGTCACAACTGCTCCCCCGACAAGCCCCACGGTGGATTTTGCCTGTCAGCGAGGCTCGCCCGTAAGGGAGAGACGAGCACCTGCAACTCAGACAAACAAAATCACCTTACATCCCGACACAATCCGGGGCGCGCTGCTCCCTATACACTTCATTCATCCGCGGATTTTCACCGGCATATTCCCCGCGACGCCACAGTTCATGCATATCGGATGTCCCAAATTCCGTGCGCGTCATAATCTCGCGCAGAGGCGTTTCCCGAACAGCGGTTATCTCAGGTCGAAAGACAACAATGCTATCGAGCCGCGCAGCAGGCCTGGCACTATATTCATAATAACAATGCAGTCCACTTGCGCCCGAACGGATCCTGGCACGTTCATTCCCCGGTAATACAGGAAACCTTCCTTCAGCCAACTGACCTGCAATATCCGGGCATTCTCCAGGGAGGCCTATTTTTAAGTCGTAGCCCGGCGCAAGGGTGAGGTCTGAGATCCGCCGCCCCACATTCAAAGCAACAGGCCTCCGGTATTCAGCGCTGTTCTTCAACGAGGAATTCCGCTTCCTCGCCTTATTTGCGCAGATCATCTCTGTAAACACGGAACCGGGAACACCATTGATTTCGTAACGCACCGAAATTTCATATATCTGCGCATTTTCAGTTACCCAGATTTCATCATTCACGCGTTCAGCGCGCCACGTGTAATACTTGGAAAATAAAGGCCCGGTGACATTATAGCTTAGGATCCAGAACAGGAAGAAAAGCACCGAGAGCCCCAGAAAGGTCAGAAACGTCCACCAGAGCGTTTTAAAAAGATATGAGATAAATTCCATATTGCCCAACATCGGTTAATCGCACCTTCAAGGTACGTCACCGGAAAAGCCTTGCCAGGTATGGAAAACCTGTAATTGCATCCCTGACAATAAAAGAACCCCCGCTCTTATTGAGCGGGGGTTCTTTTATCTGCAAGGAGCGGGCACTCGCGTCTGACTGCGTCAGAAGCTGTTGCCCGCCGTAAGAACAGCAGGGCTGTTCTTACTCGATGATTGTGGAAACAACACCGGAACCTACTGTGCGGCCACCTTCGCGGATCGCGAAGCGCAGGCCTTCTTCCATCGCGATTGGCGCGATGAGTTCAGCAGACAGTTTCAGGTTGTCGCCTGGCATAACCATCTCGGTGCCTTCTGGCAGGATGCATGTACCGGTGACGTCAGTTGTACGGAAGTAGAACTGTGGACGGTAGTTCGCGAAGAATGGGGTGTGACGACCACCTTCTTCTTTGGTCAGAATATAAACTTCTGCTTCGAACTTGGTGTGAGGCTTAACAGAACCTGGCTTACACAGGATCTGACCACGCTCAACGCCTTCACGGTCTACGCCACGCAGCAGCGCGCCGATGTTGTCGCCAGCTTCACCGCGGTCCAGCAGTTTGCGGAACATTTCAACACCAGTACAAGTGGTGGTGGAAGTGTCACGGATACCAACGATTTCGATGGAATCACCAACGTTGATCGCGCCACGCTCTACACGGCCGGTTACAACAGTACCACGGCCAGAGATGGAGAACACGTCTTCGATTGGCATCAGGAATGGCTCGTCGATCGCACGTGGTGGCTGTGGGATGAAGGAGTCAACAGCTTCCATCAGCTCAGCGATTTTCTCTTTGCCGATGTTGTCGTCACGGTCTTCCAGAGCTGCCAGAGCAGAACCAGCAACAACAGGGATATCGTCGCCGTTGTAGCCGTATTCGGACAGCAGTTCACGGATTTCCATTTCAACCAGTTCCAGCAGCTCTTCGTCGTCTACCTGGTCAACTTTGTTCATGAAAACAACCATCTCAGGGATGCCAACCTGGCGGCCCAGAAGGATGTGCTCACGGGTCTGTGGCATAGGGCCATCGGCTGCGTTCACAACCAGGATCGCGCCGTCCATCTGTGCCGCACCGGTGATCATGTTTTTCACGTAGTCAGCGTGACCCGGGCAGTCAACGTGTGCGTAGTGACGGTTCTCTGTCTCATACTCAACGTGTGCAGTAGAGATGGTGATGCCGCGTGCTTTTTCTTCTGGCGCGCCGTCGATCTCGTCGTAAGCTTTGAACTCGTTAGAGAACTGCTTGGTGATCGCAGCTGTCAGCGTCGTCTTACCGTGGTCAACGTGACCAATGGTACCGATGTTACAGTGCGGTTTATTACGCTCAAACTTTTCCTTAGCCATGGGAGGCCTCCTTAAAAACTGTGGGCTATGCGCCCGGTGTGAGAGAGCGGGGCGACCTGAACCACCCCGCGAATTTGCTTAGCCAGCGTATTTCGCCTGGATCTCTTCAGAGATGTTAGACGGTACTGGTTCATAGTGGTCGAACTGCATCGAGAACTGTGCGCGGCCAGAAGACATGGACCGCAGAGTGTTGATGTAGCCGAACATGTTCGCCAGAGGCACGAAAGCGTCGATCGCGATGGCGTGACCGCGGGAATCCTGGCCCTGTACCTGCCCACGACGGGAGGTCAGATCGCCAATGATGCCACCGGTGTACTCATCCGGAGTGATCACTTCGACTTTCATGATAGGTTCGAGCATCTTCGCACCCGCCTTGCGCATACCTTCACGCATACACATACGTGCAGCGATTTCGAACGCGAGGATGGAGGAGTCAACATCGTGGAACTTACCGTCGATCAGAGCAACTTTAAAGTCGATCACAGGGAAGCCAGCCAGAGGGCCGGAGTCCATGACAGACTTGATGCCTTTTTCAACACCCGGGATGTATTCCTTCGGAACAGCACCACCAACGATGCGTGATTCAAAGGAGAAACCTTCGCCAGGCTCGGTCGGAGAAATGATCATTTTCACTTCGCCGTACTGACCAGAACCACCGGACTGTTTCTTGTGGGTGTAGGTGTGCTCAACTTCGTGACCAATGGTCTCGCGGTAAGCAACCTGCGGCGCACCAATGTTCGCTTCCACTTTGAATTCGCGCTTCATACGGTCCACGAGAATATCAAGGTGAAGTTCGCCCATACCCTTCATGATGGTCTGACCAGATTCGATGTCAGTTTCCACACGGAAGGATGGATCTTCTGCGGACAGACGTTGCAGAGCGAGACCCATTTTTTCCTGGTCGCCTTTTGTTTTCGGCTCAACAGCAATCTCGATCACAGGATCAGGGAATGTCATTGTTTCGAGAACAACAGGTTCGTTCACAGCACACAGCGTGTCACCGGTTGTGGTGTCCTTCAGGCCACCCAGCGCGATGATGTCGCCAGCGAACGCTTCCGTGATTTCATCACGGTCGTTGGAGTGCATGATCATCATGCGGCCAACACGTTCTTTTTTGCCTTTGGTGGAGTTCAGGAATGTATCGCCCTTTTCCAGTTTACCGGAATAGATCCGTGTAAAGGTCAGGGAGCCCACGAATGGGTCATTCCAGATTTTGAACGCCAGAGCAGAGAACGCCATGTCATCATCCGCGCGGCGGGCAATGTCACGTGTTTCTGTTTCGTCACCAGGCTTAAAGCCCATGTAGTCAACAACGTCCAGCGGGCTTGGCAGGTAGTCAAGCACAGCGTTAAGCAGCGGCTGAACACCTTTGTTTTTGAAGGCAGAGCCACCAAGAACAGGTACGAAAGCCATCGCCAGGGTACCTTTACGCAGCAGTGCGCGCAGTGTTGGTACGTCTGGCTCTTCGCCTTCGAGGTATGCCATCATAGCATCGTCGTCCTGCTCAACAGCAGCTTCGACAAGTTTGCCACGCCATTCGTTCGCCATGTCCTGCAGGCTTTCACGGATCGGTGCTTTGATCCATGACGCACCAAGGTCTTCACCCTGCCACAGCCATTCTTCCATGGTGACGAGGTCAACCAGACCTTCAAGTTCTGTTTCCGCACCAATAGGCACGCCAACAGGGATCGCAGTGGTGCCGGTACGGTCTTCAATCATGTTTACACAGTTGAAGAAGTCCGCGCCGATTTTGTCCATTTTGTTGACAAAAACCATACGTGGAACTTTGTAGCGGTCAGCCTGACGCCAAACAGTTTCAGTCTGTGGTTCAACACCAGCGTTGGCGTCAAGAACACAAACCGCACCATCGAGAACCGCAAGGGAACGTTCAACTTCAATCGTGAAGTCAACGTGACCAGGGGTGTCGATGATGTTCAGGCGGTGCTTTTCAGAATCTGGAGTTGTACCATCTTCGGTACGCTCCCAGAAAGTAGTGGTCGCAGCAGACGTAATAGTAATACCGCGTTCCTGTTCCTGCTCCATGTGGTCCATGGTTGCAGCGCCGTCGTGTACTTCACCGATGTTATGTTCTTTACCGGTGTAGTACAGGATGCGTTCGGAACAGGTGGTTTTACCTGCGTCGATGTGCGCCATGATACCGAAGTTACGGTACCGATCGAGGGGATATTCGCGAGCCATAATTCTCGTCCTGATCCTAAAGGGTTACCAACGGTAATGGCTGAATGCTTTGTTCGCATCGGCCATTTTGTGAGTGTCTTCGCGCTTTTTAACTGCGGAACCGCGGTTATTCACTGCGTCAAGCAGTTCACCGGCGAAGCGTTCTTCCATTGTGTTTTCGTTGCGCTTACGTGCAGCAGCGATCAGCCAGCGGATTGCCAGCGCTTCGCGGCGCTCAACGCGCACTTCAACAGGCACCTGGTAAGTTGCACCACCCACACGGCGGGAGCGAACTTCGACAGATGGTTTGATGTTTTCGAGAGCTTCGTGGAAAACTTCTACCGGTGCGCGCTTCAGCTTGTCTTCAACGCGGTCAAATGCGTTGTAAACGATGCGCTCGGCAGCAGATTTCTTGCCATCGATCATCAGGTTGTTCATGAATTTGGTGATTACGCGGTCGCCATATTTTGCATCTGGCAGAACTTCGCGTTTTTCAGCGGCGTGACGTCTGGACATCTCTTATTCCCCTTACTTAGGACGCTTCGCGCCGTACTTCGAACGGCGTTGTTTACGGTCTTTAACGCCCTGGGTATCCAGAACACCACGCAGGATGTGATAACGGACACCCGGAAGGTCTTTTACTCGGCCGCCACGGATCAGAACCACAGAGTGTTCCTGAAGGTTGTGGCTTTCACCCGGGATGTAAGAGATTACTTCGAAACCGTTGGTCAGGCGAACCTTGGCAACTTTCCGCATCGCGGAGTTTGGTTTCTTAGGAGTCGTTGTATAAACGCGTGTGCAGACGCCGCGTTTTTGCGGGCACGACTGCAGGTGCATCGATTTAGAACGTTTTACTTTCGGCTGGCGCGGCTTGCGGATCAGCTGTTGTATCGTTGGCATTCCGGTTATTTCCCCGTGTTGCAACACATTTCAGTTATTAAAGCACTTTACCGAATGCAAAGTACCGGAACCACATGGTTTTCATGATGAAATCATACGGCTTGTTTCCAGAGGATCAGGGCTTGTTCGACCAGGATCATGTCCACAAAAGATAAGAACCAGGCAAGGAGATTCCTGGCCCGGTGGTCGCCGTATATGGAGAGTCGCCCCCCTTGTCAACAGCGCCACCCGGCATGCCTGAAAGCCGGATTTAACCAGCAACCTTGTCGGCTGTAACCTGTTTTACGGCCCGTTCGCGCCAGAAGGTAAAGGCACCGGATGCCACCACAATCAGGATGCCGATCCAGGTGACAACATCAGGCCAGTCACCCCAGATGAACCAGCCGATAATCAGCGCCCAGATCAGCCCGGTATACCGGAAACCCGAGGTAAAGCTGACCTCGCCCACGCGCATGACGGCCACGCTGAAATAGTAGCCACCCAGCAGGAAGAACCCGGCCATGGTCATCAGGATCCCGTTGCGCAGAGAAACCGGCTGCCAGACCGATGTATCCCAGAGCAGCACAAGCCCCGCCGCCGCCGTCACACCGACAGCGCCGATAATCGCGATCACCATGCTGGGCACGTCTTTTGACAGCGGGCGCGCGCACATATCGCGCAGTGTCACAAAGCCCACAGCCAGCAAGCCATAAACGGAATAGATGTTAAACCCATCCCCGCCCGGCTGAACGATCAGCATCACGCCGACAAAACCAATCAGGATCGCAGACCAGCGTCGCCAGCCGACACGTTCCCGCAGAAACACCGCCCCTGCCATGGTGATCGCAAGCGGCAGTGCCTGAAGCACCGCTGTCAGGTTCGCCAGCGGCATATTGAACAAGGCGGTCAGGAAGAAATACGCGGCGCCGACTTCGGCCAGTCCCCGGATATTAGCCCAGGTCCAGTCCTTGCGGCTCATGCGGAAGTTCAGCTGACCAAGGCTGGCAGCCAGAGCAATCATCAGGGCAATTGTCAGCGTACCGCGCAGAAGCAACAGCTGTTGCAAAGGCATATCCGTACCGATCAGCTTCAGGCAGGTGTCATTGCAAACGAAACAAGCCATGCTTGCCATCATCAGAAGCGCACCGCGCGTATTGTCCTGCATCATCTGTCCCCTGCCCGTTTATCTCAACGTTTTAAATGCGCCGGAAATCTCATCCGGTCTGAATACGACTTTTCTATCTTATCGCGACAGGATCAGCGCAAAAAGAAAAGGCCCCGACAAAGTAGGGGCCTTTTCCATGAATTTTTGTGATCAGTGTGATCATCAGTCGTTGCTGATGATCCCGCTGTCCATCATTTCTTTCATCATAACTTCGGCCTGCGCCATATCGCCATCCGCAGTGGCAGCCGTTGGTGCCGCCAGAGCAGCAGCCTGTTCGGCTTCTTCGCGACGGGCTTCGAGAACCACATTGTCGCGATCCGCAGCAACTTTACGCACCTGCTGGGTTGCCCCACCGGTGCCCGCCGGGATCAGACGACCCACGATGACGTTTTCTTTCAGACCAACCAGTTTGTCTTTCTTACCCTGGACAGATGCCTCGGTAAGAACACGTGTGGTTTCCTGGAAGGACGCCGCAGAGATGAAGGAACGTGTCTGCAGGGATGCTTTGGTGATACCCAGCAGGATCGGTTCGCCTTTGGCCGGACGTACACCGCGGTCAATGGCTTTTGCGTTGGCGGCGTCAAATTCAGCCTTATCAACGTGTTCACCTTTCAGCAATGTGGTCTCACCAGAGTCCTGAATTTCCCATTTCTGCAGCATCTGACGCACGATAACTTCGATGTGTTTATCGTTAATCTTCACGCCCTGCAGACGGTAAACGTCCTGAACTTCGTCGATCATGTAGTTCGCCAGCGCTTCCACACCCATAACCGCAAGAATATCGTGCGGAGCCGGGTTACCGTCCATGATGTATTCGCCCTTCTGGATGAAATCACCTTCGGCAACCGGGATGTGTTTGCCCTTCGGCACCATGTATTCCACGGTCTCGAGGGACTCATCTGCTGGTTCGATAGAGATACGACGCTTGTTCTTATAGTCACGCCCGAAGCGCACATAACCATCGATTTCAGCGATGATCGCGTGATCTTTCGGACGACGTGCTTCGAACAGTTCAGCAACACGTGGCAGACCACCGGTGATGTCCTTGGTTTTAGAACCTTCACGCGGGATACGTGCAACGATGTCACCGGCTGCGATCTTCTGACCTTCTTCGATCGAAAGAACCGCATCCACAGACATTGCGTAGGAAACAGGGTTACCTGCATCGTTGCGCATTGGTTCGCCATTTTCATCCATAACGATGATTTCCGGCTTCAGCTCGTTGCCTTTTGGCGCTGCACGCCAGTCTATCACGATCTTCTGGGTCATACCGGTTGCTTCGTCGGTTTCATCCCGCACAGCGATACCGCTGATCAGGTCAACAAACTTAGCAGTACCGGCTTTCTCAGCGATGATCGGCAGCGTGTATGGATCCCATTCAAACAGCTTGTCGCCATGGGCCACAGAGGCACCATCTTTGACGTGCATTTTTGAACCATAGCCAACTTTGAAGTTCGCACGCTCTTCACCGTTTTCGTCGATGATCGCAACCGCCATGTTCCGGCCCATAACAACCAGGTCACCGGCTGCATTTTTAAGAACATTTGCGTTACGCAGTTCGATCTTACCGTCGGCAGAAGCTTCCTGGAAGGATTGCTGGCCACCGGCCTGTGCAACACCACCAATGTGGAATGTACGCATGGTCAGCTGTGTACCAGGTTCACCAATGGACTGCGCCGCGATGATACCAACAGCTTCGCCCTGGTTCACCTGGGTGCCGCGTGCAAGGTCACGACCGTAACACTGAACACAGACGCCTTCTTCGGCTTCACAGGTCAGCGGGCTGCGCACACGCATAGAGGCCAGACCACTTGCTTCGATCTCATCCGCTTTGCGTTCGTCGATCAGCGCGCCGGCAGCAACCAGCAGCTGGTCTTCAGTGCCAGGCACCATGACATCATCAGCAGAAACACGACCCAGCGCACGTTCGCCCAGAGACGCAACAACGTCACCGTCGTTAACAGCCGCTTCGATGGTCACAGCCAGTTCAGTTCCGCAATCGTGTTCACGCACGATACAATCCTGAGCAACATCAACCAGACGACGTGTCAGATAACCGGAGTTCGCTGTTTTAAGCGCGGTATCGGACAGACCTTTACGGGCACCGTGGGTAGAGTTGAAGTACTCAAGAACCGACAGGCCTTCTTTAAAGTTCGAGATGATCGGTGTTTCGATGATGTCGCCGTTCGGCTTTGCCATCAGACCGCGCATACCGCCTAGCTGTTTCATCTGCGTTACAGAACCACGCGCACCGGAGTGGGCCATCATGTAAACAGAGTTTGGTTCGTTTTCCGCACCGTTTTCATCAGAACCAGTGTCAGAAATCGTAGACATCATCGCATCGGTGACTTTGTCGTTACACTTTGACCAGGCATCGATTGCTTTGTTGTATTTTTCACCCTGAGTGATCAGGCCGTCCATATACTGCTGTTCAAAGCCCTTCACCTGATCGCGGGTTTCATCAACCAGCGGCCATTTGTTATCAGGGATAACCATGTCGTCTTTGCCGAAGGAAATACCGGCCTTAAACGCTTCTTTGAAGCCTGTGGACATGATCTGATCACAGAAGATCACAGATTCTTTCTGACCACAGTAGCGGTAGACAGTGTCAATCACGCTTTGCACTTCTTTCTTCCGCAGAAGACCGTTCACCAGATCAAATGGTGCTTTGGCGTTCTGTGGCAGAAGCGCACCCAGGCGTACACGGCCCGGAGTGGTTTCAAAGCGCTTCATCACGGTGTTGCCTTCTTCATCAACCTGCGGGATGCGGGCTGTGATTTTGGCGTGCAGGTGAACTTCACCCGCGTCCAAAGCGTGCTGCACTTCGTCAACGTCGGCAAAGACCATGCCTTCGCCTTTCATGCCTTCGCGCTGCATCGTGATATAGTAGATGCCCAGAATCATATCCTGAGACGGAACAATGATCGGTGCACCGTTTGCAGGCGACAGAACGTTGTTCGTGGACATCATCAGAACACGGGCTTCAAGCTGTGCTTCCAGAGACAGCGGTACGTGAACCGCCATCTGGTCACCGTCGAAGTCAGCGTTAAACGCGGAACAGACCAGCGGGTGCAGCTGGATGGCTTTGCCTTCGATCAGCACAGGTTCAAACGCCTGGATGCCAAGACGGTGCAGCGTAGGCGCACGGTTCAGCATGACCGGGTGTTCGCGGATGACCTCATCGAGGATATCCCAGACTTCGGGACGCTCTTTTTCAACCAGCTTCTTGGCTTGCTTCACAGTGGAAGACAGGCCTTTGGCTTCAAGGCGCGAATAGATGAACGGCTTGAACAGCTCAAGCGCCATCTTCTTCGGCAGACCACATTGATGCAGCTTCAGTTCCGGACCGGTCACAATGACTGAACGACCAGAGAAGTCGACGCGCTTACCCAAAAGGTTTTGACGGAAACGACCTTGCTTACCCTTCAGCATATCGCTGAGAGATTTCAGAGGACGTTTGTTGGCACCAGTGATCACACGACCACGACGACCGTTGTCAAACAGCGCATCCACAGATTCCTGCAGCATCCGCTTTTCGTTCCGGACGATGATGTCAGGTGCGCGCAGTTCAATCAGACGCTTCAGACGGTTGTTCCGGTTGATCACACGACGGTAAAGGTCGTTCAGATCGGAGGTCGCGAAACGGCCACCATCCAGAGGAACCAGCGGGCGCAGTTCTGGTGGAATGACCGGGATAACGGTCATGATCATCCACTCAGGGCGGTTGCCGGATTCAAGGAAGCTTTCAACGATCTTCAGACGTTTGATGATCTTCTTCGGCTTCAACTCACCGGTTGCCACAGCCAGATCCGCACGCAGCGCTTCTGCTTCGGCTTCAAGATCGATCATGGACAGCATTTCACGGATCGCTTCAGCGCCGATACCGGCGGTGAATGCATCCATGCCGTATGCGTCCTGAGCATCCATGTATTCTTCTTCTGACATCATCTGACCAAAGGTCAGGTCGGTCAGGCCAGGTTCGATCACAACATAGTTTTCGAAGTACAGAATACGTTCCAGATCACGCAGGGTCATGTCCAGCATCAGGCCGATCCGGGACGGAAGGGACTTGAGGAACCAGATATGCGCAACCGGGCTTGCCAGTTCGATGTGGCCCATACGTTCACGGCGCACTTTTTGCAGGGTGACTTCCACACCACATTTTTCGCAGACAACGCCGCGATATTTCATGCGCTTATATTTACCACAGAGACATTCGTAATCTTTGATCGGGCCAAAGATCCGTGCGCAGAACAGACCATCGCGTTCTGGCTTGAATGTACGGTAGTTGATGGTTTCCGGTTTCTTAATCTCACCGAAAGACCATGAAAGGATCCGTTCCGGAGACGCCAGGGACACTTTGATTTCATCAAAGGTCTTCTGTGGGGCCAGCGGGTTAAACGGGTTTGTTGACAGTTCCTGGTTCATTTTGCGTACCTTTATCTAAGGGGGAAGGAAGGGTGAATAAGGCCCGGGGCCTTATTCATCTTCCTCCGCATCCAGGAGTTCCATGTTGAGGCCGAGGCCCCGGACTTCTTTCACAAGCACGTTGAAGCTTTCCGGTACACCGGCTTCGAAGTTATCTTCGCCCTTCACGATGCTCTCATAGACTTTCGTCCGGCCTGCTACGTCATCAGACTTAACAGTGAGCATTTCCTGCAGGGTATAAGCCGCGCCATATGCTTCCAGAGCCCAGACTTCCATCTCACCGAAGCGCTGACCACCGAACTGAGCTTTACCACCCAGAGGCTGCTGCGTAACGAGAGAGTAAGGCCCGGTGGAACGTGCGTGAATTTTGTCGTCCACGAGGTGGTGCAGTTTCAACAGATATTTCACACCAACGGTCACTTCGCGTGCGAAGCGTTCACCGGTGCGGCCATCATACAGAACAGACTGACCAGACGTGTCGAAACCGGCACGTTCCAGCGCAGAGTTCACGTCTGCTTCCTTCGCACCGTCAAAAACCGGTGTTGCGATCGGAACACCACGGGTCACATTGCCCGCTGTTTCCAGAAGATCTTCGTCTTCCATGCCTTCGATGCCTTCGGCATATACGTCATCGCCATAAGCAATGCGCATCGCTTCTTTCACCGGAGTCAGGTCGCCGTTGCGACGGTAAGCCTGCAGGGATTCATCAATGTTGATACCCAGACCACGACCAGCCCAACCCATGTGGGTTTCAAGGATCTGACCGACGTTCATACGTGAAGGCACACCAAGTGGGTTCAGACAGAAATCAACCGGGGTACCATCTGCAAGGAACGGCATGTCTTCCATAGGCACAACCTTGGAAATAACACCTTTGTTCCCGTGACGACCCGCCATTTTATCACCAGGCTGAAGCTTACGCTTCACAGCAATAAAGACTTTAACCATCTTCATCACACCCGGAGGCAGATCATCGCCGCGACGGACCTTTTCAACTTTGTCTTCAAAGCGCGCATCCAGAGCACGTTTCTGCAGTTCGTATTGCTCATTCAGAGCTTCAACGATTTGTGCTGCATCTTCGTCCTCAAGGGCCAGCTGCCACCACAGACCACGGGAGAGTTCGGACAGAACATCTTCAGTGATTTTGGTGTTTGGTGCCAGGCCTTTCGGGCCTTTCACAGCAACATTGCCAAGGATCTGGTCACGCAGACGTGCGTAGATGTTGCGATCCAGGATCGCAAGTTCATCGTCACGGTCACGGGCCAGTGCTTCAACTTCTTCACGCTCGATCTGCAGCGCACGTTCGTCTTTTTCCACACCATGGCGGTTGAAGACGCGGACTTCTACAACAGTACCGAAGTCACCCGGCTTAACGCGCATGGATGTGTCACGGACGTCAGATGCTTTCTCACCAAAGATCGCACGCAGAAGTTTTTCTTCCGGTGTCATCGGGCTTTCGCCTTTTGGTGTGATTTTACCAACCAGAATGTCGCCAGGTTCTACATCGGCACCGATGTAAACAATGCCGGCCTCATCGAGATTGCGCAGCGCTTCTTCACCCACGTTTGGAATATCACGTGTGATTTCCTCAGGGCCAAGCTTCGTGTCACGGGCCGCCACTTCGAATTCTTCGATGTGGACGGATGTGAACACATCGTCACGCGCGATACGTTCGGAAATGAGGATGGAGTCCTCATAGTTGTAGCCGTTCCATGGCATAAACGCCACGACCACGTTCTTACCAAGCGCCAGTTCACCGATATCGGTAGATGGGCCGTCAGCAATCACTTCGCCTTTGGTAACACGCTGACCTACTTTCACCAGCGGACGCTGGTTAATGCAGGTGTTCTGGTTGGAACGCTGGAATTTACGCATGCGGTAGATATCCACACCTGCGTCACCCATTTCGAGATCTTCAGTTGCACGGATAACGATACGTTGCGCATCAACCTGGTCAACCACACCACCGCGGTTCGCCATATAGGCAGCACCGGAGTCACGTGCGACGATTTCCTCAATACCTGTACCAACGATCGGCGCTTCTGCCTGAAGCAGCGGCACCGCCTGACGCATCATGTTCGAACCCATCAGGGCCCGGTTCGCATCGTCGTTTTCAAGGAATGGGATCAGGGAGGCCGCAACAGAGACCAGCTGCTTTGGTGAAACGTCGATCAGGTCAACATTTTCACGCTGGGACAGCTTATAGTCACCGGATTCACGGGTAGACACCAGATCATTGATGAAGTTGCCGTTCTCATCCAGCGTCGCGTTGGCCTGAGCCACAGTGTGACGCATTTCTTCAGTCGCGGACATATACTGAACTTCGTCAGTCACGTGACCGTCAACAACCTTACGGTAAGGTGTTTCGATGAAACCGTATTTGTTCACACGTGCGAAAGTCGCCAGAGAGTTGATCAGACCAATGTTTGGCCCTTCCGGCGTTTCAATCGGACACATACGACCATAGTGGGTTGCGTGAACGTCGCGGACTTCAAAGCCGGCACGTTCGCGGGTCAAACCACCTGGACCAAGCGCGGAAAGACGACGTTTATGTGTAACTTCTGACAGCGGGTTTGTCTGATCCATGAACTGAGACAGCTGGGAAGAGCCGAAGAATTCACGAACAGCCGCAGCAGCTGGTTTCGCGTTGATCAGATCCTGTGGCATCACAGTGTCGATTTCAACGGAAGACATACGTTCCTTGATCGCACGTTCCATACGCAGCAGACCAACGCGGTACTGGTTTTCCATCAGTTCGCCAACAGAACGCACACGACGGTTACCAAGGTGGTCAATATCGTCGATGTCGCCTTTACCATCACGCAGTTCAACCAGCGCTTTGATACAGGAGATGATGTCTTCTTTGCGCAGAGTACGCTGTGTATCTTCTGCATCCAAAGCCAGACGCATGTTCATTTTCACACGGCCAACTGCGGACAGGTCATAGCGTTCGCTGTCGAAGAACAATGTGTCAAACAGGGCAGATGCCGCGTCAACTGTGGGCGGCTCACCCGGGCGCATCACACGATAGATATCCATAAGCGCTGTGTCGCGGCCCATGTTCTTATCGTTCGCCATTGTGTTGCGGATGTATGGACCCACGTTCACATTGTCGATGTCGAGCGTCGGGATGTCGGTGATACCGGCTTCCAGCAGTTCCTGCAGAGTGCCACCGATGATGTCACCGTCTTTGTCCATTTCAAGAGTCAGCTCGTCGCCGGCCTCAACATAGATCGCGCCGTTTTCTTCGTTGATGATATCTTTCGCAACAAAGCGTCCAACGATCTGATCAAACGGAACGAGAAGGTTGGTTACATTGCCTTCTTCGATCAGCTTTTTCACGGCGCGTGGCGTTACTTTTTTGCCAGCTTCCGCGATCACTTCACCGGATTTCGCATCCACAAGATCATAAACAGGACGGGTCCCGCGCACACGTTCCGGGAAGAACGGTGTTACCCAGCCTTTGTTCTTTTTCAGCTTGTAGTTCACAGTGTCATAATACGCGTCACAGATGCCTTCCTGGTCCAGGCCAAGCGCATAAAGAAGCGTGGTCACAGGCAGTTTACGGCGACGGTCGATACGGGCGAATACGATGTCTTTCGCGTCAAATTCAAAGTCCAGCCAGGAACCGCGGTAAGGAATGATGCGGCAGGCGAACAGAAGTTTACCGGAAGAATGGGTCTTGCCTTTGTCGTGGTCAAAGAACACGCCAGGAGAACGGTGCATCTGAGACACGATCACACGTTCGGTGCCGTTCACAACAAATGTACCGTTTGGTGTCATCAGAGGCATGTCGCCCATGAAGACGTCCTGTTCTTTGATGTCCTTAACAGACTTCGCGCCTGTGTCTTCATCAATATCAAACACGATGAGGCGCAGGGTGACCTTCAGCGGCGCAGCATAGGTCATGTCACGCTGCATGCATTCTTCTACGTCATACTTCGGCTTTTCCAGCTCGTATTTGACGAATTCCAGAATGGATGTTTCGTTGAAATCCTTGATCGGGAAAACCGATTGGAAAACACCTTTGATACCTTCACCATCCATTGGTTCCAGCGTATCGCCGGACTTCAGGAACAGGTCATAGGAAGATTTCTGAACCTCAATAAGGTTCGGCATCTCAAGAACTTCGCGGATTTTACCGAAATACTTACGAAGCCGTTTCTGGCCGAGATAGGTTTGAGCCATGCGCTTGGTCACCTTCATTTTTTTCGCCCGCGCACGCCTGTCGGGGGTCACAGACGCGTGCATACAAAAAACGATACATTCAGATCTATTCGTGCAAGCCTTCCCAGGGGCTGCTCCCGATCCGTTGAACATACCTTAGAAAGGTCTTTCCGAAACATCACCCTGAAGGCGAGTGAAACAAAAGATCTTTCTGAGACAGGTTCGGCTGGACCCGGATTTTCACCAGGTCCAGCCAAATTTCATGTGGCTCCCAAAGGGGCCAGAGGCCAATTAGGCCACTTCGACTTCAGCGCCAGCTGCTTCCAGCTTCGCTTTAACGTCTTCAGCTTCAGCTTTATCAACGCCTTCTTTGATTTTGCCGCCAGCTTCAACGAGTTCTTTAGCTTCTTTCAGGCCCAGGCCTGTGATGCCGCGAACTTCTTTGATCACGTTGATTTTGGATGCGCCGGCGTTCTTCAGAACAACGTCGAATTCAGTTTTTTCTTCTTCTGCACCACCAGCGTCGCCGCCAGCAGCCATCATTACTGCGCCACCTGCAGCAGGCTCGATGCCGTACTCGTCTTTCAGGATGGTTTTCAGTTCTTGTGCTTCGAGAAGGGTCAGACCTACGATCTCTTCAGCAAGTTTTTTCAGATCAGCCATTATACTGTTTCCGTTCTTTCAGTTTCTGTTCCAACGCGTGGGGGTATCCCTGCGAAGGTCTCAAGTTGCTTAAGCAGCTTTGTCTTCGATTGTAGACAAAACGCCTGCGATGTTGCTTGCAGGTGCGCCAATCGCGCCGGCGATGTTGGAAGCAGGTGCGCCGATACAGCCAACGATAGAAGCAATAAGCTCCTCGCGGGACGGCATCGCAGCAACGGCTTTCACGCCAGCAACGTCAAGAGCATTCTCACCCATTGCACCACCAAGGATCACGAGCTTGTCGTTTTCTTTGGAGTACTCCTGAGTAACCTTAGCCGCAGCCACAGGATCCTCAGAATAGGTCAGAACAGTCATACCCGTCAGAAGGTCACCAATGCTTTCGCAAGGTTTACCATCAAGGGCGATTTTGGCGAGCCTGTTTTTGGCAACACGTACGGATCCGCCTGCTTCGCTCATCTTAGCGCGCAGATCCTGCATTTCAGCAACTGTAAGGCCTTCGTAGTGGCTAACCACAACAACGCCAGAGCTTTCAAAGATTTGGCCGAGCTCGTCGACCAATTTTCCTTTAAGGGCTCTATCCACAGTTTCACTCCAAATTTGAGGGGCTTACACCCCCCGGCTCTACTTTGCCGGATGCAGAACATCCAGCGTTCAGGTCCGTACTACGGGGCCAGTCCAAAACCACCCGAGGAGAACCTCGAAATAATTCGGTCATACCCGTCTCAGGCAGGAATTATGAAGGTCAAATGACAATCACCCACCGTCTTGGACGAAAGCAAAAGAGCGCACGACGAATCGCACGCTTTCCTGCTTGGATGCTTTTATGAGATTTGCCGGGATTTGCCAAGCCGGGAATTATCCCGAAACATAAAAAAGGCGCCCCGGAGGACGCCTTTCAAAATCTCAAAACAAGTGCAGCTTATTCGCTTGCAGCGTTGTCTACAGAAATCGTCACGCCAGGACCCATTGTGGAGGTCAGGGTGATAGATTTCATGTAAGCGCCTTTGGCACCAGCAGGCTTGGCTTTTGAAACAGCACCAACAAAGGCACGTACGTTCTCAACCAGCTTAGCTTCGTCAAAAGATGCTTTACCAACGCCGGCGTGTACAACACCGCCTTTTTCAGCTTTGAACTGAACTTCGCCGCCTTTAGCAGCTTCAACAGCCGCTTTAACGTCCATAGTCACAGTGCCAACTTTTGGGTTTGGCATCAGGTTGCGTGGGCCAAGAACTTTACCCAGACGACCAACAACAGGCATCATGTCAGGTGTTGCGATACAACGATCGAAATCGATTGTGCCGCCCTGAACGGTTTCCATCAGGTCTTCTGCACCAACGATGTCTGCGCCAGCAGCCTGAGCTTCTTCAGCTTTCGGGCCGCGTGCAAAAACAGCAACGCGCATGGTTTTACCGGTGCCGTTTGGCAGGCCGATTACACCACGAACCATCTGGTCAGCGTGACGGGTGTCAACACCCAGGTTCATCGCGATTTCGATGGTTTCGTCGAATTTCGCGTTTGCGTTGGATTTCACCAGTGCAACAGCTTCTTCAACGGTCAGGTTGGATTTACCAGCGAAGGCTTCGCGAGCGGCAGCGGTACGTTTTCCGAGTTTTGCCATCTTACTTTACCTCGATGCCCATGGAACGTGCAGAACCAAGGATGATCTGCATAGCAGCATCGATGTCGTTCGCGTTCAGGTCTTTCATTTTTGCTTCGGCGATTTCTTTCACCTGAGCAGCGGTTACGGAACCTACGGTCTCACGACCTGGCAGTTTCGCACCAGAGGACAGCTTCGCAGCTTTCTTCAGGAAGTAAGACGCAGGTGGCGTCTTGATGTCCATAGTGAAGGACTTATCCTGGTAGTATGTGATCACGGTTGGGCAAGGTGCACCTGGCTCAAGTTCCTGTGTTTTCGCGTTAAACGCTTTACAGAATTCCATGATGTTGATGCCGCGCTGACCGAGGGCCGGGCCGACGGGCGGGGATGGGTTGGCTTTACCTGCAGGAACCTGCAGTTTCATTGTGCCAGCGAGTTTTTTAGCCATGAGGCTTCTCCTGAGTTTCACCACATCATCACGCGAGACGATGCTTTGGGTTAGTGGTCTGGTTCAGTCATCGCGATGACATCGCCTCCCACAAAAGGAATCGCCCTGCGGCAGAACCACATTGCGACTGGCGCGGGATACACCCGACAAGCCTGCATTGCAAGGCAGTTCAGACGTATGCGCAAAAGAAAAGCGGCCCGGAAGGCCGCTTGTCGTTTTAGCAATCCGCACGGGATCAACCCTGCTTGGTCACCTGGGTGTATTCCAGTTCCACCGGAGTTTCGCGGCCAAAGATGGATACGGTCACTTTGAGGCGCTGGTTGTCGTCATCCACCTCTTCAACCATACCGTCAAAGCCCTCAAACGGACCTTCGTTCACAGCCACTTTTTCACCAACTTCGAAGTGAATCAGGGTGCGCGGCGCTTCGACGCCTTCCTCAACACGGTTGAGGATCTGGTTTACTTCCGCATCACGCATTGGCATCGGGCGACCTTGCGGGCCGAGGAAGCCGGTGACGCGGTTGATGGAGTTCACAAGGTGGTAACCTTCGTCGGACATTTCCATGCGCACCAGAACGTAACCCGGCATAAAGCGGCGTTCAGCCGTTACTTTCTTGCCGCGGCGCACTTCGATTACTTCTTCGGTTGGCACCAGCACTTCTTCGATCTGATCCTCCAGACCGTTTTCGATTACGGAATGTCTGATCTGCTCGGCAATCTTCTTCTCAAAGTTTGAGAGAACGCTTACAGAATACCACCGTTTCGCCATCGTGCTTTGCCTCACATTGCCGGGGGTCGGGCCGCCGGGAATTTCTAAATCATCAAGTGGTCAGACCACTGCTTACCGGAACAAAAACAGCGCGCCGCCCGAATCGGTGCGCGCCTTATCCGGCTTACAGCCCGGAATAGACCCCACGCTGTCGTTTATCAAGTGCATTCAGGGGCGCATACCCCTGCCCGCTTCACCCGAAGTAAGTGAAGATCGCCTGCAGACCATTGCGGAAAATCAGGTCAACCAGCGAAAAGAAAAGCGCAGCCACAGCAGAAAGCGCAAACACCATACCGGTGGTCAGCAGCACTTCGCGCCGGGTTGGCCAGACAACTTTGGAAACCTCAGCACGTGTCTGCTGGATAAATTGTGCCGGATTGGTTTTCGCCATGAGGACTGTCCTGCGTTTTTCGGTCGTTCAGATCATGCAGCAGATACGCGCTTTGCGCAGGGATTTCAACCCTGCGCTTTACACGTGCCAGCCACATCTTCAGCCCATGCGATCTTGACGCAGACGATCAAACGGATCCACAGGACGGCCAGAACGGGAAGACACAGCACCTGATGCCTTGCTGACCCCGGCACTTTTGCCCCCGAAGCCCCCCAGAAGCCCGGCCAGGCGCTGCATCAGGAAACGTCCCAACCCTGTCGTCGTACGTCCATCATTCAGAACACGTGGCATATCAGTTTTCACAGTCATTTCGGCCTCCCCGCCGTTTTTGTCGTCTGGCATCCCCATGCCATCCGTTCCATGGGCAAACCTGCCCGGAAGATTCGTTAAAACTTTTGCAAAGACAGTTTTGGCCTGATCACCCCGGGCTGCCGCCATCTGGGGCTCAGCGGGCGGCACCATCGCCTCTGGACGAATCTCAGGGAAGAACCGCGACATCGCCGGATGCATGGCCAGCCAGGGCCAGGCAAATCGCAGACATCCGATCAGAAAGATCACGCTGACGATCAGCCAACCCACTATATTGATCTCAACCGGTTGACGTTTCGCCTGCAGCGCCGCCTCGCGCCCATGAAGCCAGGGGCGAATAAATATGAAGTTCTCATCCCGCCACAGCCGTTCCCGATCAAGCACTTCAAGTGCAGCCGTTTTCAGCACGGGATTTTGGCGCATTTCCCCGGAAAAACTGAAAGAGATCCCACCACCGGAAACACCGCCCATAAAGCGTTCCATATTCCGCAGGAAAAATTCCTGCTCTTCAGCCGTCATAATGATCGCCGCGCGTACGAAACGCGCATCCGACGGGTCATTCCGACCAAACAGCAGATAGATAAAGCGTTCAGCCGTGCCCGATGTGACATTCCCTGACTGGTTCAGCGGATAATTGTCATCCGGACCAAACCACCCTTCAACCGCGATCTCGCGATTCGGATGAACATCCCTGGACAGATCGAAGTCTGAAAGATTGACAAACTGGGGCGCCGGATTGTGTAACGCTTCCGAAATTGCATGTTCACGCGCGCGCTTCTCTGCGTCGCCTGAAAACACCCACCAGCCCAGGCAAGCAGCCAGCAGAACACACCCCCACGCGGGCAGCACAACAAACAGACGCAGGGCCTTCAGCATTCTTTTCCTCCAGGTTGTTGAGAACTATTCAACGCCACAGAGAGGCAAAAATGTGACGACCCTGGTGCATTCTCAGGGTATTCAGCAGCTTACAGGTATAAGGGGATGTCAGGCGCGCCTGAAAAACGCTGCAGTCGCCTCTGCAAGTATCAAAGCACCAGCTGCCCCGATCACGCCCGCCGCCACCTGATTCAGCTTTCGCAGGGCCGATGTGTCCGACATCACAGCCCGCGCCTTTGCTGCCAGCATCGCATAGGGGATCAGAACGGCAAACAGCACCACAATGGTCAACACAGCCAGAATCAGCCATTGCACAAGATCCACGCGATCCAGATCAACAACCGACGGCAGCAATGCCAGATAGAAGATGATCGACTTTGGATTGCCCAATGTCACCATATAAGCCGCAAAAACAGAAGACAGCGCCGTGCCCTCTTTCGTGGTTCTGATGCGGGTTTCGCTGACATCTGTCGTCCAGAAAACCCAGCCCAGATAAAGAAGATACAAAGCACCCAGGATTTTAATAGCCAGGAATGCCCCCGCAAAGGTTTTCGCAACCGCCGCCAAGCCAACCACAGCAACCGTCAGCCAGGTGAGATCCCCAAGCGCGATTCCCAGGATGAAGAACATTGAGTTACGCGACCCACCGCCAAGCGCCTGCCCGACAAGCGCAGCAATACCGGGGCCCGGAATGACCGCAGCCACAAAAAGCGCCAGACAGTAAGCAAATAAGGGGGCAAATTCCATAACGGATCCTTCATCTGACGCAAAGCGTCGATTCTCAATTTCCGGAGGATGGTGACTGGCAGGGGCTGAGGGACTCGAACCCACGACCCTCGGTTTTGGAGACCGATGCTCTACCAACTGAGCTAAACCCCTATCACCGCCGTCGGAGTACGCCAGCGCGAAATGGGAATCAAGGCGGAAATTCGATTTTCAGGCAGTTTCGCCAATTATTTTCTGATCACCCGCAAATCTCACGACATTCGGACTACACGAAACGAACACATTAAGTTCAACCTGTGCAATTCATTCCGGCCGCATATGCGCAACAAGATCACGAGAACCTGACATTCACATCTGCCCCCAGATCTGTGATCGCGCGTTATCCTGTCTTTCATGGGCTTTTCAAAATTGATGCGCAGACTTCATGACGCAATCTCACACCGATCCCACGTCAACCCACATATCGGCATCATTTTCGTGAGGTTTTCGTGTTTTCACAAAACGTCACCGCCACGTCAGGGTGCATCCATCGGCAGAACACGCCGTGACGAATTGAAAACTCTGAAAAGGAATACACCATGAAAAACACCATCGCAGCATTCGCAACCACAGCAACTCTTGCTCTGGCTCTCACAGCTCCTGCCGCATCCGCCATGGAACAAGAGCTCAACATGATCACCGGCGCACTGTTTAACACATTGTCCAACGCAGGCCTGCCAACTGACGTCATCCAGGAACTGTCCCTGGCAGAGATCGCTGAAATTCACCTGACCCTGAACGGTGGCGACGGTGAAGGCGAAAAGATGCGCACAATTGAAGCCATCCTGGCCCGCCATCAGTAAGCCAACCCGGCGCAGAACCGCCGGTCACAGATTGTTATGCACCGGCGGGGTTCCATTCCCCGCCGGTGTTCCTACATTTACAGCAGACCACAGGAGGTTCTGACCATGCTGAAATCCCTCACTTTCGCCGCTGCCCTTCTGGCCGCCGCACCCGCATTTGCTGGGAACACCCATCTGGATCGTTCTGCGGAACAGGTTCTGCGCAACTATAATATCGATCTGCAGGTGTCTGAACTCAGCAATCACCAGAAAAGCTCCATCGTGCTGATTGCCCACCAGGGTGACGGCAACAACAAACGCGCCCAGATCCTGAGCGCGCTTGGCGAAGGCCTATTTGGTACTATTTTCAACCGCTGATCGCAGCGCGGAAATATCGCCACCTTCAAGGGTCGAAGAAATTGCAGGGACATGCTCTGCAATTTTCACGACCGGCCAATGCCACCAGGCAATCCTGTTCAGCTCTGCGATGATGTCATCAGCAAAACGCATCCGCACGATCCGTGCCGGATTTCCCGCCACCACGGCGTAATCCGGCACATCCCGTGTCACCACAGCCCCGGTGCCCACAATCACACCATTGCCAATCGTCACGCCAGGCAGGATCTTGGCGTCATGCCCACACCAGACATCATGGCCGATCACCGTATCGCCGGTCTCTGCAATTTCATCCGCATAAGCCCCCAGGCTTTCCGGATTAAAAATCGCAAACAGATAGGTCGACACCCCGCGCATCGGGTGGTTCGCGGAACTGGTGATAAACAATGTGCCCTGGGCAAACTGACAGAATTTACCAATCGTCAGCTTTTCCGGCGCACCCGCGTAAAGATAAGGCGCAATGCGTCCCGCCCAATCTTCCACTGACGTAAAACTGTTGTAGTAACTGAAATCGCCAATGGTCATATTCGGGTGATCTATGACCTGATTGAGATAAACAAGATTTTGCAGCACCTGCCCGTCCGGCAGGGATACAGGGTTGCGCGCATGCGCATCGGGAAAAGGATATTTCATAACTGTCCTCACATCACAATTTCATAATAGATGTTTGCTCAGTTCTGATCCATTTCGCCCTCCCGTGGTTGCGTTCAGCTTAAAACGTCAGCGATGAGATGCAAGCGATCATGCTCGTCAGCTTTGTATCGACTTCACTCATCGGTCGGATCCCATTTCCTGGCCAGTTTTTCGTATTTATCATTCGCAGTATTCCAGTCATATGCCATCTTACGGTGGCCTCGTCTGGACTCCGCCTCTCCAGGCCAGAAGATATTTGGCTGCGGTGGAAATTCACCCTCCCGCCGCAGCGCCTCTGCTTCCAAAGCAGGTCGCGACGGATCATTTATGACTGATAAGATTGCGATTTCGACCATGGTCGGCGGGTAAGGGTAAACCCCAATCCGGCGATCATAATCAGGAACATCCCCAACAGAGATTTGGTCTTTGTAGAAAAAATTTCGCCAATCGATCAGGGAAAACCCGAAATCTTCGCCTGTTTGATAAAAGAGATCTGCACGCACCTGAATTATTTGTCGGATTTTATCATCATGCGGGAGTTCATGCCACGCATGCCATATTTCACGACCATCTATCATTTCAGGCTCGGACACATGCCAGCATGCGAGACGAAGCAAAGCAAAATCAAGAGGCGAGGCTTTTCCAAAAATCGGGTCAGTCACCAATTTACTCCACACAAAACTACCTGAATGAGCTTAGGCATTCTCTGGCACAGCGCAACTTCTGAGCAAAAGAAAACCCCCGCTCTTATTGAGCGGGGGTTCTTTTATCTGCAAGGAGCGGGCACTCGCGTCTGACTGCGTCAGAAGCTGTTGCCCGCCGTAAGAACAGCAGGGCTGTTCTTACTCGATGATTGTGGAAACAACACCGGAACCTACTGTGCGGCCACCTTCGCGGATCGCGAAGCGCAGGCCTTCTTCCATCGCGATTGGCGCGATGAGTTCAGCAGACAGTTTCAGGTTGTCGCCTGGCATAACCATCTCGGTGCCTTCTGGCAGGATGCATGTACCGGTGACGTCAGTTGTACGGAAGTAGAACTGTGGACGGTAGTTCGCGAAGAATGGGGTGTGACGACCACCTTCTTCTTTGGTCAGAATATAAACTTCTGCTTCGAACTTGGTGTGAGGCTTAACAGAACCTGGCTTACACAGGATCTGACCACGCTCAACGCCTTCACGGTCTACGCCACGCAGCAGCGCGCCGATGTTGTCGCCAGCTTCACCGCGGTCCAGCAGTTTGCGGAACATTTCAACACCAGTACAAGTGGTGGTGGAAGTGTCACGGATACCAACGATTTCGATGGAATCACCAACGTTGATCGCGCCACGCTCTACACGGCCGGTTACAACAGTACCACGGCCAGAGATGGAGAACACGTCTTCGATTGGCATCAGGAATGGCTCGTCGATCGCACGTGGTGGCTGTGGGATGAAGGAGTCAACAGCTTCCATCAGCTCAGCGATTTTCTCTTTGCCGATGTTGTCGTCACGGTCTTCCAGAGCTGCCAGAGCAGAACCAGCAACAACAGGGATATCGTCGCCGTTGTAGCCGTATTCGGACAGCAGTTCACGGATTTCCATTTCAACCAGTTCCAGCAGCTCTTCGTCGTCTACCTGGTCAACTTTGTTCATGAAAACAACCATCTCAGGGATGCCAACCTGGCGGCCCAGAAGGATGTGCTCACGGGTCTGTGGCATAGGGCCATCGGCTGCGTTCACAACCAGGATCGCGCCGTCCATCTGTGCCGCACCGGTGATCATGTTTTTCACGTAGTCAGCGTGACCCGGGCAGTCAACGTGTGCGTAGTGACGGTTCTCTGTCTCATACTCAACGTGTGCAGTAGAGATGGTGATGCCGCGTGCTTTTTCTTCTGGCGCGCCGTCGATCTCGTCGTAAGCTTTGAACTCGTTAGAGAACTGCTTGGTGATCGCAGCTGTCAGCGTCGTCTTACCGTGGTCAACGTGACCAATGGTACCGATGTTACAGTGCGGTTTATTACGCTCAAACTTTTCCTTAGCCATGGGGCCCTCGTCTTATCTAAGGGCCTGGGTAACGGCCCGGTTTTCCATCGCGCGCGGCTTACGCCGCCTGAAAGAAAAAATCAAGCCTGAGTTCACATTTCAGTGGATTAAAACGCCCTGCCATACCTTCTCAAACAGGTATGGAGCAACCTGCAGTCAGGTAAATGAAGGAACGATCGCCCTTAATTCAGGCAACCATATCTGCGACATACCGGCCAAACGCCTAATGGGCAGATCCTGAAGATGCAGAGGCCGCCTGCTGATATGCGAACTTTGGCGCACGGTGTTCAATACAAACCGCAGCCTGCATCTGACGACGTTCGCGTTCGCGCACTGAATTTTCGGTATCTGCTATTGCCCGCGGCTCGTTTCCCGCTGATGATCTGTCGCGCCTGTTGGCACCAGTAAACTGGTTGATTTTCATAACATGCTCCGCCTTTATGTGTCCGGACTTTCCGCCCGTGACGATTAAAAACAGCATAGCAGAAAATATATGTGCCTTGTCACGATAAGCCTGATGCGAAGTGTGCAGGCCATATATTTAGCGAAACAACGGTGCATTTGTCAGACCGCCGCCTGGCACAAAGAAACCTGTCACCTTTCGGCTGAAGTTTCATGCGCCAGATCCGCCGCACTGCCCCTCGTGATCCAGTCGGGGTGCTCAAGGATCCAGTTTTGAATCTTCAGGGCGGCGTTGCGACTGAGGTTCTGCAATTGCACCGATTTGCTTTGTGTCAGGCCGGACCCGATGATGGTTTCTGCAGAGGTGCGTTCAAACACAGAAAAACGCCGGGGTTCTGCGTTCAGCTTTTGCTGAGTTTCATTATCCCAGACATTCACCGTGATCGCGAGAACAGACTTCGGCGAAAGAATTGTAGGAATACCCGGCAACGCCAGAACATACCCATCCACCGCAATGCCAATATGCAGCAACCGGTCGCCTTGATAGTGCCCAAAGCGTTCATCAATCGCCTGCGTCAGCGCAACATCAATTTCCTCAGTTGAAATACTGCGGGTCAGGGGGCCGGGCGTCGCATTGTCCGCCACCACCACATTATGACCCAACTGAAAAGCGGCCATATCAACGGGGGGCTCTGTTGTGGGGTCAACTTTGCCACAGGCCGTCAGCGCCAGAATAAACGCCAGAAAGCCCGCGATCTGCATCTTAAGTTTCATCATTATTCTCCAAAAGGAACGAGTCTGAAAAAATGAACCAGTCGCACGGGATATCATAATACGAAATCGCCCCGGGCCATCAGAAACAGGCCCGGGGCGGTTTTAGATCAGGTGAATTTATTGTCGCGCGGGAAACCCCTTGGCGCCATGCGCCCGGCACCTGCCCGTTTCCCGGCCCATTCGTCCAGCTCGGTTTCCGTACGCGTACGCCCGGCAGGGTCCAGCCATGTCAGGCCTTCTCCACGGTTAAATGTGCGGACATCCGACAGGCCACCGTCTTTGTATTTCTGCAGACGCACGCCTTTGCCCCGACCCATTTCCGGCAGCTCATCGACACCAAAAATCAGGACTTTGCGGTTTTCGCCCACACAGGCCACGCTGTCGCCTTCAATGGACTTACAGGTCAGCGCGGTGACATCGCCCCGCACATTCAACACCTGTTTCCCGGTCCGGGTCTGCGCCAGAACATCGCTTTCCGGCACCACAAAACCGTCACCAGCGGTAGAGGCAACCAGCAGCTTGCGATCCGGCTGATGGATGAAGAAATCAACGATTTCCGCATCATTCGGCAGATCAATCATCAGGCGCAGGGGTTCACCCATGCCACGTCCGCCCGGCAGGCTGGACGCAGGCACGGTATAAAACCGCCCGTTCGCACCAAAGACCAGCAGACGATCGGTGGTTTCCGCGTGGAACATAAAGCGCGGGCCGTCGCCGTCTTTGAATTTCAGTTCTTTATCAAGCGCGATATGGCCAGACATCGCCCGGACCCAGCCCATTTCAGAACAAACCACAGTGATCGGTTCACGTTCGATCATCGCCTCAATCGGAACGTCTTCGACTTCCACAGCTTCAGAGAACTGCGTGCGACGCAGGCCGCCATCGTAAGCCTTGCCAAAGGTTTTCTTGGTCTCTTTCAGCTGATCAGAAATACGGCCCCATTGCAGGCCCTCATCTGCCAGAAGTTCTTCCAGACCTTTGCGTTCCTCAAGCAATTCATCATGTTCGCGCTTCAGTTCCATCTCTTCGAGACGACGCAACGACCGCAGGCGCATGTTCAGGATGGCTTCGGCCTGGGGTTCGTTCAGGTAAACCCCGTCGCCCCAATCTTCCGCCAGCATGACAGCTTTGGGATCATCTTCATTCCGGATGATTTCGATCACACGATCAAGGTTCAGGAAGGCAATAATATAGCCTTTCAGAACATCCAGACGCTTATCAATCTGACCCATGCGATAGGTAGAACGGCGCTGCAGAACATCGCGGCGGTGATCAAGGAAGGCGCGCAGAACCTCTTTCAGCGAACAGACCTTCGGCGTCACACCGTCGATCAGCACGTTCATGTTCAGGTTAAAACGGATCTCAAGATCGGAATTCTTAAACAGCGCGTTCATCAGAATGCCAGGATCAACATTCTTTGACTTCGGCTCGATGATCAGGCGGATATCTTCCGCGCTTTCATCGCGCACATCGCCCAGGATCGGGATCTTCTTCAGCTGGATGGCTTCGGCAATCTTTTCGATCAGCTTGGATTTCTGAACCTGATAAGGGATCTCAGTGACAACAATCTGCCAGGTCCCACGCCCCAGATCTTCGACTTCCCACTTACAGCGCAGGCGGAACGCACCGCGGCCGGTCTGGTAAGTTTCCAGAATGCTTTCACGCGGCTCAACAATCACACCACCCGTCGGGAAATCCGGGCCGGGTACATAATTAAGCAAAGTCTCATCGCGGGCATCCGGGGTTTTGATCAGATGCAGGCAGGCGTCACAAAGTTCCGCGATATTATGCGGCGGAATATTGGTCGCCATGCCAACCGCGATCCCGCTGGATCCGTTTGCCAGAAGATTCGGGAAGGTCGCGGGCAGAACCGCGGGTTCTGTCAGGCGGCCATCGTAGTTGTCGCGAAAATCGACGCTGTCCTCGTTCAGACCTTCCAGCATGGCTTCTGCCACTTTGGTCATCCGCGCTTCTGTGTAACGCGAGGCCGCCGGGTTATCGCCGTCAATATTGCCGAAGTTGCCCTGACCATCGACCAGCGGATAGCGCACCGAGAAATCCTGCGCGAGACGCGCCATGGCATCATAAATCGCCGCGTCGCCATGCGGGTGGAAATCCCCCATGGTGTCGCCGGAAATCTTGGCCGACTTCAGAAAGCCGCCGGATGACGCCAGCTTCAGACGACTCATCGCATAAAGGATTCGCCGGTGAACAGGCTTCAGACCATCGCGTGCATCCGGCAGGGCGCGGTGCATAATTGTGCTTAACGCATAGGTCAGATAGCGTTCGCCAATGGCGCGGCGCAGGGGTTCGGCACTTTCGTTCAGCCCGTCTTCGGGCATTTCCGGGTCGTCTTGAATAATATCGCTCATGCCTTCGTGATACCCGTCCGACGCGCCCTGGTAAACCCACCTAAGACCATCCCCGGGACTCGCTCAGGGGGTAAAAATAATTTTCATTCCCCCGAGACAAATTAACCTTAATCGAATAGTCTGAATTTGGGTAACAAGTGAGTATTTGGGTAATGATCAGATTAACGACGCTTCTCGTCGCGGTTATGGCAATTGTCGCCATGACAACCGGCGAAAAAACATCTCAGCCAACAACCGAAACAGCAACTATTGCTGAGGCCACGCAGGCTTCAGAACCAGTGCAGCAGCTTGTTGAAACCCTGGCTCCGCCACCTGCCCAACCACTGCACCTGGCGGAAACACTTGGCGTGGCGCATGCAGAAGGCGTGACAATCCGGGAATACGCCCGTTCAGATTCACCAATCTATCTGCGTAAAATGGTAAACATGGGCAGCTCGGACGCACCGGCAGAAGCCCGTATTCATCAGGCGGCTGCTTCCGGCGCAACAACCAGCCAGGTTTTTCAGGTCAGCGGCAATGTGGTGAACCTGCGTTCCGGCCCATCCACCAGCAACAGCGTTATCGCAAGCCTGACACGCGGGACTGAAGTTGAAGTTCTGGCCCATCACGGCAGCTGGGCGGAACTGGTTGTGCTGGACAGCTCGGAAATCGGGTACATGTCGGCATCCTTCCTGCAGGCGGCAAACTGACCCCCCATCCCGATCAATTTTGTCAAGACGGCAAACTGACGATTTCACTACGATATGGCGCGGGCATCTAAATCAGAGCCCGCGCCATAATCATTTGCAGCTACGCACGCATCAGTCGCCGCGGCGTCCACCCCGCACGAATAACGCGTGACAAATTCCCTGACCTGGGCGACACATGCGCAGGCTTTCGGGGAAATTTCATGACAAAATCCATTCTGATTACAGGCTGCTCATCGGGCATTGGTTATGACGCCGCGCATGGTTTGCGTGCGCGTGGCTGGCAGGTTTTTGCCTCCTGCCGCAAGATCGAAGACTGCGCACGCCTGCGGGATGAGGGCTTTGAAAGCCCGCGCATTGACTATGAAGACGAAGCCAGCATTGAAACCGGCCTGGCCGAGGTTCTGGACGCAACCAGCGGCACCCTGGATGCGGTCTTTAACAATGGTGCCTATGCAATCCCCGGTGCGGTGGAAGATCTGCCACGCGGCGCCCTGCGCCAGATCTTTGAGGCGAACTTCTTTGGTGTACATGACCTGACCCGCCGGGTCATTCCGGTGATGCGCAAACAGGGTCACGGGCGGATTGTGCAATGTTCTTCCGTGCTTGGCTTTGCCGCCCTGCACTATCGCGGTGCCTATAATTCCACGAAATTCGCCATGGAAGGGCTGACCGACACGCTGCGCCTGGAAATGCACGGGACCGGCATTGATATCGTGCTGATCGAACCCGGCCCGATCACCACAAAGATCCGCAAGAATTCACAAAAGCCGTTTGAAAAATGGATCAATTGGGAAGACTCCGCACGCCGCACTGAATATGAAAAGGCCTTCCTGCCACGGCTGTATGATGAAAGTGGAAACAAGGACACGTTTGAACTGCCACCCGAAGCGGTGACAAAAAAGCTGATCCATGCGCTGGAAAGCAAGCGCCCAAAGCCACGCTATTACGTGACCACGCCGACCTATATCATGGGGATTGCAAAGCGCATTCTGCCGACACGCGGGCTGGACTGGCTGGCCCGCCGGGCCTGAACCCGGCGATCAGCGCAACCCGTACTGCGGAATATCCAATGTGTCGATCTGGTGCTGGATTTCTTCTGGCAGCTCATCCTTATCATACACCCCGGAACGCCGCGCCGCTGCAAGCACATCAGATACATTCGCAGGCAACAATTCCAACACGCAAGGCACCCAGTTCAACTGATCCCGTCCCGGCGTATAGCTGAGCGACATAAAACCGGAATAAGTATCATTGCTTCGGAAGCGCAGCGGGGAAGCCGGCAACAGAAAACTGGTTGCCATCACATTCGCAACAGAATCTGAAAACGAAATATTGATCCCGGAATGTGACTTTACGCCCACCCCAAGACACACATGATCAATCGGGTCTGATTTCTCAAGAATACCGTAGCGTCTGAGATTTTTGATCATGATCGTCCGGACTTTGGCGACGCCGTTGTTCAGCTTGACGCTTGCCATATAGCCTTCATATCGCCCTGGCTGCTGAAACAACCCCTTCCAGAACATATACAATCCGCTGGGAAGCATATTTTCGTTCAACTGGAAGTGACGTCTCGCAAACATCCGGTGCAAATCACCCGAAAGCTGATGTTCACTAAGACTGACATCCGGATCCTCATGAGGCACCATCAGCCAGTTCAGTGGTAGATTGTATACGGATGAAACACGCACGAGAAATTCAGGCCGCGGAATAGACTGACCGTTCAGATATCTGCTTAACTGCGTTCGGTTGACGCCAACTTCATCAGCAAATGCGCTGACAGAGCCAACCATTTCCGAAACAACACGCAGCCGGTCACAAATCGTCTGACGTATCGCGGCAGGGTCTGACTGCGTTCCGTCATCCTCGCGAGATGGGAACAAAACTCGTTTACTTGCTACTGACACCGATCCGCACCCTACTAACTCAGTCACTCACAATCTCTGACAGAGATGCATAATGCACCGACGATGACTACTCAAGTACGCACATCAACAAAGTAGTTACACGATGTGCACAATCGTCACACCTCAGTCAGATATTGACACAATTCGCGGTCAAACTGTGCGAATTTATATCGTTTCTGTTCCAGTTGTACACATTTACAGGCCAGGCATCCAATGGGAATATGGCAACAAGAAAGCGAAACCCTGAACACTGCAACTGGCGCACAAACCCGAAAAACCGCCACATCTGATACCCACAACCAACACTCAGACCTGAATTTTCTCATATTTTCGAGCGAATTTTCACGACCCAAGACCACGACCCCAAAGAACAGTTTTAAACTGAACCCGATTGACAACAGACAACGCGAACGGGACACGACCAAAAGGAGAAGCACAATGCAAGCGACTGAAACCATCGTCAACATGGACAGCTACATTTCCACCCGGCCTGCAAAAGAAGAACGCATGCAGACAGCAGCACAGATCCTTGAAGATCTTGCTTATGACCTTGCCGGCAATATGCGCCCGGATCAGACCGGTCAGCTGATCGCATTTGCGCGGGAACTGATGGTTCTGTCCCGCGAAGTACAAAGCCACTAACACCACACCCGGAGCAACGGATTGCCGCGTAAAGACCACGAATTTACACGCGGCAATGGGTAAAGCAGCAGACACAGCCTTCCGGTACTCCACACGCCACTACTGTATCTTCCTCCCTGGCGGGGCGGCGCAATGCCGCTTCGCTTTTTTCTGTATTCACGTTAAACCGGGGCGCGCAGGACGAAAGGAATCTCATGTTTAGCGACCCTATTTTTATACTGGTGGCCCTGGCTGTATTGGTCACGCTAGTTGTGCTGATGACCGGCATTGGCGGCTTTGCCAAAGGCGGGGAATTTAACAAAAAGCATTCAAACCGGCTGATGCGCTGGCGCATTATTGCCCAGGCCGTCGCGGTTGCGCTGATCCTGCTGTTCATCGCGCTGCGTGGGGGCATTGGCTAAATGGTTGTTCTGAATAAGATCTACACACGCACCGGCGACAAGGGTGACACCGCACTTGGTAATGGGGACCGGGTGGCAAAACATTCCCTGCGCGTGACGGCCTATGGCACCACGGATGAACTAAACTCGCACCTCGGCGTCGCCCGGCTGCATGCGAAAGACGAATTCGACGGGCAGCTTTCCATGATCCAGAATGATCTTTTTGATCTTGGCGCGGATCTGTGTCGTCCCGATATGGAAAAAGATGCCGAGTCAGAATATCCGCCCCTGCGCGCCACAATGGCGCAGGTCGAACGGCTGGAAGCTGAAATTGACGCGATGAACAAAGACATTGCGCCTCTGCGCAGCTTCATTCTGCCCGGCGGCTCTGCCCTTGCCGCACATCTGCACATCTGTCGCACGGTATCGCGGCGCGCAGAACGTTGTGCGGTGGAACTGGCCGAGATCGAATCTGTAAACCCCGCCGTGATCAAATACCTGAATCGCCTGTCTGACTGGTTCTTCGTTGCGGCCCGTGCCGCCAATGATAACGGCGAAACAGATATGCTTTGGGTGCCCGGGGCCAACCGATAATGGAATCGGATGCGCATGCACATGGTGCTTTCCTGTCGCCAGAACTTGCGCATCTGATTGAAATTGCGCCTGAAGTCTTCCCTGCCAACAGACCTGACAGCCTGGAGGTCTGCACCTTTTGCTGCATGAGCAAAGAGCAGGAAGCCGAGATACTGCGTCAGCCCCGGATGGATGTCAGTACACAAATGCTGGAGGACTGGCTTGGGTCCGCGTTTAGTGACAATCCTGATGGAAAAACGGCCTTTCTCTGGCTGTTGCCCGCAATTGCCCGAAGCCTTGCACAAGGCGAAGACCCACTAGCATGCGGCATTCCATTGGCTTTCGCACGTGCCTCACGAACCGACTGGCCCATCCACTCCTGGACAACGCCCCAACAGAACTGGATCCAATCTTTTGCCACGCATCTTCTGAATGCCAGGTGTGAATATGCACTTCCGGAAATAGACGGTTTTTCCTGCATGTTCGCGATGGCGGGAATGCCGGTTGGAACGCTTGTGAACTGCATTAAAACCATCCCTCTGGACCGCTTCGCAATTGCTATGGCACGGGACATGGAACTGCATGACGATATGGGCAGCAGCGAGTTCTGGGAATATGAGTTTGCACCGCATGGTGCCTTCACCAAAGCGATCGCTGACTGGTTCGCATCAGAAGACCTGAAGGAAAGTGTCATCACGCTGATGGATGAAGATGTTTCTGATGAACTTCTTGAAGCGCTCTGGCTGTACCCCTGGAAAACCGGGCATGACGACAATGTGCCCTCGCCTGCCCCAAAGTAACCACGAAATATTCTTGCAAAGAATCCCCTTCAAAATGGGAAAACGCGACGGCAAACGCCGCGTTGCGTCGATTTTGACCTGTTTTCCGCGCTGCAGAATCGCTAACACATGCGGGAGAGCTTTGAATGGTGTCCGGTGTGGCGCCAGATTTTGAGGAGAAACACGCCATGAAGGTACTCGTACCTGTAAAACGCGTGATCGACTATAACGTGAAAGTACGCGTAAAAGCGGACGGCAGCGGTGTTGATCTCGCCAATGTTAAAATGTCGATGAACCCATTTGACGAGATTGCCGTCGAACAGGCCATTCGCCTGAAAGAAGCTGGTAAAGCTGAGGAAGTCGTCGCCGTATCCATTGGCGTAAAGCAAGCACAGGAAACGCTGCGTACTGCGCTGGCGATGGGCGCGGACCGCGCAATCCTGGTTATTGCAGCTGATGACGTGCACCAGGACATCGAACCGCTCGCGGTTGCGAAAATCCTGAAAGCCATCGTTGACGAAGAGCAGCCAGGCATCGTTCTCGCCGGTAAACAGGCGATCGACAACGACATGAACGCAACCGGCCAGATGCTGTCCGCACTTCTGGGCTGGTCCCAGGGCGCTTTCGCATCCGAGCTGGACATCGACGGTGACAGTGCCGTTGTAACCCGCGAAGTTGACGGCGGTCTGCAGACCATCAAGGTGAAAATGCCAACAGTCGTGACTGTTGACCTGCGCCTGAACGAGCCGCGCTATGCGTCTCTGCCAAACATCATGAAAGCCAAGAAAAAGCCACTGGATGAGAAAACAGCTGCGGATTACGGCGTTGATGTTTCCCCACGTCTTGAAATTGTTTCCACCACTGAACCGGAAGCACGCAAGGCAGGCGAAATCGTTGGTTCTGTTGATGAACTGGTTGCGAAACTTAAAGAAGCGGGAGCAATATAATGGCTGTACTTCTTTTGGCTGAAGTTGCTGGTGGCGAACTCTCCGTTGATGCAACTGCAAAAGCTCTGACCGCGGCGAAAGCCATGGGTGATGTTACTGTTCTCTGCGCTGGCGCAGGCTGTGGCGGTGCTGCGGAAGCAGCGGCGAAACTGGACGGTGTTTCCAAGGTTCTCTGCGCAGATGACGCTGCTTATGGCAACGGTCTGGCCGAACCAATGGCAGATCTTCTGGTCTCCCTGGCTGGCGACTATGAACATATCGTAGCGCCTGCAACGTCCAGCGCGAAAAACATCCTGCCACGTGCTGCGGCGCTGTTGGATGTGATGGTGATCTCTGACGTGTCTGCTGTCGTTGACGCAAACACGTTCGAGCGCCCGATCTATGCTGGTAACGCAATCCAGACTGTTAAGTCTTCCGACGCGAAGAAAATCGTTTCTGTGCGTACGTCTACATTCGACGCAGCTGGCGAAGGTGGCTCTGCCGCTGTTGAAGCTGTTGCGGCAGCTGGCAATGCTGGCCTTTCTGAGTGGGTTGAAGACAAGGTTGCAGAATCTGATCGTCCAGAACTGACATCTGCGGGTGTTGTTGTATCCGGTGGTCGTGGCGTTGGTTCCGAAGAGGACTTTGCCCTGATCGAGAAACTGGCCGACAAGCTGAATGCGGCTGTTGGCGCATCCCGCGCTGCGGTCGATTCAGGCTACGCACCAAACGACTGGCAGGTTGGTCAGACCGGTAAGGTGGTTGCACCTGATCTTTATGTCGCGATCGGTATTTCCGGCGCCATCCAGCACCTTGCTGGTATGAAAGACTCTAAGATCATCGTTGCGATCAACAAAGACGAAGAAGCACCGATCTTCCAGGTTGCTGATTACGGTCTGGTTGCTGACCTGTTCGCAGCCGTACCAGAGCTGACTGAAAAGCTCTGATACGACGCTGATCTGAGAATTTTAAAGGGCCCGCCGATTGCGCGGGCCTTTTTGTTGCAGAAGATCCGAAACCGCATCACTGATCACTTGCGCGACTTCCTGATGACAGGTGACAGACATCAACTCGGATGCGGTCGGTTCCTCCATCGGGGAAATCACCATACCATCCGTGTCGCCCGACATCATATCCGCAGGCGGCACAATTTCGAGATAGCCGTCATATTGATCATCCAGCGCATTGATCATCTCACGATCAATGAACAAGGGCGCATCGCCCTGGCTTTCAATGTTTTCCTCTTCATCTTCCGGTGTGAACTCCGACAGCCAGACCAGTAATTTCTTACCTTCGATCTGCGACAGAAGGTTTTTCATCCGCGCAACCCAGGCATCTTTCAATTCGCGCCGGACAATTTCAAACCGGTCAGGCGACAGGGTTTTCAGGCTGGTCAGCAGATGGCGCGTGAAGTTAAATTCCGTGAAATCAACCTCACGGTAAATGGTCTGCAAAAGGGTGGACGCCCGCACAAAACGATCATTGCGGCGCGGATGCACGGAATAAAACCGGTTCGACATATTCTGTGCCCCCAGCACCTGCACCACCGTCAGTTCCGCATTATGGCAGACATCCATCACAGCCTGGTCATGGGCATATACATCTATCCCGGCGTTCACACAGCCAAGATTCACCGACATAACGCCACTTAGTTCTTCAACAATGTCGGAATATGGTTTTTCAATAAACTTCCCATAGGTCTGCGTCCCGCCCAGATAGGCGACATAGGGCTGATCCAGCTTGCGCTTTGGCCCCCGGAACAGCAGTTTCGATTTCCCATACCGGCAAGGATAATAATCCAGCAGGGATTCACTCAGATTTTCATAGGCCATGAACAGTCCCACCTCACTTTTATTTCAATTCACCCGTGTTGATTCCTGACAGCAGAAAGTTTCCAAATGCCTAAGCGACAAATTAGACAAATTCGCTTTACCCTGCGTTCACCCTCTTGCGCCGCCTCGGCTGGCGGGCCTATGGTCTGGCAGGCCGTGTAAGGCCAGATCGAAAGGGCGAGAGAATGGATATTCAGTCGGTTGGTGTTATTGGCGCGGGTCAGATGGGCAATGGTATTGCGCATGTGTTTGCACTGGCGGGCTATGATGTTGTGATTAATGACATCTCTGAAGATAACCTGGCTGCGGCAGTTGCCCTGATTGGCAAAAATATGGACCGTCAGGTCAGCCGCGAAAAGATCTCACAAGCTGACCGCGATGGCGCGATGGGGCGGATTTCCACGACCCTCAGCCTGCCTGAACTGGGTCAGACCGATCTGGTGATCGAGGCCGCAACAGAACGCGAAGAAATTAAAGTTTCGATTTTTAAGGAACTCGTCCCACATCTGAAGCCAGAGACGATCCTGACCTCAAACACCTCATCGATTTCCATCACGCGCCTGGCCTCTGGCACGGACCGCCCGGAAAAATTCATGGGCTTCCACTTCATGAATCCGGTGCCTGTGATGCAGCTTGTGGAACTGATCCGCGGGATTGCAACGGATGAGCCAACCTACAAAGCCCTGCTGACTGTTGTGGAAAAGCTTGGCAAAACCGCTGCCAGCGCCGAAGATTTCCCGGCTTTCATAGTGAACCGCATCCTGATGCCGATGATCAATGAGGCCGTCTATACGCTGTATGAAGGCGTGGGCAATGTGTCCTCTATCGACAGCGCGATGAAGCTTGGCACCAACCACCCGATGGGCCCACTGGAGCTGGCCGATTTCATCGGCCTGGACACCTGCCTTGCGATTATGAACGTGCTGCATGATGGCCTGGCTGACACCAAATACCGCCCCTGTCCGCTGCTGACCAAATACGTCGAAGCCGGCTGGCTTGGCCGCAAAACCGGACGTGGTTTCTACGATTATCGCGGTGAAACACCCGTCCCGACACGGTAATCCACAGATATAGAAAAGCCCGGCATTGCCGGGCTTTTCTATATGGATCAGCTGATCACTTCTCGCGCAGATCCAGCACTTTCTGGCGCAACCAGGTCATGAAGCCGCGGGAATTGCTGTAGTGTTCTTTCAGGTCATCCTGTGACAGAGGCTGACCAATCACCGGTTTCTGCGGTTTGTTCAGCGCATATTTGATCTCATGCAGCAACAGACCCTGGCGCAAGGTTGCGGACACCTGGTTTGCAATCTGATAGGCGCGGGAATTCTGGCCCGGGAAATAGATCGGCAGCACGGTTGCACCGGAACGCTCAATCATCTTGGCGGTGAACGGGTTCCATTCAGCTTCGATCGCTTCACCAAACCAGGTTTCAGACGCTGCCACCTGACCCGCCGGGAAAAGGATAATCACCCCGTCGTCCTTCAGGTGCTTCATCGCTTCTTTGCGCATGTTCAGGTTCTTGCGGTTGCTGTCTTCCTCATGCGGGAAAGCAACGGGCAGCATGAAATGTTCAATCTCAGCCACGCCGGTCAGCAGGGAACGCGTCAGAATTTTATAATCGGTGCGCACCTGACCAATCAGTTCAGCCGCAATCAGACCATCCACAAGACCACCCGGGTGGTTTGCCACCACGATCAGCGGGCCTTCCTTTGGGATCTGGTCGCGCTGCTCCTGCGGGGTGAGGATCTCAATCCCCATCGCTTTCAGACCTTTGGTGAAAAACGGATGGCCAAAAGGCACGCCGCTTTTCTCAAACTTACGGATCTTAAACAGCAATAGCGCCTTGCCAGTCAGCCATTCCAGCACCCGGATGGTCGTGACCTTCCACGGGTTGGTGAATGTGTTGGCATAAGACAGGCGACGCCCGTCATAAGGATCGACATTGCGGTCAATAACAGGATTGGCATTCTGCTGATCGGGGGTATTGGAGGTATTCTCAGTCAAGACGCCATCCGCTTCATCTGTGCCCAAAAGGGCTGTATTAAAAATCTTCGCCGAATTTATCGGCAACCAGCGCGTCAATTGCTTCAAGCAGCGCATCTGCCTGATCACCGCTGGTTTCGACCTCAATAGAGGTTCCCTTAGAGGCTGCCAACATCAAAAGCCCCATAATAGAGTCCCCCGAGGCATCCATGCCATCGCGACGCACTTCGGCGCGGGCCTCATGGGCTTCCACAACTTCCACCAGTTTGGCAGAGGCACGGGCATGCAGCCCTTTTTCGTTAATAATGTTCAGTGTTCTGATTGCCATTTTACTTACCCTGCACGCATGCCGTCGCAACAATTTATATACTTCCGTCCCGCCTGCAACGCATTGTCAATCGCCACATCAAACGGACGGGACCGGGATTTCGCAAGCTTTAGCAGCATCGGAAGGTTTACACCATAAAGCACTTTGCGGTCATCATTGCAGCAGGCCGGCAGCGACAGGTTTGAGGGCGACCCCCCGAACATATCAACGACAATTGCCACCCCATCACCGGCATCAACCGCATCCGCAGCGGCACAGATTTCCGCGCGCTTGCTGTCGCGGTCATGGTCATATTCAATCGCAATCGCACGCATTCCGGACTGGACACCAACGACATGTTCCACGGCCTTCAGATATTCACCCGCAAGCCCACCATGCGCGACAATCACAATCCCGATCAATTCCGTTTCCCCACTTCGCTCGGGCTTTCGCCTCTGGCTTTGCGTTCCAGTTCCCGATGGCGCAGCGATGCTGACCACCCGTTCTGCCTTAACGTCGCTGCAAGCTTTTCCGCGACCGTTACAGATCTGTGCTGACCACCCGTGCAGCCAAACCCGATAGACAAATGTGCCTTACCTTCTTCGATATAGGCTGGCAGCAGCATTTGCGACAAATCGGTGACTTTGTCAAAGAACTCTGCAAAGCGTGTGTCCTGCGCAACATATTCAGCCACCTCACGATGCTGCCCGTTCATGGCGCGCAAAGCAGGTTCCCAATAGGGATTGCGCAGAAAGCGACAGTCAAAAATCATATCCACCCCACGCGGCACACCGCGTTTATAGGAAAAGCTGTGGATGCTGACGGCAAGGCGTTGGCTGGTATCCGGGGCAAACCAGTGTTCAACTTCAGCCCGCAGCTCATGTGGGGTCAGCTCAGAAGTTTCGATCAGAATATCGGCACGGGCACGAATCGGCACCAGCAGATCATTTTCACGCTGAATACCCAGCGCCGGATCTTCGGCCGGGGCCAGGGGATGCCGGCGGCGGGTCTCTGAGAAACGGCGCAACAGCACATCATCGCGGCAATCCAGAAACAGGGTCTGCGCTTTGATGCCCGCGCGCTGCCGCAAATGTTCCAGAACATCCAGAAGTGCATCAGTGGAAAAGTCACGGTTGCGCGCATCAATGCCCAGCGCCAGCGGCTGATCCAGTGGCGGTCCGTCCAGAAGCCGCGGCAAAAGCGTCAGAGGCAGGTTATCAATGGCTTCAAACCCGATATCTTCCAGCACATTAATCGCGGTAGAGCGTCCTGCACCGGAAGGGCCTGTCACCAGAACAAGCCGCTGGCCCGTATCTGCAGGTATCTGCATTGTGTCATCCGTCATAGCTCTGCTCGTCCGCTTTTCAGAAACTGCAGTATTGCTGCGGGAAAATACGGGGCATCCACGCGGCGAACTACAGGGAGGTTCACCCCAAGAATGCTGCAACTGCGAGGGACCGGCAAGCGGTCCTTTTCGGCAGTCTCAAGATCAACAACCAGCACGATTTCAGCACTTTGCACATAATCAGCTTTCAGGATACCCACCCCGCGTGCCTCGACATGCCCCGGCAGGGTGTCGGGCGCATGGGCCTGCAGGATCTTATCCTGTTTCGTAATATGCACACGATCATCCGCAACCAGAAGCGCACCGCAGGCCATCAACTGTAATGCAAACCCGGATTTACCGCTGCCAGATGGCCCGAGGATCAAAACAGCTTTGCCATTCAGGGCCACCGCCGTTGCGTGTAAAGTTTTGGATATTTCCGGTGATGTCCTGACTTCCTTCACTGACATCACCTTTCCTCTTATACAGGCAAACCAACAACAAAGCGCGCCCCAAGAGGTTCGGACATTAAGTCAGCCTCTGTCGGGCGAATGTTTTCCGCCCAGATCACGCCCCCATGAGCTTCGACGATCTGTTTGGAAATTGCCAGCCCCAACCCGGAATTGTTGCCAAACTGCCTTTCAGGGCGTTCAGAATAAAACCGGTTAAAAATCTTCTGCAAGGCACCATCGGGGATGCCCGGACCGGTGTCTTCAACCACCACAAGAATACGGTTATCCCGACGCCGCACCCAGACACGAATAGCATCACCGTCTTCGCAGAAAGAGATCGCGTTGGTAATCAGATTGACAAAAACCTGGGCCAGCCGGGCCTCAAGCCCGTGGAAAACGATATTCTCGCGCGGAAGATCCGCAATAAATTCAACCCCTTTGCGTTCAGCTTCACCCGCCAGATAATCTGTCAGGTTTTTCAGCATCTTGAGAAGATTGAATTCCTGTTCGTCTTCCTTAACCAGCTCACTGTCAAGGCGCGAGGCATTCGAAATATCACTGACAAGACGATCCAGGCGCCGCACATCATGTTCGATCACATCATGCAGACGGTCCCGGTGTTCATCCTTCTTCGCCACCCGCAGCGTCCCGATCGCGGATCGCAGCGATGCCAGCGGGTTCTTAATTTCATGCGCAACGTCAGCGGCAAATTGTTCGTTGGCATCAATCCGGTCATACAGTGCGGCAACCATGCCCCGCAACGCACCCGACAAACGCCCGATTTCATCTGGTCGCGCCGTCAGATCCGGGATCCGGATACGACCCGGGTTAATCTTGCGGGCTTTCTCATCTCGCCCCAGTTCCGCTGCCGCAGCCAGATCCGACAGCGGGTTCGCCATAGTAGAGGCCAGCACAAGTGACAGTACGATCGACACAAGGATCGCAATCACAAAGATCTGCAACACCTGTTCGCGTTCCTGTCGCACCAGCTCATCAATTTCGCCAGCAGCACTCAGAACCGCCAACACCGAAGCCACCCGCCCCTGCGCCATCACCGGTGTTGAGACCGCGAAACTGGTGCCTTCATGCGCATTGCGCCAGGTCCGGCTCATAGCGCCTGCAATCAGTGTCTGGTCGATCAGTTGTTGCGCGCGATCACGGGCACTGTGGGTATCTTCCGGCATCTCAGGTGCCAGAACACCGGAAATTACATCCCAGATCGAATTCAGAAAATCTGTGATCAGAGTCGCACGATCATCGCCCCCGGATCCGGGCACCAGCGAATTCCGGCTGTGGCCCCGGGCGGACCCCAGATAATCCCCATCCGGAGAGAAAACAAAAGTTTCGACCCCCGGGGGCAGTTCCAGCCCCGCAAGCGTATCGGAAACGACCCCCGCATCAAAGAACGTGTCTATCCCACGGGCATCCAGCCCTGTCGGTCGTCGGGCATTTTCAAAGCGCAGCTGTGCTTCAAATACATCCGCAATCAGTTCTGCTTCGGCCTGAAGCCCGACTTCACGCTGAAGCACCAGACTGTCCCGAAATGGGTTCAGGAACAGAACACCCGCCACCAGAAAAATCAGCGCCAACAGATTAAACGTGATGATTTTGCGGGCAAGCGGCGACCGGTTCAGCGACACAATCCCGCCCCGGTTTCGCCGGCTCAGGGTTTCTGCATCTACAGATCCGTCTGCTGCAACCCAGTCCTCCCCAAGGACAACACCTGGCTGGTGTGCCGGAGGGTCCCCCGGGGCTTTATCACCGGAAGGTATATTCATAGATCAGCTCCGGGCTGATTGCTGCGCATCCGTATCGTCACTCTTCGTTGTAACGATAGCCGATACCGTACAAAGTTTCGATCGCAGAGAAGCTATCATCCACCATGCGCATTTTCTTCCGCAGTCGTTTGATGTGACTGTCGATGGTCCGGTCATCCACATAGACCTGATCATCATAGGCCACATCCATCAGCTGATCGCGGCTTTTCACAAAACCCGGGCGCTGTGCCAGAGATTGCAAAAGCAGGAATTCCGTCACGGTCAGGGACACGTCTTTACCCTTCCAGATCACCGCGTGACGCAGCGGATCCATAGAAAGGTTCCCGCGTTGCATGACTTTCTGATCTTCTTCAACAGCGACTTCATTGGTTTCCAAAGCTTCCTGACGACGCAACAGCGACCGGATACGTTCAACCAGAAGGCGTTGCGAAAATGGTTTTTTCACATAGTCATCCGCGCCCATTCGCAGGCCCAGGACTTCATCAATTTCATCATCTTTGGATGTCAGAAAAATAATAGGAATCTGCGTTTTAGGACGCAGGCGCTGCAACAGATCCATGCCATCCATACGGGGCATTTTAATATCAAGCACCGCAAGATCGGGCATCCGTTTGGTAAACGCATCCAAAGCGGACTGACCGTCATTATAGGTTTCAACCTCGAAACCTTCCGCTTCCAGAGTAATAGATACTGACGTCAGGATATTTCTGTCGTCATCAACCAGCGCGATTCGGGACATCGGGCTTCCTTTTGCTTTCGCCTTAGATTTTTGAACATTTTCCCGGTTCGACACCGGGAATCAACCGTTAATTGCGAATCACCCGTCGTTTACACGACAGAATATCACCAAAACCCATAACATTCGTTAATCTGCTGCCAACCCGACCGCCTCTTGCGGATTTTGCTTCATTTACGGGATTTCTGCAACATCACCGAAATTTCATTTACAAATATGTCATTTGATTGCGCTAACTATGGGTCAGCTGCCTGTTCACCCCAATTTCCCCCATGTTAAGAAGATCGCGACTCACCGCAGGGTCGGCCGCCATTTGGGGCGGTTTTTGTAATTCCTCCGCAAGCCGGACACAGGAGCATACCAATGACAGGACGCGTCAACCCTAACTGCAAACTTGAAGATCAGGGCATCTCAGGACTGGGGAACGTCTATTACAACCTGAACGAAGCCGCACTGGTAGAAGCTGCTCTTGGCCGTGGCGAAGGCCACCTTGGCAATGGCGGCACCTTCCTGGTTGAAACCGGAAAACACACCGGTCGTTCTCCGAAAGATAAATTTGTTGTTCGCACGCCTTCCGTGGAAGACAGCATCTGGTGGGAAAACAACGCCCCCATGACGCCTGACGCCTTTGATGCACTGCATGCTGACATGCTGGAGCACATGAAAGGCAAAGATTACTACGTACAGGATCTCTTTGGCGGTGCCGACCCGGCAAACCGTCTGGACGTGCGTATGGTCACTGAATTTGCATGGCACGGTCTGTTCATCCGTCACCTGCTGCGTCGTCCGGATGCGGAAGAGCTGGATGAATTCGCACCTGAGTTCACCGTCATCAACTGCCCGAGCTTCCAGGCGGATCCGGCGAAACACGGCTGTCGTTCCGAAACCGTGATCGCGCTGAACTTCGACAAAAAGACCATCCTGATCGGCGGCACCGAATATGCTGGTGAAAACAAGAAATCTGTTTTCTCTCTGCTGAACTACCTGCTGCCCGGCAAAGGCATCATGCCAATGCATTGCTCTGCGAACCACGCCAAGGGCAACCCGGTTGATAGTGCGGTCTTCTTTGGTCTCTCCGGCACCGGTAAAACCACCCTCTCCGCAGATCCTGAACGCGTGCTGATCGGTGACGATGAACACGGCTGGTCCGACAAGGGCATCTTCAACTTTGAAGGCGGCTGCTACGCGAAGACCATCAACCTGTCCGCCGAGGCAGAGCCAGAGATCTACGCAACCACGTCCAAGTTCGGCACCGTGATTGAAAACATGGTCTGGGACAAAGAGACCCGCGAACTGGACTTTGACGATGACAGCCTGACAGCCAACATGCGTTGTGCATACCCACTGCACTATATCTCAAACGCGTCTGAAAACTCGCTGGGGGGTCACCCGAAAAACATCATCATGCTGACCTGTGACGCATTTGGTGTTCTGCCTCCGATCGCGCGTCTGACACCTGCGCAGGCGATGTATCACTTCTTGTCTGGCTTCACGTCCAAAGTGGCTGGCACAGAAAAAGGCGTGACTGAACCAGAGCCAACGTTCTCTACCTGCTTCGGCGCACCTTTCATGCCGCGTCGTCCGGAAGTGTATGGCAACCTGTTGCGTGAAAAAATCGCCACCCATGGTGCAACCTGCTGGCTGGTGAACACCGGCTGGACCGGAGGCGCATATGGCACCGGTTCCCGCATGCCGATCCGCGCCACACGTGCGCTGTTGACAGCTGCACTGGACGGATCCCTGGCGGATGCGGAATTCCGTAAGGACGAGAACTTTGGCTTTGAAGTGCCCGTTTCCGTGCCTGGCGTCGCAGACCTTCTGCTGAACCCGCGCCGCACATGGGACAACCCGGAAAGCTATGACCGTCAGGCTGCGAAACTGGTTTCCATGTTCGCCGACAACTTCGCGCAATACGAAGCTTACATCGACGACGATGTGAAAGCTGTCGCGATCGGGTAAATTACCCTGACAATGAACAAAGAAAAGGCCGCCCAGTGAGGCGGCCTTTTTCTTTGTGACTTTGCGTTTTCTTTCAAAGAAAACGCCCCGGAAACTTTCGAAGTTTCCGGCACCCTCCCTGACGGAATTTTACCGCATCTCACAACGGGCAGCGCGTTGTTCAGGTGTTTCCCGCACTGAACTGTGCAGGGGCGTGGTGCTGAGTTTGAAACGGTTGATCTCGGCATCACTCATCCAGTGGATTTCATCCGGCCCGGCGGCATCCAGGGTGAACCAATAGAACGCCTCATCAATACCCATATCGCGGTAAAACTGCAGGTAAAGTTCATGTTCCGGTGCATTGCGCGGCAGGTCAACGCCGCTCACGTTAAATCCGGCAGCCCAGGTGTGCACACCAATACAGGCCCCGGGTTCAATGATCCGTACAGCCCCCATAGTCAGCAGATCTGTCCCACCCGATGCCACCATCCCATTCGCAGGTACAATGGTTGTCAGCCCGGATCCACGTACAAACCCTGACAGCCCGGTCAACGATGCCTCATCATCAGAAGACCCGGGCACATATTGCAGCACAAGTTTACTGGCGGATGGGTTATTCTTCACCGCCTCGCGCAGATCTTCTTCCGTATAAGCATCAATCACCCCGGTGACGATAACAGCATCCGGAGCCTGCACGGTTTCAATGCCCGCACCAAAGCCACAAGCACTGAGGGAAAACACTGCAAAGGCAGCGACGGAAGAGAGAAAGGTTTTCATAATGAGCCATCCAACAGAGGTGAAGTTGGAGGGTTATGTAATAAATGATTAGCTTATTACAATGATTACTTTATGTTTTACATAAAATTTTACCCCATAGCACCGCGCCGCACAAGGTTCAGCCCGGCGACCACCAAAACCAAAAGCGTTGCTTTCTTAAACTTCGCCTGATCCAGACGGTCCTGAATGGCGAGGCCGATTAACATACCAATGCCCGCCGGGATCAGCATCAGGGCAGAGGCCGGCAGGGTGCGCATGGACACCACGCCCGTCTGTACATGCGCCAGAAACAGCAAGACCGCGCCCAGGCCATAAATCACGCCCTGCACCCGTACCTGTTCCTGTTTCGGCGTGTTAGTTGCGGTCAGATAGGCCATGGTCGGTGGCCCCCAGACACCGGACATACCACCGATAAACCCGGCAATCGTCGCAACCATGCCCTCGGCTTTCAGGCGGTTTTCTGGCGCCACATGAAACTGCACGCCAAGCAGCTGCATCAGTGCAAAGGCACTGACCGGCACGCCGATGATCAGCAACAGAATATGCGAGGGCAGGTAAGGCACAAGCTGCGCCCCAAGTAAAAGGAACACCGCCCCAACCAACAAATAGACCCTAAACCGCACAACCGATTCCCGCGCCGCCCGCCAGCCCTGGCGCAGGGCCTGGGTGACATTGCTTAGCACAGTTGGCAAGATCAGCATGGCCAGCGCGGTTTCCGCAGGCAGGATCGAACTGATGCCCGAGATCATGATCATCGGCATGGCAAAGCCCACAGCGCCCTTAACCACGCCCGCAAACAGGGTGATCAAAGCGGCGATCACCATCAACTGCACCCCGATTTCTGCGATCATGTTCTGCCCTCCTGCGTTTCACGCCGACACTATCCCGCCCGGCATCAAAGACCAGCACGAAATTATAATTGTTATTATTGTTCAAAAATTGCCGCATTGCCGCATTTTAGTTGCGCTGCAACTGCAAAATGATTAATCACAATCCTAACGCCCCTTCCGGGCATTCCTGATCTGATGAGGCCCGCCATGACGGATAAAATCCTTCTTCCCGACCTTCTGTCCCTGACACGCGACAGCCTTGCCCCCGTGCAATCTGTGCTGCAAACGGCCCAGGCGAAGGTGCGTGAAATGACACTGGATGGTGACCGGATCAGCGGGGCCCTGCTGGAACAGAATCAGCATGCTGCACATGCATTGTCCTGGCTTGCGACCTATGTTGAGGCCCTGCAACAAATGCAGGCCTGGGCGGATCGCCTGAACACTGATGGCAAATTCGGCGAGACCGAACAACTGATCCACCAGATCGCCTTTGGGGAATATCTCTGGCAGATCTACGGCGGCATCCCCATGAGCCAGAATGAAATCGCCCGCCTGCAGGATATGGGCCTGACCCAGGATGACCAGCGTGCGCTGATGGCCCCGGCGGTCATGACCCTCTGCAATCAAGGCAACAGCCAGGCCGCCCGCATGCGCCTGGTGGAACTGATGCAGGAACAACAGGGCATCGCCGTCTTTGGCAATTCCGGCCTTGATGAAGAACTGGAAATGATCCGCGATCAGTTCCGCCGTTTTGCCGATGATCAGGTCGTGCCCAACGCGCACGACTGGCACCTGAAAGATGAACTCATCCCGATGGAAATCATCGACAGCCTTGCGGAAATGGGCGTCTTTGGCCTGACCATCCCGGAAGAACACGGCGGCTTTGGTCTGTCCAAAGCGTCCATGGTCGTGGTGTCCGAAGAGCTGTCGCGCGGCTATATCGGCGTTGGATCCCTTGGTACGCGTTCTGAAATCGCAGCGGAACTGATTATCTGCGGCGGCACCGATGAACAAAAGGCAAACTGGCTGCCAAAGCTCGCCTCTGGTGAGATCCTGCCAACTGCTGTATTTACCGAGCCAAACACCGGTTCTGATCTGGGATCTCTGCGCACCCGCGCCACCTGTGACGGCGACACTTATACAGTGAACGGCAATAAAACCTGGATCACCCACGCGGCCCGCACCCATGTGATGACCCTGCTTGCGCGCACGGATCCTGACAGCACAGATCACCGCGGTCTGTCGATGCTCCTGGCCGAAAAAACTCCTGGCACCGATGACGCCCCCTTCCCAACCGAGGGCATGACCGGCACCGAGATCGAAGTTCTGGGTTATCGCGGCATGAAGGAATATGAACTGGCGTTTGACGGGTTCAAAGTGAAGGCGGAAAACCTGCTGGGCGGTGAGGAAGGCAAAGGCTTTAAACAGCTGATGCAAACGTTTGAGAGCGCCCGCATCCAGACCGCTGCCCGCGCGATTGGTGTCGCGCAAAACGCGCTGGAACTCGGCATGCAATACGCGATTGACCGCAAGCAATTCGGCAAAAGCCTGATCAACTTCCCACGCGTTGGTGGCAAGCTGGCAATGATGGCGGTTGAGCTGATGATCGCGCGTCAGCTGACCTATTACAGCGCCTGGCAAAAAGACCATGACAAGCGCTGTGACCTTGAGGCCGGCATGGCGAAACTGTTGGGCGCACGTGTCGCCTGGGCGTCTGCCGACAATGCGTTGCAGATCCATGGCGGCAACGGCTTTGCGCTGGAATATCAGATTTCCCGTGTGCTCTGTGATGCGCGCATTCTGAACATTTTTGAAGGCGCCGCCGAAATTCAGGCCCAGGTGATTTCCCGCCGTCTTCTGGGGTAAAAGACTCTCTGGCTTGCGCAAATACGCTGCGCAGGCCAGATTTTTCGCATGAAACATCTTTTCCTTCCTGCAGGTCTTCTGCTTCTGGCCGCCTGTGCTGATGAAACCTCTTCCGGCTATGCAACGCCTGGGGCGGAATATCACCTGCGCGAAATCAACGGCACGGCTTTCAACGCAACGGCAACAATTGCCTTCCCGGAAAAAGGTGCAATCGGCGGTCAGGCCCCCTGCAATATATGGCTCGCGGATCAGCTCGCGCCCTACCCCTGGTTCACACCCGGCCCCATTGGCGCAACCCGGATGGCCTGCGCGGATCTGGATAAAGAACAACTGTTCTTTGAAGCACTTGAAACAATGACCCTGATCGAATTCAGCGGCCCGGTCCTGCTGCTGTCCGGGGGCAATGGCGAAAAAATGCTGTTTGAAGCCCGTTAATCCTGTCGCGCCAATAAATCCATCAGGCGTTGGCGCGCGGCAGGCAAGGGACGTGACCCCAGCGACGGGGCCAGGTGATGTGCCAGGAAATGCCCCGTAGTCCGCAACCCATCCCGGACTTCTGCGTCCGTCACCGCCCCCTGTCCAAGCAAGCATTGCGGCAGGGGCAACAAACGGTCAGCCCATTCCCCCGCGCCGGCACGACTGACAGCTCGCCCGGTTTTCGGCGACACATAGATCAGATCATCCCGCGATCCGGTGACCGTGCATTTCGACAGCGACAGGCCAAAACCCAGCTCATCCAACAGCGCCGCCTCCCAACGCAAATAGGCCAGCGGCCAGGCTTCCGTTGCAGCAAGCAGATCGAACAAAGTGATCGTATGCTGATACAACCCCGGATGTTTTTCACGTTCCGCGAAAGCAAAGCTGATCAGCGCACAGATCGCATTCAACCCCGCCAGCGCAAGACGATCATTCATCACGCCCGCCGCACGGGCGCGCAGAGGTTCTACGGTGAAGCTGCCCATATGTTCCTCAAGACGCGCCCGCCAAGTCACATCCAGCTGATTGCCCGGCTGCAAATGCGGCGCAAGTTTACGAGACGTGCCCCCACGCACAACACCCGCATGCAACCCGTGGGCTGCGGTAAATACTTCCAGAATTGCGGCGTTCTCACCATGCCTGCGCACGGATATCAGAACCCCTTCATCACGCCAGTCCATATGTCGGACTATATGACGCAGGGCACAGGGGGGCCAGCCCCCGTCGCCTGAAGGCGACTCCCCCGGGATATTTAAAGAACAAAAATGAGTAGGGAAGTATTAACATTAATCTGCTTTAAAAGATCTGCGGTACAGGCGGGGACGCCGATGGCCGTGAACGGAAATGCGGCCTGTGCCTTCGGGGGCAGGTCGTTTTCATTTTTGTTCTTCAAATATCCCGGGGAGCGCGAGGGGCTGGCCCCTCGCCTGGTTCAGGAAAAGCCAGGTTCATCCAACAGGTGACGCCCGGCTTTGTCTTCAACTTCGATCACCCAGAGATCCGGGTCAAAACTACGTTGTTTGGCAAGCGCCTGATCGACAGAAGTCTCATCCCCTTGCGCAAGGGAAATCCAGGCACGTTCCCCTGTCATCAGATCAAAACTACGCTGAAAGACCTCAGCCTGACCATCAAGCGTGTTCAGTTTGATCAGCACAGCTCCCGCTGTCAGGTCACCTTTTTTCACAACAAACGCCGGGATATCCGCCAGGCGCAGGCGTGTCAGATAGGCCGAAACCCAGAAGTCTGCCGTCAGGCGGCTCATGCGTTTCCGTCACGGAAATTGAGGCCCATTTCATTGTAGCGCTCTTTTTCTTCCAGCCAGTTCGGACGCACTTTCACCTGCAGGAACAGGTGCACGCGACGGCCCAGGAATTCTTCCAGCTCTTCACGGGCAGCTTTGGACACGGCTTTGATTGTTTCGCCTTTGTTGCCCAGAACAATCCCCTTGTGACCGTCCCGCATAACGAAGATCTTCTGATCAACCTTACAGGACCCATCTTTGCGTTCTTCCCAGTGTTCCGTCTCAACCGTCAGCTGGTAGGGCAGTTCCTGGTGCAGGCGAAGCGTCAGTTTTTCACGGGTCATTTCCGCCGCGATCATACGCATGGGCAGATCCGCAATCTGATCTTCCGGGTAAAGCCATGGGCCTTCGGGCACCTGCGTTGCCACCCAGGACTTCAAGGCTTCAACCCCGTGGCCACGTTCCGCCGAAATCATAAAGGTTTCTTTGAAATCATAGGCTTCGTTCAGATCTTGCGTCAGTTTCAGCAGAACTTCAGATTGCACACGGTCAATCTTATTGATCGCCAGCGCCACAATCTGGTTGGCTGTTGTGCGTTCCGTCAGCGCATCAATGATCGCCTGCACGCCTTCGGTAATACCCCGATGCGCCTCAATCATCAGAACAACCACATCTGCATCCGCAGCACCGCTCCAGGCGGCAGCGACCATGGCGCGATCAAGACGACGGCGAGGACGGAACAGACCCGGCGTATCGACGAACACCATCTGCGATTGCCCCTCAAGCGCCACGCCGCGAATGCGGGCACGGGTGGTCTGCACCTTATGGGTTACGATGGAAACTTTGGCCCCGACCATACGGTTGGTCAGAGTTGATTTCCCGGCATTGGGTTCACCGATCAGGGCGACAAAGCCCGCGCGTGTTTCTGTCATTTCTTTTTCTCCAGACGCTCCAGCAACGCCTTTGCGGCCATTTGCTGGGCTTCGCGCTTGCTGCCTGCGGTGGCTTTTTCTGCCTCACCGGTTTGCAACTGCGCTTCGATTATAAATACCGGAGCATGATCCGGGCCGGAGCGGGAAAGCTCCACATATTTCGGGGGTTGTTGTTTGCGGGCCTGCGCCCATTCCTGCAAAGCGGTTTTGGCGTCGCGTGCATCTGCTTCCACATGATGGATGCGCGCATTCCAAAGCCGCAGGATCAGATCCCGCGCCGCGTCAAAGCCACCGTCTTTATAGACCGCAGCGATCACGGCCTCCATGCCGTCACCCAGCAGCGCGTTTTTGCGACGCCCGCCAGACAGCATTTCAGAACGACCAAGTTTCAGCACTGCGCCCAGGTCAATTTCACGCGCAACATCTGCACAGGTTTCCTTGCGCACAAGCTGGTTGAAACGGGGGGCCAGCTGGCCTTCTGCCGCCTGCTGGTCAGCTTCCAGCAAGGCTTCGGCCATGACAAGCCCAAGCACCCGGTCGCCCAGGAACTCAAGGCGCTGGTTATCGTCGCGGGTGGGCGAGGACATGGAAGAATGCGTCAGCGCCCGGATCAACAGATCGGGCGCGCGGAAGTCATAACCAATTCGGGTCTGAAACCCTTTTATTTCTGCAGAAACTTTCACTCGACCGCCTTAAAGAAACGATCTGAACGCCAGGTCCAGAAATAGAACATACGTTTCCCGGCAGAGGAGAACACCACGCGATCGGCCCGGCCGATCAGGTTTTCATAGGGGACAAAACCCACGCCATTGCGACTTTGCGGAACACGGGAATCGATGGAATTATCGCGGTTGTCACCCATGAAGAAATATTCGCCCTCTGGCACGGTAAACACAGGCGTATTATCTGTGGCACGCAAACCAATATCCAGGATCGAATGGGACACACTGCCAGGCAGGGTTTCGATATAACGGGTTTTCACACAGTCATTGCCTTCACGATATTCGCAGGCCGGCAGACGGCCCTGACCACCCTGTGGCTCAAACACCTCGCGGAAGACACCGTCAGGCACCTGCGGTGCAGCTTCACCGTTGATGTAAATCACGCTGTCTTTCACCTGAACACGATCACCCGGCAGGCCGATCAGGCGTTTGATATAATCCTGATTGTTGGTCGGGTGGCGGAAAACAACCACATCGCCGCGCGCAGGTTCACCACCCAGGATCCGACCGGAAAACGGGCAAAGGCCGAAGGGGCAGGAATACTGCGAATAGCCATAGGCCATCTTGTTCACAAACAGAAAGTCACCCACCAACAGCGTATCTTTCATCGACCCGGAGGGGATGAAAAACGGCTGAAAGAACAGGGTGCGGAAGATGCCCGCGATCAGCAAAGCCCAGACCACGGTTTTCACGGTCTCAAACAGGCCTTCCTGTTTTGGCTCAAGCTCTTCTGTGGTCATTGCGCGGTCCTGCTTTGCCTGGCCCTGCGGCCCGTTAAATTCTGTCCTGTCGATATGAGGGGCAAGGACCGCAGAGTCAACCGGAAGGCAGAATTACGCCGGTAGCGGGCGGGCCTCAATCACCACAAAAGCCTGCGCCCAGGGATGATCATCGGTCAGGGTCACATGAATGATCGCGTCATGGCCCGGCGGCGTCATTTCATCCAGCCGTTCTTTCGCCCAGCCCGTGACTTCCATCACCGGCTGACCGGTTTTCAGATTGCTGACCGCCATATCTTTCCAGGAAATCCCCATGGCAAGCCCGGTGCCAAGCGCTTTGGAGCAGGCCTCTTTCGCGGCCCAGCGTTTGGCATAAGTGCCGGCCACATCCTCGCGTCGTTCCGCCTTTGCACGTTCGGTTTCCGTGAACACACGGTTTTTGAACCGGTCGCCAAAACGATCCAGCGTCCCCGTAATGCGTTCAATATTCGCAAGATCTGTGCCGATACCTAAAATCATTCGCGGTTCAGAAACTTTTCTACTGTGATTGCGCCCGTCGCCTGGTTCAGGGTGAATTCCAGGCCAATTGGCGTATTATCGGTGCCGTCATTGGCATATTCAAACCCCGGCACCTGAAAGATCAGACCAATGGCGGGGTCATAGCGCGCCTCTAACATGGAAAATTCGATCCCGGTAAAACCAAGAGATGAGGTTTGGGAAATCATCTTACACTGACGGATGCCAAGTTCATCATCCGGCGGCGACAGCACCAGGATGTGAAACGCCGCCGAAGCCGGCTCCCAGGTGTCAATCAACGCCAGCCGCACCCGTCCTTCCGAAAACGTGCGGGTGTTTTCTTCCCAGGGTTCCGCCAGATTGGCCGCAGCAGACTGCCAGTCGCAATCATTGACAACCTGCGCCATCGCACCAGACGCCAGGCCGCAGGTCACGGCCGCCGCATATATCAGTTTCTTCAATGTCATCATGTTAATCTCACTGTAAAAATCTTAAAGGCCGCGACGCCAAAAAATGCCGCGAATGCAAAATCAAAAACGCGCCGCATGCGCGTATATGCACGCACCATTCTGGCGGAAGAAAATAGAAAAGCATAGCCGATAAACGTCATCACTGATCCGGCGTAGAGCAGGGCGAAATAGCCCAACAGTGTCGCAAGACCCGCGTCAGCAGGCGCAACAATCGCATAAATTGACCCCCAGCTGAGAATGGCTTTCGGGTTGGTCAGGTGGATCATCGCGCCCTTGGCAAAGATCGCGGTCAAAGATCCGGTCACGGGATTGCCCAAAGCGACTTCATCCGATGTCATCGCCCGGCGCAGGGCTTTCAGCGCAAGCCAGCCCAGGTAAGCCACGCCAAAGTAACGGATCAGTTCAAACACCCAGGCATGGGCCAGCATCACCGCCGACAGGCCCAATGCCGCCGCAATCCCCCAGGACGCAGACCCGGCGCAAATGCCCAGTGCAAAAGCAAGCCCCGCCCGGCGGCCTTCATTCATCGCAGTTCCGGCAATCCCCATGGTCGCTGGTCCGGGGCTGCCCCCGGCCAGGATCCAGGCGATCCAGATCGCGATGAACCCGCCCGTGATCATGCGCGGGCTTCATCCATCAGGCGGCGCATTTCTGAAATCGCAGGCGTCAGACCACGGAACATGGCTTCGCCCATCAGGAAGTGACCAATGTTCAGTTCCATCACCTCGGGGAAGGCGGCAATCGGCTGAACCGTTTCATAGGTCAGGCCATGGCCCGCGTGGACTTCCAGGCCAAGGGAATGGGCGAAGGTGGACATTTCACGCAGACGTTCCAGTTCTGCGTCACGTTCCTCAAACCGTCCTTCGGCATGCGCATCGCAATAGGCACCAGTGTGCAGTTCGATCACCTCAGCGCCAATGCGGTTGGCGGCTTCGATCTGGGCACGATCAGCGGCGATAAAGATCGACACACGACAGCCCGCATCGCGCAGGGGCGCAATGAAATGGGCCAGGCGGTTTTCATCGCGCGCAACTTCCAGCCCGCCTTCCGTCGTCTTTTCCTCGCGCTTTTCCGGCACGATACAGACAGCGTGGGGTTTGTGGCGCAGGGCAATTGCCTGCATCTCATCGGTTGCGGCCATTTCAAAGTTCAGAGGCACATCAAGTGCGTCCATCAGCCCATCAATATCCGGGTCGGTGATGTGGCGGCGGTCTTCGCGCAGATGGGCTGTGATGCCGTCAGCGCCGGCTTCTTCTGCCAGTTTTGCCGCACGCACAGGATCAGGATAATCGCCACCACGCGCATTGCGCACGGTTGCCACATGGTCGATGTTCACACCCAGTCTGAGCTTTCCGGAATATGTCGTGCTCATCATAAACTCCTGTCCGATTCGAAGCTGAGCCTAGGATGTCATCTGAAGATTGTCACTGTGATTATCGCCGGTTTACCCGGGTGTTTCCGTCGTCTTCTTTTCCGCTTCCTGACGGGCCTCAACAGCTTTTTCTGCGGCTTCCATCGCCACTTCCTGCGCATCCTGCCAGTTCAGCCGTGCCTGTTCCGCTTTTTCCGCAGCCTGCACCGCTGCACCTTCGGCAGCCTTAGCCGCCTTCTGGGCGCGAATTTCCTCGAACTTCTGCCGCAGACGTCCTTTGCGCCGTTTCTGATACAGGTCAATCACCGGTACAGTGATGTAATAGCAAATGATCCCGGCAATCAGCCCCGGAATAATACCGCCCACAAAATAGGGTAAGAAAAAGGTATTGTAGAAATCCCAGAGGAAACCCCAGTTCGCATCCTGATCATTAAACATCGCCAGGAAATTTCGCCAGAGCGTGGCACCCACCCCAACATCCTGCTGATCCACCACCGCAGCCGGCACGTCCCGCCCCATTAGTCCCAGCAGATATTGCCCCAGCTTCAGGCTGGACAGGCCGATGAACGGGAACGTCAGGGGGTTGCCGAAAAAAGTCGCCAAAAGCGCCGCAATGACATTGCCACGCAGGATGAACGAGATAAAAGCCGCGACAAAGAAATGCAGCCCAAAGAAAGGTGTGAAGCTGGTGAACACGCCTGCAAATATGCCACGCGCGATACGATGTGGCGGATCCGGCAGACGCTGCAGGCGATGCTTTACATAGAGATATGCACGCTTCCAGCCGGTCTTTGGCCAGAAGAAATCCCGTAGCACCACGAGATTTGATCGCTTATCACGCCTCTTGAAGACCACCCTATATCCCCTGCCCGCAGGCGTTGATTATGGTTTCAGTTCCGGATCACGGTGTCGCTCAATCGAAGCCACATCGCTTTCCGCTTCCAGCGCCGTCATAACCATATGCAGATGCGCCGCATCGCGCAGTTCCACATCAATCAGAAGACTGTAAAAATCCTGTTTACGATCCAGGAATCTCAGGTTTGAGATATTGGCCTTCTGTTCGCCAATCAAGGTGCAAATTCGTCCCAGGACACCCGCGTCATTGCTGATCGTCACATGCAGCGTGACCGCATGTTCTGCCGCATGGCGTCCGGAATGCCAGTGCAGGTCAATCCAGCGATCCGGCTGATCCGCCAGATCAGACAGCACCGGGCAGTCGATCCCATGCACCAGCACACCTTCGCCCCGGTATGTGATCCCGACGATACGTTCCCCCGGCACCGGCTGGCAGCATTGCGCAGTCTTCGGGGTTTCATCTTCGGGCAGGCCCAGAACCGCGCCCGCTGCGGTGATCTCATCACCCCGATTATCTGCAAGTTCAGGATACAGCGTATCCACCACATCCCGCGCCGTCAGTTCTGCACTGCCCAGACGCGCCAGCAGGGAATCTGCATTCTTCAGGCCAAGCTGGCGTGCCGCCGTCAGCAGCGCCTTATCACTTGCAACCTTACCAATATGTTCAAACGCAACCCGCGCAAGTTCGCGGCCAAGTTTGACAAATCGTTCGCGGTCATCTTCGCGCAGGGACCGGCGGATCGCAGATTTCGCCTTACCGGTTGCCACAATATCAAGCCAGGTCGCCTGGGGGCGCTGGCCTTCGGCAGTGGTGATCTCAACGGATTGCCCATTGCGGATCCGCGTCCACAAAGGCGTGCGAATGCCGTCGATACGCGCACCTACGCAGCTGTCACCAATCCGCGTATGAATTGCGTAAGCAAAATCCAGCGGCGTCGCACCACGGGGCAGTTTGATGACTTCGCCTTTGGGCGTGAAACAAAACACCTGATCAGAATACATCTCAAGCTTCACATGCTCGAGGAATTCATCGTGATCCTCAGCGGAATCGAACCGTTCATTCAGGCTGGCAACCCATTTCGCCGGGTCCACCGCAAAGGGGTTTTCGCTTTGCTCGCCGTTTTTATACGACCAATGCGCTGCAACCCCGACCTCTGCCACATCATGCATTTGCGGCGTGCGGATCTGGACTTCAACGCGCTTCCCGTCTCGCCCTGACACGGTCGTATGGATGGAACGGTATCCGTTTGATTTCGGCTGAGAGATATAATCCTTAAACCGGCCCGGGATCGCATTCCAGCGGGCATGGATCGCCCCCAGTACACGATAACAGTCACTGATTTCCCGGGTAATCACCCGGAAGCCATAGATGTCAGAAAGACGCGAAAAGCCCTGGTCTTTCTCTTCCATCTTGCGCCAGACGGAATACGGCCGCTTGGCACGTCCGTAGACTTCGGCCGTGACACCGGCTTTCTCAAGCTCGGTCTCAATATCGCCGGTAATCTTTTCGATCACATCGCCGCTTTCATCGCGCAAATGCACGAAACGGCGCATGATAGAGGTCCGGCCTTCCGGGTTCAGCACCCCAAAGGTCAGATCTTCCAGTTCTTCGCGCATCCACTGCATACCCATCCGGCCCGCAAGCGGCGCATAGATATCCACGGTTTCCCGCGCCTTCTGCACCTGTTTTTCCGGGCGCATGGCTTTGATGGTGCGCATATTGTGCAAACGGTCTGCAAGCTTCACCAGCAGAACCCGCATGTCTTTCGACATCGCCATAAACAGTTTACGGAAGTTTTCCGCCTGTTTGGTTTCACTCGACGACAGCTGCAGATTTGTCAGTTTGGTGACACCATCCACAAGTTCGGCCACCTCAGCCCCAAACATCTCAGCAACTTCGGCAAAGGTGGATTTGGTGTCTTCGATGGTATCATGCAGCAGGGCCGTGATGATCGTTGCATCATCCAGCTTCTGTTCAGCCACGATCATGGCAACAGCAACCGGGTGTGTGAAATAGGGCTCGCCGGAATGGCGGAACTGCCCCTCATGCATACGCGCGCCGTAATCAAACGCCGCGCGGATCAGATGTTCATTGCATTTCGGATTATATGCACAAATGCAGTCAATCAGGTCATCGACAGTGGTTTCTTCGGCCATTCAGGCTGCACTCTTCTCAGGTCTTGCGACCTTTCGCTGGGGTTAACCCTGGCCTTGCGCTTCCATCAACTGACGCAGCAGGCGTTCTTCGCTCATATCGTCTTCAGCAGGCTTGTCTGCTTCAGCACCCATCAGAAGCGCCATAGCGTCTTCTTCAGGTTCATCAACCTCGATCTGGGTCTGATGGCTTTCAATGGCGCGTTCACGCAGATCATCAACTGCCTGTGTCTCATCGGCAATCTCACGTAAAGCAACAACAGGGTTTTTGTCGTTGTCGCGGTCGACGGTCAGTTCCGCACCTGCAGAAATTTCACGTGCCCGGTGAGAGGCAAGCATTACCAGCTCAAACCGGTTCTGTACTTTGTCGACGCAATCTTCAACCGTAACGCGGGCCATGGGAGCTCCAATTTCCAGGGATGTCTGAAGATACTGACTTACGCTGCACTGCAACGGAATTCAAGCAGGAATTGATGTTTCACAATACCTGCATTTTTCACCCTATGCTGCGCAAATACCCGCTTTTACGGCAAGTCCAGGGGGGTTATGCCATCACATGCCCCCTCAGGAAGGGCTGCAATCAGCTCATCAACCGTTTTGCCCGTGACCGGATGCACCCAGTCCGGCGCCACATCGCGCATCGGAATCAGAACGAATCCCCTGTCAGTGATTCGCGGATGCGGCAGGATGATTTCGCCAGGAGTTTCCTCTAATTGTGCCGATAAAGGCAGGTTGTGCCAGCGAAGAAAGGTATCGGGATTTGGCAATACGCAATTTTCTTGCGCCAGCAAATCAAGGTCCAGAGGCCGTGTTCCCCAGCGCTTTCTCCTTATTCTACCTGCGTTTTTTTCCACCTCATGAAGGTGCATTAACACCTCATTTGGAGGCAAAAGAACGTCCAGAACAGCGACTGCGTTTACAAAATCGTTACCATAATCTGCTGGAAAACAAGGGGAATGGTAAAACTTACTGACCAATCGCACGGATACGTCTTCAGACTCAAGCTCCGTAAGGGCAGCCTGGAGGCGTTCAGCCATCGCCAGCGAGTCGCTGTCGTCGTTCGCACCCAATGCGATCACGGCGGTTTTATGTGCTTTCTTACTTTTCAACTGCTTTTCCCCTGCTTATATCCCCTATCTATGGTAAGTTTCGCATCAGAGGTCGCCAAGCCTCTGTAATTAGTAATTCGGGACGAAACGTCACTTTACCGAAAGGGATTACATGTTTTACCGAGACGAACGGCTGGCGCTGTTCATTGATGGCTCTAACCTATACGCCGCTGCAAAGTCACTGGGTTTCGACATCGATTACAAACTGCTGCGCCAGGAATTCATGCGCCGCGGTCGCCTGCTGCGCGCGTTTTACTACACTGCGCTGTTGGAAAATGATGACTATTCTCCGATCCGGCCTCTGGTCGACTGGCTGAACTATAACGGGTTCACAATGGTCACCAAACCGGCACGGGAATACACAGATTCCATGGGCCGGCGGAAAGTCAAAGGCAATATGGACATCGAACTTGCTGTCGATGCGATGGAGCTTGCGCCCCATGTCGATCACATTGTTCTGTTCTCCGGGGATGGAGATTTCAGACCATTGATCGAAAGCATCCAACGCAAAGGTGTCCGTGTGTCTGTGGTTTCCACCATCCGGTCCCAGCCTCCTATGATCTCTGATGAACTCCGTCGCCAGGCGGATAACTTCATTGAGCTCCAGGAGCTTAAAGATGTGATCGGGCGACCTCCGCGCGAGAACTTTGATCCGGCCACGCCGGAAACAGCCGAATAAAACGCAGCCTATAAAAAGTATGATCGCGGCCGACCACGACGTCGCGATCATACATCCCTTTCCGGTCCCCCAGCTGAACGCCAGGTCTGGACCTTACACGCGCCTGCGCCTAAATATGATTTACGCAAGCAGGATGCCACCATGACAGCTAAATCCCCCCTGACCATCTATCTCGCCGCGCCGCGCGGGTTCTGCGCCGGTGTTGTGCGCGCTATTCGTGTTGTCGAAATGGCGATCGAAAAATGGGGCGCGCCAGTCTATGTGCGCCACGAAATCGTGCACAATAAATTTGTTGTCGACGGACTGAAGGCCAAAGGCGCTATCTTTGTCGAAGAACTTACCGATTGTCCCGATGACCGCCCGGTGATCTTTTCCGCCCATGGCGTGCCGAAATCCGTGCCCGCCGCCGCAACTGCGCGCGAAATGATCTGGGTCGATGCCACCTGCCCGCTGGTGTCTAAGGTACATATCGAAGCTGAACGTCACTCTGCAAATGGCCTGCAGATGGTGATGATCGGCCATGACGGCCACCCGGAAACCATTGGCACCATGGGGCAATTGCCGGAAGGTGAAGTCCTGCTGGTCGAAACCCCTGACGATGTGGCAGGGCTTCAGGTACGCGACCCGGAACAGCTTGCCTATATCACCCAGACCACGCTTTCGATTGACGACACTGCCGATATTGTCGATGCGCTCAAGGCCCGTTTCCCGGCGATTGTCGGCCCGCATAAGGAAGACATCTGCTACGCCACCACCAACCGCCAGCACGCGGTCAAAGCCATCGCGCCAAAGGCCGATGCGATCCTGGTGATCGGCGCGCCGAATTCCTCAAACTCCCGCCGTCTGGTCGAAGTCGGCGCTGCTGCTGGCTGCGACTATTCCCAGCTGGTGGAACGCGCCGCCAATATCGACTGGCGCGCGCTGGACGGCATCACATCCGTCGGCCTGACCGCCGGGGCATCCGCACCCGAAGTTCTGATGGATGAAGTCATCGACGCTTTCCGTGATCGTTACGATGTGACCGTGGAATTGGTCGAAACTGCACAGGAAAACATCGAATTCAAAGTCCCCCGCGTCTTGCGCACGTAAGAGGCCGACATGACCCCCGAATTCCTACTGACCGCCCTGATTGTCGTGCTCTCCCCCGGGACAGGTGTGATTTATACGATCTCCACCGGCTTGCTACGTGGCCATCGCGCCGCCCTTGCTGCCGCTTTTGGTTGCACCCTTGGGATCATTCCGCATCTCCTGGCCGCGATCCTGGGCGTTGCTGCGATCCTGCACAGCTCTGCCCTGCTGTTTCAGCTTGTGAAATTCGCGGGCGTCGCCTTCTTGCTGTATATGGCCTGGCAGACCCTGCGCGACAGCAGCAAACTGTCGGTCACCCCAGATGATTCCGCCCCGCGCGCGACGCTCACCCGCACGGTGACGCGCGGCACGCTGATCAATGTGCTGAACCCGAAACTGTCGATCTTCTTTCTGGCCTTCCTGCCGCAGTTCCTGTCCGGCACCCCGGGCACTGCAACCAGCGAAATGATCACCCTGGGCGCAGCCTTCATGGTCATGACCTTCCTTGTCTTCGTGCTTTACGGCGTCTTTGCCTCCGTCGCGCGACGCAAGGTTCTTGAAAACCCACGCGCGCAAAGCTGGATCCGCCGGATCTTCGCTGCCAGCTTTGCGGGTCTGGGCCTGAAACTTGCGATGGAGAAAGCCTGATGCCTGTCGATGACGAAACAATCCAAGTCTACAACGCGCGCAGTTCTGACTATGCGAAGATCACCACCGATGACGCGAAATCCCCTGAATTAGGGTCTTTTATTGCCGCTTTGCCTGCCGGTTCTCTGATCCTTGATCTTGGCTGCGGCCCCGGCCATATGGCGAAAGTCATGCAAGATGCCGGTCACCGTGTGGATGCTGTGGATGCCTCACCTGACATGGTGAAACTCGCCTGTGACAGCGGTGTCACAGCCCGCATCGCCCGCTTTGAAGAGGTCAACGGTCAGAACCTCTACGACGGCATTTGGGCCAGCTTCAGCCTGCTGCACGCACCACGTGATGCTTTCCCCGATCTGATCACTCAGCTGACCGCAACCCTGAAGCCCGGCGGCCTGTTTTACATCGCTATGAAACTGGGCGATGGTGAACATCGCGACAGCATTGGCCGCCTCTACAGCTACTTCACTGAAGAAGAACTGCTGTCCCATATGCAGGTGGCTGGCCTGGTTGATCCGCAAATCACACGCGGATCTTCTATTGGCCTCAGCGGTGAAGAAGCCCAACACCTTACCATCACCTTAAGAAAGCCACAGAATGCCTGATCTACACGCCTGGACCGATGGTGCCTGTTCCGGAAACCCCGGCCCCGGGGGATGGGGCGTTTTGTTGCGTGCGCTGAATGGTGACGAGATCCTGAAAGAACGCTGCCTGAAGGGCGGCGAAGGGGAAACCACCAACAACCGGATGGAACTGATGGCCGCGATCAGCGCGCTTGAAACTCTGGAACGTCCGTCTGAACTGACCATCACCACCGACAGTTCCTACGTGAAGGACGGGGTGACCAAGTGGATTTTTGGCTGGAAGAAAAACGGCTGGAAAACCGCCGCGAAAAAGCCCGTGAAAAATGAAGATCTGTGGAAGCGCCTAGACGCCGCCCAGGCCCGCCATCAGGTGACCTGGAAATGGATCAAAGGCCACGCGGGGCATGCGGAAAATGAACGTGCGGATGAACTGGCACGCGAAGGCATGGAACCTTACAAAAAGAAACGATGAGACCTGTAAAATCTTTAAACTTCGCCTTTTGCGCGGTATAAAGATTGTAAAGTTTCAGCGTTTCGGGCCGTATTTCTGGTAAAGCCAGATCAGCAGAACAGCCCCCAGGACCGCCCCGACAAATCCGCCCAACCAGCCGATGACCGTTGCAACAAAACGCAGAATCAGACCGCCAATAATCGCGCCCAGCACACCGATTGCAACGGTGGTGACGACATCGGTTTCAAGGTCCATCACACGGGTCGCAATGAACCCGGCACCTGCGCCGATGATCAGCAAAAAGATAATGATTCCCATTACTTCCTCCAGTGGAAGGGTACGATAAGCAACGCCCCGACCGATGAGACAATGGCATTCACCCCTGGTGAGGCAAAGCCAATTCCAAACATAAGACTGACGAAATAAAACAGAAAAGCACCGCCAACGCAGATGATGATCGACGACAGATAACCATTATGCGTAAACTCTGATTTTTCAGAGGCATAGCCTATAATCCCTGCAAGCACGACTGTTCCCATCAAGACCAGAAGCATGTATTTTTCCTTTACAAAACAGTGCCTTTTTCAATCGGCTTGCCACGCTGAAACACTTCTGCATCCTGCCCACCTTTGCCCGCACGTTGCAAGCGCGTAAGGCGCACCGCCCCTTCGCCGCAAGCGATAAGCAGGTGATCATCCAGGACTTCGCCCGCCGCACCTGCACCTTCGGCAAGTTCAGATCCCAACAATTTCAGGCGGTCCTTGCCCAACATACACCAGGCCCCTGGAAAAGGCGAAAGCCCGCGGATCTGACGATCAATTTCAACCGCCGGACGCGACCAGTCAATCTGCGCTTCAGCCTTGTCGATCTTATGCGCGTAGTTCACGCCCTCTTCCGGCTGTGGCGCAGGCGAAAGATCGTCATATTTTTCAAGGGATTGCACAATCAGATCCGCCCCCATCACGGCCAGGCGGTCATGCAGGTCAGCGGTTGTTTCTGTGGCGCCAATCACCAGTTCATCGCGCCGCAGCACGTCACCCGTATCAAGCCCCGCATCCATCTGCATGATGCAGACACCGGTTTTTTCATCCCCCGCCATAATCGCGCGATGGATCGGCGCAGCACCGCGCCAGCGCGGCAGCAAAGAGGCATGAATATTCAGACAACCCTTTGAAGGAGCGTCCAGAATGGACTGCGGCAGGATCAGGCCATAAGCCACAACAACCGCGATATCAGCTTTCAGTTCTGCGAAAGCTGCGACATCGGCGGGATCTTTAAAGTTCAACGGATGGCGTACCAACAGACCCAGTTCTTCCGCACGAACCTGAACTGCTGTCGGCCGGTCTTTCTTGCCACGGCCCGCAGGGCGTGGGGGCTGACAATAAACGCAGGCAATTTCATGGCCCGCATCTATCAGCGCATCCAGGGCAGAAACGGAAAAATCCGGTGACCCCATAAAGATAACACGCATCAGACGCCCCCGGCTTTCATCAGTTTCTGTGCCTTTTTAATCAGCATCTGGCGTTTCACTGGCTTCAGATGATCAAGATACATCTTGCCTGCCAGGTGGTCGATCTGATGCTGCACAGAGGTCGCCCAGATCCCGACAAAGTCACGTTCTTCAATTTCGCCATCCACGTTCATGAACTCAACCGTCACAGCACGCGGGCGGCTGATCACGGCAGAAACGCCGGGCAGGTTGGGGCTGGCTTCTTCATGTTCACGCAACTGCCCGGAGGCATGCAGCACTTTTGGATTTGCCATCAGCACCGCCTTGCCGCGTTCATCCGAGGCATCCACAACGGCAAGCCGCTGCATCACACCGATCTGCACCGCCGCCAGGCCAACGCCGGGCATAGCATCCATGGTTTCCACCATATCTGCCCAGGTCTGACGGGTTTCATCCGTGATTTCAGTGACATCCGCCGCAACTGTGCGCAGACGTTTGTCGGGATATTTCACATAGGCGCGCGGTTTACCCTGCATGGGGATTCTCCTGATAATCAATGGACAGCACCCCGTTCAGGTGGTCCAGTTCGTGTTGTGTACAGGCACTGGCGAAACCGGAAAATTCGCCTTCTACCACCTGCCCTGCCTGATCCCGCCAACGCATCTTCACCACAGCAGGGCGGGTCACCGGCGTCAGAATACCGGGGATAGAAAGGCAACCTTCGTCAAGCGTCTGTGTCGCCTCAGACGCACCGATCACTTCCGGATTTATCAGAACCTGCGGGCTGCGCGTGCCCTCTTTCCAGGTTGCATCCATCACAAACAGGCGCAGTGGAATGCCCACCTGCGGCGCAGCAAGACCGCGACCGGGTGCGTCATACATCGTTTCGAACATATCCGCGATCAGGGCATCCAGCATCTTATCAAACCGCGTGACTGGTTCGCAGATCTGACGCAGAACCGGATCAGGATGCAGGATGATTCTTCGGATCATGGCGCTTACCCCCGCGCCAGTTCACGCTTTAGTTTCTGCATCTTACGGGTGATCATCTGGCGCTTCAGCGGTTTCAGATAATCAATGAACAGCTTGCCGTCCAGGTGATCAATTTCATGCTGCACACACGTCGCCCACAGCCCGTCAAATTCAGCCTCACGCACTGCGCCATCACGATCGGTCCAGCGCACGGCGACTTCGGCCGGGCGGGTGACTTCGGCGAACTGATCCGGGATCGACAGACAGCCTTCTTCATAAACGCTGAGATCATCACCGGACTGAATAACCTCCGGATTAAACATCACGATGGGATCAGGCGTGGCATCGCCTTCTTTTTCGCAATCCAGCACGATCAGACGCTGCAGAATACCAATCTGCGGCGCGGCCAGGCCAATGCCCGGCGCGTCATACATGGTTTCAAGCATATCATCAGAAAGCTTGCGCAGCTCATCTGTGATGGTTTCAACCGGGGCACAGGCCTTTTTCAGGCGCGGGTCGGGATGGATCAGGATCGGGCGTAGTGTCATGGGCATGATTTAGGCGATCCTGGCCCCATGCGCAACGCCTCTTGCACCTGTGAATAAAGCCTGTAACTTCACCGCAACCGAAGAAGGAAAGATCATGAATTTCGACGAGATGATTGAACGCCGCGGCACCCATTCTGTAAAATGGGACGCGATGGATGCCGTTTACGGCGTGCCAAATGATGAAGGTATCGCCATGTGGGTGGCTGATATGGACTTCCGCCCGCCGCAATCTGTGCAGGATGCCCTGGCGAAGATGGCGGAATATGGCGTTTACGGCTATTACGGGGATGAAGGTGATTATCGCGCCGCAATCTGCAACTGGATGAAAACCCGCCATAACTGGGAAGTGAAGCCAGAAGAAATCTTCACGACCCACGGCCTTGTGAACGGCACCGCCATGTGTGTGGATGCTTTCACAAAACCCGGAGATAAAATCGTCTTGTTCACCCCGGTTTACCACGCCTTTGCCCGTGTGATCGAAGCGGCAGACCGCGAAGTTGTTGAATGTCCGCTGGTTGTTGAGGCTGGGAAATATAAGCTCGATTTCGCGGCATATGACGCGATGATGACCGGCGATGAAACCATGCTGGTGTTCTGCTCCCCGCATAACCCGGGCGGCCGCGTCTGGTCACAGGAAGAACTACAGGGCGTGATTGATTTCGCGAAACGGCACGATCTGATCCTGGTGTCTGATGAAATCCACCATGATCTGGTCTTCCCGGGTGCAACCCATATTCCGATGGCAAATGTCGATGACAGCGTGACGGATCGCCTGGTAATGATGACCGCCACCACCAAAACATTTAACATCGCGGGCAGCCATTCCGGCAATGTAATCATCCGCGATGAAGCCCTGCGCAAACGGTTTTCCGCACGGATGGCCGCGATGGGGATTTCCCCGAACTCCTTTGGCCTGTTCATGGCTGAGGCGGCTTATTCTGAAGAAGGCGCAGCCTGGCTTGATGCCCTGATCGCGTATCTTGATGAAAACCGCCGGATCCTGGATGAAGGGCTGAATTCCATTCCCGGCGTGAAATCCATGCCGATGGAAGCGACTTATCTGTCCTGGGCAGATTTTTCCGGCACGGGGATGGAGCCTGCGGAATATATTGAACGTGTCCAGAAAGATGCAAAGATTGCCGCGAACCACGGGATCACTTTTGGCAAGGGCGGTGAACAGTACCTGCGGTTCAATTTCGCAACCCCGCGCGCCAATATCATTGAAGCTGTGAAACGCCTGAAAGAAGCCTTCAGCGACCTGCAGTGAAACGCGTCTTAAGAAACCTTGTCCTGGCGATTATTGCGATCTGCGCGATTTTCGCCGGGGCGATTTACTGGCAGCTTTATCTCGCGCCAGCCCCGCTGCCCCTGGAACCGCTGACCGGGCAGATCGACCACATCCTGATTGAGAAATCTGAACGCCGCCTGACGGTGTTTCGCGACGGCGAAGCCTTGCGGACCTATACCATCGCGCTTGGGTTTGAACCCACCGGGGATAAGTTTCAGGAAGGGGATGGCAAGACGCCGGAAGGCATGTACACCATCGACCGGCGCAATCCGCAAAGTGCCTATCACCTGTCGCTTGGCATTGATTATCCGCAGGCCGAAGACCGCGCCCTTGCCGCCGCCGCCGGCGTTTCACCTGGTGGCGATATCTTCATTCATGGGCAGCCAAATGAAAGGGCTGGCAGACCCACGATTCCCTGGGACTGGACAGCAGGTTGTGTCGCGATTTCGGATAGCGAAATCGAAGAACTGTGGCGCATCACCCCAATCGGCACCACAGTTGAAATCCGGCCTTAGGAAGATCCCAACAGCGCAATCGGCGCATCTTCGTCACGCACAAAATCCAGCGGTGCCTGATCCAGAACCGGGGTGCTGCGCTTGAAGTCGTAATTCATCCGACCGAATTCTTCTTCTGATGCCACGATCAGACACTGATACAGATGACGTGATCCGTCATAAAGATCCACAAGACCACGCAGGTTCGGCGCATCCGCTGCATCAAGCGAAAACCCCGTATCCCAGAGTTTCAGCACCGGATACATCCGGTCATCCACCTGGACTCGCAGACGACTGCTGCGTTTTTCAGCTTTCAGGCGGGCCTGATCCAGACCTTCCTGCACTTCCGGAGAAATATATGTAGACATGTTCAACCTTTTCATCACCCACCCCCATCATCGCGTGGTCATGATGAAAATCAAGTTAACCTTTTGTATGATGCCAGCTTTGCGGCAGCAAAAACACAATCCTAAGGTGCATTGCCACCACGTCCCCCTGACAAGAAAGCAGCCCGCCCGCCTGATCTTCTTCTGATACCAGATGCACAGATCCTGCGCGCGGATCAGCGATGGGAAAAGACTGCGGCTGCGTTACATTCACTGTTGGAAACACAATGCGGAGAAACAGGATGGGATTGCTTGTAAACGGCAACTGGCAGGACAGCTGGTATGACACGGCTTCTGAAGGCGGGAAATTCAAACGCCAGGAGGCCGGGTTTCGCAACTGGGTGACGGCGGATGGCAGTGCCGGACCAACCGGGCGCGGCGGGTTCAAGGCCGAAAGCGGGCGTTACCACCTTTATGTGTCTCACGCCTGCCCCTGGGCCCATCGCGCCCTGATTTTCCGTAAACTGAAGGGGCTGGAAGATCATATTGATGTCTCTGTCGTGCATCCGGACATGCTGGGCAACGGCTGGACATTTGAAACCGATGACCAGGGCGCAACCGGCGATCTGTTGATGGGGAACCGCTTTATGCGCGACGTCTATCTGCGCGACACGCCGGATGTCACGACACGTGTGACTGTGCCGGTTCTCTGGGACAAAGAAACCAACCGCATCGTTTCCAATGAAAGTTCTGAGATCATCCGCATGTTCAACAGTGCTTTTGACGGGAACACCGGGAACACCCTGGATTTCTGGCCTGCGGAACTGCGTGATGACATCGAAGCGATCAACACCCGCATCTATTCAGATGTGAACAACGGAGTTTACAAGCCCGGCTTTGCCACCAGCCAGAACGCCTATGACGACGCGGTACACACCCTGTTTGACGCCCTGGACTGGCTGGAAGATCACCTGTCTGCAAACCGTTATCTTCTGGGTGATCGGCTGACCGAAGCGGACTGGCGTCTGTTTACCACCTTGATCCGCTTTGATCCGGTCTACCATCTGCATTTCAAATGTAACCGGAACCGTCTGACGGACTTCACAAACCTATGGGCTTACACACGCGAATTGTTCCAGATGCCGGGCATCGCAGAAACGGTGAATATGCAGCATATCGTGCGGCATTATCATTACAGCCATGAAACCATTAATCCGCATCGGATCCTTCCGGTGAACCCGCAGATCAACTATTCAGAACCGCACGGGCGGGATCAGGGGCTTTCGGCGTAATAGCGCACCATTTCCGTCAGATCAGCCGGTGGTGTTTCACGCTTCACCACCGCGCGCAAATTTGGAATATGCTGAAACAGGGTGCCATCTGAAAAGAACGAGGTATTGGTGACGAAGACCACCTGTGCATCCGGCTGACGGAAACTGGCATAATCCGCAAGCGCAAGTGCACTGCCGTGCTCAAGCACCAGATCCAGGATGATAACTGAGAATGTTCCTGCGTTCAGTATTTCGGTTGCTGCATCCTGGCCGGTGGCCAGTGTCACATCACAACCTGCGCGTTCCAGATGCCGCTTCCAGAGCGTACCCAGCTCCAGTTTTTCTTCGACAATCAGAATACGCACACTTTCCTCCAAAACAATCTCTACGGGTTCAAAATTTTTAACCGTTTCTGATATTCTTCGCCACCTGGACAAAAGATCAAAATCACCGGGAAAAACACTATTTTCTCTTAACCCCTGATATTCCGGCAAAAACCTGCTCCGTTCCCTGGGAAATTCCCTCAATTCAGCTCACACCTTAAAATACGACCCAAAATTCAATGGCCCAAATGATATTCAGGTGATCAATATTGCTTTCATTTGCCCTGATTTTGTTGATGCGTTGGCGCAGATACCATATCTGATCTGAGGACTGGCACACAGGATGTCACAATATCGAGACCTGCCGTGGGCACCTGTATGTCGCCCTATATCTTTCTGAAATAACGATTTTTGCAATTTGCAAATGAAACCAAAAACGAATCGTCTCTCAACCTTTTCTCCAGGCGAAGCTAAAGCTAAAAGTCAGCAAGCGATTCAAATTTGCTTTGTCAAAGGGCCAGGATATGCACGCCACTCAAACGGAACAGTCAAAACGTGATCATGGCGGCGGGCTTGATGCTGCCATGGCCGAATTCGGAGGTGCACGCCAGGACTGGCTGGATCTTTCCACTGGCATTAACCCGATCCCCTGGCCCCTGCCGGTGTTCACGTCCGACGCCTGGACACGTCTCCCTGACCGTCAGGCTGTGAACCTGCTATGTGACGCCGCGCGCCAGTTCTGGAACGTACCAGATGGGGCCGATATTCTGCCCTGCCACGGCGCGTCCGCAGCAATTGCGCGCCTGCCTGCCCTGATGCAGGGCGACACGGTACAGATCACCACCCCAACCTATAACGAACATGCAGCATCTTTCCGCAATCACACATGGCAGGTGGTTGAAGACAACGCTGACACGCGCGTTGTTGTGCACCCGAATAATCCTGATGGGCGGCTTTGGCGTGTTGGCGAACTGAACGCTGACTTCACCGTGATTGACGAAAGCTTCTGTGATGTCTGCCCGGATGAAACCCATATCGCCCGCGCCGCAACCCCTGGCACCATTGTCCTGAAAAGCTTTGGCAAATTCTGGGGACTTGCCGGATTGCGTCTGGGTTTTGCGATTGGCGATCCGAAACTGATTGCGCACCTGCGGGAAATCCTGGGCCCCTGGCCTGTGTCCGGCCCTGCACTGGAAGCGGGTGAACAGGCGTTGAAGGACCTGACATGGGCGCAGGAAACCCGTGCGCGCCTGTCATCAGATACCGATCACCTGGACGCAATCATGACCGCTGCCGGGGCGCAAAACCCGCGCGGAACGACACTTTTCCGCCTGTATGAGGTTGCTGACGCGAAGGCCTTGCAAAATCATATGGCCCGACACCATATCTGGACGCGGATATTCCCTTATTCCGAAACATATATCCGGCTGGGCCTGCCCGGGCATCCCCATGAATGGGCGCAGCTGGAAACCGCAATTGCTGAGATGGAACACCTGGTATGATACCTGCACTCGCCCTTTTGCTCGACGCCGTTATTGGTGATCCGAAGTCGCTCTGGTCTAAAATCCCGCATCCGGCGGTGGCTATGGGCCGCGTGATTGGCTGGCTGGATCAGCGCTTTAATGATGACGACGACCCGGACAGCACCCGTAAGGTGAATGGCATCCTTGTCTGTATTACCCTTGTTGTCGCGGCCGGTATCCTTGGCTGCATCATCACCCATCTGCCGTTGGGCTGGCTCTGGTCTGCGCTGATCGGGGCGTTCCTGCTGGCGCAGCGTTCGCTTGTGCAACATGTGCAGGCCGTGGCTGATGGGCTGCGCATGTCCACACGCGATGGCGCAACCATGGTGTCCCGCATTGTCGGACGTGACACCAAAGATATGTCCCGCGAAGGCGTATCCCGCGCCGCCATTGAAAGCGCGGCGGAGAATTTCTCTGACGGGCTGGTTGCGCCAGTTTTCTGGTTCATCATCGGCGGCCTGCCGGGCCTTCTGATCTATAAGGTCGTGAACACCGCAGATTCCATGATCGGCTATCGCACCCCACGCCACAGTGCTTTTGGCTGGGCGGCGGCGCGTCTTGATGATGTGCTGAACTGGACCCCTGCGCGCCTGACCGCGCTGATCATTCTGGTCGCAACGCAGACCCGCGCGTCTTTCAATGACATCCGCAATGATGCGATCAAGCACCGTTCCCCCAACGCCGGCTGGCCCGAAGCTGCCATGGCCCGCGCTCTGAATGTTGCGCTGTCCGGCCCGCGTTCCTATGAAGGTGAAATGCGCGATTTCCCATGGGTGAACGAAAATGGCCGCAAAGACATCAGCCCGGGCGAAGTCGAAGCTGCCTGCAATACCCTCTGGCACAGCTGGGTTGTCGTGGTTGCCATTGCCTTTGTCCTGGCAATGATCTGCGCAATCGGCTGACCCGAAATTCTTCCATAGCCCCGGCATCCCACCGGGGCTATATTTTTGCGACCATTCAGGAGCACGTGATGCGTTTTACAACTTTGCTTGCAGGCGCTGCCCTGCTGATTTCCACCGCAACCGCCCAGGCCCAAAGCTGCGGTGGCGGCTTTAACAATTTCGTCGACGGTCTGAAACGTGAAGCCCGCCAGAAAGGCCATAATCGCGCAACTGTCGATCGCTTCTTTGCCAATGTCCGCCAGGATCAGCGCACGCTGAATGCCGATCGCTCACAAGGGGTGTTTCAGAAAGACTTTCTCGACTTCTCCCAGCGTCTGATTTCTCAGGGCCGCATTGATAACGGGCGTCGCAACGCACAGCGCTACAGCGCGGTGTTTGACCGGATGGAACGTGAATATGGTGTATCGCGCGGTGTGCTTCTGGCTTTCTGGGCCTTTGAAACCGATTTCGGGGCCGTGCAGGGCGATTTCAATACATTGAATTCGCTTGTGACCCTCGCCCATGACTGCCGTCGACCAGAACTCTTCCGTCCACAGGTTTTCGCAGCCCTGGAACTGTATGAGCGTGACAATTTTGATCCCGCCCGCACACAGGGGGCCTGGGCCGGTGAAATTGGCATGGTGCAAATGCTGCCCGAAGACATCATCCGCAACGGCATTGATGGCGACGGCGATGGCCAGGTCAACCTGAAAACCTCTGCCCCGGATGCCCTACTGTCCGGTGCAAATATGCTGCGCAGCCTTGGCTGGCGCGCGGGTGAACCCTGGTTGCAGGAAATCTCTGTGCCCTCTGATCTGGATTGGGCGCGCACCGGTCTGAACCACACGGCGTCTGTGCGTGACTGGGAACGCATGGGCGTTCGGGCGCGCGAAGGCGACCTTGCCCGCGGCAACATGGAAGCATCCATTCTGCTGCCCATGGGGCGCAACGGCCCGGCCTTTCTCGCTTATCCGAATTTCCATGTCTATTTTGAGTGGAACAAAAGCTTTGTCTATGTGACCACCGCCGCCTATTTCGCCAACCGCCTGGAAGGTGCAGTTCGCTATAACGCCGGCAATCCAACACCTGCGCTATCCGGCAATCAAATGGAAAGCCTGCAACGCAGGCTTCAGGCCCGCGGCCATGATGTGGGTGGTGTTGATGGCATCCTCGGCGCAAAAACCCGCGCGGCGGTTCAGGCGGAACAGATCCGCCTTGGCCTGCCTGCGGATGCCTGGCCTACAGTTGAATTGCTCAACGCCCTCTAAAAAGATCGGGGCGGTGCAACTCCGCCCCCTTCATCTTGCCAAAAGTACTCCGGGGGTCCGGGGGCTGACCCCCGGCCTGATCACGCCACCAGGCTTTCCGCCTTTTTCAGATCCACCGAAACAAGCTGACTGACCCCCTGTTCCGCCATAGTCACACCAAACAGACGATCCATCCGCGCCATTGTCACCGCATGGTGGGTGATGATCAGAAAGCGGGTTTTTGTGCGGCGGCACATTTCATCCAGCAGATCACAGAACCGCGTGACGTTCGCATCATCCAGCGGCGCGTCGACCTCGTCCAGCACACAGATCGGTGCCGGGTTCGCCAGGAACACCGCAAAGATCAGCGCCATGGCGGTCAGGGTCTGTTCCCCACCGGACAGCAGCGACAGTGTCGACAGTTTTTTGCCCGGCGGCTGACACATGATCTCAAGTCCGGCTTCCAGCGGATCATCACTTTCTACCAGCACAAGTTTTGCCTCACCACCGCCAAACAGATGAGTGAACAGCACAGAGAAGTTTGAATTCACCTGATCAAAAGCCGCCAGAAGGCGTTCGCGCCCCTCTTTGTTCAGGCTGGCAATACCAGACCGCAGGGCTTTGATCGCCTCTTCCAGATCGGTCTTTTCTGTCAACAGGGCTTCATGTTCTTCACGCACTTCGCGGCTGTCTTCTTCCGCGCGCAGGTTCACAGCCCCCAGGGAATCACGCTGGCGTTTCAGACGGTTCACATCTGCTTCAAGGTTTTCCATGCCCGGCATCTGATCCGGGTCCAGTTCAAGCGTTTCCAACAGATCCTGCGGTGTGCATTCCAGATCTTCGTCAATGCGTTCCTGCGCGTGCTGCACCGCTTCGCGCGCGGCCTCGGCACGGGCTTCGCCACGGGCGCGGGTTTCGCGGGCCTCGGACGCTGTGCGCTCAGATGTGCGCTCGGACTCTGCCGCTTCGCGCAGGGCCGTTTCGCCTTCGGCCAGACGATCCCCGGCTTCTGCGCGACGCTCCATCGCGTCTTCAATCGCATCAGTCAGTTCTTCGCGCTTCTCGGCCAGCTCACCTGGTGCGGCGGCAGCTTCAACCAGTTCCGCCTCTGCCTTTTCGCGACGTTCATCAATCTCATGCAACTGCTTTTCAGCAGTCGCCAGGCGGTGCTTCCAGCCGGAGATTTCCTTGGTGATTTCCTGACGGCGTTTCAGGCGATTTTCACCTTCGCGACGAAGTTCATCATAAGCAGACCGCTTTGACATCATCGTCATCCGCGCGGCCTCAACCGTCATTTTCACGTCTTCCACCGAGGCCCGCGCCGCATCCAGATCCCCCAGGCCAGCAACCTGTTCGTCTGCTTCCTCCACGGCCTGTCGCGCGGCCATGGCTTCTTCTTCAAAGCGTGCCACCGCCAGCCCCAGGCTTTCCAGCTTACCACTGGCAATCGACAGTTCCGCTTCGGCAGAAGACATCGCCCGCGTCGCGTCCGCCATGGACCGATCCGCCATTTTGCGCGCCTCACGCGCGGCGCGGTCTGCTTCGGCACGTTGTGACAGAAGGCGTGTCAGATCTTCATGGGCCTGCGCCGCTTTTTCCGCGCGTGCAGTGGCCTCTTCCAGGTTGCGTTTCAGTTCCGCCAGACGGTTGAGCTGCTGCAAACGCATCGCCGCCGCAGACGGTGCATCTTCCGCGCCCAGACGGAAGCCGTCCCAACGCCAGAGATCGCCTGCACGACTGACCAGACGCTGACCAGGTTTAAGGGCAGATTGCAGGCGTCGCCCGTCTTCAGCGGTCACAAGCCCCACCTGGGCAATCCGACGGTTAAGCACCGCAGGCACGGTCACATGCGGTGCAAGCGGTTCTACCCCATCGGGCAGGGTCTGCGCGGCATCGTAATCCGGCATCTGCGCCCAGCCGGACGCATCATCACCCGTGATTTCAGGCGCTTTCAGATCATCCGCCAAAGCCGCGCCCAGCGCCGCTTCAAAACCATCCGCAACCTTCACCGCATCCAGCAATTGACCATGTTCAGACGCATCGCGTTCCACAAGCCGCGCCAGTGCTGCGACTTCGGCCCGCAGGGCATTGGCTTCGCCTTCAGCCTCAGATCGTGCGGAACGTGCATCACCTTCCTGTTCCTGAGCAACCTCGCGCGCTTCATCGGCCTCTGCCAGCGCAACTTCCGCCTCTTCTGCGGCTTCGCGCGCGGCCTCGGATGCTTCCATTGCGGCATCCAGGGCATCGCGCGCCTGAACCTCTGCATCCGTTGACAACGCCACATCCTGACGGGCGCGTTGCGCATCGGCTTCGTTCTTCATCAGGGTTTTGCGGGTGTCTTCCAACAGGCGATGGGCGGACTGATGCCGTGCGGCAAGCCGGGCCACATCTTCGGTCAGTTGCGCCAGATCATCTTCGCGTTCCTGCAAAATAGATGCACCTTCGCGGCTTTGATCTTCCGCGATATACAGCTTCTCTTCGTGGCCTTCCGTGGCCTTTGCGATCTGATCCTGCTCCCATTCCAGGCGTTCAACCGTTTCGCCCGCATCCCGGTTCAGCCCGTTTTCACGGTCCTTATCCCGGGCCAGCTGTTCAATCCGGCCCTCAAGCCGTTCAATCATCTGCCGCGCAGAGGCTTCCTGATCGTTCAATGTGTCACGCTGCACGGTCAGGCGTTGCAACAGCGCTGCTGCAATCGCTTCTTCTTCGCGCAGCGGCGGCAGGGCGGCTTCGGCCAGTTCCCGCGCCTTCACCTGTTCGCGCACCTGAAGTTCCGCCTTAGACGCCAGAACCGTGGCTTCGCGCAATTGTTCATCCGCAACCAGGCGGGCCTCATCCGCTTCTTTCCAGCGGCGGAACAAAAGCATGCCCTCAGCCTTACGCAGTTCTGTGCCGATGGTGCGATAACGTTCGGCCTGACGCGCCTGACGGGCCAGCGTTGACAGTTGCGCCGCAAGCTGATCAATCACGTCATCCACGCGGGTCAGGTTGGTTTCTGCACCCTTCAGTTTCAGCTCTGCCTCATGGCGGCGCTGATACAGGCCGGAAATCCCGGCGGCTTCTTCAAGGATACGACGGCGCGCCTTGGGCTTGGAGTTAATCAGCTGCGCAATCTGGCCCTGACGCACAAGTGCGGGGGAATGCGAACCGGTCGAGGCATCCGCAAACAACATCTGAATATCGCGGGCCCGCACATCTTTGGTGTTGGCTTTATAAGCACTGCCCGCATCCCGTGTGATCCGGCGGGTGACTTCCAGCGTATCCTCATCGTTGAACCCGGCGGGGGCCAGACGTTCCCCATTATCAATATGCAGAACCACTTCGGCAAAGTTGCGCGCGGGCCGGGTGGATGCACCGGCAAAGATCACATCTTCCATACCGCCGCCGCGCATGGCGGACGGACGGTTTTCCCCCATGACCCAGCGCAAAGCTTCCAGCAGATTGGATTTGCCACAGCCGTTTGGCCCCACGACACCAGTCAGCCCTTCCTGAATCAGAAGTTCTGTCGGATCAACGAAGCTTTTAAAGCCGTTCAGTTTTAATCGCGAAAACTGCAAATTCTGCCTGATTATGATTCTATGCTGTGCAAGCTTGTGAACGCAGCAGGTTTGAGTCAACGCTTAAACCCTGTCCATCCCTCTCCTGGTGCAATTCATCCACAGAAATCTTACCAGTGCTCCACCTGTGGTTTAGGCCTCCACTGCCTCAATTTTGTGCATCGGCATGCATTTTGATTGCCTGTGTCACATCAAAAGCGCCAGATCAGTGGATTAAGGAGACAGAAATGACCATTACCGTTGAACCTGGTGATCCCCGCGTCCCCGCTGCAACCGCCCTTCTGCAACAAAGTCATGCCTTGATGCAGGAATTGTTCCCGGCGGAAAGCAATCATTATCTGTCGATTGATGATCTCTGCGTGCTTTCCGTCCATTTCTTTGTTGTACGGGTAAATAGCGATATCCGGGGTTGTGCTGCGCTTGCGGTGAAGGGTGGCTATGGTGAATTGAAGTCAATGTTTGTCGATCCCGCCGCACGCGGCCTGAAGCTGGGTCAGCATCTGCTGGATCATATCGACCTGGCAGCGCGAAACCTGGGCCTACCGATGATCTGCCTTGAGACCGGTGACGCCCTGAAGGCCGCACATAAACTATATGAAAACCAAGGCTATACCTATCGCGGACCATTTGGCGGGTATCCGGATGATCCAATCAGCCTGTTTATGGAAAAGCAGCTGTAATCAACCGCAATCAAGTTTCGCCCGGATCAGCGCGGCGTCACCAGACATGCCGGACGCCCGCACGCTACAACCGGAAATCTGTTCAATCGCGATGGCAGCTTTAGGGAAAATATCGCTGATGCGTGCCGGAAATTCGAACCCGGTGCGCACGGCCTGTGCACGTTCGCCACGGATATAAACCGCAAAGTCAGACCCCTGAACGGTAATTTTTCGTCCCGGAACGCCTGACATCTGAACGCCGGGCCCCGAACAGGCCATCGCCAGGTGCAGAAGTGAAAACACGGCCAACTTCCAGAAGTCTAAAAACATTTTCGCCTCAGGGTTCAATCTGTCCTGTGCGAACCTGAACTCTGGTCGGTTAACATCTGGTTAAGTGTACAGATTTAGTTCAAAAGTATCACAACTTTGACGCATTTGAATTTTATAAATACACTTTAAGTGGCAAAACATCTAACCAGCCCACTTAACAGGTTCATGCCCTGCGGGGCCCGTTGATGTAAACTTAAAAGAGGAAACACATGAAACGCGCATTTTTTTTGGTGTTAGCAACTCTGCCAATCTTCAGCCCGGCTTTTGGAACTGCCGAAGAAATCATCCTGAATGAACATGGCGTTGCTGTCGAACATCATCTGACAGAAGAACTCATGAAAGGGCATCACTACGAGTGCATTTCTGAAAAGGACCCGACTCATATCTTCACAGTCCATCAGAACGCCGGCGAAGAGGTCGGCACCTATGCGATGAATGATGAAGAAAAAGAAGTGATGGTCTTTTCCGGCCTCACAACCGTCAGCTATGTTTATGTGAACAACGACTCTTCCATAAATCTGACAGTTCACATGGACACCAAAAAATTTGAAGTCAGCTATGGCGGTGCATTGTTTGGTGAAGAACACGGCACCTGCACGCCGATCACCTCGTAAAACGCAACTTCTGTGCGTGACAGCGCAATAGCTGTCCTCACGGAAAGGTTTACCTGTGCGCTTAACCCGTTCATGCTGAGCATAGTTACTCTCCCTCAGCACGAGTAAACCGATATGTCTGATTTTTCCCTTCTTGGTATTTCCGGATCTCTGCGCAAAGAGTCCTTTAACCGTAAACTAATCCGTGAAGCAGGCCGCCTCTCTGGTGCCGCCTTCTCTGAGGCTGATCTGAACGTCCCGCTGTATGATGGGGATGTGGAAGAGGCAGATGGCATCCCGGCTTCTGTTCAGACCCTCGCTGATCAGATTGCCGCTGCGGATGCTGTGGTGATTTCCACCCCCGAATACAATCAGGCCCTGTCCGGAGTTCTGAAGAACGCGCTTGACTGGGTCAGCCGGACCGACGGCAATCCCTGGAAAGATAAACCGGTTGCGATTATCTCTGCCGCCGCCGGGCGTACAGGTGGGGCACGGGCAACCTAGAGCCTGCGCCTTGCCATGACCCCGTTTCAGCCACGCCTTCTGACCGGGCCCGAGGTCGGGATCGCAGGTGCTATGAATGAGTTTAATGAGGCTGGTCAGCTGACGAATGAACGCTACGCCAAATCTCTGACGCTTCTGATGAATGCGCTGAAGGATTGAAGCCACGCGTTAAATCTGATTGGAAATCTCAATCAGGTTCCCGTCCGGATCGCGAATATAAATCGACATCAAAGGCCCGTTTGCCCCCGTGCGGCGCAATGGGCCTTCTTCGATTGTGATGCGCTGTGCATCCAGATGATCCTGCCAGATATCCAGGCCTGTTGCGCTCAGAAAACACAGATCCGCCGTGCCAGGACCGGGCTGTTGCGCGTGCGGTTTAAATCCCTGCCCCGCCAGATGCAGGTTGATCTTCTGCACCCCAAACTTCAGCGCGAATCGTCTGGACCCATCCGCAGGCTGGAATTCTTCCACCTCCATCCCCAGCACTTGCACGTAAAAGGCAATTGTGCGCTCCAGGTTGGAAACCGTCAGAACCAGATGATCAAGGGCGGTGATTTTCGGTGTCTCGAACATGGGTTCAGAATAGCGGCACATCGCACAATGACAATCCGGACGCCGCGACATATGTTGTGCCTATGGAACAAAATATCGGCAAAACGCTCCGCCTGAACTGTCAGCTTGATCCTGCCCGCGCAAAGGCGCTGCACGTGGTTTTGGGATGTGAAGGCAATGCCCCCCAGGCAGGTGACCCCCTGCCCGCCTTCTGGCATCAGATCTATTTCTGGGATCCTCTGCCGGAAGGTCAGCTTGGCCGTGACGGACATACCGCAAAGGGTCAATTCATCCCGGATCTTGGGCTGCCGCGCCGCATGTGGGCCAGCGGGGCACTGGAATTTCATGCGCCGTTGCTGATTGGTCAGGACGCGGTGAAAACCTCTGTGATTGAAGACGTGCGGTTGAAAGATGGTCGTTCCGGCCCGTTGGGGTTCTGTACGGTGCGGCATGATATTTCACAGGACGGCCAGCTTTGCGTCACAGAACGCCAGGTGCTTGTCTTCCGTGAAGATCCCGCACCAGATGCCCCGAAACCACCTTCGAAACAGGCCCGCCGGGATGAGATACGCAAGGTCACGCAAAGTTTCAGCCCCACAACTCTGTTCCGCTATTCCGCACTGACGCTGAACGGGCACCGGATTCATTACGACGAACCCTATGCGCAGGAGGTCGAAGGCTATCCTGGCATCGTGGTACATGGCCCCTTACTGGCGCAGATCATGATGCAGATAGCGGCTGAAAACGGTGAATTGGCCAGATTTGAATGGCGCAACTCTGCCCCGTTCTTCGCGGGCGAGGCAGGTGATTTCTGCGCATTTCCGGATTGCTGGCAGGTCCGTGGCGAAGATGGCCGCCTGATCGCAGAAGCCAGCGCGACATATCGTTAAAGGTTGGCCTCAACCCGGAAATCATCAGGGATATTATCCACGCCGTCCAGCACCAGATCTGCCATGATCGTGGCGATCTTCGGGGCCATGCCAAAGCCGATTTTAAAGCCGCCGTTGCTGACAAACACATCCTGCGCCCCCGGCACAGCACCAATCATCGGCGCACGGGATTTCGCGCGTGGCCGCACCCCGGCCCAGCGCTCCACCACCTCTGCCCCGCGCAGAACCGGCACCGCATTCAGAGCTTTTTCAATCACCGCATCAAGCTGTTCATCCGTGCTGTCGGGGCTGTCAAATTCACGTTCTGACGTTGATCCGATCGCCACAGTGCCGTTGGCATGTGGGACAATATGGACGCCATCTGCGAACAATTGCGGCGCATCCCCTGCATCATATTTCAGAAGCGCCCCCTGGCCCTTCACACCATTGCCGACAGGTTTCTCAAACACCTCAGACAGTTCCAGCAGGCCCTCATATCCGGTGGCGTAGATCGCCTTGCCTTCTGGCTCTGGCTCCTGATCCGCTGACAGGAGCACCCCACCTTCTGCCCTGATCGCCGCCGTCAGCGCTGCACAGGCTTTGCGCGGGCTGAGACGGGCGGTCAGCGTGTCATGGATCAGCCAGCCGCCCGGCGCGTCCGGTGCCCAGGCCCCGGCCTGATCCGCCGGGATCACATCCCAGCGTGCCTGGCCTTCCCAAAGCACTTTGGCGTTTTCCCTGCGCGACCGCGCCAACAACAATGCCGCACCATCCGCAATCGGCTGCAGACGCCCGGACCGGCTGTAACCAGGATCCATCCCCGCCGCCGCGCCGATTTCCGCCCAGAAAGGTTCCGCCATCATAAGGCTTTCAAACTGAAAGGCTTTCTTCGGGTTCCAGTTTTCCGGCACATGCGGGGCAAGCGCCCCAACAAGCCCGCCACTGGATCCGACCCCGGGCGCACGTTTATCCCAGATCTGAACCTTCGCACCACGTTGCACACAGCACCAGGCAAGGGTCAGCCCGGCAATTCCCGCGCCATAGATTGTCACATCTGCCATTGCCATTTTCGTGTGCTTTCGTATTGGTAAACTCTGCTTTCACCTCTGCACCTTTGGGGCCTCAGATGCAAGATACACAAGATCCACAACTTAGCTGGCGTGACGATGGCGTGCCTGTTTCAGACCGTTTTGACGATCCGTATTTCTCCGTGGTCAACGGGCTTGAGGAAACACGCCATGTGTTTCTGTCAGGCAACGATCTGCCTGCGCGTTTCCGGGATGGGTTTCACATTGCAGAACTTGGCTTTGGCACCGGGCTGAATATGCTTGCGACCTGGCTGATGTGGGTTGAGACAGGCCAGGAGGGCACGTTGCATTTCACCTCTTTTGAAGCCTTCCCAATGCAGGCCACGGAAATGGAACAGGCCCTGGCCCATTTTCCCGAAGCACATGCGATTGCCGCGCCATTTCTGGAACAATGGGCCGCAGGCAAACGGGTGATTGAGATGCCGGGGTTTGTCGCAAATATACAAATTGGCGACGCACGACAGATTTTACCTGACCTGGAATTGTTAGCAGACGCATGGTTTCTTGATGGTTTCGCACCAGCAAAGAACCCTGAACTCTGGTCTGAAGAAATTTTGCACGGGGTCGCAAACCACACAGCAAAGGGCGGGACTTTTGCCACATATACAGCAGCAGGCTTTGTGCGCCGCACATTAGACGCCACCGGATTTGATGTGACCCGTGTGCCGGGATTTGGCCGCAAACGCCATATGAGCACCGGGGTTTTAAGGACCTGAAAACATGAGTGAAAACAACACCCGCCTGGGGATCTGGCTGATGGTGGCCACCACCCTGGTGTTTGCGGTGCAGGACGGGCTGTCGCGCCATCTGGCGGATGAATACCACGTGATGATGGTGGTGATGATCCGCTATTGGTTCTTTGCGGCTTTCGTGATTTTTCTGGCCAAACAACAGGGGATCATGCGTGAAGCCCTGAAGACGGAACAGCTGGGTCTTCAGGTGTTTCGCGGGGTGCTTCTGGCTGGGGAAATCTGCGTCACAGTCCTGGCTTTTGTCTGGCTTAGTCTGATTGAATCCCATGCGGTGTTTGCCTGCTACCCCCTTATTGTTGCACTACTTTCTGGTCCCGTACTGGGGGAGCAGGTGGGGTGGAAAAGGATGGCGGCGATTGCGATTGGCTTTGTCGGGATCCTGATCATTCTGCAACCGGGCAGCGGGGTGTTTTCACCGGCAGCACTTGTGCCGCTTCTGGGGGCTGCGATGTTTGCGCTTTACGGGCTGCTGACCCGTTATGCTGCGCGCAAAGACAGCGCCATGGTCAGCTTTTTCTGGACCGGAATCGCAGGTGCGGTTGCCATGACCCTGGTGGGTATCTGGTTCTGGAAACCTATGGCAGGCGGTGACTGGATCTGGATGATAACCCTTTGTTTTTCCGGCGTTCTGGGGCACTGGCTGTTGATCAAATGCTATGCCGTGGCTGAAGCCAGTGCAGTGCAGCCCTTCGCCTATCTGCAGCTGGTCTGGGTCAGTATCATTGGCGTGAGCTTCCTTGGGGAGACCCTGCGCACCAATGTGATGATCGGTGCTGTTGTGGTGGTTGGCGCGGGTGTTTTTGCGCTTTGGCGGGAACGTGTGGCGGCGAAACGGGCCGCGTAATAAGCGGGGACCAGCCCCCACACCCCCGGGATATTTTCAGAACCAAAATGAGGAAATATCACCATGCACAAAGCATGCACTTTCTATGCACATCTTATGCATATCAGGCGTGCGGGGGATTACGCACCTGTTAACCGGGGTTAACGGGTGCGGCGCAATTCCTCTGACAGGCGGATCGGGCTGGTTTGGCCGCTGAGGCGGGCGCGATAGACCACCATGCTTTCCATCACCCGCATCACGTAATTACGGGTTTCGCGGAAAGGAATATGTTCGACCCAATCCACCGGATCCGTGCGTTCGCGACGCGGATCACCGTAACGTTCCATCCAGCGGATCGGACGAGACGGGCCGGCGTTATAGCCAGCGGCAACCAGCGGGTAAGCCGTGCCAAATTCCTCGACCAGGCCCGCCAGATAAGCGGACCCAAGGCGTGCGTTATAGACCGGATCAGCCGTGAGACCGGGCAGGTTATAGCTGACGCCAAGTTCGCCGGACACTTGCTGTGCTGTGCGTGGCATAAGTTGCATAAGACCACGGGCACCGGCACCGGACACCACCACCGGATCAAATTCACTTTCACGCCGCGCGATGGACAGGGCCAGTTCCGGCACCACGGGCAGATTGCTGTCAGCCAGCGGATGCAGCGGGTAGTAAGCTGCATGCAGGGTCAGACCACGCGACGCCGCACGTTTGCCGATCATCACCGCGATATGCGGTTCCTGCAAAGCAATCGCGAGATTGCCAAGCTGACCAATTTCTTCGCGCGGAAGGGTTTCCGTCAGATGGGTCAGGAAACGTTCTGACAGCGACAAATCCCCGGCCTGTTGCAGCAGAAACCCGGCCTGAAAGACGGAACTTTGCAGGAAAGGCGCCTGACGCCAGTTCGGGAAATCTTCGCCGCCGGTCAGGCGGGTATCCATGGCAACACCGACACGTTCAGCGGCAAGCTGGCCATAAAAGCTGGTCTGATGTTGCGCGCCAGCCCGGTAGAATTCGGCGGCGCGGGCGTCATTGCCCAGGGCTTCCTGCGCGCGGCCCTGCCAGTATCCGGCGCGGCCAAGGCTGATCGGGGTGAAGACGGCCTCTTTAAAGCGGGCGAAATGACGGGCGGCGGTTTCCGCGTCATTGAGTTTGCGCAGAGCGATGTAACCAGCCAGCCATTCCAGATCGGCGTAATTGCTGCCGGATGACATGCCATGGGTTGCGGCCAGGCGATAGGCGGCGCGGTTTTTACCATCACGCATCAGCTGGCGGGCAATGGCGCGTTGCCAGTGGCCCCAGCGGTTGGCTTCGCCGGTGCCCGCGCTGCTGCGGGCCTGTGAAATGGCCAGTTCAGCGGCGCTGTCATAGCGGCCTTTGCGGGCGCGCCAGGTGAAGCGTTCCCAGGCAAGGCCGGGATCAGTCTGAAGGCTTGCGGGAATGGCTTCGATAAAGCCATCAACGCCGTCTTCATCAAAACGCAGTGCCATACGGGCACTGGCCAGAGCCTGCCAGCCTTCAGACACAAAGGGGCGCATTTTTGCGATCTCTGCGCGATCGGCACGCCAGAGGAAATGATCGAGGCGTGCGTTGTGATGATCCGCCAGCAAGCTGCCGTAACGACCAAGGAAGATCTCGCGGTCTTCATCTTCTTTCACCGGCAGGCTTTGCCATGCCGTCACAATGGCGGCGCGGGCGTCATTGGGGTTGCCGGTTTCCCGCAGGGCGCGGGCGTAATACAGCGCACCATGGCCGGTCTGGGGTTTCTGATCTTCAAAATAAGCGATGACCTGACGCAGAGGCGTGTTTTCATCAATGCTGGCTTCGCCCCGGCGGCGCATCAGTTTCAGACCTGGCCAGTCAGACCGGCGGGCCAGAAAATCGCGATATTCAGAAAAAGACCCTTCGGGCGACCGCAGGCGCAGCCACTGGATCACATCACGCCCGACGTCGCCTGAGGCGCGGGCGGCGGAAAGGGCAGCAGACCAGTCTTTTTCTGCTGCGGCTTCGAGGCCGCGGGACAGGGCTGCTGCCTGCTGACGGTTTTGCGCCTGAGCGTGACCCGGGGCCAGCATCGGGGTCAGAATCACAGCCAGACACAGGGTCAGGGTGAAGCGAAAGAATGATCGCACGGCTCTTTTCCTCATTTTGCGCAGAATCGCGCTGTTTTGGCGGTAAATCTAGCGCATCTCCCCCTTTCCACAAATCACAATCCCGGATAGAGAGTTCGCGCGGCACCGATCCGCCGCGAGAAACAACATCTATGGCGATATATCGCCCGCAACAAAAGGAAGCGTATCATGTTTACTGGCTCTCTGCCCGCACTGGTTACGCCGTTGAAAGACGGCCAGGTGGATTTTGTTGCGCTTAAGAAACTTGTGGAATGGCATATTGCTGAGGGGTCCGACGGTCTTGTGCCTGTGGGGACAACCGGCGAAAGCCCGACCCTGAGCCATGACGAACATGAACAGGTGATCGAAGCTGTTGTCGAAGTTGTGGCTGGCCGCATTCCTGTAATTGCCGGTGCTGGCAGCAACAACACCGTGGAAACCGTGCGTTTCCTGCAGCACGCGGAACGTGTGGGTGCGACGGCTGGTCTGGTTGTGACGCCGTATTACAACAAGCCGACCCAACGTGGGTTGTATGCACATTTCAAAGCGGCGCATGATGCCTGCAATCTGCCGATTGTGATTTACAACATTCCGGGTCGTTCCGTTGTTGATATGACACCGGAAACCATGGGTGAACTGGCAAAGCTGCCGCGCATTGTTGCAGTGAAAGATGCCACCGGTGACATCGCCCGCGTCAGCCAGCAGCGCGCAAGCTGTGGAGCAGATTTCATTCAGCTGTCTGGTGAAGATGCCTCGGCCCTTGGGTTTAATGCCCATGGTGGTGTTGGCTGTATTTCTGTGACAGCAAATGTTGCGCCACGTCTGTGTGCGGAATTCCAGGCAGCGACGCTGGCGGGTGATTACGCAAAGGCGCTGGAATATCAGGACAAGCTGATGCCCCTGCATGAGGCGATCTTTGTTGAGCCTGGCCTGACCGGTGCGAAATATGGTCTGTCAAAGCTGGGCCTGTGTTCTGAAGATGTGCGCTCGCCTCTGACCGGGCTTCTGGATGAGACAAAGGCGCAGATTGATGCCGCCATGCGTCATGCCGGCCTGATCAACTGATCTGCCCATATCTGACAGGCAGCGGGGGCCAGCCCCCGCACCCCCGGGATATTTTCGCTGATAAGAAAGACAAAGGGTGCCCGGTCTCTGCCGGGTGCCACTTTACACCCGTGATCTGAACGCATAGATCATCCCTATGGCTAAAAAACCCAAGACCGCAGAAGAAAAGAACTACAAAGTGATCGCCGAGAACCGGCGCGCGCGCTATGACTATGCCATTGAGGATGATGTCGAGTGTGGCGTTGTGCTTGAGGGGTCAGAGGTGAAATCCATGCGGGTGGGCCAGACCAATATCGCCGAAAGCTATGCGGCGGTTGAGGAAGGCGAGCTTTGGCTGATCAACAGCTATGTCGCGCCCTATAAACAGGCGGTGATGTTTGGCCATGAAGAGAAACGTCGTCGTAAACTCCTGGTATCGCGCAAAGAGCTGTCCAAGCTCTGGCAGGCGACCTCGCGCCAGGGGATGACCCTTGTGCCGCTGGTGATCTATTTCAACCATGTGGGCCGCGTGAAGATTAAGATCGGCGTTGCCAAGGGTAAGAAGAACCACGACAAACGGGCGACTGAGGCGAAGCGCGACTGGGGCCGTCAGAAGCAGAGGCTGCTGAAGGAAGGGTGATCTTTATTACCTGAAGTGGAGACAAGAAATTTGAGATTTCCACATCACTTTACAGTAATTTTGCTGGCAATAGCCGCCAATGCACATGCAGACAGCACCCCAATTATCCTGGAAGGTATTTCACGTCATTCGGGAGAACCGATTGATTACTCACTGGTGCTGATTATTGATGATCAGTCCGCAGGCATTGCCGTACAAGGCATCGGCTGCCTGGGAGAAGTAAGCGGTAAATTTCAAAGACAAGATCGTCTGACCTGGGTTTTAACTGCCTCAGATCCGGACTTTGCATGTGAACTTGTGATCAAAGACAATGAGGACGAGACTGTGGAAACAATACAAGGACCCGGTTGCTCTGCTTATCATGGAGCAGCCTGTGGACTGAGCGGCGTTTTCTCTGTTCCGGGTTCTAACGGACTGGCACCTGTATTCGACCCCGCGACCTGACCGCCCCTTTTTCCGAGGGAAAACCTGCTGGCTTTTCCCCTCAAAAAACCTGCTGCCCTTCTGCTACATCCGCCTCAATAAACCGGCTGAAGCCGGGCTGTTGTCAGCTGTGTCGGGGAATAGATGTGGCTGGCGGGTTCTGAAACGACAGGACCAGGCGGAAAGGTAAAGGCGGATTTATCGCAACGGCAGTTCACGGTGGCTCTCTCATGGGGGCGTCGTCCTTCCGGGGAAATTAATCGCCGGGTTAGGTGCAATGGACGCAGAGGCTTTATGGTCTCTGCGTCTTTTTGTGTCTGTCACCTGAATAAATCCGTGTTTTTCTTGCGCAGCGGTTTTCATCGGAGTAGGCAGAGAGAAAGCGCCCATGCGGCGCAGAGTTGCTATGCCGGGGGTAAGATATGACCGCAGATGATCCGAAAACACTGGTGTCCACCGACTGGCTGGCGAAACATATCAAAGACCCGGATCTGCGGATTATTGATGCAAGCTGGTATATGCCTGCGGAAGAACGCAATCCCCGTGCGGAATATGAGGAATGCCATATTCCGAATGCGCGTTTCTTTGACATTGATGCGATCTGTGATCCGCGATCTGAGCTGCCCCATATGGCCCCGCCGGTGGAACTGTTTATGTCGCGTATGCGCGCCATGGGCGTAGGTGACGGGCACCAGGTTGTGATCTATGACGGGGCCGGTCTGTTTTCTGCGGCCCGTGTCTGGTGGCTGTTCCGTCTGATGGGCAAGACTGATGTGGCTGTGCTGGATGGTGGCCTGCCGAAATGGAAGGCCGAGGGCCGCCCGGTGGAAGATCTGCCCCCCATCGTGCGGGATCGTCACATGACCGTGCAGCGCCAGGCGCATATGATCAAAGATGTGACCCAGGTGGCGGCGGCGTCTAAGCTGCAGGATTATACGATTGTGGATGCACGCGCTGCCGGTCGTTTTTCCGGGCTTGAGCCAGAGCCGCGTGAGGGCCTGCGGTCTGGTCGTATTCCGAATTCAAAGAACATCCCGTTCGCCACTGTGCTGAACGACGACAAAACAATGAAATCCCCTGCTGAGATCAAGGCTGTGTTTGAGGCCGCCGGTGCGGATCTGAACAAACCGGTGATTGCCAGCTGTGGTTCCGGTGTGACGGCTGCTGTGCTGTGCCTTGCGCTGGAACGTATGGGGAAAAAAGATCATGCGCTCTATGATGGCTCCTGGGCCGAATGGGGCATGTATTCAGACCTGAAAGTGGAAAGCGACGCATAAGATGCTGACGAACCTGAAAGACCAGCCCGCGGATAAAATCCTGGCCCTGATGGCCGCCTATCGTGAAGATCCGCGCGATAATAAAATCGACCTGGGCGTCGGTGTGTATAAAGACGCAACCGGCAAGACCCCTGTGATGCGCGCTGTGAAAGCCGCCGAGAAGAAGATCTGGGAAGAACAGGACAGCAAGTCTTACACCGGTCTGGCGGGTGATCCTGCTTATGGCGATGCGATGGTGGACCTGGTTCTGGGGTCCGCTGTGGCGCGTGGCAATGTGGCGGCGGTGGCAACACCGGGCGGAACAGGCGCGATCCGTCAGGGGCTTGAGCTGATCAAAATGGCGGCACCCGGCGCGACTGTCTGGCTGTCTGCCCCGACCTGGCCAAACCATCCATCCATCGTGAAATACCTTGGCATGCCGATGGCGGAATATCGTTACCTGAATGATGATACCCCGACTGTGAATTTCAATGGTATGATGGAAGATCTGCAGGGCGCGAAAGCCGGTGATGTTGTGTTGCTGCACGGTTGCTGTCACAACCCGACCGGCGCGAACCTGACGCTGGCACAATGGGCAGAAGTGATTGCCCTGCTGCAGGAAAAAGAACTGACCCCGTTTGTTGACATCGCCTATCAGGGCTTTGGTGACGGCCTGGAAGATGATGCGGCAGCTGTGCGTATGGTGGCCTCTGAAATGCCAGAGTGCATCATTGCGGCAAGCTGTTCGAAGAACTTTGGCATCTACCGCGAACGCACCGGCATTCTGATGGCGATTTCTCAGGATGATGCATTGCAGGGGCGCGCGCAGGCGAACCTCGCCTTCCTGAACCGTCAGAACTATTCCTTCCCGCCGGATCATGGCGCACGTATTGTGGCGACGATCCTGAATGACGCGGAGCTGAAGGCTGACTGGATGGCGGAGCTGGAAGAGATCCGTCAGGGCATGCTGGGTCTGCGTGAAGCGCTGGCGGCGGAGCTGAAACGTCTGTCAAATTCCGACCGTTTTGAATTCCTTGCGCAGCATCGCGGTATGTTTTCGCGCCTTGGTGCGACACCAGAACAGGTGGAAAAACTGCGTGCCGATCACGGGATTTATATGGTTGGTGACAGTCGCCTGAACATCGCGGGCCTGAACGCACAAACCATTCCGGTGCTGGCAAAAGCGATCATCGACTGCGGGATCTGATTTTCCGGATTTTATGAAACAGAACCGCCGTATCTGAGGAGGATGCGGCGGTTTCTCTTTTGCCTAATAGGCTGACAAAGCTGGTTTTCTAGTTTTCTAGTTTTCTAGTTTTCTAGGGAAGTGGTGCGTCAACGCCTCAAGGGTCAAGACATATATTGCGCCCCTCCATGAAAACAGAAAGGCCCGCCAACGCCGGCAAGCCTTCCACTTTCATTCACACAATCAACCCTTCGCGAACTCTGGCCAGGCCTCCATGCCCAGTTCACTAACGTCGAGACCGTTGATCTCTGCCTCTTCATCAACACGCAGACCTACAGTTGCGCGCAGGATCAGCCAGACAGCGGTTGAAGCCAGGGTGACAAAAGCACCGATCACCACGATTCCGGTCAACTGCGCCATCAGCGTTGCCCCGGGGTTGGTCAGAGCCACCGCCAGCGTCCCCCAGATGCCGGCAAACAGATGCACCGGGATCGCGCCCACAACGTCATCGATCTGCAGGCGATCCAGCAGAGGCACGGTGAAGACCACGATCACACCACCAACTGCGCCAATCAGTGTCGCCTGTCCAAGACCTGGGGTCAGAGGCTCTGCCGTGATCGCCACAAGACCCGCAAGTGCACCGTTGAGGATCATGGTCAGGTCGGGCTTTTTATAAAGCAGTTGGGTCAGCAACAGCACAGCCACCGCCCCGCCCGCCGCAGCGGCATTGGTGTTGGCGAAAATCCGGCCGATGTCCGCCACATTGGCAGCGTCATTCATCGCAAGCTGTGATCCACCGTTGAACCCGAACCAGCCCATCCAGAGGATAAACGTCCCAAGGGCCGCCAGGGCCAGGGCTGAACCGGGCATTGGATGTACGCGGCCGGCTTTGTATTTGCCAATACGCGGCCCAAGGATAATTGCGCCTGTCAGCGCGGCCCAGCCACCGGCGGAATGCACAAGGGTAGAGCCCGCAAAATCCTGAAACCCCAAACCATCAAGGAACCCGCCACCCCATTTCCAGCTGGCCTCAATCGGGTAGATCAGGGCAACCAGCACGGTGACAAAAGCCAGAAAAGGCCAAAGCTTTACGCGTTCTGCCATGGCACCCGACACGATTGACGCGGTGGTGGCGCAGAACATCAGCTGAAAGAAAAAGTCAGAGCCAACAGAAGCATAGGCAAGATCCGGTGTTGCGCCTTCCAGCCCGACGGGTTCCAGAACAGCCCGGGCAAATGTGCCGAAGACCCCGTCGATCAACCAGGCATCGCCCGGATACATCACGCCGTATCCAATGGCGTAATAGGCAATGGCCGCGATGGAAAACAAAGCGATGTTTTTTGTCAGCTGCATGGTCACGTTTTTCGAACGCACAAGCCCGGCTTCCAGCATGGCAAACCCTGCCGCCATCCAGAACACCAGCATGCCTGAAACCAGGAACATGAAGGTTGTGAAAATAAAGCCTGTGTCGGGCTGTGCTGCCTCCTGGGCCAACGCGGGTGTGGCGCTGATCAGAAGCGTGGGAAGGAGTAAGCGGAGCATCTGTTTTCCTCATGTCTTGTCGCGGTATGACGCGGATTGTGCAGATGCAGCATGGGAAATTCCGGTCTTGAAAGGACAGGGTCTGGCAGGGAGTCCTGGTGCAAAATTCCCCTGATTGCCCGCTTGCTGACCAGCTATGCCTGAATTGCGGGCACAACGGGGAAATTGCAGGCAACCGTAAAATCGCCACTCCTATCGGTGATTCGTGATAAAACGTGCATGCCTGCCCCCACTGTTGTAAACCAAGACAAAACGCATAAGCGGATACAGATATGAGCGGTAAGAACACAGGTACAGGCGGTCGGCGGATCGTGGCAGAGCGGCGCTATTCAGACAGCGCGGCCAAACCGGCACAGCGCAAAGCTGCCCCGAAGCGGCAGGCACGCAAGACGACAAAGCGCCGGGCAAATAAGCCACGCGGGCCAATCCGGCGTCTGCTGGGCATCCTGATGTTGCCGTTTGTCTGGCTCTTCCGTCTGATCTGGAAAATCACCTGGCGCGTGTCGCTGGTCTGTTTTGCCATTCTTGCCGCCGCCGTGTTTTATGTGTCGTCAACCCTGCCGGAAGACTACCGGGTGCTGGTTGATCAGCGTGTGCGCGGATCTGTGACGCTGCTGGATCGGGAAGGTCAGGTCTTTGCCTGGCGCGGCGATCAGTTTGGCGGGATGATCACGGCGGATACCGTGTCCGATCATCTGCACAATGCCGTGGTCGCGACTGAGGATAAACGTTTCTATCGTCACTTCGGGATTTCGCCACGCGGGATTGCTTCGGCGGTGCGGATCAACCTGTCTGCGGGCCGTGGCCCATTGTCCGGGAACGGCGGTTCAACCATCACACAGCAGACCGCAAAGCTTCTGTGTCTGGGCGTGCCTTTTGATCCGGAGACCTGGGAAGATGAAACCGCTTATGAAGCGGATTGCCGTCAGGGGTCTATCTGGCGCAAGGCGAAAGAAGCCATCTACGCCATGGCGCTGGAACTGCGGTACACCAAGGAAGAAGTGCTGACGATCTATATGAACCGGGCTTTCCTGGGCGCGGGTGCCCGTGGGTTCGAAGCGGCATCTCAGCGGTATTTCGGGAAATCCGCCAATGAAGTTGGCCCGGCAGAGGCTGCGATGCTGGCGGGGCTTTTGAAAGCGCCGTCGCGTTATGCACCGACGAATAATCTGGAACGGTCCCGCGATCGGGGTGCTACGGTTCTGAAGCTGATGAATGATCAGGGCTATCTGTCTGACGCACAACATGCGCAGGCGGTTGAAAACCCTGCCAGCCTGTCCCAGGCGGCGGCTGCGGAAGCCGGGGGATATTTTGCGGATTGGGTCATGCGATCCGGACCGGAAATCTTCACCCGCAACACCACGGAAGATGTGATCATCCGCACAAGCTTTGATCAGGAAATTCAGGCGTCCACCGAAGAAGCCATGCAACTGGTGTTTCAGGAACGCGTCAGCGCAGAGTCCACCGCCCAGGCCGCGATTGTCGTGATGAGCGCCGATGGTGCGGTACGGGCCATGGTTGGCGGACGGGACGTGCGGGCAAGCGGGGCGTTCAACCGCGCGACCCAGGCGCACCGTCAGACAGGATCGGCGTTTAAACCTTTCCTGTATGCCGCCGCGATGGAGCTGGGCTATACGCCAAATGACTATGTGGTTGATGCGGAACTGTGCATCGATGTGCCGGGGTCCAGTCGCTATTGCCCGCGCAACTATACCAACCGTTTCTACGGCAATGTCACCCTGACCCAGGCCCTTGCGCAGTCCCTGAACACAGCAGCGGTGCGGATTTCTGAAGCCATGGGGCGCGATAACGTCCGCAAGATCGCCAATGATTTTGGCCTGCAAAGTGACCTTGCCGAAGGTCCGGCGCTGGCGCTTGGGGCGTCTGAAAGCACGCTTTTGCAGATGACCGGCGCTTATGCCGGGATCCTGAATGGCGGATCAACCGTCACACCTTACGGGCTGGTTGAACTGCGCCTGCAGGGCGACAGCACACCGGTGATTACCCAGGAAGGTGGCATTGGGGAACGGGTGATTTCCCGTCGTGCCGCCGAACATCTGACCTATATGATGAGCCGCGTGGTCGCGGAAGGCACCGGGGTTCGCGCACAGCTGGATGGCTGGCAGATCGCGGGCAAGACCGGCACGACACAAGGGGCGAAAGATGCCTGGTTCATCGGCTTTACGGCGGATTATGTCGTGGGTGTCTGGATGGGCAATGATGACAATAAACCCCTGCGCGGCGTGACCGGTGGCGGTCTGCCGGCAACCATCTGGCATGAGGTTATGGCACGCATCACCGCAGGCGTGGCCCCGCGCCCGCTGCCGATGATTGATCCCGGCCCGGCGGCACCACTTGTCAGCCAGGAAGAACTGGCCCGTCAGGCGGCTGAAGAAGCAAGACGTCAGCAACAGGAACAACAGCGCCAACAGCGTCAGAACCGGCGCAACAATACGGATAGTGCGATTAATAATCTGTTGAACGGTTTGTTTGGCAATAACTGATCTGAAAAAGAAAAGGCCCGCTGTATCGCGGGCCTTTTCTTTATTCTGTGACTGTCTCAGGTTCTGCTGTAGCGTCCTGAAGCTCTGCCGTGTCTGATGCAGGTTCTGCTGTCTCTGCCGGGGTTGCTGCGGGCTCTTCGACTGCTTCCGGTGGATCTTCGGGCTGTTCGCCGATCAGTTCTTCAACCAGTTCTTCAGCGGTACATTTGTCAAACTGGAACGCGAACCCATCCCAGACCATATACAGGCCACCGTCCGCCGCGCGCATGATCATGGTGCGGGCTTCCCAGGGTTGGGGGGCGGTGCCGTTTTCGTCCAGGTAGCCTTCGCAATACATGTCATACAGCGTGGCGTTCATATTGCGGACTTCGACCGGCTGGCGCATCTCGCAGATGGCTTCATTGCCGAAGAACATATCGCCTTCGATCCGGATCGCCCCGCCTTCCACGCCAAACCGGGCGCAATCCGCCAGGCCCTGACGATAGGTGCCATCCCAGGGGCCGGCAAGCGCCAGCCCCGGTGACAGCATCAGAGGCAAAAGAAACCGGTTCAGTTTCATGCGGCTATCCAGCGTTGTGCAGATCAGCGATCAGACGATCCAGATCTCCGCCCCGGCTGTCAAGCATCGCGCCGATTTCTTCGCGTTCCACACGGGTCAGGCTGATGCCTTCAATGACCATATCAAAGAACAGGTTACGACCACCGGCTTCCTTCACAAGGAAATCCACGCGGAACGGCGCACTGCCCTGCAGTTGGGTGTTTGTGCGGACCTCAAACCAGCTTTTGACCGGACGGGAATCCTCAACATCAATGCGACCCCCGATGAATTCGCGAAAACGGCGGCCATATTTGCGGGCGATATAGCCTTCAAACGCAGCCACAAAAGCGCGACGCTGACTGTCAGACGCTGACCGTGCATCCGCACCCAGGCAACGCAGAGCGATCACTGTGGTGTTGGCGTATTGCTGAAACACACCTTCAAAACGGCGCAGCATCCGGCCCTCGGATTGGCCAGAATTGATGATGGCATTGATCTCATCCACAACCTGGGTCACCAGGGCTGACGCCTGACGCGCATTCAGCGCGAAGGACGCGGTCGGCAGCAAAGCCAGGGCAGATGTTGCGGCCATCAGGCCTGCGGTAAAACCGCGACGTGTCATTTTTGAACTATTCACCGTAAAGCTCCTCAAACAGGGCATCAATTTCGTCGACTTCTTCTTCAGTCACTTCGATTCCCAACTCAAACCGGCGGTTCTGCAGATACAGGTTCCGTGCCTGAGCATAGCTGTCTTCGCTTTCATAAAGCAAAGCATTGATGGTCGAAGCGTATTCATAGCGATCCCCGATTCGGGACAGACCTGTCGCCGTCGGGCTGAGCAGGTTTTCCGGGGAATCAAGCGCATAGCCCAGCGGGTTGGTGAAAAGATCCACCACGCGACCAACAGTGTGGCGTTCTGTAGAAGGACCAACCAGCGGCAGTTCTACATAGCGACCTTCGCCAAAGCCCCATTTATACAGGGTTTCCCCAAAATCAGTCGTTTCTTCTTCCAGGCCAAAATCATTGCCAGCCGGATCACCGATGCCGCCAAACCCAAGGGTCGTGTTGATCAGGAAGCGGAAGGAATTGCGGGTTGCGCCTTCAAGGTCCAGCTGCAGCAGGTTGTTCACAACGCGACCAGGCAGGGCAAAGTTTGATGCCACGCGGCCAACCCCCTGACGGGTTTCACGGGACAACCCACGACCATAGGCGTTGGATGCGGGCTGCAGAATTGCCTTGTCGACCGCCAGGTTGAAATTATGTGTCCGGCGATTTGCGTCTTCATGCGGGTCACGCACGCCAACACCATCGCCATCCTGACTACAGGCGGCAAGGAAAACAGCGGTGCTGACAAGGGTCAGAACCTTTGAAATTCGGGATTTGATGCGGATACCGGTCACTGAATTACCCTTGTCGCTGATCTGTTATGGCGCATGATACTATGACATGTGATTGTCAGAGAGCGGATAAACAAGTATTTCACGAAAATGTCGAGAGGTGTGAATGGTGCTGATACAAAGGTTGTGGCCGCAAGGCGACAGAAATTTACCTGAAGTTTGATCTTTTCACTCATATTTTACGAACAATAAGCAAAAAGGCACAACGATTTCATGGCAAAGCCTGACAGCAGACTGACAGAGGCCGGATCGGCGGAACTTCGCGAAGTCCTGAACAGAAGCCGGGGAATCCTCGCTTTTGTCGGCATTCTCAGCACTTTCGTAAACCTTCTGATGCTGACTGGTCCGATGTTTATGTTGCAGATTTACGGCAATGTTCTGACCAGCCGGTCCGAAGAAACGCTGATTGCACTGACCGTCCTTGTTGCCTTTCTGTATGGATTGATGGGCATTCTGGATCACACCCGCGGCCGCCTGCTGAGCCGGGTTGGCGCACGGTTTCAGTCTGCGCTGGATAAACGGGTGTTTGATGCAACGCTTCAGGCCAACATGCGCCCCGCCCTGCAAGGCACCCCTCAGCGGGTAAGAGGCGTGCAGGATCTGGAATCTGTCCAGCGCCTGCTGAGTTCGCCGGTTCTTTCTGCCTGTTTTGACGTGCCCTTCACCCCGATATTCCTTGCCGGCCTCTGGTTTTTCCACCCATGGCTTGGCACCCTTGCTATGACCGGGGGTGGTTTTCTGATCATCCTGACCCTGATCAGCACCCGCATGACACGTCGCCCGGTGATCGAGGCCCAGACCAGCAGCATTCTGGCGAACCGTATGGCAGATAGCCTGCAAAACGACCCGGAAATGGTGCAAAGCCTTGGCATGCAGGGCACTGCGTTCACCCGTTGGTACAGGTTGCGGCGACAGGCGCTGAACAAATCCCTGGCATCCGGTGACCTGGTTGCACGTTTCTCGGCCTCGACCAAATCAATCCGCCTGTTCCTGCAATCCGCCATGCTGGCGCTGGGGGCTTTTCTTGTTCTGCGCGGCGAACTGAACCCGGGTGCTATGATCGCAGGTTCCATTCTGATGGGCCGTGCGTTAGCCCCGATTGAACAGGCCATCGGAAACTGGGCTGTGGTGCAGCAGGGGCGTAAAGGGTGGGATAGCCTGGCCCTTTTGCTGAGCCAGGTGCCCGCGGAGACCCCGCGTACATCACTGCCGAAACCTAAGGCACATCTGCAGGTGAAACAGCTTACGGTCGTCCCCCCTGGGGAAAGCCAGGCCGCCCTGCGTCAGGTCAGCTTTGAGGTCAAACCCGGCCAGGCTATTGGGGTGATCGGGCCAAGTGGCGCGGGGAAATCATCCCTTGCCCGTACAATTTCCGGCGTCTGGAAAGCGGCTGGCGGCCAGATCCGCCTGGACGGTGCAACACTTGATCAATACGGCCCTGACGATCTGGGCCTGCACATTGGCTATCTGCCACAGCGGGTGGAACTGTTTGAAGGCACGCTTGCGGAAAACATTGCAGGCCTGCAGGAAAACCCGGATGCGGAGGCTGTGATTGCCGCCGCACAGAAAGCAGATGCCCATAAGCTGATCCTGAGCCTGCCGGAAGGCTATGACACAAAAATCGACACGCAGAACAGCCGCCTGTCCGGCGGACAGGTGCAACGTATTGGCCTGGCACGGGCCTTGTTTGGTGACCCGGCCCTTGTCATCCTCGATGAACCGAATTCGAACCTTGATAACGAGGGATCTGTCGCCGCAAACAATGCTATCAAAGCTTTGAAAGCAGAAGGTAAAATCGTGATGATCATGGCCCACCGCCCGGCGGCCATTCAGGAATGTGAACTGCTTCTGATGCTGGAAAACGGAAACATGCGGGCATTTGGCCCCAAAGACGAAGTCCTGCGGGCTGTGGTGCAGAATCACAAAGACGTAAAAGATAAATCCACCCCCGGAGGTGTCACATGAAGATGCAGCACAACCCGGATGAGGTTGATTTCCCAATTCGCGGCCGGATCATCACCGGCGTAGTCGCGCTTGGCATCCTTTTGGGGGGCGGTGGGCTATGGGCTTTTACCACGCAGATCGCCGGGGCCGTCGTCAGCAGCGGCCAGATCCGCGTCGAACAGCAAAGTCAGGCTGTCCAGCATCCCGATGGCGGTGTGGTTGAAGAAATTCTGGTGGAAGAAGGTGAACTTGTTCAGCGCGGCGATCTTCTGATTCGCCTTGATCCGGCTTTGTTACAATCTGAACTGACCGGGCAGGTTGAACAGCGTTACGAACTTCTGGCCAGCATGGCCCGGTTCGAAGCCGAACGCGACAATGCAGAAACCCCTGTTTTTTCTGATGAACTCATGGATGGGGCAGCAGAAAGTGCCAGGCTGCGCGGGTTGATGATAAGTCAGGAAACCCTGTTTGAAACCCGCCGCACCACGTTGCAGCATACCCTGGATCAGTTGCAGAACCGCAAAACCCAGATCAATCTGCAACTGGAAGGAATCGCGGCCCAGCATAACTCTCTCAATCGACAGATTGAACTGCTGCGCCAGGAATTGGAAACCCAGCAAAGCCTGCTGGACCGGGGGTTGTCACAGGCTGCAACAGTCCTGGCCCTGCAACGGGAAGAGGCCCGCCTTCTGGGTCAGATCGGCGAATTCACCGCCACAGCTGCACGCGCGAACGAACAGATTTCTGAAATTGACCTCGAAGCCCTGAGTCTGACCAGTCAGCGCCGCGAAGATGCGATTTCGGCCATCAGCAGTCTGCGCTATGAACTGATCACAATCACGACCCAGATCACCAGCCTTCAGGAACGCCTGCAACGTCTTGACGTTCATGCACCTGTGTCAGGTGTTGTGCATGGGCTGAAGGTTTTCGCCCCCCGTGCAGTGCTGCGCCCGGCGGATGATGTCATGGCATTGATCCCACAGGACCGGCCCCTGGTGCTTGTTGTGAATATTGAACCCATTCACATCGACCAGATCTATATACAGCAACCGGCAACTCTGCGCTTCCCGGCCTTCAGCGCCCAGGACACGCCGGAACTGTTTGGCTACGTGTCCAAAGTTTCCGCCGATGCGTTTACCGATGAAAACACCGGCGCGAATTATTACCGCGCAGAGGTGGCCCTGAATGAAGGCGAAGCCGCCCGTCTGCCGCAGGATGTCACCCTGCTGCCCGGGATGCCGGTCGAAGCCTATATCCGCACCAGCGACCGCACCCCGATCACTTACCTTGTGAAACCGCTGTCGGATTACTTTAACCGGGCGTTCCGCGAGGATTAAGCGGCTCACAGTCGAGGATTAAGCGGCTCACAATAAGGTGTCGCGATTTCTGCCAGGAGGCAGCGATACCCTCTTTCTTTTCGCCTGTTTTCGGTTCAGTGTCGCGCCAGACAAACGCGTTAACTGACAGGTGTATCATGACCAATCCGATCGAAGCCCGCCTTGCTGAAATGGGTATCACACTGGCCGCCGGCCCGGCCCCTGCGGCAAATTATGTGCCTTATGTGCAGGTTGGCGATATGCTGTATGTATCCGGCCAGATTTCCCAGAACGCTGACGGGTCTTTCCTGACTGGTAAGCTGGGTGAAAACATGGATGCCGAAGCCGGTGCAGCCGCGGCGCAAAGCTGTGCAAAAAGCCTGCTGTCCCAGGTCAAAGCTGCCCTTGATGGCGACCTGACCCGCCTTGTAAAAGTTGTAAAACTGACCGGTTTTGTGAATTCCACCGCTGATTTTGGCGATCAGCCAAAGGTGATCAACGGCGCATCCGATTTCTTCGTCGAAGTTCTGGGCGACACTGGCCGTCATTCCCGTTCTGCTGTTTCCGCCGCATCTCTGCCGTTTGGCGTGGCTGTGGAAATCGAAGGCATCTTTCAGGTTAAGTAACTGATATGAAACGTCCGGCCCTTCCCATAGCTTTCCTCAAAGCCCCGATTGCCCATCGTGGGTTTCACAACCTTGCGGCGGGTATTCCTGAAAATTCGCTGGCGTCTTTTCAGGCGGCGATTGATGCAGGCTACGGGATTGAGCTGGACGTTCAGGCCACCAAAGACGCCGACGCGATGGTGTTTCATGACTATGACATGAAACGCCTGACCGACACGGCAGGCCCTATCCAGATGTGTGACCTGGCAGAGGCAAAGGCGCGCACATTGCTGGGCAATGATGAACCCATTCCGACATTTACCGAGATGCTGGATTTCGTCGCCGGGCGCGTGCCCCTGCTGATTGAAATCAAGGATCAACACGGTGCCATGGGCCCGGTGGACGGGCGCCTTGAACGTGCTGTTGCTGAGGCACTGAAAGACTACGATGGCGATGTCGCCCTGATGTCGTTCAATCCGCATTCTGTGGCCGTCCTGGCGGAAGCTGCCCCTGACATTCCGCGCGGGATCACCACGGAAAACTGGCAGGGCGAAGATGAACAACTGATCCCGGCCGCGCGGCGGGCAGAGCTTGTGAACATAGAAGATTATGACCGGGTTGGGGCTTGTTTTATCTCACATCAGGCCGCTGATCTGGACCGTCCCCGCGTGGCGGAATTGAAAACCGCAGGCGCACATGTGCTGTGCTGGACGATCCGTTCTGCAGAACAGGAAGCTAAGGCACGCAAGGTTGCGCAAAACGTGACCTTTGAAGGCTATGTCCCGGGATAATATCGAAATCACCATGGCACAAAGCCTTGCGGATATTGATCCGCAGGACTGGGATGTCTGCGCCAATCCCGGCGGGCAAATGCCCCCGGCTGATCCCTTTGTGACATATCGTTTTCTGCGCGCGCTTGAGGCGTCCGGGTCAGTTGGTGAGGGCACCGGCTGGCATCCGCATTATCTGCTGGCCCGGGAAAACGGGGCACTGATTGCCTACGCACCGATGTATCTGAAAACCCACAGCCAGGGCGAATATATCTTCGATTTCAACTGGGCCCAGGCCTATGAACAGGCGGGCGGACAATACTATCCCAAGCTTCAGATCGCCGTGCCTTTCACCCCCGCAACCGGGCGGCGTTTCCTTTGCAAACAAGGGGTTGAAGCAAAGGGGCAGGCCGCGCTGACCGAAGCCATGGTGAAGATCGCAAGCGACAATCACCTGTCCTCAGCGCATGTGACATTTTGTTCCGAAGCAGAGGCCATTGCCGGGGCTGACATGGGCTTGATGCATCGCAAATCGACGCAATTTCATTGGGTTAACCAAGGCTATTCAGATTTTGACGATTTCCTGGCTGCGCTGTCTTCCCGCAAACGCAAAAACATTCGCAAGGAACGAGGGCAGGCGCAGGGATTTGGCGGGGAAATTCATGCGCTGACCGGGGATCAGATACAGCCGGAACATTGGAATGCGTTCTGGCATTTTTACCAGGACACAGGTGCGCGCAAATGGGGTACGCCTTATCTGACGCGCGAATTTTTCGATGAAATTCAAAGGGATATGCGTGACGATGTGTTGCTGGTTCTGGCGGAACGAGACGGCCGATATTTGGCAGGTGCCTTGAATTTCATTGGGGCAGATACCCTGTTCGGGCGCTATTGGGGCTGTGTGGAAGATCACCCTGCGCTGCATTTCGAATTGTGTTACTATCAGGCTATCGAGTTCGCGATTACTGAGGAATTACAACGGGTTGAGGCCGGAGCGCAGGGGGAACACAAGCTTGCGCGGGGTTATCTTCCGGTGGAATGTCATTCGCTGCACTGGATTGGCGATGCCGGATTTTCTGAGGCAGTTCAACGGTTTATCCGTGCTGAGGCCGCAGCGATTGGTCAGGATATCGAAGTGCTCAGCAGTTATGGGCCGTTTAAAATTGTGGAAGGGGAACAGGATGAAACTGAATGAAGACGAACGGGCGCATGATCTGACACCGCTGTTGCAGAATGGATGGACGCATGATGCAGATCGTGATGCGATTTCAAAGGTTTACGCCTTCAAAAACTTCATTGATGCCTTTGGTTTTATGACCCGCACCGCCATCTGGGCAGAGAAATACAAGCACCACCCGGAATGGTCGAATGTCTGGAATAAGGTCGATGTGACCCTGACGACACATGACCATGACGGGCTGACGGAACTGGATGTGAAACTGGCCCGCAAGATGGATGCGCTGGCGGGGTAAATGTACAATCTTTAAGGGCGTCAGATACCAGAGTTTAAAATCTTTAAAGCTTCAAAACGCGGGAGTTTAAAGATTTTACGGGACTGGATCGGGGGAGAAGCCCGCGCGCTTTCCCCGCGTTTGTGGCTTTCAATCCCGTGCGGAAACTGGCAGATTCCGCGCAAGATAAAATTAACCTTCGTAAAAAATGGAGTAACGATATGGGTCTTGGTGATCTGATTGGCGCAGCCGTAAATGCCTTTGGTGGCAAAGATGAAATCGTGTCAAAAATTGCGGATAGCGGCATCGACATGTCCGCGCTGGCGGACCTGGACATCGCGGAAGTTCCGGCGATGCTGTCCGAATACGGTATCGACATGTCCCTGCTGGAGAACCTGGGGATTTCCACGGAAGATGTGATTGAAAAAGTGAAAGAACATCTTCTGGGATGATCTGAAAAAGAAAAGGCACCCTGTTGGGTGCCTTTTTTCCTATTCACGTATCTGCTCAGCGTACAGTCCAAGCTCACTTAACGAAGAGGCAAGACGTTCCGCAGTCAAAACGTCATCACACTCGATCTCGACCTGGTTGCCCCTGACACAATCTTCGACACAGGACTTTGTTGCCGTCATACTCAGATCAGTGTTCTTACGAATAACCCGGAACGCCTTTATTTTCTGAGCGTCATGCTGCCAACCGGTAAGCAACACACGCTTACCCAAAAATTTATATGGATCGCCACAGGCTATATAATTTTCGACGTAGCATTCTGCTGGCAGGCCAGTTCCTAATACATGAACATCATGTGTATTTTTATCGACAAGGATTGGAGCATTTCCGACAAGTGCATCTTGCAGCTCCCCCGTTCGCATAAACGCTTCACTTTGATAGGAAAACACCCAACCGTATTCTCCCGCAAGGTATGGCTCATCGCACAGCCGTGCCTCACAGAATAAGGTTTCAAGTTGCTTCCCAGCAAGAACTTTGCCCTGCTCATAAGTTAACATCAATGCCTCCTGTCAAAGTGTTGCCTTTTACCTCCTAAACCATCGCCAGCACAGCAGCGCCACCGGAGACGTCGCAGACGCCGGGGTTTTCCTCAACATTCAGAGCGGTGACTTTGCCGTTTTCCACGACCATGGCGTAGCGCAGGGAACGGCCCACAAGGCCAAAGTCCGGCGCATCAAAATCAAGGCCGATGGCTTTGGTGAATGTAGACAGCGGATCGCCCAGCATTTTCAGACCGGCGGCTTCCGCGCCTGTGTCTTTCGCCCAAGCCTTCATCACAAAGGCATCGTTCACGGATACGCAGATGATGTCGTCCACGCCTTTTGCGCGCAGGACTTCGGCGTGTTGAATGAAACCGGGCAAATGTTCGTTACTACAGGTGCCGGTATAAGCACCGGGCAGGCCGAAGATCACCACTTTGCGCCCGTCGGTCAGATCAGACAGTGCGATTTTTTCCGGGCCTGCGTCGCCCATTTGCATCAGATCTGCCGCTGGCAGCGCGTCGCCCACTGTGATTGTCATGTCGCTTTCTCCCTGGATCAATTGTGGCAATTGCCATTTCCTGTGATCCAACTATAGGGTCAGTTGAGACATCCGCAAAGCCGGGAATGGGAGAAAGAAATGAGCCATATTATCGTGATCGGTGCCGGGCAGGCGGGCAGTTCCCTGACAGCAAAGTTGCGCAAGCTGGGCTTTGACGGAAAAGTAACGTTGATTGGCGAGGAAAGCACGCCGCCGTATCAGCGCCCGCCGCTGTCCAAGGCTTATCTGCTGGGCGATATGGAGCGCGAACGCCTGTTCCTGCGCCCGGAAAGTTTCTATGCGGATCAGGATATTGAGCTGCGCCTTGGCGCGCGCGTTGAAGCGATTGATGCGGCGGCCAAGACCGTGACTGTGGGGGGCGAGGTTCTGGAATATGACCAGCTGGCCCTGACCACCGGGTCTGAGCCGCGCCGTCTGCCAGCCGCGATTGGCGGGGATCTGGATGGGATTTACACCGTGCGCGGGTTGCCGGATGTGGATGCGATGGCACCGGAATTTGTTGAGGGCCGCCATGTGCTGATCATTGGCGGTGGTTATATCGGGCTTGAGGCTGCGGCGGTGGCTGCGAAATCCGGGCTGAAGGTGACACTGGTTGAGATGGCGGATCGGATTTTGCAACGGGTTGCGTCGACCGAGACATCTGATTTCTTCCGCAAACTGCACGGTGAACACGGCGTTGATATTCGCGAAGGTGTGGGCCTTGCGCGGTTGACGGGTGAAGGCCGTGTGACAGGAGCGGAATTGTCGGACGGCAGCACGCTGGATGTGGATTTTGTCATTGCCGGCGTTGGGATTACACCTGCGACCGGACTTGCGGAACTGGCGGGGCTTGAGCTGGACAATGGCATTAAGACGGATGCGCAGGGGCGTACCTCTGATGCGGCGATCTTTGCCGCCGGTGACTGTGCCTCTTTCCCCCGTGCCGGTGGGCGTATTCGCCTGGAAAGCGTGCCCAATGCGATTGATCAGGCGGAACTGGTGGCCGAAAATATGATGGGCGCGGAAAAGGCCTATGTGCCGCAGATCTGGTTCTGGTCGGATCAGTATGACGTGAAGCTGCAGATTGCCGGGCTGAACACCGGGTTTGATCAGGTTGTGGTGCACGATGGTGGGGCCACCCGGTCGCATTGGTATTACCGTGACGGGCAGCTGATTGCGGTGGATGCGATGAATGATCCGCGTGGCTATATGGTTGGGAAACGTCTGATTGATGCGGGGAAAAACGCGGATCCTGCGGTTGTGGCGGATGCCTCTGCCGATCTGAAGCCGCTGTTGAAAGCATGAGGATAATCGCCGGAGATCATCGCGGCCGGGCCCTGACACCTCTGGGCAAGGGCGATGCGGGGGCCCATCTGCGCCCGACCACGGATCGCGTGCGCGAAAGCCTGTTTAATGTGCTGTCTGGCGGGCGGTTTGATGTGGAGATCGAAGGCGCGCGTGTGCTGGATATTTTTGCGGGCACAGGGGCGCTTGGGTTTGAAGCGCTCTCACGCGGCGCGGCACATGTGACGTTTGTTGAGAACGGACGTGTGGGGCAGCGGCTTATTCAGGCGAATGGCAAACTATTGGGCGCGGAAAGTGCGATGACGCTTTTGCGTGTTGATGCTGCGCGTCTGCCGACATGTCCGGGAAGCGGGGCTGATCTGGTATTTCTGGATCCACCTTATGGCAAAGGCCTTGGGGAAAAGGCGATTGCCGCCGCGATGGCGCAGGGCTGGATTGCCGCTGGTGCGCTGATTGTCTGGGAAGAAAGCGCTGAAATTGAAATGCCTGATGGCCTTGAGCAGTTGGATCAGCGCAAATATGGCGACAGCCGGATTAACTTTCTCGAGTACCTGGGGTAGGTGAGGGTAAGATAGCCTGAACCCACCAACCCAAAAACTAGAAAACTAGAAAACTAGAAAACTAGAAAACTAGAAAACTAGAAAACTAGAAAACTAGAAATTCGATTTTGTTAACTCTGCAAGTGTAAATACACAGAAAAGGCCCGATATGATCAACACACTGCCAAAGCTTGTGATTTTTGACTGTGATGGTGTGCTGGTTGATACTGAAGGGCCGGTGAATGAAGTCATTGCCGACAGCCTGACCCGATACGGCCTGCCCGTGTCGGCCCATGAATGCCAGGAGCTTTTTGTCGGCGGTACGATCTTTGGTGTGCATGACGAAGCAAAACGCCGGGGCGCGGATCTGCCAGACAATTGGGTGGATGAAACCCTGCTGGCAATTTTTGCCCGGATCGAAGCCGGTGTTGAAGTGATTGACGGCATTCCTGAGCTGCTGGATCAACTGGAAGCCCGAGGCATTGCGACAGCCATTGCATCCAATGGGCCGATGGGGAAAATGGAACGTTCCCTTGGGCCATCAGGCCTGTGGCAGCGGTTTGAGGGACGGATTTATTCCCGCGAAGGTTTCACACCAAAACCTGCCCCTGACATGGTTATTCAGGCCGTGAAAGATGCCGGTGTGGACGCCGCAAATGCTGTGATGATTGACGACAGCTCCAACGGCTGCCTTGCCGCTGTACGGGCAGAGGTGCGGGCGATTGGCTATGCGGCGGAAGGTCAGGGCGAAACCTTGCGCGCGGCTGGGGTCGAGGTCGTCACATCCATAGATCAGATCGCGGAACTGATCGGCCTATAGTGGGGGCCAGTGGGGGGGAGGAAATAAAGTACATCGGGGGGAATGCGTTGTTTTGCATTGGGTAATCTTGCCGCGTTGTGAAAGGGCTTATTTATAAGGATATGCCCGAAAGCGCCCCTGAATGGAATTTTCACCTGAACGGATTGATTTAAATTTCACCGTTTCCGTTCGTTTCCGTTTCTTTCCACTTTGGGAAACGGCACCCGCATCTGCACCAATGGGATCAGGTCTTTCCGTTGGCGCGGCGCATGCGGCGGATGGCGCGGGCCATGATCTTCTGGCGCTCTGAGATTGCATCTTTCAAAGTCGCCTTTTTGCGCTCTATGCGTTCTTCCAAAAGTGCAAGCCTTTGATTTTCCTCAGTATCTGTAAACTCTCGCCATTTGGCGTGTAGTTCACCCTGCTGCACATCATCAAACGGCATTGCCAAAATCCCTTTATTTCTTAAAGGCAGCATACAGCGGCAAGCACTGCACAGAAAGAATTAAAGGTTTGCTGACTTCACCACTCGTGCATGGATGAGACGACGCGGCCAATGATTTCAACGCCATCAGCTTCAGGATGTTGAATGACAATAGGCGGATAGACTTCGTTGCGGCTGACGAGTTGTAACTGATCGCCTGGCAGCTTCTGAATGCGCTTCACAAAGACATCACCTGAAAAGCGCACCACATAAATATTTCCATCTCTGGGGGTGGTGTCGGTGTTATCCAGCAAAACAAGGTCTTTGTCGTTAATCTCGGGTTCCATGCTGTCACCGCGCACAGAGATAACGGACAAGGCGCTGGGCTTCAGGCCGCGCCGTTCCAACCACTTCTTATTATAGGCATAGTGCCCGGTTCCTGTATCTGTATCCGCGTCACCGTCTGCACCATTACCTGCGGAAACCTCAATAGGGTGGCGCTTGATCTGGATAAAATCAGTATCATCACGACCGCTTGGACGCTCCTGAATATATTTCTCTCCCGCACCAGATAGAAGCCAGCTAGCTGAAACATCCATTCGGTCAGTTATACTTTGCAAAAATTCCGTGGAAACCGACCTTTCACCCGCAACATACCTCTGCATCGTGCGATAATTTACATCGAGCGCTTCAGAAAAATCCTTTAATGACATGGACTTATCTGAAATCACTTCTTGAATCCTCTCTATAACGTCCATGTAGTCGCTTCCTATATTGACCAAACGTCCAATCGGACGTATACATTATTTCAATACGTCACTTTGGTACACGAAAGAGAGGTTGCAGCAAATGAAAAATAAATCAATCCATCCAAATGTTAGCCCCGGAAAGATCCTGCATGAGGTGATTTCCGGTGCACTAAAGGCACAAGGCACGTCCTTTTGGGCGTGGTGCCAGGCGCATGAGGTAAGCGCATCCACCGCAAAGCAGGTGACATATGGTCAATCTGGCGGTGAGCGCGGGCAGGCTCTGCTTGCGCAAATGATTGAGGCTGCTGGTCCTGATGTGGTGCTGGCTGCGTATCGTAAGCGCATGCAGGCAGAAGCCGCAGGCCTTGAAGGGGCAGCGGCATGATGAACCGAGCCGCTGCAAAACAAGCCCTGAGTGAGTTGGCGCAATGCTTTGATGGCATTGATCTGGATGCCATCGCGGACAAAACCACGCCCGCGCCTGCACAGGGGCTGACCGACCTGGAACGGGTGCGCGTTGGGTTGCAATTCTGCCTGAGTGCTAATGACCCCAATACCTGCAACGCCCTGCTGATCGCTGCAAAGCGTATCACAGAACACCGCGACATCCTGATGCGCGAAGCTTTTGAAGGGGGGATTTAAGATGATTGCCCTTATTCATATTGGCCTTGGCATGATCATCTGCGGGCTGTCGGTGGTTTCCCTGTTCGCATCTGGCGCGTGTTGTGAAGGCAGTGAGAAAGATAAAGAGACTGGCAAGATTTGGTTTTGCATTGGCATTGCGCTTCTCTCTGTCAGTCTTGCTTCTTTCTATCTTGCGGGGGCTGCGTGATGGATATGACCCCAATTCAGAACGCCGCGTTTAAAGCCCATATCAGCGCCTCTGACGCCCTGAAAGAAGAACTGGG
>NZ_PWAA01000034.1 GCF_003031585.1 Thalassobius sp. I31.1
TACAAAAGCCCCTTGGCATTCGAAAGAAAGGCCGCATAAATGAGCACAAGGATCGGAACTTAAACGTGGCAAGTCCAGCCTGCGTGCGCTTTCCCATAAACCGGGTCTGACCTTCACAGCCTCCTGGGTGGTCATGCTGTTTGAGCTGATCTTTCCCCTGGCATTCTTTCACGCAACCGCGCTTTATCTCGCCCTGATCATCGCCGCATTTTTCCACCTGTCCAACGCCTGTTTCTTCGGCCTCAACCGGTTTTTCTGGACATGGCTTGCGGCATATCCCGCGCTGATCTGGCTTCAGGCAAGGTTAATTGGCGCTTAATGCTGCGCGCATGCCATATGCATAAGATGTGCATAACATGTGCATGCTTTGTGCATCGCCTGAAACCGCCCCTTGCGCCGCCTGCACCCGCCTGTCACAAATCCTGAAAATGACAGAGGACGCACCGATGGTTTCACCGCTTAATCCCCGCATGGCCGCCACATTTTCACCCCCGGTGATGGAGGCCCGACGCTGGCTGGACGGCGTTGAATTTACCCCCGATCACCCCCTGATCAACGTCAGTCAGGCCGCGCCCGTTGCCCCCCCGCCGCTCGCGCTGCGCGAAGCCATTGCGCATGCCGCCATTAATCTTGATGAAGCCCATCTTTACGGCCCGGTCCTTGGCAATGAAGACCTGCGCGCCGAAGTCGCCACACGTTGGTCAAAGGCCTATGGCGGACAGATCACGGACAATCAGGTTGCGATCACCTCTGGCTGCAATCAGGCTTTTGCAGCGGTTCTGGCAACTATTGCCGGTGAAGGGGATGAAGTCATCCTACCAACCCCTTGGTATTTCAATCATAAAATGTGGTGCGACATGCAGGGCGTGCGGGCCGTGCCCCTGGCCACCGGCAACGATCTTCTGCCCGATCCGGCAAAGGCCGAAGCCCTGATCACGGACCGCACCAAAGCCATTGCGCTGGTCTCGCCCAACAATCCCGGCGGTGTGGAATATCCGGCAGACCTGCTGCGTGCCTTTTATGCGCTGTGTGAACGGCACGGATTAACCCTTTTGCTGGACGAAACCTATCGCGATTTTGACAGCCGTTGCGATGGTGTGACCTCTGCCGCCCATGATCTGTTTCAGGATCCCGACTGGGACAAAACCCTTGTGCATCTTTATTCCTTCTCCAAAGCCTTCCGCCTGACCGGGCACCGCGTGGGCGCTTTCATTGCCTCCCCGACCCGCCTGGCAGAAGCTGAAAAATTCCTTGATACCGTCTCCATCTGCCCCAATCAGCTTGGCCAGATCGCCGCCCTCTGGGGCCTGCAAAACCTGACGGACTGGGTGCTTGGGGAACGCGCTGAAATCCTTGACCGTCGCGCCGCAATTACTGAGGGATTCCCGCAACTTAACGGTTGGCGCCTGCTGGACTGCGGGGCCTATTTCGCCTGGGCAGAACACCCGTTTGAAGAAAGCTCTGACGCGCTGGCCAAACGCCTTGTCCGCGAGGCTGGTGTTCTGCTTTTACCCGGCACGATGTTCACCCCCGAAGGCGACGCGGCAGGCAAACGTCAGTTGCGCATCGCTTTCGCCAATGTGGACCGTGGCGGAATCAGTGATCTGTTTCAGCGCCTGCAATCCCTGCGATAAGCACGCAAATCTGCCACAACCACCAAAAAGAACAGGGCTTTCACAGATGTGAGCGCCCTGCAGCCGCCCACAGGCTTGCCCCCCGCTGCGCAAGCGTCTAACAACACGTCAACACTTTCAGGGAGAGCCAGATGGCCAGCGCAAAATCCGGTCCGATTACCAAATTCTTTGTCTGGGCGATTATCGTCATGCTTGTCGTCGGTCTTGGCGGCTTTGGTCTGTCAAACTTCGGCGGTTCTTCCCAGGCCGTTGTCACTGCGGGCAGCCGCAGCGTGACGGTTCAGGAATACTATAACGCCTTGCAGGGCGAACTGCGTCAGGTCGCGGCCGAAACCCAACAACCGGCAACGCTGGCGTCAGTAAACGAAATTTACACCCAGATTTACGGCCAGACCCTGGATCAACAGGTTCTGGATCGTCTGACACTTGATGCGGCCCTGGACAATGAAGCTGCTGAAATGGGTATTTCTGCTGGTGATGTGCAGGTTCGGGATCAGCTTATCAGCACCCCTGCGTTTGCCGGGCTTGACGGCAGCTTTGATGAAGATGCCTATAAAGAAACCCTGTCGCGCAACAATCTGAACACCCGGGATTACGAAGACTCAATCCGGGATGACATTGCCCGTACCCTGGTGCAGGCTGCGATGGTGTCTGGCCTGAATGCCGGCGAAGCACAGGTCAATGCCCTGTTGAACTACGAAGCACAGCGTCGGGATATTTCCTGGATCCGCCTGGACGAAGGTGATCTGCCGGAACCGCTGGCGACACCAACCGAAGAACAGCTGGCCGCTTATCACGAAGCCAATGCCGCCGCTGATTTCACAACGCCGCGCACCAAAGAAATCACCTTTGTGCAGCTGCTGCCTGAAATGCTGTTTGATACCGTGGAAATCGACGAAACTGCCTTGCAGGAACTCTATGATTCCCGTGCCGATGAATTCATCGTTGCAGAACGTCGCCTGCTGGAACGTCTGGTTTTCGGGTCACAGGAAGACGCAGACACTGCCGCAGCCCGCCTTGCATCCGGTGAAATTACCTTTGATGCCCTGGTTGAAGAACGTGGCCTGAACCTGTCTGATCTGGATATGGGCGATGTTCTGGCAGCCGATCTTGACGCTGAAGCGGCAGAAGCGATCTTTGCCCTCGACGGCCCGGGCGTGACCGGCACCCTGCCCAGCACCTTCGGCCCTGCGATTTTCCGCATGAACGGCATTCTGCCTGAACGCATCACCACCTTTGAAACTGCCCTACCGATCCTCCGTCAGGACCTAGCCGCTGATCGTGCACGCCGCGTGATCGAAGCCCTGGCAACGGACATCGACGATCTGCTGGCAGGCGGTGCAACCCTGGAAGACGTCGCAGAAGAAACCGATATGGTTCTGAACACGATTTCCTGGTCGGATGATCAGGGCGCAGGTATCGCCGCCTATGTCGACTTCCGCGAAGCAGCAGCAGCCCTGACCCAGGATGACTTCCCAGAAGTTATGACTCTGGACGACGGCGGCATTTTTGCAATGCGTCTTGATGGGTTCACCGAACCCTTCGTTCTGCCAATTGATGAGGTGCGCGAAAAAGTGATCGCGGGCTGGGAAACACAGGAAACCGACACAGTTCTTGCGGCACATGCCGAAACGCTGGCCGGGCAGATTGCCCTTGGCGCAACTGCCGAAGATCTGGGCCTGGAAAGCATGAGCGAAAGCGATCTGACCCGCCGCAGCTTTATTGATGCAGTGCCGTCTGACATGATCCGTTCAGTATTTGCCACAGACGCGGGTACACATATTGTACTGTCTGAATTCGGTTCGACCTTCCTGGTCTTCGTAAACGACGTCAAAGATCCGGATATGGAAAACCCTGAAACCATCGCCCTGCAGGAACGCATTCAGACTGCGCTGACACAAAGCATCGCGCAGGATGCCTATGCAGCCTGGGCCCGTGAGCGCCTGAATGCCGCCGGTGCAACCCGCAACCAGGCTGCGATCAACGGGCTTCTGACACAGATCCCGTAACCAAAAGACCTGCAGCTGCCGCATAAGGCAGCTGCCCTGCCCCCAGCGCACAAGTTTACAAGGACAATCGACATGCGTCTGACACCCGATTTTACGGATTTTGAAAAAGCCTGGAATGCGGGGGAAAATCAGGTTGTCTGGGCCCGGCTTGCCGCTGATCTGGACACGCCTGTCAGCCTGATGATCAAACTGGCCGGTGCGCGGACCGATAGTTTTATGCTGGAATCCGTGACCGGTGGCGAAGTGCGTGGGCGCTATTCCATTGTCGGGATGAAACCTGATCTGATCTGGAAATCCCATGGCGACACGACCCGCATCAACCGCCAGGCCCGCTATGATGCAGATAGCTTTACTGCAGAAACGCTGGCCCCGCTGGACAGTCTGCGCGCCCTGATCGCCGAAAGCCGCATTGAAATGCCAGCTGATCTGCCCGCCGCAGCCGCCGGACTTTTTGGCTTCCTTGGCTATGATATGATCCGCCATGTGGAACATCTGCCCAATGTGAACCCCGACCCGCTGGGTCTGCCCGATGCCATGATGATGCGCCCATCTGTTGTCGCGGTTCTGGACGGTGTGAAAGGCGACGTGATCGTTGTTTCCCCGGCCTGGAACACATCCGGCCTGTCTGCCAAGGCGGCCTATGCCCAGGCAGCGGAACGTGTGATGGACGCTGTACGTGATCTTGAACGTCCGGCCAGCGGCGAAACCCGTGATCTCGGGGGCGAAGCTGAACTTGGCACGCTGACTTCAAACTTTACCCATGCCGGTTATCTTGACGCGGTGAACAAGGCCAAAGAATACATCAAGGCCGGTGATATTTTTCAGGTCGTCCCAGCACAGCGCTGGACCCAGGATTTCCCCCTGCCCCCCTTTGCGCTGTATCGCAGTCTGCGCCGCACCAACCCGTCGCCTTTCATGTTCTATTTTAACTTTGGTGGTTTCCAGGTGGTTGGCGCCAGCCCAGAAATTCTGGTGCGCGTGTTTGGCAATGAAATCACGATCCGCCCCATCGCAGGCACCCGTCCCCGTGGCGCGACACCGGAAGAAGATAAGGCGCTGGAACTGGATCTGCTGGCCGACAAAAAAGAACTGGCAGAACATCTGATGCTGCTGGATCTCGGGCGCAACGATGTGGGCCGTGTCGCCAAAGTCGGCTCTGTCCGGCCAACGGAAGAATTCATTATCGAACGATATTCACATGTCATGCACATTGTTTCCAACGTCATCGGCGAACTGCGGGGCGATCAGGACGCGCTTTCCGCCTTCTTCGCAGGTATGCCCGCAGGCACTGTGTCTGGCGCGCCAAAAGTCCGCGCGATGGAAATCATTGATGAGCTGGAACCCGAAAAGCGTGGCGTTTATGGCGGTGGCTGTGGATATTTCGCGGCCAATGGCGACATGGACATGTGCATCGCCCTGCGCACGGCCGTGGTGAAGGATAAGAAGCTCTATATTCAGGCTGGCGGCGGTGTGGTTTTTGACAGTGATCCCGAGGCGGAATATCAGGAAACAGTCAATAAATCCAAAGCCATACGAAAAGCTGCGGAAGAAGCGGGCCGTTTCAGTGGTTCAGGAAACCACTGATCTGTTCTATCGGTATCGACACTGATTTCAGAACAATTCAATCTCTGTTCCGGTATTGCGTGGTGCCGTCGGTTTTTCCACTTCAACCGGATTGCTCTCAGCGATCCGGACCAGGGCTTTTCCGGTGCCAGGCCAGAACATAATCTGACGTGCGTTTGTTCCGCCGGTGCTTGCCCCCATACATTCAATCCCTTCATTTTTCAGAAACTGCAACGCAAAGGCCGCATTGGTTTCACCAATATCTGTAGACATTGAAATCATACGTGCACCGCCAAAGATCTTTGCCTTCAACTGATCGCGGATTGCGCCCGCTTTGATCAACCCGTTGATCAGAAGTTCCATTTCATTCACTCCCTCGCCATGTGCCGCACCTTCACCAAAGCGCCGATCCGGCAGAAGGATGTGATTCATACCACCGATCCCTGTAACGCTGTCCCAAAGACACGTGGAAACACAACTGCCCAATAGGGTCGTCAGGATCGCATCAGGTCCGGTAGCGACCACAAACTGACCCTGTGTAATGTGCTGGCGGTGTTCATTTCTTTTCATGATCTGTCACTCACCCCGTCTTTGCCCGCGATCGCCTGCTGCAACACCCCAGTATTGCTGCTCCGATTTCATCCAAAGGAAGTTGCGTTTTGACCGCCCCAATATCCTGCGCCACCCGGGGCATTCCGTAAACAACGGAAGACATCTCGTCCTGACCAATCGTTTCCGCCCCGTTTTGCCGCAATTCCAGCAAACCCTGCGCCCCGTCGCGGCCCATACCCGTCAGGATGGCTGCAACGCATCCGGGCCCAAAAGCCTTCGCAGATCGCATCATGACATCCACCGATGGACGATGACCGCTGACCGGGGCTCCTTCAACAAGGCGCACCCGAACCGGTACCGCACTGACCAGTTCCAGATGGAAAGCCCCCCCCGGGCAAATCACGATCTCCCCTTGTTTCACTTCCTCATTGTTGCCAGCAACACGCACATTCATTTCCAGTTGCTCATCAAGACGATTGGCAAAACTGCGCAGGAAGTTTTCAGGCATATGTTGGGTCACCAGCGTCGGCGGGCAGTTTTCCGGCCAGGCAGAAAATACAGTCTGCAATGCATCCACACCCCCGGTCGAGGCACCAATCAGCACGGGTTTGGAATTCCAATGGAAGCTCTGTACCTGCCGCGATACCCTGTTCGTTCGTTTCAACGCACCAATATCGGCACTGGCAGCAGCAACCAGGCTGTCCGGCAGCTTTTCAAGCGTGTTGCCAGACTCGGCAGACGGTTTTTCGATACAATCAACTGCGCCAAGGCTTAATGCCCTGATCGTCGCATCCCGGCTGCTACGGGCCAGTGAGGAAAACATTACAACAGGCATGGGACGCAAACGCATCAGAAGTTCGAGGAACTCAAGCCCGCTCATACGCGGCATCTCAATATCCAGAATCAGAACATCCGGATTGTGCACTTTAATGGCACTTCTTGCTTCGATCGGATCGTTTGCTTCACCGACCACTTCCAGCCTTGTGTCTTTCAGAAGTGCCTGACGGATCAGGCGCCGCATCACGCTTGAATCATCAACAATCAATACCTTGATCACCATTTTTCCCCTCCCTTCTCTGGTCTGATGGTTCAGGCAAGTTATCAGAACTCTTCCCAGCCATCCGGTGCGTCCTCTGGCTCTGCGGCGATTGAATTCAGATCAACTGCTGCGCTTCCTTCCGTCACCGGCCGGTTCACAGTTCTGACAGGTTCAGGGTGTGGCACTGGCACATCGTTTTCGCCTGATGTCACCTCTGCTGGCCGGCCACTCCGAAACATGCCGGGGTCAGTATCTTCCGCAACCTCATTGCCGGTTTCAAAACGTGAAACAACGGAAGACAAAGCTTCTGCGCCTTGCGTCAGGGCATGGCTTGCCGCGGTGGTTTCCTCAAACATCGCAGCATTTTGTTGGGTGAATTTATCAAGCTCATTCACAGAAGTATTGATCTCAGCAAGACCAGAGGCCTGTTCTTTTGCAGAGACCGCGATTTCCCCTACATGATGTGAGATATCTCCGACGGATTGGATTATTTTCTGAAGTTCGTCACCGGTCTGACTGACAAGTTCAGCACCGCGTTTTACATGTTGGCCCGACGCCGAAATCAGATTGTTGATTTCATGCGCAGCGTCAGAAGATCTTTGGGCCAGCGCACGCACTTCAGATGCAACAACGGCAAATCCGCGCCCTGCTTCACCCGCGCGCGCAGCTTCAACTCCGGCGTTCAGTGCAAGCAGGTTGGTCTGAAAGGCGATGTCATCAATCACGCTGATAATTTTTGTGATTTTCTCTGACGATGTTTCAATTTCGCCCATCGCGGCAACGGCTTCGTTCACCACGAGGCTGCTGGTTTCTGCGCTTTCTTTTGCACTGTTTACAACGGTATTCGTTCGATCAGATGCTTCGGCGGCAGATCGGACACTGGATGTGATCTGATCAAGGGCTGCGGCTGTTTCTTCAAGCGTTGCGGCCTGTTTTTCTGTGCGATGTGACAGGTCTTCGGCAGCTGTGCTGATATCTGTTGCCTCAGAGCGAATACTATCCGCATTGCCGACCACACCGAGCATGGCCTGACACAGATTCCCCGCCGCCAGATTGAAATCAGACCGCAGCTGTTCGTAATCAGAATCAAAGCTGTCAGTGACCTCGGCGGTCAAAACGCCATCGGCAAGCTGTCCCAGTCCTTTGCGCAAAGCGTCGACGACTTCCCCCTGGGCCTGCGACATGCGCAAACGTTCCTGTTCCGCCTGCTCAATCGCCGCCTGTGCCTGGCTGATATCATTCCCGATCAACAGGATCCGCAAAGTTTTCCCACTGGCATCTTTTACAGGGCTGACAACCCCTTCGATCAATGCGTTCTGGTTTTCAGAAAGGCGAAGCAGGAATTTCTCTGCCACCGTATTTCCCTGGGCCGCTTCGGCCAGGATATCCCGGCCGGGTTCTTCCCGGACTGTCAGCAAATCAGAAATCTGCTGCCCGGCAAACGCCTTTATGTCTTCGCTGAGAGATTGCGCGAACAATTCATTCGCCGTTTCAAACATTCCTTCCAGAGAAAACACCGCTTTCACCTGGTGGGATTCAATCGTGTTGATGGTGGCGTCATTCATCTGGAACGTCGTCACGTCTTCCCATTCAACAACATAACCTGCTTTTTCGCCTTCCTCGCCAAGAATTGCATTCACAAACACCGACAGTCGCAAAGCACCTGTATCCATGAACTTCCGAAGCGGTAATTCAGTCGTGCCAGATAAGATCGCTTCAAAATCTGCGGGATCATCCCAAAGTAACCCTACGGACGTCCCGACAAGTGCGTCCGGGTCAAATGCGGCATACCGGCTGCTGAAATTTTTGCGTTCTGTTTTGAAGAAATCCACAAGCTGGCGGTTCGTATAATCGATTTCACCTTCTGTATTCAGGATCATCATCGCCGCAGAGGATTCTGTGAAGGCAGTCCCTTTCACTCGTGCTTCTGCGGCGGTCGAAGCTGCAAGTTCCAGGGAGGTGCGAAATTCCTCAAGTGTTTTGGCGATACTGCCGATTTCATCCCCACGGTCAGACGCCGGTACTTCCGTGTCAAACCTGGATGCAGAAATCCGGCGCATCGCATGATCAATTCTTTCCAGCGGGCGTCCGACAGAGAGGCCCAGGAAAATCGCAATCCCGGTAAAAACAATCAGCGCAATCAAGCCATTCCGGGCCAGGTTCTGGCGCATTTCCAGCCAGGGCAGCAGAAATTCGGATTGCGACTGCGCGGCAATAAGCCCCCAACTATGCCCGTGAAAGGACAGAGGAAGGTAGTTTTCATGCAGCAAACCCTGATCTGTTTCCCGCACAATGGAACCGGACTGCCCGGCCAGAACGGCCTGAACCGCCGCTGTATCAATCCGCGTCTCAAGCACGCGACCATCATGGGGAGAAACCTGGTCAGACCGTAAACTGCCATCTTCCCCGACCAGATAGGTTTGTCCCGTTTCGCCCAGACCATCAGGAGCCTGAAGCACCTGATTTATCTGTTCTGATCCGACCTGATAAATCATGACAGCAGCGACGCGCCCATTGCGGCTTTTGATAAGCGAACTGAAAAAAGCGGCGGGCGCGTCTGAAATTTCATACATCTGAAAATCAAAGAACTGCGTCCCTGCTTCTGCGTTGTCCTCAGACATCATCGCCTCAAAGATGGCTTTCAGATTTGGATTTTCCGCAGTTCCATCCAGAACATTCGTGGCAAAATCACCTTCTTTTTCAACCGTGTAGATGACATTCCCCTGGGTATCGATCAGGATGACATCATAAAGCCCGACGTTTTCCATTAGTGTACGGAAAAACCCATGATAGCGCTTATGCGTACGGGTGAAATTATTGTCATCCCCGGCATCTGCCAGACTGTCGCGTTCACCGAATTCATCCGGATTATTCGTGATCCACGTTTCTTGCAGATAGGCCTGCGGATCTTCAAACTCACGCCAGCCCCCTTTAAAACCAAATACCGCGTCCAGAAGCGATGGATTGCTGGCCTGCACGGTCAGGTTAAATTCAACGTTTTCAAGAAAGGTTTCCAGATGACTTGCCCGGCCTTCAAGCAGGGAACTCAGCCGTTCTTCTGTCAGGTTTTCAAGGGATCCCTTTGAAAGTTCCAGGGCGATATAGGTCATCAGCAAAAGCGATGTCAGGCACAGCGAAAACATCACCAACGGCAATTTAAAAGACAGTTTGATCGAATTGAAAAGCCGCATTCTTTGCTCCCAGGTTCATTCAGAGACAGCCATCAGGCCAGGTGAACGCCACCATCCGGGAGAAAGATGAAAATAGGTTTAAGCCAGTCACATTGATGTTTTTGACATGTCGACAGCCATCCAAAACACAAAAAAGGGGCGCCTCACGCCCCTTTCCCCTGTTCGGTCAGATCCGGTAATTACGGAAGGCGAATGCCACCATCTACGCGGATTGTTTCACCATTCATATAAGCATGATTGATCAGGAACACCGCAAGTTCGGCAACCTCAGACGGTTTGCCCAGGCGTTTGGGAAACAGCGGTTGTTTTCCCAGCGCTTCCTGCGCTTCTTCCGGCAGGCTCTGAAGCATTGGCGTCAGGAACAGGCCCGGCGCAATACAGTTCACCCGCACCCCGACCGAGGCCAGATCGCGTGCCATTGGCAGTGTCATACCGGCAACGCCGGCTTTGGACGCGGCATAAGCGGGCTGGCCTTTCTGGCCGTCGAATGCGGCGATCGAAGCCGTGTTCACAATCACCCCGGTATTGCCGTCGGCATCTGGCGTGTTGTGCTGCATGCGTTCGGCTGCCAGGCGACAGGTGTTGAATGTCCCTTTCAGGTTCACATCAACCACCATGCCAAAGCTTTTCAGCGGATGCGCACCATCACGCCCCACGGTCTTGGCCGCAATCGCAATGCCTGCGCAATTGACCAGCGCATTGACCGGGCCATGCGTTGTTTCACAAGCATCCAGGGCGGCTTTCACGTCTTCTTCAGAGGTGACGTCGGCTTTATGAAAGATCACCGCATCCCCAAGTTCATCTGCCAGGGCCGTGCCGCGTTCTGCGTTCATATCAACGGCCACTGCTTTTCCACCCGCAGCCACGATTTCACGCACACAGGCTTCACCCAGACCCGACGCGCCGCCGGTAACCAGCGCAATCACATTTTCTGATTTCATCTCAGACCTTTGCTTTCTTCTGTTATCCTTTGTGCGCAGTCACACCACAGAAATGTTGCTTAAATTTTGCACCGCCTGCGCGGGGCAGAATTCCTCAGCGTCGTTCATCCAGACCTAATCCGCGACCGATGATTTCTTTCATGATTTCAGAGGTCCCGGCATAAATCCGGCTGATCCGCGCATCGGCAAACAGGCGGCAGATTTCATATTCCTGCATATAGCCGTTGCCACCATGCAGCTGCAGGCATGCTCAGCCAGCTCAAGTTCATTCAGGAGTTCCGGAAGCCCAGCCACATCGAGGCCCACAGCTTCTTCCTCTGGC
>NZ_PWAA01000035.1 GCF_003031585.1 Thalassobius sp. I31.1
TCCTGTACGGCCTGCGCCATAGCTGCAAATTTTGCCTTAATACCATCAATCAGGCTCTGGATCAGGTCAGACCCATAGGTACGCATTTCAGCAGGCCATGTGGCGACCTCAGCTTTAATAGCTTCCCATTTCTCTGTGAATTTGGATTTCACATTATCCCAGAGGGTGCCGAACCATTCTGTGATCTGCCCCCAGTGGTTATAGATGATCGCCGCCGGGTGATAGTTCAGGAACAGGATTTTCAAGAGTAGCCAGCCGTTTTCCGCACCAGCGCGCACGTTTTCCCAAAGCCCCCCGAACCACCCGGATATGCTTTCCCAATGGGTATAGATCAGCCCAGCAGGCGTGTAGTTCAGGAACAGGCCTTTGATGATTTCCCAGCCGTAAACTGCACCGGACCGGATGCGATCCCACAGGCCAGAGAACCAGCCCGCAATGCCATCCCATGCGCCCTGAAAATACCCGGTCACGCTGTCCCACAGGTCACCAAAGAATGTGGAAATCGGTTCCCAGTATTCATAGATCAGATACGCCGCACCAGCGATTGCCGCGACTGCAAGGCCGATAGGATTTGCCATCAGCGCACGGCCAATAAACAGAAGCGCCTTGCCGACCAGGGGAAGCGCAGTTGCAACCTTTACAAGGCCGAATGTCATCGTGCCCCATGTGCTGACCAGTGCAGAGGCCCCCAGCAACACAGGCGCGATGACAGCGGCAACAAGACCCAGACCAGCAACCACCCCACCTATCCCGGCAATCAGGCCGGGGTTTGCATCAATCCATGTAAATGCACGTTCTATAAAAGCGTCAAAATAAGGAACGATACGTTCCACCACCGGAAGAAGGCTGTTACCGATTTTCTGATAAAGCACATCCATTTTCTGAGACATCAGCACCATGGCCGCATCCCAGTTGTTATCCGCCGCCGCTGCCATTTGTGCGGTGAATTCCTGCCCTTGCGCAGCCGCATCGTCCAGTGCCTGCGCATTGGCACGCACAGCGGCTTCCTGACCATAAAGCGCGTTAATCATCTTCATGGCTTCGTCAGTGCCGAATGCTTCTTTGATTTCAGCGGCTTCAAAGGCGTCCAGGGTTTCGCCATAGCGCGCCTGAAGATCGGCCAGAATATCAGGCATGGCGCGCATCTGGCCGTTTTCATCCAGCACCCGCACCCGCACCGGATTGTCACTCTCGCTGGATAAGTCTGCAAAGGCTTCATGCGCCTTCGCTGCATTGGTCGCAAATGCGCGCAGGGCGGTGCCTGCTTCACCTGCGGCCATCTGCTGTTGCATCATGCCCAGCAGCGCAAGTTGTTCCGTCATGTCCATGCCCAGATTGACAGCACCGGCACCGGCGCTTTCAATCGCCTGCTGCATGGCTGCGCCATCTGTCTTGAACTGCTGAACCGATGCAGACAGGGCCGCACCAAACATATTGCCGAAATCCGCATCCGTCATCATGGCGTATTGATCTTTAAAGATGCCGTATGAGGTCGCAAAAAGTGAGGTCATTTGTTCAGCCTGACCGCGTGTCGCCTTGGCAACCAGCATTGCGCTGGCAGTCATTTCCGCCACGCCTTCGTCTGTCAGTGAACTGATACCGGATTTGATGTCATAGGATGCGCGTACAAAGGCGTCAGCGGTGACACCGGCAAGCTGGGTTTGCATATCAAGACCGCGTTGCACCACGGCATCAAGGTCTTGCACACCAAGCGTTGCCAGTTCACCTTTCGCCTGTTCCACAGCGCGGATGCTGTCAGTAAAACCCGAAATCATCCGTTCAGCGCCCCAGGCAACCCCAGATGCGGCAGCACCAGCTGCCCCCAGTTTCAGGGACAATTGCAGGCTGCGGTTCATCCGCTCGGAAGCTTTCGCCACAGTCTCTTCCGCATTGCGCAGAGGGGCGGTCAATTGATTGGTCAGTCCGACCAGAACGTCAATACCTAGCTGTGGTATCATGTTTGCCGCGCCTCTCGCTCTGCTTTCAGATAGTCTTTTGCCGCCTCAAACTGTGCGACCAGGTCTTCCACGGGCATGTCCTCACACTCAGAGGGCTGCCAGTGGAAATGTCTTCCCATGAACAGGATTATTGCGCGGCAAAATTCTGGATTTGCTCTTCGGATACGCCCAAAAAACCAGCGATCACCTTGTTCGCTTCATTGAAGTCTTCCGGGTCCATTTCCCCGATGGCGGCTGGTTCGATCTCCGCCAAATCAGCCATCATTGCGATTGCTTTTTTCATGTCGTCTTTAATGGTGCTTGATTTCTGCATGTCGCGTATTTTTGGGCGGCGAATGGTCAGTTCCGTGATTTCTTCGCCCTTGTGGGTGAACGGATATTGCAGGGTTACGATTTCGGTGTGGGACATGTCTCTTGCCTTTGAATGTGTTTGCAGTTGATGGACAGGCCGCAGCTTTGCCGCCTGTCAGATCATTGATCAGCGGCCAATATTGGCCCGGTGCTGCGCCAGAAGGTCCACACCATTGCGGCGCAGGATCATCCCTTCCGGGTTCACAGCCCATTTTTCCACGCCATCAATGTGACGTTCATAATGGCGCAGGCTGATTTTCAGGTTCAGGGGCGCGTCTTCCGCATCCGCCCAGGTGCCTTCGTCGAATTCCTCAACAAAACCACGGGCCACAATCATATGCGCATGTGTGGTGCCATCCGCGCCCTGCGTTGAGCCTTTGAAACGGAAAGGAATTTCCTCACCTTCAGATACAGTCAGCAGGTCATAAAGATCGGAAGGCAGGCCCCCGAATGTCAGCGTGGTTTCCAGCGCACTTGCCAGGCGCGACATGCGCACCTTAATCGGCCCGGACATACCGGATGCGTTGAATTCCTTCGTGGCAATGGTCATTTTCGGCAGCATGACTTTCTGTGCGTCACCGAAATATCCACGGCCATCTGCGAAGATGCCGACATATTGCAGAATATCTCTCATTTTGTAGCCCTCCTTCAGGCTGTCGGCACAACCTCGGAAAGGTAGCCGTTGTTAATAATGGAACGGAAAGTGATGTGTTCGGCTGTTGGCGTTTCGACCCAGTCGTAGTCAAAATACACCTTGCCCGCTTCAAGCTGTTCCGGCGTGTTCAGTTCAGACGCCCAGTACTTGAAGCCAACCAGCGCACCAATGTTAATCAGGTGCTGCCCGTAGGCATTCACACCATCGACCACATTCTCGAAATATTGCTTGTCCGCATTGCGATCCAATGCCCAGAAATGCGCACGCTGAATACTGATATTCACCATATCAGCAATGCGGCGGCGCTTCACAAAAGCCCATTTTGGATTAGAGGAAAGCGTGCGGTTCCCGAACGCACGATAGCCACCTTTATAGTTAATGATGGTGCTGACCTCATGTTCATTCAGATAGTTCGCGCGGGAATTCGGATCACCCAGCGCATAGTCAACCGAACGGGCCGCGCCGGTGATGCCATCAATCACGCGGTTTGACGGGGAGTGCCAGAAACCGCGTTCAGCATCAGACTTGGCCCAGACACCGGCAATGCGGGCAGATGCAGGCTGCACCACCTCGGCATTTGCATCGGTATCCCAGACGCGCACCCATGGGTCACAGAGATAGACACGCGCGCTGTCAAACTGGTTTCGGTAGGCAATAGCGTCTGCATCATTGCTGTTCGGACCATCCGCAATGATCATTGCGCCCAGGCGGGTTGCGATAGATACCATTTCAGACACAAGCGCCGCCTGCTGTGTAAAGCCCGGCGCAATCAGGATGCGCGGCACAAGATGCACCTCGCTTTCTGCTGCCAGAAGCGCCTGAACGCCCAGATACTGGCCGCTGTCATCATCAATGCCGCCGATAAGGTTGCTCAGGGTCGCCGCTTCGTCAGCGCCTTCCTCAACCCGGATCAGCACAATCATAGCCCCGGCCTGATCAAAGATGCCATCAATGGCCCCAGGCAGGGTGCCGGTAGCGCCAAGACCCGCCGCATCAGACCGCTTGCCTGCGATCAGAACCGGGGTGTTCAGCGGGAATTTAGCTGCATCCGCATCCGGCGCAGTGCCAACCAGTCCGATAACAGAGGACCGCACCGTGCGGATCGGGCGCGTGCCGGTGTCGATTTCCACGACTTCAATGCCGTGCAGGAATTGTTCAGGCATGTGTGCCTCCTGTGATGTGATTTGAGAAATGCAGGGCGCGCATCAGTTCGCGCCCCATTGGATGTCATCCGCATAGTCCTGCGGGATTGGGTCCATATCTTTCAGCGCATGGGCGGCACGGGTTGTGACATCCACAAACGCGCCAGCGGCAAGGCCGAACGCAAAAGTTTGCGCTATGGTTAGTTCCACGTCAGAATTGTCAGCCGCCCGCCAGATCAGGGGCGCGCCCTGCTTCCAGTTTGGTTCATCAGTCGCCACGCCAGTCGCTTGCGCCAGCATCGCCATGGAAACCGCGCCGTTGATTTTCACTATACTGGTTTCATCCGCCTGGAACTGATGGCCCAGAAACATAAAGCCCGCAGCCAGACGGCGGTCACGTTCCTGGCTCACATCCGCTTTCGTGGGCGAAAGCAGCGGGGCATCCTCTGAAAGCGTCCAGCCATTGTCTTTCGCAGCTTGTTCAAGGGTGTCCTTAGCGCCTTTTTTCAGACCCAGATATTCACCATCACCATCAAAGGCGTGACGGGTAATGTCGTTACTTACGTCCATGAGATAAGCTCCAGTTTCCAGTTTGAAGATCCGGCTATCCCGACAATTCCGGCACCACTTGCGGTGATGATATCGAGATACTTAGCGGAGAAGAAAACTTCAGTTCCGTTGGCACCGAAGGCCATGCCTCCGACGTGGTAACGGTAGTGCGTTCCCAGCTTAATCCGATCACCTGGCGCGTAGCCGCCATCTGCGGTGACGCAGACAGCCCAGGCCTGAACATTGGAAGGAGCATGGCCATATCCATGCAGAACTGAGACGCTGGCATTTGCAGCCGGAAAGGGCGCGAACTCATCCACGCGATCCGGGGCATTGTCATCTTCCGTCAGAAGCTTTTTGCCGTTCCAGGTGATGCGCCCATCATCATATATCCGCAGGCTGATCAGGGTTTCATCGGGTTTATAGACACGCAATGCCATGTGATCATCGTATGCCTGCAGAATACCCCGCCGCCCCTCTGAACCCAGGAATTCAACCAATGGATTGATATTTGACAGACCACCGAGTTGCAAATGCGTGTGACCGTTTCTGGCAATGCTCAGTGCCCCGGCCATCGTATCGTTCGTATCTGCCCGCAGAAACTGAGAGGATGAAAGGCCGTCAAGTCGGTCCGCGTCCAGCCCGGAACCAGCCCCGTCAACTTGCTTGATCAGGTTCAGGAGTGCGGCAGCGGTGAAGGCAGATTGCAGGACATATCTCGCATCGCCCTGCGCTTCTGTCAGCATGTCTGCTGTGGCGTCAGCGATCAGAGCGCCAATATCCTGCCCTTCAAATGCAGCCTGCAAGGCTTCAAACACGGCTTTCAGGTGCTGGGTGCGGTTCGCAAGTTGTTGGGCCTGCACATTGTCAAAGCCTTCACCTTTGGCAAGGTCAGGCGGACCGCCATGTACAGGGTCAGTTTCTTCGAGCTGGTAAATATTCTCTTCCCAGACCGAGTTTTCGATAAGGTCAGCCATCAGGCAATTCCTCTTGTATATGCACGGTTGCGGGTGATTTTTCCGTCATAACGGTTCAGAGCCTGGCGGAACTCCAGGGCTTTGAGGTGACAGCGGGCTGGGGCCACCAGTTTTAGAATGGCGCGTACCTGTGTGGCCTGATCAATTGTGATCGGCCGGGCCAGAATAATCCGATATTCCGCCCAATGATCAGGGCGGGTACGCCGGATTGAACCGTCGCGCAGATGCTTGCGATTATACTGTTCATGACCGTAGCGCTCGACCACTCGCGCATCGCCATAGCCTGCCGCTTTCAGCGCGCGCCTGATAGATGCCAAAGTACCTTTAATCCGATGAATGGCTATACTTTCACGAATGGCGGCGCGCTTGCTGTCTTCGGACCAGCCGCTGTCCCAGAAATCCACAGACAGCGCCCAGGCCAGCCATGGCAGCAGATGCGCCGGGCATGTGTCCGGGTTCCAGAGTTGTGTAAGTGGCACATGCAGGTCAGCTTTGTGTTCCGCCATCACCTGCTCCAGCGCACGCCGGGTGCGCGCATGGTTCGATGGCAGAATAGAACGCAGATCAGACATCAAAGCCCCCCACGGTCACAGATTTATCGCTGCAATATGCCGCCTGATCCGGTGCAATCATCAGATCAGCATCGAAATCCCCAAGGTCTACACGCTGCACGCCTTCCAAATGCAAAGCCGCATGCAAGCCGGAAATTGTAATATCATGGCCAAGGCGCAGGTGCCTGGTCACAAAGGCATTCAGGGACTGTTCCGCAGCCATGCGCACCACTTCACTGTCAAACCCATCATAAAGGGTCAGAGCCGCATGGATCTGGTACTGAATGATTTCTGCGGCCCGGACGTTCAGCAGATCACAAAGTGGGCGACGGCCTTCCAGACCTTGCGTCACCAGTTCCAGCAGCGCGGAGTCGGTACTGCCGTTTTCTTCCTGTGACAGCACAGCAATATCAACCAGACCCGGTGTCGGGCTGGAAACAGAGGCGTCTTTCACATCCGGCGAAGCTTCAAGCGTCCAGAAGATATATGAACCGATGGTGCCGCAGGTTGTGAAGCTTTCCGGGGCAAGTTGGACACGGGAACGGAAGCGGGTGTCGCCTTCCAAAACTTCCCGCACAGGGGGCGCGGCGTCTGGCTTTGCGGGTTCAACCACCTGGCGTTGCACACCATAGAAGGCCGCAAGATGATCAAGCTGCGCACCGGGCGCAAAGGCCAGCATATTGCCTTTGCCTGCATCCTGCACCGCCTGACGCAGCAACCATTCGCGGTAGCTGTCTTCCTGCAAAAGCTGTGTCAGGCCCTCGCTTTCATATTCCAGCGCCGGGGCCAGATGCGGGGCAAGCTCTGCAAGCCGTGCTTTGCGCGTTTCAAAAATGCTTTCTGGTGTCAGAACCTCAATAACCTGCGGGTCCGGCAGGCGGGCAAGATCAATCGGAGTAAAATTCATAGTACCACCCCGGCAAGTTCGATGTTCTGACCGTCAGGCAGGTAGACCGCTTCCAGCCCCATAATCACGCGACCCTGTTTATGGTCTTCCGGGGTCGGTTCCGCCTGCACCCGCGTAATGTGCAGGCGTGGTTCCCATTTGCGCAGGGCGTCTACGGTTGCGGCCTTGATCAGACCAAGGGTCAGCGGGGTCAGGTTCTGGTCCAGCAATTCAGGCAGATCAGAGCCATAATCCCGGCGCATCACACGGGTGCCCAGCGGGGTCAGCAGAATATCACGTATGGACTGGCGCAGCCTCGGGCAGAGAGGTCGCCAGACGGGCAGTCAGAACAGATTGAAAGCGGGTGCGCAGGCGCATGGGAAACCTCAGATTGCGGTCAGTGAAATAAACCCGGCATTCACGCTGCCGGTGTCGTCGGTGTCCGGTTCATCTGTCGTGATCCGGGCAACCAGGGTGTTAAATCGCTCATTCAGAGCGGTGATGCGCGCCTCGACGTCTTCCGTATCCAGAAAACGGTATTCCACCGAGCCTTCCAGACGCCCGACTTTGGCCGCGCCAGCCAATGCGAAAGTGTTGAGCCAGCCAAAAACGCTCGCCAGCGCACCAACGGTCAGCGCCTCTTTCCAGTCTTCAACCTGATCAGAGGCGGGTTCCATCACTCCGGTTGCACGTTGCAGATCGCGCAGAGCAATCGTCGTGTGCTTTGACAACAGGGCTTCGGGAACCTCGCCAGGGAGGTTCGCATAAGCCCGGATGTCAGCCGGGGTGATGGTGGATGTTTCAGGCATGGCCGGGGTTATTCGCCCAGGACCGCGAACTGTTTGACCGCGATTTCAAAATCGAAACACATGTCGTAAGTGTATTCCAGCGCACGGCGGCGGTTGTGATATGCACGGTTGCGATCAATGGTAGTGTGCAGGCCGTAGACCAGATTTTTCATCGGCGTGAATAGTACAGAACCACGGGGGCACAGTGGGTGCGCCTCAATGACCTTGCCTTTATAGCGACGGGCCGGGGCTGCGGTTTGCACCTCGTGGCCTGTGACCGGCGCATTGATTTCTTCCCCGTATTCGTCCGCATCAGCTTCATTCATCACAAAGGACGAAATCGCACGGGCGCGCACATCGGATTTTTCCATAATGGCTTTAAGGCTTGCTTTCCAGCCATCTGTTGCCGGGTCAATCTCGACCTTCTGTGTTTTGTCAGCTTCGCGGGTGATTTGCAGCCAGCCCTTATTCAGGCGGATGAATTTTGCAGCCCGGTTGTCCCCTTCAGCATCATCGGCAATACCGTTAAAGCCAAGGTCTACAATATCGTTGCCAAGGCAGGTGTTAAAACTCTTCTCGATCTCGGATTGCAGTTTCGGATTGTCTTTGTTGTCGCGCAGAAAGGCCAGGCTGAGAGACGCAAAAAGCTGTGCATCAAGTGCGGTCAGTTTGCACCCGTGTTCACCAGCCCCGGTCAGTTCATCATCCTCAGGCTCTTTGCCCTGGGCCACACGCACAAGCTGGCGACGTGCAACGTCCAGCGCATCCACATCACGGGTCAGACGTGACATGCGAATGGTGTTGACTTTAGACAGGAATTTATCTGCGAACAGCATAGAAATAAGCTTGTCAGCTTGTTGCGCTTTCAGATCACCGCCATTGCTCAGGTCTTCCGGGCTGATAAGCCCTTTTGCCAGCGCCACAACATCAAGCATTTTCTTGCCGGATTTGAGGGTAATAATCATACGAAACTCTCCTCTACAGCCGTGTCGGGCTGGCCGGTGACATCGGCACCTTTGGCGACAGCAAGCGTGATCTTGTCGTCGATCTTGCCTTCAATGGCTTCAAAGCCCTTGGCGATTGCCGTGGCGATGTCGGTTGCTTCACCAGCAGGTTCAGCAGCTTTGCCACCTGCTGCCGGTGCATCGACTTCAATGCCTGCCGCTTTAAGCGTGGCTTTCGCCTTTTCGACGTCTTCAGCGGCTGGCTTACTGCCAGTGCCGATTCCTGCATCCTTAAGAATGCCCGGCAGCTCTTCCTTGAGCATATCGCGGACCACCCCCTGGACTTCGTTCTTGTCCATGTCTGTCTCCTCAGTGGGTTGTTTCGTGAATTGTTTGAAAAGGCTTTTGAACCATCCGGGGATTTCATCCTTTTCGGTGTAAGATGTGCGGGGTTCGGACGGTTCCATCTGTGCAATGCCAGCAAGGGAAATCCCGGTCAGATCACCGGATTTCAACTGCGCCCACAGATCAGGGTCGCCAATCTGAATTCCCACAGCCCAGGCCCCTTCCGGTTCATCCGGGAACAGGGCGTCATTTTTGCGCACAAGCCAGCTTTCCGCGACAAAGGCCATTTCCGTTGTGAAGGAATGTTCCGTGTCGATGTTCTTCAGGCGGGCTTCGCGCATAAACTCATAGGCTGCGCGGCGAATGGTCTTTGCATCAGCCGTATCGCCGTGAGCGTCTTCCTGATCTGGCGCATAGACAACGCCATAAGCGATCATGCGTTCATCATCAGTCTTCGCCAGTTCAAATACCGCCACCCGGTCATTCGGGTTTGCAGATTTCAGGGTCAGGCCCTTGCCCGTGGCAGGCGTTTTCACCAGCGAAAGAAAGCTGACGGAAAGGTCTTTAAGCTTACCCAAGGCAAGGGCCTCCTGTATCCGGGATTTCGCCCGGATCATTCCTGGGCGTTCCTCATTGGTTGTGTTTTTCAGCGCCCCTTCCAGGTGACGCTGCATTTGCTGTAATTCACTCTTGCCTCATCATGTTTCTTTGTGCCAGATGGGCAAGGGACAACCTGTTTATTACTAAACTTTCAACAGCTTAGGGTGATTATCAGCCCCGAATTACTGCTGTATCCCTCTCTCTATGAGCAGAGAAAACACATCCCCAGACGCCTCTGAAGGCGTGACGGTCAGCGTCGAAAAATCCAGCCTGGACGATCTTCTGTCCGGCTACTCAGAAGTTGGTCTGGATGGTGAATTCATCTGGCCCATTTCCCCGCGCAGTCTCTGGACGCTGTATCGTTCCAGTGCCGAACATAGCCGCGCCATCAATGTGAAAGCAGAAAGCGCCTTCGGGGGTGGCCTGATTGGGGATGCTGAAAAGATTGAAACCCTCTGCGAAACCGGTGTGGCTGATTTGTTTGTGCATCTGGGCCTTGATCTGGAAACTTACGGCAATGCGTTTTTGCAGGTGATCCGCTCAAAACGTGACCGGCGCATCATCGGCCTGCATCGCCTGCCAGCCATCACCATGACCCGCTATCGGGCCGGGTTCCTGCAAAGAGTGACCGGGGCGGATGGGAAAGAGAAAAAGCGCACCTATACCGCACAGGAAGTCATCCACCTGCGCGATCTTTGCCCACGTGGGTTTCGCTATGCTTTGCCAACATGGATTGGCGTTGAGGATATGCTGGAACTGGCGCACGCCGCGACCCGCTACAACGCGGCCTTTTTCAAAAACGGGGCCATGCCTGAATACGCGGTGATCTTCAAAGGACAACAGGCGACAAAGGAAGCGAAGCAGGAAATCCGGGACTTTTTCCGCAATGAGCATCAGGGGGTTGATCAGGCGCACCGCACGATGGTTCTGCAATCCAGCGACGAAGGTTCTGTCGAGTTTGAAAAGCTGACTGCCGATGTCAAAGACGGGGATTTTCTAAAGCTTCTGGACGCATCGCGAGACCGCATTCCTGTTGCGCATGGTACGCCGCCCCGTGTTCTGGGCATCATGACCGCTGGTCAGCTTGGCGGTGGTGGCGAAGTGGCAGGCCAGTTGTTCACTTTTGAACATCTGACCCTGCCCCAGGCTTCAACCAGGGCAACAAAGCTTTGCGCCACATATTCCCGGCGCACGCCTTCGCGCTGTTCACACAGC